>JAFDWN010000010.1:0-91663 GCA_018268465.1 Actinomycetota bacterium
ACCCGAGTTCGAACTGATCGATCAACCGGGGCACCGGCGCGGGGGCCGAATCGATAATCGTCATGCGCGCACCAACATCTTCGAATCGGCCAGCACGGCAAGCGCTTTGGCGTAGGGCGCGGGATCGTCGACACCCGCGGCCGTGAGCGCCTGCCTGGCACTGGGTTGCTCGGACAAGGAACGGACCACCTCGACGACGGTGACGTTCTTCAGAAAGGACAGCTTGCGGGTCCCGAAGTGGTACAGCAGCGCTCCGAACGGTTCGGGCCGCACCGCCACCTGCGGATGCAGGCGCCACCGTGCGTCGAGGTCGAACATGTCAGTAGACCCCGCACATCCCGTCGATCGACACCTCTTCGACGAGGCTTTCGGTGACCAGGTCCTCGGTGGTCGCCTCGGGTTCGTTGTGTTCAGGCATGACATCCTCCTGGTTGTGTGACGTGTCTCACCGAAGCTATGGCACTGAGTGCCGAAAGGCAACTCGCCAGGTGGGCAGTTACCTACCCACCCGGACGGGCCGACGAATCGCACCCATTCGGGGTGCGCGCGGGAGACCTGCCGGGACATACAGTCGACGGGTATGACACCCACGGCCGTGACCACGGTGGAGCCCGCAACCATCGACCCACTGGCACCCGCGCCGCGCGGCACCTGGTTCGGCCAAGGTGTGAGCGTGAGCCGGCGCATCGGACCGCATCATGCGCACACCGACACCAGCTGGGTGTGCACGCCCCGGTTCTGCGCGCGCCGGCGCGGTGGCCTGCTCAGCGTGGTGCACAATCTGACGCCCGACGAGCTGAACGACGAACTGACGACACTGCTGGTCGGAGAATTCGCCGACACCACCGTGCTGCGCGGCCGCAGCGACTTCGAGATGGTGTTCACCGGGGTGGTCCGTTCGACCGTCGACGGCGGTCTGCCGGCGTGGCTGCGCTTCTACCGCAACTCGATGGCGATGCTCGAAGGTGGCAACACCGCATTCGCACCGATCCACGAACGCGCGGCCGGGCTGATCACCGGACCCACCCTCGTGGATCTGGGCTCCTGCTTCGGTTTCTTCCCGCTACGCGCCGCGGCGCACGGAATCGACGTCGTGGCAACCGATCTCAGTGAACCGACGATGCGTCTGCTGGCCGCGGTGAGCGACCGCATGTGCCGTCCCCTGCGCACACTGAGCTGCGACGCAACCCGTGTTCCGCTGCCCGACGGGGTGGCCACCACGGTGACCGCACTACATCTGGTCGAACATCTCACACCCGCGCAGACCGACGCGGTGATCGAGGAGGCGCTGCGGCTGGCCCGGTGCCGGGTCGTCATCGCGGTGCCGTTCGAGGAGGAACCGACGGCGTGCTACGGCCACGTGCAGCGGTTCGACCTCGACACGCTGCGCGGGGTGGGTGAGCGGATCAAGCGCGCCCACCCGTCCGTGCGGGTCAGCGTGCAGGAATTCCACGGCGGCTGGCTGGTTCTCGACCGCTGAGGCCGAGTCAGCCGGGCGGCCGGGTGCCGGGCCGCTGCGGTGCGCGGTGCAGGAAGTAGAACGCGGGGCCGCCCCTGCCCAGCGTGGTCGATCCGGTCACCCTGCCGTCGGGAATCGCCTCGGCGTAGAACGGCAGCAACCGCTTCTCGCAGTTTCCGTACACCACAACGTCTTCCGCGTCGGCGCGGTGCAGCAGCCGGGCGACGAGTGCGTGCGCCGCGCCGGCGCCGTACCAGTCCGGGTCCACGCCGAGGTACATGGCGTACAGGTGGCGATCCCGCGGCTTCCCCCTCGCCACCGCCGCCTCGACCGCGAGCCCGGCGACAACCCGGCCACGCATCGCCGCAAGCAACGCGAGACTCTCCCTCAGCTTGCGCACCGGGTGGGGCCTGCCCCACGATCGGCTCCACAGGATGACCGCGACGATGCGGCCGTCGGCGGCGACGGCGACGTCCGCGCCGCCCTCGGGGAGATAGCGGTGTCGGATCATCGCCGCGAACATCCGCGGTTGCCGGACGGCGCGCTGCGCGTCCTCGGGGAACATGAAATCGCCCACGGCGTCCCCGGTTTGAAACGTCTGTCCCAGCAGCGCCGCCATCGCGGGGATCTCCGCTACGGCGGCGCCCCTGACCCGGAACGACGCCGCCGATTCCGGGGCCGTCGACGCCATCCTCAGCGCTCCCCGGACCGGTACCGGCCGAGCAACTCGACCAGCCGGTCCAGTTGGCCGGTGGTGTGCTCGGACGAGAAGAACAGGCGCACCCGGTCCTGCCCGGGGTCGACGCCGGGCTGGGTGATCGGCGCGGCGTTGATTCCGTGCTGCAGCAGCCACAGTGACAGTTCGACGGTGGCCACCTGGTCGCCGATGATCAGCGGGACGATCGGCGTGCCCGCGCTGGTACCGGTGTTCCAGCCCTGGTCGCGCAGCGCCGTCAGCGCGCGGGCGGCGTTGGTGCGCAATCTGGCTGGGCGCTCAGGTTCGGCGCGCAGGACGTCGAAGGCCGCGATCGACGCCGCCGCCTGCGCCGGCGTCGAGGCGGTCGCGTAGAGACTCACCCCCGGTGCGAGCAGCCGGATGGCCCAGATGAGGTCGGCGTCACCCGCGAGGAATCCCCCGCAGCCGGCCAGCGTCTTGGACAGCGTCCCCATCCAGATGTCGACGGAATCCGGCGCCAGCCCGAAATGCTCCCGCACCCCCATGCCGCGCTCACCGAGCGTGCCGAACGAGTGTGCTTCGTCGACCATCACCAGAGCGTCGTATTCGCGTGCGACGGCGGCCAACTCGGGCAGGGCCGCGATGTCGCCATCCATGCTGTACACGCCCTCGAGAACGACCAGGGCCCGCTCCCCCGAACCACGCGAATGACGCAACACCGATGCCAGCGACTCGGGGTCGTTGTGCCGGAACGTCAATCGCCTGCACTGTGCCCACCTGGTGCCCGAAACCACGCTCGAGTGGATCAACCCATCGCAGACCGCGATGTCGGCCGGTGTCAGCAGAAACGGGATCACGGCGGCATTCGTCAAGTATCCGCTCGGGGTGACCACGGCGTCGTCCACCCCGTAGGCGCCCGCGAGCCTGCGCTCGAGTTCCCCGAACAGGGGAAGTTCCCCGGCCACCGCCCTGCTGGCCGACGCAGACGTGCCGTAGAGGTCGATGGCATCCTTCGCGGCGGCCAGCACGCGCGGATGGTAGGCCAACCCGAGGTAGTTGAACGCCGCGAAGTTGAGCATCTCCCGGTCGAGGATCTCGATCGTGGGCCCGCTGACTCCGCGGTGGGGCAGGAAATACGGGCTGGGCAGCCCGCGCTCCGTCAGCGACGCAAGGGCACGTCTGGCCGCTCTCCCCTGCGCGACGAGGGGGTGGTCCGTCAGCCCGGCGCGCCTGCGCACCGGCGAGGGGACCGCCGCGTTCGGCGCGCCGTATCGGCTGATCAGGTCGCGGGCCAGGGACCGCGGGTCGGATCCGTTGTTCACAGGGCCGTCATCCCGCCAAGGGCCTGCTTGGCGATTGCCGCCAAACCGGGAAGCCGGCCGAAATCGACGGCCGACAGCCGGATGTCCAGCGTGGTGGCCACCCGCGAGGCGAGATCGACCGCCGACAACGAGTCGAGACCCAACTCCGGCAACGGGGTGTGTGCGTCCAGACTGTCCGCAGGGATGCCCAGGACGGCCCCGACGTGTTCGGCGAGCACCAAGGTCAGCACCTCCAGACGCTGCTCGGCGGGCAGGGCCAGCAGCTCCGCCCGGAATCCCGGCGCGCCGTCACCGCCGGGCGAGGCGAACTCGCCGAATCGTGTCGAATTCCTCGACCCGGGATGCGCGGACAAGAGGGTTTGCCAATCCAGCGCGGCCACAACGGGATTGGGTACCTGGTCGGCGAGGCCGGCGACCGCGTCCAACAGCCCCGGCAGCTCGGAGAGCTCAATCAGCCGGTGCCCGGTGGTGTCCATGTAGCGCCGAACCGCATCCGATGCGGTGAGCATGCCGCCGCCGCCGAGCGCGCCCAGGCACACCGCCAGCGCGGGTTTTCCGCGTGCATGGCGCAATTCGGCGATCGCGTTCAGCCCGGCGTTGGCGGCCGCGTAGGTGATCTGCAGCGCGATCCCGACCACCGCGGACACCGACGAGAACATCACGAAGGCCTGCAGGTCGATTCCGGCGGCCTCGGTCGCGTTGTGCAGGTTCCACGCTCCGCGCAGTTTGGGATCGATCATCCGCCGCACCGTCTCCGGTGTGATCGCCTCGACGGCGGTGTCCTCGGCGACCCCGGCCGCGTGGAACACCCCGCTCAGCGGCGGCATCTCGGCGCCGGCCCTGTGGACCAGGTCGGTGACGGCGGCGGCGTCCCCGACATCGACGGCTTCGGATCGGACCTGCGCGCCGGCAGCGCGCCACGCGGCCAGCCGCTGAGCGGCCCGCCTGCTGCGGGCCCCACCCCTGCTGACGACGATCAGGTGGCGCGCGCCCTGATCCACCAGCCAGTCGCCGATCGTCAGGCCGACGGCGCCGAAACCACCGCTGATCAGGTAGGTGACGTCGGATCGGACCGAGAACCGCGGCGGGCCCGGCCGCACCGACGGGCTGCCGCCGAGTGCGACGACCACCCGGCCCCGCTGCGCACCCTGCGCGACGATGGCCAGCGCCTCGGCGAGCCGGTCGGCCGGATACGTCGTCGCGGGCAACGGGATGAACCTTCCGCTGTCGAGCCGTTCGACCACCTCGTGGACGACACCGTCGGCAAACCCGCGGCGCAGCGCGAACATCCGGTCCATGTCGATGGCGAAGTACTGCAGGTCGCGGTTGAACGGCCCGAGTTCGATCGCTCCGTTGGCGAAGATGTCGGCCTTGCCGATGTCGACGATCCGGCCGAACTCGGCTGCCGCCCGCAGATTCTGGCGAAGCAGCTCGCCGGGAAGCGAGGTGTAGATGACGTCGGCACCCCGCCCGTCCGTCAGCCGCAGCACGTCGTCGACGAACCGGGTGCTCCGCGAGTTCACCGTGTGGTGGGCACCCGCGGCCACGGCGAACTCGCGACGCTCGGCGGTACTCGCGCTGCCGATCACCCGCGCACCCAGTCCGCGCGCGACCTGCACCGCCGCCAGGCCGGTGCCGCCCGCGGCGCCGTGCACCAGGATCGTCTCACCCGCGACCAGCCGGGCCGCGCACTCCAGCCCGTAGTATGCGGTGAGCAGCGGGACGAAGGAACCCGCGAACCCCGGCGCCACCTCATGCGTGAGCTTTTCGACAAAGCCGTCCGCGGCGTCGAGCGTGAGATAGCGGCGGAACATTCCCGGAACCGATACCAGCACCAAATCACCCGGGGCGAAGCGAGTTCCGCCGCCGGTGCGGACCACGACGGCCACCCCTTCCATGCCGATCGATGCGCCGAAGAAGGTTCCGCGCAGATGCTCGGGAGTCAACAGGCCGAGCAGTTTCATCGCATCCTTGTAGTTGAGCCCGACCTCGTCGATGCGCAACTCGATCTGGCCGGGGCCCGGCGCGACCCGAGGTGCGGACTGCAGTGTGACGTCGTCGAGCCGTCGCGCGGCTGGCGGCACCACGATGAACGATTCCTCCGGATCGCGCTGCGGCGCCGCGACCGAGTACGGCGCGAGTCGCTCGGCCAAGCCGCGATGCAGGAAGGGAACGTACAGTCCCCCGCGGCGCACCGCGATCTCGTCGGCCACCTGATCGTCGTCGTGGATCTCGTTGAGCAGGTGGGGATCCCAATCATCGACACGCCGGGCCGGCGCCAGGTCGATCTGCCGCCAGCGCACCCACAGCTGCGAGTTCTGCAGGGCCCGGCGCGCACCGGTCAGCGCCGCGTGCAACACGTGGGGTTGGTGGGTGTCTCCCGGCACCTGAAACGCCCCGCTGGTCAACACGACGGCGTCGACCTTCACGTCGGGATGGGCGGCGGAGACCGCGTCGAGCTGTCTGGACACTTCCGCCAGGTCGGCGATCAGCGTCACCTCGTCGCCCGTGCCGGCGACCACCACGACGGTGGCATCCGCACCGCCGAGGCCGCCGACGGCCTCCGCCAGCCGCGCCGGCCGCATCGGGGAGTGCTCGGCGGCGTCGCGGCGGCGTCCCCAACGCCGCAACGGACTCGCCTGTGGGGCATGGACGTTCAGGGTGGCGGTGGGCAGCCGGAATCCACTCGGTGGTTCCCCGAGACCGACCGTCAGCACCGCCCGCTCGCCACGGGACATGTCCGGTGTGGACATCGCGGTGAGCTCCCGCCACTGCATCTCGTAGAACAGCGCGCCCAGCCGGGTCAGCGGCGGCGGCGCGGGCGCGAAGCTGCCGAACCGGACGTCGAGCAGTTCCAGCAGCGCCGAGCCGTCCCGGCCGGTCACCTGGATGTCCGCCGCGACGCCGTCGCCGCGGCGACGGACGGTCACCGTCGCCGACGGTCCCGCTGTCGGGCCGAACCACCGCACGGTTCCCGCGGCGACCGGCACCATCGGTCCCGCCGGCAGACCGGGAAGCGCTGCCACACACTGCAACACGGCGTCGAGGACCGCGGGGTGGACGATGTGACCCGCCCCGGGCAGCCCCGTGTCGATCGTCGCCACCACGATGTCGTCGGTCCCGTCGCCACCCACCCACGCCCGCGTCACCCGCCGGAACATCGGACCGTACTGTAGGCCACGTTGATTCAGCAGCGCGTAGAACTCGTCGCCGCCGAGCGGTTCCTCGCCGAACTCCGTGGGCGGCAGATACCCCGGCGCGTCGACCGGCGCGTCGACTATTCGGGCGGTGCTGTGCACGGTGCGCACGCCGGAGTCGTCGTGCGACGCGAAGCTCACCCGCATGGTGGCCGGCTCCACGGTGATGGACACCCGCGGCACGGCGTGGTCGCTCACCACGAGCGGGGCCACGAAGCGTGCCGACTCGATGCTGAGGCTGGCATGCCTGGTGGTCTGGGCGGCCGCCGAGAGGAACGCGTCGAGGTAGGCGGCGGCGGGCAGCACGATCATCCCGTCGATGGCATGGTCGGCCAGCCACGGCAGCCGGGCGGCGGCCAGCTCGGTCGACCAGGCCATCGGATCGAGTTCGGAGCGGCCACCGAGCATCGGGTGTTCGGCGGGGTCGCCGCAGCGTTCCTGCACCGCCCGGGCGGGCTCGGTCCACAACATTCGGTGCTGCCAGGGATAGCGGGGCAGTTCGACGTGCGGCACGACCGCAGGCCGGCCGGGCGCGGTGTCGCCGAGACACCCCGCCCGGTACAGGTCCCCGACCGCGCGGACGAGGTTGTCCCGCTCGCCTTCGCCGCGTCGCAGCGTCACGATCGCCTCGCCCGGTTCGGCCCGGCCCGCCAGGATGGCCCGGATGGAGCCGGACAGCACGGGATGCGGACCGACCTCCAGGAACACCCGGCGTCCGTCGTCGATGAGCAGCTCGACGGTGTCCCGGAACCGCACCGGCCTGCGGACGTTGGCGCACCAGTACCCGGCGTCCCACTCCGCGGCGGTCACCTGTGCGGCGGTGACCGTCGAATACAGCTTCCGCACGGGTATTTTCGGTGTGATGCCGGCGAGCGCCGCTGCCAGGTCGCCGAGGATCGGATCCATCAGCGGACTGTGGTAGGGGACGGTCACCTGCAGGCGGCGTGCGAAGACACCGTCGGCCTCCAGGATCCGGTGCAGGCGCTCCAGCGCACCGGAGGGGCCGGCGATGGTCACGGAGTCGGGCCCGTTGATCGCCGCCACGGCCAGATCAATCTCACCGACATCCGAAATCCACTTGAGTGCTTGGGATTCGGACATTTCGGCGGCTAGCAACCCGCCCGCGCCGTCGATCCCCGCCTGCAGCCGTCCCCGGTGGTAGCTGACCATCAGCGCATCGTCGAGGTCGAGTGCGCCGCCGACGTAGGCGGCACTCACCTCGCCGACGCTGTGCCCGACGACGGCTGCGGGCTCGATACCCATCGCGGCGAGCTCCGCCACGAGCGCCACCTGCACCAGGAAATTGGCGGGCTGCGCGTACGCGGTGTGCGGAATACGGGACAGCTGCTCGGGTTTGGACAGTTCGTCGAGGATCGACCAGCCGGTGATACCGGTGAACACGGCGTCAACCTCATGGGCCTTGTCTGCGAAAGCGCCTCCGGCGGTGAGGAGTTCACGGCCCATCCCCCACCACTGCGGGCCCATACCGCTGAGGACGAAGACCGGGCCGGCGCCCGCGGCCACACTCACCCGGGTGATCGGCGCCGCCCCGGCGACCACGTCGTCGAGGTGCCTGGCCAGTTCGGCTTTGTCTGTGCAGGGCAGGACCGTGCGGAACTGGTGGTGGGCCCGCCTGCTCCAGGCGGCCGAGCAGAGGCCCTCGACCGAAGGAGCCGACGCCAGTGTGGTGCGCATCGCCGCTGCGACGTCGCGGACGGCCTGCTCGCTCGCCCCCGACACGGGGAACAGGGCCACCGCGGGGGCGACCGCGGGCGTGGCCGGCACATCCGGGGCCTCGACCAGGATGGCGTGCGCATTCGTCCCGCCGTAGCCGAAGGCGTTGACCGCGGCGACGACGCGCCCGCCGCCGTCGCCGATCGGGGTCGCCTCGGCGACCACCTCGATGTTGAGGTCCGCGAACGGAATCGCCGGATTGGGGGCGACGAACCGGGACTGCGGCGGGGCGATCCGGTGATGTACGGCCAGCGCGGCCTTGATCACGCCCGCCACACCCGCGGCGGCTTCCAGATGCCCGATCGCCGCCTTCACCGAACCCACCGGCAACGGCCGCGACCGCCCGTCGACCCGGCCGTACGCCGCACCGAGCGCGGTCAACTCGATCGGGTCGCCGACCGGAGTCCCCGTCCCGTGCGCCTCGACGTAGGTGATGTCGTGCGGCTCGAGCCCGGCCGACGCGCACACCGCGCGCGCGAGGTCGCGCTGGGCCACGCCATTGGGGACGGTGATCCCGGGGGTGCGACCGTCCTGGTTGACCCCGGTGCCCGCGATCACCGCATAGATGCGGTCGCCGTCGCGCAGTGCGGCGCCGACCTTCTTGAGGACGATCATGCCGGCACCCTCGCCGCGGCCGTACCCGTCGGCAGCGGCCTCGAACGGCTTGCAGCGGCCGTCGCGGGCAAGGAACCTGCCCTTGCACATGGTGACGAACACCTCGGGGTGGATCATCACGTTGACACCGCCGGCGATCGCCACGTCGCATTCACCACCGCTGACCGCCCTGGTGGCCTGGTGGATCGCCACCAGCGACGACGAACACGCGGTGTCGATGGTCATACTCGGCCCGCGCAGGTCGAGCGCATGGGACACCCGGTTGGACACCATCGCCAGGGTCGCCCCGGTCGACGTGTGGCTGTTGATCGCGCGGCGCGCCGAGGGCATGTGCCGCCGGATCTGGGCGTCACTCATGAAGCCGCCGAGATAGACACCGACGTCGCGGCCGGCCACCCGGCCGGCGATACCTGCATCGTCGAGCGCCTCCGACGCCACCTCCAGGGCCCACCGCTGCTGCGGATCCATGACCTCGGCTTCGCGCGGGGAGATACCGAAGAACTCGGCGTCGAAATCCCACGGGGACATCACGACGAATCCACCGTGGCGCGTGTAGGACCGCCCGGGGGCGTCGGGGTCGGGGTCGTAGAAGAGGTCGGTGTTCCACCGTTCCGCCGGCATTTCGACGATGCCGTCACCGCGCCTGAGCATGAAATCCCAGTAGTCGGCGGGCGAGTACACGCCGCCGGGAAATCGGCACCCCATACCCACGATGGCAACACCCGCGCCCAGGTCCATGCCCAGGATCCTCTCTGCACACCAGCGGTTCAGCCTCGCGACGCCGCGACGCGAGATGTCGCCGGCGACCGATTCTGCACACGTTGCAGGCTCAAGAAGCGTCCTCAGACTACGGTCACTTCGTCCTCTTGCCCCGACGAACGGCAAACTCGTCGGCGATTGCCGCCGGATGCCGACCCGACCTCGCCACGATCGCGCCCGCGGCCGGAAATCGAGGGTGGCGGTACGCACCGGACACCCGATGGGTTCAGAATCTCAACCCATGGCATGGATCGCGGCGGTCATCGTCATCGCCACGCTGGCGGTGATGACCGCGGGAACGGTGCCGGCAGTGCTGGCGCTCATCTGCGCGCTGGTGGTGGCCGGGCTCGTCGGTATCGCCACCCCCGCCGAGTTGTTCGCCGGCTTGAGCAACGGCGGTGTCATCACCATCGCGGCAATGCTGGTCATCGCCAAGGGGGTGCTGCATACCGGCGTGGTCTCGCGGGTGATGTACCGCCTGCTGTCCGGCGTCACGACGTCCACCCAAGCGCTGCGCCGGCTCATCCCGCCGGTCGGGTTCGTCTCCGCGCTGATCAACACCACGCCGATCGTGGCCATGCTGATTCCGGCGGCCAAGGAACTCGAACAGCAATCGGGCGTCCCGGCGCGCGGCGTGCTGCTGCCCATCGCCCACGCCACCACGCTGGCGGGGTCCGCCACGCTCATCGGGACCAGCTCCAACCTGCTCATCGCGGGTATCGCCGCACCGTCGGGGGTCGAGGTCACGATGTTCTCGTTCGTGCCGATCGCCGTCCCCGTCGCCCTGGTGGGGTGGGCGGTGCTGCTCATCACCGCCTCGAGGATGCTGCGCGGCCGGGCCCCTTCGTCCGACCGCGATCTCTCGTGGCGCGCGGAGATCCCGATCGCCCCGCACGCCAACGCCGTCGGCCGGACCGCCCCCGAACTCGGCATCCGGGCGACACCGGACTTCGAGCTGGTGGAGATCCAGCGGTGGGGCGAAGCCGTCGACGCCGACTCCACCCTGGAGGACGGTGACCTGATGATCTACCGAGCTACCGAGGCCGGCGTGCGGATGCTGTGGAACAGCCCTCGGTTCGGCCAGTCACCCCAGGACCTCTACCTGGTGTCCATCGCGACCCACGAGCAGGCGACGGTGCGCGAATTGGAGGAGGACGACGATATCCAGGTCGTCGCGGCGCAGACCACCGACCTGCTGCGCGACACCCCCGCCCGGCCCGGGGAGATGTGCCTGGTGACGGCCCGGTCGGTGGATGTACTCACCGACCATCCGCTGGTCGGGCTGTGGCAGAAGGTGGCGGGCAAGGCCCCGCAGACCGGAAAGACCTGGATCGCGCTGGCCATCCTGGTGGCGGTGGTGGTGGCCGGTTCGTTCGGCCTGGCGCCGATCGAGCTGATCGCCGTCACCGGGGCCACGCTGATGGTGGTCACCGGGGTGCTGACGCCGCGCTCGGCGGTGCGCGCACTGAACTGGAACATCCTGGCCATCATCGCCGGCTCGGTGGGGCTGGGCACGATCGTCGTGCAGAGCGGTCTGGGCGACCACATCTCCGATGCCATCCTCACGCTGTCCGGTGGCAGCACGGCGCTCGTGGTGCTGGTGATCGCGCTGGGCACCGCGTTGCTGACCAATGTCGTGACGAATTCCGCCGCGGCCGCCATCCTCACGCCGGTAGCGCTGACCGTCGCCGCGGGCACCGGTCTGGACCCCGTCCTGCTGCTGACACTGATCGGTACGTGTATCTCGTTCACGTTCCTCAACCCGTTCAGCCACCAGTCCAACCTGATGGTGATGAAACCGGGCGGGTATTCGTCGGCCACGTTCCTGCGCTTCGGTATCCCGCTGACCCTGGTGTGCCTGGGGACCGCATTCTGTGTCGGCTGGGCGCTGCTGTCGCTGTAGGCGGTGACGCGCCGACTGGCCCCGATGGGCGCGTCAGATCAGGCCGCGTTTGCTGGCCGCGTACACCGCCTCGGCCCGTCGGCTGACCTCGAGTTTGCGCATGATGTTGCTGACGTGGAACTTGGCGGTGGTGGCCGAGATGTAGAGCTTCTCGCCGATCTTGTTGTTGGACAAGCCCGCCGCGAGCAACCTCAGCACCTCGATCTCGCGGTCGGTGAGCTGCTGGCGCGGTTCGGTACGGCCCGACAGCGTCCGGACCACCGCGGCCGCGCTGCGGGAGTCGAACGCGCTCTCCCCCGTCGACACCGCCCTGATCGCCCGCACCAGTTCGGTGGTGTCGACGTCCTTGACCACGTAGCCGCGGGCACCCGCGTGCACCGCTCGCACGACGATCTCATCGTCGAGGAACGTGGTGAGGACCAGCAACCCGAGTGCCGGATGACCGGCCGACAGCTTGGCGCACAGGGACAGACCTTCGAACTCCGAGCCCGCCGACAGTTTGAGGTCGAGCACCACCACGTCGGGACCGGTCGCCGCCACCACCGCTTCGGCCTCGGCTTCGGAGGATGCCTCGCCGACGACCACCAGATCCTGTTCCCGCTCGAGCACCGAACGCAGTCCCTGCCGCAGGATCGCGTGGTCGTCGACGAGCACCAGCCGGATCGACCGGGCCGGCCGGGACAGCGACGAATTCATGTCGACACACCTTCCGCAGACTCCGCGGACCCGCGGGGTATCCGAGTGACCACCCGCACACCACCGATCCGCGACGGCAGCACCTCGAAGGTGCCCCCCATCTCCCGGGCGCGGGCGAGCATGTTGGCCAGACCGCGGTGATGACCGTCCATATCGGCGGCCTCGGCCAGCCGCAACATCATCCGCAGCTTCGCGGGTTCGCCGGTGCCGTCGTCGGAGATGGACAACGTCACCGCCGCGGGACGATAGGTCAGCCGCACGATCGCGCGGGAGGCGTTGCCGTGCACCGCGGTGTTGAACAACGCCTCACCGGCGATGCGCAGCAGCGCGTGCTCGACGTTGCCGGGCAGTTCGGCCGCGGCACCCTCCACCCGTAACGTGACCCGCAGGTCCTCGGGCATATGCACCGTGGCCAACTGCTCGAGCATCTCGGGCAGGCTGGACCGCTGCGCGTCGCCGGGGTGGTTGAGCGCGTAGATCGCCGAACGCAGCTGCTCCACCGCGGATCGGGTGAGGTTCTTGGCGGTATCCAGACGATCGACGAGTTCTGTTGCCGCCGAGAGTGATTCGACCTCACTACGGCACACCTCGATCTGCATGCCCGCCGACAGCACGGTCTGGGCGACGCTGTCGTGCAGCTCGCGGGCGATGCGGTGCCGTTCGGAGTCGAGCACCTGATGACGTTGCGCGGCGCCGAGTTCGCGCTGCGTGGCGATCAACTCGGTATTGCGGGCGGCGAGGTCGGCCGCGTGGCGGCTGGCCTCGGCATAGGCGTCCTCCGCGCGGGTCAGCGAGGCCTGGGACTTCTGGAACAGCGCGCAGTTCTGCAGGGCGACAGCCGTCTGGCTCGCCAGGATGCGCATCACCGCCTCGTCGGTGCCGTCGAGCGTGCGGACGCTGGGCGTCCATGCGGCGAACGCACCGATGACGCCGCCGTCCAGTTCGATCGGCACGTGTGCGTGATGGCTTTCGATCAGCGGGAGCCGGAACTGGGCGAGCTGACCCCGCAGGATGTCGTTGAGCCGGTTGAGAACGACGTCGGGCAGATACGGCCCGGGGTCGCGGGCGTCGGAGAGCCCCTCGAACGCGTATGCGACACCGTCGGCGTCGAGGATCAGGTGGCGGGGCCGCGCCTCGGGGAGCGCCCCGTCGGCCAGGGCGAGCAGCACCCACTCCGCCCCCAGATGGATCCGGGCGGCGTCCGCGACCGCCCGGACCAGGGGTGCGGGGCCGTGCACCGTCTGCACCAGCGCCCGCGAGATGGCGTCGAGGGCGGCCACCACCCGATTCAGGCGCTGCGCGGTGACGCGGAACTCGGGGTAGAACGAACTCTTCCCCGACCGCACACCGGTGAGTCGGTCGAGATCGGGGGCGTTCGCTCGGGGACGGTGCGTCGGGAAGGTCGTCACATCGCCGCCCGGAACAGCGCCTGCATCTGCGCCTCGTCGGCGGTGCGCGGGTTGGTGGTCATACACGCATCCCGCAGCGCCGTGGACGCCAGCCGCGGCACATCCTCGTCGCGCACCCCCAGTTGCGCCAGCCCGCGGGGCACCCCGACGTCGGCGGACAGCTGCTGGATGCGGTCGGCGAGCGCGAGCGCCGCCTCGCCGGGCGGGCAGCCCGCACCGGCCAGGCCGAGACTGGCCGCGATGATGGCGTACGGCTTCGGACCCTCTTCGGCGTTGAACCGGATCACGTGCGGCAGCAGCACACCGTTGATGACCCCGTGCGGCAGGTCCAGCAAACCACCCACCTGGTGGCTCATCGCGTGCGCGGCGCCGAGGATGGCGTTGGTGAACGCCAGCCCCGCCTCGAGTGCCGCCTGGGCCATCATGGTGCGTGCCCGCATATCCTCGGGGCGCTGCATCGTGTGCACGAGATGATCGGTGACCAGCCGCACCGCCCGCAGCGCGTGGTGGTCGGTGAGCTGGTTGTGGCCCAGCGAGACGAACGCCTCGATACCGTGCGTGAGCGCATCCAAACCCGTTGCCGCGTTGAGCCATTCGGGCATCGTGGTGAGCAGCCGCGGATCGATGACGGTGATGTCGGGCACCAGCGCGCGGCCCAGGATGGTGACCTTGGTGTTGCGGGTGGTGTCGGTGACGATGCAGAACTGCGACACGTCGGCCCCGGTTCCCGACGTCGACGGGACCACCACCAGCGGGGGGATCGGCATCGTCGCCTTGTCGACGCCCTCGTAGTCGAGGATGTCGCCGCCGTTGGCGGCGAGGATGGCGATACCTTTGGCCGCGTCGATGACCGATCCGCCGCCGACGGCCACCAGCACGTCGCACCCCTGCGCGGCGTACCATTCGTAGCCCGCGGCGATCTCATGGTCCTTGGGGTTGGGCGTCAGTGCGCTCCACACCTTGGCGTCGACGCACTGGTCCTTGAGGTGGCGGGTCATCTCGTCGGCCCAACCGGCCTCGATCAGGCCGGGATCGGTGACGAGCAGGGGGCGCAGCGCGCCCAGCCGTGCGGCGGCGTAGGCGGCTTCGATCATCGAGTCGATACCGAACACGATCTCGGGGGCGTGGAATTTCAGCACCCGACCGGCCTGCACGGCGGGGTCGGCGCGTTCGTACTCGGGCACCAGCAGCGGCGTCATCGCCGCGTGGCGCGATCTGACCGTGTCCAGCTCTGCCACTACCCCGCCTCGACTCCCGACTGTGACCCGGACAACATCTCGACAACAAGCCTACGGGCTCGGCAGTGCCGTTCCAACATGACGACGGGCAGCCCCCTACCTACCCGATCGGGCAGGTAGGGCTCGCCGTACCGGCCGGCCGCGGATCAGCGGCCGACGGCTTCGGCGGCGAAATCATGGGCGGCGCGCTCCAGCCCGCTGAGGTCGCGGACCACCCGCACGCGGTCGCAGTACTCGGCGTAGGCGGGCAGATCGCAGCTTCCCAGACCCCACGAATAGCGCGGTTCGGGTGTCAGCCAGATCGTCTCGCGGGCCCGCCGGGTGACCTCCTCGAACGCGGCGAGGTTGGGATCGTTGCCGTTGTTGCGTCCGTCGCCGAGCACGAGCACCGTGGTGCGTCTGCTCACCGCCGACACGTGTTCGGCGATGAACTCCCCGAACACGGCGCCGTAGTCGGAGTTGGCGGCCGTGTCGATGACGTCGCCGCCGAAGATCATGGCCAGCGCCCGTTCGGAGGGGTGGTCGCGGAACAGTTCGGTGGTCTCGGCGATGTCGGCGACGAACGCGAACGAGCGCACCTGGGTGAACATGTCCTGCAGCCCGTGCACGAGGTTGAGGGTGAACCGCGACGTCGCGCGCACCGAGAGGCTGACGTCGGCGAGGACGACGAGTCGGGGCCGGTCCTCGGCGCGCTGCACCGTCACCGGCACGAACGGCACACCGTCGGTGCGCATGTTGCGGCGCATCGTCTGCCCGGAGTCGACCCGCCCGGCCGCGGCGATCCGGCGCGGGTGGGTCAGCGCGCCGTGCAGCGTGCGCGCCAGCCGTCGCAGTGAGTCCTCCAGGTCGGCGCGTTCGGATTCGCGCAGCCGGTCCGACCCGGACAGCGCCGCTTCCCGTTTCTCACGCTCCTCGACGACCTTGCTCTCCAGGGCCATCAACGCCTCCAGGTGACGTTTGAGGGCGGCCGGCAGGTTCTCCAGCACACCGGCCAGGCGCTTGCGCAGCGCCGCCGCGTCGCCGTCGTCACCGGTACCGTCGTCCAGTTCGTCGGCCAGCCAGCCCAACAGCACATCCTGCTCGGCCAGGGACAGCTGCGCGTCGATCTTGGTTCCCGATGCGGTGGACAGTTTGCCCGCGGACCCGGCGCCGTGCAGCCGGGTGGTCTCCAGCTGCACCCGGTAGCTGTCCTCGCGGGGATCGCCGGATTCCTTGGAGAACACGATCTCATCGGTCAGGGCCGCCAGGTCGATGCGGTTGGCTTCCTGGTGCAGGTTGTACTGCTGGGCCAGATCCTCCTGTTTGAAGTAGTCCCGGATGCTGGCCGGTTTGCCGTGTTCGTGCCCTTCCTGCGGGGTTTCGCTGGGCTCCTCGGACAATGTGAACGAGTCGAGTTCGCCGGTATCGACGAGGTCGTCGTGGGCGTGGCTGTGCCCGTGCCCCGTGCCGTCGTCGCCGACACGCACCAGCGAGAAGAACGCGTCGAAAATCCCGTCGAAAATCGGTTCGTCGCGATGGTCTTTCACCAGCGCGACGCGCAACGCGGTGCGCAGGGTGTCCTTGTCGGACAGCACGCCCGGCTGGCCCGCACACCGCATGGCGTCCAGCGCCTCGGGGATCGAAACCCGCAGACCCCCGAGGCGAAGCAGCCGGACGAACCGGTGCAGGGTGGCTTCCACTGGTGGCTCCCCCTGGCGGCGCTACAGCGCCCGGCGACGGCCGAGCGAACTGGTCGGCGTCTTTTTGGGGGTGCCGTAGTAGCCGTCGGCGAACCGGCCGGGCTTGTCCTTGGCGGCCCGCACCGCGCGGCCGTCGGGCCCGGAATCCTCGTCGGCGGCATGGCTGTGCGGATGCGGGTGATCGTGCCCGTGATCGTGGCTGTGCCCGTGATCGTGGTCATGGCCGTGATCGTGGTCATGCCCGTGGCCGTGACTGTGGTCGTGGCCGTTGCGCAGTGATGTCGGCACCACCGCATTGGGGTCCACCAGCCGGGGCAGCGCGTCGAGTGCCTTCCGGACATCCTTGTCGTACTTCACCACCACCGCGACGGTGTCCGACAGGACCGCCGAGGACAGTTCGCCGACTCCCAGCACCGCCAGGGTGCGGGCCCAGTCGATCGTCTCGGAGATGCTCGGCGACTTGCGCAGATCCAGCTCGCGCAGCCCGCGCACGATGTCGACGAGCTGAGCGGCGAGCGCGTCGGACAGGCCGGTGTCCTTGGACTTCACGATCTCCAGTTCCCGCTGCGCGGCCGGGTAGTCCAGGAACAGGTGCAGGCACCGCCGTTTGAGCGCGGCCGCGAGGTCGCGGGTGTTGTTCGACGTCAGGATCACATACGGCGGATGCTTGGCCGTGAACGTGCCGATCTCGGGAACCGACACCTGATACTCGCCGAGCAGTTCGAGCAGCACCGCTTCCAGTGCCTCGTCGGCCCGGTCGATCTCGTCGACCAACAGGACCACCGGATCCTCGGACCGGACCGCCTCCAACAGCGGTCGCGGCGCGAGGAACCGGTCGGAGAAGAACACGCTCTCCTGCTTGCCGATCCGGTCGACGGCCTCCTCGAGATCCTGGGCATCGGCGACGATCTGGCCGATCTTCTCCCGCAGGATCTGGGTGTACAGCAGTTGTTTGCCGTAGTCCCATTCGTAGAGCGCTTTGGTCTCGTCCTGGCCTTCGTAGCACTGCAGCCGCAGCAGGCGCCGGCCGGTGGCCGCGGCGAGAACCTTCGCGAGTTCCGTTTTGCCGACCCCGGCCGGGCCCTCGATGAGCAGGGGCTTGTCCAGCCGGGTCAGCAGGAAGACGGTCGTGGCGAGGCGCTCGTCGGCGATGTAGCCCTCGCCGGCGAGCGCTTCGCGGACCGCGTCGACGGAGTCGAACGTGGAGAACATGCTTTCCAGCATCCTCTAGGTGAGCAGGTCGTCGAGGTCACCGGTCATGCAGTGCTCGACGACGGGGCGGACCAGGTCGAAGGTGCACTCCTTGGCATTGCCAGGGGTGCAGGCGTCGCCGAGGACGTGGTTGGTGATGCGGTCGACGTCGGCTTTGTCGCCCTTGATGACCGGGGCGTTCTCATAGAACTTGGTCGGGCCCTGGCCCAGGCGGTTCTTCGAGTAGCTGTCCTGCTTGACGTCGACGAAGCGCTCGATGATGTTGACGTCACGCAGCAGCCGGATCGCGGCGGCCAGGGCCGCGTCGGCGGCCTGCACGTCGGTCATGCCGTAGGTGTCGACCCCCATCGCCTGGGCGATGTCGGCGAAACGCTTGTAGGCGACCGGCATGTTGAACGCCCACACGCGAGGCAACGCGATGGCGTTGTTCAGGCCGTGGTGGGTGTCGTAGAAGGCAGACACCGCGTGGCTGATGGAGTGGATGATGCCAAGGCCACCGGAGTTGAACGCCTGGGCGGCGATGTACTGGGCGTACATCATCCCCTGGCGGCCGGCGAGGTCGCTGCCGTTCCAGGTGGCCTCACGCAGGTTCTCGGCGGTCAGCTTGATGGCGCGGATCGCGTTGCCCAGCGACGGCTCGAAGTTCAGCCGCGAGACATAGGGCTCGCTGGCGTGCGCGAGGACGTCGAAACCGCACTGCGCGGTGTAGTCGACCGGGCATTCGTAGTACAGCACCGGATCGTCGACGGCCAGCGTGGTCACCGAGGCGTCGTCGAACGCCACGTACTTGTGCGGGTTGTCGGGGTCGGTGGTGGTGTCGGTGATGACGTAGGCCCACGAGGTCTCCGAACCGGTGCCGGCCGTGGTGGAGATGGCGATGTGCGGCGGGTTCTTCGGGTTCTCGCTCTTGTTGAAGCCCTCGAAGTCGTTGACGTTGCGACCGTCGTGGGCGACGGAGATGCGGGCGCCCTTGCAGGCGTCATGGGTGGAGCCGCCGCCGATGGAGATGAAGCTGTCGCACTCGTTCTCCTGGTAGAGCTTCACCGAGTCCATGACGTTGTAGTCCTTGGGGTTGGACTCGACCTTGTCATAGAGGACGACCTCCAGGCCGTGCCACTTCAGCGACTCGACGAGGTTGTGGACGATGTTGGTGCCCCGCAGACCCGAGGTCATCACCAGGGTCTTCTTGAAGCCCATCTTCAGGGCCTCCGGGCCCACCATCTCGTGGGCGCCCGGCCCCATCATGGCGCGGGGGAACGGGTGAAACTCCTTGATCGGGAACGGCTTGAGGAGATCCTCGACCTTCATGGCGGAACAGTCCTTCCTGCGATGCAGCACTGGTGTCGCCCATCAACGTAGGCACGTCGCTGTGATCCAGGGAACACTCCGCGCATAAGACTCATCGTTGGGCAGCCCAATTCGGCACGACCAGACAGTGCCGGGCCTGTCCGCCCGGGCAGGACGACGGACGTCAGCCCGAGCCGCCGCCCACCTCGGCGGGCAGCGGCGGCGGCAGCGGTGTGGGCGACGGTGACGGGCTGGGCTCCGGTGCGGGGCTCGGTGCGCCGGCCGACTCCGACGTGTCGGACCGGTGCCAGTCGGTCACCGGTTCCTCGCGGATCACCTGGTTGCCGGCCTTCACCACCAGCGTGTTCGCCGTCAGCGTGTAGGTGACGCCGCTGTTCTCGGCGACGAACGTGTCGCCGCTCGATCGGGTGGCGGGGAGGACGAGCCTGGCGCCGTCGCGCACCCGCACCCCGCGGTATTCGTATCCGCCGCCGGGGGTCCGGCAGATCGCCACGCGGGACGTCGGCGTGCTGCCGAACACCACCGCCGTGTCCGGGGGACCGCAGCGCGCCGTCGAGTCGAGATAGCCCGAACCGTCCGACGCGGGGGCGGCGGCGGCCGACGGCGCCGCGGCGATCAGCAACGTCGACGACGCCGCGACGGCAAAGGACACGAGGGAGGCGGATAACCAGGACATCGACCTCCACCTGACCACGGGCCTGCGGGATGCGCGACCGCCGACGCCGAACTCAACACAATCGTTAGGACCTGGAGACATGCCCGCGACCCGAACCTGCGGGCGCGCATATCCGCGACGCTGAAACCGGATCCCGCTCCTCGCCGCGGGTCCGGTCCCGCGGTCGACGGGTCTAACGCAGCGTGGTGACGGTGTTGTCGCGCAGTTCTGCGGCCAGAGCACCGACGACGGCCTTGAGACTGCCGAAGTTGGCCTCGGCGACCCGCAGCTGGCGCAGATAACTCGGACCCCGCTCGATGATCGTGTGTACCCGGTGCAGTTCGTCGAGACTCCCGAGTTCCTCGGCGATCGGCGCGAGCCTGGCGATCACCTCCACCAGATCGTCGGTGACCAGCCGCTCGTCCCCGTCGGGGCCGACCACGACGATCGACTCGATCCCGTACCGGGCCGAACGCCATTTGTTCTCCCGGTGAAAGTAGGCCGGAAACACCGGTATTTCGCGTCCGGCATCGAGTTCCCGCGAGAAGTGCTCGACGAGTGCTTGGGTGAATGCGGCGATAGCACCGATCTCGTAGGCGGTGGACACTCCGTCGAACACCCGCAACTCGACCGTTCCCCAGCGGGGCGAAGGACGGATATCCCAGCGCAGATCGCCGAAACCCTCGATCACGCCGATGTGCAGCAGGTCGGACACCGTCTTCTCGTAGGACTCCCAGTCGGCGAACTGCGGCGTCAATCCGGCGGTGGGCAACTGCTGGAACATCAACGCCCGGTTGGAGGCGTACCCGGTGAGCTCGCCGGCCCAGAACGGACTGGAGGCCGACAGCACCTGGAAGTGCGGGAGATAGTTCAGGAGCCCGTCGATGATCGGCAACACCTTGTCGCGCCTCTCGACGCCGATGTGGATGTGCACGCCCCAGATCATCATCTGGCGACCCCACCACTGGGTGCGGTCGATGAGCACCTCGTAGCGCGGGTTGCCGGGGGTGACCTGTTGGGCGAACCACTGGCTGAACGGATGGGTGCCCGACGAGATCAGTTCGACACCGAGAGGTTCGGCGATGTCGATGACGGTGTGCGCCAGCCGGCTGAGCTCGTCGGTGGCCTGCCTGACGATGTGGTGGGGCGCGGTCACCAGTTCGACGGTGTTCGTCAGTAGCTCGCCGGTGACGTGCGGGAAACCCTCCGCCGGGCCGACTTTGGCCAGGATCTCCGGGGCCGCCGGGGTGAGCTCACCACTGCGCCGGTCGACCAGTGCGACCTCCCACTCCAGGCCGATCCTGCCTCGCTTCGATCGCGTGAACTCGATCCCCATCTCAGCGTCGCAACGCCTTTCCGGACAACCAGTTTCCGAAGAACTGGGCCGCCTGCACCATCACGATGATGGTCAGCACCGCGATCCAGGTGACCCACCAGTTGAAGCGCTGGTAGCCGTAGACGATGGCGAAGTTGCCCAAACCTCCGCCGCCCACCGAACCGGCCACCGCCGTCATATCGACGACCGCGATGAACACGAAGGTGTAACCGAGGATCAGAGGACCGAGCGCCTCGGGCAACAGGACCCGGGTAATGATCCGGAATGGGCTGGCGCCCATGGCCTGTGCCGCTTCTACCACGCCAGGGTCGATCGATACGAGATTCTGTTCGACGATACGCGAGATTCCGAACGTCGCCGCGATTACCAGGGCGAAGATGGCCGCTCTGGTGCCGATCGTCGTACCCACCACCGACAGTGTCAGCGGCCCGATCGCGACGATGAAGATGATGAACGGAATCGGGCGTACGAAGTTCACGACTATGTTGAGAATCGTGTACAACCAGGTGTTCTCGAGGATGCCGCCCTTGCGGGTCGTGTAGAGGAGCACACCGAGTACCAGGCCGAAGAGTCCTCCGAGCACCAGTGTGGTGACCACCATCTGCAGGGTCTGCCAGATCGACTCCCAGAAGATCGGGCGCAGCACATCCCAATTGATGGTCATCGCAACTCCTGCACGGTGGTCTGTGAACTGAGCTGGGCCACAACCTGATCCACGGCAGCATCCGAGCCGGTCAGGGCGAGCGTGATGTTGCCCACCGACTTTCCCTGCAGTGCGGAGATGCCGCCGTACACGAACTCGAATCCGATATCCGTGGCGCGCACGGCATCGGCGAGAACGCGCCCGACCCGGTCGGCATCGGAGACGCTCACGGCGACGAGCCTGCCCGGGTAGCGCTGCGCCAGTTCCGCGGCGTCGCTGGCCGACGGTTTGTCGTGCAGCGAGTTGGCGACGATCTTCTGCGTCAAGTCGGCCTGAGGCTCGGAGAAGATGCTGTAGACGTCGCCCTCCTCGACCAGTGCCCCGCGGTCGAGGACGGCCACCCGGTCGGCGATCTTGCGCACGACGTCCATCTCGTGGGTGATCACGATGACGGTGATTCCGAATTCGGAGTTGACGCGTTTGAGCAGTTTCAGCACATCGTTGGTGGTCTGCGGATCCAACGCCGAGGTTGACTCGTCGGCCAGCAGGATCTTCGGGTTGGCGGCCAGCGCACGGGCGATGCCAACCCTCTGCTTCTGCCCGCCCGAGAGTTGTCGCGGATAAGACCAGGCCTTCTCGGCAAGGCCGACGAAGTGCAGCAATTCGGCGATCCGGTTGCGGTGCCGCTCCGAGGGGACACCGGCGGACTCGAGAGCGAACGCGATGTTGCCGTAGACGGTGCGCGAATTGAGCAGGTTGAACTGCTGGAACACCATGCCGACGCGGGTGCGAAGTGCACGGATCTGCTTGGCGCTCAACGTCGTGATGTCGGCGCCTTCGACGATCACCTGACCGGAGGTGGGGCGTTCCAGCGCGTTGATCATCCGCACCAGGGTGCTCTTGCCTGCGCCGGAACCGCCGATGATGGCGTAGATGCTGCCCGCCTCTACGCTCAGGCTCACCGACGCGAGAGCATCGAAGGTCTCCTTCGACCCCTCCACCGGATATGTCTTGGTCAGGTTGACGAATTCGACGATCGCGCTCATCTGCTGTCCTCGCCGGAGATGGCACTGGGTCGGCTACTTCGCACGGATCTGCTCCTCGAGCTTGCGGGTGATCTGCTGCAGCGCAGCGGCGGGTTTGTCCACGATGACCGCGGTGCCCTTCGAGGCGTCGACCACGGCCTTGGTCACCTCCGGGTTGTGGTACAGCTCGGCGATCCGCAAGTAGGTCGGATTGTCCTTGTCCTCTTGCCGGGATACGAACGCATTGATGTAGGGCTCGGCGGCCGGACTGTTGGGGTCGTCGTTGTAGATCGCCGCGGACGGATCGAGGTTCGCGTCGAGGGCGAATCCGTTGTTGATCACCGCCGCGGCTACCGACGGGAGCGAGGTCACTGTCTGTTGGGCGCTGATGGGCACGACCCGTACCCGAGTCCCGGCGGACTCGACGTCGACCGGTGTCGACAGGACACTGCCGCCGTCGCGCAACCGCACCAGACCGGCCTGCTGCAGTACCAACAACGCCCGGGCCTGGTTGGTCGGGTCGTTGGGGATCGCCACCTCGGCGCCGTCGGGAATGTCCTCGACCGCGGTGTAGCGCTGCGAGTACAGCCCGAGCGGCACCACGACCGTCGAGCCGATGGGGGTCAGCGTCTGATCGGCCGCCACGTTATAACTGGCCAGGAACTGCAAGTGCTGAAACAGGTTCAGATCGGTCTGTCCCTGCGCCAGTGCCGGGTTGGGTTGGGAGTAGTCCGCGAAGTTCACAATCCGGATAGTGATGCCCTCGTCGGCGGCGAGTCGTTGCAGAATCGGCCAGAAGTCGGCGCTGCCTTCGGTGGTGCCGATGCGGACGACGTCGGCCCCGTCACTGCGCAGAATGGCGTTGGAACCACCGAACAACGAGAAGACCAGTCCGACGACCAACAGCACGCTGACTGTTGCACCGGCGACGATGAGACTCCGGTCACGCCTGGGTTTCGGCGGCAGCCAGTGCGAGTCGACCTGATCGCCATGCACGGGCTCTTCGCGGCTGGCCACGTGACCGCCTCACTTCCATCCAGACCTGTCGTCGTACGCCGTAGGCGACCGCTCCGAGCCATCAATCCGGCGCGACCGCTAGCAAGTCGCACGGTTGTAGCAAGGCCATGGGTGTCGGCGTCGTGCGCTACGGAGCGGGTCCGGCCGGACGCGCGGCCGCTGACGAGGATCGACGCCGTTCAAACAGGTTTTGCGCATGCTGCGCAAAACCGTCCCCCCGCGACGTCCCCGCTACCCGTCAACCAGCGTCGGCGAGCGCGCCGACCAGTAGCTCCAGCTCCGCTTCGGTGACGTCGACGTGGGGCGACAGCCGCAGCACCGGCCCGGTCAATTCGAACGGCGCGCGGGCGACCTCCGCGACAGTGGTCACGATGCCGTGGTCGGCGATCAGCCGGGCCCGCACCGCCGCGGGCTCCACACCGTCGGGCGGTGCCAGCGTGGTGATGGCGCTGGGTTCGCCGGGTTCCTCGACGACGCGCCACCCGCCGGCGCCGGCGAGGGCGGTGCGCGTCATCCGGCCGACTTCGGCCAGCCGGGTGCGCATCCGGGCGGGCCCGGCACCGAGGTATTCGCCGATGGCCACCGAGAATCCCACGCGCGCAGCAACATTGGTCTCACCGTATTCGAGTTTCTGCAGCACACTCATCGGCACATCCCAGCCTGCCGGAGGCAGCCGGGGGCGCAGGCGTCCCGCCAACTGCGGGTGCACGACCAGGACACCCACACCGCGGGGTCCGGCCAGCCACTTCCGCGACGAGGAGTACAGCGCGTCGGCGGCGACGTCGCAGTCGATGTGCCCGAGCGCCTGGGCGGCGTCGACCACCAGCGGAACACCGACGTCGCGGCAGACGGCGGCGATATCCGCCAGCGGCTGCACCACGCCGCGATGGCTGCCCAGCGCCGTCAGGTGCACGAGCGCGGGCGGATCGGCGGCCAGGGCGTTCGCGGTGCGCTGCACCGCCAACCGCCCATCACCGTCGACGGGTAGCGGGCGGACACGGAAGCCGTTGGCCGCCATCACCGCAAGATTGGGGCCGAATTCACCCGGCAGACAGGCCAGGGTGCGTTCGCCCGGCCAGGCGCCCAGCAGCAGATCCAGCGCATGCGCCGAACCGGAGGTGAACACGACGTCGGCGCCGCGGTGACCCGTCAGCGCCGCCACGGCCGCGCGCCCCGCCGCCAGCACCGGTTCGGCCGCCTCCGCGGCCACATACCCGCCGACCTCGGCTTCGTGGCGGGCATGGCGGGCCGCGGCGTCGATGGCGGCGAAACTCTGGCGCGAGCACGCCCCGCTGTCGAGGTGCACGCCGGCGACCTTCGGGCGGGCGTCCCGCCAGCCCTCTGCACAGTCCGTCATCGCACCGACAGGGACAGTCCGAAGTCGCCCGCCTCGTCGGTCCACCAGTGCGTCCGCGTCAACCCGGCGGCGGCCAGTTCATCGGCCACGCCCCCGGCGGTGAACTTGCACGACACCTCGGTGAGCATCTCCTCCCCGGCGGCGAAATCCACGGTGAGGCCGAGCGCCGCGACATACACCCGCTGGGCGTCGTGAGCCCGCAGCCACATCTCGATGCGCTGCTCCGCGTCGTTGTAGCGGGCCACATGGTCGAATCCGGCCAGGTCGAAGTCGGCGCCGAGTTCGCGGTTGACCACCGCCAGCACGTTGCGGTTGAACTCGGCCGTGACACCGGCGCTGTCGTCGTAGGCGCGCACCAGCCTGCCGGTGTCCTTCACCAGGTCGGTGCCCAACAGCAAGGTGTCGCCCGGCTGCAGGCCGTCGGCAAGCGTGGCGAGGAACTCCGCGCGCGGCGCACGGTTCAGATTCCCGATGGTGGAGCCGAGGAAGGCCACCAGCCTCCTGCCCACCCGGGGAATCTTGCCCAGATGCTCCTCGAAATCGCCACACACGGCGTCGATCTCGATGCCGGGATACTCGCGCGCGATCGCCGCGCCGGCCGCCCGCAGCACCCCAGCATCGACGTCGAACGGGATGAATCGGCGCAGAGATCCGCTGTCGCGCAGGGCGTCGAGCAGCATCCTGGTCTTCTCCGAGGTGCCGCTGCCCAGTTCCACCAGCGTGTCGGCACCCGACGCGGCGGCGATCTGCGCCGAGCGCTCGCGCAGGATCTGCGCTTCGGCGCGGGTCGGATAGTACTCCGGCAGCCGGGTGATCCGGTCGAACAGATCGCTTCCCACCGAATCGTAGAACCACTTGGGCGGCAACGACTTCGGCGTCGCCGTCAGTCCGGCCAGCACATCGCGGCGCAACGCCTGGGCGGCCGAGTCGGCCGCCAGATAGTTGGCGAGGGAGAGGGTCATGCCGATCCTTTCACACCGGTGAGTTCCACGCCGGAGGCGTCGACCCGCACCAGGTGTCTGTCGGGGATGTCCTGCCAGCGCGGGTCGTCGTCGTAGGGTTCGCTGGCCAGCACCACCCCGTCGGGGGTGCGCAACATCGACAACGTGTCGCCCCAGGTGGTGGCCAGCAGTTGGGATCCGTTGGCCGCCAGGATATTCAGCCGCGCGTTCGGATCGGCCGCACCGACTTCACCGACGACCCCGGCGAGGTCATCGAGGCCGCGCGCGAAGATGTGCGCGGCCAACAGCGCACTGTCCACCGTCGATTCGGCCGTCGCGGACATCGGCAGTACCGACCGGTCGACGAGTCCGTTGTGCGAGAGCAGCCAGCGGCCGTCGGTGAACGGGGCGGCGGCCGACGCCTCGATCGGCATCCCGATACTCGCCGAGCGCACCGCGGCCACCACGCACTGGCTGCGCAGCGCGGGTGCGACGGAGGAGAACGAGGCATCGCCCCATAGCGGCGCGGCACTGCGCCAGCGGCGAGCGGTGCCCCCGTCGAAGAATCCGGCGCCCCAGCCGTCGGCGTTGACCAGGCCGTGCTTCTGCCGCCGCGGCGAATACGACTGCACCAGAAGGCTGTACGGCGGATCGAGTATCAAGGCCCCCAGCGAACGCGGTTCGCCAAGCCAGGCGAGATGGCGGCACATCAGGCGGCATCCCAGGCGAGACGCACACCGCTGAAGATCTGCCTGCGGATCGGGTGATCCCAATTGCGGAAGCTGGGCCGCAGGATCCCCGGCGCCACCGCCCAGGATCCACCGCGCAGCACCTTGTAGTCGCCCGTCCCGGCGCCGTCGAAAAACGGCTGCGAGTACCTCTCGTAGACCATGGGGGTGAACCCCGGCCACGGCCGCAGCGGCGAGGTGGTCCACTCCCACACGTCGCCGAGCATCTGTTCGGCACCGTAGGCCGACGTACCCGCCGGATAGGCGCCGACCGGCGCGGGACGCAGCGACTCGCCGCCCAGGTTGGCCACGTGTGCAGTGGGTTCCGTTGCACCCCAAGGGAAGCGGCGGCGCCTCCCCGCGGCGGGATCCCAGGCGCAGGCCTTCTCCCATTCGATCTCGGTCGGCAGGCGCGCCCCCGCCCACTTCGCGTACGCCTCCGCCTCGAAGAAGGTCACGTGTTGCACCGGTTCGTCGGCGGGGACCTCCTCGACGTGGCCGAAGCGGGTACGGGTACCGGCCAGGGCGCCGTCGTTCCAGAACCTCGGCGCCGTCAGCCCGACCTGCGCGCGATGCGACCAGCCCTGCTCGGACCACCATTGTCTGCGCTCGTATCCGCCGTCGTCGACGAACTGCCGCCATTCACCATTGGTCACCGGGACCCGCCCAATGCGGAAACTTGGCACGTCGACCACATGCGCGGGCCGCTCGTTGTCCAGCGAGTGCGGTTCGGTGGCCGCGTCGACACCCAGCACGAACGGTCCACCGGGCACCGGCACCGAGGTGCCCGCCAGACCCGGTCGGCCCGGCGGCAACGGCGCCCCCGCGTCCAGCAGTGCCGGACCCGACCTCAGGTTCAGCGCCTGCAGCATCGTCTCGACATGCTGATTCTCGTGGCTGACGACCAGACCGAAGGGGAAGGTGGGGTCGGTTGCGCCCGCCGCGGGATCCCGGTCGGCGGGCAGCGCGTCGAGGGCGTCGAGCGCCCTGCCCCGAACCGTTGCGCAGTACGCGCGGGCGTCGGCCGGTGGCAGCAGCGGCAGGGTCACCCGGCTGGCGCGGCTGTGCACGAACGCGTCGTAGAGCTGGTCGACGGCGGGCGGCAACAGGCCGGGCACCTGGGGGTTGCCCGCACGCAGCAGCCACAGTTCCTCCTGCTGGCCGATGTGCGCCAGATCCCACACCAGCGGACTCATCAGCGGGTCGTACTGGCGATGCAGTTCGGCGTCGTCGAAGTCGACGAGTCGCATCGTCCGTTCGCGTGCCCTGGTCAGTTCCCGGGCGATCGTGTCACGCGAGGTCACCGCTCACCTTCCGCAAAGTTGGCCGACCGCGCCGGCGATCCCGCACCGCACCGCACGATCGGCGACGTCGTCGCCGGGACAGCGCCCCTGCTGCACCGAACGCACGAGGAGGCTCATCGATTCCGCCAGCGCGCCGGGGGCGCGTTCGGCGGCGGCCTGCACGCACCGGATGGCCGCCGCGTGCAGGCGCCGGTCGGCCAGGCCGACCCGGGCCGCCCGATCCCAGGCGGTGGCCACGGGCGCGGTGGCTTCGGCGGCGATGCCGGCGGCCTCCGGATCGTCGAGCAGGGTGGCCATGGTGAACACCACGGCGGGCCAGACGTCATCGGGAACGCTGTCGAGGTAACGGATCTCCAGGAAACCGCGCGGGCGGACCGGCGGAAACAGCGTGGTCAGATGGTAGTCGAGGTCGTCCTCGGTGGGCCTGCGCCCGCCGAGGACCGCGCTGCCGTCCGCCCAGTCGGCGAATGGCACCCAGTTGGTCACCGCCATCGCGCCCGACGCCGACGTCGCCGATCGATCCGCGTCGCGCACCAGCATGACCGGTGCCCGCAGCGCATACCGGGCCCAGTCGCTGGCCGGATCGTCGCCGCTGGCCCCCAGGACCGGGCCGCAACGCGCCGAATCGAGTTGGCCCCACACCCGCTGGCGCGTGCTGCGCCAGCCCGTGAACGCGCCGCCCAGCAGGGGTGAATTGGCGGTGATCGCGATCATCGTCGGACCCAGCGCATGGGCGAGCCGCACCCGATCGGCCCACCCTCCACGCGCGCCCGCGTCCAGATTGACCTGCACGGATGCCGTCGACGTCATCATCGCGGCCCCGGCGGCTCCGGTGCCGCTGGCGGCGAAGAACCGTTCCATCGCCTGGTAGCGGGCCCCGGGGTTGATGCGCTTGGCCGGGCGCAACGGGTCGGCCCCGAGCAGCACCAGCGCCAGACCGGCGGCGGCGAACGCGTCGCGCAGCACTGCACGGTCCCGCGCCATCGCCGCGATCGCGGGCACGGCGCCGTCGGCGGGAGGTCCGGACAGTTCGACAGCGCCGCCGGGTTCGACCGTGATTCGGCTGCCGCCCGGCAGTGCGCCGGCCGACGCGATCACGTCGGAGAGTTCCTCCCAGCCCGGGCGGCGCATGGGGTCGGCGACGTCGAAACAGTGCGCCTCGAGTTCGATTCCCACCCGGCCCGGCGGACCGTCCAGCAGGCACCGCTCACCGATGTGGGCGGCGGCGTCGTTGGCGCTGCTGAACACCGCCGGAGCGGCGCGCACCCGTTCCCGGCGCGTACTGATGGGCAGGGTCATTGAGAACCATCCCTCCGTGCCCCGGCGACTGCGACGCCGCGACCACTGGCCGACAGCCATGCCACCCCGGCTGGCCGACGAGGCGGGATCGGCCGATCACCGCCATGGTTCCCGTCTACCAGAGGGCACTGACAAATTCTCGCCGCGGAAGGTGACACGTCGATGTCGTGTACCCAAAAACGCCGACCGTTACTGCCCCAGGGTGTTCTGCATCGCACCCGCGAGCACGTTCACCGCGGGCCCGCCGTTACCCGACTGGCACACCTTGGCCTGCAGCAGAACGTTCTCCCGTTTACGGGTGGTGAGGAAGCAACGGCGGTCGGTGCCCGCTTCCTGTTTGACCCAGTCCTCGTCGGTGGCGGTCGCGGGACCGCCGGTGAACGACCACACCTGCGTGGTGAAGTTGTCCAGATGCATCGCGGTGGTCTGGCCCGAACAGCCCACGGTGCGATCGGTCACCCGGTGAAACGCCCGGTCGGCGGCGTCGGGTGTGGCGAACACGCCGACCGCCTGTTTGACGAAATGCGTGACGTCGGCCGCCGACGTCTGCGTCACCGCGCTGTTGAACGAGGCCAGATCCGGATCCTGGTACACCTCGGGCAGCCCGATATCGGCCCAGTTGTTGCAGACCGGGTTGTCGACGTAGAACGCCTGGACCGGCTCGGTGGACACCGACTCCCACGTCATCGGCGCACCGACGATGTTGCCCACCGAACCCTTGCCGAGCACGGCGTAGGAGACCACACCCGGATCCGAGGGACGGGCCCAGGACGGTGGCGCCGGCGCCACGGCAACGACCGCGGCGCCGGCGACACTGAGACCCAGGGCCGCCACGGCGACCCGCACGGAACTACACCTTCGCCGACAGCGCGACGTCGATGTTTCCGCGGGTGGCCTTCGAATACGGGCAGAACTGGTGCGCCTTCTCCATCAGATCGTCGGCGACCGACTGCTCCAGCCCCGGCAGGTAGCCGATCAGGTTGGCGCTGATACCGAAGCCGCCCGCCGAATCCTTGCCGAACCCGACCTGTGCGGTGATGGCCGTGGCGTCGTCGAGCTGAACCTTCTCGTTCTTGGCGATCAGGCGCAGCGCGCCGAGGAAACAGGCCGAGTAGCCGGCCGAGAACAGCAGCTCGGGGTTGACACCCTCGCCGCTGCCGCCCATCTCCTTCGGCGGACGTGCGTCGAGGTCGATCTTTCCGTCGGCCGACTTGATGTGGCCGTCGCGGCCGCCGCCGGTCGCGGTCGACTCCGCCGTGTAAACAACGTCGATGCTCATGAGTAGTGCCACTCCCTTTCGCGGTGTGTATACAACCGCTCTCGATCATGCCAGCCGTGTCGATAGGGGCAAGGTCCGCCCGGGTCCGCGGGCGGCTGATCGGTGCCGGTACCCGCCGTCGCGTGCGGTTCAACGGTCACTGGGCGTTGCCGCGCACGCCCTCTTCGACGGCCTTGCCCAGATCCGGGTCGACGTTGCGCCAGTAGTCGAACACCCGTGACAGCACGGGTTCGCGCACCCCCTTGGACACGTGCCCGACGATGTTGTGCGCCAGGCGGTCACGGGCGGCGTCGTCGAGCACTTCGCGGACCATGGCGCCGGCCTGGCCCCAGTCGTCGTCGTCGGTGCGCAGCGTGTACGCGCGGCGCACCATGTCGCCGTCGGACAGCCAGTGCACCTCGGCGGCACGCGCGGCGTCGGCCACCGGGCCGCCCATCGAATTCGGCGCGTACACGGGGTCGGCGACGTTGCGGATGCGCATCGCGCCGTCCTTGGAGTAGCTGCGCACCTCCACCTTCGGCTCGTTCACCGGAATCTGCTTGTAATTCACCCCCAGCCGGGCGCGGTGGGCGTCGGAGTAGGAAAAGCCGCGGGCCAGCAGCATCTTGTCCGGGCTCAAGCCGGTGCCGGGGACGATGTTGTTCGGCTCGAATGCCGCCTGCTCGATCTCGGCGTGGTAGTCGGTGACATTGCGGTCCAGCGTCAAACGCCCGACCTCCCGCAACGGGTAGTCGCCGTGCGGCCACACCTTGGTCAGGTCGAACGGATTGAACCGGTAGGTCTTGGCCTCCTCGAACGGCATCACCTGCACGTGCAGCGTCCAGCTGGGGAAGTCACCGCGCTCAATCGAGTCGTACAGATCCCGCTGGTGGTAGTCGCCGTCCGCACCCGCCAGCCGGTCCCCCTCCTCCTGGGTGAGGAACTCGATGCCCTGATCGGTCTTGAAATGGTATTTCACCCAGAACAGCTCGCCGGCTGCGTTGAGCCAGCTGTAGGTGTGGCTGGAGTAGCCGTTCATGTGGCGCCAGGACTTCGGTATCCCACGGTCACCCATCAGCCAGGTGACCTGATGCGCCGACTCCGGCGACAGCGTCCAGAAATCCCACTGCATGTGGTGGTCGCGCAGATTGGTCGCCTGCATCCGCTTCTGGCTGCGGATGAAATTCTGGAACTTCAGCGGGTCGCGGATGAAGAACACCGGGGTGTTGTTGCCGACCATGTCGAAGTTGCCCTCGCTGGTGTAGAACTTCAGCGCGAAACCGCGCGGGTCGCGCCACGTGTCGGGACTGCCCCGCTCACCTGCGACGGTCGAGAACCGGATCAGGGTGTCGGTCCTGGTGCCCGGCGCGAAGACCGCGGCCCGGGTGAACGCGCTGACGTCGCCGGTCACCTCGAAGTGACCGAAAGCGCCGCCGCCCTTGGCGTGCGGCTGGCGTTCGGGGATGCGCTCCCGGTTGAAGTTCGCCATCTGTTCGATCAGGTAGTGGTCGTTCAACACGATCGGGCCGTCGGGACCGACGGTCAGCGAATGCTCGACGCTGGGTACCGGGGCTCCGCCGTCCGTCGTCGCGAACTTCTCCGTCATCTGTCACTCATCTCCTCGTGGGTGTCGCGGCCGTGCTGACGAGATGGGCCGCCGACTCATCCACAAGGTGGTTCCCCGACACGGCCGCGACACAAACCCCCCAGACCGCCCGGTGACGCCGCGAGTCCGCGCGAACACCGTTCGCGATACGCACACACCGTTCGCGATACGCACACCGGCACCGAGCGGCCTACGGGCCGGAGCGGTCAGGGTCGAGAGGGCCCCGGGGCCGCCGGTCCACCCGGCGCAGGGGGCTGCGGCAACTGGAAGGCCGGGCCGCCGGGGAAGACGAACGGCGGACCCGGCCGTTCCATCGGCATCATCGGCGCCCGGTCGCGGAACTCCGCGAACCGGTGATGCCCGCCACCGGACTGTCTGCCCAGCGCGAACCCTGTGAAGAAGACGACCGCCACGATGAAGACCACACCCGCGACGATGACCACCCACGCCGCCGCCTTGTAGAGCCGGTTGGATCGATGTTCGGCGGGCGCGGGCCTGCGGTCGGGCGCCGGTGCGACGTAGCTCGGCGGTGCGGGCGGGGGTGGTGGCGGCACCGTGGCCACGGGGCCCGTCGCCGGTTCGGAGGACGATTGCGGTTCGGTCATACCTCGCATGATGCCCAGCTCAATCACAGGATCAGTTAGGTCCTCGATATGAATTGGCTGTGAAGGTCGGCAGCCCCTCGCGGCGGCTGCGGACGGCCCGAATCCGTGGCCGCGGTGTCGGCGCGGTCACGGCGAGAATAAAACGCCACCCGGTGGCGTTGTGATGGCCAGTTCGGCCCGTTGATTTCATCCCCCGAGCGGCGGGCCGAACACCACTATATATTCCGACGAGTGCGAAAGCGACTGGATAACAACGGATTCCACAGCGGTGTCCGGGGTTTTCGGCTGCGCGGACTGCGATGCCGCGATCCGGCCGCCGACCAGGTTCGCGGCGCGGGCGCCCGGTGGAGGCCAAGCTGTCCGGGGCCGTTGAGCTTGCTGCCAATCCGCCGTGAAGTGTTCGCATCCGCGCCGATGTGCGCTGTGATGGGTGCAGGGATACTCGCCGAACGTGCGCGGCCGCCGCGTTTGTGCCGGGTGTCCCCCGCGAGCACCCCCGGTTCTCCCCTGTCCGGGGGTGCTCAGCACATCCGGGGCCGGCGCGGCATCCTCAGCTGGTGCCGAGCAGAGTGGCGTAGTTGGCCACCGCGAGTCCGCCCATGTTGTGCACCAGCCCCAGCGTCGGCGCGGCCAGCTGCATTCCGGCGGCCCGGCCGGACAGCTGCAGCGCCGCCAGCACATGCTGTGAGACCCCCGTCGCACCCACCGGGTGCCCCTTGGCTTTGAGTCCACCCGAGACGTTGACCGGCAACTTCCCGTCGGGCAGCACCCACCCCTCCTCGATCGCTCGGCGTCCTTCGCCCCGGGCGGTCAGTCCGAGCATCTCGTAGCAGATGAGTTCGGCGATCGTGAAGCAGTCGTGCACCTCGGCGAAGGACACATCGGAGATGTCCGCGTCGGCCATATCCAGTGCGCTGCCCACCGCCCTGCGTCCGCCGGCGAATTCGAGCACATCCCGGCGATCCGCCTCGAGGTTGTCGTTGGCGTGGCCGAAGCCGAGCACCACGGCCAGCGGATCCACGGGATCCCGCCGCAGGATCAGCGCGGCCGCGCCGTCGCTCACCAATGAGCAGTCCGTGCGTCGCAGCGGGTCGGCCACCACCGGGTTGCGTTCGGAGACGGTGGAACAGAATTCGACGCCGAGATCCTTGCGGATCTGCGCCCACGGATTGGCGCAGCCGTTGCGGTGATTCTTCGCTGCGATACTGCCCAGCACGTCGCCGAGCCACGCCTGCGCACCGAAGCGCTCCCCGTACCGGCGTGCCACGTCTGCGAAGATACCCGCGAAACCCGCCGGCGAATCGGTGCCCGCCAGAACGGGATCGGCACCCAACAGCGCCTGCGACACCTGCGCGCCGGACGCATGGGTCATCTTCTCGACGCCCACCACCAGCACGGTGTCGGCCAGCCCCGACAGGATCGCCCGAAAACCCTGGTGCACCGCCGCCGAACCCGACGCACACGCGTTCTCCACCCGGGTCATCGGGATGCCCCACAACGCCGACTCCGCGGAGAGCGGCAGCGACGAGGGGAAGGCGAACGGTGTGAGGCCACTGTTGAACTGCGATACGAACACCTCGTCGATCTCCGCCGGTTCGACCCCGGCGTCCTTGATCGCAGCGACGGTCACCTGGCCGACAAGGCTTGCCACGGTTTCGTCTTCGAGTTTTCCGAACGGAGTGTGCGCGACACCGACGATTCCGATGTTCGACGTCAGAGATGGGGTCATTCCTCTGACGCTAGGCGCCGAACGCCGTCGCCGGATGTCCCAATTCTGCACAGTGCGAGGGGATCAGGCGGTGATCCCGTACGTCTTGACCTTGCGGTACAGACTCGATCGCGACATGCCCAGATGCGCCGCGGCGGCCACCCTGTTGCCGCCCGTGTCACGCAACGCCGCGACGATCGCGTCGCGTTCGGCGGCTTCCAACGGCGTCAGCGCATGCCGGGAGACGGTCTGGCAGTACCCCGGCAGATCGGACTCCTGGATCTCCCCGACCGGCCTGCGCCGCACCGCATGCACCAAGGCCTCCCGGAGTTGGGAGATGTTGCGCGGCCACGAGTATCGGGCGATGAGACGCTGAGATCCCGGGCTGAGCCGAACCCTGCGGTCCGGTGCGACGCCGCGCAGCAGCGCCGAAGTGATCGCGGGCAGATCGTCGGTGCGGCATCGCAAGGGCGGCAACGTGATCGACACCTCGAAGTGGTGCAGCAGCTCGCGGAACGGCAGGTCCGCGGCGGCCGCCGAGTCCGAACCGGTGGCGACCACCCACACCGGGCCGTCCAGGGCTTCCACGGCGGTGAAGTACTTCTCGAGCCACTCCACGCCGTCTGTGCTGGCCTGGTCGATGTCGCGGATGATGTGCAGCGTCGGCTCTTCCGGATTACCCAGCAGTGTAACGAGATCCGACGACGACCCCTCGACGCCCAGCTGGGTGGCGTCCACCGAAATGCTCCGCGCACCCGGGTACACCGCGTGGAACAGCTCGGCCACCATGGTGAACTTCCCGACGCCGGACTCGCCGACGACCAGTGCCGGCGTGGCCTGTTCGAGCGCGTCGCGCAACTCTGTGCACCCACGCACCCATGCCGGCGAACGCCCGCCCGCCATCGACTCGCGCGAGCGTGACAGACCGTCGGCCAGCTGCGACGTGTGCGGGGTGGCGATCGCGATCTGCGGCAGCCGCTGTTCGCAGAAGTCACCGGGTGAGGCGGGCTGGGGGACGGCGACCAGCTCGGCGATCACCACCATGCCCGCGACCTCCGACCCTGCCAGGATGCGCGTACCCCGGATATGGACCAGCCGTTCCCCGCCGGGCAGGGCGAGTGTGTCGCTGGCGCGATCCTTGCGCGCCATCAGGAACGTCGCATGTTCGCGCAGGATGCGCTGCTCGTCGCCGTCGAACAGCTGCTGCGCGGCGGGATTGGCCATGAACACCGAGTCGCCGAAAGCGAATACGGCCTGCCGCGAGGAGCGCACGGTCGCCTTCATGTACGTGTCGAAAATCGCCTGCTGCGACTGCCCGCGGTCCAGCAGCAGATTGCGCCCGATGTCCTTGGCGGCGCTCTTGACCAGCGTGTGCATCAGCGGACTCCACGCCTGCGACAACGTCGAGATATCGAGCACACCCTCGACGCGGCCGGTCACCGGATCGATCACCGGGGCTCCGGTGCAGGCGAACAGGTGCAGATTCTCGCTGAAGTGTTCCGGCCCGACGACGCTGATCGGCTGCCCCGCCTCGAAGACTGTCCCGATGCCGTTGGTGCCCATCGTCGATTCGGAGTAGTCGAAGCCGGGGGCCAGATCCACCCGGTCCAGAAGCCGCGCGACTGCGGCCGAACTGTCGATCCGCTGCACCACCCTGGCCTTGTTGTCGGTCAGCGCGATCACCAGCGGCATGTCGGCGGTGTCGGCCTCGAGTTGTTGCAGCACCGGCCGCGCGCTGCGGATGAGCAGCGAGGCGGCGTCGACATCACCGGCGAACGCCGAGTTGGGGTGGGACACATCGACCCCGGCCGCCTGGCTGCGCTCCCAGGACGCGGCTACCACGTCGGAGACGCCGGCAGCACCCGACCCGCCGTACTCCAGAAAGTCCGCGCGCGCCGCAGCGACCCGCAGCATCCGGGCTGGGCTGTTGGGCATCCGCACTCCTCCGGTGATAACGACGCCTCCCAGTGTGGACGAGAGCTGAGTCACATCCAAGGCGCGGTGTGTCCCATCTTGGGACATCCCGCCGCCATGAGACGTCGCCACCGTTGTGGGTAGCGATGTGACGCACGGCATAGCTCCTGTGTTTCATCCATCGCCCACGACAACGCCATCCATGAACGGAGCGGTATGGGAACCCTCATCAACATCGACAACGGCGGCACACTCACCGACATCTGCGTCTGGGACGGTGACGCGTTCACTTTCACCAAGACGCTGACCACCCCCCATGACCTGTCGGAATGCCTGTTCACCGGCATCGAGAAGGCGTCGGCGGCGCTGTACGGCGACGCCGACGTCACCCGGCTGCTGCACGCCACCGAACACATCCGCTACTCCACCACCCAGGGCACCAACGCCCTGGTGGAGCGGCGCGGACCCATGATCGGCATTCTCACCTCGATGGCGGGGCTGGCCGCCGATATGCAGCAGACCGGCGACGAGCAGAAGCTCTTCGCCGGTCTGGTGTCCGATCGTGTCCTCACCATCGACCCCGGCGCCGCGGAAGACACCTTCGAATTCGACGCCGTGCAGAAGATCAACCGACTCACCACGCTGGGCGCGGCGCGTGTGGTGATCGCCGGATCCAGTCCGGACGAGGAACGCCGGCTGCGCCACGTCCTGTTGCGCAAGTTCCCCCGCCACCTGCTGGGATCGGTGCCGCTGATCTACAGCTGGGAGCTGGCGGGCGACCGCAACGACGCCCGGCGAGTCTGGTCGTGTGTGGTGAACTCCTTCCTGCACCCGACCATGGAACGCTTCCTCTACGGCGCCGAACGGCGGTTGCAGTCCTACAAGGTGGTCAACCCGCTGCTCGTCTACCGCAACGACGGCGCATCCTCGCGCGTCGCGAAATCGATTGCGCTCAAAACATATTCGTCGGGCCCGCGCGGCGGCTTGGAAGGCACCGCGGCGCTGGCGAAGGTTTACGGACTCGACCACGCCCTGATGATGGACATCGGTGGCACGACAACCGACGTCGGCGTCGTCACCGACGGCGCAGTGGCCGTGGCCGATCGCGGCGCGATCGAGGGTGTGCACATCTCCTACCCGATGAGCGACGTCGCCTCCGCCGGCGTCGGGGGTTCGTCGGTAATCCAGGTCGTCGACGGACGGATCACCGTCGGCCCGCAGTCCGTCGGCGCCGCACCGGGTCCGGCATGCTTCGGTTTCGGCGGCAAGCAGGCCACGATCACCGACGTCAACCTGCTGTTGGGGATCCTCGACCCCGACACGTATCTGGACGGCACGTTCACCCTCGACCCGAGCCGGTCGAAGGCGGTGATCACCGAGTCCGTCGCAGCACCTCTGGGGATCTCCCTGGAAGAGGCCCTGATCCGGATGGAGCACGCGTACTTCCAGGCGCTGGCCGGGTCGTTCGCGCACCTCGTCACGAACGGCACGACGCTGCTGGCGTTCGGCGGCGCCGGACCCATGAGCGCCACCGGTGCCGCGCGGCTCGCAGGGGTGAAGAAGGTGCTGGTGCCCCGCACGGCGGCGGTCTTCTCCGCCTTCGGTATCTCGTTCTCCGACATCGGCAAGACCTACGACGTCATCGTGACGGAGCCCACCACCGCCGCGGCGGGGGCCACCCACGACACCCTGCTGGCCCGCGCCGAGCGGGATATGTTCCAGGAGGGCTACTCGCTGGCTGACTGTGTCACGACGTGGCGCCTGCTCGTCGAGAACCTCGACGAACAGACCGTCTCGCATCTGCCCTACGAACCGGGCGACGAGGTCGACTACCCCGGCTGCGTGGTGTCGCTACAGCTCAATGTCGCTGCGCCGCTGCCACATCCGGATTTAGCCGCGGAGGCGCCGGTCTCCGCGCAGGCCGCGCCGCAGGCGGGCCGTCGCACGGTCCGCTCGGGCGCCGAAACCGTCGACGAAGTGCCGGTACACGTACTGGAGGAACTGAGCGCAGGCCACACCGGCGAGGGCCCGGCGATCATCGAAGGTCCGTTCTTCACCGCGCGCGTCCTGCCGGGCTGGTCGTTCCAGGTCACCTGGTCCGGTGACGTCGTCCTCACCGACAACAGCTGATCCACCCGTCCACGAACCCGTTCCACGAAAGGAGGACTCCCGTGCGAGTCCCCATGACCGAATACCTCCTCATCGATCTCGACACCGAACGCTGGGTGTGCCGCGTCTGCGCCCACGACATGGGCTCGGCCCACGAGAACTACAAACCCGGCACGCTGGTCTACGACCGCGATCCCCGCGAGATCCACCAGCCGATCATCGATCCCGATCGCTACGAGTACACCTTCAGCCCGGATCCGACGTTCTGCCGCATCCTGGAGTACTACTGCCCCGGCTGCGGCACGCAGATCGAATGCGAATACCTGCCGCCGGGACACCCGCCGGCCGTCGACATTCTCATCGACGTCGCCGCACTGCGGGCGCAGTGGACGGAACGCGGCGTCGACGCCGAAGCGGTGCACAACTACGGCCCCGGCGAGGACGCCCAGAAGTACACCGCCGCGCTCAAAGCCGCCGGCCACCTGCACTGACTCGCCGGCACAGCCACATCTGACAGGAGATCTGAAGATATGAAACGTATTTCGGTCGACATCGGTGGCACCTTCACCGACTGCTTCTTCGTCTGGGACGACATCTACGTCGACGCCAAGGCACTGACCACCCACCACAACCTGGCCATCGGCTTCAACGACGCCCTCGACCTGGCCTGTAAGCGGGCCGGGCTGGACCGCTCGACCGTACTCTCCGAGGTCGACTCGGTGCGCTACGCGACCACCCTGGGTACCAACGCACTCATCGAACGCAACGGGCCCAAGGTTGCCGCCATCGTCACCCACGGGTTCGAGGACACCATCCCGCTGTCGCGCGGACGCGGTTACGGCGAAGGCCTGGATTACGCGATGCAGCAGAATCTTCCGGCCGCCGAACGGCCCGAAGCGCTGGTGCCGCGGGCGATGATCCGCTCGGTGAAGGAACGGGTCAACTCCGCCGGTGCGGTCGTCGCGCGCCTGGACCCCGAGGACGTGCGCACGGTGGTGCGGGAACTGGTGGACGCCGGAGCCGAGGCGGTCGTCGTGTCGCTGGTCAACGCCACCGAGAACCCCGAGCACGAACTGGCCATCCAGGAGATCATCCTCGACGAATTCCCGCCGCATGAACTCGGTGCGATCCCGGTGCTGCTGGGCCATCAGGTGTCGGGCCGCAAGGGCGAATACGTGCGGGCCACGTCGACGATCATCGACGGCTATCTGCACGAGATCATGTTCCACGCCCTGGCGCAGCTGTCGAGCAATCTGCGCGACTTCGGCTACGACAAGCCGATGCTGGTGATCCACAACTCGGGCGGCATGGCACAGATGAACTCCACCGACGCCCTGCAGACCATCCACTCCGGGCCGATCGCCGGTGTCGGTGCGGCCGAACATCTGTCGAATGAGACGGGACTCGGACACGTTATCGCCACCGACATGGGCGGGACGTCGTTCGACATCGGTCTGGTGCCCGAGGGTGGGGTGAAACACTACGACTTCCTGCCCACCATCGACCGGTGGCTGGTCTCGGTTCCGATGGTGCACCTGGACACCCTCGGCGCGGGCGGCGGCTCGATCGCCAGCTACGACCGCATCCACAACTCGGTCAAGATCGGTCCGAAGTCCGCCGGTTCCAACCCGGGCCCGGCCTGCTACGACCGCGGTGGCCTGCGCCCCACGGTGACCGACGCCGACCTGGTGCTGGGCTATCTGGATCCCGACAACTACGCCAACGGCTACATCAAACTCAACCCGAAGCGTTCGCTGTTCGCCATCGAGGAAGATCTGTGCGACCACCTCGACATGGATCCGATCGACGTGGCACGGGTGATCAAGGACGGTGTCGACGAGCAGATGGCCATCGGCATCGGCAAGGAACTGCGCGTCCGCGGGTACCTGCCCGAGGATTTCACGATGCTGGCCTACGGCGGGAACGGGCCGCTGCACGCCTGCGGCGTCGCACGACACGCCGGCATCAGAAGAGTTCTGGCTCCGCCGTTCTCGTCGGTGTTCTCCGCCTGCGGTGCGGGCAACATGAAACAGTTGCACTTCCACGAGCGCGGCGTGCACATCACGATGTACAACGCCACCACGCGGGCGCTGTTCGACGACTACGCCGAATTCAACTCTGTCGTCCAGGAGTTGGAGGCCCGCGGACGGGAAGACCTCATCCGGCAGGGCTTCTCCGAGGACGCCGTCAAATACCGCCTCGAACTGGACATGCGCTACGGAAACCAGTTGCTCACCCAGGCCGTGGCGCTGTCGGACATCCACCGCATCAACGGCGTCGGCGACGTGCTGGACATCATCAAGACCTTCGGCGATGTATACAGCCACCGCTTCGGTGCGTCCTCGGCCGCCCCGGAGGCCGGGATCCGCTGCAGCACGGTGCGCGTCGCATCCTTCGTCGACGGCGACGTGGTCAACTTCGAATCACTGCAGCACGGTGGGCGGCGCTCCGCCCCGGCACCCGTCGGGACACGCAGGGCCCACTTCATCGGGATCGACGAACCGATCGACACCCCGGTGTACGACCAGGGTGCGCTCACCCCGGACCGGGTGATCGCCGGACCGGCGATCGTCACCACCGAGAACACCACCTTCCTCGTCGAGCCTGGTTGGCGCCTGGAGCCGACCGCCCAGGGTGCCGTGTGGTTCCTGCAGGACTGACAGCCGAGCCACCCAAAGAGCAAAGGAAAAACGAGAAATGACCACAATCAACGAACAGCCGGCCGGCAACCTCACCGCCGAGGAGCAGCAATGGGTCGACCAGTTCATGGACGAGACCACGCTGTTCCTGGGCCCCGACCCCGAGATCATGCGCAGCCACAGCATCTCGGACCGATCGCTGCACGAAGAGGTCGCGATCGCCGCCGGGGTGGACCGGATGCAGGTGGAGCGGATCCGCAAACGCATCGCGGGCGCCCTGGACGAGGGTTACGAGATGTGCGAGGCGCAGGGCGCCGCGCCCGGCGCCAAATGGGGCGACCTCACCACGGCGATCTACACCGCGTCCGGTGACGTGTCCTACCTGTCCTGCCATGGGGTCATCGCGTTCAGCGCGATCCTGCACCACCCGATCCGCTACATCATGAAGTACTGGAAGGACGAACCGACCGTCGGCATCAACCCGGGAGACGGGTTCATCCACAACGACGCCCGGTTCGGCAACGTGCACAACACCGACCAGTCGATGATCATGCCGATCATCCGCGACGGGCAGATCATCGCCTGGGTCGCGGCGACCATCCACGAGGGTGAGAACGGCGCGTGTGAGCCGGGGGGTATGCCGTCGGGTTCGGAGACGCCGTTCGACGACGGGCTGCGGATGAGCCCGTTCAAGATCGTCGAAAGGGGCGAGCTCCGCCGGGATCTGCTGACGTTCCTGCAGCATTCGGTGCGCGATCCCAAACTGCAACTGGCCGACCTGAAGGTCAAGATCACCGCGGTCCGCAAGATCATGGAGCGCATCGACAGCGTCATCGACGAGGTGGGCGTGGATACGTTCGTCGCCGCGCTGCGCACCACCGTCGAGGATGTGGACGCGGAGGTGCGGCGCCGCATCAGTGAACTCCCGGACGGCACCTACCGTTTCGACCAGTTCATGGACAGCACGCTCAAGGAGAACATCCTCATCAAGTTCGCGTGCACAATCACCATCAAGGGCGACCACATGACCGTCGACCTGCGCGGCACCGGCCCGGAGATCCTCAACCGGGCCATCAACTCGCCGCTGTGCTCGGTGAAATCGATGATGATGCAGGCGATCCTGGCCTTCTGGTGGCCGGACCTGCCGCGCTGCACGGCGGCGATGAGCTGCATCGAGATCATCTCCGACGAGGGGACCTGGGCCGACGCCTCCTACGACGCCCCGATGGGACAGTCTCTGCAGGCCTCGTTCCGCGGATTCTCCTGCATGCAGGCGCTCTACAGCAGGATGTCGTTCTCCACCCCGCACAAGTACAGCAACGTGGTGGCCAACTGGTTCAACCAGATCAACACGTTCCTGTGGGGCGGCATCACCCAGCACGGCGACATGGTGGGCAACCTGTGCGCCGACCTCAACGGGATGCCCGGCGGCGCAAAGCCGTTCCGCGACGGCGAGGACGCGGTGTCGCCCCTCTTCTGCGCCATGGCCGACACCGCCGAGCAGGAGGTGATGGAGGAGGAGGTGCCGTTCATGCAACTCGTCGCCAAACGCCTGGTGCGCGACAACATGGGCTTCGGCAAATTCACCGGCGGCATGGGCTACGAGATGATCGTGGCCGCCGAGGGCACGCCGCAGTGGGGGTTCATGACGGTGACCTCCGGCGCCAAGTTCTCCTCGATCTACGGGATGTACGGCGGCTACGGCTGCGGCACGTACCCGCTGTCGATGGTCAAGGGCACCAACGTCTACGAGCATTTCCGCGCCGACAACAAGAAGTTCGACCTGTCCATCGAGAAGGTCATGAACGAACGGCCGTTCGAGGACGGGCGCTATTCGACCTATCACATGGGACTGCAGTTCGACATCGCCAAGGACGGTGAGCTCTACATGATCAGCCAGGGCGCCGGCGGCGGCTATGGCGATCCGCTGGAGCGGATGCCGGAATCGGTGATCCGCGATGCCGAACTGGGCCGGATCAGCCGGAAGGTGGCCGAGGATGTCTTCGGGGTGCGATACGACCCGAACACGTTCCGTCTGGATGTCGCCGGCACGCAAACCGCTCGTGCCGAGGCACGCAAGGCCCGGTTGCGGCGAGGGCAGCCGTTCGCCGAATTCTGCACGGAATTCGTCACCCCGGAACCGCCGAAAGATCTTGCCTACTACGGTTCATGGGGCACCTGGACCGACGAGAACCAGGACCTCACGGCGACCGTGTACACCATCGACGGACCGCAGCGCGTCACCGCGCCGCTGGATGAACTGCCGATCGTCATGGTGCCCGACCGCCGCGAGGTGAAGATCGGCAAGCTCGAGGCCCGCATCGCCGAGCTCGAACAGAAGTACGGCGAGACCGTCACACGGCTCACCTGACAACCGGTGGCGGCCCCGGGGCGCCGGGGCCGCCACCCTCCTCGCCGTACCCGTGAAAGGAATCTCCATGAGTGTGAAATCGCTGCTCACCGCTCCGCCCAGCGGGCGGCGGCGGCCACTGTTGATCGACGACACCGACTACTCCACCACGGTGATCCGCCAGGGCACCCCGATTCCGTGGACCGACACCACCCTGGCGGCAGGGCATTTCGGCCAGGTGCGGGCCCTGCTCGATCCCGACGCGCTGTGGATCGACGTCCGTCGTCTGCTGGCCGCACACACCGACGCGCGTCCGGATGTGGTCGCGGCCATGGGTGCCCGCAGTCGCACCGGATATCCGTTGCGGACCCTGCTGACCGAGGAGACGGTGCTGGCCGCCACCGTCGAGATGGCCGCGACGGCGGCTAAAACCTCACGGCGCCAACTGGTTCTGCAGGTTCCATCGCCGGCGGTGTGGCTGGCCGCGGCGCACGAGACGGCGGGCAACCCCCTCGACGGCGTCGACGCCGACCGGTCCGACAGCGCATCGATGTACCTTGCCGAATGGCTGGGCCGGCTGGGGTCGCTGCCCGTCGCGCTGGTACTGCTCGACGCCCGTGGCGGGCCGGTGGCCGAGGAGCTTGCCTCCTACACCGCCGTGGCCAATGTGGCATCGCATTTCGACTGGTCCCTGGCGATGTGGCGGGACTCGGGAATCGAGACAGCGCCGGGTGATCCGGCCCTCGCCGTCCTACCCGGCGCATTCTGGACCGGCGGCGCCGAAATCCCCGACGCCGACGTACTCCTGACCGCGATCCCCGCGGCGGCAACCCCCGAATTCGTCCTCGATCAACTGTCGAAACTGAACTGAGAGAAGGCATGGACAAAACGGTTGCGACCGCTGCCGAGGCGGTCTCCGATATCGGCGATTCGGTGATGCTGGCCACCGGCGGTTTCGGTGTGTGCGGCATACCCGGCAATCTGCTGGCAGCCCTGGCCGAACGCGGTAGCCGCGACATCACCCTGGTGTCCAACAACTGCGGCATCGTCGATGTCGGGAACTCGCTGCTGCTGCAGAATCGGCAGATACGGCGCCTCATCGCCTCGTACGTCGGCGAGAACAAGGAACTCGAACGGCAGTACCTCACCGGTGAGATCGAGATCGAACTCATCCCGCAGGGCACCCTGGCCGAACGGTTGCGCGCCGGCGGTGCCGGAATCGCCGCGTTCTACACCCGAAGCGGCGTCGGCACCCAGATCGCCGAGGGCGGCCTGCCGATTCGCTACGCCGCCGACGGGACGGTCACGATCGCCTCGACACCCAAACCGGTCGGGCGGTTCCGGTGGGACGGGCGTGAGGAGGTGTTCGTTCTCGAGGAGGCGCTGCGGCCGGATTTCGCGCTGATCCATGCCTGGAAGGGCGACCGGCACGGGAATCTGGTGTTCCGCAAGGCCGCCCGCAACTTCAATCCGCTGTGCGCCATGGCGGCCAAGGTCACCGCGGCGCAGATCGAAGTGCTCGTGGAGCCCGGCGAAATCGACGCCGACGCGATCCACCTGCCGGGCATCTACGTGGATCGGGTGCTGCCGTTGGCCGCGACCGACATCGCCGCGAAGGGGATCGAACGGCGCACCGTGCGCACGCGCCCCGACACCGGCGACGCCAGGAAGGGAGCGGCGTGATGGCGTGGACCCGCGACGAAATGGCCGCGCGCGCGGCGGCCGAGCTGCGCGACGGCGACTACGTCAACCTCGGGATCGGACTGCCGACACTGGTGCCCGGGCATGTGCCCGACGGTGTGCACATCGTGCTGCAATCCGAGAACGGGATACTCGGCCTGGGCCCGTATCCCTATGCCGGAGAAGAAGATCCCGACCTCATCAACGCCGGTAAGGAGACCGTCACCACGGTGGCGGGCGCGAGCTTCTTCGACTCCGCCGCCAGTTTCGCGATGATCCGGTCGGGCAAGGTCGACGCGGCGATTCTCGGCGGCATGCAGGTCAGCGCGCGCGGCGACCTCAGCAACTGGGTGGTGCCCGGCAAGCTCGTCAAAGGCATGGGCGGGGCCATGGATCTGGTGCACGGCGCGCGCAAGGTCATCGTGCTGATGGAACACACCGCCAAGGACGGATCGCCGAAGATCCTCGTGGCGAACACCCTGCCCTTGACCGGCAGAGGTGTGGTCGACCGGATCATCACGGATCTGGGGGTCATCGACGTGACGCCGGACGGTCTGCGGTTGGTGGAGCTGGCGCCCGGGGTGGACGAAACTGAGCTGCGGCGCCACACCGGGGCGCCCGTGGGGGCCATGACCAGGGTTTGAACGGGTTCACCGGGTAAACGTCCCATATGGGGCAAAACAGTTCCGATTCGCGTTGCCTCGACCTCCTGCGACGTAGTCGATTTACCTTTGGCTACGTCGCAGGGGCTGGGCCGCTACGTCCGGTGCGCCGACCGACACGTCAGCCGGTGTCACGACCGTTCGAGGCGCGTCGACGAGCTCGTGATGCCCGCAGGTTGATCGCATTGCCACACACCTTGACGTCATGCCAGACGCCGCTGTTGTTCTTCGATCGATCGTAGAAGGCCGACCTGCATTGTGGATGGCGGCACAGCTTGAGCCGGGGCCAGGTTCCGGCCCGCTGACTCGACAGCATCTCGCCCCACAGTGCCGACGCCATCCATTGCCATCCCTTGCCCGCCGGCGTCCACATCACCCGGCCACCGCCGTCGGTGATGAACTGACTCGTCCCCGGCAGTCGCGTGGCCGCGGGCGGCGGTGCGCCTGACAACCAGTCCTCGAGCGTGGTTCTCAATGAGCGCAGCTTGACCACATCGCGATCGGTCAACGTCGGCGGCTCGACCGTCACCGGATGTTGCGCGGCCCACGCCGCCGTCGCGTGTCCAGCCCACCTGCGGGCACGCGGTCCGGTGCTCAGCATGTCGGCCTCCTCTCCGATCGGTCGTGTGTTGAGGAGGTCCTGTACCAGTGCCAGGCCGCCCGGCGCGATCCCCAACCCGTAGCGCTCGGTCGCCGTCCAGGAAGACATAGGTGAATTCTTATTGGATCAGTCACTGTGGTCAACTGGCCTCCGCGGCGCAATGCCGGTCGGTCCGGCGAGCGTGCCGGCCCCAGCTCGCAATACGTCGCCAGGTGGTGCGACCTTGACGTGCGATCGCCGCCGCCATAGCATCCGAGACATAAGCAAAATCTCTTTATCTCTGTCGACTCTGTCGCGGGTGGTTCTGCTCGTGACGAGCAGAACCACGGCGGGTGCATCCCCGCCACCGTCGTGACGGCTCCATCGAGACGGCTCAGTCCACTAACCGGAAGGATCCCCAGAATGCCCCCCACCATGGAGAACTCCACCGTCCTCGTCACCGGCGCCAACGGCGGCCTGGGCGTCCAGTTCGTACTGCAGGCGCTCGAGCTCGGAGCCGCAAAGGTCTACGCCACGGCACGGCGCCCACGTGACTGGCCGGACGCCCGCGTCGTGCCACTGCACCTTGATGTCACCGACGAAGAGTCGGTCGCCGCCGCTGCCCGCATCGCCGGCGACACCACGGTGGTGGTCAACAACGCCGGTATCTCCCTGATACCCGACAGGCTGCTGACGCTCCCGATGGCCGATATCCGCGCCACGTTCGAGACGAACTTCTTCGGAGCGCTCCGAGTGGCTCGTGCCTTCGCGCCGATCGTCAGTGCCAACGGGGGCGGCGCGTTCCTGCACGTGCACTCCGCGTTGAGTTGGGTGGTTGGCGATCCTCAAGGACCGACCGGAGGCCACGGCGCCTACGCCGCGGCCAAGGCGGCGTTCTGGTCGGCCACCAACTCGTTGCGCCTGGATCTGGCGGCACACCGAATCCATGTGATAGGTCTGCACATGGGCTACACCGACACCCCCATGGCCGAAGCCATCGACGACCCGAAGTCCGACCCCGCCGACATCGTGCGGTTCGCCTACGAGGGGCTGGGCGCCGGTGAATTCGAAGTCACGGCCGACGATCTGAGCCGCACACTCAAACAAGCACTGTCCGCGCCGGTGGAGGTCCTCTACTCGCAGCTCACCCTGCCGTCTCCCAGTTAGACGACCGGCGGTTGCGGTATCCGCCGCCGCCGCGCACGCTCGCGACGACGGGTTCGGCCACCAGGTCCGCCGAGTATCCCGAAGCGACACCGGCGGAGCTGCGGCGCCACACCGGGACGCGCCGGTAGGGAGCTATGACCAGGGTTTGAACGGGTTGACCGCGAACTGGATGACGCGGTAGGGCGCCTGAGCGCGCGGCCCGGTGTTCCACTGGCTGACGAACACCCGCACGTCGTCCAGCGTGGATCCCGGCGAGATGTACCCGCCGTAGGGCTGCGCGAGCCGGTTGTCCTCGGGCGGTGGCAGACGTTCGGCGGGGTCGGGCCAGGCGCTGGCGAATACGACCGTGGTGACGGGTGCGGTGCCCAGCCCGGTCGGGTTGTCGGCGACCCGCATCTCCATGTTCCCGGTGGTGGCGTTGAAATACGACAGCACCGTCTTGCCGTCGATCTGACGGACGCTCATCTCGCCGACCCGGTCGGGCCACAGCGGTGTCGGGGGCCGCCCCCAGCCCCCACCCGACGCACCGGACCAGCCCTGCCAGCGGGCCCGGTCGGTGAAATCCGCGGGCGCCACCCGGTAGAGCTCCACGGGGCCGCTGCGGTCGAAGTTGTTCGCGACGACGTACACCCAGCCGGTCGGGGAATCCGGGGTCGGGATCGGGTCGTAGAACCCGCTGATCTGCGACTGCCCGCCGCCCGCATAGTCCGCGGCCCGCTGCGAACCCGGCACCGTCAGCCAACCACCTTGCGCCGGATCGGCTTTCACCAGCCGCGAGCTGAGCGGCCGCAGATCCTTGGTGGTGGTGACCAGCATGTAGTTCTCGCGGTTGATCTCCACCACCCCGGCGGGCAACTGTGACGCACCGGCGGGCGTGGCATCGGCGAGCAACGGTTTGTCCACGCCCGTGACCCCGTCGTAGCGCACACCGGAGGCATCGCCGATCGAATCACCCGCCACGTGCAACGCGATGGGCGAGTACCACCCGCCGAAGCCGACGCCCTGTCCGGCAAAGCTGTCACCGCACACCTGCAGGATTCCCGTCGGAAACTCCATGAATTCACACAGATCCGTGGCGCCGATGCCGTAATCGGCGGTGGGAGTTCCCGTTCCGGCCGCCGGCCCGAGGCGGACCACCTGCCCGGGCTGCAGCGGGGGCAGCTCGACCGGGGTGGCATGGGCGGCCGCGTGCGGTGTGAGCAGGAGCGCGACCGCGCACGCCGAAATCAACGTTCTGCAGGCGCCAACCCGCACTTCTGCTGCCAAACGTTGATCTCGGCGCAACGCGGGTTCTAGAGCTGCGCGGCCAGCAACTCGGCGATCTGAATCGTGTTCAGCGCGGCACCTTTTCGCAGGTTGTCACCCGAGATGAACAACGCCAGCCCACGCCCGCCGGGAACACCGGGATCCTGGCGGATCCGGCCGACGAGTGATTCGTCGACACCGGCGGCGGCCAGCGGCGTCGGGACGTCGACCAGCTTCACCCCCGGGGCGTTCGCGAGCAGCTCGCGTGCCCGCTCGGGCGAAATGGGCTGGGAAAACTCGGCGTTGATCGACAACGAGTGCCCGGTGAACACCGGAACGCGCACACACGTGCCGGACACCGCCAGGTCCGGGATGCCCAGGATCTTGCGGCTTTCGTTGCGCAGCTTCTGGTCCTCGTCGGTCTCCCCGGACCCGTCGTCGACGAGCGCACCCGCCAGCGGCACCACGTTGAACGCGATCGGCGCGACGTACTTGTTGGGCGCCGGATACTCCAGGGCCGACCCGTCGTGCACCAGCGCCTCGGCGCCGTCCACGACCGCGCGGGCCTGGGTGGCCAGTTCCTCCACGCCGGCCAGACCGCTGCCCGACACCGCCTGATACGTCGAGGCGATCATCCGGACCAGGCCGGCGTCGTCGTGCAGCACCTTGAGCACCGGCATCGCCGCCATCGTCGTGCAGTTCGGGTTGGCGATGATGCCCTTCGGACGCCGACCGGCGTCGCGCGCGAAGTTGACCTCGCTGACGACCAGCGGAACGTCGGGGTCCTTCCGCCAGGCCGAGGAGTTGTCCACGACCACGACGCCGGACTCGGCGAAGCGCGGTGCCTGGACCCGCGACATGGTGGCGCCCGCCGAGAACAGGGCGATGTCCAGGCCGCTGGGATCGGCCGTCGCGGCGTCCTCGACCTCGATCTCCTGCCCGCGGAAGGGCAACTTCTTACCCTGCGAGCGTGCCGACGCGAAGAACCGCACGCTGGTGGCGGGGAACTCCCGCTCCTCGAGCAGGGTGCGCATTACCTGGCCGACCTGACCTGTTGCGCCGACGACGCCGATACTGACCATGACTAACGCCCCGTTCCCGCGTATACGACGGCTTCTTCGTCCCCGCCGAGGCCGAACGCGTCGTGCAGCGCGGCGACGGCCTTATCCAGTTCGGTGTCCTTGATCAGCACCGAGATGCGGATCTCCGACGTCGAGATCAGGTCGATATTGATTCCCGCCCCGGCGAGCGCCTCGCAGAACGTCGCCGTCACGCCAGGGTGCGACCGCATGCCGGCGCCGATCAGCGACACCTTGCCGATGTGGTCGTCGTAGAGCACCCGGGTGAAACCGATTTCGTCCTGCAGCGAGGTCAGCTTCTCCACCGCGCCCGGCCCGTTGTCACGGGCACAGGTGAAGGTGATGTCGGTCTTACCGTCCTCGATCTTGGAGATGTTCTGCAACACCATGTCGATGTTGACGTCGGCGTCGGCGACGGCGCGGAACACCTTGGCGGCGTAGCCGGGCACGTCGGGCAGCCCGACGACGGTGACCTTGGCCTCGCTGCGGTCGTGGGCAACTCCGGTCAGGATGGCGTCTTCCATGGGGATGTCCTCGATCGATCCTTTGACGATGGTGCCGGGTTTGTCGGAGTACGACGAACGCACGTGGATGGGCAGGTTGTAGCGGCGGGCGTATTCGACGCAGCGCAGCATCAGCACCTTGGCGCCGGCCGCGGCCATTTCGAGCATCTCCTCGAACGACACGGTGTCCAGCCGGCGGGCGTTGGGCACGATCCGCGGATCGGCGGTGAAGATGCCGTCGACGTCGGTGTAGATCTCACACACGTCGGCGTTCAGTGCCGCGGCGACGGCGACGGCGGTGGTGTCGGAACCGCCCCGGCCCAGCGTGGTGACGTCCTTGGTGTCCTGGCTGACGCCTTGGAATCCGGCGACCAGCACGATCTGGCCCTCGTCGAGTGCCGACCGCAGTCGCCCGGGGGTGACGTCGATGATCTTGGCGTTGCCGTGCGTGCCGGTGGTGATCACCCCGGCCTGCGAACCGGTGAACGACCGGGCCTGCGCACCCAACGATTCGATGGCCATCGCGACCAGCGCATTGGAGATGCGCTCACCGGAGGTCAGCAACATGTCCAGTTCGCGCGCAGGCGGCGCCGGGGATACCTGTTTGGCCAGGTCAAGCAGGTCGTCGGTGGTATCCCCCATGGCGGACACGACCACGACCACGTCGTTGCCGGCCTTCTTGGTCTCGACGATCCGCTCGGCCACACGGCGAATCCGCTCGGCGTCGGACACCGAGGATCCGCCGTACTTCTGTACGACGAGCGCCACTACTCAGCCTTTCCGGTACTGGGGAGATCCCATAAAGGATAAAGGCTGCGCGCATGTGATTAATCCGGCCGGTAGCGTCCCCCGGGTGCCCGCAACATCCCCCGGCGACTCCGCCGGATTCGTCGCCGTGCCCACCGATCGGTTGGCCGACACCTCGGTACCGATCCATCAGCCCATCGCGGCCCGCTGGAGCACCCGCGCGTTCGACCCGTCCGCCGTACTGACCCGCGAGGATCTGGTCGCGCTTCTCGAGGCCGCGCGGTGGGCACCGACCTGGGGGCGGCGCCAGCCGGTTCGGTTCGTTGTCGGTCTGCGCGGCGACACCGCTTTCGGCACCCTCGCCGGGCTGCTGCGGCGCGGCAACAGCTACGCCACGGTCGCCAGCGCGCTGATCCTGCTGGCCGCCGACGAGGGTGACGACGAAAACACGGCGCTGTACTCGGGTGTCGACGCCGGTGCGGCGATGGCGAACCTCACCATCGAGGCGGTGTCGCGGGGACTGGCGGTGCACCCGATGGCCGGCTTCGACGCACCGGGGGCCGCAGAGGCGTTCGGCCTGCACGGACTGCGCCCGCTGGTGATGATCGCCGTCGGCCGGCTCGCCGACCACGCCGACGTCGCCCCCGAGATCGCCGAGCGTGACCGTCAGCCCCGTGAGCGTCTGCCGCTGGACGAGATCGTGCTCAACTGGCCGGAACTGCCAGGAAGGTGAACGGCTGCGCCGGCTCGAACTTCGCGCTCGCATCGCCGGCGTACACCGTCGTCTCGCCTTCGCCCAGACTCAGCCGCAGCGTCGGGGCCCCCTCGCTGAAGTCGAGGTTCTTCAGTTCGACCCAGAAGGTGTTGGGCGACAGGGCCGATTCGAAGAAGTAACGCAGCGCGGTGTGGTCGATGACGGTCCGCCACCGCGTGGTGGAGATGTTGGGCTCCTCCGATGTCGCGATGCCGTACGGGGTGGACGCGTTGCGCACGACGCTGAACACCGCCGCGACGGCGACCCGCGGATCGGCGGTCTTGGGCACGGCGTTGACGTAGAACGAAGCCCGCACGAAGCGGTCGGCGGCACGGTTCGTGCCGGGCAGCATCACGGTGCCACCGATCTCGTCCCAGTACTCGGTGATGGCCAGCTGTTTGGCGAAGATCGGCGAGTTCGTCATCACCTGGTATTCGCGACCGTGGTGGATGACCTGCTCACCGTCGATGTACTCGACGATGGCGCTGTCGCCGCCGGCATCCGAGAGCGCCAGGTGCACGGTGGCCAGCCGCTCCTCCCCGGGGACCTCCGCGGACAGGACGCGCAGCGGCGTCGCGGTCAGCGCCTGCACCGCATCGCCCACGGTCGCGAAGTTGTCGAGGATGTACTGCGCCCACAGCGCCACCGACAGTGCCGGCCGGTCGCCGGTGCCCGACGGGTACTGCGATTCGGCCAGCCAGAGCAGGTTGGCGACCAGCCCCGCCTCGTTGACCCCGTCGGTGGTGGCGATGTCGTAGCCGCTGGCCACCACACTGCCGTAGGTCGACGTCCACTCCACCGAACCCGGCCCCGCCTGCCCGGTGCGCCGCACACCGCGCGGGAACGCCCACAGGTTGGTGCCGATTTCGACCTTCCAGTCCATCGACCGGCCCGTCACGATCCGCTCGCCGGTTCCCAGGTAGACCACTCGTGTACACACCAGGGGCACGGTACCCGTAGCAAGCGGGTCCACAGCTAACCCACAGCGATTCACCCAGATTCCTACAGCAGCTGGTTACCGCGGTGAAACTGCGGAGGACCGTCCAGGTAACAGCAACGGCGGTAACTGTCGGTGAACGGCTCGTACCGGAGCCGCACACCCATCCACAGGAGATCGCCCATGAATACAGGGACGACCGCGTTCATGCTGTGTTGCATCATCGGACTCACCCTGATGATCCCCGGCCTCGCGTTGTTCTACGGCGGCATGGTGTCCGTCAAGAGCTCGACCAACATGATGATGATGACGTTCGGCGCGGTGGCCGTCGTCGGCGTGCTGTGGGTGTTGTTCGGGTTCTCGATGACGTTCGGCAGCAGCTACGGCGGATTTGTCGGCAGCTTCACCGAATTCGCCGGCATGAAGAATCTGACCGAACCGATGACGACCATCGACGGGCTGCCCGTCAGCCTGTTCTCGCTGTTCCAGGCGCTGTTCGCGGCCATCACGGTGGCACTGATCTCCGGCGCGGTGGCCGACCGGATGAAGTTCGGCGCCTGGATGGGTTTCGCGACGCTGTGGGCGGTGCTGGTCTACTTCCCGGTCGCGCACTGGGTCTTCGCATTCGACGGCGTGGTGACCCCGGATTCCACCGGCGGCTGGATCGCCAACAAGCTCAAGGCGATCGACTTCGCCGGCGGCACCGCGGTGCACATCAACGCCGGTGCGGCCGCGCTGGCGGTGGCCATCGTGCTGGGCAAGTCCAGGAGCTGGGGACAGTTGCGCAAACCGCACAACGTGCCGCTGACGCTGCTCGGCGCGGGCCTGCTGTGGGCCGGCTGGTACGCGTTCAACGGCGGTTCGGCGCTGGCCGCGGGCAATTCCGCCGCCATCGTGATGGTGACGACGTTCGTCGCCACCTGCGCAGCGACGCTGGCCTGGATCGCCGTCGAGAAAGTCAAGGACGGACACGTGACCGGTGTCGGCGCGGCATCCGGGGCCATCACCGGGCTGGTCGCCATCACCCCCGCCTGCGGCGCGGTCACCCCGGTCGGCGCGATCATCCTCGGCGCGATCGCGGGTGTGGTGTGCCCGTACGCGGTCGGCCTCAAGGAGCGTTTCGGCTATGACGACTCCCTCGACGTCGTCGGGGTGCACCTGGTCGGCGGCGTCATCGGGACGCTGCTCATCGGCTTCCTCGCCAGCGACACCATGCCCAACGCCACCAACGGCCTGTTCTACGGCGGCGGATTCGGTCAGCTCTGGCGGCAGGCCATCGCCGCGGGCGCGGTCATGGCGTACTCGTTCGTCATCGCCGGGATCATCGCGTTCGCGCTGAAGAAGACCGTCGGCATTCGCATCTCGCCCGACGACGAGGAGAAGGGTATCGACACCGCGTTCCACCGCGAGGCGTCCTACGAACTGCAGCCCGCGTAGCCGGCTCGGTCACCGCCGGTGCGGACCGTTCGGGTCCGTACCGGCCGCTCCGGGTACCTCGGCGACACGGTGATTCGCCCCGGGGGACGTGCGGTGCAGACGCCGACGACATGCGTGGGTCGGGATGTTCCGTCCGCGGGAGGATGACATGCGATGATTCCTCTCAGTAAACACATCGACCCGAGTGAGCGCGTGACAGATCCCCTACTTCGCAACAAGTCCGGCACCGCACGCGACCGCGCCCCGGACGAACCCGCCGAAGAGTTGGAGTTCGAATCGGCGATCGGCAACAACGTGCGCCATCTGCGCCAGCAGCAGGGCCTCACCGTCGCCGAGATGGCCGCCCGCATCGGCATCTCCAAGGCGATGATGAGCAAGATCGAGAACGCCCAGACGTCGTGCAGCCTGTCCACGCTGGCGCTGCTCGCCAAGGGTTTCGACGTGCCGGTCACCAGCCTGTTCCGCGGCGCCGACGTGGAACGCGCCGCGGCGTTCACCAAGGCAGGAACCGGGACGCGGATCGCCCGCAACGGCACCAAGGAAGGCCACGAATACCAGCTGCTGGGCTCGCTGCGCGGCGAGCACAAGCGGCTGGAATGCCTGCACGTCACGCTGAGCGAGAAGAGCCAGACCTACCCGCTGTTCCAGCATCCGGGCACCGAGTTCATCTACATGCTCGAAGGCGTCATGGACTACAGCCACAGCCGTTCGGTGTACCGGCTGCACCCGGGCGACTCGCTGCAGATCGACGGCGAGGGGGCGCACGGCCCGGTCGACCTGATCGAGGTGCCGATCCGGTTCCTGTCGGTGATCGCGTTCCCGGATTCGCAGGTGTAGGCGTCACCCCTCCCGATCGTCGGCCAGTAGCCGTTCCATCCCCGTGACCAGCCAGCCCAGCTGCAGCGTGAACGCCGCTTCACTGCGCCCCTCGGCGAACTGAGCGCCCGCCACCGCGGCGTGCAGAGCCGAGTCGGGCTCCTGCGGCCGGCTCCACACCGTCGACGGCGCCGCATGGTCCAGCGCGGCCCCGAGGCACAAGACGTCGAGCATCGAGACCGCCAGGACGATCGAACGAGCACTGAACCCCGCCTTCGTCAGGGCCTCGGCCAGCGCGTCGTACTGGCGCAACGTGGTCGGATCGCTCACTGTCTGCGCCACCAGCGCCGGGATGGCCCCGGGATGGCGGGCGAATGCGTCGCGATAGTGACGGGCCCACTGCGCGACCATCTCCCGCCAGTCCGGGAGTTCTCCGCAGTCCCAGTCGGCGATGATGCCGCGGATGCCCTCGAGCACCGCGGCCCTGCCTTTCACGTGGTGATAGAGCGAGGACACGCTCACCCCCAACTCGTGGGCGAGTTCGGGCATAGTGAGCTGGCCGGTCCGGTCCAGCTGGCTGAGGGCCGAGCGGAAGATGAGATCGCGGGACAGGATCGGTTTGCTGGGTCTGGGCACTGTTTTCCTTTGGCGTCAGTTCTCGGCACGGTGCGCCACGGAAGCGCCGACGACAGTCAACGGCACCGGGGTTTCGGCGAACTCGTCCGGCGGCACCTGCAGCGGATCGAGTGCGAATGCGGACAGGTCCGCGCGACGTCCCGGGGCGATCGCCCCTGCGACGCTGCCGAGACCCGCCGCCGCGGCCGCCTGCGTGGTGTAGCCCTCCAGTGCCATCAACGCGGTCAGTCGCTGCCCGGCTCCGATCGGGCGCTCCCCGATGTGGCCGTGCCGGCGGCGTAGCTGTGCATCGGCGATGATGCCCCGCGGGTCGAACGGCGCCACCGGCCAGTCAGAGCCCAGCACCACGCGTGCACCCGCCTCGCGCAGGTCGCGCACCCGAAAGCCGCGGTCGGCGCGTTCAGAGCCAAGACGACGCGACCAGTTGTCCGTGTGATCGGCCCGGGTGTACAGCGTGCAATGGGTCGGCTGCATGCTGGCGGTCACGTCCAGTGCGCGGAATCGGGGCAACAGGTCGCTGGGGATGGTCTCGATGTGTTCGATGCGATGCGGGACCCGTCTGCCCGGCTCCGCCCGCCATGCCCGGCCGGGCCGCACACCCGCCAACGCTGCCAGCACGTACCGCACACCGGCGTCGCCGATGGCGTGGGTGACCGTCGGCACACCCGCGGCCGCTAGGTGGCGAACGCAGTCGACGTACTCCGCGGGATCCGGCCAGAACGGCGCCGTCGACTCACCCTGGCAGTCGGGATGTTCCAGCCATGCGGTGCCGGCGTCGATGGTGCCGTCGATCATGAATTTCACCCCCTCGACCTCCCATCGGGCACCGTGCAGGCGTTGCAGGTCCACGATGTGGTCGAGGTAGGCACGGTCGGATCCCGGCATGCACATCGGCGCGAATCGCAGCCGCAGCGGCAGGTCCGCGTCGCCGGCCAGCGAGGTCATCACCTCTTCGGAACGGCCGTCGAAGTCCATGGCGTTTCCGGCGGTCAAGCCCGTCGCCGCCATGGCCGTCAGCAGTGCGCGCAACCGCCGGCGCAGTTCGGCGACCGGTGGTTGGGGCATCACGGCGCGGACCAGATCGTAGGCCGGGATCTCGAGTAGATGTCCGGTGGGACAGCCCTTTTCGTCACAGACCACCGACGCCCCGCCGTCGAATCGGATGGCGCCGGTGATGCCGGCCCTGCGCAACGCCTCCGGAGTGGCGATCGCCGCGTGGGCGTCGAACAACACCACCAGCGCCGGGATGTCACCGATCGCCTCGACCAGCGGGGCCGACGTGACCGGCTGCGACCCGAACACATTGGGGTCCAGACCCCAACCCTGAAACCACGCCTCGGCGGGATGGGCCTGCCGGTGGGTCCGCACCGCCGCGACGAGGTCGGCGATCGTGCGCACCTCCGTCAGGTCGGCCCCGTTGGCCAGGCTGATTCCCAGTGTGGGATGGATGTGGCCGTCGACCAGCCCGGGGGTCACCGTGGCCCGGCCCAGGTCGATCACCTCGGTCCCGCGGCTCCGCCACCCCTTGGCGTCGGCACGGTCACCGACGGCGGTGATGACCCCGTCCCGCATTGCGACGGCCTGGGCGAGGGGACGGGCAGGGTCCAGGGTGTGCACGCGATCGGCGAGGACGATCAGCTCGGCGGCGTGGGCCGTCACCGATTCACGCTCCGCTCATCCTGGCTGTCCGCCGGCTCGGGAGGCGGAATGTGCCCGTCTTCGGGATGGAGTCCTCCGATCGCCGCGTACACGGCAGGCCTGCTGCGTTTGAGGATCAGGGCACCGACGACGCCGGCGGCAAACGTCGCCGGCACGATGCCCACGAGCACCACGTTAGTGACCAGCGTGGCGTTGGTGAGCAGGTCGATGTGTGTCACGAGGATGACGCACGCCGCGCACAGCAGCAGCGCGGCCAGCGCCGCACACGCGGTGGCGGTGCGCGCGTGGACGGTGTGGCGGCGGCGGACGAAGTACACCACCACGGCCACGGAGGTCAGTGCCTGCAGCGCGATGATGCCGACCACGCCCGGGGAGTTCACCTTCAACAGCAGGTCCACGTAGGGATCAGCGCCCGCGATCGCGAACCCGGCGACGACGGCGAAGGCCAGCACCGTCTGTGCGTTGCCCGCCGCGGCGGGCGACCCGAACCGCGGGTGGGTGTGGGCGAGGCGAGCGGGCAGCAGACCGTCGCGGGCGAGGTTGAAGGTGTAGCGGGTGATGGCGTTGTGGAACGCGATCTGCGAGGCCAGGACGCTGGTGACGATGAGCAGGTACATCACGTCCGAGGCCCACGGACCGACGTAGCGCTCGATCGCGACGAAGAACATGTTCGCGGGATCGTCCGCGGCGGCCGCGAGCACGCCGTCGTCGCCGTAGGCCTGGATGATCGCCCACACGACAAGGCAGTAGAACAGCATCATGAAGATCACCGCGCCGTAGGTGGCGCGCGGGATCGTGCGCTCGGGATCGCGCGCCTCGGGCCGATACAGCGCCGTCGATTCGAACCCCATGAAGGCGGCGAACGCGAAGGCCAGAACCCCGGCCATACCGGGGGCGAAGACAGCCGACGGGGTGAACGACGTGGCGCTGAGGCCGTGATCGCCGCCCTGGACGACCACCGCCACCACGAGCAGCGCCAGGATCGCCGTCTCGGCGACCAGCAGTACACCCAGGATGCGGGCGCCGACGTCGATCCCGCGCCGGCCCACCCACCACACGATCGCGATCGCGGCGAACACGCAGGCCCACCACGGCACAACGATGCCGGTCAGGGTGGCCAACGCGTCGGCGGTCTGGACACCGAGCAGCCCGTAGACGCCGATCTGCAGCGAGTTGTAGGCGACGACGGCGAGCACACCCGCTGCCATTCCCGCGGGCCTGCCCAGGCCGAGTGTCACGTAGGAGTAGAAGGCGCCCGCGCCACCGGTGTGGCGGGTCATCGCCATGAAACCGACCGCGAAGAGCAGGAGCACCGCGCCCGCGCCCAGGTAGCCGACGGGCGCACCGAGTCCGCCGACCAGAACCGCGAGCGGCGCCACACCGGCCATCACGGTGAGCGGTGCGGCGGCGGCGACTACCAGAAACGCGATGCCGGGCGCCGTGAGTGAGTTGCTTTTCAGATGCTCTGCCGTCGCCGCCGGTGCGGTGGTCGGCGGTGCGCTCGGGTCGGGCACGGTGTTCCCCTTCGGTCAGTAACCGAAATCGATTCGGTTTAGGATAGTGTGCGGCTGAGATCACACCACCGCAAGAGGAACGGCCGAAAAGTCCTCTGGCCGCTGGCGCGGTTTTGGCCAACGGCCTCGGCGGAGTAGAGTTGCCCGCGTGCAGCGGGTGCTCCTTCTCGGACGCCGCGGCGGGGTCTGATCCAGACTGGCCTCCCGTCGCGGGTTTTTCGCGATGCGCCGGTCTCGACCCATCACCGGGTCTCCCCACAAAAACCGGAGCAAACACCGTGACCACCTTCACCCCCCGTTCTGAGCAGCCTTCCCCCGACTCGTTCGCGTCGGTACGCACCATCTCCACGCCGTCCGGCGCCCCCAATCCGGGCCAGCCCGCGTGGAACACCCAGCGCGGCACCTCGATGCCCGTCAGCCGCTACCGCACATTCGCCGACGAGGTCCCCGGCGGCAGCCCCGCGACCACCGGAGTTACCTTCGACCGCACCTGGCCGGACCGCGTCGTCGACCGCGCCCCGATGTGGTGCGCGGTCGACCTGCGCGACGGCAACCAGGCACTGATCGACCCGATGAGCCCGGCGCGCAAACGCCGCATGTTCGACCTGCTGGTCCGCATGGGCTACAAGGAGATCGAGGTCGGCTTCCCGTCGGCCAGCCAGACCGACTACGACTTCGTCCGCGAGATCATCACCGACGGAGCCATCCCCGACGACGTCACCATCCAGGTGCTGACCCAGTGCAGGCCCGAACTGATCTCGCGCACCTTCGAGGCGTGCGCGGGTGCACCCCGCGCGATCGTGCACTTCTACAACTCGACGTCGATCCTGCAGCGCCGCGTCGTATTCCGCGCCGACCGCGAGACCGTCAAGCAGATCGCCACCGACGGCGCACGGATGTGCGTCGAGGAGGCCGCCAAACACCCGGACACGCTGTGGCGCTTCGAGTATTCGCCGGAGTCATACACCGGGACCGAACTGGAGTACGCCGTCGAGGTGTGCGATGCGGTCGCCGACGTCATCGCGCCGACCCCCGACTGGCCGCTGATCGTCAACCTGCCCGCGACCGTCGAGATGGCAACACCCAACGTCTACGCCGACTCGATCGAGTGGATGAGCCGCAACCTGGCCCGCCGGGACTCCATCATCCTTAGCCTGCACCCCCACAACGACCGCGGAACCGCCGTCGCCGCAGCCGAATTGGGTTACCAGGCCGGCGCCGACCGCATCGAGGGCTGCCTGTTCGGCAACGGTGAACGCACCGGCAACGTCTGCCTGGTGACGTTGGGGCTGAACCTGTTCAGCCGCGGCGTCGACCCGCAGATCGACTTCTCCAACATCGACGAGATCCGCCGCACCGTCGAGTACTGCAACCAGCTGCCCGTCCACGAACGCCACCCGTACGGCGGCGACCTGGTGTACACCGCGTTCTCCGGCAGCCACCAGGACGCGATCAACAAGGGCCTGGACGCGATGAAGGTCAGCGCCGACGAATCCGACGCCGATATTGACGACATCCTGTGGCAGGTACCGTATCTGCCGATCGACCCGCGCGACGTCGGCCGGACCTACGAGGCCGTCATCCGGGTGAACTCGCAGTCCGGCAAGGGCGGCGTCGCCTACATCATGAAGGCCGATCACGGGCTGGTGCTGCCGCGCCGGCTGCAGATCGAGTTCAGCCAGGCCATCCAGAAGATCACCGACGGCGAGGGCGGCGAGGTGTCGCCCAAGGAGATGTGGGACGTCTTCGCCGACGAGTACCTGGCGCCGATCACCCCGCTGGAACGGATGCGACAGAGGGTGGACGCCGCCGAGGTGGACGGCGGCACCGACACCATCACCGCGATCGTGAAGATCGACGGCGTCGAGACCGAGATCGTCGGCGCGGGCAACGGACCGCTCGCGGCGTTCGTCGATGCGCTGGGCGCCGTCGGCTATCGCGTGGACATCCTGGACTACTCCGAACACGCGATGTCCGCCGGCGAGGAGGCGCAGGCCGCCGCCTACGTCGAGACGTCGATCGACGGGCGCACGGTGTGGGGGGTCGGAATCGCCACGTCGATCACGACCGCTTCGCTGCGCGCCGTGGTGTCGGCGGTCAACCGCGCCGCACGGAGCTGACCGCGGCGCGTGCGACTTCGGTCACACCCGGCGAATTGGTGCCGTCGGGCCCTGCCGCGGGGACTGCTTCGCATGGTTAACTGACGGCCGCGTAGACAGGTGTCCAAAAACGGTTGAGGAGTAGCCGCCATGTGGGATTCGTTCTGGAGCTTTTTGTGGTCGACGGTGGTGATCTTCGCGTTCATCGCCTACCTGATGATCCTGTTCAACATCCTGGTAGACCTGTTCTGGCGTGATCACAAGACCAACGGATTCGTGAAGGCCGTCTGGGTGATCTTCCTGATCCTGCTGCCGTACCTGACGGCGCTGGTGTACCTCATCGCCCGGGGCAAGGGCATGGCCGAGCGTGGTCGCGAAGCGGCGGTGGCGGCCAAGAAGGACACCGACGACTACATCCGCCAGGCCGCGGGCCGTTCGCCCGCGCAGGAGATCGCCGACGCGAAGGCGCTACTCGAGGCGGGCACCATCACGCCGGCCGAGTTCGAATCGCTCAAGGCCAAGGCCCTGGGGTAGCAGCGGGTCAGTCGCCGAGTAACACCCGCACCAGCCGGCCGGCCGGTGCCCTCCCAGTGAACAGTTCGAAGCGAGCCGACCCGCAGTCTGCGGGTCGGCTCGTCGGGTTCGGCGAGGATCAGAAGAGAGTGAACTGCTCGCCGTCGTCGGAGGTCGCGGCGAACTCCTCGACACCCGCACCGCCCACCACGTGGTCGAGCCGGCGCAGGAAATCGGCGTCGGACACCAACGGCACCCCGAGTTCGAGCGCCTGATACCCCTTGCCCTGCTCGGGGCCGGGATCGTCGCACACGATCAGCGACGTCTCCGCGTCCACCGCATCGCTGAACGCCAGCCCGGCATGCACGATCCGCTCGATCAACTCCTCGTGCGTGTGCGTCACCTCGGCGGCCAGCGCCACCCGCATCCCCTGCACGAGCGGCCGGCCGGTGACGAACCGGCCGGGATTGACGTACGGGCAGGGCAGCCGGGACGCGAGGGCCTTGAGCGGGCGCAACTCCTCATGCGTCACCCGGCCGTTGGGCCAGCGCTTCCGGCTCAACGACCGCACCGGCAGCCAGGCCCGCCGTTCCCGCGCCCGGGCCAGCGCAGGTTTGAGGATTTGCGCCAGGACCTGGGCGTCGTCGAGAGCGTCGTGGGGCCGCAGCTGGGTGGCGCCCCAATGCGCGGCGAGGGTGTCCAGGCGCAGATTCTCGGTGCCCAGATCGAGGCGGCGCGCCAACTCGACGGTGCACATGGCGCTGTCGATGGGCAACTCGGCGCCGACGAGTTCGGCCTCGGCGGCCAGGAAGGAGTAGTCGAACCCGACGTTGTGTGCGACCAGCGTGCGTCCCCGCAACACCTCGCAGAGCTCGCCGACGATGTCGGCGAAACACGGCTGGCCCGCGAGCATCTCGGCGGTCAGCCCGTGGACGTGGGTGGGACCGGGGTCCACACCGGGATCGAGCAGCGTGGAGACGCTGAACTCGACGTTTCCGTCATCAGCCACGGCGAGGGCCGCCAGGCTGACGATCCGCGCCTGGCTGGGACTGAACCCGGACGTCTCGACGTCGACGACGGCCCAGCCGGTGCCCGGCTCGACCGCCGGCCGGCCCCAGCAGCCGACGGGGTCGGTGGGTACGGCGGATGTGGGGCTCACACGGCCAGGATGGCACGGTCCTCCGACATCACTCGCCCGGCGACGCCGCGTGTCGGCCACCTAAAATGCCGGGAATGATCACCACCCGCGGACGTGTCGCACTGGCGGCGGGGGCGACCGCCCGGTGGGCCTCACGGGTCAGCGGACGCGGCGCCGGCGCGATGATCGGCGGCCTGGTCGCCATGACCCTCGACCGCTCGATCCTGAGCCAACTGGCCCGCGGCCGCCGCACGGTCGTCGTGACCGGCACCAATGGCAAGTCCACCACCACCCGCATGACCGCCGCGGCCATGGGCACTCTCGGCGCGGTGGCCACCAACGCCGAGGGCGCCAACATGGACGCCGGGCTCGTCGCGGCGCTGGCGGGCGCCCGCACGGCGGACCTCGCAGCGCTGGAAGTCGACGAGATGCACGTGCCGCATGTGGCCGACGCGGTGGACCCCGCCGTCATCGTGCTGCTCAACCTGTCGCGCGACCAGCTCGACCGGGTCGGTGAGATCAACCACATCGAGCGCACCCTGCGCGCGGGGCTGGCCCGTCATCCCGACGCCGTCGTCGTCGCCAACTGCGACGACGTCCTGATGGCCTCGGCCGCCTACGACTGCCCGCGAGTGGTGTGGGTGGCGGCCGGCGGCGGATGGTCGGGCGACTCGGTGAGCTGCCCGAGGTCCGGCGAGATCATCGTGCGCGACGGACAACCCGGCGGGGCCTGGTACTCCACGGGCATCGACTTCAAGCGGCCCACCCCGCAATGGTGGTTCGACGACGAGAACATCTACGGCCCGGACGGGCTGACGTTGCCGATGGCGCTGTCGCTGCCGGGCACGGTCAACCGCGGCAACGCGGCCCAGGCCGTCGCGGCAGCGGTGACGCTGGGCGCCGACCCGGCGAAAGCGGTGGCCGCGGTGTCACTCGTCGACGAGGTCGCCGGCCGCTACCGCAGGGTCCAACTCGGGGCGCACACGGTGCGGATGCTGCTGGCCAAGAATCCGGCGGGCTGGCAGGAGGCGCTGTCGATGGTCGACACCGACGCCGGATCCGTCGTCATCGCCGTCAACGGGCAGGTCCCCGACGGGGAGGACCTGTCCTGGCTGTGGGACGTCAACTTCGAGCACTTTGCCGGCGACGCGCGGGCACGCCTGGTGGCGGCCGGGGAGCGCGGCACGGACCTCGCGGTGCGGCTGGGCTACGCCGGGGTCGAGCACACCCTCGTGCACGACACCGTCAAGGCCATCGGGTCGTGCCCGCCGGGACACGTCGAGGTCGTCGCCAATTACACCGCATTCCTGCAGTTGAACCGGGCTGTGGGGCGTCATGGCTGAATCGGCGGTGCGGATCGGGCTGATCCTGCCCGATGTGATGGGCACCTACGGCGACGGCGGGAACTCCGTGGTCTTGCGAGAACGGTTGCGGCTGCGCGGTTTCGACGCGGAGATCGTCGAGACCACGCTCTCCGAACCCGTCCCGGAATCGTTGGACGTCTACACGCTCGGCGGCGCCGAGGACTACGCCCAGCGTCTCGCCACCAAACACCTGATCCGCTATCCCGGTCTGCAGCAAGCGGTGTCACGCGGTGCGCCGGTGCTCGCGATCTGCGCGGCCATCCAGGTGCTCGGGCACTGGTATGAGACCTCCGCCGGGGAGCGAGTGGACGGCGTCGGGCTCCTCGATGTCACGACGTCACCGCAGCCGGAGCGCACGATCGGGGAGGTGGCCTCCACACCCCTGCTCGACGGCCTGACCCAGCCGCTGACCGGCTTCGAAAACCACCGCGGGGGAACGGTTTTGGGATCCGACGCAAGACCGCTCGCGCGGGTGACCAAGGGTGCGGGCAACCGGGCGGGCGACGGGATCGACGGCGCGGTGCAGGGCAGCGTCGTCGCCACCTACCTGCACGGCCCGTGCCTCGCACGCAATCCCGAACTCGCCGACCACCTGTTGTCGCGCGTCGTCGGGCCGCTCGCGCCGCTGACGCTGCCCGAGGTGGATCTGCTCCGCCGCGAACGCCTGGCCGCGCCGCGACGGGTCTGACCCGCGAGATCCACGTCATGCAGCCAAAGTGCGGGTGAACCTCTGCATTTCGTCGATCTCGACGAGGCAGCCCCGGTCGGCCAGCGCCCGAGCCACCCGCGTCAGCCAATCCCGCGGGTGGTCCTCGGCGATGATCCTGACGACGATCCAGCCCATCGCTTCGAGCATGCGCATCCGGTCGATGTCCTTGACGTACTGACGGCGGTCCTTGCGGTGGTGATCACCGTCGTACTCGACCGCCACCATGTACTCGCGCCAGCCCAGGTCCAGGAACGCCACCGGACGGGTGCCGACGCATACCGGGATCTGCGTCGTGGGAGGCGGGAAACCGGTGTCGTGCAGCCACAGCCGGATCCGGCTCTCCCTGGGGGAGGCGGCACCGCCGTCGATCAGCGGCAGCAGGTCGCGCAGCTGACGCGTCCCGCGGGCCCCCGGGTAGCGCCCGGCGAGCGCCGCCACCTCCTCGATCGAGAACCGCTGATTCCACATCAACGCATCGAGCCGCGCGAGGGATTCGGGTCGCTCGAGATGCCGGCCGAGGTCGTAGGCGGTGCGGACCCTCGTCGTGACGGGCAGCCCTGACAGTCGGGTGATCTCGTCGTCGGCGGGCCGCTCCGCGCGCCAGATCAGGCCCGCCTGCGGGCGGCGCTTGAGCCCGATGATCTCCACCGGCGTCGACGAATCCACCCACGGCGCGCCGTGCAGGGCGGCGGCGGTCACCCCCGCGACCACGCCTTGCCGACCCGATGCCAGCCACGCCGCGATGGTGCGGTCGCGCAGCGACAGCGGGGCGCCCTTGCGGACGAACACACCGCGGTAGACGGCGGTGTATCCGCGGGCGAGCTCGTGCCTGGTCACCGCGCCCGCCCTCACCGCGTCACCGCCGAGAATCACTTGCGCCATGGCGCCATGATGCGCGCGGGGTCCGACACCTCCACTGCACCGCGAGATCCACGTTTTGCAGGCATCGCGCGGGAGCGGAGCTGCAAAACGTCGATCTCGGCGCGGCAAAGATCAGTGGCAGTGCACGTGCTGCTCGGCGGTGCCCGCGCTGACGGGGTCGACGCCGAGGGGCGCGCCGACCGCATCGGTGATCGCACCGGCGGAGTGCGCCACCCGCCCGCCGACGACGGTCAACTCGGCGTGCTGGTCGAGCAGCCCGGCCGGGTCGTGCTCGTGGGCGTACAGGTCGTCCGACCACACGACGAGGTCGGCGAGCATCCCTCGGACGATGCGGCCGCGGTCGTGCTCGCCGTGCCAGGCGCGGGCGCCGTGCACGGTGTAAGCCTCCAGCGCCTTGTCGAGGCCGACGCGTTCATCCGGCGTCCACGGATCCGACCCGTCGAGCCCGGCGCGGGTCGCCGCGGAGTACAGCCCGACGAGGGGATCCATCTCGCCGACCTGCCAGTCGCTGGAGAACGCCACCGTCGCACCGGAATCCAGCAGGCTGGCGAACCGCCACGCCCGGCTCCATCGTTCCTCGCCGACGTTGTCCATCCAGGTGCCCGCCACCAGATCGGGTGAGCAGTGCCGGGGCTGCATGGCCGCGGTGACGCCGAGCGCGGCGAATCGGGCCAGGTCGTCGGGGTGCAGGCATTCGACGTGCACGATGCCGTGGCGGCGGTCGGCGGTGCCGTTGGCGCGCGCGGCCTGCTCGACGGCGTCGAGGGTGAGCCGGATACCCGCGTCGCCGGTGGCGTGCGTATGGGTCTGGAACCCCATCCGGTCCAGCTCGCCGATCACGCTGACCAGTTCGCGGCCCGGGTAGCTGGGACGGCCGCGCACCCCGGGCCGGTTGGCGTAGTCGTCGAGCATCAACGCGGTGTGGGGTTCGATGACGTCGTCGGCGTAGAGCTTGACCGGGCCGAGTCGCAGCATCGGATCGGCGACAGCGGTGTCGACGGCGTCGCGCAGGCGCCGGCGGAACGCTCCGTCGGCCCCCACCGGGTGGAACAGCGCGGCGATCACCCGCGAGGTGAGCACCCCCTCGGCCAGCGCCCGCTCGAACAGCGGCAGCTCCGCCAGCGGCACCTGCGGCTCGACGACGGTCGTGATGCCCAGCGCCGTAGCCATCCGCATGCTGGACTGCAGCTTGCGGTAGCGCCGCTGCGGCGAGTACATCGGGATGTCGGCCTGCAGGGCGGCCAGGCCCGCCTCGGTCATGGCGCTGGTGTAGAAGTCGGTCACCCAGCCGGTCGGTTCACCGGCGCCGTCGCGTTCGGGTCTGCCCCACGCGACGTCGGCGCCGCCGGCGATGCCGAGCACCGCCAGCGCGGCGCGGTTGAGCCACACCGAATGCTGGTCGTAGGTGGTCACGAAGATCGGTTTGTCGGTCAAGCCGTCGAGGTCGGCGGCGTTGGGCCGGCGGCCCTCGACGATCGAGTACACCGCGTTCTCCGCGCAGATCCACGCCAGGTCGTTCCGGCGGGAGGCGAAGTCGGCGATACGGCGGCGCACCTCGGCCAGGTCGTTGGCGCCTTCCAGCGATACCGCATCCTCGTCGAAGCCGAGCAGCAGGTGGTTGTGGCTGTCCACGATGCCAGGGGTGAGCAGCCTTCCGCCGGCGTCGACGACGCGGCGCGCGGTGGGCGCGCCGGCGGCCGGGCCCACGTAGTCGATACATGCGCCGGTGATGCCGACCGCTTCGGCCCACGGTGCGGCGGGGTCGAAGGTGCGGACCCGCGCTCCGGTGATGAGCATGTCCATGGCTAGACCTCCTCGGTGTCGTCGGCGACCTCGAACAGCAGCAGGTGCGTGCCCGCCCGTGACCGCAGGTAGCAGAAGTAGTAGGCGAAGCCGGCGGCGACGATGCCCACCGCGATACCCAGGCTCAACCATTGGGCCGGGTCGAGCAGCCCGAGCACGAAGATCGCCAGGATCGCCAGCAGCGCGGCCACCGGCGGCAGCGGCCACAGCGGCATGCGGTAGCCGGGCGCGTCGGCCCGGCGGCGCATGACGATCGCCGACAGGGCGATGAATCCGTAGCTGAACGCCAGCGTCGAGCCCGTGGCGTTGAGCAGCACGTCCATCGGGACGAGGCAGCCGGCGACGGCGAGCACACCCATGACGATGGTCGCGACCCACGGCATCTTCGCGGTGTCCGACACCCGGGTCAGCGGCTTGGCGATGGCCGCGGGCATGGCCTGGTCCCGGGCCGCGGCGAACAGCAACCTGCCCGACTGCAGCGCGATCGCGATGATGGCGTTGACGATCGCCAGGGCCACCGACACCAGCACGAACACGGTGACGGCATGCCCGGCGCGCTCGTCGAGGAAGGCCTCGACCGGCAGCTCCGCGGTGAACAGCCCCTCCAGCGAACCCGTGCCCAGGAGGATGGCCGACAGCGGGATGATCTCGGCGAGGATCGTGACGACGGCGCTGGCCAGCACCGCCTTGGCGATCGTGCGCCGCGCGTTGCGGGTCTCCTCGGCGAAGTAGACGGCACCGCCGTAGCCGTTGAAGGAGAAGATGCCCTGCGTCACGGCGATGACCAGGCCCGCGATCCCCAGCGGGGCGAGCCCGCCGGTGGCGGCATCGATGGCCTGCGGTTCCAGCAGCGCGGTGATCGGGCGCTCGACGTGGACCAGGCCCAGCACCGTGAGCAATGCCAGCGCGGCCATCTCGACGAACAGGAACGCGCCGGTCACCCATGCGTTGGTGCGGATGTTCAGGCAGGCAGTCACGGTGGCCAGGACGGTGACGACGACCGCGGTCCAGACCGGGTCGAGGCCGCCGATCGCAACGCCGAGGTAGTCGGCGACACCGAGGGCGAACACGGCGACGATCAGCGGCAGCGTGACCAGGCCGACGAAGAAGATCGCGACACCTGCGGCAGGCCCCAGAGTGCGGCTGACCAGGGAGTAGTCGCCGCCGGCGACGGGGTGGCGGGACGCGAGTTCGGCGTAGCAGTAGGCGATGAGCAGGCTGATGACGCCGGCGATGGCGAAACCCCAGAACACACCGGTGCCGTAGGTGGCCAGCGCGGCGCCGCCGAGCACGAACACGCTCGACGCCGGCGAGATCCCGGACAGCGTGATGAGGACGTTTCCGCCCACCCCGAGGGAGCGCGACAACGTCCCGTGGTGGGCGGGCGGATCGGGTGGGACGTCGACGGGGAGCGAGGGCGAGGTGGTCATACGAACGGTCTTTCATCGAGCGGTCCGGGGCTCCCCGGAATTCTTTGACGTTGGTGTCGAAGAATGGAGAGGAGGTTCGCATGTGACGTCGATTACTGTCAACCCATGGCGCGACCGCGGAATCAGGGTCCCCGGCGGCAGGCCCTCATCGAGGCGACCTACACCGCCGGGCGCAAACACGGATTGCGTTCGCTGTCACTGACCGACGTCGCCGAGCAGGCCGGGCTGAGCCGCGGCACGATCCTGTACTACTACGACGACCTCGACGCGCTGCTCGTCGAGGCGCACGGGGCGGGGGTGGAACGGTTCTGTGACGAACGCGACCGGCTCGTCGCCGCCGACATCGACCCGCGCCGGCAACTCGGCACCGCTATCGACGCCGGGCTGCCCAGCGGGCCTGACGATGCCCTCATGCGACTACTTTACGAATTCGACGTTCTCGCAGGCAATTCCGCGCTCCACGACGAACTCGTGCAGAAGATGTATCTGCGCCAGCTGGACACCTATCGCGGCATCGTGGCCGAGGGGCGGCGCACGGGCGTGTTCACTCCCCGGCTGTCCGACGACGAGCTGGCGATGACGTTCGTGGCTCTCGAGGATGCCTACGGCCTGCACATCGTCGGGGGCAACGCGCTGATGACCGTCGAAACCGCGGCGGCCGCCATGCGTGCGGTCGCCACCGAACTGGGGTGCCCGGCCGGCCTCACGAGTTAGCCGGCGACACCCACGTCAGGCCATGGCGCGACGGCCGACGAGCGCGCGGCCCAGCGTCAGCTCGTCGGCGAACTCCAGGTCCCCGCCCATCGGCAGGCCCGACGCGATCCGCGTCACGGTGAGCCCGGGGATATCGCGCAGCATCCGCACGAGGTACGTCGCGGTCGCCTCACCCTCGGTGTTGGGGTCGGTGGCGATGATCACCTCGGCGACGTCGACACCGTCGACACGCTCACCGATCCGGTTGAGCAACTCGCGGATCCGCAGCTGTTCGGGCCCGATGCCGGACAACGGGTCGAGTGCGCCGCCGAGCACGTGGTAGCGGCCGCGGAATTCCCGGGTGCGTTCCACGGCCTGCACGTCCTTGGGCTCCTCGACGACACACACCAGCGACGCGTCGCGGCGGGGGTCGCTGCAGATGCGGCAGCGCTGCTCGTCGGAGACGTTGCCGCACACCGCGCAGAAGGTCACCCCGTCGCGGATCCGGCCCAGCACCGCGGTGAGCCGGTCGATATCCGGCGGTTCGACGGAGAGCAGGTGAAAAGCGATCCGCTGGGCGCTCTTCGGGCCGATACCGGGAAGTTTGCCCAGTTCGTCGATCAGATCCTGGACGGGGCCTTCAAACACCTCACAGCCCCGGCAGACCCAGGCCGCCCATCCCGCCGGCCAGCGGCCCGAGCCGGTCATGGGCGAGGATGGTGACCTGCTTGGCCGCGTCGGCCAGCGCACCCACGATCAAATCCTGCAGCGTCTCGACGTCCTCGGGGTCGACGACCTTACGGTCGATCGCCACCCCCACCACCTCACCGCTGCCCTTCATGGTGACCTGCACGAGACCACCGCCGGCCTGCCCGTGCACCTCGGCGTTGGCCAGTGCCTCCTGGGCCTGCATCAACTGCTGCTGCACCTGCTGGGCCTGCGCGAGGAGCGCCGACATATCGGGTGTGCCTCCCGGCTGCATGACTGCTCCCCTGCATTTCGGTTTGCGTATCGGTCGCGTATTGGTCTCGACTTGGTTGCTCTCGCCCACATACGACGGTTTGGCCTTTCAGCCTAGACGGCACCCGGGCTACCGTGGCGCGGTGTCCGTGCCAGTCTGCCTGCGTGTCGGCGCCATCGCAGCCAGCGTGCTCATCGCCGCCTCGACCGTGACGAGCCCCGCGGCGAGCGCCGCGCCGGCCAACATCGCCGGCATGATCGTGTTCCTCGATCCCGGGCACAACGGCGCCAACGACGCCTCCATCAGCCGCCAGGTGCCCACCGGCCGGGGCGGCACGAAGGACTGCCAAGCCAGTGGCACCTCCACGGACGACGGGTTCCCCGAACACACCTTCGCCTGGGACACCACGCTGCGCATCCGGCAGGCGCTCACCGCGCTGGGGGTGCGTACCGCGATGTCGCGTGGCAACGACGACGCCCTGGGTCCGTGCGTCGACGAGCGGGCCGCGATGGCCAATGCCCTTCGCCCGAATGCCATCGTGTCCATCCACGCCGACGGCGGCCCGCCCACCGGGCGAGGGTTCCACGTGCTGTACTCGGCGCCTCCGCTCAACGCCGCGCAGGCCGGGCCCGCGGTCCAGTTCGCGCAGATCATGCGCGACCAACTGTCGGGGTCGGGCATTCCGCCCTCGACCTACATCGGGGACAACGGCCTCAACCCGCGGGCCGATATCGCCGGGCTGAACCTCGCGCAGTATCCGTCGATCCTCGTCGAGTTGGGCAATATGAAGAACCCCGCCGACTCGGCCCTGATGAAGACGCCCGACGGGCGCCAGAAGTACGCCGACGCCGTCGTCCGCGGAATCGCCGGGTTCCTGGGCACCCAGACCCGTTAGACGGTCACGCCGCCTTCTCGACCTCGGTCTTGAGGTTGGCGAGCACCTCGGCCTGGATCTTGCGCAGACCCAACGGCGCGAAGGTCTTCTCGAAGAACCCCTTGACCCCGCCCGCGCCGGTCCAGCTGGTCTTGACGGTGACCGAGGATCCGGCGCCCGCGGGCGCGACGGTCCAGTTGGTCACCATCGACGAGTTGGCGTCCTTCTCGATGACGGTATGCCCGGCCACGTCGACGCGCGCCGTCACGTCGCGCACCCGCGATTCGGTGGCCTGCAGCTTCCAGGTCGCCACCGTTCCCGCGCCCACCCCACCCTCCAGCACCTGATAGCCGCTGTAGTGCGCGGAGAGGATCTTCGGCCGGACCGTGCGATAGTCCGCGACCGCGGCGAGTACAGCTTCGGGCGCCGCGTCGATCATGACGGTGCTGGCCGCGCTGACCTGTCCCATGTGGGCAAACTCCTTGGTAGACGGTGTGGTAGCGGTGTGATACCGAACCGGTGCGGTCGCAAGGACCGCCACTGCGGACTAGCGTATATGTGTGTCAGTTGTCCCGACCGACGCACAGGCAGCCCACGCCGCGGGCGTGGAGCGGCTGGTTGCCAGCTACCGGGCGATCCCCGCCACCGCGACGGTACGGCTCGCCAAGCCCACCTCGAACCTGTTCCGGGCGAGGGCGAAGAACACCGCCCCCGGTCTGGACACCTCCGGGCTGACCGATGTCATCGGCGTCGACCCCCTCGCGCGCACCGCCGACGTGGCGGGTATGTGCACCTACGAGGATCTCGTCGCGGCCACCTTGCCGTACGGGTTGTCCCCGCTGGTCGTGCCCCAGCTCAAGACCATCACGCTGGGCGGAGCCGTCAGCGGTCTCGGTATCGAGTCGGCGTCGTTCCGCAACGGGCTGCCGCACGAGTCGGTGGTGGAGATGGATGTGCTCACCGGCACCGGCGAGGTACTGACCGTGTCGCCGGAGCGCCACGCCGACCTGTTCCGTTCCTTCCCCAATTCCTATGGCACATTGGGGTATTCGGTGCGGCTGCGGATCGAGCTGGAACCCGTCAAACCGTTCGTGGCACTTCGGCACCTGCGATTCCGGTCGCTGCCGGCGCTCGTCGCGGCGATCGAACGGATCTGTGAGACCGGCGGTCTGGACGGTGTACCCGTCGACTACCTCGACGGGGTGGTGTTCAGCGCCGACGAGAGTTACCTGTGTGCCGGCTTCAAGACGGCGACGCCCGGCCCGGTCAGCGATTACACCGGGCAGAAGATCTACTACCGCTCGCTGCAGCACGACGGTGGCGACGGCGCGGCCAAGGACGACCGGTTGACCATCCACGACTACCTGTGGCGCTGGGACACCGACTGGTTCTGGTGCTCAAGGGCTTTCGGAGCGCAGAATCCGCGGCTGCGCCGACTGTGGCCGCGCCGCTACCGGCGCAGCAGCTTCTACTGGAAGCTCATCGGCTACGACCAGCGCTTCGGTATCGCCGACCGCATCGAGAAGCGCAGCCTGCGCGCGTCGGGTGCCCCGCTGCGCGAACGGGTGGTCCAGGACGTCGAGGTCCCGCTCGAACGCTGCGCGGAGTTCCTCGACTGGTTCCTGGCCACCGTGCCCATCGAGCCGCTGTGGCTGTGCCCGCTGCGGTTGCGGAGCTCCGTCGACTCGTCACAGGGCTGGCCGCTGTACCCGCTGCGGCCCCACCACACCTACGTCAACGTGGGCTTCTGGTCATCGGTGCCCGCGCAGGACACCGCCGGCGCGACCAATCGGCGTATCGAGACGAAGGTGAGCCAACTCGACGGGCACAAGTCGCTGTACTCCGACGCGTATTACTCCATCGACGAGTTCGACGAACTCTACGGCGGGGAAACCTACAAGACGGTCAAGAAGACCTACGACCCCGACTCACGGCTCCTCGACCTGTATGCGAAAGCGGTGCGTCGGAAATGAGCGCTTGTGTGAAGGGCGGAGGACCAGCATGACCACATTCAAAGACCGAGCGGCGGCGCCTGACAGAGCCGGCAGGCTCACCCTCGCGGAGATCCTGGAGATCTTCGCGGACGGCAGGATGCCGCTGAAGTTCACCGCCTACGACGGCAGCGCCACCGGGCCCGACGACGCGACGCTGGGGCTGGATCTGAAGACCCCACGCGGGACCACCTATCTCGCGACCGCACCCGGGGATCTCGGGCTGGCACGCGCGTACGTCTCCGGCGACATCGAGGCGCTCGGCGTGCACCCCGGCGACCCGTACGACCTGCTGAAGGCGCTCGCCGAGAAGATGGCGTTCCGTCGACCACCGGCGCGGGTGCTGGCCAACATCGTGCGGTCCATCGGCGTGGAGCGGCTCATGCCGATCGCCCCGCCGCCGCAGGAGGCGCTGCCGCGCTGGCGGCGCATGGCGGAAGGCCTGCGGCACAGCAAAACCCGTGACGCCGAGGCGATCCATCACCACTACGACGTGTCCAATACCTTCTACGAGCGGGTGCTGGGACCGTCGATGACGTACACATGCGCCTGCTATTCGGACGAGAGCACGACACTCGAAGAGGCACAGGACAACAAGTACCGGCTCGTCTTCGAGAAGCTGCGGCTGCAGCCCGGGGACCGGCTGCTCGATGTCGGCTGCGGCTGGGGCAGCATGGCGCGCTACGCGGCACGCCGCGGTGTGAACGTGATCGGGGTGACCCTGTCGAGGGAACAGGCCGCGTGGGCGCAGCGGGCGATCGCCGAGGAGGGACTGTCGGATCTGGCCGAGGTGCGCCACAGCGACTACCGCGACGTGACGGAGAGCGGGTTCGACGCGGTGTCCTCGATCGGGCTGACCGAACACATCGGTGTGCAAAACTATCCGGCGTATTTCGGGTTCCTGAAGTCCAAGATGCGGACCGGGGCACTGTTGCTCAACCACTGCATCACCCGCCCCGACAACCGCACGGGTGCGGCTGCGGGCGGCTTCATCGACCGCTACGTGTTCCCCGACGGGGAGCTGACGGGTTCGGGTCGCGTCATCACCGAGATTCAGGACGTCGGCATGGAGGTGCTGCACGAGGAGAATCTGCGCCACCATTACGCGCTCACTCTGCGCGACTGGTGCGCCAACCTCGTCGAAAACTGGGATGAGGCCGTCGCCGAGGTCGGGCTGCCCACCGCCAAGGTGTGGGGCCTGTACATGGCCGGGTCGCGGCTGGGCTTCGAGACCAATGTTGTTCAGCTGCACCAAGTTCTGGCCGTCAAGCTGGGCCGCGACGGTAGCGACGGTGGGCTGCCGCTGCGGCCGTGGTGGTCGGCGTAGCCCCCGGACGCGGGTGCAGGCAAGCGGACGCGGCGCTGTTCACCCCGGCCCCGGCGGCGGAAGCGTGTTCGGCGGCGGGTGGCACCCGTCGCCGCTTCAGACCGTTGCGATAAGGGGTTCCCGCGCGCCGGCGATCACGCGGACACTCCCGGCACGGCCCGCTGGAGGAACGCCACCTGATCGGCCTTGGCTTGTGGATCCCGATAGATGTCGAAATGACGGTACGGGTAACGGCGCAGTTCGGCGCGCGGCGCCCGTCCGGCGGCCTTGACCGCCGGCGCCGCCGGGGTGATGGCGTCCTGGTCGCACACGGTGATCAGCAGCGGCATCTTCACGTGTTTCGCCTTGAGGCCGGGCCGGTAGAAGGCGAATTTCAACATCAACCGGGCAGCAAACTCATTGCGCCACTTCGATTCCGGACCCAGAACAGCCTCGAAATCCGACTGGTATCCCGGTGCTGTGATGACGGCGAACGTGCCCGGCGCGCCGACAGCCGGCACCAGGCGCGGTGGACGGCCCAGCCATGCCCCGAGCTGATCACGCAGGCCCTCGACCACAAAGCGGGCGAGATTTCGAGGCGCCACGCACCTCACGGTGGCGATGCTGTCGGCGTACGGCCCTTGGGCGATCACCGCCGCGATGCGCGCGTCGGCGGCCGCAAGCGTAAGGACGTGGCCGCCCGAATACGAGGTCCCCCACAGCACGATGCGGTCGGGGTCGACCCCGTCGAGGCCGCGTGCCCACTCGACGACGGTGCGGTAGTCGTCGAGTTGCCGGGCGATGTCGAGCAGCTGACGCGGCTCACCGGTCGAATCGCCGAAATGGCGGTAGTCGAACACGACGACGACGAAACCCGCATCGCGGAATGCCTCGGCGTACCCGGGCAGCCCATCCGCCCGTGTCCCGGAAAAGCCGTGCCCCATGACCACGCACGGCGCGTCGCCTCGTGCCGCGCCGGGCCGGTACACGTGGGCCGCAAGCTGCTCGCCACGGCAGGGAATCCGCACGTCGTCGATCACGGCGGGATTATGCGCGCCGAAACCGCGACCTACCAGGCCGCCACTCGACCCCTTGCCGAGTGGATTCAGTCTCGGTGGTCCGTCACCTCAGCATCGACACCCGGACGGTGACGGGCACAGCGCGCTCCTATGCCCCGTCGATTCGGCGGGCGCCCAATTCGTTCTGCAGGAGTTCCAGCGCGACCTCTTCGGGGTCGCGGCGGGGCCCGACCGCGGTGTCGTTGCTCGCCTCGGCCATCATGTCGTCCTCTTCGGCGCGCTGCCGTTCCCGGTCCAGGTCGACGGCCGGCTCCGGCGCGGCGGGCGGCGGCGCGGTGGGGGCGCCACCGGCCTCACACCGGATCTTCCAGTCGACGCCGAGGGCATCCTTGAGCGCCTCCCGGATGATGTCGGAATTCCGTTGTTCCACAAGTCTTTTGGCCAATGGCGCGGACGGGTGGCTGAGCACGAGCGTGTCGCCGTCCACGGCGAGGACGGTGGCACCGTCGAGCATGACGTCGGTGGGCCGCCGCAGCTGGCGCACCTTCTCGCGCACGGTGCTCCACTGCCGGCGCACGGCCGCGGCATCCAGACCGCCCACCGCGGCCGGCGGCGCGGAGGCGGCGGGCGCAGCAACCTCGGGTGGCGCGACCGGTGGGGGCGGGGCGGCGGCACGGCGGGGTTCGCGGGCCGCCGGCGGAGCTGCGGCGGGCTCGGGAGTCCGCGGCGCCTCGGAGGGCACCGGCGCGGCGGGCGGGGGCACGGCCGGCGACGGCGCCGCGGGCGGCGACACCGGCGCAGCCGCCGCCGGTGCGGCCGCAGCCGCCGCCGGGGCGGGATCGGGCTCCGGTGATGTCCTGCTCTTGCGGGCGAACTGCCTCGGCGCGGGTCCCGCCTGCGCCACCGGATGTCCCATCGCCGCCTCGGCGGCGGGGATGGACATATCCAGCCGGTTCTCGATGCGCTCGACGCGGTGCAACAGCGCCGATTCGGTGTCGCTGGCCGACGGCAGCAGCAGCCGCGCGCACACCACCTCGAGGAGCAGGCGCGGCGCGGTCGCCCCGCGCATCTCGCCGAGGCCGGCATGCACCACCTCGGCGTACCGGGCCAGCGTCGCGGGCCCGACCCGGGTGGCCTGGTCGCGCATCCGGTCCAGCACGTCGTCGGGGGCGTCTACCACACCGCGGGCGGCGGCGTCGGGCACCGCCTGCAGCACGATCAGGTCGCGGAACCGTTCCAGCAGGTCGGTGGCGAACCGGCGCGGGTCGTGTCCGGCGTCGATCACCGACTCGACGGCACCGAACAGCGCCGCCGCGTCGCCTGCGGCCAGCGCGTCGACGGCATCGTCGATCAGGGCCATATCCGTCGCACCCAACAGGGCCAGCGCGCGCTGGTAGCGCACGTGGTTGCCCTCGGCGCCGGCCAGGAGCTGGTCGAGCACCGAGAGGGTGTCGCGCGGCGAACCGCCGCCCGCGCGGATGACCAACGGATACACCGCGTCGTCGGCGGTGACGTTCTCGTCGGCACAGATACGCTCCAGCAACGACCGCATGGTGCGCGGCGCGAGCAGCCGGAACGGGTAGTGGTGGGTGCGCGACCGGATGGTCGGCAGCACCTTCTCCGGTTCGGTCGTGGCGAACACGAAGATCAGATGCTCCGGCGGCTCCTCGACGATCTTGAGCAGCGCGTTGAAACCGGCGTTGGTCACCATATGCGCTTCGTCGATGATGAAGATGCGGTAGCGCGACTGCGCGGGTGCGTAGAACGCGCGGTCGCGCAGTTCGCGGGTGTCGTCGACACCACCGTGGCTGGCCGCGTCGAGTTCGACGACGTCGACGTTGCCGGGGCCGTTGGGGGCCAGGGCGACACACGAATCGCAGACACCGCACGGGGTGGCCGTGGGGCCCTGGGCGCAGTTCAGCGACCGGGCCAGGATGCGCGCCGAGGACGTCTTACCGCAGCCGCGCGGCCCGGAGAACAGGTACGCGTGGTTGATTCGGCCCGCGGTGAGCGCCGTGGACAGCGGCTCGGTGACGTGCTCCTGCCCGACCACCTCGGCGAACGTCGCCGGCCGGTATTTGCGGTAGAGCGCCACGCTCAGCAGGCTACCGGCGGACGCCGACAGGAGTGGGCGTGGCCCATGTCAGTGATCCAGCAGCGATTCGGTGGCCGAGAGCAGCGCGCAGGTCGCAAGGCCGTCGATCGCATCACGCAACTCCGGCTCGGAGGGGAACGTCGGCGCGATCCGAATGTTCTTGTCGTCCGGGTCTTTCCGGTACGGGAAGGCCGCACCCGCCTCGGTCACGGCGATACCGGCGTCCTTGGCCAGCGCGATGGTGCGCCGCGCCGTACCCGGCAGCACGTCGAGGCTGATGAAGTAACCGCCCTTGGGTTCGGTCCACGACGCGATCTTCGAGGCGCCCAGCCGATCTTCGAGGATGTCCAGCACCAGGGCGAACTTCGGCGCCAGCAGCGCCCGGTGGCGCTGCATATGCAGCTTGACCCCGTCGGCGTCACCGAAGAACCGCGCGTGGCGCAGCTGGTTGACCTTGTCCGGGCCGATCGACTTCTTCCCCGCGTACTGCAGATACCAGGCGATGTTGCCCAGTGAGCCGGCGAAGAAACTCACCCCGGCACCGGCGAAGGTGATCTTGCTCGTGGACGCGAACACCAGCGGCCGGTTCGGATTGCCCGCCGCCTCGGCGAGCCCGAGGATGTCGACCTGTTTGACGAATTCGGGCGTCAGGGTGTGCCACGCGTAGGCGTTATCCCAGAACAGCCGGAAGTCGGGAGCCGCCGTGCGCATCTGAACCAGCCGCCGGACCGCCTCCCAGGAGTAGGTCACCCCCGTCGGGTTGGAGTAGACGGGCACGCACCACATGCCCTTGATGGCCGGGTCGGCCGCGACGAGTTCCTCGATCAGGTCGACGTCGGGACCGTCCTCGCGGATCGGCACCGGGATCATCTCGACGCCGAGGGCCTCGGTGATGGCGAAGTGCCGGTCGTATCCCGGCACCGGGCACAGGAATTTGACCCCGGGCTCCTGGATCCAGGGCCGCGCCGAATCCACCCCGCCGTGCAGCATCGAGAACGCGACGATGTCGTGCATGAACTCCAGGCTGGCGTTGTTGCCCGCGATGATGTTCGGCACCGAGATACCCAGCAGTTCGCCGAAGATCGCCCGCAGTTCGGCCAGCCCGTGCAGTCCGCCGTAGTTGCGGGTGTCGGTGCCGTCGTTGTCGCGGTAAGCCCCCGGCCCGTTCCCCGGCAGGCTCAGCAGCGCGTCGGACAGATCCAGCTGTGCAGGGGAGGGCTTGCCCCGGGTCAGGTCCAGCCGCAGCCCCTTGGCCGTCAGCGCCGCGTAGCGCTGTGACTGCTGTTCGAACTGTTCGAGGAGCTCATCACGGCCCAGAGACTGAAACGACACCGTGCGCCTTTCACCATCGGCTAGCCGTGGATTCACGAAGTTGAAGGGGACCCCGCGCACCCGCCAGAGCCCGTTGACCCTTGCTGCCTTCCAGCCCTGGGGGAGTTCACAGGATGGACGCCGCGCGGGGTCCACGGCGAGTCTAATACCTGTCGACCGTGCTTCTCGACGGGCCGGTCCGTGCGGTCGGCTACCATGGCCCGCGGAGGATTCGCCTAGTGGCCTATGGCGCTCGCCTGGAACGCGGGTTGGGTTAATAGCCCTCGCGGGTTCAAATCCCGCATCCTCCGCGCACGGCTCGGGGCGCGACCGGTCTGACCACACCGGCCGGTCGCCCCCGGGCCGAAAGTCTCAAGGAGGGGTATGGGCCGCACCGCCGCGGTGGTCTGGCACGGGTTGATGTCGCTCATCTCCGCAGGCCTGTATTACTTTTTCGTCCTTCCGCGGTGGCCCGAACTGATGGGGCAGACGTCCTCGACGCTGGGCACGGTGCTCCGGATCGCGACCGGCGCACTGATCGGTCTTGCCGCCCTGCCCGTCACCTTCACCCTGCTGCGCACACGCAAACCCGACTGCCGAACCCCGCTACTGGCGCTGCGGCTGCGCGTTGCCTCGATCGCCCTGCACGTGGTCGCCGGCGCGCTGATCATCGCCGCCGCGGTCAGCGAGATCTGGTTGAGCCTGGAAACGGCGGGCCGCTGGCTGTTCGGCATCTACGGCGCCGCGGCGGCCATCGCCCTGCTCGGCGTGTTCGCGTTCCAGCTGGCGTTCGTGGCCGAGCTGCCGCCCCCGCTGCCCAAACCGCGCAAGGTCAAGGTCACGAAGGACAAAGCCCGGCGCCGCGGTCGCGGCGCCGCCGCCGAGCCCGAGCAGTCCGACGTGGCGAAGGACACTGAGGACTCTGATGCCACGGTGGCCGCCGAGGAGGTCGGGGAGACCACCGAGCCCGCCGCGGAGCCCACCGAGGAGACCACGGAGACCGCCGCGGAGACCGCCGAGCCTGCCGCGGAGGCGCAGGAACAGCCCGCGGCGCCCCACGAGGGTGCCGCCGTCGAGACCACCGGCGGGGACGTCGACGGTGCGGAAGCGGAAACCACGCCGGGCGGTCGGCTGCGCAATCGGCGGCCGGCCGGCAAACTGACGTTGTCGGGGCGGCGCAAGCCTCCCACCGGCGGCGTTGCGGTCGACGACTGACCAGCTCACCGGCCATCCGTCGACAGCCGTGCCACTCACAGCCAAGATGGAACCCATGGGCAGACTTCTCCGGCGCCGCCGCCTGACCACGTTGCTGACGGTGTTCACCGCACTTCTGTTGCTGCTGGCGCCGGTCAACCCGGCGATTTCGGCGGCTTTGCCCGCCGACCCGGTCGCGGCCGCCGCCCAGGTCGAACCCACCGTGGTGCGCATCGACACCACCATCAACTACCAGAACGCCTACGGCGTCGGCACGGGCATCGTGCTCGACCCCGGGGGCCAGGTGCTGACGAACTACCACGTCGTCCAGGGCGCGGATCGCATCGACGGCACCGTCGGGGGGCGCAGCTACGCCGCCCAACTCGTCGGATACGACCGCAAACGCGATGTCGCCGTGCTGCAGCTGCTCGGCGCGTCGGGGCTGGCGCCCGCGCCGATCGGTGATTCGGCCCAACTGGTGCCCGGCGAGCCGGTGGTGGCCCTCGGAAACGCGCAGGGCACCGGGGCCCCGCTGACCCGGGAGGTCGGCACCGTGACGGGCTTCGACCGGACCGTCACCGCGGAGGACGCCCTCACCGGTACCTCCGACGAACTGGGCGGACTCATCGAGTTCGCCGCGCCGGTGCGGGCCGGTGACTCCGGCGGTCCGGTGGTCAACGGCGCCGGGCAGGTCGTCGGCATCACGACGGCCGCGTCGGTGAATTTCCGCATGGGCCCCGGCGGCAAGGGCTACGCCATCCCGATCAACGACGCAATGGGGGTCGCCGGTCAGATCCGGGCCGGAGTGCCGTCCGATTCGGTACACATCGGACCGCCGACGTTGCTCGGGGTCGGCGTGCGCACCGCCCCGCTGCGCGACCGCAGCGGCGTGCTCATCCAGGAGGTCATGCGCGGCGGTCCCGCCGAAGCGGCCGGTCTGCAGGACGGCGACATCCTGACCTCCATCGACGGCACCCCGCTCGACACGTCCACCACGCTGACCTACGTGCTGGACCGGCACTACCCAGGTGACGTCATCGACCTGACCTGGATCGACAACACCGGCCAGCAGCGCACCGGGAAGGCGACGCTGACCTCAGGCCTGTGACGGGGCTGTGAGGGCCCCTGACGGGCGTCTGACCGGCCGCGCGGATCCCGGATCACCCGCCGACCAATCCCCGACTCGGCGTCGACACGGCGTGCCCCACCCTTTACTCAAAATTGATTTGAGTTAAACTTCTTTCTTCGATGCCCTGGAGCGACAACAGAGTTGACCGGAATGAGGTCTGAGTATGGCCATGCCCTCGACCCCCGAACCGGGTGGCTCCTTCGGCGAGCGTGCGCGTACCCTGCTGCGCGACGTCGCCCTGCAGGCGACCGTCGACATCGTGCGGACCCGGGGCTGGGCGCGCACCAGGATGGCCGACATCGCGGCTCTGGCCGGGATCAGCAAGCCGACGCTGTACAAGTACTTCGGCTCCAAGGACGAACTGGCCCGCCAGTACGTCGACCGCGAAGCCGAGTCGATCCTCGCGGTCGCCCGCGCGGCCCTCGATCGCTACCCCGGCGACCCGGAACGCGCCTTGCGTGAGGGTTTGCGCGACATTCTCGACGATCTGTCCCGCAATCCGCTGGTCCGCGCCGTCATGACCGACGACGCCGCCGCCGCGAGTCTGCTCCCGCTGGTCACCATCCACGGGCAGCGACTGCTCGAGCGTGCCGTCGGCGAATTCGCCCAGATCATCGACGACGCCTACGTGGGGTTCGAACCGGAGGACCTGCGGGCGTATGCCGACACCATGGTGCGCGGCCTGATCAGCCACGCCATCCTGCCCGGCGAGTCCGTCGACGACAGCGTCGACACCATCCTGCGTGTTGCCCTGCCCCTGTTGCGCCAGCGCGCCCCGCGCGTGGACCGTCCACTCACCGACGAGGAGACCCGATGACCGTGCTGCCCAGAGCTTTTCGACCGACACGCATCGAGGAGCTGCGTGCGCGCTACACCGCGGCCGCGGACAACGGTTTCTTCGGGCCCGGCTCGGTGACCTGGAAGGTGTGGTCCTACCCGAGTTCGATCGTGATCGGGTTCTCCCGAGCGGTGACCATCGAGCAGCTCGACCCCAACCTCAACGCCGCCGTGGAGATCAGCGGCGGCGTGCGCTACCGGCCCCGGACCCGTTACGAGCGCACCATGCGCTACTTCGCGCTGGCCGCGTTCGGTGACACCGAGACGGCCACGAAGGCCGCCGATGTGCTGGTCAAGGTTCACTCCAAGGCGATCGGCACCGACCCGGTCACCGGCGGCCGATACGACGCGAACAATCCCGCGTCGCAGCTGTGGATCCACGTCACCGCATGGCATTCCATCCTGTACTGCTACGAACAATTCGGCCCGGGCACACTGACCGAAACCGAGGAACGTCAGTACTGGGACGAATGCGCACGCGCCGCGCAGCTGCAGACCATCGACCCGGCCGACGTGCCCCGCACCCGCGACGAGGTCCGCGCCTACTTCGAGCAGTGGCGCCCCCGGCTGGCCGCCTCCGAGCTGGCGCAGTCGATGACCGATTTCATCCTGCATACCGAGGTGGCGTTTCCCGACGACCTGCCGCGCTTCGCCGAGCCGGCCCGCGTCCCGCTGGCACGGTTGTTCCGGATGGCCGTCATCGCCACCTATCCGCCCCACATCCGGCGGTTGTTCGGCCTGTCGCAGTCGCGGGTCACCGACTTGGCGATCCGGGCGTTCTTCCGCGCACACTTCGCGGTCATCGCCCGCACCCCGTGGCTCTACCTGCGACTGCTGGAGCTCATCGTCCCGACGACGGCGCCGATCGCGGCGCCCGTCGTACTCGGCATCCCGGCGGCGTCGGACGTCACCATGACGCCGCGGGAAGCGCAGGCGCGCTACGGCTACGACAGCCCGGCCGAGGCCCACCGGGAGCTGCGGGCACAGCAAGAGCAGCGTGTGTTCGCGCGGGGTGAATCGCCAAGCGACGCAGGCCTCGTCGAATCCGAGGCACATATCGGCGCGATGGGGTCGCCGGCGGCCCGGTAGCGGCCCGTCACGAGTGCGGGGCCGCCCGACGGCGGTTTCGGCGTGGGGCCGCACCGAACCGCGGCACCGCGCACAGTCCGTCGTGGCGCGCCGCGGTGACCGCACCGCGGATCGGCCCCGCCAGGGCCGCGAACGACGCGGAGTCCAGCAGCATCGGGGTCAGCAAACGGTTGTGCACGAAGGCGAACGAACTGACCGATCCCGGGTCGGCCCAGCCCAGCGTGCCGCCCAGACCCATATGGCCGAAACCCTTGAGCAGACCGGGAATCGGCGATTCGTGATAGCCGAGGTGGAATGGCATCGGCATGACGACGTTCAGATCCGGCCACGGCCTCGGCGCCCCCGCCAGGCCGCCCGCCAAATCGGGCGACAGGTACGGCCTCTCATCGATCCGGCCGTTGCCGGCCAACGCCGCGTACATTTTGGCCAGCCCACGCGCGGTGACCACGCCGTTCGCGGCAGGCACCTCCGCGTCGAGAAATGCGATGTCCCCCTGCAGGAGTGACACCACCCCGGGAAAGTACATCGCACCGAACACACCCGACAGCGGCAGACCGGCCACCTTCGGTGCGACGACGTCGAACAGCGGGATACGCGGCATGGTCTGCGGCAGCAGGATCTCCGCGGCGGCGGTGGGCGACCCGGCGGGAGGGCGGCCCAGATGCAGGCCGTCGGTGCCGAGCGGGACCGCGACCTCCGCACGGATGAGATCGCGCATGCCCGACCCGGTGACGGCCCTGGCCAATCCCGACAGCAGCCACCCGTAGGTCAGCGCATGGTAGGCCGGCCAGCCGCGCAGGCGACCGACCGGCGCGGCGGCCAGCCGCTCCTCCATCTGGACATGGTCGAGCAGTTCGTCTCTGCCCACCCCCTTCAACTGGGACAACCCGGCCCGGTGCCGCATCACCTCGCGAAGCGTGATGTCGGCTTTTCCGTTCGCCCCGAACGCCGGCCAGAACTCGGCAACGGGCACGTCATACTGCAGCAGCCCACGGTCGACGAGGCGGTGGATGACCGCGGCCGTGACACCTTTCGTCGCCGAGAACACCACCGCACCCGTGTCGGCCGTCCACGCCACCTCCCCGGCGCGGTCGGACCACCCCGTCCACACGTCGACGACCGGCACACCGTCGGCGTATACGGTCAGGGCGCCGCCGCCGAACCGCCGTCCCGGGAACAGCCTGGCGAAGATGCGCAGCACCCCGGCGAATCGCGGATCAGCGGCCCCCTGGACACCGCGGGGCAGGCCCGCGCCGGGCCGGAGGAGTTCGCCGTGGGTCATAGCGGTACCGATGATGCGTCATCCGCGGCCCGCGGACGACCGGAATCGGGGTGATCACTGTGAATCCAGTGCCAGACGCAGCTGCAGCGCCAGCACCTTCGAGTAGGTGCGGCACATCTGGAAGTTGCCCGCGGAGAACCACAGTCCGCGCTGTGCGGTCGGGCGCCACATATTGCGCAGCTCGCCGCCGTCGTCGTAGCCCCAGACCGGTCCGACGGCGTCGGCGACGCCGTCGCCCATGAGCCGCCGGACGTTCTCCTGCTGGTCGAGGAATCCGGTGGCGAGGATGACGACGTCGGCAGCCAGCAGCGACCCGTCACGCATCGCCACGCCGCCGGCGACGAAGCGGTCGACGTCGGCGAACTGGACCAAGCCGATCTCACCGGAGACCAGCAGCTCCGAGCAACCGACGTTGAGGTAGTAGCCGCCACCGCGCCGCATGAACTTCATCAGCTGGCCGGTCTCGTCGTGGCCGTAGTCGGTGCGGAAACCGACGCCCTCCAGCGCCGCGATCAGATCCTTGTCGAACTCGCGGATCCGTCGCGTCATCTGCTGACTTCCGGCCACCAGGTCGGGATAGGGCACCGACAGTCCGATCAGATCGGAGTCCTCGAGCGTCGGGGCGGTCAGATAGGACTCGTCGACGGCGGCGGCGCTGGGATCCATGCTGACAACGGTCGTCGAACTGCGCTGGACCATCGTCACCTGCACACCGTTGGCGTGCAGGTCCTGCGCGACGTCATGGCTGCTGTTGCCCGTCCCGATGACGACGACCTTCTTGCCGACATAGTCGGCGCCGGCGGTGTACACGCTGGAGTGCAGCACCTCGCCGGCGAAATCCCCGAGCCCGGGCAGCTCCGGCCGGTGCGCGATACCACTGACACCGGTGGCCAGCACGATGTGGCGGGGCCGGACGACCCGGCCGGTGCCGTCGGGTCCGCTGATGGTCGCCGTCCATGTGCCGGTCGCGTCGTCGAACTCCGCGCCGATCAGCCGCGAAGATCCCCAGAAGTTGATCTCCATGGCGTCGACGTAGGTCTCGAACCAGCCGGCGAGTTTGTCCTTGGGCACGAACACCGGCCACGTCGCCGGGAACGGCAGATACGGCATGTCGTTGAGCCAGATCGCATTGTGCAGGGTCAGTGCGTGATAGCGCTTGCGCCAGTTGTCGCCCGGCTTCTCGTAGGCGTCGACCACCAGCGTGTCCACATCGAGCTGGCCCAGGCGCGCGGCGAGCGCCAGCCCGGTCTGACCGCCGCCGACCACGAGCACCTGCGGGTCGTGATCGGCGTAGGCTCGCGCGGCCGCCCGCCGATCCAGCCAGTTCGGCCCCCCGAACTTCGACGAATCCGCCTGTCCGGTAGGACGATTCGCATCTGTACGCTCCGGGTACCCGGCCAGCCCGTCGAGTAGCGTGAACAGGTTGCGGGCCCGGTATCCGGTCCGCTCGTCGGGCACCAGCCGCACCACACCCAGGCCACTGCCGGCGGGCAGGTCGAAGGCGAAGACCGCTTCGACCGATTCCACCCCGTTGCGCGTCACCACCCGGGGTTCGACGTGGCCCGGGGCGAGACGGAAGTTCGCCGCGTTCACCACCCGTTGGCGCCCGCCGAGTTCCGCGGCGATGCGGTCCGCGGCGACGGTGCGCAGGTCACCGGTGAACGCGACGGCGTCTCGCCACCAGCAGTCCGGGTGGAACAGGTCTTCGGTGTCCAGGGCGTCGAGCCGTAGCGCGGCCTCGAGCCTGGACAGCCACAGCGCGGCGGCCTCCCGGCAGCCGATCTCCTGGTCAACTGTTGTCGTCATGTCTTGTGCCTCCGTCATTTTCGAAGTTCGGCGGTTCAGGGGATGAGTCGCATCGTGCGCAGCATGTCGATGTTCTCGACGAAGCTCTGGTGGGTGTCGATGCAGCCGGTGAAACCGGCCTGCCGGATCTTGATCGTGCTCTGCACCATGTCGCAGTCCGTGGCGAACCATCCGTCGACGAACGGCCAGGACACCGCTTGTGCCAGCGTCAGGGGAACCAGCCCGTGTTCGGCGACGATGCGGTCCCACGTACGCGCCTTGTCGGCCATCTGTTCACCCAGCGACATCGGCTGCGGCGCAGCGGTTCCCATATCGAACGCGGCGGCGATGTCCGGCCACAGATGCTGCCAGCGGAAGTTGTCGCCGTTGGTGACGTTGAACACCGCCCCGTCGGCGCTCACCGCATCCAGCGCCCACACTGCCGCGTCGGCCACCACGCGGGCGTCGGTCGCCTGGTGCAGCGCGGTCCACGCGCCGGGTGTCCCCGGGAATCTCAGGGGGACACCCGCGGCCTTGCACACCGTCGCGTAGACCGCGATGCCCGAGAGCATATTCATCGGCGAACCGATACTCGGTCCGATGACCGCGTCCGGCCGCAGGACGGTCGCGGTGTAGCCGTGGCGCTCGGCGTGCTCGAACAGCACATCCTCCTGGTCGTTGTAGAAGATCGGTCCCAGGAACCGCGGATCGCACTCCTTGGCGGGAGTCTTGTAGTGGCCCAGGTGTTCACCGTAAGACTTGCCCCCGCCGATGAGAACCACCCGTCGCAGCGGGTTTCCCCCGGCGACCAGCGCGTCGAGGAGGTTGGTCAGCATCGCGACGTTGGGCCGCACCGTCTCGGACATCGTGGGCTTCTCGACATATGCGGCGTAGACGGCCGTGTCGATGTCGCGGTGTGCCGACAATGCGGCGACCGTCCCGGCGGCGTCGAGCAGGTCGACCGCGACGTGGGCGCCGACGGCTGCGCCGTCGTGCCGCACCGGGCCCCGGCGCGCGACCGTCACCACCGCTGCGCCGGACTTGGCCAGCGCCCGGGTGACGGCGCCGCCGATCACACCGTGCGCCCCTGCCACCACTGTTGTGCTCATCAGATCGCGACCTTTCGTGGACGCACTCCCGCATGGAGTGCCAGGTATTTGGTCTCGAGGTATTCGGCGATACCCTCCGGCCCGCCCTCACGCCCGAAACCGGAGTGTTTGACGCCGCCGAACGGTGCGGCGACGTTGGCGACAGTGCCCTGGTTGACCGCGACCATCCCGGCCTCCAGCAGCTCGGCGGTCGTCAGCGCCCGATCCAGGTCGCGGGTGTAGACGTAGGCGGCGAGCCCGAAACTGGTCGCGTTGGCACGCTCGATCGCCTCGGCGTCCGCGTCGAACGCGACGACGGGTGCCACCGGCCCGAAGATCTCCTCGGCCAGCAGCCGCGCGCCGTCGGCAACCTGCACGACGGTGGGTTCCAGGAAGTGCCCGGCACGCCGGAGGGTGCGGCCACCGGTCAACACCCGGCCCCCGCCCGCGACGGCGTCGTCCACCAACTCCCCCACGCTGCCCAGCTGGGCGGCGTCGATGAGCGGCCCGACGTCGGTGTCCGGCTCGATGCCGGGCCCGACGCGCAGGCCCGCGAATCTGTCCGCCAGCGCCGCGGCGAACTCCGGCGCCAGCGAGCGGTGGACGTACATGCGGTTGGCACTGGTGCAGGCCTCGCCGTTGTTGCGCAGCTTGGCCACCACCGCACCCTCGACCGCCGCCTGCACATCGGCGTCGGCGAAGACGATGAACGGGGCGTTGCCGCCCAGCTCCATCGACACCCGCAGCAGCTGATCGGCCGACTGGCGCACCAGCTGCTGTCCGACCTCCGTCGATCCGGTGAACGAGATCTTGCGCAGCCGTGGGTCTTTCATCAACGTCGCGACCATGTCGCGGGACCGGCTGGTCACCACGACGTTGACGACGCCGGCCGGAACACCGCTGCGGTGCAGAATCTCGGCGAGCGCGAGCATGCTCAGTGGCGTCTGCGCCGCGGGTTTGACCACACAGGTGCAGCCGGCCGCGAGCGCAGGGCCGATCTTGCGGGCACCCATGGCCAGTGGGAAGTTCCACGGGGTGACGAACAGGCACGGACCGACCGGCTGTGCCAGGGTCAGGACGCGGCCGACGCCGTTCTCGGGATGCGCGGTCCTGCCGCCGATCCGCACCGCCTCCTCCGCGTACCACCGCAGGTAGTCCGCGGCGTAGGTCACCTCGTCCAGCGCTTGCCGATAGGGTTTGCCCATCTCGAGGGTGACCACGGTCGCGAGATGTCCGGCACGTTCGCGCATCAGTTCCGAGGCCGCGCGCAGCACCTCGGCACGCCGCCGCGGCGGTGTGTACGCCCAGTCCGATTGGGCTGCCGCGGCGGCGTCGAGCGCCGCGAGCGCATCGTCGCTGCCGGCGTCGGCCACCTCGGCGAGCGGTCGTTCGGTCGCGGGATCCTCCACGGTCAGTGTCCGGCCGGTCCGCGCGGCGCCGAAGACGCCGCCGATGAACAGTCCCGTTGGCGTTCCCGCGATCTCGTCGGTCACCAGGGTCATGCGGAATCCCTCGCGGCGCGGGTGCGGAGTTTGTCCAATGCGACGGCGAGGACGATCACGACACCTTGGATGATCTGCTGGTAGAACGACGACACGTCCAGCAACGTCATACCGTTGATGAGCACACCGATGATGGCCGCACCGACGAGGGTGCCGATCAGCGAGCCGCGCCCGCCCATCAGCGACGTGCCGCCGAGCACGACCGCGGCGATCGCCGACAGTTCGTAACCGGTGCCCAGATCGGGCACCGCGCTCTGCAGCCTCGCCGAGGCGATCACTCCGCCGATGCCGGCGCAGAGTCCCGAGATGACGTAGACACTCAGCAGGACCCGCTTGACCGGTATTCCGGCCAGCCGCGCCGCCTCCGCGTTACCGCCGACAGCGGTCACCCAGCGGCCGAAGAGCGTGCGGTTCAACGCGTACCAGCCGACGGCGAATACCGCGACCATGATCAGGACGGGGACCGGAATCCCGAGAAGCGAACCGTGGCCGAGCACGGCGTAGTTGAGCGTCGTCGAGAACATCGTGGTGCCGTCGGTGCCGACGTAGGTGATCCCCCGCAGGTACGTCAGTGCGGCGAGGGTGACGATGAACGAGGCCAAGCCGACCCTCGCGACCAGCACCCCGTTGACGGCCCCGATCACCACTCCGGTCAGCAGCGCGCCGAGAATGGCCAGCGGCGCGGGAAATCCGTTCATGGCCAGCGACACCGCGACGAAGGCGGTCACTCCGACAGCCGAGCCCACGGACAGGTCGATCCCCGCGGTAATGATGACGAAGGTCAGTCCCGCACCGAGGATCGCGGTCACCGAGATCTGGCGGGCCACGTCGAGCAGGTTGTCCGGGGTGGCGAAGTTGGGTGCGGTGACGGCGAACAGCACCACCAGGCACGCCAGAGCGCCGGCCACACCGAGGCGGTCGGTGAGCGCGCGCAGCCCTGCGCGCAGCCGCGCTGCCGAAGTCGTGGTCTTCTCGGGTATTCCGGGTGGCGACGCGGGCGCCGCACAGTCGATCGTCATGGTTGTACCTCCTGGACGGTGGTCGTTCCGGTGGCGTGCCGGATGACGTTGTGTTCGGTGATGTCGGGACCTTCGAGTTCGGCGACCAGCCGTTGTTTGTGCATCACCAGTACGCGATCGGCCAGACCGATGAGCTCGGGCAGGTCGGAGGACACGAGCAGGACCGCGACGCCGGACTGCGCCAGTTCTTCGATGAGTGCGTAGATGTCGGCTTTGGCGCCGACGTCGACACCGCGGGTGGGCTCGTCGAGGATCAGTACCTTCGGATCTCTGGCCACACAGCGGGCCAGGAGGACCTTCTGCTGGTTACCGCCCGACAGCTGCCCCACCGGCTGGTCCAGCGACGCCGCCCGCAGCCGCATCGCCTCGGTCAGCGGCCGTGCGCTGCGCCGCCGGACACCCGGTGTCGTCCTGCCGAGTCGTCCACGGCCGCGCCGGGTGCCCAGACACACGTTGTCGGCGACCGACATCGACAGGAAAAGCCCTTGGGTCTTGCGGCTTTCGGGCAGCATGACGATACCCGCGCCTGCCGGTCCCGACATCCGGGTGAGATCGACGGCCGTGCCGTCGACGGTGACGGTGCCCGCGGCTGCCGCGTCGATCCCGGCGATCAGCCGGCACAGTTCGCTGCGGCCGGCGCCCACGATCCCGGCGAGCCCGACGACCTCGCCCCGGCGCACGTCGAGGTTCGCGGGTGAGATGTGGGCCGAGGCGACGCCGCGGACCGACAGGATCGTGGGACGGGCGCCGGGAGACGGGCTGCGATGGAACAGTGTCTGCACGGGCCTGCCGACCATGGACGTCACGATCCGGTCCTCGGTCATGGCCCCGCGGTCCATGTGGTCGCTGACCACACCGTCGCGCAGCACGGTCACCTCGTCGGCGATCCTGGCGATCTCCTCCATGCGGTGGCTGATGTAGAGGATGGCCAGACCGTTGTCCCGCAGTTCCTCGACGATGCCGAGCAACCGGTCCGCTTCACTTCGTGACAGCGCCGCGGTGGGTTCGTCGAGCACCAGCACGCGGGGCCGTTCGGCCAGCCCGCGAGCGATCTCCACGAGCTGTTGGGCGCCGGTGGTGAGCGCGGCGACCCGGGTACCGGGGGCGATGTCGGCGCCGATGCGGGCCAGTGCGGCTGCCGCATCGCCGGTGGCGCTGCGGCGGTCCAGGCGGCCCGCACGCAGCCGGGGCTCCCGCCCGAGCACGATGTTGTCGGCCACGGTGAGGTCGGGCACCAGACTCAGCTCCTGGTGCACGACCGCGATACCGCGTGCTCGCGCGTCCCGGGGACCGGTGAGCTCGGTGCGGGTGCCGCCGATCTCCACGTGGCCGCTGTCGGCCGGTTCGGCACCGGACAGCACCTTGATCAGGGTGGATTTCCCTGCGCCGTTCTCGCCGGCGAGTACGTGCACCACCCCGGGCATCAGGTCCAG
>JAFDWN010000010.1:91713-116404 GCA_018268465.1 Actinomycetota bacterium
GGGCCGGGCGGGGGATCGGGTTCGCGGATGGGCACGGTCAGCCCCACTTCTGATAGTCGCCGATGGTGTCGGCGGTCACGAGGAAGGTGGGTACCAGCTGCGGTGCGGAATCGACGGATTCACCGTTGGCGAGCTTGACGGCCAATTCCAGGCCGGTGCGGCCGAGGCGGGCCGGATCCTGGCCGGACGTGCCGATGATCAGGCCCTGACCGATCAGATCGGTCAACTGCTGGGCCCCGTCGACGCCGACGATCCTGACGTCGCGGCCCTTCTGCTGGGCTGCCAGTGAAATGCCCACGGCCGTCGGATCGTTGACGCCGAAGAAGCCGTCCACGTCCGGGTTGGCGGTCAGGATGTTGGAAGCGATGTTCATCGACTTGTCCCGCGTCAGGTCGGCCCGCTGAGTGGCGACGACCTCGATGCCCGGTGCCTTGGCCAGCGCCTCGCGGCAGCCCGCCATCCGGTCGCTGATCGCCGACACGGCCGAGCCGTCGACGATCGCCACCTTGCCCTGCCCGCCGAGCTGCTCGAAGAGGTATGCGCAGGCGTCCCGACCGGCCTGGACGTTGTCGCTGGTGACGGTGGCGTCCGCACCGGGTGCCGCGACGTCGATCGCCACCACGGGAATGCCGGCCTGCTTGGCGCGCAGCACCGCGGGCCCGATGCCCTCGGAGTCCACCGCGTCCACCACGATCGACTCGACCTTCTGGCGGATGAAGGTGTCGATCTGATCGCTCTGCACGGCGACGTCGGCGTTGGCGTACTGGACCGAGACCTCGACCCCCTCCTGTTCGGCGGCCGCTTCGATGGCGTTGCCCTCGGCGAGGAAGAACGGGTTGGATGCCGCGTTGAGGGTCACCCCGATGGTCGGTTTGCCCGAATCCTGTTGGTCGGCACACCCGGTGAGCGCGGTGGTCATCACGGCGGTGGCCGCGACGGCGACAGCGAGCAGTGTTGATCGCGGATTGTTCATGAGTCTTCCTTCGTCGGATGTGGATTCAGATGACGGGAGTGACGCCGCCGTCGATACAGAAGTTGGAACCTGAGACGAACGCGGCCTTGTCCGTGGCCAGATAGGCGACCATGGCGGCCACCTCGCCGACGGAGCCCAATCGGCCCGCCGGGATCCGGTTGAGTTCCACGTATTTCGCGAGTGCGGTTTCTTTGTCGACGCCGAACTCCTCGGCCAGTGCGTCGGCCAGACCGCCGGGGCGGTCATAGATCGGAGATCGGATGAAGGCCGGGGACACCACATTCGACCGGATGCCCTCCGAGGTGAATTCGGCGGCAAGCACTTTGGAGAGCATCAGGACCCCGGCCTTGGAGACGCTGTAGTCGGGCAGCCGGGGGTTGGGCATCCGTGCCGCCTCCGAGGCGATGTGGATCAGCACACCGCCGCCCGCACTCCGCAGCGCGGGAATGGCCGCGCGCGCCGACCGGATGTAGCCGAGCAGGTTCAGTTCGAGGGTGGCGGCCCACTCCTCGTCGGTCGTGGCGAGGAAGCCCTTGCGCACGGCGGCGACCGAAGCGTTGTTGACCAGGATGTCGAGACGGCCGAACGCTTCGACCGCGGCGTCGACCATGGCCTGGGCCGTCTCCGGCCTGCGCAGGTCGGCGCGGAAGGCCCGCACCTCCTCGAGCCCGCCGAGCGCGTCGACCTCGATGTCCGCACCGAGGATGCGCGCTCCCAGGCCGCGCAGTGCGTTGACGCAGGCCAGGCCGATGCCACCGCCGGCCCCGGTGACGATCGCGACCGCGCCGTCGAGTTCTCCGTTCATCACTCACCTCCGCTGTCGGACGGGTCTGCGGTGCGCCGGAACACCCTCCCGTCACCTTGTGACAGCAGACACAATCTCACACAGCGAACAAGATGTCTAGTGAGTGATAAAAACTAGCCGAAGTTGGCGAGACCCTTCGCCGCCAACTCCGCCCCGAGCGCTTCGGAGATCTCGCGACCGCCCCGGACGAGTTCGTCTCGCCACATCGGCAACGAATCACCGAGGATGACCTCGCGGATGCCGCTGATCGACAACGCGCCACGCACCGCACCCCGGTAGTCGGTGATGGGGACCCCGATGGCCGCGACACCGACGGTCACGTCCTGGTCACTGACGGCGAACCCGTCCTCACGCGTGCGGCGCAGCAGCGCTGTCAGTTCGGCCGGTTCGACGGGGGTCGAGTCGGTGAACCGCCGCAGCGGCGCGTTGCGCTCGAGGTAGGACTGCCAGTCGCGTTCGGAGTGCTGCGACAGGATGGCCCGCGGCGCGGCACCGGCGTGCAGCGGCAACGACCCGCCCAGCTGCAGAGCCAGCGACCGCACGCGCATACCCTCGATGCGCTCGATACAGACCGCGTCGTCCTTGCGCGGGACGCACAGGAACACCGTCTCGCCCGTCATATCGTGCAGGCGCTCCATCACCGGCATCGCGAATTTGCGTTCGTCGAACCGGGACACCGCGGCAGTGGCCAGCGACAGGAGTTTGAAGCCGAGGCGGAACTGCCCTCGCCGGCTGCCGGCCTCGACGAACCCCTCGGCCTGCAGGCTGGACAGGAGGCGATAGATCGAGCTGCGCGGTTCGTTGATCGCGTCGGCGATATCGGCCGCCGACGCCTCCCCACGGGACAGGTAGTCCAGCAGATCGGACACCTTGCGGACGAGCATCAGCGAGTTCTCGGGCGGCTTTTCAGTGGCCATGACCATCAATTTATCGCTCAGTGGACATTGTGACCAATGGTTGCAGATTCTCAATCAGTAGACATCACGTCCGTTGACTGATAATTTCTCCAGCCATGTTGCCTGAGACACACACCCCACCCGACGTCGAACTCGTCGAACACATCCGGGAACGCGCACAATTCGCGCGCCTGGAAACCGTCCGCCTCATCTCCATCGCCAAGACCGGCCACTACGCCTCCGGCTTCTCGTGCGCCGAGATCCTCGCCACCCTCTACTACGGCGTCATGCGCCTGCGGCGCGGCGAACCCGACTGGCCCCACCGCGACCGATTCCTGTTCGGAAAGGGCCATGCCGCCGCCACGCTGTACCCGCTGCTCGCCGACTGGGGATTCTTCCCCGCCGGCGACCTCGACGACTACACCCGCCTGGGCAGCGCCTTCGGGGATCACCCCGATATGACGCGCATCCCCGGCGTCGACTTCAGCAGCGGGTCCCTCGGCCACGCCCTGTCCACCGGGACCGGGATCGCGCTGGGCACACGCATGCAGGCCCGAACCCTGTGCCCCCCGGACGCACCGACGGTGCCCAATGTGCCAAATGTGCCCAATGTGTACGTCCTGCTCGGCGACGGCGAGTTGCACGAGGGCCAGATCTGGGAGGCGGCGCTGGCCGCCGCCCACCACCGGGTCTCGAACCTGATCGCGATCATCGACCGCAACGAACACTCCCTCGACGGACACATCGACGGCGTCACCGGCATAGAACCGCTCGCCGACAAATGGCGGGCATTCGGTTGGCAGGTACACGACGTCGACGGCCACGACGTCGGGGCACTGCTGGATGTGCTGCGGACGACCGCCGCCGATCCCGACCGCACCCAGCCGGTCGCGATCATCGCCCACACCGTCAAGGGCAAGGGCATCTCCTACATGGAGCAAGAGTTCGGCTGGCACCTGGGCTGGCTGGCCGAACAGGACGAGATCAACGCCATCAACGAACTGAGGAATCACCTGTGAGCGTCGCACCCGGGCTGCAGCCCGAATCCTGGCACCTACTGTCCCTGCTCGACCGCGCACCAGGCCTGCACACGCTGGCCGACACCCTCGCCGACCTCGCCGACGAAGGGCATCCGATCGTCGTGGGCACCGCCGACCTGAAATACTCCAACGGCCTGATCCGTTTCCAGGAACGCCACCCCGACCGATACGTCCAGTTCGGCATTTCCGAACAACACATGGTGTCGACCGCCGCGGGCCTGGCCACCACCGGACTGCAGCCCTACGTCGCCACCTTCGCCTCGTTCCTGGCGCTGCTCGCCTGCGAGCAGATCCGCACCGACGTCGCCTACACCAACCTGCCGGTCCGGCTCATCGGCCACCACGCCGGGATCACCCTCGGGTTCTACGGCACCTCCCACCACGCCACCGAGGACCTCGCGATCATGCGCAGCATCGCGGGACTGACCGTCATCGCCCCCGCCGACGCGACCCAGCTCGGTGCGGCGTTGCGAGCCGCCGCAACCTATCCGGGACCGATCTACTTCCGCATCGGCCGCGGCCAGGACCCCGACGTCTACACCGGGCCTGCCCCCGAGTTCGTCATCGGCCGCGCCGTCGAACACGGCGCCGGCACCGACCTGACCATCATCGCGACAGGCTCCATGGTGCACCCCAGCCTCGTCGCCGCATCCCGGCTGCGGGCCGACGGGCTGTCCGTCGGCGTGCTCGACATGCACACCGTCAAACCTCTCGACACCGAGGCCGTACTCGCCGCCGCCGCGCGGTCGAGCGCCATACTGACCGTCGAGGAGCACAACGTCCTCGGCGGGCTCGGCGGCGCGGTCGCCGAAGTCGTTGCGCAGGAAGGCCTTCCAACCCGCGTCTGGCGGCACGGAATCCTCGACGAATACGCCTTGATCGGACCGCCCACCCACCTGTACCGCCACTACGGCCTGGACAGCGACGGCGTGGAGGGCGCGGCCCGCAAAGCCCTCGCCTAACCGGTGATCCGGGTCACCGCCGCCTTCAGCTGGGCATCCGGTGGCCCCTCCACACTGACGTCCCTCATGATCTGCGCGGTGCCCCCCTGCACGGTGAAGGCGCCGGGCTGGGGCTGATGACCGCCGGCAACCTCGTACTCGACGGTGAACGGGGTCTCCGGCAGCGGATGCATGCCGATGTACTTCGGCTCGATCGTGTAGGTGTACACGCATCCGCCGGCGGGGTCGCAGTTCTGCGCGGTCACCACCACCCCGATGGCGAATTCGTAGGGCTCGGGCACCGAGGGCGGCGGCAGGACGGCAGTCCGTGGGGCCTGCTGCGCCGCCGGCCGCGAATGGTCGGCGAACACCATGAACGCCGTGACGCCGATGCCGCTGGCGGCCATCACCACGATCGCCAGCGCCGCCAGCACTTTGCGGATGTCCATCTGCTCCCCGTGGTCGGATCCGTTCGTCGGTCAGGGTAGATCACCGGCGGGCGGCGCCCGGGCGGATCGGATCCGACGCGGCTCAGCCGCCGGTACGCGGGTTCCCGTCCTCGTCCCAGTGCGCGGCCACTTTCTTGCTCGGCTGCACCCGCGGCGGTTCGCCCGGCATCTTCGGAGTGCCGAACCGCTGAGCGGTGTGCTGAGCAGGACGAACACAGGTAGGTGTCGAGTGCTGTGCAATGTGTTATCGGGCGAGTTCTCGCCCGTCCGACGAGCCGAGAGGCGCAGCCATGACCATCACCACACCGTCGACCGCGACCGTCGCCCATAGCGTCGGGCGCGTCTACGCCTACGCCGTACCTTCCGCGGAGGTGCTGCGATGGATAACCGTGCAGTACGCAGAGGGCAAAGCCCGTCGCACGGTACTTGAGCGCCGTTGCACCCTGGCTCGCTTTGAGCGCGATGTTGCAACGCCTGCGATAGCGGCGACTGCCGGCCAGGTCGCCGAGTGGGTTGGTCGGAACCCTTCTCAGCGGTCGGCGGTCACGATTGGCAGCGATCTGTCGAAATTGCGGGCGTTTTACCGCTGGTGTGTTCTGATCGGCCAACGTGCTGATGATCCCACCGCACACATTCGTCCGCCCCGCCGACCGCGGCGGCAACCGCGGCCCATCAGCAACGATCAATTCTATCGACTACTGAGGTCCGCGGGCGCAGATCGGGCACTGAAGGCGATGATCCTCTTGGCGGGTTTGGCTGGGCTGCGCGTACACGAGGTAGCTAGATTCCAGGCCCGGGATCTGGATGTTGAAGGTCGAACAATCACCGTCACAGGTAAGGGCGGGCGCCAAGACATCATCCCCGCTCATCCGACAATCCTCGAAAACGCCCGGTTCATGCCGTCGTCGGGCTACTGGTTTCCCTCCCAGCGGGCCCGACACCTTGGTGGGCGAGTAGTCACACAGCGGATCCGCCTACACATGATCACGTGCCGAGTGCCGGGCACACCGCACTGCCTACGCCACTACTTCGGAACTGAGCTGGTCTCGGCAGGAGCGGATCTGCGAGTCGTCCAGGAATTGATGCGCCACAGTCAATTATCGACCACCGCGATTTATGTTGGAGTGGCAGACACTCGAAAGCGGGCAGCCATTGACACGCTGGCACCGCCGCCGCAACCCACAGCGTGATGGATAGCTCGCTCGATCTACGACCGAGGCCGACGCGGACAGCGCTGCGCTCCCTACGCACTACGTACGGATCATCCGTGCAACGTGCGCCAATTACACCGAGATGAAATCGACGACAATCAAACCCGAATAGCCGGAGAAACGAGGAGTAAGCGATGAGGCCCAGCGTCGACTACATCGAAATCGCCGGCCCAGCGGCCTTGCGCGACGTGGTCGCGGCCGTCGGCGGCTCGGCCCCCGCACCCGCCGCCGACTCCACCGTCGAAATCGTCGACCTGAGCGGCGACGTATACGCAACGGTTCAGTACGAGGAGGTCGATCTCGACGGGTGGCCCTACATGATCACCGTCGAATCGGGATCAGATGATCTGGCGCCCGTTCGCAACGAAACCCTACGTATCGTTGAGAACATCAAGCAGGCCGGCTGGAGATTTCGACTGACATCCGACGCGGAGGACGGCGTGCTCATTGCCGACCCGCAACCGATAATGACTTGTCCGTCAACGAATTTCACTCCGCTGGATTCCCTTAAGGAGTGCGCGGTCCGCGCGAACCTCACTCTGGCGAACGCGATAGAACTGCTGGGCACACCGGGAGCTTTGGCGCTACCCGATGCCATAGCGACGTTGACGGGTGAGCTAGCGGAGCTTCACGAGGTGTTATGTGTCGAGTCGATTCGCGCCCACGTGGACGCGGACAGCTCGGACGGACAAACGTTCAGTGACGGCCGGCCAGTGGGTACACGAATTCAACTTGAGCCGGGCGTGCAATGGGTGCAGCCGTGGTCGGCCGACCCAAACAGCGCACGCGATCAACCACAGATCGTGAGAACGATCCGCACGCAATCAAATACGTTGTGGCGGATAGTGATCCTGCGTGCAGGTGAGCTGCACGCCGTGCAGTTGGAGGAAACCCTAGACCCATGACGCTGCATCGTTTACCGGCACCATCCCGCGCGGAAACAGGCTGGGCGCGAAGATGTTGTCTTCACCAAGCCGCCAGCGGCGCCTGGGCCTCTTGAGCGCCCATGAGTCGCAGGTCGTCGACGACGTTGCGGCCGTCGATGCCGTTGAACGTGTAGGAGCGGCGGTTGTCCTGCGCTGTCATTGGCGCGTTTTGCTCTGGGCGCAGCAGTGCGCCGTATAGGGAGTCCTGTGAGCCGATCTCGGCGCCGGGCAGCGTGCCGACGAGGAGGCTCGATCCGACGTTGACGACGTTCTTGAGCATCTTGCCTCCTTGCTGCGCGAGGCCGGCGGCGTAACCGCCGAGCGAGCCCAGCGCCCCCATCGCGGATGCTCCGGGCACGGGCGCGCCGCCGCCGAGACCGGCCGCGATGCCGATGCCGGCGGCGATGGCTTGGCCGATCGCCGAGGCGGCGGAGTCGATGCCGGTGTCGATGGCGGAGATGTTGTGCATGTAGGCGTCGGAGGACGACGAGCTGGGCGCGGGGGCGGTCGGCGCGACGGAGACGGGCCGTTGGGTGGGCGGCGCCGTGGGGGCTACGGGAACTGGGGCGATTGGAGCGGCGGGGGCCGCCGAAGCGGGTCCCGGCGTTGACGATCTCGGTGCCGACGGCGCAACAGCGGGCGGGGCGGGCGTAGGTCGGGGTACCAGTTGCCGCGCTTGCACTGGAGGGCGCGGGACAGGGCGCACCTGGGCGGCCTGGATGATGTTGTCCGTGGGGCCGCCGGTGCCCAGCCGGCGCGGACCGCCGGTGCGTGACGCCCGGCCTGTCGCGCTTGTGCCGCGCACCGCGATGTGGACGTGGTCGCCGTGGTACCCGGCTTGCGCCATGGTGTAGAACTGGCCGAACGGGCCGACGTAGCGGCCTTCGTCGACGTTGAGGTTGAAGCCGGGGCTGTCGTGGATCAGCTCGGACAGTGACCCCGGGTAGTTCGTCGCCATGAATGCCGCGAACTGGGCCATCTGCTGGGCGGTGCCGCCGTAATCGCCGGCGCGCCCGGTGGAGTGGAACGACCCTGGTTCGTCGCGGTACCCGGAGGTCTTCGTCAGACCGAACTTGGCGGCGAGGGCGTCGACCTGGCTGATGGTGAGGCGCGACCCGCGTGACGGGGCGCCCGGCGGGCGGCCCGAGATGCCGGCCAAATCCCAGTCACCGAGTGACGGAGCCCCGGACGTCGCCGCGCCGCTGCGCGCCGCGAAGGCGCCAGCTCCCCGCTGCAGATCCGTGACCGCGCCGTCGACGGACGCGCCATCACCGCCCATCAGCGGGCCGAACACGCCGCCCTGGTCTAGCACACCGCCCGCGGTTTGGGTGATGGCTTGATTCCACGGGTTCGACGGCGACAGAATCGAATTCTCTAGACCGACCATGCCCAGCGCACCCTGCCACAGTGTGGAGAGCGCCGACCCGCCCGTTTCGACACCCCAGTTGGCCAGCCAGCTGAGTGCTTCGCCGCCCCATTGCGCGACGCCGCCGACAGGGTCGGGTGACGCGAGACTCCCGAAGAGGCCGAACAGGCCGGGAACTTGAGAGAACCGTCCCGCCAGGTTGCCTTCGAATGAGCCGGCCCGGGTGAGTCCGTTGACGCCGAACAGTCCGGAAGCGGTCTGGTTGCCGCTTCCCGATGCGCCGCCCGCGAGGCTGCCGACTCCCTGGGCGAGGCTGACGGCGTTGCCGATCGGCCCTGACAGGCCTGCGACGAAGTTCCCGATCGCGGACTGCACTCCCCCGCCACCGGGGGCCGGGGCGATCGGCTGCGGGCCGCTGCGCCCGATCATTGCTCCGGTGTCGTCGCGACGTGGACCGCCACGGCCGAGGCGGCGCGGACCACCCGTGCCAGGCCGGGGCGGCGGCAGCGGGCGCGGCTCCAGTGGTCCTGGGCCTGTAGACGGGAGCACCAATCCTGGAATAGGGATGCCGCCGACTTCCCCAGGTCGACTGCTGTTCGGCGCCGACGGGGGCAAAGCTCCAGCAGTCGTCTGCGGCGGTGGACTGTTCAAGATGTTCTCGTCGACCCATTCACGCGCCTTCTTACCGAGCTGATCAGGCGTATTGGAGTTGTTGGCATCGTGCAGATCCGGAAAGTTGTCCTTGAGCCACTGTTGTATCTGGTCGTTGATCTGTCTGCCGATTTCGGGGACGACGATCAGTGCGAGTGCTTTGTTGATTCCGGCGGCGGCGGTATTGGCCTTATCGGGCAGGCCGAGCAGGGAGGTGCCGACGTTCCCCAGGCTGGTGAGCAAGCTGGAGACACCTTGCATGGTCTTCCACGCTAAGAACGCTGTGGCCACTGTCTCGACGCCGCCGGGGATGCTGTTGAGAACGGTGAGCACGCCGTTGAGCGCCGGTAGCAGCGCGTCGGTCCATTCCTTTGCCGCGTTGTATACGCTCCCGAAGGTCGTGGCGAGGTTTTCCAGCACGGGTAGCCACTTGTCGAGCTGATCGCGGCCCTCTTTGAAGAACTGTCGGAGTTTCTCTTGTCCCGCATCGGAATTCAGAAAATCTGACAGCGCCTTGGTGCCCTTCTCCAGGGTGCCCAGCAGGCCATCGCCGCCGCCGGCGGCCTTAGTGATCGCGGTGAAAGTGGTCCCCAGGTTGAGCAGGATGTTGCCGAGATTGGTCAGCCCGTCGAGGCCGTCGTTGATCCACTTGTCCAGTCGGCCGTCCTGGTCGGCGGCGGTGATGAACGTCTCGAAACGTTTTGCGACATCGGTGAGGCCATCGGCGATCCGGGGTAGCGCGTCGGTGCCAGCCGCGGCTAGCGTGCCGATGCCGTTGATCAACGGATCGATTGCCTTGGTGAACCCGTTTTGCGCGTCGGCGGTGTTGCCGAGGATGCGATCCAGCAGACCCTTCGAGGAGTCTGATCCGAGGCTGGTGCCGAGCTGTTTCAGGGTGCCGTTCCATGCCGTCGCGATGCCGCCGAGGCCCTTCTGCAGCACGGGCAGATCGTTGTCGGCCAGGGTCTTGATGCTCTGGGAGATCCCCGCGAAGAGGTTCTGCTGCACTGTGCCGCGCAGGCCGTCGAACGCGGGCTTGAGATCCGCAAGCGTGGTGACGACGTCACGCGCGTTGGGTGCTAGTCCCGCCAGCGCCTTGTTGGCCTTCTCGATGGCCTCCGGTGTTCCGTCGGCGGCCTCGTTGACCGCTGTCAAGGCGTCGCTCATTCCGGACAGGCCTAGGGCGAACGTGCCGATCGACGCGGCGCCGCCGGCGAACACGCCGGGCAGTACTAGCCCGGCCTGGGTGACCTGCTGGATCGCTCCGGCAACCGAGGTGAGTGCTGTGGCGATCGCGGGCAGCGAGCCGAGTCCCAGTGCGCCCGCGTTCCACACCATCGCGGAGGACAGCGACCCGCCGAGGTCTTTCTTCAGCTTTGATACTTGGCGGGTTGCCTGATCGATCGATCGCTCGTCGATCTGGACTGGGATCTTGAGGCCGTCGCGCTCTTGCTGGGCTTTCCAGCGCTTGATGTCCGCCGACGCCTGGGCGAGGTTTGACGGTTCGAGATTGACGCGGGCGGTGAGGTCGAGTTTCTTGAGTTCAGTCTCGGACTTGCGCTTGAAACCGGAGGCGTCGGGGACCAGTCTGATGCGGCCCTCACCAGCGTTGTACTCGGCCATGCGTTTGCCTCTCTTGAGATTGGGTCGATTGCGCGCCGAACGATGCCGAGCGGACGCACTTTTACGTGTGTTTCCAACAGGTTTGGACTGGTCAGTTCCAGTTTCGGCCTCAGCCGATGACGGTGAGAGCGTCTCTGCGCGACGCAATTTCGGGATCCGCCGAGATCACCTTCACTGAATCGCGGCAGTGCTCGTGTCAAAAAACGGGCGAAATCCTGCACGCTTGCACGTGCCTGCTATGGCTACTCGGGGAAGAGATGCACGCAGGGGGTTACCCGCACCCCCTAGTCTTCGAAGGCTGCGGCGGATCGCGGCCTTCCGCACGTTGGTTCATAATCAGTTGCCGTCCTTGACCAGCTTGTCGAGTGCGTCCTTCGACGCCAGCTTTCGGACGTTGTAGATCCCGGCGGCAAGGATCGTGTCCTCGTCGAATTGCGCTTCGTCGATCCGATCGACGGCGGCCTGGTGGAGCTGCGTGATGGTAGGCGGTGTAGGGACATCGAGGCGGTCGAAGTCGTTCAGCGCCAGCACGCGGGATCTGATTCTACGAGCGGCTTGATCCTGTGCGTCGGCTACTGCCAGGTGGAGTTCGTCCCTGTGTCGGCGTCGTTCAGTCGACGCTCGGTCGTTGACGACGTTGTCCAGGTATGCCGACCAGGAGGTCCTCTCGTGTATCTGTTGCGCACGTCGCTCACGAATTTGCGGCATACCACTTGGCGTTGGCGGCAAGGGGTCGATGTTGTCGAGCATGGCGACGAAGTCGAAGTTGGCGCCGCACCTGGCGTCGGCGAGTTTGAATCTGACGAACTGCTCGAACAGAGCGGGGACGTCGAGCCGTGCTCCCGCATTCGCGATTTCGTAGAGCCGTGTTTCGGCTTCAGCACGTACGTGGTTGTAGTCAACGGATTTGACTGCGGCATCGCGGTAGATGGCCAATGCGGTGCCGTATCGTGCTTCAGATTCAGCTTCTGCCAGTGCTTCCTGCTTATCGCGGAGCCGTTGAGCCTCGGCTTCGGCTGCCTCTACAGCAATGCTGATCTCGTCCCGATTTCGGAATTCCGTTCGGGGGTTATCGATTTCATACCAACTTGAAGGATCGTCGACGTTGGGGGTCACGACGCGAACGGCATCATCGTGGTTGTCGCCGTTCGTGGTGTTAGGGAATGTCATCGGTTTCCTTCCTGGGTGGTGGCCGTGGCCACGCAGTAGTCGACGTCGCATGAGTAGTCGATGGACGGGTAGCCGTTTCCAGTCGGTCGGCAGTGTGCGAGATAGGCGGCCTTTTGGCTTGCCTCACGTCGTTCGTCCGGTGTCATGAATGCGGGCATCTGTGGCGATTTCCTTTCACGAGAGTCGTTGTGGACAGGGAAGCTTGCGATCGATTCCACTGGGGTGGCGGCAGAACTGCAGGGGTTGGGCGCCGCAGGCGGGGCAGGGCCGGTCGATGGCACCGTCGGCGTACACCTCGATGACGGGGCCCTCGCCGCGGCGGTGTCGGCCGGGGCCGGTGGCGAAGCATGCCCCGTCGCGGCCGTCGTCGTCGAGCGGGTCAGCCATGTCCGACCCTCAAGGCGCTGTTCGGGTGGGTGCATGGCGAGAGGTCGTCGAGGCGACCGGCATCGTCGCAGTCGTCGCAGCTGTCGATGAGCTTGCGTCGACGGCGGCGGTGGAGGTCGTCAGCTTCGGCGATCGCGAGGTCGACAGCCGCGGCGTGGGCTTGCCAGGCCCCGAAAGCGGTTCGGGCGTTTGCGCAGTCGCCGCACGGCTGTCGTGTTCCCTGCGGGTGGATGTCGCAGAATTTCGACGGAGATCGAGGGGTGTGTGTTCTCACACCTTCTTCTAGTTCTACATATAGAGGTGCAGATGCCCTGTGGGGCACGGTACCTTGCCCCACAGGGCACGGTACCGTGCCCTGTGGGGCATCTGGGTTGCCCTGTGGGGCTTCTGGCTGGTCAGCGGGTGCCCTGTGGGGCTTCTGGCTGGTCAGCTCGGTGGCAGCGGTGACGACCCGGTACGCCAAGGACTGATCGCTCAATGGCGGGAAGTGCTCAGCCTCAACCGTTCCCTCTAGATCTTGCAGTGCTTTTCGGACGGCCTTGACGGAAAGCCGCACCTCGCTGGCGATGACGCTGCGAGATGCGCGCCACCACCGGTGGTCGTTACGCTCGATGCGTCCATCTCCGTCTGTGTTGCAGCGGAATCGGATATGTGCCAGGACGATGGCAGCGTTGGCACCGTATCGCTCGATCTCGGCCGGGATCACCCGCAAGAACTTGGGTGCTGTCATCGAGCCGCCCTGGTCGAGTGGAATCCGCAGACTTGGCCCGGTTCCCTGACCCGGTGCCTACAGGGCACACCGTTGCGACGCGGATGTCCGCACCGGATGGCGTCGCCCCAGATGCGCTCCTGCAAGTGTCCAGGCAACCGCCCGACCTTCTCGTGAGGTTGTTCTGCATTGCCGGATCGCGGGCACTCCACGTTCTCATCGAGGCTTACCAGCCAGAATGCTTCGTCGCCGTTGGGGTTGATGCACACTGCCGCCATGTAGCCTGGCGAGCCACAGTCGCACAGGGACGCCGACCGCTGATCGTCAACGAGACTGCGATCTAAGGACAAGCTCACGACCGATCCCCGCTAGCCTTGGCCGCTTTCTGCCGCCGAGCCTGGGCAGACTTCAGTGCCAGCCGGGAAAAGTAGGCCTTCCGCGCGAACTCTGCGCGCCTTAAGCGTTCAGCCTCGCTCAACTGGCGATTCGGGTCAACCTCGTTCTCGAATCGCACGTGCATGGCGCGACGGCCTGGCGCTGTGCGGGCCGTCCGGTCCTCGGTCTTGGCCCACGATGCATAGGCACCAAGGCGGGCTATGAGTGTGCGCTGATTGGGTGATGCACTGGGCATGGCAAACCAAGCTCCAAATCGGAGTCTTGGGTCGCTGCCTAGAGATTGCGAACCGTTTCGGGCGTGCCCGGGGCGTAGACGCTAACAGATCTGAAGATAGCACCCGGTTCCGACAACCGCTCTTAGCGCCACGGAACGACCTGCCTTCCGCCGCGGCGTGACGCAAGATCGACGAGGAGCGGAGCAACCGGTACCGCAATCCTCGTGCCGCACTTGCATGCAACTTGGATGTCGTCTTGGTTCGGGGTGGCGAGATACGATCCGCGCCAGCTTCTCGTCCGTCGACCGGCGCGCACGTCGAAGATCCTGCTGCCGTCTTCGTGGTCGATGCCGCGATGTAGGGCGACCGGCCAGTGCGCTCCGTCGAGTTGGCCCGCAGTGAAGACCTTGATGATCAGTCGCCTACAGACATGGCAGGAGTATGCAATTCGGGGTGCGGGGTGATTCATCGTCATACCCGGTCTCCCCGCTTCAATCGCCGCGTAGCTTCTCGGGCGCGATGATCGGCAGCCGACGCGCCGTAGCGCTCTAGCATCGTGTCGGAGCGCCATCCCATGAGCCGCTTGAGGTCTCGCTCCTGGCCACCGGCGAGAAGGAAATCGTGGGCGTTGGTGTGCCTGAAGCGGTGCGGGTGCACGGTGGCGGGGTCGAGTCCGGCCGTTTCGGCGCGAACCTTGACCCGCTCCCGGACACCGTCGGGTGTGAACCGCCCGCGCTCCCCCAGGAACAACGCCGGGCTCGAAGAGTACCGGTGTTTGGCTCGCTCGCGGAGGTAGCGGTCGAGGGCTTGGCCGGTCTTGGCGCCGTAGTAGGCGTTGCGGACTCGCGAGCCCTTGCCGGTCACGCGGACGGATTCGCTGTCGAGGTCGAGGTCGGTGAGGTCGATTCCGGTGACTTCGGAGACGCGCAGGCCGCAGTCGATGAGTAACCGGATGACAGCCTCGTCGCGGCGTTCGCGGAAACCTCTGCCTTTGCACGCGGCGATGAGCGCGGCCAGTTCGTCGTCGGTGAGTACAGGAACGGGCGGGGGCTCGGGTTTGTCGATGACGATGCCGGCCAGCGGGTCAGTGGTGATGATGTCCTCGGCGAGCAACCAGTTGACGAACCTGCGCAGGCCACGCCAGCGGGTCTGGACGGTGCCTGCTGTTTGACCGCGGCGGCGCAGGCTGTCGAGCCAGGACAAGACGTTCTCGCGCGTGAGGTGGTCGACGTCGGCCGTCAGGCCGCGATCGGTGAGGAACTGTCCGAAGTAGGTGATCGATTGTCCGTACAGAACGAGGGTGCGATCGGCTTTGCCCTCGACACGCAAGGAGCGGTTGAAGCTCGCACGCAGACTTTCGAGAGATTCTCCCACGAATCTAGGTTATCGGGCGAGCAAGCGTTATGCTAGGGCCGCACTACACTCGCCTACCCTCATCGTCCCAGTGTGCGGCCACTTTCTTGCTGGGCTGCACCCGCGGCGGTTCGCCCGGCATCTTCGGATAGTTCGGCGGATAGGGCAGATCGCCCAGCCCGCGCTCCTCGTCAGCCTCGACCATCTCCAACAGCGGCGTGATCGACTGCTTGGCCTCCTCGATGCCTGCCCACGGGTCATCGCGCCCCGCCACCAGGGCAGGGACCGTCGCCATGGTGTAGTCGTCGGGGTCGGCCCCGCGCAGCTGCGCCCACGTCAGCGGCGTCGACACCGTCGCGATCGGCGTCTTACGCACCGAATACGCCGAGGCGAACGTGCGGTCACGGGCGTTCTGGTTGTAGTCGATGAACACCCGCCGGCCCCGCTCCTCCTTCCACCACGACGTCGTCACCGCATCGGGGGCCCGGCGCTCGACCTCGCGGGCCAGCGCGATCCCGGCACGGCGCACCGCGACAAAGTCCCAGTGCCGCGCGATCCGCAGGAACACATGCACCCCGCGGCCCCCGGACGTCTTCGGGTAGCCGACCAGTCCGAGTTCGTCGAGCAGCGGTTTGAGCACATCAACGGCGATATCGGCGGCCTCACGAAACCCGGTGCCGGGTTGCGGATCGAGATCGACGCGCAGCTCGTCGGGATGTTCGGTGTCGGGGCAGCGGACCTGCCACGGGTGCAGGGTGACGGTGCCCATCTGCGCCGCCCACAGGATCGCCGACGGATGGGTCACCTTGAGCGCGTCGGCGGTGCGGCCGGACGGGAAGGTGACCGTACACGTCTGCAGGTAGTCCGGATGCTTCTGCGGCACCCGTTTCTGGTAGATCTCCTCCCCCTCGATCCCGTCGGGGAACCGCTGCAGATGTGTCGGGCGGTCGCGCAGCAGCGCCAGCATCGGCCCCCGGCTCACCTGCAGGTAGTAGTCGAACAGCGTGCCTTTGGTCCCCGCCGAGCCGAGTTTCGGGAAGTACACCTTGTCCGGGTTGGTGAGCCGTACCGCGACCCCGTCGACGTCGATTTCTGTTGCAGGCGTTGCCATCTCAAGACTCCAGCACATCGTAGAGGTCGTAGTTCACCGGCACGTCGAGCTGATCGAACGTGCAGCTGTGCGGATCCCGGTCGGGCCGCCACCGCAGGAACTTGACCGCATGACGGAATCGCATGCCGTGCATGGTGTTGCCCTCCATCTGGTCATAGGCGACCTCGCAGACCCGCTCCGGGCGCACCGGGATCCAGCGTTTGTCCGCAGCCGAATTCCACCGGCTCGGTTCGCCGTCGTACACCAGATCCTCGCCCTTGCGCAGCGGTTCGAGATCGGCCAGCAACCGCAGCCGGTCCTTGACGCTGAACGACGCTGCGCCGCCGACCATCTGCAGCTCACCGTCGTCGCGGTAGAGGCCGAGCAGGATCGACCCGACCCCCTCCCCGCTCTTGTGCACGCGATAACCGATGGCCACACAGTCCGCGTCGCGGGCGTGTTTGACCTTGACCATCTCCCGCTTCCCCGGCACATACGGGCCGTCGAGCCGCTTGGCGATCACCCCGTCGAGGCCAGCGCCTTCGAAGGTGTCCAGCCATCGCGCGCCCAGCGCCGGATCCTCGGTGGTGCGGGTGACGTGACACCACGTCTTCTCGTGAACAGACTCGAGCAGACGATGGCGGCGCATCCGGAACGGCTCACCCAGGAGCGACGTGCCGCCCACGGCAAGTGCGTCGAACCCGATGAAATGCGCCGGTGTCTGCCCGGCGAGCATCGCCACCCGGCTCGCGGCCGGATGGATGCGCTGGCTCAGCGACTCCCAGTCCAGCCGGGTCCGGCCGCCGATCTCCCGCGGCACCACCACCTCTCCGTCGAGCACACAACGCGGCGCGAGTTCGTCGCGCACCGCCTCGACGACCTCGGGGAAATACCGGCCGAGGTCCTTGCCACTGCGCGACAGCAGCGTGACCTCGTCGCCATCGCGGAACACCAGCGCCCGGAATCCGTCCCACTTCGGCTCGTAGGACCACACCCCGGCGTCGGCGGGCACCCGGGCCGCGGCCTTGGCCAGCATGGGTTCCAACGGTGGCAGTACGGGCAGCTCCACAGACACCATCCTCATCGATCGACCGCTGTCTACGCCACGATCCGTACATCGGCGCCGACATCAACGTGGGGGTAGACCAGGTGAGCGCACCGAAACTCATCGGCGCCCGGTCGCCTCCTGTGTTTGGATGGCTGCGTGCCGGCAGGCGGCGAACCGTCGCGCGATCTCGAACAGGCCGCGGCGGTGTTTGCCGAGGCCCGGGGTCGGCTGTTCGGGATCGCCTACCGCATGCTCGCCAGCCGTGCCGAAGCCGAGGACATCGTCCAGGACACGTGGGTGCGATGGCAGACGTGCGACCGCACCGACGTACGCAACCCGGACGCGTTTCTGGCGCTGACGACCACCCGGCTGTGCCTGAACGTCATGCAGTCGGCACGCGCACGCCGCGAAACCTACGTCGGGCCGTGGCTGCCCGAACCGGTGGACACGTCGGCCGATCCCCTGCTGGGCGCGCAGCGCGCCGAGGCACTGGAATTCGCCACCCTGATCCTGCTGGAAAAGCTCACCCCCACCGAGCGCGCCGCGTACGTCCTGCGTGAGGCGTTCGACTACCCGTACGCCCAGATCGCCGACATCGTTCAGGTCAGCGAGGACTACGCCCGCCAGCTGGTCAGCCGCGCTCGCAAACACCTCGCCGCACAGCGCCGCGAGCCGGCCAGCCCCGCCGAGCACAGGCGGCTGCTGGCGGCGTTCGTCTCCGCGGCGCAGTGCGGTGACATGGCCGCGCTGGAGGCGGTTCTGGCCGACGACGTCGTGAGCTACACCGACGGCAACGGCATTCGCGGTGCCGCGCGCATCCCGGTCGTCGGCGGGCCGGCTGTCGCGCGGTTCCTGGCGGCGTTCGCCCCCCGGTTCTGGCCGGGGCTGACACTGTCCTGGCGCACCGTCAACGGTCTGCCGGCGGTGCTGCTCACCCGCGACCAGACGCGTGTCGCCCTGCTGACCATCGGCGCGTCGGCCGGGGCCGTCGACACGCTGCTGTGGGTGATGAGCCCCGACAAACTCGCCGGGCTGTCGACACCGGCCGAGCCCGCCCTCGGCTGAGCGTCCGTCCCCCTCCGCGTCCCGCCCGGCCCGACGTGGTGTGCGCATAAGCGGCGCGCCGGGCCGGCGCGTCAGTGGCGCGCATCACTGCCCCGCGGTGTCACGTATGCGTGGGCCGACGGGTCATAGCTGGTGACACGACGGATCAACCGTCAACGCGCACAGCAGGAAAGGCCCACCATGGACATCGAACTCATCGGCAGCGGGCGGACCGGCCCCCGCCCGGCACCGCGACGCGACAGCGCCACGCACTCCGGCTCGCGCCGGCGGCTGCGAAACATATTGGCCGTCAGCAGAATCCTGTCACTGCTGGCACTGATGGCCGTCACCGGCGCGATCCTGGCGGCCATCGTCGTCGACTCACTTGCGATGCCGACGACCAGCGCCCCGTCCGGCGGCACCGCCGTGCCCCTCATCGTCAACGGGGCCGGTGCACCGCCGCTGTCCCGGTGCACGATGACAGCGGTGCAGCCCGGACGGGATATCCAGCGTGTCAACACCATTGATGGAACGACGCTGTGGTACGGAATCGCGGACTCCGCCCCCACATGCTGATCGCGCGGACAGGACACATGCAGACGGGCCGCCGCGGCGGACCGTTCACCCACCGGTGACCGCCAGTTCCACCCTGCCGTCGCTGCCGCGGCGCTCGCGCGTGGTCGGGGCCGACACGCTGGCCGTCAGCCGCACCCGGTCGGCCCGGAACAGGTCGTGGGAGTATTCGAAGGGTCGGCCGCCGCCGTCGCGGGCGACGCGGGTGATGGACAACAGCGGTCGGCGGGTCGGCACCCCCAGCAGTTCGGCCTCCCGCGGCGACGCGCTGACGACCTCGATGGTCTCGGTCGCCGACGCCGGCGCAAGGCCGTAATGCCGCGCCAGCAGTTCGTACAACGACCCGTCGAGCGGGTGGTCGAGCAGCGCGGGCACCAGCGGCGCCGGGAAGCACGCCAGGTCCAGCGACAACGGGGTGCCGTCGGCACTGCGCAGCCTGCGCACGGCCACCACGTCGGCGGCGTGCAACACCTCGGCCTCCTCCGGGCGGGCCGTGCGATGTTCGGCGCTCAGCACCCTGGTGGAGCTGGTGTGACCGCCGCTTCGCAGCCGGGCGGGCAGACCCGCCAGCTCGGCGGCGTTGCGCGACACCAGGTCCGACCGCACGAACGTGCCGCCGCCGCGCCCGGTGCGACGCTCCAGCACACCGGCCTGGCTCAATGGCAACAGGGCGCTGCGCAGCGTGGCGCGCGACACCGCAAACCGTTGGGCCATCTCACGTTCGGAGCCGAGCCGCGCCCCCGGCCGCAGGGTGCCCGCGGCCAGCATGGACAGAATGCGCCGGCGCACATCCTCGGCGACCGGCCCGCCGGCGGATTCCACCGGCTCAGCCCGAATGGATCGCGTCGCGCAGCCAGTCGGGATCGCCGAGATAGCGCCCCGCCAGGTGGGTGGTTCCCGCGGCGAAGCCATCGGTGAAGGCGATCGCGTGGTCGGCGTCGGCATGTGAAGCCACCCACGCGGTGAGCATCAGGCGCCGCAACATCACGAACGTCGGGATCATCGCCAGATGCTCGGCAGGCAGGTCGCGTCGTTCACGGTAACCCCGCAGCCAGTCGGCGATCATCCGCTCGGCTTCCGGAGTGTCCTCGATGAAGGACACCACGGCGCCCAGGTCGGCCAGATACCAGGACCACCCACAGTCGTCGAAGTCGATGACCGTGATCGGCGAACCCGGCGTGGCTGGGTCGATCATCAGGTTCGCCATCCGCAGATCGGCGTGGATGAGCCCGAACCGGTCCGGGCCGGCGCCGAATTCCGCAAGACGCCGGGCCACCTCGGCGGCCGCGAGCTCCACCAGGGCGGTGTCGTCGGCGGACAGTCCCGGCGCATGCCGCCAGTTACCCCACCGGGCCAGCGGACCGAGGGTGGCCTCGATGTCCCAGCGGAACCGGGTGAACTCGCCCGGAGCCCGCCAACGCGCCACATGGTCGTGCATGACCGCGGTCATGCGCCCAAGCTCGTCGAACCCCACCGCGTGGGGCTGCTCCTCGGCGGTACAGCCGGCCACGAAGGTCACCGCGTCGACATGCAGGACGCCGTCCCCCACCGTCGCCGCGACCACGTCGGCGCCGTCACGGGCCGGGATCAACTCCGGGGTGACCACCTCCGTCTCGGTGCGCAGCGCGGCCATCCACCGCAGTTCGGACCGGATCGCGGCAAGCGAGTGGTAGCCGGGCCGGTGTACGCGCAGCACCATCGGCTGACCGTCGTCGACCAGATAGGTGGCGTTCTCCGAGAGGCTCAGCAGCCGCAGCGGCACGTCGGGGGCACGCCCGTAAGCCGGCAGGGCGGCCCTGGCGTAACGGTCGTGGTCGGGTGGCAGTGCGGGCATGGTCACAGTGTGTACCAGCGCGGCCGATAGAGCAGACCAAAAAAGCGAAGAATCCCCCGAACCACTCGACGTCATTCGTTTGACCAGGTATTTAACGGCGACCACAATGGTGACCACGGATGTCGCCGCGGCCCACCGCGGCGAAACCAGACCAAACAGCGAGGAGCGGCGCCGTGAGTTTCTCCAACATCATGGACTCGAACAGCTACCGGGCGGACGCACCCGGCGGGATGCCCGCCGATCCCCTCATCGCCGAGCGGGAACGGATGCTCGGCCCGGCTTACCGGCTGTTCTACGAACGCCCCGTGCACCTCGTGCGCGGTCGGGGCAGCCGTCTGTTCGACGCGGAGGGCAACGCCTACCTGGACGCCTACAACAACGTCGCCAGCGTCGGGCACAGCCACCCGCATGTGGTGGACGCGGTCGCCGGGCAGCTGGCCACCCTGAACACCCACACCCGCTACCTGCACGACGCGATCGTCGGCTACTCCGAACGGCTGCTGTCGACCATGCCCGACGAGATCGACCAGGTGATGTACGCCTGCACCGGGTCAGAAGTCAACGACCTCGCCCTGCGCGTTGCCGAAAAGTACACGGGTGCAACGGGTGTCATCGTGACCAGGGACGCCTATCACGGCAACACCGCGGCTGTCACCGCAATCTCCCCGTCGCTGGGCGGTGCGGCAACCGCGGGCCCCAACGTGCGACTGGTCGATCCTCCCGCGCACGGCGCGCAGCGCTTCGCCGCCGACCTGGCCCGCGCCGCCGACGACCTCGACGCGGCGGGATACGGGCTGAGCGCCCTGATCGTGGACACCATCTTCTCCTCCGACGGCATCTACCCCGACCCGTCGGTGCTGCGGCCCGCCGCCGACCTGGCCCGTGCGCGGGGCGCGGTGTTCGTCGCCGACGAGGTACAACCCGGTTTCGGGCGGACGGGCGACGCGATGTGGGGATTCGACCGTCATGGCGTGACACCCGACCTGGTCACCATGGGTAAGCCGATGGGCAACGGTGTCCCGGTGGCCGCCATGGCGGCCCGCGCCGGGGTGCTGCGGCCGTTCGCCGAAGCGGTGCCGTACTTCAACACCTTCGGCGGCAATCCCGTCTCGATGGCCGCCGCCGCGGCGGTTCTCGACGTCATCGAGGACGAGGGGTTGATGCGCAACGCCCGTGACGTCGGCACGGCGCTGCGCACCGAACTGACCGGAATCGCCGGAACCGACCCCCGGCTGGGTGAGGTCCGGGGAACCGGACTCTACGTCGGCGTCGACGTCGTCAGCGGCGGCGCGCCCGATCGGGCCGGGGCCCGCCGCCTGGTCAACGCCCTGCGCGAGCGTCGCGTGCTGATCTCGGTGTGCGGACACGACGGCAACGTTCTGAAGATCCGGCCACCGCTGGTGTTCTCGCACGCCGACGTCGACTGGTTCTGCACCGCGCTGACCGGGGCACTGGCCGATATCGGATAGATTGCGCGCGTGACCCACCCCGGCGGTGCGGGCCGGTTCGCACCGAGTCCCTCGGCCGACCTGCACATCGGCAACCTGCGCACGGCTCTGCTGGCGTGGCTCTTCGCCCGGTCCACGGGACGCCGGTTCCTGGTACGGGTGGAGGATCTCGACGACCGCACCCACACCGACGTCGGGGAGCGTCAGCTGACGGACCTCGCCGCCATCGGATTGACCTGGGATGAACTCCCCCAGTGGCAATCCGCGCATCCGCAGCGCTACGACGACGTCGTCGACGGGCTGGTCGGACGCGATCTTGTCTACGAATGTTATTGCAGCAGAAAAGATATCGCGCAGGCCCCGCGCGCCCCTCATGCACCCCAGGGTGCCTACCCCGGGACGTGTCGCGAGTTGACCGACACGCAGCGCCGCCACCGGCGCGCCGAAACCGGCCGCCCGCCCGCGCTGCGGTTGCGCACCGACACCTTCGTGTACACCGTCACCGACCTGTTGCACGGCGAATACACCGGCATCGTCGACGATTTCGTGGTGCGCCGCGGTGACGGTGTCGCGGCATACAACCTGGCTGTGGTCGTCGACGACGCCGCGCAGGGCATCGACCAGGTGGTGCGCGGCGACGACCTGCTGTCCTCGTCGCCCCGCCAGGCGTATCTGGCGGATCTGCTCGGCTATCCGCGGCCCGTCTACGCCCACGTGCCGCTGGTGCTCAACGAGGACGGCGCGCGGCTGGCCAAACGCGACGGAGCGATCACCGTCGGCGAAATCGGGCCGCGGCGCGCACTGGCCGAGATCGCCGCGTCCCTGGGCTTCGCCGCCACCACACCCGCGGACATGCTGGCCGGATTCGACCCGGCGCGACTGCCCCGCACCGCCTGGATCTACCGAACCTGACCCGCCGAGATCAGACTTGCGCCACGCCGGACGCCGTATCGCGTGTCATAGATCGGATCTCGGCAGGTGTCCTCGGCACACGTTGAGCAGAACCCTTGGGCGATCCGTGCGCGGTTGTTAGGTTCCGCCGGTGACTTACTTCTGGCGAAGGGCGCTCGTCGCGGTCGTCCTGCTCGTCGCGATGGTGACCGCGGCATGCGCGACGTCGTCGAACGGCGGCGGGAATCCGGTCGAAGACGCCGGGGTGCTGCGGGTGGGAACCGAGGGGGTGTACGCGCCGTTCAGTTACCACGACCCCGGCACCGGCGAGCTCACCGGCTACGACGTCGACGTGGCACGCGCCGTCGCCGACAAACTCGGGGTGCGCGTCGAGTTCGTCGGAACCCCCTGGGATTCGATCTTCGCCGCACTGGAGGCCAACCGATTCGACGTCGTAGCAAACGAAGTGACCATCACCCCGGAGCGGCAAGCCAAATACGATCTGTCCGAACCGTATTCGGTGGGCGAGGGTGTCATCGTCACCCGCGCCGACGACACCTCCATCAACTCGCTGGACGACATCCGCGGAAAGGTCGCCGGCGAGACGGCCACCAGCAACTGGGCCCAGGTGGCCCGCGACCACGGCGCCACCGTCGAAGCCGTCGAAGGTTTCACCCAGGCGATCAAACTGCTCAACCAGGGCCGCGTCGATCTGGTGATCAACGACAGCATCGCGGTGTACGCCTACCTCGCCGAGACCGGCGACACCTCGGTCAAGATCGCCGGCAACACCGGCGAGAAAAGCGAACAGGGTTTCGCCGCCCGCAAGGACAGCGGGCTGCTGCCGGGCCTCAACAAAGCGCTGGACGACCTGCGCGCGGACGGCACCCTGGCCACCATCTCCGACAAATACCTCAAAGCCGACGTCACCGGCGAGCCCGCGCCTGGCGCCACCCCGGCCGGGGCCCGGTCGACGTGGCAGCTGATCGGCAACAACCTGTGGCCGCTGGCCAAGGCGGCCGTCACCATGACCATTCCGTTGACGATCATCAGCTTCGTCGTCGGGCTGGCGATCGCCCTGGTGGTGGCGCTGGCGCGGCTGTCGTCGAATACGGTGGTGCACAGCCTGGCCCGCTTCTACATCTCGATCATCCGTGGCACCCCGCTGCTGGTGCAGTTGTTCATCGTGTTCTACGCCCTGCCCGAACTCGGGGTGCGGATCGACCCGTTCCCGGCGGCGGTCATCGCCTTCAGCCTCAACGTCGGCGGCTACGCGGCCGAGATCATCCGCTCGGCGATCCAGAGCATTCCCAAGGGGCAGTGGGAGGCCGCCGAGACCATCGGCCTGACCTACACCGGCGCGCTGCGACGCATCATCCTGCCGCAGGCCACCAGGGTCGCCGTGCCGCCCCTGTCGAACACGCTGATATCGCTGGTCAAGGACACCTCGCTCGCGTCGACCATCCTGGTGACCGAACTGCTGCGAACAGCACAGATCGCCGCGGCGCCGACGTTCGAATTCTTCGCGCTCTACGGCACCGCCGCCGTGTACTACTGGGTGATCTGCCTGGTGCTCTCGTTCGGCCAGAACCGGATCGAGCACAGGCTGGAAAGGTACGTGGCCCGATGACCGACGAGCGCTTGCGCGAGGA
>JAFDWN010000010.1:116455-168727 GCA_018268465.1 Actinomycetota bacterium
ACGAGCGCTTGCGCGAGGAGCCGAAATGACCGAACCCCAGGACAACGTCGAGTACCGCGTGGTGGCGCACGGGGTCGAAAAAGCGTTCGGGGACAACAAGGTTCTGCGTGGCGTCTCGTTCACCGTCGCGCGGGGCACCGCGACAACGATCATCGGGCCGTCCGGTTCGGGTAAGACGACGCTGCTGCGCGCGCTCAACGCGCTCGACGTGCCCGACGCCGGAGTGATCACCGTCGGCGACGTCGAGATCGACTTCGCCACACCGGCGCCGAAGGATCAGCTGCGCCGCTACCGGGCGCAGAGTGGGTTCGTGTTCCAGTCGCACAACCTGTTTCCGCACAAGACAGTGCTGCAGAACGTCACCGAGGGCCCGGTCGTCGCCCAGAAGCGGCCCCAGGCGGAGGTGGAAGCGGAGTCCGTCGAACTGCTCGACCAGGTCGGCCTGGCCGACAAACGCGACCAGTATCCCTACCAGCTCTCCGGCGGTCAGCAGCAACGGGTGGGTATCGCGCGGGCGCTGGCGCTCAAACCGAAGGTGGTGCTGTTCGACGAGCCCACGTCGGCTCTGGATCCGGAGCTGGTGGGCGAAGTGCTCTCCGTCATCAGGGATCTCGCGGTGGAGGGCTGGACGCTGGTGATCGTCACCCACGAAATCCAGTTCGCCAGACAGGTTTCCGACCAGGTGCTGTTCACCGACCAGGGGGTGATTCTGGAGCAGGGACCGCCCGCGGCGGTGATCGGCGATCCGAAGGAGGAGCGCACCCGCCAGTTCCTGCAACGAATCCTCAACCCGCTGTGATCTTTCCCCCCGGCCCCCCGGCCCGCCGGACCGCCAGCCCGCCAGCCCGCCCGCCGCCCGGCCCGGCGCGAGCGTGCGCAAACTCGGCTGCACACCCGGCGTTTCGGCCGCAGACACGCACGCTCGCGCAGAAAAAGGGGGGTTATGGGGTGATGGTCAACGCGGTCATCCCGCGCAGGGTGACATTGGGCTTGTAGCCGGGCTCACCGGCGAGACGGGCGCCGGGGAACCGGGCGGTCAGCGCCGACAGCGCGATCGTCGCCTCCAGCCGGGCCAGCGGGGCGCCGAGACAGAAGTGTGGGCCGAGGCCGAAGGCGAGGTGCCGGATGGTGCCGCGCGCCGGGTCGAACTCCCCGGGCCGCTCGTACACCGACGGATCCCGTTGCGCCGCAGCCACCAGCAGCATCATGGTGTCCCCCCTGGGAACCGCCACACCGCCGATCGTCATATCCTCGGCGGCGATGCGGCCGGTCAGCTGCACCGGCGGATCGTGCCGCAACGTCTCCTCGACGATCGCCGCCGCCAGTCCCGGATCGGCGGCCAGCGCCGCCCACTGCCCCGGCTGCCGCAGCATCTCCAGCGCGGCATTGGCGATCAGGTTGACCGTCGTCTCGTGCCCGGCGACGAGCAGCAGGTTGCAGGTCGCGACGATCTCGTCCTCGGTCAGCTGATCACCGTCCTCCTCCGCGGCGATCAGCGCGCTGATCAGGTCGTCACGGGGTTCGGCGCGGCGCTGCCCAACAAGCTCACGCAGGTAGCCGCGCAGCCACAGGCCGGCCTCGAGTTGTTCGTCGACACCGTCGGGCGCCTCACCGGTGAACGTGACGAACGGATCCAGCCCGTGCGCCAGCAGCGCCGACGCCCGGCTGAACTCCGGCTCGTCCTCGATCGGCACCCCGAGCAGACGGCAGATCACCGCGACCGGCAGCGGATACGCCAGACCGGCGATGACATCGCACGCCGGACCCGCCGCGGCCGCGTCGAGCAGCCCGTCGACCAGCGTCACGATCTCGGGTTCGAGCGCCCTGACGACCTTCGGCGCGAACGCCTTCTGCGCCAGTTTGCGCAGCCGGGTGTGGTCGGGCGGATCGAGAAACAGGAAGCCCGGCGTGCCGAACGGCCGCGGCGGTTCACCCGCCGCGATGGCGCGCTGCGCGACGGTCGACTTCAGCCGGTCGCTGGCCGAGGACGGATGCCGCAGCACCTCGTCGCAGTCGGCGTAGCCGGCGAACACCACGAGGTTGGCCTCGGGGAACCGCAGCGGGCCGCGCTCGCGGATCCGGTCGTAGAGCGGATACGGGTCGGCCCTGCTGGACGGGTCGAGCAGGGCCATCAACAACTGCTGCGGCTCGGCCAGACTCTGTGCACCGATCATGACCTCATTGTGCAGACCCCGGTGAACGTCCTGGTCAGCTGCGGTAGTACCGGCCCAGGACGTCGGCGCGCAAGGCGTCGAAGTCCCCGGCCGGGATGGCGGCACGGATCCGGTCGACGAGCCGGATGACGAAACGCTCGTTGTGGATCGTGCACAACGTCTTGGACAGGATCTCCCTGGCCTTGAACAGGTGGTGCAGGTAGGCGCTCGTGTAGTGGGCGCACGTGTAGCAGTCGCAGTCCTCGTCGATCGGCGTGAAGTCGCGGCGGTACCTGGCGTTGGTGATGTTGAACCGGCCGGTCGGTGCGTACACCGCCGCGTTGCGCGCCACCCGCGACGGGGATACGCAGTCGAAGGTGTCGGCGCCGGCGGCGACGGCGTCGAACAGGTCGTCCGGTTCGCTGATGCCCAGCAGATGCCGCGGTTTGTCGGCGGGCAGTTCACTGCTGACCCAGCCCACGATGGTGGCGAGATTCTGCTTCTCCAGCGCCCCGCCGATGCCGTAACCGTCGAAACCCCGCCCGTCCTCGTCGGCGAGTTCGGTCAGCCCGCGCGCCGCGGCCCGGCGCAGGTCCTCGTACTGCGCGCCCTGCACCACCCCGAACAGCGCCTGCGGTGAGCGCTGCGGGTCGCGCAGCCGCAGCCTGCGGTGTTCGGTCAGGCAGCGCTGCGCCCACGCATGCGTGCGGTCCACCGACTGTTCCTGGTAGCCGCGGGTGTTGACCAGGGTGGTCAGCTCGTCGAACGCGAAGATGATGTCGGCGCCGAGCTGATGCTGGATGCCGATGGACACCTCGGGGGTGAACCGGTGCGTCGACCCGTCGAGGTGCGACCGGAAGGTCACCCCGTCGTCGTCGACCACCGCCAGCCGCTCCTTACCGGGCGCGATGACGTCGTCGGCCTGGACCCGCTGGGTGTCCATGGCCAGCACCTTGCGGAATCCCGCCCCCAGCGACAGCACCTGGAATCCGCCGCTGTCGGTGAACGTCGGCCCCGGCCAGTTCATGAATGCGCCGAGGCCGCCCGCCGCGTCGACGATGTCAGGTCCTGGCTGCAGATAGAGGTGATAGGCGTTGGCCAGCACCGCCTGGGCCCCGAGCTGCGCCATGGTCTCGGGCAGGACGGCTTTCACCGTCGCCTGGGTCCCCACCGCGATGAACGCCGGGGTGCGGATCTCGCCGTGCGGGGTGCGGATGACGCCGGCGCGCCCGAGCCGGCCCGGCAGCTCGGCCTCGACGGTGAAGAACGGATCGGCCACCGGGCCATTCAACCGGACGCCGCAGGCGCGGTGCCCGCCACCCGGACCGATCGGGCGGCAACGGCCCGGTCCCGAAGACAACACATTTCCAGCAAATCGCGGGACCGCGCACAGGCGGCCCCCCATACTGCTGGGGATGACTCGCCGCTGTCGACGGGTCACGACGACAAGAGGAGAACATAGGTGAAGCGTGGGTTAGTGGTCGCCGTCGGCGGCGCTGCGATCGTCATCGCCGGCCTGTCCGGCTGTACCTCGGGAGGATCGTCCTCGTCGGAGACCACGGCCACAACGGCCGCGGCGACCACCGAGGCGGAGACCGAAACGGCCACCGCCACGGAGACCGCGAGCGCCACTGCCGCCGCGGGCTCCCCCAAGGTCGTCATCGACGGCCAGGATCAGAACGTCCAGGGCACCGTGGTCTGCGCCTCCATGGGCGGCAACGTCAACATCGCCATCGGCGAGGCCATGACGGGAATCGCGGCGGTGGTCAGCGAGGCCGACCCGCCCGTCGTCAGCTCGGTCGGCCTGGGCAACGTCAACGGCGTCACCCTCGGCTACCAACAGGGCGCCGGCCAGGGTGAGGCAACCGCGGTGAAGGACGGCAACACCTACAAGATCACCGGCACCGCGACCGGTATCGACATGGCCAACCCGATGCAGCCCGTCAACAAGCCGTTCGAGATCGAAGTCACCTGCCCCTGACCGTTCCGAAGTGAGACACGGCGGCGTCCCCGAGGGGCGCCGCCGTTGTCGTTGCCGGGAGACACCATGTCCGACAGGACCTACGCCACCGCCGTGGTGCAGCTGCACGCCGCACCCGACGACCGCCTGCGCGCCTGGGCCGACCGGGTCACCGACGCCGCCGCGACGCTGCCCGGATTCCGGTCGGTGCGTCTCGCGGTGACCGGCGGCGGGCTGCGGCCGGCGATCGCGGCCACCTTCGACACCGCCGCGCAGGTCATCGCCTGGCTGGACTCCGACGTGCTCGACGCCCGCAACGCCGAGGGCGTGCGGCGCGCGGCGTCGGACGTGGTGATCGCCGACGGGCACCGGCTGCCGCCCGGCACCGCGATCTACCGCCACGACGTCATCGACGGCAGGGCGGGCGAGTTCGTCGGCGCGCAGCGGGACCTGGTGGCCTCGACCGCACGCTTCCCGGGCCATACCGGCACCGTGTTGCTGGCGCCCGCACCCGGCGCGGGTGGCGACGGGTGGATGTCGGTCGTCGGTTTCCGCACCGACGGGCAGCTTGCCGCGTGGTCGGGTTCCGACGAGCGGGGGCGCAGGCTCACCCGGTTGCGGGCGTTGCTGACTCGCGACTTCGACACCCTCGCCGTCGATGCGCCGTTCGGCACGATCCTGCGGATCGACCACGGCAGGCCGCTCGTCACGCCCGGCTGGAAAACCGCCATGCTGGTGCTGCTGGTGCTCTATCCGACGGTGATGCTGCTGTCCCGGTTCCTCGGCCCGGTACTGCAGGGTCTGGGGGCCCAGCCGTGGCTGTCGATGTGGCTGAGCCAGATCGTGAGCATCGCCGCGATGACCTATGTGCTGATGCCCGCCGCGACCCGGTTGCTGTCCCGCTGGCTGGATCCGCTCGACGGTGCCTCGGCGCGGGTGTCGATCGCGGGAGCGGTGACGGTCGCCGCGGGATACGCCGCGACGCTGTGGCTGTTCTCCGGTGTCCGCTGGCTGGACTTCTGGACTCACGGATAGTTCGCCGGCGCCCGCGCGTGCCACTCTGGAATACATGAGCACCCCGGATATCTCGCTGTCACCCGCGCTGCGCACCGCACTCGATCTCCTCAGTGACCCGCCGGAACACCCCGACGTCAGCAAGGGCTATCTCGACCTGCTCGGCGGGCAGGACGCCGACGCCTCCGCACCGAAGAACACCGGCCGGATCCAGGCGTTGTGGGCGTCGCCGCGCGGATCGCTGTTCTACGACAAGAGCCAGGCGCTGGCCCGCAAACTGTTCACCCTGTGGCAGCAGCCCACCGAGTGGCTCAACATTCCGCCCGGCGGCACCGCGCTGGACATCGGGAGCGGTCCGGGCAATGTGACGTCCGCGCTGGCGGCGGCGGCCGCACCCGACGGGGTGGCGATCGGCGTCGACATCTCCGAGGCGATGCTCGCGCGCGCGGTGCGCGCCGAAACCGGGCCGCAGGTCGGATTCGTGCGGGCCGATGCGCAACGGCTGCCGTTCCGCGACAACACCTTCGACGCGGCGGTGTCCATCGCCGCACTGCAGCTGGTACCCGACCTCGACGCCGCGGTGGCGCAGATCGCCCGCGTGGTCCGGCCGTCGGGACGGGTTGCCGTGATGGTCCCGACGGTCGGACTGAACGCGCGCCTGCTGGCCCTGCTGCCCAACGGCGGCGCACACATCTTCGGCGTCGACGAACTGGGCGACCTGTTCGAGAAGCACGGCTTCGTCGGCGTGCGCGTCGCGAGTTTTAGCTCCATGCAGTGGGTGCGCGCCAAGCGCCCCGACTGACGGCGGCGGCTCAGCCGATCCGGATGAGTTTCTTGTTGACGAACTCGTCGATGCCGAATCGGCCCAGTTCCCTGCCGAACCCGGAGCGTTTCACGCCGCCGAACGGCAACTCGACCCCTTCGGCGCCCACGCAGTTGACGAAGACCATGCCTGCGTCGATCTTGTCCGCCACGCGCTTGGCCTGCTCGGCGTCGGTGGTGTACACGTAGGACCCCAGACCGAACGGGGTGTCGTTGGCCAGCGAGACGGCCTCGTCCTCGGAGGCGACCTTGTAGACGGTGGCCACCGGCCCGAACAGTTCGTCCTTGGCGGCCGGCGAATCCGGGGACAGACCGGTCAGCACGGCCGGCGGGAAGTACGCACCCTTGCGCTCGCCGGCCGATGTGAGGTTGGCGCCGTTGGCGACGGCCCGGCCCACCTGCTCCTCCAGACGTTCGGCGGCGGCCACCGACGACAGGGGCGCCAGGCCGTCGGCGGCGGCGAGAACCTTCGAGGTGAATTTGTCGAGGAAGTCGTCATAGATGTCGGAGGCGACGATGAACCGTTTGGCGGCGTTGCAGGCCTGCCCGGTGTTCTCGAAACGTCCGTTGAGCGCGGCTTCGACGCTGGCGTCGAGGTCGTCGGAGCTCAGCAGGATGAACGGATCGGATCCGCCGAGTTCGAGGACCACCTTCTTCAGATTGCGCCCGGCGATCTCGGCCACCGCGGCCCCGGCGCGCTCCGAACCCGTCAGCGACACACCCTGCACCCGCGGGTCGGCGATGGCGTCGGCGATCTGCTCGTTGGTCGCATAGACGTTGACGTAGGCGCCGGGCGGATAGCCGGCGTCGTCGAAGATCTTCTGCAGCGCCGCGGCCGACTCCGGGCACTGCGGCGCGTGTTTGAGGACGATGGTGTTGCCGAGCGTCAAGTTCGGCCCGGCGAAGCGGGCGACCTGGTAGTACGGGTAGTTCCACGGCATGATGCCGAGCAGCACGCCGACCGCGCTGCGTTTGATCACGGCACTGCCCTCACCGTCGAGCAGCTCGATGGGCTCGTCGGCGAGGAACTTCTCGGCGTTGTCGGCGTAGTACTCGTAGATGGCCGCGGAGAAGTCGACCTCGCCCAGCGACTGGTCGACCGGCTTGCCCATCTCGCGGTTGATGATCTTGGCCAGTTCCTCGCGGCGCTCGGTGTGCAGCTCGGCGACTCTGCGGATCAGCGCGGCGCGGTCGGCGACCGACGTCGACTTCGACCATTCGCCGAAGGCCTTGGCCGCCGCGGCCAGCGCCTGCTCCATCTGTTCGTCGGTCGTCGTCGGGTACTCCTGCACCGTCTCCCCGGTCGCCGGATCGACTACTGCGTACAGACTCATCTCACGCCCCTTGCCCATGGTTCGGTCTCGTTGGGGAAGCGTCCGCCGCGCCGACGGGCGCTCGTCCACTTCGCACAGCATCCGTCTTACCTCATTCCGGTGCTTTTGTTCGAGACAAGTACCGAATCGCGGGATTTGGCACTGGATCCGTAGGTCTGAGCCCGATATTTGCCCGCACCCGCCCGCACGCGGTTAGGTCGAGGTGTGATGCGTCGACACCCGGTGATCTGGCTGCTGGTCTGCGTCCTCGCCGCCCCGCTGGTGGGCTGTTCGCTATTCGGCACCGACCCGCTGGAACCGTTCCGGGCGTTCGCCGACGCGCTGTCGCGCCGCGACGCGGCCGCCGCGGCGAATCAGACCGACGACCCCGCGTCGGCCAAGGCGACGATCGACGGCATGTTTGCCGGGATGGGCGAAGGCGCGAGCGTGCGCATCGACGTCGACAAGGCCGACGGGGACGGCGACGGAGCCGCCACGCTGCGGTACCACTGGACGTTCGGCACGGGACGCGACTTCGGCTACGACACCGCCGGCACGGCGGCGCGCGACGGCGACGACTGGCGTATCGCGTGGTCGCCCGCCCTGCTGCACCGCGATATGACCGGGGGACTGAACTTCCAGTACAGCCAGGACAGCGACCTGTTGACGCCGATTCTCGACCGCACCGGGCAACCGTTGATGACCTGGCAGAACGTCGGCGTCGTCACCCTGGAACGCGCCCATCTGAACTACGCCCCCGACCTGGCCGGTGTGCTGTCCCAGTTCGACACCATCACCCCGGAGTGGATCGCCGCGCAGTTCGATTCGACCACCGATGCGGCCGTGACCGTGATGAAGCTGCGCGAGGACGACCTCGCGCAGGTCTCCGAACGGCTGAGCCAGATCCCCGGCGTGCGGGTACAGGAGCAGGGTGAGCTGCTGACCACCAACCGCGAACTCGCCTCCCCCGCGATGGGTGAGCTGCCCACCGTCTGGCACGACTGGATCACCCGCACCGCGGGCTGGTCGGTATCGCTCGTGGACCCGTCCGGGGCGCCCGCGCAGCAACTGACCGCCACTCCACACGGACCGACCGAACCGCTGCGCACCACCTTGGACATGCGGCTGCAGCTGCTCGCCCAGAGCGCGGTGGCCACCGAGACCCGCCCCACCGTCCTGGTGGCGATCTCCGGATCCACCGGCGGGATCCTGGCCGCCGCCCAGAACGGGGCCGCCGATGCCCAAGGGCCGCTGGCATTTTCGGGTCTGTATCCGCCCGGGTCGACGTTCAAGACGATCACCACCGCGGCGGCGCTGCAGGCCGGTCTGGTCACACCGGACACCCCGGTGGCCTGCCCGGGCAAACTGACCATCGAGAACCGCACCATCCCCAACAACGACGAGTTCGACCTCGGCACCGTGCCGATGTCGACAGCGTTCGCGAAATCCTGCAACACCACCATGGGCGCGCTCGCCGATCGGCTACCGCCCGACGCGCTGAGCGCCACGGCCCGGGACTTCGGCATCGGCGTCGACTTCGTGATCCCCGGGCTGACCACCGTCACCGGGCGTGTGCCCGCCGCCGACACCCCGGCGCAACGGGTGGAGAACGGCATCGGCCAGGGTTCGGTGACCGTCACGCCGTTCGGCCTCGCGGTGGCCGAGGCCAGCCTCGCGCACGGCGCGACCATCACCCCGGGCCTCATCGACGGTGAGAAGACCACCGCCGACACCCCGTCGGTCCCGTTGGCGGGCGACGTCGTCGACGCGCTGCGGGCGATGATGCGGCTGACCGTCACCGAGGGCACGGCCACCGCGCTGAACGACATCGACGGACTCGGCGGGAAGACGGGCACCGCCGAGTTCGGCGACAACACGCAGGCGCACGGCTGGTTCGCCGGGATCGCCGGTGACATCGCGTTCGCCACGCTGGTGGTCGGCGGCAACGAGTCCACGCCGGCGATCTCGGTGTCCGGCGACTTCCTGCGTCCCGCGCTGGCCGGCTGAGCGGACCAGTCAGTCGACGACGATGAACGGCGCCCAGTAGCGTTCGGCATCACCGCCGAGCGCCTCCGGGACGTCCTCGTCGTCGCGCAGCTCGGGATCGAGGTCCAACCCCCGGCGCCGCCGCTCCCCCGCAGGCTCCCCGCCCAGCGCACCGTAGGCGGCATCGAGATCGGCGGCGCTCATCGCGTACACGGCGCGCTGCGCGGCGGTGAGCGCGTAGGCCGGCGCCAGCCCGTCGCCCAGCCCGGCGTAGAAACGACTCATCACCACCGGCGCCACCGCATCGTCGACGGGCCACAGGGAGACCACGGCACGGTCGACGCCGCCCCGCAGCAACGCCCGGGTCAGTCCGACGACGTCACCGCCCAGCGTGGCGTTGCCGCGCCCGGTGTCGCAGCCGGTCAGCACGGCGAGGCCGGTGCCGAACCGCAGCCCGGTGATGTCGGCGACGGACAACTCGTCGCTGCCGGCCAGCACCAGCGCCGAGGCGAACGGCGACAGTTCGTCGAGATGCCCGTGGCTGGACACGTGCAGGAGATCGCAGCGCTCCAGGCGGGGCGCCACCGCGGCCTCGGTCGCGGCCTCGTCGACGAGCACGTCGCCGGCGGGCACGCCGAGCGCCGCCGCGACGGCGCCCGCCTCCACCCGCGCACCGGGCAGGCGCCGCAGCCCCGGACGGGCAGCCGGATCGAACGCCGGGTCACCGACCACGAGCGGCCGGGCGGCGGGTGCGGCCGGGTCCGGTTGTCCGTCGCGCTCGAGCAGGCTCGCCGCCCGCGACGCGTAGGACACGACGTGGGTGAGGGCCAGCGGCGCACCGTCAAGGCGCAGCGCGTGGAACGGGACGAGGTTGAGCGGACCGAACGGCACGACCACCACCCGGCCGTTGGCCCGCAGCAGATCGGCGAACGGGTCGATCAGCAGGGCCGACAACCGGGTCGCCGGGGCGGCGCCCGCCGCGCATCCGGCGTGGTGGGCCCGCACCATCGCGGTCAGCTCGCGTCCGGGCACCGTCCGGTGCACCGGACGGATACCGTCCCTGCTCACCGCCCACGCCAGCACATCGTCACCGACCGCCAGATATTCGAGCAGCACGGTCCCGTCGGCGAGGTGGCGCCGCAGGTCCGCGGCCCGGGCCGGCGGGGCGGGTGTGGTGCGACGCAACAGCACGCCGCGGTCCTGGGTGTCGATGGCGTGTTCGAGTTCGGCGAGGCGTCCGTCGAGGCGGTCCAGTGCCGAGAACCCGGGGTCGGCGTCGGCCGCGGCACGGGTCAGCTCGGAGAGCAGCCGGTTGGCCACCGCGGAGTATTCCGCGGCGGCGTTCTGCCAGGACAGCCGCAGCTCGGGCGTGACGCCGTCCAGCCCGGCGGGGGCGGCCAGCGTTCGCACCCGCTCGGCGGCCTCGAAGGATGCGTCCGCCTGCGCCGCCGTCACCCCGTCGGACGCCAGATACGTCCGCGCCAGGGTGGCATACAGGTCGGCCACGTTCGGTTCGTCGCAGGCGTCGAGCCGTTCGGGATCACGCAGCAGCAGCCGGATGGAGTCCTCGAAGGACGAAATCGCTTCGAGGACAGTCATTCTCGCCTTCTCGCGGTCACCGCGGCCCAGCCACACCTGCGCGACCTGCAACCGGTCCCGCCACGCCGACATGGTGTCACCGCTGGATTCCAGCCGGTCGAGGGTGCGCGCGGCGCTCTCGTAATCCTGGCCTTCATCCACAGTTGGAATTCGAAACGGTCGGAGAGCCCGCCGGTGTCGGCGATCACCGTCCTGGCCTCGTCGAACCGCTGGCCGGTGGCCAGCACCAGCGGCAGGAACTCCGGGGACGTCTGCGGCCGCCGGGCCGCCTCCGTCGCCGCGGACAGCCAGCGCTGCGCATCGGCGGTCTGGCCGGCCGCCTGCGCGACCTCCAGCCGGATCAACGGCACCAGCACGTCGAGGATCCCGGCCAGTTTCCTGGCGACGCCGACCTGCGAACGCACCATGAGCGTGACGGCCCGCCGGGACGCGTCCGCCTGCGCCTGCAGGGACCCGTCACCCCGCATCTCCGCGCGGGCTGCCTGCAGTTCGGCATAGGAGGTCGGCACCGGATCGTCGGCCGGAGGCAGCTCACGTTCGATCCGGTCGGCGGACAGCGCGATTTCGTCGCGCAGCCGGGCCAGGCGGTCGGCGGACAGCAGCGCCGCCGCCCCGCGCGAACGGCCCCGATGCGCGGTCAGCATCGCCAGGGCGGCGTGCAGTTTCTGCGCCAGGGCGTTCGGGCGGGTGTCACCGGTGTCGGCCAGCGCGGAGCCGAATCCGCGCTCGAGGCGCAGCAGTGCGTTGGTGACCAGGTTGGACCGCATGTCGACGTCGGCGACGGAGGTGAGCAGCACCCGCGACGGCACGCCGGGGTCGGTCGAGATCAGCGGCAGGGCAGCAAGATAGGCCACCCGCGCCCGGGGTGCGCTGCCGCTGGCCGACCAGTGGTCGCCGCAGCGCTCCAGCAGCCGGCCCAGCCCGACACACCAGCTGCGGCTGCCCACCGACTCCGCCCAGCGCAGCAGGTCGGCGACCGGCCCCTGGGCGGGCGGATGCCAGCCACCGCCGAGCCACAGGGTGTGTTCACCCAGCCGGCCCTCGTCGATGTCGGCCACGAGCAGATGGACGGCGGCGAGGTGGGCACCGGCCCCGTCGCCGGCGTCCCGTGACGCGGTCAGCGCCGCTTCGAGATGCTCCCGACGGAGTTCGAACTCCGTCGTGTCCCTGAGCAGTACGGCGCGACGCAGGGACAGGGCGGCGCGCAGCCGGGGCGGTGCGCCGGCGGTGAGCAGCGCCTCGGCGCGGTCGTAACAGGCGGCGGCGCGTGCCGGGTCGGCGGCGGGCAGCGGGCTCGGTTCCTGGTCGGGGGCCAGATCCCAGCCCAGCCCGTCGGGCGAACTGCCCGGCGTGGCATACCAATCGCCCTCGACGAGGTGCGACAGCGCCTGCCTGCCCGTGTCGCCGCGCCGCACCGCGGCGGCGCGGCCCTGCTCCAGAAGCAGCGCGGCCTGCTCGTCGCGCCCGACCCGGCGGCACAGATCGGCCGCCGCCAGCGCCGTCCAGATCCCCACGTCCGGCAGCTCCCCGGCGTCGGCGAACGCCGCGAGATCCTGAAGGTGACCGAACGCCAGGTCGAATGCCTGCTGCACGCCCAGTGTCGCGCCTTCGCGCAGTGACCGTTCCGCCAGCGTCCGGGAGTTCAGCAGCCCGGTGGGCCCGTTGGCCACCAGCTGTTCGAGCAGTTCCTCGGTCGGGTTTCCGGGCCGGGGTTCGACGTACAGGCCGGCCGGGTCCTCCTCGGACTCGGCGCTCACACCGCCGGGATACCAGTTGTCGTCGAGCTGGCGCGCCCACCCGGTGAGCGCCGCGGTGGCACGCGGCGACTGGTGCGACGGATCCAGCAGGCGCAGTGCGCGCTTGGGCTCACCCGCGGCCAGCGCGGCCAGGCAGGCGTCGAGCTGGCACTGCGGGTCCGCCGGCGTCCGGGCCAGACCCGCCTCGGCGGCGGTGAGCGCAGGCCCGGGAACACCGTGCAGATCCTCCGACACCAGCGACCCGAATGTCGCCCACGCGATGCGGGTCACGGTCATGGCCTGGCGTCCAGTTCGAGGACGGTTCCCGCCGACGGGTCATCGGGGTAGCGCGTCCGGTGGTGGTAGCGCGCACGCAATTCGGGGTCGGCCCACCGCCGTGTGCGCGGGTTGTCGTAGTTGAACCAGAGCGTGGCGCCGCGCGGCCCCGTCAGCACCACCCGCGCCACCGCGGCGTCGTCGGGATGGGCGAAGGTGTCGCCGTTACTGGACACCAGATAGTGCTGTGCCGGAGCGACTTTCAGCATCGCCTCGAGGACGTTGCGCTTGCTGCCGTGGTGGGGCAGTTTGAACGCGTCGACCGGGAGGCAGGTCCGGCCGCGCGCGTGGGCCACCCCGGCCAGCCCCGCACCCAGGACGGTGCCGAAGGCGTCGGCGCCCAGCACGACGCTGGCCCCGCGGTGCTCGATCAGCAGGGCGATGCTGCTGCCGTTGGGGATTCCGTCGTCCTTGGGTGCACGTTCGGCCGCGACGGCCGCCAAGTCGGCGAGGGGCGCAGCCGCACCGCCGGCCGCCGTCTCGGCCGACCCCCGCCTGGCCTCCGCCACGGTGTCGAACCACCTGCGGGCCAAGGCTTTCAGACGTTTCTCGGTCGGCGAGAGCACCGTCACGTGCGGGCCGCCGTCGTAGTCCACGTCGAGGAACCCCGTCTCGTCGCCCGTATCGATGGGCCCGCCGCCGAACGCCAGGTTCCACGGCAGCACCCGGCCCTGGGTCTCCCCCAGCAGCGCGGCCACCACGCTCTCACCCTGTCGGACGCTGCGGGTCGCCACGTCCGGCAGATGGGTGCGGCCGTTGAACCAGTAGTCGCCGACACGGCCGGCCAGATCGCTGTCCAGGAACGGGATCATTCCGCCGATGTGGTCGCTGTCGATGTGGGTGACCACGGCGACGTCGAGATCCCGGTCGTCGCGGCGCAACCGCGCCTCCAGCAGCGGCCAGGTGTCAGGCGGACCGCCGTCGACGAGCATCCGCCACGGCGGGGCGTGCTCACGCAGGCATTCCACCAGGATGCAGTCGCCCAGCCGCGCCGGCAGCACCTCGACCCGGATTGCGGTGGTCGGCATGGTGTCGCCTCCACGGATCGGCGGGACGGTCCGGTCTGCCGGGTGAACACAGTTTGCCAGGCAGCCGCGCGACCCGTAGCGCTTTCCCGCGACCACGCGTCACTGGAAGGCCGGCACAACCTCCTTGATGAACAGCTCCAGCGATGTGCGCTTCTCCTCGTGCGGCAGGATGCCGATCATCGCCGTCCGGTGCAGCGAATCCAGCTCGAATTCGGGCCTGCCCGCGAACTTCGACTCCGGGCTGGGGTCGAGGAAGCCGTTGACCGGGGTGGTCTTGTTTCCGAACCAGGCGTCGAAGGTGCGGTAGAACTTCGAGATCGCCGCCGCCGCGGGCCGCCAGCCGTCGGGATGCTCCGCGGCGTGAACATGTGTGTGGCGCAACACCATCAGCTCGGGACGTACCACCTCGGGATGGTTGGCCACCGCGGTGTCGAATTTGCGTTTGAGGTCGACGACCTCCTCGTCGCCCTTCATCAGCCGGGTCACCATGACCTGCCGGTGTGGACCTGCCCGCTGCAGCGGGTGTGACGCGGCGGGCCGGGCCGACATGAAAACAGCCCCTTACCTGCGTCGCAGGGGGGCTATGGCGGTGGCGGAGGGATTTGAACCCTCGGACGGGGGTTACCCGTCACACGCTTTCGAGGCGTGCTCCTTAGGCCGCTCGGACACGCCACCGTGTGGCAGCTTACCGGCCGAATCCGGCTGGCCATAATCGCGGTCCGGACGCCTGCGGAGCGGCCCACCGGATACCCACGCCCGCCGAGATCCACGTTTTGCAGACAAACCCCGAGACCGTGCCTGCAAAACGTGGATCTCGATGTGCGCAAGCGCTCATCGCGGCCCTCGGCTCTTCGCGCAAGCGCTCATCGCCACCCTCGGCTCTTCGCGCAAGCGCTCATCGCCACCCTCGGCTCTTCGCGCAAGCGCTCATCGCTGCCGCGCGAAGAACTCCTCCAGCGGTGCCGCGCACTCCCCGGCCAGCACCCCACCCCTGACCTGCGGCCGGTGCGTCAAACGCCGGTCGCGCACCACATCCCACAGCGACCCGACCGCACCCGTCTTGGGCTCCCACGCCCCGAACACCAGTCGGGTCACCCGCGCCAACACCAGCGCGCCCGCGCACATCGTGCAGGGTTCGACGGTGACCGCCAGCGTGGCACCCTCCAGACGCCAGCCGTCCCCGAGCACCCGCGCCGCCGCGCGCAACGCCAGGACCTCCGCGTGGGCCGTCGGATCCCCCGACTCCTCCCGAGCGTTACCCGCCCTGGCCAGTTCACGGCCGTCGGCTGCCACGACGACCGCGCCGATCGGCACGTCCCGCGGACCCACCCCAACCGCGGCCGACAGCGCCGCGCGAATCAGCTCCTCGTCGGAGGGGAAGCTCACCGATTCAGACGGTCGAGCACCGCGGAAAGCTCGTCGGCGAAACCCATCTCGCGGGCGATCCGGCCCAGCTGCTCGTCGGCGTACAGGTCGGACTCGTCGAGGATGACACCGAGCACGGCCTCGGGCAGGCCGATATCGGACAGCAGCCCGAGGTCGCCTTCCTCGAACGGTTCGGCGTCGTCGAGTTCCTCGGCGCTGATGTCGGCGTCGAGCTTCTCCAGCACCTCGGCGGCGATGTCGTAGTCCAGGGCCGCCGTCGCGTCGGACAGCAGCAGCCGGGTCCCCGCGGGGGCGGGCCGCACGATCACGAAGAACTCGTCGTCGACGTCGAGCAGACCGAACACCGCGCCCGCGCTGCGCAGCTCACGCAACTCCGTTTCGGCGGCCGACAGACTGCTCAGTGAGGCGCGGCGCATGGCCGTGCATCGCCACTTGCCGTCCTCCCGGACGACCGCGACGCCGAAGCCGTCGGGGACGTCCCCCTGGTCCTGCGCCGGTGCACGCTGTGCTCCCATGTCCGCCTACGCTAGTCGCCGACCTGGGCCCTGACCAGGGATGGCCCCGGTTTCGACCGGGTGCGGCCCGGTGCGCGACGTTTGCCGTTCAGCGACGTATGCCAACCTGGTTGCGTGACGAAGACACCCGTGTGCGTGCTGGGTCTGGGTTTGATCGGCGGATCGGTGATGCGGGCGGCCGCAGCCGCCGGACGCGAGGTGTTCGGCTACAACCGCTCGGTGGAAGGCGTGCAGGCCGCGCGCTTCGACGGGTTCGACGCGACCGAACACCTCGAGGCCACCCTGCGCCGCGCCGCCGACAGCGACGCCCTGGTGGTCCTGTCGGTGCCGATGCCCGCCATGCCGATGTTGCTGGGACATATTCGCGACACCGCGCCGGACTGCGCGCTGACCGACGTCACCAGCGTCAAGGGCGCCGTACTGCGCGAGGTCGAAGCGGCCGGGCTGCGGGCGAGGTTCGTGGGGGGCCATCCGATGGCGGGTACTGCGCACTCCGGCTGGGCGGCCGGTGACGCCGCCCTGTTCGTCGGCGCACCCTGGGTGATCAGCGTCGACGACGACGTCGCACCCGACGTGTGGATCGAGGTGATGCGGCTGGCGCTGGACTGCCGAGCGGTGGTGGTCCCGGCCAGATCCGACGAACACGACGCGGCCGCCGCCGCCATCTCACATCTGCCGCATCTGCTCGCCGAGGCCCTCGCCATCACCGCGGGCGAGGTGCCGCTGGCGTTCGCGCTGGCCGCCGGATCGTTCCGGGACGGCACCCGGGTGGCGGGCACCGCGCCCGACCTCGTCCGAGCCATGTGCGAGGCGAACTCCGGCCAGCTACTGCCGGCGCTGGACCGTGCCATCGAACTGCTCACCCACACCCGCGGCACCCTCGCGGCGCAGGATTCGGCCGCCGACATCGTCGAGGCCGGGCACGCCGCCCGGATGCGTTACGACAGCTTCAGCCGCCCCGAGATCATCACCACCGTCGTCGGCGCCGAGAACTGGCGCGACGAACTCGCGGCGGCGGGCCGGGCCGGCGGGGTGATCAGATCCGCTCTGCCAGTCCTGGGTAGTCGAGTATGAAGCCTTCGGAGTCCACGGTGATCGTGGTCTCGGCGACCGGCGACATCAGCTTGATCCCCGCCGCGCGGTCCGGCCCGGCGCTGCTGTAGCTGATCGTCGCGGGTTCGACGGACAGGTCGGGCAGCCGGACGTAGACGACCGGCAGCTTCACCGTGTCGGTGCGTTCGTAGAGTGCGGTGCGCCGGATCGGCAGCGCGTTGAAGAACGGGCTGTAGATCACGTCGACGTCGAGCGCACCGTCATAGGCCGAACGTTTCGTCTGATTCTGGTGATCCTGGATCAGCCACATGTTCTCCTCGTCACGCGCGATCGAGAGCTGGCGCTCCCGTTCGGCGAGGGTGACGGTGAGCGACAACCGCTTGGTCGCTCCGCTCTCGTCGGTGACGAGGTCATAGGACGCGGAGAACGCCGGGTGCGATGCGGTGGCGGCGGCGACGATCCGTCCGTAGGCCTTGATGCGTTTGCCGGACAGCTGCACCCGCACCGACTCCATCCTCGGCACATCATGGGCCCGCCATGTCAGGACCGCCGGCCAGGCACTCTCGCTCTCATCAGACTTGGGTGCGCTCACCCGTCTACCGTAGGCGACGGACCCGCCCGTTCGTGGCCAGCTGGGGAACTCGCCTTGGCCCGATTCGCCGCGCCGGGACGCGATTCGAGCGCGATCTCGTCGCCGAGCAGCGGTTGCGGCATCGCGCCCCAGCGTCCGAACCGCCCGGCGCCGGGCACCGACAACCACACCGCGAACGCCAGCGCGGCGTCGAGGATCAGCGCCAGCGCCGTCACCGTCAGCGCCCCGACCAGCGCGATGTGGAATTGCCGGACCTTGATGCCGTCGATCAGATACCGGCCCAATCCACCCAGGCTGGCGTAGGCGGCGACGGTGGCGGTGGCCACGATCTGCAACGTCGCCGTCCGCAGCCCGCCCAGGATGAGCGGCATCGCGATCGGCGTCTCCACGCGCAGCAGGATGCGTGATTCCGTCATCCCCATCGACCGCGCGGCGTCGACCACGGTGCGTTCGACGTTGGAGATGCCCGCGTAGGTGCCCGCCAGCAGCGGCGGGATCCCGAGCAGCATCAGCGCCACCGTCGGCGGCAGCAGACCCAGCCCCCACAGCAGCACGCCGAGCAGCAGCACGCCCAGGGTGGGCAGCGCCCGCAGCGCGTTCACTCCGGTGACGACCAGGAAGGTGCCGCGCCCGGTATGCCCGATGACCATGCCCAGCGGCACGGCGATGAGCGCCGACACCGCCACCGCCACCGCGGTGTACTGCAGATGCTCGGCGATCCGCGCACCCAGTCCGGCCGGACCGCCCCAGTTGGCGGCGGTGAAGATGTAGGTCAGCGCCTGTTGCAGGGCGTTCACGCGGCCGCCTTGGCGGAGCTGCGCGCCGCGCGGGTGGAACCGCCGGCCGCGCGCACCCACGGGGTGGCGAATCGCCCGGCCACCATGATCAGGGTGTCGATCACGATGGCCAGCACGAAGATCGCGACGATGCCCGCGACGATCTGGTCGCTCTTATCGGCCTGGTACCCCTCGGTGAACCAGCTGCCGAGTCCGCCGATCCCGATCACCGACCCCACCGACACCATCGAGATATTGGTCACCGCGACCACCCGCAGACTGGCCACCAGAACCGGAATAGACAGCGGCAGTTCAACTTTCAACATCCGCACCAGCGGCTTGTAGCCGATGGCGGTGGCCGCGTCGCGGACCTGCGCAGGCACCGCATCCAACGCCTCGGGCACCGCCCGCACCAGCAGCGCCGTGGTGTAGAGCGTCAACGCCACGATCACGTTGGCCTCATCGAGGATCCGCGTCGGGATGATCAGCGGCAGCACCACGAACAGCGCCAGCGACGGGATCGTAAAGACGATACTCGCGGTGACGGTGGTCAGCCGGCGCACCGTGGTGGTCCGCTGGACGAGCGCACCCAGGGGGACGGCGATCACCAACCCGAGCAGCACCGGGATCAGCGACAGGCGCAGGTGGATCAGCGTGAGGGCCCAGGCGTCGTCGAGGTGGGTGAGCAGATAGCGCATCGTCAGGTCTTCCGCTGCCTGTCGAGCGCACCGAGCACGTCGGTGGCCAGCACACCGCCGACCACTTTCCCGTCGGCGTCCACGGCGACGCCGACACCCGACGGGGAAGACAGCGCCGCGTCCAGGGCCTGACGCAAGGTGCCGTCGGGACGGAACAGCGAACCACCCGCGCGCACACTGTCATACAGTGTTCCGCCCCGCCGATGCACGTCGACGCCGCCGGCATCGAGCCAGCCGTACGGCCCGCCGCCCGTCGTCGTCACCAGCACCCAGGTCTCCGCCGCGAGCTCCAGACCATCGATCTGATCCTCTGTGGCCGTTTGGATGTGGTGCAGCGGTAGCCCGCTGGCGTGGAAGAACTGCAGACCGCGGTATCCGCGATCGGTGCCGATGAAACCCGACACGAAGTCGTTGGCGGGGTTGGACAGCAGCCGCGCAGGCGGATCGTATTGTTGCAGGGCGCCGCCGGGGCCGAACACCGCGACCTTGTCGCCCAGTTTGACCGCCTCGTCGATGTCGTGGGTGACGAAGACGATCGTCTTTTGCAATTCGCTTTGCAGACGCAACATTTCGGCCTGCAGCTCATCGCGCACCACCGGGTCGACGGCGCTGAACGGCTCGTCCATCAACAGGATGGGCGGATCGGCGGCCAGTGCGCGGGCCACCCCCACCCGCTGCTGTTGACCGCCGGACAGTTGGGCGGGGTAGCGATTGGCCAGCTTGGGATCCAGCCCGACGCGTTCGAGCACACCCAGAGCGGCACGCCGCGCCGACCGGCGCGACTCACCCTTGAGGACGGGCACGGTGGCGACGTTGTCGATCACCCGCTGATGCGGCATCAGGCCGGCACTCTGGATGACGTAGCCGATTCCGAGGCGGAGTTTGACCGGGTCGACCGCGGACACGTCGGCGCCGTCGACGGTGACCGTGCCCGACGTCGGCTCGATCATCCGGTTGATCATCCGCATCGAGGTGGTCTTACCGCAGCCGGACGGGCCGACGAACACCGCCAGTGTGCCCTGCTCGACGTCGAGGGTGAGATCGTCCACCGCAACGGTGCCGTCGGGATACTGCTTGGTGACGCCGTCGAACCCGATCACCTCTCAGCCCTGGATCGGCTTGTCAAAGCCGTTGTCCCGGACCCAGTTAGCGGCGGCCTCCTTGGGGTCGACACCGGCGTTGCCGGAGACCTCGGTGTTGAGCTGGGTCAGCCCGGCGGTGGTGAGTTTGGCCGATACGGCATCCAGGACGGACTTGAGCTCGTCGGAGGTCTTCTGCGCGTTGACCAGCGGGACCACGTTGCTGGCCAGGAAGTTGTTCTCGGGGTCCTCGAGCACCACCAGGTTGTTCTGCGGAATGGCCGGCGACGTGCTGAAGATGTTGGCCGCCGTCACCGTGCCGTCCACGAGTGCCCGCACGGTGGCCGGGCCGCCGCCGTCGCTGATCGCCACGAAGTTGGCGGGCGCGATGTCCAGTCCGTACTTGGCTTTCAACCCGGGCAGCCCGACCGGCCGGTTCTGGAACTCCGACGGGGCGGCGAATTTGACCTCGGCGGAATGCGGTGCCAGATCCCCGATCGTCTTGAGATTCCACTTTTTTGCGGTGTCCGCGGTGACCGTCACCGTGTCGGAGTCGGAGGCCGGTGACGGGGTCAGGATCGCCAGATCGCCGGGCAGGGCGCGCCGCAGCTCCGTTTCCACCTCTGCCGGAGTGGTGACCGTCGACTTCGGGTCGAAGTACAGCAAGAGATTCCCGGTGTACTCGGGAATCAGGTCGATCGAATGGTCTTTGAGCGCCGGGATATAGGTCTCGCGGCTGCCGATGCCCAGCTGACGGGTCACGGTGAAACCGTTGGCCTCGAGGGCCTGGGCGTAGATCTCGGCGATGATCTTCGACTCCGGGAAGTCCGCGGAGCCCACCACGATCGCCTTCGTATCGGTCGACGCGGTGCCACCCCCGCCCACCGGGTCGGAGCTGCCGCAGCCCGACATCGTCAGCGCGACGATCAGTGCGGTGAGGGCGGCCAGCAGGCACCCACCCCGGGAACGCGTGCTCGACATGTCGGATGTCCTCTCGACGCATGGGTTTCTCCGGACAGTATCGGGACCACCGCCGGAACGCCGCGCTTTGATTCAGCGTGAGCCCCAACGCGCGGGTTTCAATAGTTACCCGAAAGGGCAAAGATGGACACATGACCAGCGATCCGCACGTCTCGCCCGAGCGGCCCCGCACCGGGCACCTCCCCGGCGAACCGCCTGCGGTGCCACCCGCGACGCTGCCGTCGATCCCCGACGACACGGCCGTCACCGCGGACCCGACACCACCCGCCGCCCAGGTTTCGCCGGTCAAATTCACCCGCGCGGCAGCACTGTGGTCCGCCCTGATCGTCGGCTTCCTGGTGTTGATCGTGCTGTTGGTGTTCATTCTGCAGAACACCGGGTCGGCCACGATCCACTTCTTCACGTGGGAGTGGAACCTGCCGGTCGGTGTGGCGATCCTGTTCGCCGCCGTTTGCGGCGGACTGCTCACCGTCGCGGTGGGCACGGTGCGCATCTATCAGCTGCGCCGAGCCACCAAGAAGGCCCTCAAGGCCATGCGCTAGCCGGCGCCGGGCCCGACGCGGTGGGCTACCTCACAGTTTTCGGGGTGGCTGCGGCGGGTATTGACGCCCGTGCCCCTGAGAACCCTGTTCTGGAGAAAGCGTGCTGCCATGAAACGTGACGTCGGTGCCGAACTCGACGTGGACATCACCGCCCCGACAACGCTCGAATTCCAGATCGCGGTCGCACCCCAGCCCGGTGCGCAGGTCACCGAATCGCTCACCTTCGAACTGGACGGGGCACCGATCCGGGCAACGGAGATCGCCGGCGCCCACGGCAACCGGATCCACAAGTTCGACGCCGGCGTGGGCAAACTCAAGGTCAGCTACTCGGCGACCATCCTCGGCCAGGCCGACCCGGCGCCCGTCGACGACATCGACCTGTCGACATACCTGCGGCCCAGCCGGTACGCCGAGGCCGACAAGTTCTTCGGCTTCGCGGCGACCGAATTCGGCGAGTTCGCCGATTCGGCGACGTTGTTGGAGAAGGTGTCGTCATGGGTCGGCACCCGGCTGAGTTACGTGCCGGGTTCCTCCGACCCCATCGACGGAGCCGTCGACACCCTGCTGGCCGGAGCCGGCGTCTGCCGCGACTACGCCCATCTGGTGGTGGCGCTGCTGCGGGCCGTCAACGTGCCGGCCCGATTGGTGGCCGTCTACGCGCCCGGATGCGACCCGATGGACTTCCACGCCGTCGCCGAGGCGTACGTCGACGGTCAGTGGCGGGTGGTGGACGCCACCTGCCTGTCGCCCCGTCAGGCGATGGTGCGGATCGCGACCGGGCGCGACGCCGCCGACACCGCATTCCTGGACAACCACAAGGGTTCGATCACCCTCAACAGCGCGACGGTCACGGCCGTCGTCGACGGCGAACTGCCCGCGGACTCCGTCGACCGGATGGTGTCGCTGCGCTGACCCGGCGTCATGCCTTCAGCGCGTTGAGTCCCGCGGCGACGAACGCGCCGACGGCCTCGCTCGCGCGGTCCGACTCCGCCGCACCGCCACCCATACGGCTTCGAAAAGCGATGCCCGCCGCGATGATCGCCACTTTGAAGTAGGCCAGCGACATGTAGAACGGCCAGTGCTCCAGCGGCTGCCCGGCGGCCAGCGAGTAGCGGTGTGCCAGGTCGTCGGCCGACGGCATCAGCGGCGCCGCCCACGCCGCTCCTCCGGTGGGTAGCACCAGATCGAACAGCGGGTCGCGGTAGACGCACATCAACGCGGCGTCGCTGAGCGGGTCGCCCAGCGTGGACAGCTCCCAATCCAGCACCGCCACCACCCGCGCCGCGTCGGCCGAATCCAGGATCGTGTTGTCGATGCGGTAGTCGCCGTGCACGATCGAGGCGCGGCTGTGCTGCGGGAGTGCCTGCCCGAGCGCGGCATGCAGACGGTGCACGTCCGCGTCGCTCGGATCGTCGGCCCGGCGCACCAGGTCCCACTGCGAACCCCACCGCCGCACCTGCCGCTGCAGGTAGCCCGCGGGTTTGCCGAAGTCGCCCAGCCCCACCGCATTCGGGTCGACCGCGTGCAGCTGCGCGAGCACCACGATCAGCGCGTCGACGCAGGCGCTGATCTCCGCGACACCGCCGAGCGTGTCGAGCTGGGCCGCGGTGCGGATGACACGGCCGGGTACGTACTCGACCATCTGGAACGGGGCGCCGAGCACCGTGTCGTCGTCGCGCATCGTGACCGCGCGGGCCACCGGAACGGCGGTGCCGTGCAACGCCGCGACGACCCGGTACTCGCGACCCATATCGTGGGCCGACGGTGTCAGACCGTGCAGCGGTGGTCGGCGCAGCACCCATTTCGAGGCGTCGTCGGCCACCAGGAACGTCAGGTTGGAGCGGCCGCCGGAGATCAGCTCGGCACGTAGCGCGCCGGCCCGGGCGATCCCCTCCGAACGCAGGTGCCGGTCCAGGGCGGTGAGGTCGAGACCTTCCAGCGGCGCGGGGGTCGGCGAAGACGTCACCGCACTTGTCTACCACCGTGGGATTCGTCCCCTCGCGTTCAGGCCCGACCGTGACACCATGGGCGCGTGCGCGCATTCGCCTGCCCCGTCTGCAACAACTTCACCGCGTTCGAGGCGGCGGAGTGCCGGACCTGCGGGGCCCACGTCGGCCTGCACCTGCCCAGCAGGGAGATGCTCGCCGTCGACGGCGATGTCGCGTTTGTCGGCGGCGAACACTGGGTGCGCTGCACCCAGTCGGGGAACCTGGCCTGCAACTGGCTGGTGCCCGAGGAGGAGCACGACGCATATCAGCGGGGCCGGTGTCTGGCCGATTCCCTGATCCGTCACGAACCCGCACCCGACGACACGATCGCCCGCGAGAAGCTGGTGCCCGCGGCGGGCGCCCTGCGGCGACTCGTCTTCCAGTTACACGACATCGGCCTGCCGATCGAACCGTTCTGGCGCACCGAGGGTGGGCTGGCCTTCGACCTGCTGTCCAGCTACACCACCGGTGAGAAGGTGACGATCGGGCACGCCGACGGCGTGATCACCATCGATCTCGTGGAAACGCTCGACGCCTACCGCGAACAGCTGCGGGTGCGCCTCGGCGAGCCCTACCGCACCATGCTCGGCCACTTCCGTCACGAGGTCGGGCACTACTACCAGAACGTGCTCGTCGAGACCGGCCCCGGCGCACAGACCTACCTCGACCGGTGCCGGGAGCTGTTCGGCGACGAACGCGCCGGTTACGCCGAGGCCATTCAGCGCCACTACAAGTTCGGCGCGCCGGACACCTGGCGTGAATCGTTCATCTCCGAGTACGCGACCATGCACCCGTGGGAGGACTTCGCCGAATGCTTCGCCCACTACCTGCATATCGCCGACACCATCGACACCAGCCGGGAGGCCGGCATGGTGCTGCACGCCGACCGGGTCCGTTTCTCCGCCCCGCGTGACGCCGCGCCGCTGGAGTCCTACGCCGACGCCCCGATCGAGCGGTTGCTCTACGACTGGAGGTGGATCTCACTGTTCTTCAACCGGGTGAACACCGCGATGGGCAAGGATCCGCTGTACCCGTTCGAGATCCCGCCGCCCGTCGTCGCCAAACTGGGGTTCGTGCACCGGGTGATTCGCCAGGCCGCCCGCGCGGCCAACTAGGATGACGTGAAGTTGTCATGACAACACGGACGGCACGGGAGGTGGGCACCATGGCGTCGACAGCGCCCGGGGCCGGGCCCCGCGCCAGGCACGAGCACGTCGCGGCGGAACTGCGGCAGCGCATCGTCAGCCGCCAGTATGCGATCGGCGACTCGCTACCCACCGAGAATGCGCTGTGCGCCGAGTTCGATGTGTCGCGAGGCCCGGTGCGTCAAGCTCTCGCCACATTGAAAAGCGAAGGCCTGATCCGACTTTCGCGTGGCAAGCCCGCCGTGGTGCGCAGTCACGACGTGACCCAGACGCTGAATACCTTCACCCCGTTCACCCAGTGGGCCGAACTCAACGGCCGCACCGCGGACAGCCGGACGCTCGAGGTGGCCCGCCGCAGGGCGGGCGAGCCCGCACGGGTGGCGTTGGGGTTGGGCTCCGACGACTTTGTCGTCGAGGTGCTGCGGGTGCGGCTGCTCGACGGCGAGCCCGCGATGATCGAACGCAGCACTTTCGTCGACTCCGTCGGCTCGCTGTTGTTCGATTTCGACACCGACTCCGGTTCGATCACCGACTACCTGGCGGGCCGTGGCGTCCAGTTCGACTCGATGGAGCATGTGCTCGACGCAGTGGCGGCTGCCCAGGTCGACGCCGAGAACCTCGGAATCGACCTGGGCAGTCCGTTATTGCGGGAGCGGCGCACGTCGCGGGACGAGAGCGGGACGGCTTTCGAGTACGCCGACGACCGCTACCGACCCGATATCGTCGCGTTCAGCATCGTCAACGCCCGCACCATCGACACCCGCGCGGTGAACGGCGCGAACCGCTAATCCGCGGCGGGCATGCGGTTCCAGTGCGGGATGAGCAGCAGCATGGCCACGAAGGCGGCGACGGCGAACCCGTAGAACAGCGTCGACGTGCTCAGGTAGCCGGGCAGCAGCCCGCCGAGAATGGCGCCGACCGAGCCGCAGCCGTTGATCAGGCCGGTCACCGTGCCCGCATGCTTGGAGGTGCCGAAGTCGACCGCGGCGACGCAGGAGATCATCGCGTCGGCACCGTAGATGGAGAGGCCGATGAGGGCCAGTACCGCCACCATCATCCACGCATTGCCGGTCGCGGTCAGCGGCGTGAACAGCGCGAGGACAGCGACCAGCACGGCAAGGCTCAGCACGCAGGCGGGGATGCGGCGGGCCTTGAACACCCGGTCTGAGACGCGGCCGAGCAGGATCGGCGCCAGGATTCCCGCGACGCCGAAGGCGATGGGGATCGTGACGGCCTGCAGGTTACCCGCGTCGTGTAGACGCTCGGCGACGATGACAGGTCCCCACAACAGGATCGCGTAGCGGGCGGGTTTGAGCAGGAAGTAGGCCGCGCCCAGGGTGCGCACCATCCGGTCGCGCAGCACCACGCCCAGCGACTCCCGCCACGACGGGGTTGGGGCGGCCACCGCCTCGGCTTCCTTCGACTCGTCGAGTTCGGCCACGTCCTCCACGGAGTGGTACTCCTCGATGCTGGGCAGCCCCACATCCTGCGGGCGGTTGCGCTGGAACAGCAGCATCAGGACGAACACCACCACGACGATGGCCGCACCGGTGAAGAACGCGGCGCGCCAGGTGCCGAAGACGGTGTAGGCGACGAATCCGAGCAGCGGGGGAGCCACCAGGCCGCCGAAGGCGTAGTTGGTACTCCAGAAACCGAGAACGCGGCCGCGTTCCCCGATGGAGAAGAACTGCGCCATATTCTTCAACGTGCCTGACCAGCCGGTGGATTGGGCGAGGCCCTGCACGATCATCAGCGGCAGCAGGAAGACGAGCGCGGGCAGCAGACCCATGAACAGCGTGGCGATCGCCGAGATGGCCAGACCGCCGAGCACGACGATGCGCGGCCCGAACCGGTCCGATACCTGACCCCACATGAACTGCCCGACGGCGTAGGCGGCGAGGTAGGCGGCGTCGAGGTCGGCCAGCGTGCTCTTGGTCAGGGTGGTGCTGAGCACCGGGTCTTCCAGGATGCCGAGTTTGGCCACGGAGAAGGCCTGGCGGGTGAAATAGAAACCGGCGTAGACGATCCAGGTGATCGCGAAGATCTGGATGCGCCAACGCTCGTAGCGGGGGTTCTTGGTGCGGGTTTGGGCAGTCATGGCTTGTGACATGGCAGTCGACCTCAATGTAGGCGTCGCGGGGCGGGAAAGGAGGGGCGCCGCTCGGAGACAGCAGGGGACGCTCGGCCGGCAGACGGGGACGTGGCGGGCCGGGAAGAAGCCAGGGCGGCGAAAGCAGATGTGCGCGTTGGGCGGAAACCGGGATGCCCGGGCGGGGCGGCACGCGCGGCACTGCCCCGCCCGGTTGTCGAATCAGCTGAGGGCGGCCACCAATCCGGGCAGATCGGCGACACTGTCCAGGATGTGGGTGGCACCGGCCGCGGAGAACTGGGCGGTGTCGTGCGCGCCGGTCAAGACGCCCACCGAGGCCCGGGCCCCGGCGCGCAGACCGGTGAGCACATCCGACGACGTGTCGCCGACGACGACCATCGACCGCACGGAGATCGTCTCTGTCCGCATCACCGCGGCCAGGGCCATGTCGGGATAGGGCCGGCCGCGCATGCCGGGCCCCGGGCACAGCACCACATCGGCGAGGTCGTGCCAGCCGAGGGCGTCGAGGATGGCGTCCTGGGTCTCCTTCGCGAATCCCGTCGTGAGCGCGGTCTTGATGCCGCGCGACCGGAAAGAAGTAATGACATCTTCGGCTCCCGGGATGGGACTGCAGTGCCCTTCGGCGACGAGCTGGGCGTAGCAGCGTTCGAATTCCTTGTTCGCCGCCTGGGCCTGTTCCTCGTTGCCGCGGGCGAGGTGGCGGAACACCACGATCTTGGACTGGCCCATCGTCTCGGCGACGTAGGCGAACATGGCGTCGCGATCGGCGTCGGTCTTCGACAGGCCCGCGTGCGCGTCGGCGGCCATGAACGACTGCTGGACGAGGCCGCTGTCCTCGACGGTGGTGCCCGCCATGTCGAAGACGACGAGGCCGATCCGGTCGTCGGTGCTGGTCATGAGGTTTCCTTTCGGTGGTGGGTGGGGGTGGTCGGGCTCAGCCGGCGACGACCGCGTCACGCCGCACTGCGCGCGCGAGACTGTCCTCGGCCAGGCCCATGCTGGTGGTCATGCCGATACCGGTGGTGACGGTCACGACGTGGGTCCGCTCGATCGGTTCCTCGATCAGGAACTCCTGCCCGGGGGCCGAACAGTACACGCCCTGCCAGCGTTCGGAGACGTCGATATCCTTGACACCGAACAGCTTTCGCGCCTCTTCGAGAAGGACTTCGAATCCGTACTCGGACTGGAACGACGCCGCGGAGACTTCGCGGACATGGGTGTCACCGATGAGCAGGGAGCCGTCGGGCTGCGGCGTGTACATCTGATGCAGGTCGATGTCGAGGTATCCGGGATATTCCGTATGCAGCCGGTCGGCCACCGCGCCGACGCTGGGCAGCGTCTCGAAGGCGGAGTAACGCAGCAGTGACCATCCGGTGAACAGCGGTGCGGGAAGGGTGAATTCGAGTGGCAGCGTGGCACGCAGCATATGCAGCCGGCACCGCACCAGTCCGTCGCGCTCGGCCAGCGCGGGGAACAACCGGTCGATGTCGTAGTTGACCGTGACGAACGTGATGCCCGCCGTCAGAGATCCGCGCGAGGTGTGCACGACTCCCTCGCCGAAACCCACAGCCGCAGTGCGCCAATAGAAATCGACACCAACCGAGGAGAGCCAACGCGCGATCGACGGCGCCGCGGTGCGGGGGTCGACCTGCAAGTCGTTGGGCAGGTACATCCCGCCGGTGACGCTGCGATCGCGCACCGGCAGGCGATCGGTGATCTGGTCGCGGCCCAACAGCCGGACGTCGCCGGCGGGGCGGGTCGCGGCGAACTCGCGCATCACCTCCAGTTCGTCGTCATGACGCGCCACGCAATAGGTGCCCGCCTCGGCCGACCAGAAGCCGGCCCGTAGGGACAGATCCAGCCAGTGTCGCCGGCCGGCACGCGCATACTCCAGCGCGACACCGGACTGGGCGGTGATGCAGGCATGGCCGAAGTTCTGCACCGAGGCACCGACCACGCCGTCGGCATGGTCGACGACTGCCACGGTGAGCCCGCGGAGATGGGCGTGGTAGGCGTGCGCGAGGCCGACGATGCCGGCGCCCACCACCACGACGTCGTACTTCAGTTCGTTGTGCATGGACCAACTGTGGCTCGTGTCACCACAGTTGTCAATACACCTTTATGAACTTCTTGGATTTATCTATACAAGAATCACGGGGTGATGATGGTGAAGTCCGGATCGGGCTGGTCGAGGGCACCGATCAGCGACTGCAGCACGGCCGCATCCCCGCCGATCTGCACCCCCGGCGACGCGCTGTCGCCGGCCGCCAGGGCCAGCAGACGCACCTTGTTCGCCAGCGTCACGGTGGCATCGGCCGACGTGGCGTCGGCGTCGGCCTTGCGGTAGACGAGCACGCCGTTGCGCAACGTGAGCCGGTAATTGGTGGCGGTGTCGGTGAACGTGATGTCCACGGCGATGTCCAGATCCCAGGCACGCGGGCCGTTCACACTGATCGCCAGGCTGTCGAACATCTGCTCGGGTGTCAGCTGGGCCAGCATGCTCGCCGGTGAAACGGTGGTCGGGGTGCCGAACACGGCCTCGCGCAACTCGGTGGCCCCGGACAGGAAGAAGTTGCGCCAGGTGGCGTTCTCCGCCCCGTAGGCCAGCTGTTCGAGCGTGTCGGCGTAGAGGGCACGGGCCGCCTGATGCTTCTCGTCGGCGAAGATCGCGTGGTCCAGAAGTGTTGCAGCCCAACGAAAGTCGCCATCATCGAAAGCCGTCCGGGCGTGCGCCACCACCGCGTCGACACCGCCCATCGCCGCGACGTAACGCGGCGCCAGCGCCTCGGGCGGATGCTGCCACAGCCGCCCGGGATTGCCGTCGAACCAGCCCATGTAACGCTGGTAGACGGCCTTGACGTTGTGATTGACCGAACCGTAATACCCGTGCGCGTGCCAGGCCTTCTCCAACGCCGGCGGCATCTGGAAGGTCTCGGCGATCTCAATGCCGGTGTAGCCCTGGTTGAGCTGGCGCAGCGTCTGATCGTGCAGATATGCGTACAGATCCCGTTGCAGGGACAGGAATTCCACGATGTTGTCGTGCCCCCAGGTCGGCCAGTGGTGGCTGGCGAACACCACGTCGGTGCGCGCCGCGAAGGCGTCGATGGCCTCGGTGAGATAGCCCGACCAGGCGTGCGGGTCGCGCACCAGCGCACCGCGCAGCGTCAGCAGATTGTGCAGGTTGTGGGTGGCGTTCTCGGCCATGCACAACGCCCTGAATCCCGGGAAGTAGAAATGCATCTCCGCGGGCGCCTCGGTGCCGGGAGCCATCTGGAACTCGATCTCGACACCGTCGACGGTGAGGGTCTGGCCGGTGTGCGTGATGTCGACGGTGGGCACGATCAACCCCACCTCCCCGGTCGAGGCGACCTGCCCCAGCCCGCACCCCACCTGGCCCTGCGGTCCGCGGGCCAGTGCCGCGCCGTACATGTACGACGCCCGCCGTGCCATGGCGGTGCCCGCGTACACGTTCTCCTGGACGGCATGCTCGGTGAAGTGCTCGGGCGCGATGATGGCCACCGTGCCGGCGTCCACCTCGGCCTGGCTGGTTACCCCGAGCACCCCGCCGAAGTGGTCGACATGGCTGTGGGTGTAGATGACAGCGACCACCGGCCGGTCGCCGCGGTGCGCACGATAGAGCGCCAGCGCCGCGGCGGCGGTCTCGGTGGACACCAGCGGATCGACGACGATGACACCGGTGTCGCCCTCGACGATGCTCATATTGGACAGGTCCAGGCCGCGGACCTGGTAGATCCCGTCCACAACCGCATAGAGGCCCTGTTTGGCGCACAGCTGGCTCTGCCGCCACAGGCTGGGATGGACACTGGTCGGCGCGTCGCCGTCGAGGAACGCGTACGCATCGTTGTCCCAGACCACCCGCCCGTCGGCAGCCGTGATCACACACGGCTGCAACGCCGCGATGAATCCGCGGTCGGCATCCTCGAAATCTCTGGAGTCGTCGAGCGGAAGTCCGGTGAGATGAGCTTGGTGTGCTGCTTCGATGGTCGCGCTCGCTGGCTTGTTCTCCATGGCCCAAACCTTGCCACCCCGGCATCGGTGGCAGTGCGGAATGCCGCGTCCCCGTCCCGGCGGCCGCCGCGATCTGCCGGACAAATCGGCCACTTCGCCACCTGCACCACGCTATGTTCGTCGTGGTTTGAGCAGTTGGTCGTCCAGCAATCCCACGTCCCCGGGGAGGGGAACATGCCGTCGCTCAGATGTCGGATCGTCACCACGGCCGTCGCGCTGGCATCGGCCACGTTCGTCGCCGCGTGCGGCAGTTCGCCGCAACCAACGCCGAGCGATACCACCACCACCACGACGACCACGACCACCACCACGACCACCAGGCCGCCTGTGCCGACCACCGCCACGACCGCGAACCCGACGGTTCCTGCGGCCCCCGCCCCCACCTCACCGGTTCGCGTGCCGACCACGAACCCGCCCGCCATGCCCCCCGGCGAAGGCCAGCCCGACTGCGCACCCGGAGACGACCCCACCAGCGGAACCTGCCTGCCCGCCATGCCACCGGGAGAAGGGCAGCCGGATATGCCCCCCGGCGAAGGCGAACCGGACATGCCCCCCGGCGAAGGCCTACCGGACTGCGGGCAGGAGGCCCCCGGCGAGCCGTGCTACTCGCCACCACAGGCAAGTGGCGCCGGAATCGACTGGGACGCCGGCGTTTCGGCGGCGCCGAAGCTGCAGACGGTGCTCAATCGAGCCGATTGAGCACGACGTCGGTCAGCACGCCGCCGACCACGACAGCGGTCATGTACGTGCAGTGCGGTTCCCGGCGCCGGTCGGTGGGTGAGCCGGGATTGAGCAGGCGCAGACCGCTCGGTGCGACGGTGTCCCACGGGATGTGGCTGTGGCCGAACACCAACACGTCGGTGTCGGGGTACTCCTTCGCCATCCGCGCGTCCCGCCCCGGCGCCCCACCTGTCTCGTGCACGACGGTGAACCGCAGCCCACCGAGCGTCGCGTCGGCACGTTCGGGGAGGCGGCGGCGCAGCTCCGGCCCGTCGTTGTTACCCCAGCAGGCCACCAGCCGCGCGGCGCGGCCCTCCAACGCGTCGAGGACCGACGGTTCCACCCAGTCGCCGGCATGCACCACCACGTCGGCGGAATCCACCTCCGCCCACACCGGAGCGGGCAGGTCACGGGCCCGCTTGGGGATGTGCGTATCGGAGATGAGCAACAGCTTCACCGCGCCGCCAGGAGCTCCGCCATCTTCGGCATCACGGTCTGCAGCGCGCGGAACGGGCGCAGCATGACCTTGAACGACACGATCTCCTCCGCGTCGTTCCAGGCGATCATGTCGACGCCGTTGACGTGGATCCCGTCGATGTCGGTGACGAACTCCAGCACCGCCGACCGCTCGCCGTACCACTGCCCGGTGTACCGAAAGTGCTTCCCGCCGATGACCTTTGCCGCGGCGCGCAGATACATCGCGGTCGTGTCCCTGCCCTCCTGCGGGGTGAAGACCGCCGGTGAGTGGAACACGACGTCCTCGGCCAGGAGCCCGGCCACGTCGTCGGCCCGGTCGCTTTCGATCATGTCGATCCAACGCTGGATCACCGCCGGTGTCATGACCGCGACACTATCCCCCGGCGCCGGGCCCACCTGCGCCGGCCAACCAGAGCCGCGCCCGCCGCGGGGATCGGCCATGCCAGAAAACTGCCGGGGCTCGTGCGTCACAATCGCAGAACCATGACCGAGACGTGGACGCAGCGCTGGTGGCGGGGGATCCGCAAGGACCGCCCCGACCCGATCGGCGACCCCGACCTGCACGACGACGCCGACGTCGCCGCGATGCTGCGCGAGCTGGGGATCGCGCTGGTCGAGGTGGAACAGCCGACGCAGCTCGTCAGCGCCCGGTTACTGACGATCGCCCGCCGCTACACCACCGAGACCGTGCGGGTGGTGGTGCTGCCGACGGTGTTGGTGGTCCAGGTCGGATCGGTCGCCTACGAGGTGGACACCTCGAGTCAATCCACCACTCAGCTCAATCTGGCCGGGCGGATCGACGACATCGCGGCGCTCGCCGAGGTCGGCGCCATCACGCCCGCCGACGCCATCTCCGCCGTCGCCGCCGCCCGGCAGATGAAGCCCCGCTTCGGGGCCGTCACGACGGTGATCGGATACACGATCACCACGGTCGGTTTCGGCATGATCATCAACCCGACCTGGGCCTCGCTGTGGGGCTACGTATTCCTCGGCGCCGTCGTCGGGGTCATCGTCATGCTGGCCCGGCCGTTTCCGTCGCTCAGCCCCGTCGTCCCCGTCGCGGCGGCCGCGACGGTCACGATGCTGGCCACCTGGTTCGTCGCCGATGCCGCCAACGACGGCCTGCTGCGGGTGATCAGCCCGGCGCTGGTGGCGATCCTGCCCGGATTGTCGCTGACCATCGGGGCGATGGAGCTGGCAAGTTCGGCGATCATCTCCGGTGCCAGCAGGCTGGCGTACGGGATGACGCAGCTGGGCCTGCTGGTGTTCGGGGTCGCGTTCGGCATGCACATCGCCGGTCAGGTCGCCCCGCAGCATCCGTCCGCCCAGCTGGGCAACTGGGCGCTGTACGTCGCGGTCGTCGTCATCGGCGTCGGCCTGTACATCTACCTGTCGGCGCCGCACGGATCGCTGTTGTGGCTGATCGCCGCCGTCGGTGTGGCGCTCATCGGCCAGAAGGTGGGCGGCGTCTTCCTGTCACCGTCGCACTCCGGGGCGGTCGGCGCCTTCCTGGTGGTGCCGTTCGCGATGCTGGGCGCGCGGATCAGAACCTCGCCGCCGGCCATCGTGATGATGCTGGCGGCGTTCTGGGCGCTGGTGCCCGGGGCGCTGAGCTTCGAGTCGCTCTCCGAAGCGGCCACCGGCGGACTCGGGGATGTCACCACCCTCGGGGTGACGGTGGCGGCGGTGTTCTCGATCGCATTGGGGACGCTGCTGGGCTGGAGCGTGTTCAACACGATCAACACGAGGTTCCCCGGCTCCGGCTAGCGCGCGGCGGCCGAAGGTGCTCTCACCTGGGGCGCAGATGCGGCAGCACGAAGTCGTAACCCTGTGCGAAGTGCGCGTCGCCGGCGCTGCAGCGCCCCTTCTGCGGGTAGCCGTCATAGAACATGGCATTGCATTTGCTGCAGAACCGCCACTGTGTCTGGGCGGTCGGCGTGCCCGCGATGTCATGTGGCAGACCGAAGTTGTGACGGAAGCGGCTCTCTCGACGGTGACCGTTGCGATTGCCGGGGCAGCGTCCCTTGCCGGGGTAGCCGTCGAAGAACATCGCCCAGCACAGCTCACAGAACCGCCACCGGGTCTGCACGGTCGGCGATTCCTCCCCGTGAACCGGGATCTGGAAGGTGTATCCCATTGCTTCGTGCGCACCGCCGGCCGGACACCGGCCCTTCGGCGTACCGGCGGGCTCGTTCCTGCCCTCGTAGAACAACGACTGGCATTTGTGACAGAACCGGAACGTCTGGACGACGGTGAGACTCATAACGGCACTCCCAGGGGAACGGATCACTGTTCGTACCCACAACCCTGCCCCCGCGAAAACTCCGTGTCGCGAGTAGTCGGCTACCCGAATCGGGTGTGATCGCCCCCGCGCTGTCTCGGCTGCGGCCAGGGCCGGCGGCCGTCGCGGCTGGAATGTGCGCGCCCGAAGGGATTCGAACCCCTAACCTTCTGATCCGTAGTCAGATGCTCTATCCGTTGAGCTACGGGCGCTTGGTGTTACTGCGTATTCAGTGTTACTGCGTATTCAATTGTGTGGCGGAGGCGAGAGGATTTGAACCTCCGGTCCCCTTTGGGGGGGACAACTCATTAGCAGTGAGCCCCATTCGGCCGCTCTGGCACGCCTCCTTGATCTGTTCCAGAGGTTACCGGACTCCACTCGCCGCGCTCTGAGTCGATACCGGAACCGCCGACGGCACAGCGTACATGGCCTCACATATGCTGGCCAAATGGTTCCCCGTCTGCGCCCGTTAATGGCCGACCTTCCGGCCTACACACCAGGCAAGACGGTCCCGGGCGCGATCAAGCTGGCCAGCAATGAAACCGTGCACGGACCGCTGCCGAGCGTGCGTGCCGCCATCGAACGCGCCGTCGACGGCCTCAACCGCTACCCCGACAACGGCTACGTCGAACTGAAGGAGCGGCTCGCCAAACACGTCGACGCCGCGCCGGAGAACATCGCCGTGGGCTGCGGCTCGGTCAGCCTGTGCCAGCAACTGATCCAGATCACCGCCGCCGCGGGTGACGAGGTGATGTTCGGGTGGCGCGCGTTCGAGGTATACCCGCTGCAGGTACGCGTTGCCGGGGCCACCCCGGTGGCGGTGCCGCTCACCGATCACACCCACGACCTCGACGCCATGCTCGCCGCGATCACCGACCGGACCCGGCTGATCTTCGTCTGCAACCCCAACAACCCGACGTCCACCGTCGTCGACCCCGATGCCCTGGCACGCTTCGTCGAGGCGGTGCCGTCGGACATCCTGGTCGTCATCGACGAGGCCTATGTCGAGTACATCCGCGACGGATTGCTGCCCGACACTCTGGCTTTGGTTCGCAACCATGCCAATGTCGTTGTGCTGCGCACCTTCTCGAAGGCGTACGGCCTGGCGGGCGCGCGGGTGGGCTACGCCGTCGGCGACCCCGACGTCATCACCGCGCTGGGCAAGGTCTACGTCCCGTTCACCGCCACCAGCTTGGCGCAGGCGGCGGCCATCGCATCACTGGACGCCGCCGACGAACTGCTGGCCCGCACCGACGCGGTGGTCGCCGAGCGGATCCGGGTGAGCGCCGCACTCAGCGATGCCGGCTACGTGCTGCCGCCGTCGCAGGCGAATTTCGTCTGGCTGCCGTTGACCGAGCGGACCCTCGACTTCGTCGAACAGGCCGCCAACGCCCGGTTGCTGGTGCGCCCCTACGGCACCGACGGCGTGCGCGTGACCATCGGCGCCCCCGACGAGAACGACACCTTCCTGACGTTCGCCCGCGCGTGGATCTGAACCCGCGGGCCGCGAAGCCGCGGCACCGTGCGCTTGGGCCTATCGTTGCGCCCATGAGGACGCATGTGGGGGTGGGCGCCGCGGCGCTCATCGTTGTGGGGTTTGCCACCGGATGCGTGCAGACCACGCCGGGCACCGTCGCGATGACCACCGAACCGGGCCCGCCCATCAACGCGCCGACGACCACCCCGCCGACGTCGAGTCCGGGCTTCCAGATCCCCGACATCCAGATCCCGGGCCTGCCGCTGCCGACCCGCGACACCCCGCTGCCCAGCGTGCCCGCCCCGGCCAACTCACAGACCATGACGTGCTCGGAGTACCTCAAACTCGACGACGCCACCCGCCAGGCGGTGGTCAACGCCATCCTCGCCGAGCAGAGCAGCCCGCTGGAATCGATGGGCGACCTGGCCATGACCGTGACCGACACGGCCTGCGGCTTCTTCCCCGACTTCACCGTCAGCCGGGTGCTCTCATCGGGCGGCTGAACGCGTTCTAACCTCGACATCATGGGTGACGTTCACGAATCCGTCGAGGTGCAGATCGACGGCCATATCGCGCAGGTGACACTCCTCGGCCCCGGCAAGGGCAATGCGATGGGACCGGCATTCTGGACCGAACTCCCCGAGGTGTTCGGCGACCTGGACGCCGACCCGCAGATCCGGGCGATCGTGCTGACCGGCTCGGGCAAGAACTTCAGCTACGGACTGGACCTGCCGGCCATGGGCGACCTGCTGACGCCGCTGCTGGCCGACGGCGCCCTGGCCGGGCCGCGCAGCGACTTCCACACCCGCCTGCGCCGCATGCAGCAGTCCATCACCGCCGTCGCCGACTGCCGCACCCCGACCATCGCCGCCGTGCACGGGTGGTGCATCGGCGGCGGCGTCGACCTGATCAGCGCGGTGGACATCCGCTACGCCAGCGCCGACGCGAAGTTCTCCGTGCGGGAGGTCAAACTCGCGATCGTCGCCGACGTCGGGTCCCTGGCGCGGCTGCCGCTGATCCTGTCCGACGGGCATCTGCGCGAACTCGCGTTGACCGGCAAGGACATCGACGCGGCACGGGCGGCACGGATCGGCCTGGTCAACGAGGTGTACGACGACGCGGACGCGACGCTGGCCGCCGCACACGCCACTGCCGCCGAGATCGCCGCCAACCCGCCCCTGGTGGTCCGGGGCATCAAGGATGTGCTCGACGAGCAGCGCAGCGCCCAAGTGTCGTCCAGCCTGCGCTACGTCGCGGCCTGGAACTCGGCATTCCTGCCGTCCAAAGACCTCACCGAGGCAATCTCGGCGGTGTTCGCCAAACGCCCCCCGGACTTCGCCGGCGAATGACCGCGGTGGCCCAGTGGTGAATCCGGAGACGGGCAGCCCCCGGCGGCCGCAGCGGGTGACGACACGGCCTCAGATCGCGGTGCGCCCGGCGTCGACCGGAATTTCGGCGCCCACGACATAGCCAGATTTGGGTGACGCCAGGAAGCCCACCACCTGTGCGATTTCGGCGGGGTCCGCGGCGCGCCCCAGCAAGGTGGTCCCGCCGAGTGCTGCGGTGCGTTCTTCCACGGCGCCGGGGGTGTAGACCGGGCCGGGCGAGACGGTGTTGACCCGGACCCCGCGGGCGCTGAACTCCGCGGCCCAGGAACGAGTCAGGGATGCCAGAGCCGCCTTTGTCGCGCTGTACGCGGCACCGCCGGCCAGGCCGACCGCGCCGGCCATGCTCGCGATGTTGACGATGACACCGCCACCACGCGCGACCATCCCCGGGACCAGCGCTGCGACCAGCAGGTAGGCGCCCTGGACGTTGGCCGCGAACAAGCGGTCGAGAGTATCGGCGGGCAGATCGGCCGTCGGACCGAACCACGCGAAACCGGCGTTGTTGACCAGAACGTCGACCGGCCCCACCCGTTCGGCCATGTCCGACACGGCAGCCGGGTCGCCGAGGTCCGCCCCGACGAACCTCGCGTGGCCGCCGCCGGCCACGATGTCGTCGACCACCTGCGAACCGCGGTCTGCATCGCGGCCGTGCACGACTACCGCGGCCCCCATCGCCGCGAGTTGGTATGCGACGGCCTGGCCGATACCCGAGGTCGCACCGGTGACCAGAGCCGTTTTTCCGTCCAGATCCGTTGACATCGATGTCGTCAGCGTCATGGCGCCTCATTCTCACAGATCGGACCGCGGCAACTATTTAGACCGGTCTGTTCAATCGCGTACAGTTTCGATTCATTCCCACGCCCCGGTGATGTCGGTCGCCTTCGCATCCGGAATCACCGCGCCGCCGACGTTGTTAGACCGATCTGTCTAAACAAGATGCCTGACTGGCCCCCGACAGGAGACGGAAATGGACGATCACACGGCGACCGGCCTCGACGGCCACTACCTCCCCAGCGCCAGCGCCCCGGTCCGTGAGCAGGTGGCCGCCTACGAGGCCACCGACGGCGCTCAGGGTGGCACCCTCGAGCCCATCGACACACACGGCGATGCGCGAGAAACCGGTGTCCGCGCCCGGCGTGCCGACACTGCGACGACCGGACTGGCCATATCGGCTCAATTCGCCACCTCTCTGGATTCCGCCGACCACATCGCCGTGGCCGAACGCCTCGGCTACCACCGGGCCTGGCTGTTCGACATCCCCCACGAAGGCCCCGACGTGTGGATGATGCTGGCCAAGGCCGCCCGACAGACCGAGGCGATCGGCCTGGGCCCGGCCGTCTTGGTCCCCACCCTGCGTCACCCGTTGGTGAACGCGTCAGCTGCGGCAACATTGGCAGCCATCGCCCCAGAACGGGTCGCCGTAGCCTTCGGCACCGGCTTCGCCGGTGCCCGTGCCTTGGGAACCCGTCCCGCATCCTGGGCCTATCTGGCCGACTACGTACGAACCTTCCAGGGTCTACTCCGCGGTGAAACCGTGGTGTGGCGCGGCGCACCGATTCGCATGCTGCACCCTGCGCGACACGCGCCCGCCCGTCCCATCCACCTACCGACGCTCATCTCCGCACTGGGACCGAAGGGTCTCGCGATCGCCCACGAACTCGCAGACGGACTGCTCACCGTCAACGGTCAAACCGGCCATGCACACGAATTCACCTGGGCGGCACTGGGAGTGCACGGCACCGTGCTCCGCGAGGGCGAAGCGCTGAACAGCCCACGCGTGCAGGCCGCCGCCGGCCCGGGCAACGCACTGGCATACCACGCCACACACGAATTCGGCGGCGACGTGACCGCCTTACCAGCCGGCCGGGCCTGGCTCGACGCCATCAACGAGGCACCGGAGGGGCATCAACATTTCGCGATCCACGACCAGCACTTGGTGGGGCTCAACGACGCCGACCTGCGCGCCTGGAGGGCCGGCAGCTGGCAGGCCATCCCGCACACCACCCTCACCGGCAGCGCCGACCAGATCGCCCAGCAGATAGCCGGCATCGCCGCCGACGGCATCACCGAACTCATCTACCAGCCCACCGGTCCCGACATTCCCGGAGAACTCGCAACGTTCCTGACAGCGGCAAAACGCGTCGTCGAGACGCAGTGATCAGTCGGGGTCGGTCGGCACGGCGACACCGGCGGCGTTCAACGCCAACGACGCCATGAGCCGCGCCGTCGCCACCGCATCCCCGGCGCCATTGTCCAGCTGCGCCGTCGCCAGGGCGCCGTCATGGAGGACCACCAGCTGCTCGGCCAGACGTGCCGGATCGGCAGCACCGGTCTCCGTCGAGCGTGCCAGGAAGAACTCGCGCAACGACGTCCGAAATCTGTCAGCCGCACGTCGCTCGGGACCGTCGTCCGCCGCTTCGGCCGCCGCATTGGCGAACTCACTGCCGCGAAACCCGGGAGATGAGACGTACTCACCGATCGCGTCGAAGATCGCGAGGATCCGCGCCGCGGGATCATCGATCCCGGTGGTTGCGGTCGTCAATCGGGCCATCCAGGCTTCCCGGCGCGCGTCGAGATACGCCTCGACGAGTTGGTCCTTGCCACCGAAGTTGTAGTACAGCGAGCCCTTGGCCACCCCGGCGCGCTCGATGACCTTCTCGATTCCGGTCGAGTGCACCCCATGGTGGTAGAACAGCTCGTCACCTGCTGCGAGCAGACGCTCACGCGCCGACGGTCGCCGATCCGACACCTCACTCACCGCATCAGTCTAGAAGCGACCGCGCGGCGGGCAGTGTTCGCGACGACTCATCCGGCGAGCGCATTGTCGATCAAGGCGGTGGCCACCGCTGTCGTCGCAGCTGCGGTGTCCGGCCGATGGTCCATCCACGCCGATATCGCGCCGCCGTCGTACAACACCACCAATTGCTGGGCAAGCCGCTCGGGATGGCGTGCGCGGGCTTCGTAGGCCAGACCGAAGAACAGGTTGTGCAACCAGTCCCGGTACTCCCGCGCAACATCCTCGACAACCTCGCCGGGCCAGGCCTCGGCGCTGGCCGTCACGAATGCACATCCACGAAAACCCGGCTCGCCGAACGATTCCCCTTGCAGCGCAAAGACGCCGATCAGTCGCTGCCGGGCAGAGCCGAACCGCTTCAGCCCATTTTCGATCCGTTGCCGAGTGCGCGTGTGCCGCGCCCGCAGATACGCCCTGACAAGCTCATCCTTGCCGCCGAAGGCCGCCTGCACCTCGTGCGGAGCCACCCCCGACACCTCGATCACCCGTTCCAGAGTCACTCGATGCACACCTTCGCGGTAAAACAGATCACTGGCCGCGGCGAGCAACCGCTCACGCACCCCCGCGTCGGCGCCGGCGTCTCCCATCTGAATGAACCCCCAGACTTCGCCGGCGAACAACCCGCGGTGGCGGAGGGATTTGAACCCCCGGACGGTGTTAGCCGTCTCTCGCTTTCAAGGCGAGTGCATTAGGCCGCTCTGCCACGCCACCGCCGACAAGGGTACGGGTTCTAGACGCGGCCGAGTTTCGCGGGCACCGTCCCGCTCTTGAGCCCGACGCTGATCCGCCGGCAGTTCTCCCCCATGGCCGCGATCTGCGGACGCGACAGCCGCCCGAGGAAGTGCGCGCGCACCCCGTCGCCGTAGGTCACCATCGCGTGCCGGACCAGCGTTCTGCCGCCGTCGGTGATGCTGGCCAGCACACCGCGACCGTCGTCGGGGCTGGCCTCACGACTCACCAGACCCTGCATCTCCAGCCGGCGGATCTGCCGGGTGACCCGGCTCGGCAGCGACATCAGCCCGTCGGCGAGGTCACCCATCCGGGCCGCACCCGTCGGCGATTTGTCCAACATGTCCAGTAGCCGGACGTCGTTGAGCGTCAGGTGATGCGTCTCCACCAGCGCCCGATTCAGAGTTGCATACAATCTCAGCGCCGAGTCGAGAAAGTTTTGCCACGACCGCTGTTCAGCGATGTCCAATCCCGGCATATCACTCGCCGTGCGCCCCGCAATCATCCCCTCCATCTCCAGAATGGTAAAGGACAACGGCGTTGCTAGGGGTGGAAAAGTCACCGCCAGGTAACGTTGTCCGGATGCATGCGATCGTCGCTCACGCGCCAGACCGGCTGACCTGGGACGAAGTACCCGACGTCACCCCCGGAAGCGGCGAGGTGCTCATCCGGGTCCATTCCGCCGGCATCAACCGCGCCGACCTTCTGCAAGCCGCGGGCAAATATCCGCCCCCTCCCGGCGCCAGCGACATCATGGGTCTGGAGGTGTCCGGCACGGTCGCGGAGTTGGGCGACGGAGTCACACAGTGGACCGTCGGACAACCCGTGTGCGCTTTGCTGGCAGGCGGCGGCTACGCAGAGTTTGTGGTCGTTCCCGCCGGCCAGGTGATGCCGCTGCCCGAGTCCGTCGACGTCGATCTCGCGGCCGCCCTGCCCGAGGTGGCGTGCACGGTCTGGTCCAACCTGGTGATGACGGCGCACGCCGCGGCAGGCAATCTGGTGCTGCTGCACGGCGGCGCGAGCGGCATCGGTTCCCATGCCATCCAGGTGCTGGGCGCGCTGGGCTGCCGAGTGGCCGTCACCGCCGGATCGACCAATAAACTCGACCTGTGCCGTGAACTCGGCGCCGAGGTCGTCATCAACTACCGCGAGGAGGATTTCGTCGAGCGGGTCCGGGCCGAAGCCGGCGGCGCCGACGTCATCCTCGACATCATGGGGGCGGCCTACCTGGACCGCAACATCGACGCCCTGGCCATCGGCGGACGCCTGGTCATCATCGGGATGCAGGGCGGGGTCAAGGGTGAACTCAACATCGGCAAACTGATCGGCAAACGCGCCAGCGTCATCGGCACCGCACTGCGCTCACGGCCCTCCGACGGACCGGGCGGCAAATCCGGCATCGTCACCGAGGTGGTCGCCAACGTCTGGCCGATGATCGACGACGGCCGGGTGCGGCCGATCGTCGGAGCCGAGTTCCCCGTCCAGGAGGCGCTGGCCGCCCACCAGTTGCTGGCCTCAGGCGACGTGTCGGGCAAAGTCCTTCTGCGCGTGGACGTTTAGCGACGGGCGGGCCGCGGCGCGTTCTGTTCAGCCGAGCGAAGCGATGGCCCGCACCAACTGGTCGACCTCGGCCGTCGTCGTGTAATGCGCCAGGCCGACGGTCACCGCGCCGCCGATGTCGTTCACGCCGATCACGTCGAGCACCCGCGAACTGGCATTGGAAATCGCCAGCACGCCGTTGTCGGCCAGCCGCCGGACCACCCGCTCGGCGGGGACGTCCTCGACCGCGAAACTCAGCACCGGGATCCGCGCCTCCGGCCTGCCGAGCACCATCACCAACGGCAGGGACCTCAGCGCACCCAGCAGGTAGTCGAACAGCCGGTCCATGTACGCCCCGGCCGATTGCATTGACAGGGCGAGCCTTTCACGGCGCGAACCGGTGGCCGCCTCGTCCAGCGACGCCAGATACTCGACGCTGGCGACCACCCCGCCGAGCAGTCCGAACTGATGCACCCCCAACTCCAGACGGGCCGGGCCGGTCGCGTACGGATTCAGCGACACCGGGGCGAACGAATCGATGAGCGACGGATCACGGAAGACCAGCGCCCCGATCGGCGGCCCGCCCCACGCGACGGCGTTCAGCGCGATCGCGTCGGCGTCGATCTCCTCGATGTCGAGCAGCCGGTACGGCGCGGCCGCCGAATGGTCGACCACCACCAGTCCGCCGACCTCGTGCACCAGCTTGGTGACCGCCCCCAGATCGGTGATCGTGCCCAGGGTCGACGACGCCGAGGCGATCGCGACCAGGCGGGTGGACCGCGCGATGAGACCTTCCCACTGCCAGGCGGGCAGCTCGCCGGTCTCGATGTCGACCTCGGCCCACTTCACTTTGGCGCCATAGCGATTCGCCGCCCGCAGCCACGGGGCCACATTCGCCTCGTCGTCGAGACGTGTCACCACCACCTCGTAGCCCAGCCCGACCCGCGACCCCGCGGCCTCGGCGAGCGAGGTCAGCAGCAACGCGCGGTCGGCACCGAGCACAACACCCTGCGGATCGGCGCCGACGAGATCGGCGACGGCCTGGCGGGCGGCCGCCAGCACCGCCGCGCTGCGCCGCGCGGACGGGTGCGGACCATCGATGGTGGGGATCGACCCGCGGAACGCGGTGGACACGGTCGTCGCCACCGAGTCGGGTACGAGCATGCCGTTCGGTGCATCGAAATGCACCCACCCATCGCCCAGAGACGGGTGCAAACCACGCACCCGGGCGACGTCGTATGCCATGCCAGCCACCTTAGAGCGTCTGTGAATCGCACATACCGACATGAATGCGGGGAGCGCCCGACCGCACCGACGCCGTGCCGGTTCGGGTCACCTGGGCAGCCATACTAGTCCAGTGGGCTTCGGGTTCGGGGTGCTAATCGCACTGTTGTTGCTGGTCACACCCGGGGCCATGGTCGCACGCGTGAGCGGGCAAACCCTACCTGTCTGTGTGGCCGTCGGTCCGGCACTGACATACGGCATCATCGCCCTCGCGATCCTCCCCTTCGGCACACTCGACATCCGGTGGGACGGATGGACAGCACTGTTTGCTCTTGCCGCAGCGGTCGGTGCCGCGGCGGGTGTGCGTGCTCTCCTGGCACGCTACCGCGACCGCGAGGCGGAGTCGCGGGCGGTGGGGCTGGGACCCGCCGCGGTGGTCGCCGCGGGCGTTCTGCTGGGCGCCGCGCTGATCGGCTGGGCGGCCGTCGCCGGGATCACCCACTGGCAGTCGATCCCCAGTACCTGGGACTCCGTCTGGCACGCCAACACCATCCGGTTCATCCTCGACACCGGCCAGGCCTCCCCGACCCACATGGGTGAGCTGCGCAACGTCGAAACCCACGAGGCCCTCTACTATCCCTCGGCGTTCCACGCCCTCGCCGCGATCTTCAGCCAGCTGACCGGCGCCGCACCCACCACCGCCTACACCGTCAGCTCGGTGGCCTCCGCCGTGTGGCTGTTCCCGGCCAGCGCCGCCACCCTCACGTGGTGGCTGCTGCGCCGCCACACCGGCGTGTGGTTCACCGCCGGCGCCGCGGCCACCGCGGCGGCCCTGTCGGCCTCGTTCACCGCGGTGCCGTACGTCGAATTCGACACCGCGTCCATGCCCAACCTCGCCGCCTACGGCATCGCCGTACCCGCCGCGGCACTGACGGCGTCCGCGCTGCGGCACCGCGACCGCATCCCGCTGGCCGTGCTGGCCCTCGTCGGGGTGTTCTCCGTGCACATCACCGGCGGGGTGGTCGCCGTCCTGCTGGTCGCCGCATGGTGGCTGTTCGAGGCGTTGTGGCGGCCCGTCCGGGGCCGGCTCCCCGACCTCGCCGCGCTGCTGCTCGTCGCCGCCCCGACCGTGCTGCTGCTGCTGCCCCAGTTCCTCGGTGTGCTGCAGCAGGCCGAGATCATCGCCGGGCACGAGTTCGTCACCCACGAGGGTAAGAAGCGGGGCCTGATCGACGCCGTCCTGCAGCACACCCGCCACCTCAACGACTACCCCGTCCAATGGCTGCTGATCGCCCTCGCCGCCGCCGGCGCCGTGGCGCTGCTGGTCCGTCGCATCTGGTGGCCGTTGGCGGTGTGGCTACTGCTGGTGGTGTCGATCGTGCACTCCTCGGCCCCCTTCGGCGGCCCCGTCGGACGGGTGACCGCGGTGTTCAGCGACCTGTTCTACAGCGACCCGCGGCGGCTGTCCGCGGTGGTGACGATGCTCCTGGCACCCGCGGCGGGCCTGGCGCTGTTCACCCTCGTGGCGACCGCGGTGACCGCCGCCCGCCGCGTCTCCGGGGGGCACCGGGCCTGGTACGCGGCGGGGGCGACCGCGCTGGTGGCCGTGAGCGTCGTCAGCGCCTGGCACTACCTGCCGCGGCACACGTACCTGCTCGGCGAGAAGTACGACTCGGTCATCATCGACCAGAAGGACCTCGAGGCATTCGCCTACCTGGCGAACCTGCCCGGCGCCCGCGACACCCTGATCGGCAACGCGAACACCGACGGCACGGCGTGGATGTACGCGGTGGCCGGGCTGCGCCCGCTGTGGACGCACTACGACTACCCGGTGCAGCAGGGCCCGGGCTACCACCGCTTCATCTTCTGGGCCTACGCCGACGACGCCGACACCGATCCGCGGGTGGCCGAGGCGGTTCGAGCACTCGATATCCGCTACGTACTGACCAGCACACCGGTGGTGCGCGGGTTCGTCATGCCCGACGGACTAGTGTCGCTAGATGAATCGCGGTCGTGGGCGAAGATCTACGACAACGGTGAGGACCGCATCTACGAGTGGCGCGGCGACCGGCCGCCGCCGCCGGTGACCGCCGACAGAACCCGATAGCACGAGCACAGAGGGAATGCAGGAGCTATGAGTGCCAACACCGACGACGATGACAACATCGAGATCATCGGCGGCGAACCCCACCTGCAGGGTGAGCAGGATTCCGACAAGTCGTTGACCGATCTGGTCGAGCAACCCGCCAAGGTGATGCGGATCGGCACGATGATCAAACAGCTGCTCGAAGAGGTCCGCGCCGCGCCGCTCGACGACGCCAGCCGCAACCGGCTCCGCGACATCCACCGCACCAGCATTCGCGAACTCGAGGACGGGCTGGCACCGGAGCTGCGTGACGAGCTGGAGCGCCTGACCCTGCCCTTCGGCGAGGATGTGGTCCCCTCCGACGCCGAGCTGCGCATCGCCCAGGCCCAGCTGGTCGGGTGGCTGGAAGGCCTGTTCCACGGCATCCAGACCGCGCTGTTCGCCCAGCAGATGGCCGCACGCGCCCAGCTGGAACAGATGCGTCAGGGCGCCCTGCCCCCGGGTGTGACCGGACCGCCAGGACAGCGCGGCCCCACACATCCCGGGACCGGCCAATACCTGTAGGCAGCACCGTGACAGCCCCGTCCATCGAGACCCGCAACGCGTGGGTCGAGTTCCCGATCTTCGACGCGAAATCGCGTTCGCTGAAGAAGGCGTTCCTCGGCAAAGCCGGCGGATCGATCGGCCGCAACGCCTCCAACGTCGTCGTGATCGAGGCGCTGCGCGACATCACCCTGTCCCTGGAACTCGGCGACCGGGTCGGCCTCGTCGGGCACAACGGTGCGGGCAAGTCGACGCTGCTGCGGTTGCTGTCGGGAATCTACGAACCCACCCGGGGCTCGGCCACGGTGACGGGCCGGGTAGCGCCGGTATTCGACCTGGGCGTGGGCATGGACCCGGAGATCTCCGGGTTCGAGAACATCATCATCCGGGGCCTGTTCCTCGGGCAGACCCGCAAACAGATGCTGGCCAAGGTCGACGAGATCGCGGAGTTCACCGAACTCGGCGAGTACCTGTCGATGCCGCTGCGGACGTACTCCACCGGCATGCGGGTGCGCCTGGCGATGGGTGTCGTCACCAGCATCGACCCGGAGATCCTGCTGCTCGACGAGGGTATCGGCGCCGTCGACGCCGATTTCCTGCGCAAGGCGCAAACACGGCTGGCCAGCCTCGTCGAACGGTCGGGCATCCTCGTGTTCGCCAGCCACTCCAACGAGTTCCTGGCGCGGCTGTGCAACACCGCGATGTGGATCGACCACGGCACCGTGAAGATGGCAGGCGGCATCGAGGAGGTGGTACGCGCCTACGAAGGCGAGGATGCCGCGCGCCACGTCCGTGAGGTGCTCGAGGAAACCCGGCGGGAGAGCCGCCCCGCATGACGGCCCCCATGGTGTGCGCCGTCGTCGTCACGCACCGGCGCCGCGACGAGCTGGCCAAATCGCTCGACGCGCTGGTCACGCAGAGCCGCCTGCCCGACCACCTGATCGTGGTGGACAACGCCGCCGAGGACGCGGTGCGTGAACTCGTAGCCGACCAGCCGATTCCGGTGACCTATATCGGCTCGCGGCACAACCTGGGCGGCGCGGGCGGATTCGCCCTGGGGATGCTGCAGGCGCTGGCGATCGGCGCCGACTGGATCTGGCTCGCCGACGACGACGGGCGCCCCCAGGACTCCGGTGTCCTGGCCACGCTGCTGGCGTGCGCCGACCGGCACGAACTGGCCGAGGTGTCGCCGATGGTGTGCAACCTCGACCACCCCGAGCGGCTGGCGTTCCCCCTGCGCCGCGGCCTGGTGTGGCGGCGACTGGTCGGCGAACTGCGCACCGACGGTGCCGGGGATCTGCTGCCCGGGATCGCGTCGCTGTTCAACGGCGCGCTGTTCCGCGCGGCCACCGTGGAGACCGTCGGCGTCCCCGACCTTCGGCTCTTCGTCCGCGGCGACGAGGTGGAATTGCACCGCCGGCTGGTGCGCTCCGGCCTGCCGTTCGGAACCTGTTTGGACGCGGTCTATCTGCACCCATGCGGCACCGACGAGTTCAAACCGATCCTCGGCGGCCGCATGCACACCCAGTACCCGGACGATCCCACCAAGAGGTACTTCACCTACCGCAACCGTGGATATCTGCTGTCGCAGCCCGGCCTGCGCAAACTCCTGCCCCAGGAGTGGCTGCGCTTCGGCTGGTACTTCCTGGTGTCGCGGCGCGATCCGGCCGGCCTGCGGGAGTGGATCCGGTTACGGCGTTTGGGCAGACGCGAGAGGTTCTTTCGGGGGGCACCGCCCGTGCCAGGCGCGGGGCGACAGGGCGCGGGGCGACGAGGCGACGGGAAAGACACACCATGACGTTCACCGACGCGGCGGCGCAGTCCCGGACGTTCTACCGTGCACGCCGCGATCTGATCGACGGGTTCGCACGCCGCGAACTGTGGCTGCACCTCGGCTGGCAGGACATCAAGCAGCGCTACCGGCGCTCGGTGCTGGGCCCGTTCTGGATCACCATCGCCACCGGCACCACCGCGGTGGCGATGGGTGGGCTGTACTCGAAGCTGTTCCACCTGGAGCTGTCCGAACATCTGCCGTACGTCACCCTCGGCCTGATCATCTGGAACCTGATCAACGCCGCCATCCTCGAGGGCGCCGACGTGTTCGTCGCCAACGAGGGTCTGATCAAGCAGCTGCCGACACCCCTGTCGGTGCACGTCTACCGGCTGGTGTGGCGGCAGATGATCCTGTTCGCGCACAACATCGTGATCTTCGTCGTCATCGCGATCGTGTTCCCGAAATCCTGGTCGTGGGCCGACCTCTCGGTGATTCCGGCGCTGGTGCTGATCATGCTCAACTGCGTCTGGGTGGCGTTGTGCTTCGGCATCCTGGCCACCCGCTACCGCGATATCAGCCCGTTGCTGTTCAGCGTGGTGCAGCTGCTCTTCTTCATGACGCCGATCATCTGGAACGAGCAGACCCTGCAGCAGCAGGGTGCGGGTAAGTGGGCCAAGATCGTCGAGCTGAACCCGCTGCTGCACTACCTCGACATCGTGCGGGCCCCGCTGCTCGGCGCCGAACAGGAACTGCGGCACTGGCTGGTCGTGATCGGGCTGACCATCCTCGGTTGGACGCTCGCCGCCGTCGCGATGCGCCAGTACCGCGCCCGGGTGCCCTACTGGGTCTAGCTGGCGTAGGTGCCGCGGTCGGGTTCGGGACCGAACACGAAGCGGCGGCCGCTGATCTCTGTCGGGGTGATGCGCACATAGCGCAGCTTCTCGGTCGCCACCCACGGATACAGACCGGCGCGTTCGGCCTCGTCGATCTCGTCCGTCGTCCCCAGCACGTGCCCGGGGCCGCGCACGATGACGCTCCACCCCTCGGCCACGTTGTGGTCGTCGGCCTCGAACAGCACGTGGTCACTGACGACGGTGCTGAACAGTTTGGTGCCCTCGGCGGTGCGGAAGAGCACGGTGCGCTTCTGGACCACGAAGTTCACCGGGAAGATCTCGAGCCGCCCGCCGATATTCGCCACGAACCGGCCGAGGTGGATGCTGGACAGCGCGTTCCAGCTTTCGTCCTCGTCGAGATAGGTCACTGGATCGCTTGTCGACATCATGGTGTCAGTCTCGGCGCCGACGCCGGGAGGATGTAGGGCCGACGGACCCCGCCGCAAGGGGCAAAAGGCACATGACCTGCGGGTTGCGACGGGGCCTCGCCGTCGCCGGGGTGGGCTGCGGGCCGTCAGCGCCGCGGCGGCGCCACCCGGGCGGCGACGTTGAAACGGTTCCACGCGTTGATGGTCACGGCCATCGCGATCACCTGAGCCAGCTCGCGCTCGCTGAACACGCCGGCGGCGCGGGCGTACACCTCGTCGGAGACGTGGCCGTCGCCGAGTTTGGTGATCGCCTCGGCGAGCGCCAGTGCGGCTCGCTCACGCTCGGTGAACAGGTCGCCGGCCTCCCGCCACGCAGCCACGAGTGCCAGGCGCTGTTCGGTCTCCCCCAGCTTGCGCGCATCGGTGACGTGCATGTCCAGGCAGAACGCGCAGTGGTTGAGCTGCGAGGCCCTGATCTTGATCAGCTCACCGATGGTGGGATCGACGTCTTTGCTCGACGCGGTGCTGAGCGCCATCATCGCGTCGTACAGGGCCGGTGACACCTTGTAGATCTTGATGCGGTCGAGTGCGGCGGCGGGTTCCAGAGTCTGTGTCATGAATGCCACGGTAGCGAGTAAACAACCGCCTCTATGGTTCAATTTCCGGATGATTTCGTGGGCCAATTCGGGAGCCGATCCCGGTGTGCCAGCCTCCGAGGGCGGCGCCCGCGACCTGCATCTGGATCTGCGCGACGTCGTCCGGCCCGGCGCCCGTGGTGTGCGCGAACTCCTGATCACCGCGCTGCGCGACGCGGTCCGCTCCTGCCGGCTGGCACCAGGCACGGTGCTGCCGCCGTCGCGCAGCCTCGCGCACGATCTGGGCGTGGCGCGCAACACCGTCGCCGAGGCCTACGCCGAACTCGTCGCCGAAGGCTGGCTGGCCTCACGACAGGGCGCGGGTACGTGGGTGGCCAACACCTGTCCGGGGCCGCCGCCCGCGCGGCCCCGGCGGACGCCGGGTACCCCCCGCCACAACCTGATGCCCGGCTCCCCCGACGTCGCGGAATTCCCCCGCGCCGGGTGGCTGGCCTCGGCGCGGAGGGCGCTGGCGGCGGCACCGACGGAGGCGCTGCGGATGAGCGACGCACGCGGACGGCCCGAACTGCGCGAAGCGCTCGCCGAATACCTGGGCCGGGCCCGCGGGGTCCGCACGTCACCGGAGACGGTCGTGGTCTGCGCAGGCGTGCGCCACGGAGTCGAACTGCTGACCCGGGTCCTGTGCGGATCGCCGCACGCGCCGCGACCCGTCGCCGTCGAGGCGTACGGGTTGTTCATCTTCCGCGATGCGATCCAGGCGTTGGGGGTGGCCACGGTGCCGATCGGCATCGACGATCACGGCGCGGTCATCGACGAGCTCGACGCCCTCGACGTGCCCGCGGTGCTGTTGACTCCGGCCCACCACAGCCCGCACGGTATGCCGCTGCACTCGACCCGGCGCACTGCTGCCGTCGAATGGGCCCAGCGCAGCGGCGGCTACCTCGTCGAGGACGACTACGACGGGGAGTTCCGCTACGACCGCCAACCCGTCGGGGCGGTGCAGAGCCTGGCTCCCGAGCGGGTCGTGTATCTGGGTTCGGCCAGCAAGAGCCTGTCGCCGGCGCTGCGGCTGGGGTGGATGGTCGTGCCGGACGGACTGCTCGAGCGGGTGGTCGGCGCTGCGGGCGGGCAGCAGTTCTTCGTCGACGCGGTCGCTCAGCTCACCATGGCCGACTTCATCACGAGCGGACATTACGACCGGCACATCCGGCGGATGCGGATGCGCTACCGCAGGCGCCGCGACGTCCTGGTCGACGCGCTGCAGGGTTACGACGTCGGCGTGCACGGTCTGCGTGCGGGCCTGAACCTGCTGCTCACCCTGCCTGAGGACACCGAACACCAGGTGTTGCGGCGTGCCGGTGAGGCCGGTATCGCGCTGGCCGGACTGGCGCGTATGCGTCATCCCTCGGCCGGCGCCGGCGTACCCGAATCCGACGGCATCGTCGTCGGTTTCGGTGCCCCCGCCGAACACGCGTTCCCCGCCGCGGTCGATGCGCTGTGCGATGTGCTGCGGGCGGTCGGTCTGCAGCGCTGACGCCCGGCCGCGGTGCGTCCCGCTATCGCCATCGCGTCTCTGCACAGGAGTTATCCACAATCCGACTTTCATCCACAGGACGGGGTCGGGGCGGCGCGGAGCGTCATCGGTTCACCGGATAATCGAAAATATGTTCGATCATCCGATGACCGAGATCGGCGACCTCGCGGCGCTGGACGACGCGGCGCTCATCGACGCCGTCGCCGGCTGGGTGCGGGCGGAGAACGCGTCATGCGCACGCAAGCTCGCGGTGCTTGCCGAGTTGTTCTGCCGGCGGACCGGACTTCCCGCCGACGAACGCGAGACGTGGTGGATCGACCCGTGCGCCGCGCTCGGCTCGGAGCTGGGCGCCGCGCTGGGCATCAGCTCCGGGCTGGCGCTGGCCCAGACGCACCGCGGTGTCGCGCTGCGCGACCGGCTACCGAAGGTGGCGGCGCTGTTCGAGGCGGGATTGATCGGTGATCTTCTCGTGCGCGCCATCGTGTGGCGTACCGAACTGGTCACGGACCCCGAGGTGATGGCAGCCGTCGACGCACAGCTGGCCGATGAGGTGGGCAAATGGGGTGCGCTCACGGTGAACAAGACCCGGGACGCCATCGACCGGTTGATCGACGCCCACGATCCCGCGGCGGTTCGTCGCACCCGTACGGCGGAGAACGCACGCGACGTGGAGTTCGGCTCGCCCGGCGATCCGCTGGGTTTCACCAGCCTGTGGGCGCGGATGTACACCTGCGACGGGGCGGCGCTGGAGAAGCGTCTGGACGCCATGGCACGTTCGGTGTGCCCCGACGATCCGCGCACCATCGCCGAGCGCCGGGCAGATGCGCTGGGGGCACTTGCGACGCGCCGGACGCTCGATTGCCGGTGCGGTGCCGACGACTGCGCGGCCGGTGGCGCCGAGGAGGTGCTGCCGACTGCCGTCATCCATGTGATCGCGGACCAGACAGCCGTCGCCGCCGCCCGCTCCGAGCTCCGGCTGGACGCCACCCCACCCACCACGACCTCCCT
>JAFDWN010000010.1:168848-467560 GCA_018268465.1 Actinomycetota bacterium
CCCACGAGCGCATCCCCACCCGACACCCCGCCCAACACCCTCGCCACACCCCCGAGCTCGGCTGTGGCGAGCGAGCCCGCGCCCCCGCCCATGCGTCCACCCGCCAATCGCTCGGGGCCACCACTGCCCCGCGACGGGACTCCACCCACCCCACCACCCCCACCCCCAGGCGGAGCCGGGCGACCCGCGTTCGTCCTCGGTGGCGGCGTCCTGCCCGCGTCACTGCTGGCGGGAGTCCTGGCGCGGGCGACCGTGCGTGACATTCGCCACCCCGCGGACGCGCCGGCCGAGCACACGTACCGGCCGTCGGCCGCGCTCGCCGCGTTCGTCCGCTGCCGGGATCTCACGTGCCGATTTCCGGCCTGCGACGTACCTGCCGACAGGTGCGATATCGACCACACCGTGCCCTACCCGGCCGGGCCCACCCATGCGTCCAACCTGAAATGCGTGTGCCGCGCGCATCACTTGCTCAAAACCTTCTGGTGCGACGCCATCGGGTGGCGGGACCGGCAACTGCCCGACGGCACGGTGATCTGGACGTCACCAACCGGGCACACGTACACGACCAGGCCCGGTAGTGCGGTTCTGTTCCCGCAGCTGTGCCTGCCCACCGGGGCTCTGGCGCTGCCGGAATCCGACCCCGCCGCCCCGAAGGGCGGCCGCTCCGTGATGATGCCCAAGCGCAGGCGCACCCGGGCCCGCAACGCCGCCCTTCGCATCGCGGCCGAACGCAGATTGAACGAGCTCAACGACCCGCGCGCCGCCGACCGCACCAAGCCGCCGCCGTTCTGAGATCCGCGGGCCGTAAGCTGCCCGGGTGGCCGAGCCTCCCATGCCGCCGAATCTGTCGTTGAAGACCCAGATCGGGCGCTTCATCCTCACCGGCGGACTGTCGGCGATCGTCGATTTCGGGCTCTACGTGGCACTGTTAGCGGCCGGGCTGCATGTCAACGTCGCCAAGACGCTGAGTTTCATCGCGGGCACCACCACCGCCTACCTGATCAACCGGCGCTGGACGTTCCAGGCGGCACCCAGCAAGGCCCGGTTCCTCGCCGTCATGGCCCTCTACGCTGTGACCTACGCCGTCCAGGTCGGCATCAACTACCTGTTCTATATGCAGTTCGAAGGCCAGCCGTGGCGAGTGCCCGTGGCATTCGTGATCGCCCAGGGCACCGCGACCGTGATCAACTTCATCGTGCAGCGGGCGGTCATCTTTCGGTGGACGGGAGCGCCCGAACAGAGCTCGTAGGACGTCCGCGCCGGGGCCCAGACGCGACGCCGGGCCGCGGCGGCGGGGGCGTCCGTAAGCCCAGGGAGGGCCCGGGAAAAGCCGAGGCAAGACGGTCACGAACGGGCTGGGAGTTCGGCTGCGCTGAGCGGCCCAGCGCAGGCGGTACCCTCGTCACGATGTTTCCGACCACGACACAGCGCCTGAGCGGCTGGGGCCGCACGTCCCCGACGGTCGCCCACGTGCTGGCCACGCCCGACCCCGAGGTCATCGCCAAGGCCGTCGCCCAGGCCGGCGACCGGGGTGTCATCGCCCGCGGGCTCGGCCGCTCCTACGGCGACAACGCCCAGAACGGTGGCGGCCTCGTGGTCGACATGACAGCGCTGGACACCATCCATTCCATCAACGCCGACACCCGCATCGTCGACGTCGACGGCGGAGTGAACCTCGACCAACTGATGCGGGCCGCGCTCCCGATGGGCCTGTGGGTACCCGTCCTCCCCGGCACCCGGCAGGTCACCATCGGCGGCGCGATCGCCTGCGACATCCACGGCAAGAACCATCACAGCGCCGGCAGCTTCGGCAACCACGTGCGCTCGATGGACCTGCTCACCGCCGACGGCGAGATCCGCACACTGACCCCCCGCGGTAAGAACGCCGAACTGTTCTGGGCCACCGTCGGCGGCAACGGGCTGACCGGGATCATCCTGCGCGCCAAGATCGAGATGACGCCGACGGAGACGGCCTACTTCATCGCCGACGGCGACGTGACCGCCGGCCTCGACGAGACGATCGCCATCCACAGCGACGGCAGCGAAGCCAACTACACCTACTCCAGTGCCTGGTTCGACGCCATCAGTGCGCCACCCAAACTCGGCCGCGCCGCGATCTCCCGCGGATCGCTGGCAACCCTCGACCAGCTGCCCAAGAAACTGCGCGGCAATCCGCTGAAATTCGATGCGCCGCAACTACTCACACTGCCGGACATGTTTCCCAACGGACTGGCCAACAAGTACACCTTCGGCCCCATCGGCGAACTGTGGTACCGCAAATCGGGCACCTACCGCGGCAAGGTCCAGAACCTGACGCAGTTCTACCACCCCCTGGACATGTTCGGGGAGTGGAACCGCGCCTACGGCCCCGCCGGCTTCCTGCAGTACCAATTCGTGGTGCCGACCTCGGCCGTCGACGAGTTCAAGAGCATCATCGCCGACATTCAGCGATCGGGCCACTACTCGTTCCTCAACGTCTTCAAACTGTTCGGGCCCGGCAACCAAGCCCCCCTGAGCTTCCCGATCCCCGGCTGGAACGTCTGCGTCGACTTCCCCATCAAGGCCGGCCTGGGCGCCTTCGTCACCGAATTGGACCGCCGCGTGCTCGAATTCGGCGGACGCCTCTACACCGCCAAAGACTCGCGCACCACCGCCGAAACCTTCCACGCCATGTATCCGCGGATCGGTGAATGGATCGCCGTGCGCCGCAAGGTCGATCCCGACGGGATCTTCATGTCCGACATGGCCAGACGTTTGGAGCTGTTCTAGATGGTTTTTGACGCCGTAGGCAATCCGCAGACGATCCTGCTGCTCGGCGGCACGTCCGAAATCGGGCTGGCCATCTGCGAGCGATATCTGCACGACGCGCCGGCGCGGATCGTCCTCGCCGCCCTGCCCGGCGATCCGGGACGCGACGCCGCCGTGGCCCAGATGGGCAGGGCCGGAGCGAAATCCGTCGACATCATCGACTTCGACGCCCTCGACACCGACAGCCACCCCGAGGTCATCGACGCCGCATTCGGCGACAGCGACGTCGACGTGGCCATCGTCGCGTTCGGCCTCCTCGGTGACGCCGAGGAGCTGTGGCAGAACCAGCGCAAGGCCGTGCAGATCGCCGAAATCAATTACACCGCAGCTGTTTCGGTGGGCGTGCTGCTCGGCGAGAAGATGCGCGCACAAGGGTCCGGCCAGATCATCGCGATGAGCTCGGCCGCCGGCGAGCGGGTACGCCGGTCCAACTTCGTCTACGGCTCCACCAAGGCCGGCCTGGACGGTTTCTACCTCGGCCTCGGAGAAGCCTTGCGCGAGTACGGAGTCAAGGTGCTCGTCATCCGGCCCGGGCAGGTACGTACCCGGATGAGCGCGCATGTCAAAGAGGCGCCGCTGACCGTAGACAAGGAATACGTCGCCGACCTCGCAGTCGCCTCGGCGGCCAAGGGCAAGGAACTCGTGTGGGCGCCGGGCGCATTCCGGTACGTGATGATGGTGCTGCGGCACATCCCCAGGCCCATCTTCCGCAAACTGCCCATCTGACGCCGGTGGTCAGAAGCGCGCTGGCCGTCCTGGTGCAGATGGCGGCGGCGACCGTCGTCGCGGTGGCGGTCGCGGTCGTCGCCCTGACCGCCATCTCCGGGGTGGACTGGCCCGCCTACAACTCGTCGAACCAACTGCACGCGCTGACCACCGTCGGCCAGTTCGCCTGCCTGGCCGGACTGCTCGCGTCGGGCTGGCTGTGGCGCAGGGCCACACCCCCCGCGGGCGCAGGCGCGCGCGCGTATCGGCTGCTGGCCCGGTTCGGGGCGACGGTCTTCCTGACGGCCTTCTCGGTGGTGACGCTGGGGATGCCGCTGGGCGCGACCAAGCTCTATCTGTTCGGCATCTCCGTCGACCAGCAGTTCCGCACCGAATACCTCACCCGCTTCGCCGACACCGCCGCCCTGCACGACATGACGTACTCCGGGCTGCCGCCGTTCTACCCGCCCGGCTGGTTCTGGCTCGGGGGCCGCCTGGCCGCGCTGACCGGCACACCCGCGTGGGAGATGTTCAAACCCTGGGCGATCGTCTCCATCACCGTCGCGGTGGCCCTGGCGCTGGCGCTGTGGACGGCGATGGTCCGGTTCGAGTACGCGCTGGTGGTGTCGACCGCCACCACCGCGGTGATGCTGGCCTACGCCTCGGCCGAACCGTACGCGGCCATCATCACCGTGCTGCTACCGCCGGTCTTCGTGCTGACGTGGTCGGGTCTGCGGGCCGGGAACCGTCCCGGCGCGGGCGCGGGATGGGCCGCGATCGTCGGCATCGGCGTCTTCCTCGGCGTCGCCGCGCTGTTCTACACGCTGCTGCTGGTCTATGCGGCGTTCACGATGACCGTCATGGCTGCGCTGCTCGCCGTGGCACGCAGACGGCTGGAACCGCTGCTGCGCCTCGCCGTGGTCGCGGTGATCTCCGGCGCCATCGCGCTGATCGGCTGGGGCCCGTACCTGCTGGCCGCCGCGCGCGGCGCGCCCGCCGACTCCGGCACCGCCCAGCACTACCTGCCCGCCGACGGAGCGGAGCTGTCGTTCCCGATGCTGAGCTTCACCCTGCTCGGCGCGCTGTGCATGGTCGGCACGCTGTGGCTGGCCGTCCGCGCCAGAAGTTCCACCCGGGCCGGCGCCCTGGCCCTCGCCGTGCTGGCCGTATACGCGTGGTCGCTGCTGTCGATGCTGACCACGCTGGCGGGCACCACCCTGCTGTCCTTCCGGCTGCAGCCGACGCTGGCGGTGCTGCTGAGCGCGGCGGGCGCATTCGGGTTCATCGAAGTGACGCTCGCGACCGCCCGCCGCTACCAGGCCACGACCGCCAAACGTGTCATGGTCGCCGCGGGTGTGGTGGGCGCCATCGGGGCGCTCACCTTCAGCCAGGACATTCCCGACGCGCTGCGCCAGGACATCGTCGTCGCCTACACCGACACCGACGGCTCCGGAGTGCGTGCCGACCGCCGCCCGCCGGGCGCCGAACGGTACTACCGCGAGATCGACAGCCGAATCCAGGAGCGCACCGGCCGACCGCGCAACGAGACCATCGTGCTCACCGCCGACTACAGCTTCCTGTCCTACTACCCGTACTACGGATTCCAGGGTCTCACCTCGCACTACGCCAACCCGCTGGCGCAGTTCGACGAGCGGGCCGCGGCGATCGAAAGCTGGGCCACGCTGCAGAACGCCGACCAGTTCATCGATGCCCTGGACGCGCTGCCGTGGGATCCGCCCACCGTCTTCCTGATGCGCCACGGCGGCCCCGGCGGGGCAGCCGACAGCTACAGCCTGCGGCTGGCCTCCGACGTGTACCCCAACCAGCCCAACGTGCGCCGCTACCAGGTCGCCCTGGATTCGGCGCTGTTCGACGACCCCCGCTTCGACGTCTCCACCATCGGGCCGTTCGTGCTGGCGATCCGGCAGCCGGGCGTCTGATGGCCAGCGAGGCGGGACCGCGGTCCCGGCAATTAACATCTAGCCCCGTGGTCCGACCGACGCCGACGCGGAGTAACCACCGCACCGCGCGGCTCATCGCGATCGTCGCCGGTCTGCTGGGCGCGGCGATGGCCGTCGCCACACCGCTGCTGCCCGTCACGCAGACCACCGCCCAACTCAACTGGCCGCAGAACGGCGTCCTGCAGAGTGTCAACGCCCCGCTCATCGGTTACGTCGCCACCGACCTGAACATCTCGATCCCCTGCCAGACCGCCGCCGGGCTCACCGGGCCGGGCCGCGCCGTCCTGCTGTCCACGGTGCCCAAACAGGCCCCCAACGCCGTCGACCGCGGCCTGCTCATCGAGCGCGTCAACAACGACCTGCTGGTCATCGTGCGCAACACCCCGGTGGTCAGTGCACCACTGAGCCAGGTGCTCAGCCCGCAATGCCGGGAACTGACCTTCACCGCCCACGCCGACGAGGTGACCGGCGAGTTCGTCGGCCTCGTCCAGGGCCCCGCGACGATCCCCGCCGACGATCCCGGCGAACCGCTGAGCGGCACCCGCGGCGGCTACGACTTCCGCCCCCAGATCGTCGGCGTGTTCACCGACCTGTCCGGGCCCGCACCGCCGGGTCTGCGGTTCGCCGCCACCATCGACACCCGGTACAGCAGCGCCCCCACCCTGCTCAAACTGCTCGTGATGATCGTCGGCGTCGTCATGACCGTCGTCGCGCTCGGTGCCCTGCACGTGCTGGACACCGCCGACGGGATGCGTCACCGCCGGTTCCTGCCGCCGCGCTGGTGGTCGATGACGCCGCTGGACGGGCTGGTCGCCGCGGTGCTGGTGTGGTGGCACTTCGTCGGCGCGAACACCTCCGACGACGGATACATCCTCACCATGGCCCGGGTGTCGGAGAACGCCGGCTACATGGCCAACTACTACCGCTGGTTCGGCACGCCCGAAGCGCCGTTCGGCTGGTACTACGACCTGCTGGCCCTATGGGCGCACGTCAGCACCGCCAGCATCTGGATGCGGCTGCCGACGCTGCTGATGGCGCTGGCCTGCTGGTGGGTGATCACCCGCGAGGTCATCCCCCGTCTCGGCCACGCCGTCAAGATCAGCAGGCCCGCGGCGTGGACCGCGGCGGGGCTGTTCCTCGCGTTCTGGCTGCCGCTGAACAACGGCCTGCGGCCCGAACCGATCATCGCGCTGGGCATCCTGCTCACCTGGTGCTCGGTGGAGCGCGGGGTGGCCACCAGCAGGCTGCTGCCGGTGGCGGTCGCGATCATCATCGGCGCGCTCACCCTGTTCTCCGGGCCGACCGGCATCGCCGCGGTCGGTGCGCTGCTGGTGGCCATCGGCCCGCTCAAGACGATCGTCGCCGCGCACACGTCGCGGTTCGGCCACCTCGCATTGCTGGCGCCGGTGCTGGCTGCCTGCACGGTCACCATCATCCTGATCTTCCGCGACCAGACGCTGGCCGGGGAGATCCAGGCCAGCTCCTTCAAATCCGCCGTCGGCCCCAGCCTGGCCTGGTTCGACGAGCACATCCGCTACGAGCGGCTGTTCACCACCAGCCCCGACGGCTCCGTCGCGCGGCGCTTCGCGGTGCTCACGCTGCTGCTCGCGCTGGCGGTATCGGTGGCGATGTCGCTGCGCAAGGGCCGCATCCCGGGCACCGCGGCGGGCCCGAGCCGACGCATCATCGGCATCACGATCATCTCGTTCCTGGCGATGATGTTCACCCCCACCAAGTGGACACACCATTTCGGGGTGTTCGCCGGGCTTGCCGGTTCCGTGGGCGCGCTGGCCGCCGTCGCCGTCACCGCGGCGGCGATGCGGTCGCGGCGCAACCGGACGGTATTCGTGGCGGTCGTGCTCTTCGTGATGGCGCTGTCGTTCGCCACCGTCAACGGCTGGTGGTACGTCTCCAACTTCGGGGTGCCGTGGTCGAATGCCTTCCCGGAGTGGAAATTCGGCTTTACGACAATGCTGCTCGGACTGTCGGCGCTGGCACTGCTGGTCGCGTCGTGGTTCCACTTCTCCGGCCGCGGCGACGCCCCGCCCGGTGACGGCTCGGCACGCTGGCGGCGAATCGCCCAGTCCCCGTTGGCCATCGCCTCCTGGGTGGTGGTCGTCTTCGAGGTGGTGTCGCTGACCCTCGGCATGGTGGCGCAGTACCCGGCGTGGAGTGTGGGCCGCTCCAACCTGGAAGCGCTGACCGGCCAGACGTGCGGCCTGGCCAACGATGTGATGGTCGAATCGGATCCCAACGCGGGCATGCTGGAGCCGGTCGGGGTGCCCGTCGGGGAGGCACTCGGTGCGGTCACCGCGCAGGGCTTCGGGCCCAACGGCATCCCGGCGGACGTGTCGGCCGACCCGGTGATGGGCCAACCCGGATCGGTCAACTTCGCCGACAGCGACAGCGGCGTCGTCACCGGCAGCGAAGCCGGAACCGAGGGCGGCACCACCGCGGCCGCGGGGGTCAACGGATCACGGGCACGGCTGCCCTACGGGCTCGACCCCGCCCGGACGCCGGTGCTCGGCAGCTGGCGCAGCGGAATCCAGCAGACCGCGGCGCTGCGCTCGGCGTGGTACCGGCTGCCGCCGCGCGAGGAGGCCGGCCCGCTGCTGGCGGTCACCGCGGCCGGACGGTTCGACTCCAGTGAGGTCGTCGTGCAGTGGGCGACCGACGAGCAGGCCGCCGACGACCAGCCCGGCGGCAGCCTGGGCTTCGGCGACGTCGGCGCCGCCCCGGCCTGGCGCAATCTGCGCGCGCCGCTGGCCGCGATCCCCGCGCAGGCCACGCTGATACGGCTGGTCGCCCGCGACGACGACCTCGCTCCGCAGCACTGGATCGCGCTCACCCCGCCGCGGATACCCCAGCTGCGCACCCTGCAGGACGTCGTCGGCTCCGAGGATCCGGTGCTGCTGGACTGGCTGGTGGGGCTGGCGTTCCCGTGCCAGCGGCCGTTCGGGCACCGCAACGGCGTCATCGAGGTGCCGAAGTGGCGCATCCTGCCGGACCGGTTCGGTGCGGAGGCCAACTCGCCGGTGATGGACTACCTCGGCGGCGGGCCGCTGGGCATCACCGAACTGCTGCTGCGGCCCACCACGGTGCCGACGTACCTCAAGGACGACTGGTTCCGCGACTGGGGTGCGCTGCAGGAATTCACACCGTTCTACCCGAACGCGCAGACCGCCAGGCTCGATCTCGGCACCGCCACCCGCAGCGGGCTGTGGAGCCCCGCCCCGCTGCGGCTGTCCTGAGCGGTCGTGTCCTCCGATTGGGGGTGCGCGCATCATCCAGCAACTCCTCCATTTGACCGATTCCCGCGGCGCCCGCGACGGCCGATAGTTGTCGGGGTGGACGCACAGGTCCACCCCGACAAGTGAGGAAACAGCAATGAAGCAGATCACCGCGATCATCGAGCACACCACCCTCGACGAGATCCAGGAGGCGCTGCCCGACGGGAACGCGTGGACTGCGACCGTCAGCACAGTGCGCAGCTACGAAGGCCGCGACGTCGCGACCCGGGTGCACAGGGGTGTGCGGTCCACGTCCCAGTACACCGACCGGCTGCGCCTCGAGTTCGTCGTCGCCGACGACGCCGCACGCGGCGTGACCGATTGGATCGCATTGGCCACCCGGGTCGGCATGATCGGCCCGTGCCGGGTGTCGGTCACGTCCGTCGACGAGGTTCTCGACATCCACGACGGAGTCTGCGAACACGCCGAGGCCCTGCTCGCCATGCAGTGAGGCGGCGAGCAGCCGTGCCGTGACCGCGCAGGAGGGGAAAAGACCAACCTCCGGCCGACCACGCCGCCCCGCGTGACCACCGCACTAAGCCGCGTCGCCTACCATCGTCCCTCGTGCCCAGCGGTGACGTCAGATCCGAGCGGAGTCACCGCATCGCCCGGTTGATCGCCGTCCTGGCCGGCCTGGCCGGTGTGGTGCTGTGCGGGCTGGCGCCGCTGCTGCCGGTCAAACAGGCCACCGCGACGATCACCTGGCCCCAGGCGCCGACGGCGGCCGACGGGATGATCGGCGACGTCACCGCGCCGCTGGTGTCGGGCGCTCCCCTGACCCTCGACGTGTCGATCCCGTGCCGGGCGGTGGCATCGCTGCCCGCCAGCGGCGGTCTGGTGTTCTCCACCATTCCCCCCGCCGGTATCGACGCCAGCCGCAACGGCCTGTTCGTCCGGGCCAATGCCGACACCGTCGTCGTCGCGATCCGCGACTCCGTCGCCGCGGTGGCCCCGCGTGCCGCGGTTGCGTCCGGCGCCTGCAGTGAACTGCGCATGTGGGCAAACCCCAGCGGCGTCGGCGCCGACTTCGCCGGTATCCCCGGGGCCGCCGGAACACTGTCGGTCGACAAGAAGCCGCAGGTCGCGGGCATCTTCACGGAATTGCGTGTCCCGGCGCAGCCGGGTCTGTCGGCGCGGGTCGACATCGACACCCGATTCATCAGCTCCCCCACGCTGCTGAAATTGGCGGTGATGGTGCTCGGAGTCGCCGCCGTGGTGGCCTCGATCGTCGCCCTGGCTGTGCTGGACCGCGCCGGCAGCCGCGCCGTGCCGCACGCCTGGCGCCGGTTCTGGCGGGCCGGGGTGTCGACGTGGCTGGCCGACGCCGGCGTCATCGGCACCCTGCTGCTGTGGCATCTGATCGGGGCGCTGTCCGCCGACGACGGCTACAACCTCACCATCGCGCGGGTCTCCGCCGACGCCGGTTACACGGCCAACTACTACCGCTACTTCGGGGCCACCGAGGCGCCGTTCGACTGGTACCAGTCGGTGCTGGCCCAGTTCGCCGCGGTCAGCACCGCCAGCGTGTGGATGCGGGTGCCCGCCACGCTGGCCGGCATCGGCACGTGGCTGCTGCTGAGCCGCTGGGTGATCCCGCGACTGGGGCGGCGGCTGGCCGTCAACCGTGTCACGGTGTGGACCGGCGGGGCGGTGTTCCTGGCCGCGTGGCTGCCGTTCAACAACGGGCTGCGCCCCGAACCGCTCATCGCCTTCGGAGTGGTCGCGGTGTGGGTGCTCGTCGAGGCGGCCATCGGCACCCGGCGGCTGTGGCCCGCCGCCGTGGCAATCGTGGTCGCGGTGTTCAGCGTGACGCTGGCGCCGCAGGGCCTCATCGCGCTGGCGCCGCTGCTGGTCGGTGCGCGAGCGGTGGCGACCGTGATCCGCGACCGGCGCCCCGCGCTGGGCCTGGCCGCACAACTGGCGCCGCTGGCCGCCGCACTGGCGACGATCTTCGTGGTGGTCTTCCGCGACCAGACGCTGGCGACGGTCGCCGAATCCGCGCGCATCAAGTACGTCGTCGGCCCGACGATCGCCTGGTATCAGGACTTCCTGCGGTACTACTTCCTGACCGTCGAGGAGAGCGTCGACGGATCGCTGACGCGGCGCTTCTCCGTGCTGGTGATGCTGCTGTGCCTGTTCGGGCTGCTCACCGTGCTGCTGCGGCGCGGCGGTGTGCCCGGCACCGTCAAGGGCCCGGTGTGGCGGCTGCTCGGCAGCACCGCCGTCGGCCTGCTGCTGCTGACCTTCACCCCCACCAAGTGGGCGGTGCAGTTCGGTGCGTTCGCGGGTCTGGCCGGCGCGCTCGGAGCGGTGACGGCGTTCGCGTTCTCCCGGGTCGGGCTGCAGAGCCGACGCAACCTCGCGCTGTACGTGACCGCGCTGCTGTTCGTCCTCGCGTGGGCGACATCGGGGATCAACGGCTGGTTCTACGTCGGCAACTACGGGGTGCCGTGGTTCGACAAACAGCCGGTCGTCGCCGGACGCCCCGTCACCACGATGTTCCTGGTGCTGGCCATCCTCACCGGGCTGGTCGCCGCGTGGCTGCACTTCCGGATGGACTACGCCGGGCACACCGAGGTCAAGAACACCCGGCGCAACCGGGTGCTGGCGTCGACCCCGCTGCTGGTGGTGGCCAGCATCATGGTGGTGCTGGAAGTCGGCTCCATGTTCAAGGGCGCCGTGCAGCGCTACCCCGTGTACACCACCGCCAAGGCCAACGTGTCCGCCCTGGCCGGGCTGGTTTCCGGGGGCGGGCCGCCGAGCTGCGCCATGGCCGACGACGTCCTGGTCGAACCCGACACCAACGCGGGCATGCTGGCACCGGTGCCCGGCCAGCGCTACGGCGAATACGGGCCGCTGGGCGGCGAGGATCCCGTCGGGTTCACCCCCAACGGTGTCAGCGACACCCTGGAGCCCGCCGAACCCGTCGTCGGCAACCCCGGCACCGTGAACTCCGACGCCCCGCCGGACAAACCCAACGTCGGCATCGCCTACGCGGCGGGCACCGGCGGCGGCTACGGCCCCGAGGGCGTCAACGGTTCACGCGTGTACCTGCCGTTCGGGCTCGACCCCGCCCGCACCCCGGTGATGGGCAGCTTCGGCGAGAACACCTTCGCGGCCAAGGCCACCTCCGCCTGGTACCAGCTGCCGCCCCGCACCCCGGATCGGCCGCTGGTCACCGTGGCCGCGGCGGGCGCCATCTGGTCCTACGACGAGGAACGCAACTTCAACTACGGGCAGTCGCTGAAACTGCAGTGGGGCGTGCAGCGCCCCGACGGCAGCTACCAGGCCCTTTCGGAAGTGCAGCCCATCGACGTCGTACCGCAGAAGGCGTGGCGCAACCTGCGGTTCCCGCTGAGCTGGGCGCCGCCGGAGGCCAACGTGGCGCGCATCGTCGCCGACGACCCCAACCTGTCCGACGACCAGTGGTTCGCGTTCACCCCGCCCCGGGTGCCGGTGCTGCAGACCGCCAGTGAATTCCTCGGCCCGCAGACCCCGGTGCTGATGGACATCGCGACCGCCGCGAACTTCCCCTGCCAGCGCCCGTTCGCCGAACACCTCGGGGTGGCCGAACTGCCCGAGTACCGGATCCTGCCGAACTTCAAACAGGTGGTGGTGTCGTCCAACCAGTGGCAGAGCGCCCAGGACGGCGGGCCGTTCCTGTTCATCCAGGCGCTGCTGACCACCTCGACGATCCCCAGTTACCTGCGCGACGACTGGTACCGCGACTGGGGTTCGATCGAACGCTACGACCGGGTGGTGTCCGCGGCGCAGGCACCCGACGCCGTCATCGACGAAGGGACGATGCGCGTGTTCGGTTGGCATCGCATCGGACCGATCAGGGCACTGCCGTGACCGCCACCCTCACCGCGCCCGCGACGCGCGACGACGCCGCAGACGTGACGATCGCCCGCTGGGTGGCGATGGTCGCCGGCCTGCTCGGTTTCGTGCTGTCCGTGCTGACACCGTTGCTGCCGGTGGTGCAGACCACCGCGGCGCTCACCTGGCCGCAGAACGGGCAACTCGGCAACGTGACGGCGCCGCTCATCGCCCAGGCTCCGGTCACCCTGCAGGCGACCATCCCCTGCCAGGTGATCCGCGACCTGCCGCCCTCGGGCGGCCTGGTGCTGGGCACCGCCCCCGCCGAGGCCAAACAGGCCGCGCTGAACGCGCTGTTCGTCAATGTCACCGCCACCCGGGTCGACGTCACCGACCGCAACGTGGTGGTGGCCAGCGTCCCGCGCAACCGGGTCACCGCGCCGGAGTGCGATCGCATCGAGATCACCTCCTCGGAAGCCGGGACCTACGCCACCTTCGTCGGGCTCACCAAACAGGCCGAACCGGGTGAACCGGCGGGCGGAGATGCGGGCGGCGGACCCGGTGCTCAGGACCAGGAGCAGGGCCAGGAGCAGCGGACCGGGTTCCCCGACCCGAATCTGCGCCCGGCCATCGTCGGTGTATTCACCGACCTCACCGGGCCCGCGCCGGCCGGGCTCTCGTTCTCGGCGACCATCGACACCCGCTTCACCACCACCCCGACAGCGCTGAAGCTCACCGCGATCGTGCTGGCCATCGTGTCCACGGTCATCGCGCTGCTGGCGCTGTGGCGCCTGGACCGCCTCGACGGGCGCCGGATGCGCCGGGTGATCCCCGGGCGCTGGCGCACCTTCACCACCGTCGACACCGCGGTGATCGGCGGCTTCCTGGTCTGGTACGTCGCCGGGGCGAACTCCTCGGATGACGGCTACATCCTCGGAATGGCCCGGGTGGCCGACCACGCCGGCTACATGTCGAACTACTTCCGCTGGTTCGGCAGCCCCGAGGACCCATTCGGCTGGTACTACAACCTGCTCGCGCTGATGACCCGGGTCAGCGACGCCAGCATCTGGATCCGGCTGCCCGACCTGGTCTGCGCGCTGGTGTGCTGGCTGCTGCTGTCGCGGGAGGTGCTGCCCCGGCTGGGGCCGTCGGTGGTGGCCAGCAGACCGGCGCTGTGGACGGCGGGCATGGTGCTGCTGGCGGCGTGGATGCCGTTCAACAACGGGCTGCGCCCCGAGGGGCAGATCGCCACCGGCGCGCTCATCACCTACGTGCTGATCGAACGCGCGATCGGCTCGGGACGGCTGACCCCCGCCGCGCTGGCGATCGTCACCGCCTCGTTCACGCTGGGCATCCAGCCGACCGGGCTGATCGCCGTCGCCGCGCTGGTGGCCGGCGGACGGCCCATCCTGCGCATCATCGTGCGCCGCCGCGCGACGCTGGGTCTGTGGCCGCTGCTGGCGCCGCTGCTCGCCGCCGGAACCGTGGTGCTCGCCGTCGTATTCGCCGACCAGACGCTGGCCACGGTGCTGGAGGCCACCCGGATCCGCACCGCGATCGGGCCGAGCCAGGAGTGGTACACCGAGAACCTGCGCTACTACTACCTGATCCTGCAGACCGTCGACGGGTCGGTGTCGCGGCGGTTCGGCTTCCTGATCACCGCCCTCAGCCTGTTCACCGCGATGTTCATCATGCTGCGCCGCAAACGGGTGCCCGGCGTCGCGCGCGGACCGGCGTGGCGGCTGATGGGCATCATCTTCGCGACGATGTTCTTCCTGATGTTCACCCCGACCAAATGGGTGCACCACTTCGGACTGTTCGCGGCGGTGGGTGCGGCGATGGCGGCGCTGGCCACGGTGCTGGTGTCGCCGGCGGTGCTGCGCTGGTCGCGTAACCGGATGGCGTTCCTGGCCGCGCTGCTGTTCCTGATGGCGCTGTGCTGGGCGTCGACGAACGGCTGGTGGTACGTGTCCACCTTCGGTGTCCCGTTCAACAACGACGTGCCGGCGATCGGCGGGGTGACCGTCAGCACGATCTTCTTCACGCTGTTCGGGTTCGCCGCGCTGTACTCGCTGTGGTTGCACTTCGCGCCGCGCGACCGCGGTGAGGGCCGGGTGGCCCGGCTGCTGACGGCGGCGCCGATCCCGATCGCCGCAGGGTTCATGGTGGTGGCGTTCGTCGCGTCGATGCTCATCGGCGCGGTCCGCCAGTACCCGACCTACTCCAACGCGTGGGCCAACCTGCGCGCGTTCACCGGCGGCTGCGGGATGGCCGACGACGTGCTGGTGGAACCCGACCCCAACGACGGATTCCTGACACCGCTGCCCGCCGGTGCGGGCGGCTGGGGGCCGCTGGGCCCGTTGGGCGGCACCGGTCCCGTCGGATTCACCTCCAACGGGGTGCCCGACCACATCGTCGCCGAGTCGATCCGGCTGAACAATCCCAAACCCGGCACCGACGCCGACTGGGATCAGCCGGTCACCCTCGACGAACCCGGCGTCAACGGCTCCACCGTCCCGCTGCCCTACGGTCTGGACCCGGCGCGGGTGCCGGTCGCGGGCAGCTACGTCGAGGGTCCGCAGCAGCAGAGCAGACTGGCCTCTGCGTGGTATCAGCTGCCCGCACCCGACGATGCGCATCCGCTGGTCGTGGTGACGGCCGCGGGCACCATCACCGGCTACAGCGTCGCCGAGGGGCGCACCGAGGGCCAGGCGGTGGAGCTGGAGTTCGCCACGGCGGGACCCGACGGGGCTCCCGTCCCCGGCGGGCGGCTGGTGCCCTACGACGTCGGCATCACCCCGTCGTGGCGCAATCTGCGGTTCGACCGCGCCCAGATCCCCGCCGACGCGACGTTTGTGCGGGTGATCGCCGACGATCTGTCCCTGACCCGCGGGGACTGGGTGGCGGTGACGCCGCCGCGCGTGCCGGAACTGCGGTCGGTGCAGGAGTACGTCGGGTCCGATCAGCCGGTGATGATGGACTGGGCGGTCGGGCTCGTGTTCCCGTGCCAGCAGCCGATGCTGCACGCCAACGGGGTCACCGAGATCCCGCGGTTCCGGATCACCCCCGACTACTACGCGAAGCTGCAGAGCACCGACACGTGGCAGGACGGGATGAACGGCGGCCTGCTGGGCATCAGCGACCTGCTGCTGCGGGCCCACGTCATGGCCACCTACCTGTCTCGCGACTGGGGTCAGGACTGGGGTTCGTTGCGGCGGTTCGACACCATCGTCGACGCCGAGCCCGCGCAGATCGAATTGGGCACCGCCACCCGCAGCGGGTGGTGGAAGTCCGGTGAGATGCGCATCCAGCCCTGATTTCCCGGGTCAGGGCGCCGGGTCGCCGCCGTCCTGGGCGGGCTCGTCGGCGATCCCGTCAGCCGCGTTGTGCCGGACGATGTCCTGATAGCACTCCAGCCTGCTGTCACCGGTCTGCTCCATGCAGACCCGGACCGGCGCCTCGGTCTCCGGGGCGTACACGGGTTCGCCGGGCGCGGGTGTGACGGTCGGGCTGGCGATGGTGCCGGGGTACATCGACCAGATCGAGTCGTTGGTCATCGGCAGATGCGCACAGTACGCGGGCTGACCCTCGTCGGTGATGCCCGCCGACCCCAGCGTCGCGCAGTCGGCGCCGACCACGACCACCGGAAGCACCGGCGGCGCGGGGGCGGCCGGGGTTGGCGCCGCCGTAGCGGCCTGCTGCGCCGGATGCGGACGCAGCCAGTCGAACGCGACGTAGCCGACGGCGCCGAGCGCCAGCAGGACCAGCGCGGCGGCCACCCCGATGCGGCCGCGGGCGGGTTTCTCGCCCGATCTGGCATGCCGCGGACCCGTCGCCGCCTTGGCCAGCATCGTCTCCCCGCCCGCACCCTCGATGGCGCCCACGGCGGCCAGCCGGTACTCCAGGGCCCGAGCGAAGTCGATACACCGGTCGTAGCGGTCTTCGGGTGCCTTGGCCAGCGCCTTGTCGAACACCGGGCCGGCGCCGGACAGTTCGGGGCGGCGCACCGCGATGGACGGCGGATCGGCCGTCAGATGCTGGCTGATGACGACCGCCGGGTTGGAATGCTGGAACGGCGGGGTGCCGGTGAGCAGGTGGAATGCCGTGGAGGCCAGCGCGTACTGGTCGGCCCTGCCGTCGACGTCGTCACCCTTGAGCTGTTCGGGCGCGGCGTAGGCGACCGTGCCGACGGTCATGTTGGTGCCGGTCAGCCCACTGGCCTGGCCGATACGCCTGGCGATCCCGAAGTCGGCGAGCATGACCCGCTGTTCGGGTGCCTCGGGGTTGGACAGCAGGATGTTGGCCGGTTTGACGTCGCGGTGCAGGAGGCACTTCTGATGCGCGTAGTCCAGCGCCTCCGCCACCGCGGTCACGATTCGCACGACCTCACCGGGCGGCATGCCCTGGGGGTAGCGCTGGGCGAGCAGATGCGCCGCGTCGGTGCCCTCGACGTAATCCATCGCGATCCACAGCTGCCCCTCGAACTCGCCGCGGTCGTGGATCTCCACGATGTGGGGATGCCACAGCGTCGAGACGACGTCGGCCTCCAGGTTGAACCGGGTGCGGTACTCCTCGTCGCAGCAGACGGAGTGGGTGAGCACCTTGAGGGCCTCGCGGCGGGGCAAGCGGGGGTGCTGTGCGAGGTAGACCTCGCCCATACCTCCCGCGCCGAGGGTTCGCACGATCGTGTACCCGGCGAAAACCTGGCTGCCCACCAACGGCATGGGCGAATCCTACAGTCGGCGCGGCGATCCCTCTCCCGGCGATCGACGGCTCACTGCCGGGTGTAGACGACCCGGCTGCCCAGCACGATGTCCTGCACCGACCGCCGCTGCCGGTCCACCGCCACCCACGCCAGGCCGATCGGCACCAGCACGCATCCGACGGCGCGCAGCAGCGCCACCGCCGGGCGCAGCCGCCCGCCGCGGCGCCCGACGACCCGCAAACCCATCACCACCGCACCGACCGTGCAGCCCGACACCGCCCAGCAACCCGCCAGATACAGCACCGACACGGCGATGCCCATCGCCGAGGAGAACACGACGCTGAGCGCGGGAAAGCGGAACGACGTCGGATTGAGCATCAGCGTCGTGAGGACCAGACCGACGTACAGCCCGCCGATGACGGCCCCCACGACCAGCAGGTCGATGAACGCCGCCACCCCCCTGCTGACGATGCCGGCGCGGCGCGATGGCTCCGGCTCGGTCACCGGTCGTCTCGCTGCGGATCCCGTCCCAGCAGCCGGTCGACGAATCCCGACACCACGTCGTCGGCGCGCTCACCCTGGCTGCGCACATCGGTCATCACCTCGGCGGTCACCGTGCCGGTGGACTCGCGGATGATCGCGGGCAGGTCGACGCCGTCGATGACCTCGTTGGCCAGCCCGACCAGGTCCACCCGCTGGCGGACCAGCCCGGTGAGGTCGATCTCGTCGAGCACCCGTTCGACCACCTGCACGACGACGTCGGTCACCACGGTTTTGACCGGGTCCGTCGCGCGTTCGATGACGTGCTCGCCCAGCGCGGTCAATTCGCTGCGACCCCGCTGCAGCTGGGGGCCGACCAGAGGCAGCCGCTCACAGACGCGGTACACATCCGCGGCGCCGGTGGCCGCCACCGCCGCGGCCCCGGCCGCGAGCGTCACCGCCGGATGTTTGAGCAGGTGCTTGAGGTCGGGCACCACAGCATCGTAGTGGCGGTTTAGATCGGAATGAGGCCGTGTTTGCGCTGCACGCGGCTGATCTGTTTGTCGCGCAGCAGCCGCATCGCGGTGCGCAGCTGCAGCCGGGTCTCGTGCGGCTGGATCACCGCGTCGATGAAGCCCCGCTCGGCGGCGATGTAGGGGATCGCCATGTTGAGGTTGTAGCCCTCGATGAACTGGCGCCTGATCTCCTGCACCTCGGGGGCGGTCGGGTCGGGGAACCGTTTGACCAGCAGCTGAGCGGCACCCTCGGCGCCGATGACGGCGATCCGCGCGGTCGGCCACGCGAAGTTCAGGTCGGCGGTGAGCTGCTTGGAGCCCATCACCGCGTACGCGCCGCCGTAGGACTTGCGGATGGTGATGGTCACCTTCGGCACGTCGGCCTCGACGACGGAGTACAGGAAACGGCCGCCGCGTTTGATGATGCCGTTCTTCTCCTGCTCCACGCCGGGCAGGAAGCCGGGGGTGTCGACGACGAACACCAGCGGGATGTTGAATGCGTCGCAGAACCGCACGAACCGCGCCGCCTTGTCGGAGGCCTCATTGTCGATGGCGCCCGACATGTGCATGGGCTGGTTGGCCACCACCCCGACGGGCCTGCCGTCGACGCGCGCGTACCCGGTGATGACGGATTGGCCGGCCTGCGCGGCGACGTCGAGGAAGTCGCCGTCGTCGAAGATGCGCAGCAGGATCTCGTGCATGTCGTAGGCGGTGTTGTCGCTGTCCGGCACGATCGTGTCGAGTTCGAGGTCGTGCGGGGTGAGTTCGGGCTCCAGCCCGGGATTCACGACGGGCGCATCGTCGAAGGTGTTGGGCGGCAGGAAACCCAGGTAGTCCCGGACGTAGGCGAACGCGTCGGCCTCCGAGTCGACGACCTGGTGGATGTTGCCGTAGCGGGCCTGATGGTCGGCGCCGCCGAGTTCGTCGAGCGTCACGTCCTCACCGGTGACGTCCTTGATGACGTCCGGGCCGGTGACGAACATGTAGCCCTGGTCGCGCACCGCCACCACCAGGTCGGTCTGGATCGGCGAATACACCGCGCCCCCAGCGCATTTGCCGAGAATGACGGAGATCTGCGGCACCAGGCCGGAGAGCAGTTCGTGGCGGCGGCCGAGTTCGGCGTACCAGGCCAGCGACGTCACCGCGTCCTGGATGCGTGCGCCGCCGGAGTCGTTGATGCCGACGATCGGGCAGCCGACCATCGCCACCCACTCCATGAGCCTGGCCACCTTGCGGCCGAACATCTCGCCGACCGAACCGCCGAACACCGTCTGGTCGTGGCTGAACACTCCGACCGGGCGGCCGTTGATGGTGCCGTGCCCGGTGACCACCCCGTCGCCGTAGAGCGCATTCGGGTCACCGGGGGTGCGGGCCAGCGCGCCGATCTCCAGGAAGCTGCCCGGGTCCAGCAGGGCGTGGATCCTGGCGCGAGCGGACGGAATCCCCTTCTTGTCACGCTTGGCCGCGGCCTTGTCACCGCCGGGTTCCTTGGCCAGTTCCAGCCGCTCGCGCAGCTCGGCCAGCTTCGCCGCGGTCGTCGCCTCCTGCGGTAGCGCTTCGGTCACTGCGCCTGCCTCTCCTCGTGTTCAGCCGGGGCCCGGTGTCGGTTCGCCTCAGGCCTGATCGCGCGTTTCGCTTTCGATCCGGTTGATCGCTTCGCTCATGTGCGCACCGACCTTGGCAATGTACGGCTCGTCGATCACCTGGATGTGCTCGCCTCCGACGGGTACCACCTCGAGGTCGGTCACGAACTGTCCCCAGCCGCCGTCGGGCTGGCGGATGGCGTAGCGCGGTTCGAAGTAGATCGCGTCGTCGTGGTAGCGGTCGGCCATGTAGAGGGTGACGTGCCCGTCGTACGGTTTGATGTCGGCGGTGTCGATGGCCCGCTGATCCAGGTACGACGTGCGCTGGTGCTCGATGATCCCGCCGGGGATCTGCACACCGCTCTGCTTGACGACGTCGAGCACGAACTGCACCTGACCGGCGTCGTCGAGTTCCTCGAGCTGCGCGTACGGGATCTCGGGCACCTCGACGTTGAAGGTGCGCTCGGCGAACCGGGCGTAGCGGTCCCAGCGGGCGCGGGTCTCCTCGGTGGTCTGCGGGATCTCCTCCCCGGCGCGCACCGTGTCGATCAGCCCGACGAACCGCACGTCGGCACCGGCTTGCTTGAGCCCGATGGCGCAGGCGTAGGCCAGCACACCACCCAGCGACCAGCCGGCCAGGATGTAGGGCCCGGCGCCCTGGATCTCCATCAGCTTCGGCACGTATTCGCTGGCGCGTTCCTCGATCGAACCGTCGACCCGTTCGATGCCGTACATCGGCGTATCCGGGGGCAGCCGATTGAGCAGCGGTTCGTAGACGACCGTCGAACCGCCCGCGGCGTGGAACACGAACACCGGGATCTTGTTCTCGCCCGCCGGCCCTTCGGGTTTGGGCCGGATGATGCGCACGAACCCGTCGACGCGGCCCGATTCGAGGTGTTCGCGGACCGTGGTGGCCAGCTCCTCGATGGTGTTCGCCGACTTCACCTCGTCGGCGGTGATGGTGCCCTCGGCACGCTCGGAGAGCCGTTGCGCCATCTTGGCGGCGGCCTCTTCGGCCAGTGCGGGCAGCTCGTTGAAGATGCCGCCCGGCGATTTGCCGGTGACCACGGCCCACGTCGCGAAGGTCACCCGCTCGGCGGCGTCGCGCGGGGGCACGTCGGCGCCCAGCGCGTCGACGACGGCCTGCTGGTTGAGCACCTTGGCCGCGGCGGCCGCGGCGCTCGTCTTGTCCGGGCCGGCCGGATTGGTCGGCGGCGGCGGGATCGCCGGGCCGGCCGGATTGGTCGGCGGTGGCGGGATATCCAGTGGCGGGATATCCAGCGGTGCCGGGGTTTGGACGGCCGTCACATCGGCGTCGACATCAGCCTCGGTCTCGGCGCCGGCGCTCGCGTCGGTCTCCGTCGCGGCGATCGGATGCCCGGCCTCGGCGAGTTTCGCCTCCAGCTCGGCGACGGTGGACGCGCCACCCATCAGCTCGGCCTGCTCGGCGGCGATCGCCTCGGCCGTCTTACCCTTCTGTGCCTCGGCGATCTGGTCGACCTCGTCGCGGTGTTCGATCGCGTAGGCGATCAGCTTCTCCACCGCGTACAGGTTCGCGTCACGCACCGCGGTCAACTGGATGGGGGGCAGGTCGAAGTCGTACTCGACGCGGTTCTTGATGCGCACGGCCATCAGCGAATCCAGGCCGAGCTCGATCAGCGGCACCTCCCACGGCAGGTCCTCGGGCTCGTATCCCATGGCTCCGCCTACGATGGCACCCAGCCGCTGACCGATGCTCTCGCCGCTGTCCGGTGACCACTTGGCAAAGCCCGCACCGAGATTGGCGCCCTTGGTCAGGTTGTCGCTGAGGATCGCCGCGTCGTCACCGTCGCCGCCGTCGGCGGGTTCGCCCATCGCGAGCGCAGCCGCTTCCACCGGACTCGCCGAAACCGGCTGATTCACAACGCTTCCGGCCGCTCCCGCGGCCACGGCAGTCGCCAGCGCGCCGGCCGCCGTGCCGGACCGGTTCACGATCGCGTCATAGACCAGCGTGAACGACTCGCCGATGCGGGCATGGACCTGCACGGTCGCCCCGCCCGGATGACGGCTCAGCGTGGTCACCAGCCGGGCGCCGTCCCCCGGTAGCGCACGCTGCTCGAAGGCGACCAGCTTGGCATCCGGAAGTACCTGTGCCGCGGCATTTTTCACCAACACGGCGAGGTCGACACCGCCGCGAGGGGCGTACTCCCAGACGTGTTTGCCGTCAGGCAGCGCGACATGGGCGCCCGGCATCATGGTCGATCCGTCGCCGGAGAAGTGCGCCTCCAGCCAATGCGGTTTCCGGCGGAACCGGGTCGGCGGGATATGCGCGTAGTCCGCGGCCCCGGACCCGCGGGTGAACAGCGTCCGGAAGTCCAGGTCGTGGCCGTGGACGAACAGCTGCGCCATCGCCGCGGTCATCGAGTCGACTTCGTCCTGTTTGCGGGCCAGGGTGGCGATGAGCTGCGCGTCGTGCAGACCGGCGGGGGCGGTGGTCAGCCCGACCTGCATGAGCGCCACCGGGTTCGGCGCGAGCTCCAGGAACGTGGTGTGCCCGTTGTCCACGGCGTTGCGGATGCCGTGGGTGAAGTACACGGAATGCCGCAGACCCTTCTTCCAATAGTCCACGTCGTGGATCGGGTCCGAGCCGGAGCGGATCAGGCTGCCCTCGTGGACCGTCGAGTAGTAGGCCGTGTGCAGCGGGTGCGCTTCGATGCCCTGCAGTTCGGCGGCCAGTTCGCCGAGCAGCGGATCCATCTGGGAGGTGTGGCTGGCCCCCTTGGTCTGGAACTTGCGGGCGAACTTCCCCTCGGATTCCGCGCGGGCGATGATCGCGTCCACCTGATCGGGCGGGCCACCGATGACGGTCTGGGTGGGCGCGGCGTACACACACACCTCCAGATCCGGGAAGTCGGAGAACACCGTCTTGATCTCTTCGGCGGAGTACTCCACCAGCGCCATCAGCCGGATGTACTCGCCGAACAGCATCGCCTCGCCTTCACCCATCAGGTGCGAACGCGAGCAGATGGTGCGCGTGGCGTCGGCCAGCGACAGCCCCCCGGCGAAGTAGGCCGCCGCGGCCTCACCCAGCGACTGCCCCACCACCGCACCGGGTTTGGCGCCGTGCGCCTTGAGCAGCTCGCCCAGCGCGATCTGGATCGCGAAAATGGTGACCTGGGTGGTCTCGATGCCGTAGTCCTGTGCGTCGTCGAGGATCAGCTCGACCACCGAGTAGCCCAGTTCGTCCTGCACCAAGGCGTCGACCTCGTTGATCCACGCGGCGAACGTGTCGTCGCGCAGGTAGAGGTCCTTACCCATCTTGCGGTGCTGGGCGCCGAATCCGGCCAGCACCCACACCGGGCCGTTGGCCACCGGGCCGTCGGCGGCGTAGACAGTCGGGCTGCTCTTGCCGTCGGCCAGGGCGCGCAGACCCTTGACCGCCTCATCGTGGTCGTGCGCCAGCACCACCGCGCGCGAGCGCCCGTGGTTGCGCCGGGACAAGGCCCGCCCGATCGACTCCAGCGACGACGCGCGTCCCTCCTCGCTGTCGATCCAGTCCGCCAGCTCGGCGGCCGCGGACTTCTTGCGCGACGTAAGGAACGCCGAAATCGCCAGCGGCACAACAGGTTTCGATCGCTCCGCGGCGGCGAGTTCCGTGCGCGCCACCTCGAGCAGCCGCAGCGCCTCGTCGGTGAGCCCGGGCAGTTCGTGCTCACCCTCGTCGGCATACGCGGCGGCGCCGTACCCGTCGTCACCATGCGCGTCGTCCTGGGCGACGAACTCGCCGTATTCGTCCATCCGCACACCGCCGACGTACACCGCGTCGGCGTCGGACGTCGTCTCCTCCGCGACCGGTTCGGCGACGGGCTCCGGCTCCACCAGATCCGACGCCAGCACCTCGCGCAGCACGATGTGGGCGTTGGCGCCGCCGAAGCCGAAACCGGACACCCCCGTGACGGCGTGGCCGCTGTAGCGCGGCCAGTCCGACACGGTGTCGTTGACCTTGAGCCGTTCCCTGTCGAAGTCGATGTAGGGGTTGGGCCCGGCGTAGTTGATCGACGGCGGGATCTTGTCGTTACGCAGCGCCAACGTCATCTTCGCCAGGCTGGCCGCACCGGCCGCCGACTCCAGATGTCCCACATTGGATTTCACCGCACCCAGCAGGGCGGGCCGGTCGGCGGAGCGCCCCCTGCCCACGACCCGGCCGAGCGCGTCGGCCTCGATCGGATCGCCGAGGATGGTGCCGGTGCCGTGCGCCTCGACGTAGTCGACGTCGCGCGGGTTGATGCCTGCGTCCTTGTAGGCCTTGCGCAGCACCTCGGCCTGCGCGTCCGGGTTGGGCGCCAGCAGACCGTTGGAGCGGCCGTCGTGGTTGACCGCACTGCCGGCGATCACCGCCAGGATCTCGTCACCGTCACGGCGGGCGTCGGCGAGGCGTTTGAGCACCAGCATGCCGCCGCCCTCGGAGCGGGCGTAGCCGTCGGCGTCGGCGGAGAACGACTTGATCCGGCCGTCGGGCGCCAGAACGCCGCCGACCTCGTCGAATCCGACCGTCACCATCGGTGTGATGAGCGCGTTCACACCGCCGGCGAGCACCACGTCGGCCTCACCGGCGCGCAGGGCCTTCACGCCCTCGTGCACCGCGACCAGCGACGACGAGCAGGCCGTGTCGATGGCCATGGACGGCCCGCGGAAGTCGTAGAAGTAGGACACTCGGTTGGCGATGATCGAACTCGCGGTGCCGGTGATGGCGTAGGGGTGCGCCACCGCGGGGTCGGACACGCTCAGGAAGCTGTAGTCGTTGGTAGAACTGCCGACGAACACGCCGACGCTCTCACCGCGCAGTGCTGAGGCGGGAATCCTGGCGTGCTCCAACGCTTCCCAGGTCAGCTCCAGCGCCATCCGCTGCTGCGGGTCGATGTTGTCGGCCTCCATCTTCGACAGTGCGAAGAATTCGGCGTCGAAACCCTTGATGTCGGAGAGGTACCCGCCGCGGGTACGCGCCCGCGCCACCCGTTCGGCGATGCGCGGCTCGTCGAGGAACTCCGACCAGCGCCCCTCGGGCAGGTCGGTGATGGCGTCGCGGCCTTCCAGCAGCGCGGCCCACATCTCGTCGGGGGTGTTCATATCGCCGGGGAACCGGGTGGCCAGCCCCACGATGGCGATCTCGGCCGAGTCCGGGTCGGCACGCGACCAGTCCTCGTCGTCCCCGGCGTCCTCGACCTCGGGTTCGCCTTCGACGATCACCGTGGCCAGCGCCTCGATGGTCGGATGGCGGAACGCGACGGTCGCGGTCAGGGTGACACCGGTGAGGTCCTCGATATCGCTGGCCATCGCCACCGCGTCGCGCGAGGACAGGCCCAGTTCGACCATCGGGGTGGCGTCGTTGATGTTGTCCGCGGACTGACCTGTCGCGTTGGCGATCCAGTTGCGCATCCAGTCGCGCATCTCGGCGACCGTCATGTCGGTGCGCGCCGCCGGACGCTCGGCTACCAACGCGGCCTCGGGCAGGTTCTCGCCCTCGGGCCGCGAATCGTTCTGTGTATCAGGCATTTTCACGTTCACTTTCGCGACCGCTGGCGGCCGGGCGACTCCCGGCGGTCAGCCGTCAGTCCGTTTGATCCGGGAAGGCGTTGGCCACCTTGCCGCTGCGCAGGCTGCCGTCGAGGTACGCCGAACGGCAGGCGCGCCTGCCGATCTTGCCACTGGAGGTCCGCGGGATCGCGCCTGCGGCGGTCAGCAACACATCGCGCACCGTGACACCGTGGCGGACCGCGATCGCCGCCCTGACGTCGTCGGTGATCGGTCCGACCTCGAGTTTGTGGGCGCCGGGTGCCCGCTCGGCGACGATCACCAGCTGCTCCGAGGAGTCGTCGGGATCCCGCTTGAGGCCGGCGTGGGCGTTGTCGAACACCTCGTCGGGCAGCTGATTGGCAGGCACCGAGAAGGCCGCGACGTAGCCGGTGCGCAGCGCCTTGCTGGCCTCCTGCGCCGAGTACTCGAGATCCTGCGGGTAGTGGTTGCGCCCGTCGATGATGACCAGGTCCTTCACGCGGCCCGTGATGTACAGATCGCCGTCGTGGTAAGCGCCGTAGTCACCGGTGCGGACCCAGAGCGCGCCCTCATCGGCACCGTCGGCATGTGACTCGCCGATCCGCGATTTGAGCAGGTTCTGGAAGGTCTCGATGGTCTCGGCGTCCTTGCCCCAGTACCCGGTGCCCATGTTCTGACCGTGAATCCAGATCTCACCGATCTGGCCGTCGGGCAGTTCGGCCGCGCTGTCGGGATCGACGATCACGGCCCACTCCGCGACCCCGACCTTGCCCGCCGATGCCTGCGCCACCGCCTTCGGAGAATCCTCGGAGACCTCGACGAAACGGTGCTGATTCAACTCGTCGCGGTCGACGGTGACGATCTTCGGGAACTCGCCCGCGGGCGTCGTCGATACGAACAGCGTCGCCTCGGCCAGACCGTAGGACGGTTTGATCGCCTGGGGCGGGAAACCGAACGACCCGAAGGCCTCGTTGAACCGGCGCACCGTGGCCGCCGAGATCGGCTCACTGCCGTTGAGGACCGCCTTCACATTCGACAGATCCATCGGGGCGTCGCCCTCCTTCGGCACCCCGCGCGCGGCGGCGTGGTCGAAGGCGAAGTTCGGGGCCACGGAGATGACGCCGCCGGTGTCACCGGGTTTGCGTGCCATTTCGCGAATCCAGCGCTCGGGGCGTCGGACAAAGGCCGCCGGCGTCATGAACGTCACATTGTGACCGATCATCGGTGACACCATCGCGGTGATCAGACCCATGTCGTGGAAGAACGGCAGCCACGTGACACCGCGGTCGCCCTCTTCGCCCTCCAGCGCCTCGATCACCTGCACGACGTTCGTCGCCAGGTTCAGGTGCGTGATCTGCACGCCGGTCGGAATGCGGGTGGAACCCGACGTGTACTGCAGGTAGGCGATGGTCTCGCGATCGACGTCGACCGGTTCCCAGGTTGCCCCCACCTCGTCGGGCACGGCGTCCACGGCGATGACACGTGGCCGGTCCTTGGCCGGACGGCTGCGGAAGAATTTGCGCACCCCTTCGGCCGACTCGGTGGTCGTCAGGATGGCGGTCGGATGGCAGTTGTCCAGCACGGCGTGCAGACGGCCGACGTGGCCGGGTTCGGACGGATCGAACAGCGGCACGGCGATACGCCCCGAATAGAGGGTGCCGAAGAATGCGATGAGGTACTCGAGGTTCTGCGGGCAGAGGATCGCCACCCGGTCGCCGGGTGCGGTCACCTGCTGCAGGCGCGCCGCCACCGCCCGGTTGCGGACGCTGAATGCGGCCCAGTTCAGATCTCTCTCGACACCGTCACGCTCGACCGAGAAGTCCACGAACCGGTACGCGAGCCGGTCACCGCGCACCTTCGCCCAGCGCTCGATGTGCTTCACCAGGTTGCCGTTGTCGGGGAAGGTGATACGCCCATTCTTGATGAACGGGTTGTGGAACGGCATCTCATTCTCCTGTCACAGCCACACTTCGCCGCAACGAAGCCAAATCCCGAAGATCCTACCGGGGCGACGGCGGTCCTCGCCGCCACCCGAGCCATGCCGTTCTCTTATACCCTGTTACGGGCTTGACCAGGACTTTCGGATCAGCTGCTCGTTATTGCTCTTAGTTATTTCTTAATGTTAAGCGACCCCTGGTCGCAGGCCAAATCGGGCGCAGGCCCGCCCGCTCATCCGTGTTTCGGGCGCGGAGCGTTGTCGAGGACGTTCTGCGCCCACCCCAGTGTCCACTGCGTGGCCGACTGACCATCGAGATTCCAGAAGTCCGGCGTGGCGTACATCGCGTGGATCGGCTGACCGGCTCCACTGCTGAGCACCTCCAGCGTTTTGGGCAGGTTGACGATCGAGAACGCCGACTCCGGCGCGGCGCAGATCAGGTCGCCGGTCGCGCAGATCTCGTTGGTGCGATCGTTGAGCAATCCGAAGCCGCCGGGCCGGGGACCGCTCATCGTCAGACCCAGCGTCGACAACGTCGGGACCTCGTGCAATGTGACCTCGGCACCCTGACCGACGGGGTTGGGACCGATGTCCTGGCCCACCCCGGTCTGGCGCCGGCCGTCGGCGATGAGCGTCACCCCGAGCACCAGATCCTGGTCGACCGGACCGCGCCCGTTGCCGATGTCGCTGGCGATGTCACCGGCGATCACCGCCCCCTGCGAGAACCCGACCAGCACATAACTGGTCAGCGGGCACCGATTGTTCATATCGGTCATCGCCTTGACTGCCGCGCGGGTGCCCTCGGCCCTGCTGTCGTTGTAGGACATCTGGCCGTCGGCGGAGAACGGATTGTGGAACTGCGCGGTGTACGGGACGGTGAACACCTCGACCCGGTCCGTGCCGAACTGCTGGCGGACCGGATTGGTGACGTTGAGCAGCAGCGCCGCGGGGAACTGGACGGGATTGAACGGGTCCAGCTGCACCGAGGACTCCCACGTGCCGGGAATCGAGATCAGCTGCACGTCGGGACAGCTCGCATCCTGGAACTCCGGACGCGGCTTACCGGTCGGCGGCACACCGGGAGCGCTGGTGGGCGGCACCGCGGTGGGCGGCACCGCACTGGGCGGTGACTCGGGCTTACGCATGATGACGACCACCACGGCCACGATCAGCACCACGACGAGCACCATCGCCCCGGCTGCGCCCAGGGCGAGGATGCGGTGGCGTTTACGCCGGCTGTTGTTCGTCATGTCCTCTTTCTTCTTCGACGACGACCTGCTGCGGCGTCGAATGCCGCCGCGTCACGCCCGCGGTCATATGCCCGGCCCGTGTGCGGGTCAGCAGAGCCGTTCGGTCGCGACCCGAATGTAGTCGGCGGTGGCGGCGTTGATATCGGTGGTCGACGGGGTGTTGAGTCGCGCCGTCGCCGGCGACTCGGGTCCTGCCGTCGACGGAGTCGAGCCGCGGCCCGCGGTGCGCATATCGCTGCGCACCAGTGGCAGCACGAAATCCCACACCGCCTCGTCGTCCTGTTTGGCCGCCCGCGCCTGGCATACGTAGGAACCGATCGACAGGGCCAGCAGGTCGCTGGACGGCCGCACGCCCGCGGCCTTGATGGCGTCGAGGTAACCACGCTGCTGGCTGGTCAGCGTCAGGGTGGCGTGCGGGTCGTCCATGTCGTCGGGCGCCGACCCCGGTGCGGCCGCCTGCACACCCGCAGGCACCTCGCCCGTGGACACCCCGCTGGTAGCCACCACATTGTCCGACGGGCTGCAGCCCGTCAGCAGCACCGCCGCAGCGGTGACCGCCAGGTAGGCCGGCCACGCTGCCGTCGGCCCGTCGGTGTGCTGCACCCCTCCAACGTACCGGCTTCCCAAAAGTGCTCCGGGCCTGCTGTTTCCCGATCGCCGGACGTCTACCTGATGGCCGCGGCCAGATCTCCCGACAGCGCGGCCAACTGCGGCGCCCAACTCGACCAGCCGTGGTCACCGCCGGCGGGGAAGTCGAAATGCCCATTGCGCCCGCCCACGGACCGGTAATGCTGATAGAAGTTGCGGTTGCTGCCTTGCGCCTGGTCGGCGTAACCGATCATGGCGGCCGGATCGCTGGCGGTCAGAGTTTGCGGGCTGAAGATCCACAGCCGCGTGTTGTTATCGGCCAGCAACTGCACATGGACGTCGGGGTCGTGCCACTTCCACCGGCCCAACTGTGGCAAACCCCACATATTGCGGGTGTCCACACCGCCGAATTGGGCCAATCCGGCGGTGATCGCGCCGTTCATCGCCGTCGCCGACGGCGTCATGAATCCCGACATCGACCCGGCGTACCGGAACCGGTCGGGATGGAAGGCCGCGAGGGTGACGGCCGCGGTGCCACCCTGGGCGGCGCCGACGACGCCGTGACCGCCCGGCGCCAGCCCCCGGTTGGCTGCCAGCCAGTCCGGCAATTCACCGGACAGGAACGTCTCCCACTGCTTTCCGCCGTCCTGCTCCCAGTTGGTGTACATACTCCACGCGCCGCCCGCGGGTGCGGCCACCGAGATGCCCTGCCCGGCGAGCGTGTTCATCGCGTTACCCGCCGTCACCCAGTTGCTCACGTCCGGGGCCGCGTTGAAGGCGTCCAGCAGGAACACCGCATGCGGACCGCCCGCCTGGAATGCGACGGGGATATCGCGGCCCATGGCCGCCGAGGGCACCATCAGATATTCGACGCCGTCGGCGCGTGACACCGGCGCAGCGGTGTTCGGAACCACCGCCCACAATCCGGCTGCCAGCACCACCGCCATGACCGCGCGCGCCAGCGCCACATCCATGCGCGGCAGAGCCGCGGTCACCCTCCGGATCAGATCCGCCGCACGCCTCACCCTCAGCCCTCCTACCACCCCGGTGTCGCACCGGGTCACCGCCGCGCCGACCCGCGTGTAGTGAATCACACCCCCGTGACGAGCCGGGCCGGAAACGCCTGACGGCGGTGACCCCTGCGAGGGGATCGCCGCCGTCCTGCGAAACATCGATCAACCGGTGGTGTCAGTTGCCGCCCTCGTCGGCCACCGGTGCGGCCGGCTGCGGGGTGGCGCCGAGAACCCGCTGGATGTCGGGCTTCATCGCCTGCAGCTGCTGACCCCAGTAGCCCCAGCTGTGGGTGCCGTTGGACGGGAAGTTGAACACGCCGTTGGTGCCGCCGGCGGCGAGGTAGTTCTCCTGGAACGTCTTGTTGGTGCGCAGCGTGAAGCTCTCCAGGAACTTCGCGTTGAAGAGGTTGCCGCTGCTGGTGCCCGCGTCGAGGTCCGACGGCTTGCCGTTACCGCAGAAGATCCAGATGCGGGTGTTGTTGGCGACCAGCTTGTCGATGTTCACCATCGGGTCGTTGCGCTTCCAGGTTTCGTTGCCGCCCTCGCCCCACATGTCCTTGGGGTCGTAACCACCGGCGTCACCCATCGACATGCCGACCAGCATCGGCCACCAGCCCTCGGAGAGGTTGAGGAAGCCCGACAGCGACCCCGCGTACTGGAACTGGTTGGGGTGGTAGATCGCCATGGTCAGCGCGGCCGAACCGGCCATCGACAGACCCACGGCCGCGTTCCGGGTCGGGTCCACACCCTTGTTGGCGGCCAGATAGGCCGGCAGCTCGCTGGTGAGGAAGGTCTCCCACTTGTAGGTCTGGCAGACGCCCGTCTTGCTGCTGCACGCCGGCGCGTACCAGTCCGTGTAGAAGCTGGACTGACCGCCGACCGGCATGATCACCGACAGGCCCGACTCGTAGTACCACTCGAACGCCGCGGTGTTGATGTCCCAGCCGTTGAAGTCGTCCTGGGCGCGCAGGCCGTCGAGCAGGTACACGCCGGGAGAGTTGGCGCCGCCGCTCTGGAACTGGACCTTGATGTCGCGGCCCATACCGGCCGACGGAACCATCAGGTACTCGACCGGAAGTCCGGGGCGCGAGAACGCACCCGCGGTGGCCGAGCCACCCACGACACCGATCAGACCGGGCAGCACGGCAGCCGCCGCGGCGGCGACCACAAGGCGGCGCGATCCCCGTCTGGCCACTCCTCGGAGCCTGTCAACGAACTTCATTCTGCTTATATCCCATCTGTCGTGTCGCCGAGTAGTGAACCACACCTCAGTGCGTTCTCTCTTGTCAGCGGATTTCGTTCCGGATCGCGGCTCAGCCGTTGAGGGTGGCGATCAGGTCGGGTTTCAGGGCCTGTAACTGCGCGCCCCAGTACGCCCACGCATGGTTGCCGGCGGGCGGGAAATCAAAGGTGGCGTTGCGACCTCCGGCGGCCACATACGCCTGCTGGAATCGCTTGTTGCTGCCGATCGCGAGGGATTCCAGACTGGTTGCGTTGAGCGCCTGACCGGGGTCGGCGCTCTCGTCGAGCGGGGTTCCGCCGCCGGGCGCGCAGTAGATCCACAACCGGGTCCCGTTGGCCGCGATGCGGGCCGCCTGTTCGACGGGATCGTTGCGTTTCCACGCGGGATCCCACGGCGGACCCCACATGTTGTCGACGTTGAAACCACCCGCGTCGAGCATGGCCACCCGGATGGCCTGCTTCATGAACGTCGTGGACGGATTGAGGAAGCCCGACAGCGACGCGGCGTAGATGAACTGGGCGGGATGGAACGCCGACAGGATCAGTGCCGCACCACCCGACATCGACAGACCGACGACACCGTTGCCCGTCGGGGAAATCTGGCGGTTGGCCGCCAGCCACTGCGGCAGCTCGTTGGTGAGGAACGTCTCCCATTTGTAGGTGTAGGGCTGGTTGTTGAAACTCGACGGCGAATACCAGTCGGTGTAGAAACTGGACTGGCCGCCGACCGGCATCACGACCGAGACACCCGATTCGTGGAACCACTCGAACGCCGCGGTGTTGATATCCCATCCGCTGTAGTCGTCCTGCGCCCGCAGGCCGTCCAGAAGATAGACCGCCTTGCCTGCGCCCCCGTCCGGGGCGCCTCCGCCAGGCTGAAACTGGACACGGACATTTCTGCCCATCGCCGTCGAATACACATCGAGGTACTCCACCGGCAGCCCGGCCCTCGAGAACGCCTTGGCTTCGGGCTCCCCACCGGCGGCGGCGCTCAGGACGGGCAGCGTCAGCAGCACCGCCAGCACCGCAACCAGGCACCGGAGGTGAACGCGCGCAGCGTTGACGCCCCAGGTCATCAGCATGTGAAGCTCTCAACCGTCCGTTCGTATGTCCGGCGCCGTCTTTACCGGGCCGGCCCCTGGCCGACGTCGACGCACAGCTGTCGGGCACGTGTTCGTCCCGCCCCGATCGGGTTATCGGCGCGAACTGCCCTCAGCGTTACCCAAACATGCCGGCGGGCCGGCTAACAAATCGCCGCCGCTCAGGGTCCCGTTGCGGGTAGGCCGGTGTAGGGGGGCTCCTTGGGAGCCGGCGGCGCCAGATTGCAGCGGGCCAGCTCGTACATCGGCACCCGGTCGATGCGGTACTGCGTGAACCGCATCGCATGCATCACATTGGACAGGAAGCGGCGCGGGCCCAGCGGCGCGCGGATGGACGTCAGCACGGTGTCGGTCTCCGGGCAGGTCAGCGCAACCTCGGCCTCGGCGATCCAGTCCTCATCGATATACACCGGGATGTAGGGCCGCTCCTTGAGGAACGGGCCCTCGGCGACCGCCCAGTCGGGGAACAGGTTCTTGTCGTGACCGATACGGCCGTCCTCCAGCCGGGACGTGTGCGCCGCCAACGGATTCGCCAGGCCGATCTGGTCGATGACCCTGACGTCGAGGCCCACGTTCATCCCCAGCATGCCCAGGTTGGTGAAGAACACCGTGTGCGGCCCCCGGTAGTGCTCACGCCAGCCCGGCGGCGCGTCCGGCGGCAGCACCGGCGGAATGGCGGGCACCACATCCCACTGGTCGTAGTTGCCCGACGGCAGCAGTAATGCCCCGTCGGGGGTGTTGTTCAGCGCGACCAGAACCGCGCGCATCCGCGGGTAGTCCAGATAGTCGGCCGCGGTGAGCGGATGTTCGTGACCGGTGGCCTGCGCGTAGAAGCGGCGCTCGTCGACGATGCCGGAGTAGGTGACGCGGGTGGCGTCGGCACCCATCCCCGGCGAGTTCGCGGCCCACACCGACCAGCCGACCACCGCGAACCACAGGACGCTGGTGGCGCCGGCCAGCAGGTAGCCGGTCTCGCGGGTGAACTTGGTCCCGTCGGGCAGCACGACGGGTATCACGGCGACCGGAGCCAGGACGCAGAACACCGGTGTCAGCAGCACCCGGCCGTGCATGAAGTCACCGCCCTGGCGCAACCAGTAGAGCGCCTGCAGCAGTCCGCTGACGACGATGAAGGCCACCACGGCGGGTGGGCTCTGCACGATCCGCGCCAGCGGCCCGTAACCCGCGGGCACCCGGCGGCGAATCCACCACGGCTTGGCCCGCGTGACGAGCAGCACCGCGCCCAGCGCCAGCAACAGCAGTGCGGGCACCCACAGGAGATAGGGCGCGTTGAAGTTCGCCAGGTAGACGAAACCTTGTGACCATTTGGATCCGGTGGCGTCCTTCGCGAGCGCCGTCCCCGGCGCCAGCAGAGCGTAGTAACCCATCCGGAAGATCTGATAGCCCACCGGCAGCAGGCCGCCCGCGACGACGATCAGCACCCGCCTGCGCCAGCCCCTGGCGGCGATCAGCATCATGACCAGGGCGACCCCGCCGATGAGGGCGAGTTCCGGCCGCACCAGCACGCTCATACCCGCGACGAATGCGAGTGCGGCGTCGAACGGACGGCTGACGACGTTGCGAACCGGTGCCGACGGCGGGGCCGGGTAGGCGCGCAGGGCCTGCGACCAGCAGACCATCATCCACCACAGCAGGCCCAGATAGGCCAGCACCAGCCCGTTCTCCAGACCCGAGGTGGCGAAGTCGCGGGCGGGGGGAATCGCGATGTAGACAAGCGCGCCCGCCGGCAGCAGCAGGGCACGCCTGCCGCGCAGGCTCGGCGCGTACAACCGGGCGGCACCCAGCATCGCCAGCACCACCCCGAGCACGCTCAGGCTCAGCGCGAACGCCAGCGCCACATACTCCAGCCGCAGCGGCCCGCCGATCCAGCTGCCCAGGTAGATGAGGTAGGTCCACACCGTCGAGGTGTTGGCCTCCACCCGTTCGCCGGCGTTGAACACCGGCCCGTTGCCCGCCAGCAGGTTGCGCACGGTGCGCAGGACGATCAATCCGTCGTCGGCGATCCAGCGCCGCTGCCAGGCCCCCCACCCGAACAGTGCGGCGACCACCACCACGCTTACCCAGAGGCTGATCCGCACGCTGGCGTCGAACGGGAAGGCCGGCCAGCGCGACAGACGATCCCCGGCGACCGCGGCCCAGCCGCTCCGGCGCCGGGACTGCCCGGCCGGACCCCTTGGGCCCGCCACGTCCACAGTCGTACTCATCGGGTCAGCCGAAGAGGACGGCGGCGCCGACGGTCCCGATCCACACCACGGCCAGCATCTGCAGCACCCGGTCGCTCAAGGCGATCTCCTCGGGTTCGCCGGCCATCCCGCCGTCGACGTCCACCGCGTACCGCAGGATCGCGATGGTGAACGGGATCATGGACACCGCGAACCACGAGCCGGCGTTGCCGTCGCGTTCGAACGCCCACAGGCCGTAGCAGAGCACCACCGACGTCGCCGACACCGTCCATACGAACCGCAGGTAGCTGCTGGTGTAGCTCTCCAGCGACTTGCGGATCTTGGCGCCGGTACGTTCGGCCAGCTGCAATTCGGCATAGCGTTTGCCGGCCGCCATGAACAGCGAGCCGAACGCCATGACCAGCAGGAACCACTGCGACAGCGGGATGCCTGCGGCCACGCCGCCCGCGATCGCGCGGATCAGGAAACCCGACGACACGATGCAGATGTCAAGCACCGCTTGATGTTTGAGGCCGAAGCAGTAAGCCAGCTGGATGGCGATGTAGACCGCCATCACCAACGCCAGGCTCGGCGTGAGCAGCCAGGAGATCACCAGCGACGCCACGCCGAGCGCGACGGCCAGGGTGTAGGCCAGCCATTCGGGCACCACCCCGGCGGCGATGGGCCGGAACCGTTTGGTCGGATGCTGGCGGTCGGCCTCGACGTCGCGCGCGTCGTTGACCAGGTACACCGACGACGCCGCCAGGCAGAACACCACGAACGCCACCGACACCTTCACCAGGACGTCGGCGTAGTCGTAGCGGACGTCGCCGCCCAGTGCGGCCAGCGGTGCGGCGAGCACGAGCAGGTTCTTCACCCACTGGCGCGGCCGGATGGCCTTGATGATGCCGACGGCCAGATTGCTGGGCGGGCCGGCGACCGGGGCCGCTTCCTCACTCATGCGGGCAGTGCTCATATTCGATCCGCTCCGTTGCCATACGCCGAGAGCCGCTGGTCCTGGTGGCCATCAGTCTCCTCCGACCCGGTCCGCCACGGTCTCCACGGCTTTGGCGACCGCCGCGCCGACCGCGATTCCCGCCAGCACGTCGCTGGGGTAGTGCACGCCGAGCACGAGGCGCGACATTGCCATCGGGGGCACCAGCAGCGCAGGCAGGGGCGCCCCGGTGGCCCGCGCCAGCAGCAGCGACGCCGCGGTGGTCGAGGTGGCGTGCGCCGACGGGAAGCTCAGCCGGCTCGGCGTGCCGACGTTGACGGCGATGTCGGGGTGGCTGGGACGTTCCCGGCGGACCACCCGTTTGATGACCACCGCCGCCGCGTGCGCGAGGAACGCTCCGGCGCCCGCAGCCAGCCAGGCGCGGCGCCGCCGCGGCTGCGCCACCGCACCCACGGCCGCCACGGCCAGCCAGCCCAGGCTGTGTTCGCCGAAATGCGAGAGGGCACGCGCCCCGGCCAGCACACCGGGCCGGCCGGCGAAGGCCGACTGGACGGCCACCAGCACGGCGTCTTCGCCCCGCGGGGTTGCGGTCACGGTCAGGCTTCTTTGCCGGACGTCACGGCGGGCTGCCCCGCCAGCAGCACCGTCTCCCATTTCTGGGTGCTCGACAATGTCGGCAGCGCGTCGCGGTACACCGTGCGCATCCGGTTGAACCGCCGGGCCAGCCGGATATGCTGTCGCAGCGAATCTTTGAGCAGTTCGAACATTTTCGCGCGGTCCCGCTGCCGGTAGACGACCCCGCGCCCGTCGGCGGTGGTGACGGTGACGCCGTCGACCTTGCACAGCAGGAACCAGCGCGCGTCCTGGGTGGCCACGTTGAGCTGAGGACGTTCGTGGTGCGCCGGATTCTCCTTGCGCAGTTGGTGAATCACGCCGCGGGCCACCCGTAGCGCGATGGCGGGTAGCACCACGGGCGGCCTGTTCACCCTGGTGCGCCCCGTCGGCGGGGGCAGCGTGGTGGCGCCGGGCAGCACCACGGCGTCGGGGTACTGTTCGCGCATTTTGCGCACGTCGGGCAGCGCCGACTCCAGGATGGAGAAGATGTGCTCGGGGCCCGCCAAGAAGTCGGCCATCGCCTTGGTCTGGATCGCCACTGTCGAATACTCAAGGCACAGAAGGTGTTTGAGCGTCGCCTTGATCGAGCTCGCCAGCAGACCGCTGGCCTTTCCGTCCCAGTGCATCGCCGCGACGACCAGCCGATTGCGCAGGTGGAAGTAGGCCTGCCAGTCGATGGCGTCGTCCTTGTCGCTCCACGCCATATGCCAGATCGCGGTGCCTGGCAGGGTGACGGTGCCGTAGCCGTGCTCGGCGGCACGCAGCCCGTAGTCGGCGTCGTCCCATTTGATGAACAGCGGCAGGGGCTGGCCCAGCTCCTCGGCGACCTGCCGCGGGATCATGCACATCCACCAGCCGTTGTAGTCGACGTCGATGCGCCGGTGCAGCAGTTGGCTGCGCTCCTTCTCAGCGCTGAGCGGGTACTTCGCGAAATCGTGGTCGTATTCGGCGTGCGGGGCGTTGGTCCACATGAAGTTGCCGCGGTTGACGACCTCGCCCATGACGTGCAGATGCGACGGCTCCTGCAGGTTGAGCATCTGCCCACCGACCAGCGTGGGCGTTTTGGCGAACCGGTTCATCGCCAGGGCGCGCAACACCGAATCGGGCTCGATGCGGATGTCGTCGTCCATGAACAGGATCTGGTCGCAGTCGGTGTTCTTGAGCGCCTCGTACATGACCCGGCTGTAGCCGCCGGACCCGCCGAGGTTGGGCTGGTCGTGCACCGTGAGCCGCGCGCCGAGCGGGGCCGCCGCGGCGGCGTAGCCGGGATGGTCCTTGGCCTTGCTGGTGCCCTGGTCGGAGACGATGACGGCGCCGATCACCTCGTCCACCAAAGGATCCGACGTCAGCGCCGCGAGCGCGTTGACGCAGTCGGCCGGCCGGTTGAAGGTGGGGATGCCGACCGCGACGTTGCCCCGGCCGGGTGCGGGCACGGGTGCGTACCAGCCGGCGCTGTGCACGGTGACGGCGGTGTCGGTGGTGATGTCGAACCAGATCCAGCCGCCGTCCTCGAAGGGATCGAGGCCGACTTCGAACTCGACGACCGCCCCGGAGGATGTGGCGGAGCCGGATCCGACCGTGGGCCCCGCGCCGTCGCCCACGACCGGCGCCCCGCCGACGGTGATGCGTGCGCCGGTGGCCTTGGAGCGGTACACGTCGACCCGGGCGCTGCCGGTCAGCTCGACGCGCAGCACCACCGACTCCAGCGTCGACCAGCGCCGCCAGTAACTCGCGGGGAATGCGTTGAAGTAGGTGGCGAAGGACACCTCGGACTCGGCGCCGATCTCCAGCGAGGTGCGGGTCGGCGCGTGCGCGCGGCGCGCGTTGGTGGCCGATTCCTCTATATAGAGCTTGCGGACGTCCAACGGCTCGCCAGGCCGGGGCAGGATCACCCGCGCCAGCAGGCTCACCGCCCTGGATTCCGACGCCTCGAGTGCGCCGGACGGGATGTCACTCATGCTGTGCTGCTTTCCTCGAGCGGATCGGCCAGCGGCGCACCCTCGGCGAGGTGCGGCGCCAGCGTGTTGTCGTACATGTTGAGCGCGCTGGCGATGGCCATATGCATGTCCAGGTACTGGTAGGTGCCCAGGCGACCGCCGAAGAGCACCTTGGCCGTGGCGGTTTCGGCCTTGGCCCTGGCCCGGTAGGCGGCCAGCAGCGCGCGGTCGGCGTCGGTGTTGATCGGGTAGTAGGGCTCGTCGTCGTCCTCGGCGAACCTCGAGTACTCCCGCATGATGACGGTCTGGTCGGCCGGGTAGGTCCGTTCGGGATGGAAGTGCCGGAACTCGTGGATGCGCGTGTAGGGCACGTCGGGGTCGTTGTAGTTCATCACCGCGGTGCCTTGGAAATCCCCGCAGTCGCGCAATACCTCGACCTCGAAGTCCAGGGTGCGCCAGCCCAGCCTGCCCTCGGCGTAGCCGAAGTAGCGATCCAGCGGGCCGGTGTAGACGACCGGAGCCGACGGGGACTGTTGGCGCAGCTGGTCGCGCACGTCGAACCAGTCGGTGTCCAGCCGGACCTCGATGCGGTGGTCGGCGGCCATGTTCTTCAGCCACGCGGTGTACCCGTCGACGGGCAGACCTTCATACGTGTCGTTGAAGTAGCGGTTGTCGAAGGTGTAGCGCACCGGCAGGCGATTGATGACGGCGGCCGGGAGTTTGACCGGGTCGGTCTGCCACTGTTTGGCGGTGTAGTGCTTGACGAACGCCTCGTAGAGCGGGCGGCCGATCAGCGAGATGGCCTTTTCCTCGAGGTTCTGCGCGTCGGCGGTGGAGATCTCGCTGGCCTGCTCCTTGATGAGCGCGCGGGCCTCGCCGGGGGTGAAGTAGCGCCCGAAGAACTGCGACACCAGGCCCAGGCCCATGGGGAACTGGAAGGCCTGTCCGTCGTGCATCGCGAAGACGCGGTGCTGGTAGTCGGTGAAGTCGGTGAACTGGTTGACGTAGGTCCACACCCGCTCGTTGGAGGTGTGGAACAGGTGCGCGCCGTACTTGTGCACCTCGATACCGGTGTGCGGTTCGGGTTCGGAGTAGGCGTTGCCGCCGATGTGCTGGCGCCGTTCGACGACGAGCACACGTTTGTTGAGCTGGGTGGCCACGCGCTCGGCGATCGTCAGACCGAAGAATCCGGAACCGACGACGAGTAGGTCGAATCCCCCGGCGGGGGTGAGCGGTGGGGGTACCTCCCGTCCGGAGGGCAGGGGGCTGACCCGGGGATCAGGTGACGTCATCGCAGGCAAGGGTATCCGACCGTGGCGGCCGTTCCCGCATCTGCCGGCTCGGGTCGCTAGCTGGCCTAGGTCGCGATTGGCTCACAATTCCATATCGTCACTCTAGACCCATCAATCACACTAGTAACATCTAATCGTCGCGGCCGACAGGTTCCCCGCTACCCGAACCGGCGGCTCGACATTGATATCGAGCGATATCGAACACGTTAGTTACCAGGCGTAATCCAGATATTGAGGAGACTTCCGTGCCGAACCGACGTCGACGCAAGCTCTCGACTGTCATGAGCGCGTTCGCCGCCCTGGCCGTCGCAAGTCCTGTCGCACTGATCACCGTGTCACAGCTGTCCCAGCCGGCGACCGAAGCCGCCCCGCAGCACCGCGAGTTCGTCCAGGCCGCCAGCATCGCCGATCTGCCCGCCGAACTGATGTCGGCACTGTCACAGGGGTTGTCGCAGTTCGGGATCAACATGCCGCCCATGCCGACGGGTCTGCTCGGGGGGACGACGGCCACCCCGTCGCTGGCTTCCCCGACGCTGACCACCCCCGGACTGGGTGTGCCGTCACTGAGCACCCCGGGTCTGAGCACCCCCGGACTGACCGCACCCGGTCTGAGCACCCCCGGACTGACGACGCCCGGTCTGAGCACCCCCGGACTGACCGTGCCCCCGCTGGGCGCGACGGCACCGTCGCTGACCGATCCGGCGCTGACCAATCCGGCACTCACCAATCCGGCGCTCACCAGCCCCACCGGCGCGATTCCCGGCGGGCTGAGCACCCCGAGCCTGGCCGCCCCGGGGCTGAGCACTCCGACGACGGCACTCGACCCCGCGCTGACGCCGATCTCCGCCGGAACCGGTCTGCCCGCACCCGGCGAGGTGCCGATCAGCGCACCGCTGGGGCTGGACCCGACCATGGGCACCTACCCCGTCCTGGGCGATCCGTACCTGACCGCCCCGATGCCGGCGCAGCCCGCTAGCGGCGGACTGCTCGGCGACCTGACCAGTGCGGCCGATCAGCTGGGCGCGGGTCAGGCAATCGACCTGCTCAAGGGTGTGGTGATGCCGGCGATCACCTCGGCGATCAAATCCGCCGCCCCGGCGGCCGCGCCGGCGGCCGCGCCCCTGCCGGTGCCGCCCGCCGCACCCGGCACGTAACGACCTGCCCCTGAACGGCACCGCAGACGGACTACCTCTGCGGTGCCGTTGCAGGGACATTTTTATTCGCCAGGTTTGCCGTGTCGAAACTCTGGTAACACCAGACTCATACGTAACATCACTGCGTGCCGTGCCGCCTGCCAGCGCCGTCCGTCCTCACCGCCATCGCGGCGACGGTCGTCCTGCTGCCCTGGGCGGTCAGCGGTCTGCCTGGCGGTGACGACACCCCGCGCGGCGCCGACGAACCCCAGCTGAGCGAGCAGACGCTGACGGGACTCGGCGGCGGCGAGACCATCCGCGAGATCCGCCAGGACACCCCCTTCTCGATGGTCGCGCTCACCGCGTCGGATCTGACCGGGACGTCGGCGCGGATCCGCGCCCAGAAGGCGGACGGATCCTGGGGCCCCTGGTACGAGGCCGAGGCCCTGGACGGCGTCGGCGACGACAAATCGGGGGGACCGCCGGGCCCCCGGGGCACCGAACCGGTGTTCGTCGGGCGCACCACCACCGTGCAGATCGCCGTCACCCGCCCGCACGGCGCCGCACCCACCGCCCCACCACCCGGCACCGCGCAGGGACCCGGGCTGGGCTACGTGCCCGCGTCGGTCGAGCAGCCACTCGCGCAGAACATCAACGCGGTGCTGATCAGCCCGCCGCTGGCGCCCATCGACAGCCTGCCCCTGCCCTCGGCGGCGACGACGCCGGGATCGCCGCCGCAGATCATCAGCCGCGCACAATGGGGAGCCGACGAGTCGATGCGGTGCGGCGACACCGTCTACGACGACGCGGTCCGCGCCGGCGTCGTCCACCACACGGCCGGCAGCAACGACTACTCCCCACAGGATTCCGCCGAGATCGTGCGGTCCATCTACGCGTATCACACCCGCACACTGGGCTGGTGCGACATCGCCTACAACGCGCTGGTCGACAAGTACGGGCAGGTCTTCGAGGGCCGAGCGGGCGGTATCACCAACAACGTCGAGGGTTCGCACACCGGCGGATTCAACCGCGACACCTGGGGTGTGGCGATGCTGGGCAACTTCGACACGGAGCCGCCGACGCCGATCCAGTTGCGCACCACGGGTCGACTGCTGGGCTGGCGGCTGGGCATGGCCGGCGTCGACCCGCGCGCCACCGTCGTGCTGACCTCGGCCGGCGGCAGCTTCACCCACTTCCCCCGCGGCGCCACCCCGACGCTGCCGACCATCTTCACCCACCGCGACGTCGGTAACACCGACTGCCCCGGGGACGCCGCGTACGCCGCCATGGACCGGATCCGCGACATCGCCGCACGTTTCAACGATCCGCCGGGTCCGGAGGATCTCGCCGAATCGCTGCGCGGCGGCGCCATCTTCGACCGCTGGGCGGCGATGGGCGGGATGAACAGCCTGCTCGGCGCGCCGAAGACCCCCGAGGCGGCCGGCGAAGGCGACACCCGCTACGTCACCTTCGAGCACGGTGCGGTCTATTGGTCCCCGCAGAGCGGAGCAGAACCCGTCGGCGGCGCGATCTACGACGCCTGGGGGGCGCTCGGCTTCGAACGGGGCGCACTGGGCCTGCCCACCAGCGGCGAGATCCAGGAACCGCAGTGGATCGTGCAGAACTTCCAGCACGGCACGCTGAACTTCGACAGGGAGAAGGGCACCGTCACCCGCGTGACCGACGGGGTGCCGGTGGAGTTGCCACCGCCGTCGGTCGACGCGCCGCCGGTTCAGCTGGAGCGATTCACCCCGCCGATCAACCCCGCGTAGCGGAGCTCCGGCCGGCTAGACCCGGCCGGCCGTGGCGTGCACGTTGAAACGCTCCAGATCGGTCGCGAGCCCGTCGTACACCGCGGGTTTGGCCCGCTTGAGGTGTGCGCCGTAGCCGATCCCGCCGATCAGCGCGAGGACCAGCAGCAGCGGCATCAACCGGATGACCAGCGCGTCCGACCCCGCGACGATGTCGAAGTTGGCGAACGCCAGCACGGTGATCGCGAGCAGGCCGAGGAAGCCGACGCCCGGTGCGATGAAGGTGCTCCACAGCCGCGGGTCGTGTTCGCGGCGGAAATACACCACGATCGACAGCGCCGCCAGCGCCTGCAGCACGATCACGCTCAGGGTCCCGAACCCGAGCATGCTGGGCACCAGGGACGTGATCGGGTCGAGTCCGGCCAGCGCGAACAATCCGGCGACGACGGCGGCGAACGACGCCTGCGCCAGGCCCGCGACCTGCGGGGAGCCGCCGGGGCGGGTGCGCGCCAGGACGCCAGGCAGCACCCGTGCCCGGCCCAGCGCGAACAGGTAGCGGGTGGCCGAGTTGTGGAAGGCGAGCATCGCTGCGAACAGGCTGACCAGCAGCAGCACCATCATCACGTCGGTCAGTGCGGACCCGAGGTACTGCTGGGCCAGACCGAAGATCAGGTCACCGGTGGGCAGATGTTCGAGCGCGGTGGCCTGCGCCTGGGCCACGCCGGTCGCGCTGACCACCGCCCAGGTCGTCACACCCAGGATCACCCCGATGCTGGTGATCGCGATGTAGGTGGCCCGCGGGATGGTGCGCAGCGGGGTGCGCGCCTCCTCACTGAACAGTGCCGTCGCCTCGAAGCCCAGGTAGCCGGTCGCCGCCAGCAGCAGGCCGATCGGCAGCGACCCGGACATGACCGATGCGGGGCTGAACGCCGAGACGTCGTAGCCGGTCTGGACGAGCACCGAGATGTCGAACACCACGAGGATCAGCGTCTCCAGGATGAGGGAGACGCCCAGCACCTTGGAGCTGAAGTCCACACCCGTGCGCGCCATCACGAACGACACGATGATCGAGGCCAGGCCCCAGAGGTACCAGTGCAGGTTGAAGCCGGTGAGGTCGGCGATCACCAGCTGCATGAAGAATCCGCTGGTGCCGATGGTCCCGACGACGAAGAAGTTGTAGCCCAGCGTCGCGATGAACCCGGCGACGAGTCCGCCGGTGCGGCCCACGCCCTTGACCACGAAGGCATAGAACCCGCCTGCGTTGACGAGCTGTTTCGACATCTGCGCGTAGCCGATCGCGAAGAGCAGCAGCACGACCGCGACGATGAGGAACGAGGCCGGGGCGCCGCCGCCGTTGCCGAGCGCGATCACCAGCGAGGCGACCACGACGATGCCGGTCAGCGGTGCGACGGCGGCCAGGACCAGAAAGACGATGCCTGCGACGCCGAGGGCGTCCTTGCGCAGCTGGGTGTTGATCTCGCTCATGGCGGATCCTCTCGGGCGGTGGTGTGGTGCGAGGGGCGGGTCAGAGGCGGATCGACACGCGGGTGTCGAGCGCCAGCGTTCCGGGGTCGACGGCGCAGGAACCGCCGTCCACGGGCAGGACGGCGCCGTTGACGTACGACGCGTCCTCGGAGAGCAGCCAGCACACCGCGCCGGCCACCTCGTCGGCGGAGGCCACGCGGCGCTGCGGCACCATGGCCGTCGCGAGCCGGTAGGCGTCCTCGGTGGAGATCCCTCGGGCGTCGCCGAGTTCGGCCATCTCCATATCGGCCATTTCCGTCGCGGTCCACCCCGGGCACACCGCGTTGGCTCGCAGCCCGTCGGGGCCGTGGTCGACCGCCAGCGACTGGGTCAGCAGCAGCAGCCCGGCCTTGCTGGCGGAGTACGCCGCCATCCCCTCGCTGGCGCGCAGCGCGGCGACCGACGCCACCGCCACCACCGCTCCCCTGGCCTGCAAAAGGTGCGGCAGGACGGCGCGGACCAGCAGGAACGGCCCGGTGAGATTCACCCGCAGGGTGTCCTCCCAGTCTTCGGGCGTCAGCTCGGCGACCTGGCCGGTGCGGATGATGCCGTGGTTGAGCACCAGCCCGTCGAGCCGCCCGTATGCCGCGATGGTCTCGGCGACGACGGTGGCGACGCCGGCCGGTTGGCTGACGTCGGCGACCACGGCGAGCGCGCCGGTGCTGTCCGCGACCTGTTGCAGCGGTTCGGCGCGGCGCCCGCAGATCACGACCCGGTCGCCGGCGCCGGCCAGGCGGCGGGTCACGGCGGCGCCGATGCCGGTCCCGCCCCCGGTGACAAGAACGACGCGGGAGGTCACGACGCGGCTTCGTGCCGTGCGGGCGTCGCCACCCGGTCGAGGAACATATCGACGAGCCCGCGGGCGCGGACCGCCGCGGCGTCGGCCAGGCCGGCGGTCTGGGTGAGGATCACCCGGGGGTCCAGGCCCGCGGCGGTCGCCTTGCGGTGGCCGCCGAAGTCCAGCCACCCGCGGATCCCGTCCGCGTCCACTTCGGGGTGGAACTGCACGGCCAGGTTGCGCCGCAGCACGAACGCCTGTGAGGCGGCGGCGTTGCGGGCCGCCTCGACGGCGCCGGGCGGGACGACCCAGCGGTCGTAATGCCACTGGAACCAGGCCCCGTCGAGGGCCGGTTCGTCACCGTGCACCAGATGCCAGCCGATCTCGGGGACGGGCGAGGCGTGCACCGAGCCGCCGTGGGCGGTCGCGAGCATCTGGCCGCCGAAACAGATGCCGAGCACCGGGACGCCGTCGCGGTCGGCTGCGCGCAGGAACTCCAGTTCCGGCCCGACCCAGGACCCGACCGCGGGGTCGTAGGTGGACCACGGCGCGCCGAGCAGCATCACCGCGTCGAAGCCGGACGGATCGGGGAAGTCGGCGTCGACGCCGGGATCCTCGAAGCGCTCCCCCGGGACCACCAGGAGTTCGGTGATCGCGTAGCCGCGCTCGGTGAACCGGTCGGCGACCGCGCCCGCCGGGGACAGATGGTCGTGGGCGATCTGCAGCAGCCGGGCCATCACCGCACCGCCATGGTGTCGGCGCGCCGCATCACGCCGGCGCAGAATGCGGGCAGTTCGCGGGCGTCGTCGATGAACATCGACGGCTTCACGCAGAACGTGGTGAAGCCCTTGGCCAGCTGCTCGGGGATGGAGTCCATGGCTTTGCCGATGTCGGCGGGGGTGTGGTCGTCGGGGAATTCGGTGCGGACCCCGCCGATCAGTTCCAGCTCCGCGGGGTCACGGCCGGCGGCGGTCATCGCCTCGCCGACGGCGCGCATGTCCTGGGCGCTGGGCACGCCCAGCGGATGGAATCCGTGGCCGTAACGGGCGAGGCGCCGCACCACCGCGCCGTGGGCGCGCTGTCCGCCGAACCACATCCGGGGGCCGTCGGGCCGGTGTGCCTTGGGCTCCAGGTAGACGTCGGCGAAGTCGAAGTACCGGCCGTGGTGGGTGGCCGGCGACTGACCGAACACCAGGTCCATCACGGCCAGTTGTTCGTCGAGTATGGCCCCGCGTTCGGCGAAGGGCACACCCATGGCGGCGTATTCGTCGCGGCTCCAGCTGACGCTGGGCTGCACCACCAGGCGGCCTTCGGAGAGGAGGTCCAGGGTGCCCAGCTCGCGGGCGAGCAGCAGGGGGTGGCGCAGCGGGGCGAGGACGGCCGCGGCGACCAGCCGGATGCTGCTGGTGACCGCCGCCATCGCCGACAGCAGCATCAGCGAGTTCGGCCACGGAGTGAACGGGTCCTGGTTGCCCGGCAGCGCGTAGGCGCGCGGGTTGGACATCACGCCTTTGTCGGAGGCATCGGGTCCGAGGACGACGTGTTCGGAGATCATCACCGCGTCGAAGCCGGCATCTTCGGCGGTGCGGGCCCACGCGACGAGATCGGGGAGATTCCGTCCGCCGGTCAGGGTCCAGTTCTCGCTGAGGATCATCAGCATCCGCGGGGCGCACGGCCCGGCCTCCGCGCTAACCGCTGATCGGGTCTGGCTGTGCCCCAAGGCGTTTCGGCCACATTCTGCGATGCTCTCCAAGGGGGTCGCCACCTCCTCACGGGCCGGGGTGCGAACACCGCCCCCGCCGCAGATCCATATCGTTCGGGACCGAACGAATTGAATCGTACGTAACCGAACGACTATGTCAAGAGGTGTTCGGGAATCCGGGCCGCGCGGTCAGCGCCCGTCCGGGACTCGGGCGGCGCACCGCGGCACGGGTGCTACAGCCACCAGCGCTCGAGCACGCGAGCCACGCCGTGCTCGCTGTTGCGGGTGGTGACCTCGTCGGCCGCGGCGGTCGCCTCGGGATGCGCGTTACCCATGGCCACGCCGTGACCGGCCCAGCGCAGCATCGGCACGTCGTTGGGCATATCGCCGAACGTGATGATCTCGGTGCTGCTCAGACCCAGCGGGGCGGCGAGTTCCTCGATCCCCGTCGCCTTGCTGATGCCCAGCGGCACCACCTCGACCAGCCCGTTGTTGGTGGAGTAGGTCAAGTCGCCCTGGACGCCGACGTGGTCACGCAGCGCCGCCACCATGTCTGCGCTGCGGGCCCCGGCCATCCGGATCAGCAGTTTGACCGCGGGCGCGCCGAGCAGGTCATCGATGGACACCTCGACGTTGTCCGGGTTGAGCCAGGCGTGCTCATAACCCGGTGAGCTGACGAACTGCGGGGTGGCCGCGTCGTGGGCGCTGTTGCCGACCCGTTCCACCGCCAGACCCGCACCGGGTATGACACGGGTGGCGATCTCGGCGAGTTCGGCGAGCACGTCCGCGGACAGCGTGCGGGCGGAGATGATGCGATCGGCGGCGGGGTCGTAGATGACCGCGCCGTTGGCGCAGACCGCCATCGGCGCCATGCCCAGGCCGTCGACGACCGGGTGGATCCAGCGGGGCGGCCGCCCGGTGGCCAGGATGAACCGCACCCCGGCGTCGACGGCGGCGTGCACGGCGGCGCGGGTGCGCGGGGACACCTTCTCGTCGTCGTCGAGCAGGGTCCCGTCCACGTCCGTCGCGATCATCGCGGGGACCGGAGCAGGGTGTGTCTCGAATGTCAAAGGGTGTCCTCACGTTCGGCCCGCTGACGGGTCCGCTCTGCCTGTTTCCTGGCCCGCTCGGCCAATTCCGCCTGATCGAGCCGAGTTGCCTCCTCGGGAGTGGGCGCTCCGCCGCCGAGGCGCCGCGGCACCCAGTAGGCCCCCGCGGGGTGCGGATACTCGGCCTGCGCAGTGTGCAGCAGAGCCGTCATCGACGCACGGAGAGCCGCGTCGACCTCGGCGACCGCACCCGTCGCCGCCAGCGCCCGGCCCACCACAACCGTGACGGGAAACTTCTTGCGGCCCAGCGACTTCGGATGATCCTTCGTCCAGATGCGGTGGGCTCCCCAGACGATCAGGGGCACGATCGGCACCGGGGCCTCCAGCGCCATCCGCGCCGCGCCGGTCTTGAACTCCTTGAGTTCGAAACTGCGGCTGATGGTGGCCTCTGGGTACACCGCCACCAGTTCGCCCTCGCGCAGGCGGCGCACGGCCGCGGCGTATGCGTCGGCGCCGGCCTGGCGGTCCACGGGGATGGTCTTGGTGTGCCGGATCAGGAAGTCGACGAGCCGGATCTGCTGCATCTCGGCCTTGATCATGAACCGCAGCCGGCGGTTGCGCAGTTTGGCGGCCAGCGCGGCGGGCAGAAAGTCGACGTAGCTGGTGTGGTTGATCGCCACGACGGCGCCGCCGGACCGCGGGATGTGCTCCAAGCCGCGGTAGGTGATCCGGGTGCCGGTGGCCTTCACCACTGTCTCGGCGACCACCTCCAGCGTGCGGAAGACCGGTTCCATCCCGGCTACCCGGCGGGTCCGGCCTGTTCCTCACGCGCCGGAGGTTCCCCTTGCGCGCGGCGGGCCGCCCGGTCAGCGGCGTCCTTGAGGTCCATCTGGTTGGCCTCGGCCAGCGACGGCGCACCGCCGCCCAGTCTGCGCGGCACCCAGTACGCCCCCGGCGGATACGGTCCGTACGCATCCTGCACCTGGGCGAGCAGATGCTGCATCCGCGAATGCAGCAATGCGGTCAGCTCGGCGGCAGGCAGGGTGGGCAGAATCGGCTCGCCGACGGCCACCGAGATCGGCACCTTCGGGCGGACCATGTTCTTCGGATAACCCTTGGTCCAGATCCGCTGCGCACCCCAGACGATGTGCGGGACGATCGGCACGTTCGCGGCGATGGCCATGCGCGCCGCCCCGGATTTGAACTCCTTGATCTCGAAGCTGCGGCTGATGGTCGCCTCCGGGTAGACGCCGACCAGCTCGCCGTCCTTGAGCCGCTGGCATGCGAGTTCGAACGACGCGGCGCCGCTCTGGCGATCCACCGGGATGTGCCGCAGCGCGCGCATGATCGGACCGGAGATCTTGTTGTCGAACACCTCCTGCTTGGCCATGAACCGGACCTTGCGGCCGAGGCCCTGCCGGTAGGCCGGCAGGCCGGCGAAGGTGAAGTCGAAGTAGCTGGTGTGGTTGATCGCGACGACGGCGCCACCGGTCCTGGGCAGGTTGTCCACACCGGTGACGGTGAAGGTCAGACCCTGCAGCCGCCACACCAGCCGCGCCGCTTGGATGACTGTGCCGTACACGGGTTCCACAGCCGCCAGCGTAATGCGCGCCACGCGGATCCCGCCCGGCGCCCGCTCGTTGCCGTGCGGAAAGCACCCGGCCGGCGCCGGCGGTTAAGCTCATTGCGGCGATCAGTCGTATGTGAAGGGGCATCTGTGCAGGTCACAAGCGTCGGGCACGCGGGTTTCCGGATCGACACCGCGGCCGGAAGCATTCTTTGCGACCCGTGGGTCAATCCGGCGTATTTCGGGTCCTGGTTTCCGTTCCCGGACAACAGTCAGTTGGATTGGGCGGCCCTCGGCGAAGTGGACTACCTCTACGTGTCGCATCTGCACAAGGACCATTTCGACCCCGAGAACCTGCGCGCCCACGTCAACAAGGACGCGGTCGTGCTGCTGCCCGACTATCCCGTGCCCGATTTGCGTCGCGAGCTGGAGAAGCTCGGTTTCCACCGGTTCTTCGAGACCACCGACTCGGTGAAGCATCGGGTCAGCGGGCCCAAGGGCGATCTGGACGTGATGATCGTGGCGCTGCGGGCCCCCGCGGATGGCCCGATCGGCGACTCCGGGCTGGTGGTCGACGACGGTGAGACCGTCGCGTTCAACATGAACGACGCGCGTCCGGTGGACCTCGACGTGCTGGCCGCCGAATTCGGCCGGGTCGACGTGCACATGCTGCAGTACTCCGGGGCGATCTGGTATCCGATGGTCTACGACATGCCCGCCCGGGCCAAGGCGGCGTTCGGCACCCAGAAGCGCCAGCGTCAGATGGACCGCTGCCGCCAGTACATCGCCCAGGTCGGCGCGACGTGGGTGATCCCGTCGGCCGGCCCGCCGTGCTTCCTGGACCCCGGGCTGCGTGACCTCAACGACGACCACGGCGACCCGGCGAACATCTTCCCCGACCAGGTGGTGTTCCTGGACCAGATGCGCGCGCACGGGCATGACGGCGGACTGTTGATGATTCCCGGTTCGGCCGCGGATTTCGCGGGTGCCCAGATGAATTCGCTGACCCACCCGGTCGCCGAGGGTGAGGTGCGCCGAATTTTCACCACCGGTAAGGCCGAGTACATCGCGGCGTACGCGGAGCGGATGGCGCCGGCGCTGGCCGCCGAGAAGGCGCGCTGGGCGCCCGCGGCCGGCGAATCCCTGCTGGAACCGCTGCGGGTGAGATTCGAACCGATCATGATCCAGAGCGACCAGATCTGCGACGGCATCGGCTATCCGGTGGAGTTGCGGCTCCGGTCGGACGGATACCACGAGACCGTCGTCTTGGATTTCCCGAAGCGGGTTGTGCGCGAACCCATTCCGGACGAGAAGTTCCGCTACGGATTCGAGATCGCGCCGGAGCTGGTGCGTACGGTGCTGCGCGACGACGAACCGGACTGGGTGAACACCATATTCCTGTCTACCCGGTTCACGGCGTGGCGGGTCGGCGGCTACAACGAGTATCTGTACACCTTCTTCAAATGCCTGACCGATGAGCGGATCGCCTACGCCGACGGCTGGTTCGCCGAGGCCCATGACGACACGGCGTCGATCACCCTGGACGGCTGGGAGATCCAGCGCCGCTGCCCGCACCTCAAGGCGGACCTGTCGAAATTCGGCGTCGTCGAGGGCACCACGTTGACCTGCAATCTGCACGGCTGGCAATGGAATCTGGAGACGGGGCGATGCCTGACGACCAAGGGACACGAACTGCGCAGCGCCCGAGACTGTGGGCCGTCGTGAGCGCCCCGCGGCAGTATTACGACGACGGGCTGATCCAGCTCGACCGCGAGGCGATCACGTTGCGCCGCTACCACTTTCCGTCGGGCACCTCGAAGATCATCCCGCTGTCCACCATCCGCGGCTACACCGCCAAACCACTGGGCCTGATGGTGCAGCGGTTCCGCATCTGGGGCAGTTCGGATCTGCGCCGCTGGCTTCCCCTGGATGTGCGCAGGCCGTTGAGGTCGACCCTGATCACCCTCGACGTGCCGGGGACGTACCCGCGGCCCGCGTTCACACCCGCCGATCCCGAGCAGTTCGTCGCGATGCTCGACGAACTGCTCGCCGAGGACTGACACCGGCCTACCGCTCTCGCAGCACCGTCGCCTCCAGCACCTGCTGCAGGCGCCGCAGCGCCGCCTTCCCGACGGCGTCGGCCGCCCGGCGGGCCGGGCCGACCCGTGCCGGCGGGTCCACCCGGGCCGGATCACCGACCCGTATCAGGCCGGTCCGGGTCACGTCGGCGTAGACGCCCAGGAAGCGGTCGGTGCGTTCGGCGAGCACCCGGGTCAGCGCCTTGTCGAGTTCGAGACCCGGCTGCGGCCGGGTCGGCACCACACAGCGGATCGTCGGGGTCGTCACCCGCAGCACGGCCGACCCGAGCTGCACGTCGCCGCCGATCCACGCCGTCTCCGGGAACTCCGCGGCCGCACCGCCGATGTCCACCACGACGTTGGGGCGGAACCGGCGCACGTCGTAGCCGCTGCCGTCCGGCGACAGTGACGTCAGGCTCTGGACGCTGAGCAGGTGCACCGGGGCCAGGTCGACGAACGCGCCCGGCGGGGTGGAGTACCTGGCGAGTGTCAGCACCTGCTTCGGCGAGAACACCGTGGTGTCGGGCAGTTCCTCGGACTCGGACAGCCCGAAATCGCGCCGCACCTCGGCGACGGAGAAGTTGGCCGCGCTCTGCCGCACCGACAGCCGGTGCGCACGGGTGTCGCCGGCCGGCGCCAAGGCGGTCAGCCGGACCTCCCGGCCCGCCAGCTCCGAGAGCCGCCCGTGGACCGCGGGATCGGCGCTGGAGCATTCGGCGCCGTCGGGAAAGGTGATGACCACGTCGGGGACGTTCCCCGGACCCGTGCCCGGGCCGGGTTCCCGCGCGTACCGGGCCGAACACCGCAGCAGCGCCGGAATGCGCCGGGCCGAGGCGGTCATGCCCTTCTCCAGATCCCGCACGGCCCACAGCCGGTCGGCGTGCACACCGCGCGCGTCGACGCGTACTTCCTCGACGGGCTGTCCGGCCATGGACTTCACGGGGAAGCGCCACAGCCCGGCGACCACCGCAATGGGGTCGCCGCCGACACGCTCGGGTCCGGCCGTCATCGGCTCAGCGCGTCGACACGGTCTGGCGCAGTTCGGAGGCGGCGTCGGTGGCCGTGTCGTACACCCGCACGATCGCCTCGTCGCCGGCCTGCAGGAAGGTCGACTCCCCCACCGCGGAGTATCGGGTGGCGCCGATGCCGATCAGCACGTTCTCCGGGTGTCCGCACGCCGCCATCAGCGCACCCACATCCTCCAGCGGCGTGTCGGGCGAACCCTTCTGATTGGCGATGCGCTCCACGACCCAGTCCAGCAACACCTCGCCGTAGTACGTGTAGCCCAACAGCGGGCTGTCGATGCCGTACTCGTGTTGGGCGCCGTCGCCATCCTTGAGATAACACACCAGGCGCATCGTCGCTGTGGGACCGTCCGGGGTGAGATCGCTGACCTCGAAGAACTCCCGCGCCACACCTTTGGATTCGGCGCCCCAGTTCTTCTTGTGGCTGATCTTGGGCGCGCCGGGACGCCGGATCGAGCAGTCGTTGAACGCGCCGAGGGCGAACGGTTGCAGCGTGACGACGGTGTCGCCTTCCCAGACCACCCGGCACGCGAGCCCGACCTCGGGTTCGATCTGCAGGTTGAACGGGCCGGCGAACTCGGGGCTTTCGGCGGGCAGCACGATGCTGTCCTGGGACAGGGGGAAGTCGCCGAGGAAGCCGTCGTGGCCCGGTGCGTACCACGGGAAGATGCCCTTGGGGCCCGAGCCCTCGGTCTTCACGCTGACGAAGTCGGCGGCTTCGCCCGCCTGTTCGAGATGGCCCGCGAAGTTACCCGCCACGCCCAAGCCAAACCAGGATCGCAGCTCCGATAGCTCGACTGTCATCACGGTTCCAGTATCTCCTTGCCCACAAAGGGAACCAGCGCCGCGGGAATGCGGACGCTGCCGTCGGGTCGCTGGTGGTTCTCCAATATCGCCACCAACCACCGGGTGGTCGCGAGCGTCCCGTTGAGGGTCGCCGCGACCTGCGGTTTGCCGTTGTCGTCGCGGTAGCGCACCGACAGACGCCGAGCCTGGAACGTCGTGCAGTTCGATGTCGACGTCAGTTCGCGGTAGGTCTGCTGGGTGGGCACCCACGCCTCGCAGTCGAATTTGCGCGCGGCCGAGGAGCCCAGATCCCCGGCGGCCACGTCGATCACCCGGTAGGGCACCTCGATGTTCGCCAGCATCTGGCGCTGCCATCCGAGCAGCCGGTCGTGTTCGGCCTCGGCGTCCTCCGGCTTGCAGTAGACGAATCCTTCGACCTTGTCGAACTGATGCACCCGGATGATGCCGCGGGTGTCCTTGCCGTAGCTGCCCGCCTCCCGGCGGAAACATGACGACCAGCCGGCATAGCGCCGCGGCCCGTCCGACAGATCGAGGATCTCGCCGGCGTGGTAGCCCGCGAGCGGGACCTCCGAGGTGCCGACGAGATAGAGGTCGTCGGCCTCGATCCGGTACACCTCCTCGGCGTGGGCGCCGAGGAAGCCGGTGCCCTGCATCACGTCCGGTCGGACCAGTACGGGCGGAATGACCAGGGTGAACCCGTTGTCGGTGGCGAGCCGCGCGGCCAGCTGCAGCAGGCCGAGTTGCAGCAGGGCGCCGGCGCCGGTGAGGAAGTAGAACCGCGAGCCCGACACCTTGGCGCCGCGCTCCATATCGATCAGGCCCAGCGACTCGCCCAGTTCGAGGTGGTCCTTGGGGTCCTCGATGGCTGGTGGCGTGCCGACGGTGTCCAGCACGACGAAATCGTCCTCACCGCCGGCGGGAACCCCGTCGATGACGATGTTGGGCAGCGCCAGGTGCGCGGCGGTGAACGCGGTGTCCGCAGCGGCCTGATCGGCCTCGGCGGCCTTCACCTTCTCGGCGAGCTCTTTGGCCCGTGCCAGCAAGGCCGGCCTGTCCTCGGCGGAGGCGGCACCGACGCTCTTGCTGGCGGCCTTCTGTTCGGCGCGCAGGTTGTCGGCGGCCGACACCGCCCCACGGCGGGCGACGTCGGACTGCAGCAGCGCGTCGACGAGCGCGGGGTCTTCGCCCCGTGCCCGTTGCGACGCCCGCACCAGGTCCGGATTCTCGCGCAGCTCCCTGAGATCGATCACGGGCGCAACCCTACGTTCGGGTGTTCACCGGCACTATCGGAGGTCCGGGGATCGAGGGGATGGCTTCGCGGGCGGCGGTTTCGCACCGGCCGGCACAACCCCATAACGTTACAACTGCATCACTTGTCACAGCACCTGACACGCCTGTCACAATGGAGCGGATGTTGGACGCACCCGAGCACGACGAACCGCACGCCAGTCCGGGCGCCGAAGCGGACCGTCAGCAGCGACCGCGGCCCTGGTGGAGCAGCCTGCAGGCCGCCTCGACGCGCCGTGCGCTGTTGTTGACCGCCCTGGGCGGACTGCTGATCGCGGGCGTGATCACCGCCGTCCCCCGGAGTGAAACCGCCAACCTCGGACTCAACGCGAACGCGATCAGTCTCGGGCTGCGCGGCAACGACACCTTCAACGATGCCAAGAGCGGTGACTGCCTGAACTGGCCGGACCGTACCCCGGATGCCGCCAAGGTCGTCGACTGCAAGGACGAGCACCGCTTCGAGGTCGCCGCGTCGGTGGATATGCGGACCTTCCCCGGCAGTGAGTACGGCCCCGATGCGGCGCCGCCGTCGCCGGCCCGGATCCAGCAGATCAGCCAGGAGCAGTGTCAGGCCGCGGTGCGCCGATATCTCGGCGCCCAGTTCGACCCCAACAGCCGCTTCACCATCAGCATGCTGTGGTCGGGTGACAAGGCGTGGCGGCAGACGGGTGAACGCCGGATGCTGTGCGGCCTGCAACTGCCCGGACCGAACAACCAGCAGCTGGCGTTCAGCGGGAAGATCGCCGACATCGACCAGTCCAAGGTATGGCCGGCGGGCACCTGTCTGGGGATCGACCCGGGCACCAATCAGCCGACGGATATCCCGGTGGATTGCGCGGCGCCCCATGCGATGGAGGTGACCGGCGCGGTCAACCTGGCCGAGAAGTTCCCGGGAGGTCTGCCCCCGGAACCCGACCAGGACGACTACATCAAGGACACCTGCACCGAGCTGACGGACGGCTACCTCGATCCGATCGAACTGCGCAAGACCACGCTGACCCTGATTTACAGCACGGTCTCGCTGCCGAGCTGGTCGGCGGGCAGCCGTCAGGTGTCGTGCAGTATCGGCGCGACGCTGGGCAACGGGGGCTGGTCGACGCTGCTCAACAGTGCCAAGGGTGAGCTGCAGATCAATGGTCAGCCGCCGGTTCCCCCGCCGGACATCCCCGAGGAACGGTTGAGCCTGCCGCCGATCCCCGTCACCGGGGCTTTCGACTCGTCGGGATCCTCCAGTTCGTCGGGATCTTCCAGTTCGTCGGGGACCAGCGATTCCACCCCGACCCAGCAGACGCAGCACATGCCGCAGCAGGCCGCGCCCACCGCGACCGCCTCGGCCGAGCCCGCGGCACCGCCGGACCAGACCAACACATTCCTCAACGGACCGCCTCCGCCGCCGGCGCCCGCACCGCCACCACCGGCCGCGGCACCTCCGCCGCCGGCACCCGGCCCGGCTCCTGAGGCCGTGCCCCCACCGCCGGCACCCGCGGTCCCCCCACCCGCGGAACCCGCGCCCGCTCCGCCGCCGGCCGAACCGATCGTGCCACCGCCGCCGCCGGGACCGTAGTCGGTGCCCGTACGGATGAGCCGGCAGCGGTTCGACGAGCTGGTGTCGGATGCGCTCGACGCGATCCCGGCCGACCTCGCCGCCGCGCTGGACAATGTCGTCGTCCTCGTCGAGGGCAGCAACCCCGACGAGCCCGACCTGCTCGGCCTCTACCAGGGTGTGGCGCTGACGGAGCGGGATTCGTCCTACGCGGGATCGCTGCCGGACACCATCACGATCTACCGTGACGCACTGCTGGCGGTCTGCGACAGTGCCGACGAGGTGGTCGAGGAGGTCGCGATCACCGTGATCCACGAGATCGCGCACCATTTCGGCATCGACGACGAACGCCTCCACCAGTTGGGTTGGGGATGAGCGCTCGCGCGAAGACCAAAAGACAGCGTGAGCGCTTGCGCGAAGACCAAAAGACGGGATGAGCGCTTGCGCGAAGACCAGAAGACGGGATGAGCGCTCGCGCGAAGACCAGAAGACGGGATGAGCGCTCGCGCGAAGACCAGAAGACAGCGTGAGCGCTCGCGCGAAGACCGGACAGCAGCTCGTGCGCGCGGCACCCACACCTGGTCGCCATCGGGTGCTATGAACAGGCCATGAGCAGTTCGTGCCGGCAGTGCGCGGCCGGACTCGATCACTGCCACGGCACGGTCGTCCACCACGTCCGCAGCCGCCCCGAGTGCACCGAGGACGGATGTGAATCCCCGGAGTCGCCGCATTCGTTCAGCGTCGACTGCGAAGCGGTGGGATGTTCCTGCGGCCGCGCCGTCGCCGTGGCGGTCTGAGCCGCCTCAGCCCATCGGGTCGGCGGACTGCAGGGCGTCGTGCGCTGGTCGCCCGTCGGATTCGGGATAGAACGGCGGCGTCAGCGCCCCCCACTGCAGGCAGCTCCACCGGCCGTCGGTGATGGGGGCGAGCACCACCGCCTCCGTATTGGACAGGTGGTTGCCGAGGGCGAAGGTGCCGTCGATCCCGGCGAGCACCGCCGATGCGAGTCTGATGACGGCACCGTGACTGACCACGACGATGTCGCCGTGCCAGGCGTCGTCGTCGAGGTAGAGCAGCCGCAGCTGGGTGATGACGGGAAGGTAGCGTTCGAGCACCTGGTGCGCGTTCTCCCCGCCGGGCAGGTGCAGTCCCAGCTCACCCTCGTGCCAGCGCTGGTAGGTGGTGTTGAACTCAGCCAATGCCGCGTCGTCGTTGCGGTTTTCCAGTTCCCCGACCTGCACCTCGTGCAGGCCCTCGAATTCGACGGTGGCCAGACCCGCCTGCTGGGCGATCTCGGTGGCGGTCTGTGCGGCACGGACGGCGATGGAGTGGGCGATCATCGCCGGTCGTTGCGGCAGCGCGCGGGCGAACGTGCGTGCCTGTTCGCGCCCGAGGTCGGTCAGCGCGGCACCGGGCGGCCGCGTGTCGAGCCGGCGTTCGACGTTGCCGTGGGATTGTCCGTGCCGGACTAGGACCAGCCGTCCGCTCACTGGCCGGCCTCGGCCGTGGTGGCGACGTCACGGGTCCGTCCCACGCGCAAGTCGTCGAGCCAGTCTGTCGCTTCGTCGAGTAGCGGCGGCACCGCACCCGCGGCAACGCCCGTCGGCCAGGAACCCAGATATCTCACATCTACACAACGTCGGTGCAGCGCTTTGAGTGCCTCGGCCACCGCGTCGTCGTCGATGTGGCCGACCCATTCCAGGTAGAACACGTAGGTGCCCAACTCGGTTCGGGTGGGCCGGGATTCGATGCGGGTGAGGTCGATGTCGCGGATGGCGAGTTCGGTCATGGCCGATACGAGCGCGCCGGGGACGTTGTCCAGTCGCAGCACGACCGAGGTTCGGTCGGCGCCGGTGCGCGGCGGGGGCGGTCCGGGCCGGCCCACCAGGACGAACCGGGTGCGCGCGTTGGGTTCGTCGACGACACCTGCGGCGAGTGCGGACAGGCCGCAGCGCTGGGCGGCCAGCGCCGTGCTGACGCCGGCGTCCGCCGCGCCGCCGGCCACGTCGTGCGCGGCTGCGGCGTTGGAATTGGCCGGGACGAGTTTGGCGTGGGGCAGGTGGGCGTCGAGCCAGCGCCGGACCTGCGCGGCGGCCACCGGGAAGGCCGCGACGGTGGCGACGTCGGCGGCGGCGGTGCCGGGCCGCACGACGATGGTGAACGAAACCGGCAGCGTCAGTTCGGCATAGATCTGCACCGGGGTGTGCCCGGCGAGGCTGTCCAGCGTGGGGAGCACCGACCCTTCGATGGAGTTCTCGATCGGCACGCATGCGTAGTCGGCGTCCCCGGATCGGACCGCGGCCAGCGCGGCGGGTGTGGTGTCGGTGGGCAGTGCGTCGAATGCCGGTGACGGCTCGCCGGGAATCATTGCGCCGTCGGCCATCTGCCGCAACGCCGACTCCGTGAAGGTCCCTTCCGGCCCGAGGTAGGCGATGCGTGGCACGTCCCAACCCTAGCGGCTCGACCCGCGCGGGCCGCCGGATCGCGTGGCCGTAGGGCTTGCGCTCCGCCCGCCCTTCATAGTTAAGTAAGGCTTACCTCACCTACTGGAAGGCGATGGGATGACATCTGGGATGGCGCCGCAAACGACGACCGCGGCTCCCACGACGGCCGAACGAATCCGCAGCGCGTTGGCCCGCGGCGGCGGGGCGATGCTGGCCGTGGAGGGTTTCGACCCGGTCGCCTCGCCCGTGCACCACCTGCTCGACGACGGCTCGTTCGCGGTGACCACCCGCACCGACGGCGCCGTGGCACGGTCCGTGACCGCCAGCGAGTCGGGTGTGCAGGGCGTCCTTGAGATGACCGACTATGCCCCCCTGCCGCTGCGGGAACCGGTGCGTTCACTGGTGTGGATCAGCGGCAGAGTGCGCGCGGTGCCGACGGTCGAGGTCGCCCCGATGCTGGATCTGATCGCGTCGCGCCACCCGGATCCCGCACTGCTGAAGGTCAACGCCGGCGACGGAACGTCCGCGGGCTATGCGCTGATGCGCCTGGAGATCGACTCGGTGGTGGTCGCCGATTCCACGGGGGCGGAGTCCGTCGGCGTCGCCGCGTTGCTGGCGGCACGCCCGGACCCGTTCTGCGTCATGGAGTCGTGCTGGCTTCAGCACCTGGACGAGGCGCACCGTGACGTCGTCGATCGGCTGGCCACCCGGCTGCCCGCCGCCCTGCGCCGTGGCCGGGTCCGCCCGCTGGCCCTGGATCGCTACGGCGTCCAGCTGCGGGTGGAGGCCCTCGACGGTGATCACGACGTGCGGCTGCCGTTCGCCAGCCCGGTCGACGACGTGACCGGGCTGAGCCAGGCGATTCGGGTGCTCATGGGATGCCCGTTCCTCAACGGGTTGCGCGCACGGCGAATCTGAGAACCCGCCGCTACCCTGTGTCCGGTGAGCGGGCCCGCCAACGATCCGAGCGATCTGAGCGACCCGCAGCGGCGCGCCATCCGCATCGAGATCGCCGTCGTGCTCGCGGTGACGTTCGGCCTCAGCGCCTACACGGCGCTGCTGAGGCTCATCGAAGCGGTGCTGCTCGGGCTGGCGGGCCGGGTCGTCGCGCTCAATCCCCGCCGCTCACCGATCGACCTGATCGACCTTGGACTCAATCTCGCCGTCGTCTTCCAACTCCTGGCCTGGGGGGCGCTCGGCATCTACCTGTTGTGGCGCAGCGGTTTCGGCCCTGACCGGATCGGGCTGGGCCGGCCGCGGTGGCGCCCCGACGTCCTCGGCGGCCTCGGACTGGCGGCCCTCATCGGGCTTCCGGGGCTGGCGCTCTACCAGATCGCCCGGCTGCTCGGGCTGAACGCCTCCGTCGAACCGGCGGAACTCTACGACACGTGGTGGCGGATCCCCGTGTTCGTCCTCATGGCCTTCGCGAACGGATGGGCCGAGGAAGTGATCGTCGTCGCGTTCCTGCTCACCCGGTTGCGGCAGCTGCGGGTGAACCCGCGCGTCGCCATCGTGGTGGCGAGTCTGCTGCGCGGCGCGTATCACCTCTATCAGGGCTTCGGCGCCGGATTGGGCAATGTGGCGATGGGCCTGGTGTTCGGCTATGTCTGGACGCGGACGGGACGGCTGTGGCCGCTGATCATCGCCCACGGTGTCATCAACACGGTGGCGTATGTGGGGTATGCGCTGCTGGCGGGCCATCTCGGCTGGCTGAAATGACGACGCGGCCGGAATCGGCCGCGCGCCACGTACATTTCAGCTGTGCCAGACAGCCGGCGGGAACCCCCCGACCCAGCGCGCGGTGACCCCGCGCGTGGTCGCCCGCCGCAGGAGCCTTCGCAGGTCATCCGGCGCGAACCGGGCTTCCGTCCGCCTCCACCCCCACCGTGGCCGCCGAACCCGGCGACCCCGCCGGTGGTGCCGCCTCGGCGGCAGCCGCCACCGCCGTACCCGCCCCGGCCCCACCCCGCGGCACCGCCCCCACCGCCGGTGCGGCGCCCCCCGCCTCCTGCCCCGCCGCCGCCACGGCATCCCCCACCTCCTGCCCCGCCGCCGCCACGGCGTCCCCCACCTCCTGCCCCGCCGCCACGGCGCCCGCCGCCGCCCGCCGCGACGCAGCCCCCGCGGCCACGCCGCCGGCGCCGGTGGGGCCGCATTGTGCTCACGCTGCTGCTGGTCTTCGTCATCGCCGCGGTCGGGCTGGGCTGGTGGGCGGACTCGTCACTGCAGCGCATCCCGGCGCTGCCCGACTACCCCGAGCGGCCGGCGAGCGGCCGGGGCAGCACGTGGCTGCTGGTCGGATCGGACAGCCGGCAGAACCTGACACCCGATCAACAGGCCGATCTGGCGACCGGGGGCGATCTCGGTAACGGACGGACCGACACGATCCTGGTGGTCCACGTGCCTGCGCTGGGCTCGAGTGCACCCACGACGATGGTGTCGATTCCGCGAGACTCTTACGTGCCGATACCCGGATACGGGCAGGACAAAATCAACGCGGCCTTCGCGCTGGGCGGCCCGCCGCTGCTGGCGCAGACCGTCGAACAGGCCACCGGGCTACGGCTGGACCACTATGCCGAGGTCGGCTTCGACGGGTTCGCCGCCATCGTCGATGCGGTCGGCGGGGTGACGATGTGCCCGGATCAGCCGATCAGTGATCCGCTGGCGGGTATCGAGTTGCCCGCGGGCTGTCAGAAGCTGGATGGACGCAGCGCGCTGGGGTATGTCCGCAGCCGCGCCACACCCCGCGCCGATCTCGACCGGATGGTCAACCAGCGCCAGTTCATGTCCGCGCTGCTGCACCGTGCCGCCAGTCCGGCGGTGCTGCTCAACCCGTTGCGCTGGTACCCGCTGGCGCGTGCGGCGTCGGGTGCGGTGACGGTCGACGACGGCACCCATGTCTGGGATCTGGGCCGCCTGGCGTGGGCGCTGCGCGGGGACACCGTGACTGTGACGGTGCCGATCGGTGAGTTCGGTGTGAACTCGTCCGGTGACGTCGTGCTGTGGGACAGCGAGGCCGCAGGACGCCTCTTCGGCGCGTTGTCCACCGACTCCGCGATCCCCGCCGACATTCTCGACAACCAGCCGTAGCCAAGCCGAACCTAACATCACAGCAAATCAATTTGCGCGGCAGTCAGATGCGTCACACACCTTAGGTTACGCTGACCTGCATTAGGTTCACCTTCGGTGCGAGTGGCGCTTTTAGGGCTCTATGCTGGGCCTATGACTATTTCCGATACACCGAACACCAAATTTCACGGCCTTATTCAGGATCAGATCCGCAGCGAATTCACCGCATCTCAGCAATACATCGCAATCGCCGTGTATTTCGACGGCGCCGATCTGCCGCAGTTGGCCAAACACTTCTACGGCCAGGCCGTCGAAGAGCGCAACCACGCCATGATGCTGGTGCAGTACCTGCTCGACCGCGACATCGAGGTCGAGATCCCCGGTGTCGACGCGGTGTGCAGCACCTTCGCCGCGCCCCGCGACGCCCTGGCTCTCGCGCTGGATCAGGAACGCACCGTCACCGAGCAGATCAGCCGCCTGGCCAGTGCGGCCCGCGACGAGGGTGACTACCTCGGCGAGCAGTTCATGCAGTGGTTCCTCAAGGAGCAGGTCGAGGAAGTCGCGCTGATGACGACGCTGGTGCGGATCGCCGAGCGCGCCGGGGCCAACCTGTTCCACCTCGAGGATTTCGTGGCCCGCGAGATCGCCGCATCCGCGGCCGACCCCACCGCGCCCAAGCCCGCGGGTGGCGCCCTCTAGGACGGATTACACCCCGCCGGCACCGCGCCCACGCACATTCGGCGCGGACGGCCGGGGGGATGAGCCGGTCAGTCCCGTCCGGCTCCGGTGAGGCCGTTCTGCAGCCAGTCCTTGGTGCGGCCGGGGTGGTTGGTCGCCACCCAGGCCACACCGAGGTCCCGGCAGTACCCGACGTCCTCGAAATGGTCGACGGTCCAGCAGTACAGGGCGCGGCCCTGCGCGGCGGCCCGGTCGACGAGTTCGGGGTGTTCGCGCAGCGTCGCGATGGACGGCCCGACAGCGGTGGCCCCGACCGTCGTCGCGGCGCTGCCGCCCAGATACCGCGACGTCTCGCCGAGCAGCACCGTCGGCAGCATCGGGGCCGCGCGCCGGATCCGCCACACCGCGGCCGCGGAGAACGACATCACCACCGCCCGCGACAGATCCGCCGAGGGCGGCGACGCGATGCCGTAACGGTGCAGAAGCGCCAGGACCTTGCTTTCCACCAGGGCGCCGTAGCGCACCGGATGTTTGGTCTCGATGAAGATCTTCACCGGCCTGTTCCAATCGAGTACCAGGGCGACCAGCGCGTCGAGGGTCAGCAGGCCGGTGTCACCGTTGGGGCCGTCCGGCCGCCAGCTGGCATGCCATGAGCCGTAGTCGAGTTCACGCAGCTGCGCCAGGGTCATCTCGCTGACCAGGCCGGTTCCCGATGACGTCCGGTCCACCCGGCGGTCGTGGACACACACGAGGTGGCCGTCGCGGGTCAGGCGGACGTCACATTCGACGCCGTCGGCACCCTCCTGCAGCGCAAGTTCGTACGCCGCGAGGGTGTGTTCAGGCCGTTCGGCCGATGCGCCGCGGTGGGCCACCACGAACGGGTGGCCGTCGAGGGTTCCGCCGCCCGAAGCCATATCGCTATGCTGCCGGGTCCTGCCCTCTTGCCTCAACCGGAAGCGGCTTTTCCGGCCCGGCCGCGCCGTCGGCGGGGGACTCGTCGGCGCCACGGATCGATGCTCGTTCCAGTGCTGGTTCCCCGGCGACCATCACGTAACGCCGGGCCGGCCGCTCCACCGGGCTGCGCTCGAACCCCAGCACGACCTGGGCGACCAGCACCAGCGCCGCCAGTGCCAGCAGGTAGGCCAATGTGGTGGTCACCGTGTTGTTGGCGATGCCTTGCGGGTCGGTGGTGAAACTGGTGGCGAACGACAGCACCGATATCACCGTGCTGACCACCCAGACGAGCCACCACACCACGATCGGCTTGCGCTGCGTGCCGAGTTTGTCCTCGACTCTGGCCAGGTCCATGGTGAAGACGGGCGCCCACGCCAGGTTGACCAGTGGGACCAGACACCCTGCCCGCAGGGCCCATACGGGACGCGGGTCGTCCTGGCCCAGGTGGGCGAAGGCCGCCGCGCGGCGCGCGATCAGCCAGTTGGTGAGCACGATCGCGCTGGCCACCACGGTGAACATCGCCAGGACGCTGATCGCGACACCCAGCCAGGTGGCCACGCCGGCGATCAGCGGGTGCAGCAGGACCGAGCGGTTGATGAGAAGCAGCACGTATCGGACGGCGTGGATGGCCGCGGCCGCTCCGAGTACCACCATGGTGGTGATCAGGGTCGCGCGCAGCATCGCTGGCGATGGCCCGCCGCGGGGCGGAGCGTGCTGCTCCTCGGCGACGTCGAAGTACTCGACCAGGCCCCAGCGCGGGACGACGGTGTAGTGCGGGGTCGGTCCGAGCGGCCGGCGGGGTTTGCGCGTGTTCGGGGGCTGGCCGGGACGCACGGCGATCCACCGGTATCCGGCCGGAGGTCGCGACCGCATCCCCTGCGCGCCGGGGCGTAGGGGGGCCGCGCCGTGCCGCGCGCTCCACTGGGGATCCGGTGCGGGGGCGGACGGGGCCAGCAGGGTGCCGTTGCACTTCGGGCACCACACGCGCTGGCGGTCGCGCACGTTCCACCGCGTCCCGCACTGGGCGCACACCTGGATCATCGGACCAGCTTAGCGAGGGTTTTCGGGTGGCTGCTCAGACGCTGCCCACACCGCCGGCGTCGGTGACCAGCGGCCTGCCCGCCTCGGCCCACGCCAGCATCCCGCCGGACACGTTGATCGGTGTGTAGCCGTTGCGCGCCAGGTAGAGCGCCACCCGTTGCGAGCGGCCACCGGCGTGACAGACCACGTACAGGGTGGCGTCGGGGTCGATCTCGCCGAGCCGGGCCGGTACCTCCCCCATGGGGATGTGCTGGGCGCCCGCGGCGTGGCCTCGTTCCCATTCGTCGTCTTCGCGCACGTCGAGCAGCACCGCGGCATCGCCGAACGCCGCAGGGAGCTCGGCGACCTGCGCTTGCCCGACCTCATCCTGGTCCATACCCCCAATGCTGGCATGCCGGGCCGTCGCGCACAGCGGCTTGTCCGGCGCGGTCAACCAGCAATGCGGCGGATATCCACAGTTTCCACAGGTTCATCCACAGGCCGCGAACGGGCACAACCCGTCGTGAGCCGCTGAATCTGGATCTCCGCTGGATTTCACTGTGGATAACCTGGCGTGTGGTCCGTCGGCCGATCAACAGGACACGACGGGCCGAGCGAAACCCGGCCGGTCACACGCCGGGCAATCGCGCCGGGGCGGCGACGCGACGCCATGGCACACCCACGCCGACTGGGCCACCCTCGTTATCCAGCGCGGATACACTCCGGGGTGTGCGCCACGACGGCAGCGCAGCGCCCCTGACCTCCCGCACCGGACCGCCGCGCAAACGCGGCATGACGATTTCCGAACCGCCCCTGCCCCCTGTCGTCGAGCAGGCGGGGACGAGCGAGGCGGTCCGGGAGATCTTCCTGCAGTTCGAGCGGCAGGCGCAGCGTCTGCGCGCGATCCTGCGCCTGGCGCTGGTGGCGGTGATGGTGCTGGCCGTGCTCGGCGGCACCCGGCCTGTCGAGTGGCCCCCGCAGTTCGTCCTGGTCGGCGCGTACGGCGTGCTGGCGGTGGTGGCGGCGTGGATGTGGATCGCGCACCCCAACCGGGCCCGGCGGGTGCGCGAGGTGGCGCCGATGGCACCGGTCGACATCGCCGCGATCTGCGTGTTGCAGTTCCTGTCCACCGGCGGCTATCTGATGCTGGGTCTGCTGGCGTTCCTGCCGTTCTTCACGGCCACGCAGCGCGGCAGGCGAGCCGCGGTCATGGCGATCCTGGCGATCGCCGGCGGCGCTATCGCCGTGCTGTCCGATCCGGTGTACCGCCAACTGCCGGCGCTGGCGATCGTCACCATCCTCACCATGCTGGCCCTGCTCTGCCTGTGCTCCTACGGGGTCTCGCGCACGCAGGAGCGCCGGTTGGTGAGCATCGCCGAGCTAACACTGAGCCGCTCACTGCTGCTGGCCGACGTGATGACCGCCGAGGAGCGCGAGCGGCGCAGGATCGCCGAGGTCCTGCACGACGGCGCCCTGCAGACCGTGCTGGCCGCGCGCCAGGATCTGCGGGAGGTGCTGCGCGACGGACGGGACGGTGATTCGGCCGAGATCTCCCGGGCCAGCGAGCTGCTCGGCTCGGTGTCACACGACCTGCGGCAGGTGACGCGGGAGCTGCATCCGTCGGTGCTCGACGAAGCGGGCCTGGCCGCGGCGGTGCACACACTCGTGCAGGCGTTCGCGGACCGCACGCACGTCCAGGTTGAGTGCGACATCGACTATCCGCACCGGCATCGCGACGACGCCGTCGTCTACGGCCTGGCGCGCGAACTGCTCAGCAACGTCGCACGCCACGCGCGGGCCGATTCGGTCGATGTCCGTCTGCGGGATGAGGGCGACATCGTCACGCTCGACGTGCGCGACGACGGGGTCGGTGTCGATCCGGCGGTGTTGTCGCAGCGGCTGAGCGAGGGGCATATCGGGCTGGCGTCGCATCGCGCGCGGATCGAGACGCTGCGCGGGACGGTCGAGTTCCGTGCGGTGCCTCAGGGCACGTGGGTACATGTGACGCTGCCGGTCCGTCCCGCGGAGCAGGACACGGACGGGTCGGTGGCCGTCGGATCGCAGGAGGTGCGGTGAGCAGGTCGGGCAGCGGTTCTGAGCCGCAGGTGACGGTGGTGGTCGGCGACGACCACCCGGTGTATCGCGATGGTGTGGTCCGCGCACTGGATAACAACGGCCGCACCCACGTGGTCGCCGCCGTCGGTGACGGCCGGGCCGCGCTGGACGCGATCCGCGAGCACCGCCCCGATGTGGCGCTGCTCGACTACCACATGCCCGGGGTCGACGGGATCGCCGTCGCACACGCGGTGGCGCGGGACCGGCTGGGCACGCGCGTGTTGCTGTTGTCGGCCAGCACCGAGGGTTCGGTGGTGTACCGGGCCATCCAGGAGGGTGCGGCGGGGTACCTGTCGAAGGAGTCCGATCGCGACGAGATCGTCGCGGCGGTGGTGGCGTGCGCCCGCGGCGAGAACGTGCTGCCGCCGGATCTGGTGACCTCGCTGGCCTCCCAGGTCCATCAGCACGCCCGCTCCCAACCCCCGCTGTTGAGCGAACGGGAACGCCAGATCCTGCGGCTGATCGCGCAGGGGCGGTCGGTGCCCGAGATGGCCAAGGAACTGTTCCTGGCGCCCACGACCGTGAAAACCCACATCCGGCGCCTCTACGAAAAGCTCGGAGTGTCCGATCGGGGGGCGGCCGTGGCCGTCGCGATGCGCGGCCACCTCCTTGAGTGAGGCCCGGTGCCGATCGGCGTCAACGTGATTCACGACGCTGCGACCGCCCTGGTCAGAGGTGGTCACATTGGTTTCCCCCGGTCGCGGGAGAGGGGTTATGATCGGCGTCACATGAGGTTGCCGTGTCGATCGGCACGGGGGGTCGAGCATTGTTCGTGCAGGTCAGGAGCATCTGATGGCGTCACATCCGATTGGGCCGGGGCCCGCGGTACCCCCGTCTGCGTGGCAGTCCTCCGTCCCCACCAACAGCAGCCAGCTGATGGCGTGCGTCCGCGCCGGGGTGATCGCCCTGGTGCTGCTGGGCATCCTCGCGTTGATCGTCTGGGTCTGATCGCATAGTAAAAACCCACCCGCCCGCAGATGCGGATGGGTGGGTTTTGGCTTGATGGCTCAGGCGGGCGGGTAGACGCCCATGCCCTTGGCCTTCTCGGTCTGCCAGAAGATGTCGGCGATCTGGTCGATGGTCGCGAGCAGCTTCTCGGCGACGGCCACATCGGTGGACTTCTTGACGTCGCCCGCGCCGTGCACACCGTCCCAGAACAGCTGGTGCAGGGTGGGGAACTGCTCGAAGTGTTCCTTGGTGAAGAAGTCGGCCCACAGCACCATCAGGTGATGCTTGACCTCCTCGGCGCGCTGTTCCTTGATCAGGATGGCGCGGGTGCGGAAGTGCTCGTCGTCCGAATCGTTGTACTTCTGAAGCGTCTTCAGGCAGGACAGCGCTTCGATCTTGGCTTGGGCGGGGTCGTAGACGCCGCAGTACAAGTCGCAGTGGGCGTGGGCGGGCGTGGCGTTGGCGAAAAGTCGATGCAGCATGGGCTTAAACCTACCCTCTGAGGGTGGGCCGTAACCATCCACTCCGGCGGTGCCTGTTGCGCCGTTTTCGCGTGGTCGAGGACTCGATGCGCCCGGCGCTGAGCCCGGGCGACGGGCTTCTCGCGATGCGCGGCGGCACGCCCCGGCGCGGTCAGTTGCGCGTGTTCCCCGACCCGACGCTGCCGTCGCGCTGGCTGATCAAACGGGTCGGCGACGTGCGCGGCGCCGGCCGCGACGCGGAGTTCGAAGCCGTTTCCGACAATCCCCGCGCGCCGGGCGTCGTGGACTCGCGCGCATTCGGGTGGGTGCCCGCTGCCGGGTCGTACCGGGTGCTGTGGACCGTCCGCCAGCAGCGGCGTCGAGAGGGTTGATGCCCCGCTGGCACTCGTGTCCTCTTGCGTGCCAGCCGGGATCTGCCTCATCCTGAGCGGATCGACCCACCGGCGTGTCGCGCAATGATCAACGCGGGCGGGTCGCGCCGGTTCGCCGAATGTCCCGGAGGCGCTTATGGATACGGGGTCAGGTAGGGCGATCGAGATCGCCCCCTTCCACTCGGGCGGCACTCTCAAAGGGTTCGTGGTATCGGGCCGTTGGCCGGATTCCACCAAGGAGTGGGCGCAGTTGCTGATGGTCACGGTCCGGGTCGCATCGCTGCCCGGACTTCTGGCGACCACGACGATTTTCGGTGTCCGTGAGGAGCTTCCGGACGAGCCGGAGCCGGGTACCGTCGGCCTGGTGCTGGCGGAGGGCACCGTCGTCGGCGAATCTGCCGTTCCCCCAGGATTTTTCGCCGACCGTCACCCACCGGCGCTGCTGATGCTGCACCCGCCGTCGGAAACCACGCCGTCCCTTCCGGAGTGCTCCGGTGCCGCGTCGGGATGCGTTCTGCTGCCGGGGCTGCCACATCTGGGCCTCGAACACCGGGCCGCGTGGGTGGAGGCGGAATCCGACGGCACGGTGACGTCGATGGTCAGCCGCGTCGGGGTCGATCCGATCAGCCACCCCGATACCGCGATACTGGCCATGCTGCTCGCCGCCTAGCGCGTTTTCCGGAACCCGGCCGTTCGCCCTTCGGACAGGAGTCTGCGGCCGCCCGTAATCCTGGCCCCGGAGGTCGTGTCGAAACACCGGCGCCCTCCCGCGCGGCAGGCGCTGACGGCGGCGCCGGTGCGGTTTCTGCGCGGGCCCGGCGCCGTGTCGACAGGCACGGCGCTTGAATCGTCGTGTGGATCATCCCGCTCTGCCATTGGCTACCGTCATGACAGTGGCTGACATGTTTTGCGCACGCTTCACGCAAACCCGCTCCCACGTGCCAACGAGTCCCTCGGCGCGACGGCGCGGTGGACGGTTGTCCACCGCGTCAGCAAACGTCGGATTCCGACCGTGTCCTAGTCGTGACGGTTGCCCGTAGTGAACATCGAGATCTCGACGTGCTCAGGTCGTGACCTTCAGAGACCCCCTCGCGACGCGGGCGTCATTATTTGCTTCGGCACACGGCGCAGACAGGGCGAAAACACCGCCGCGACGTGCCGCCATCCACAGTTACTGCTGGTACAAAGGAGCTAGCGGGTCGGGATTTCGGCGGTTTGCACTTGGTTGTGGGCACAACTCTCGCTACGATGATCAGCAAATCCGCCGCATACTTACCCCGCTCATCTCGCACGTGGAGGTCAACCGATGAGTACGACGTTCGCAGCACGCCTGAACCGCCTGTTCGACACTGTTTATCCCCCTGGACGGGGCCCTCATACCTCCGCCGAGGTGATCGGTGCACTGAAGGCTGAGGGCGTCACAATGTCGGCTCCATACCTCTCCCAGCTTCGTTCAGGCAACCGTACGAACCCCTCTGCGGCCACCATGGCCGCCCTTGCCAACTTCTTCCGGATCAAGCCGGCGTACTTCACCGACGACGAGTACTACGAGAAGCTCGACAAGGAACTGACATGGCTGGCGAGCATGCGCGACGAGGGTGTCCGTCGTATTGCGGCGCGCACCGTCGGCCTGTCCCCCGAGGCGCAGCAGGACATCGTCCTGAAGGTCGATGAGTTGCGCCGCAAGGAGCACCTGGACGATTAGCCCGGGGTACCGCCTCCGGCGGTCCCCGGCGAAGTCATCACACCGTCGCGCAGTGCGTGCGCCGGTGGTCTGCTGATGTCCAGGTCACGGTAGGCCTGTGCGATTGCCAGGATCCACTCCCGGTCGGAATACGAATCCGGCTGGCGCAGCCACCCCAGTCCCGGGAAGAGTGCGTGCGCCTCGTCACGGCTGACAGTGCGCCCACGATAGATCCAATCGGCGATGGCCCGTGCCTGCTCCCGAGGCGCCACGTCGGGCGACGCAACGTCGGAGACGTCGACCTCGGCGCCGAGGTTGGCCACGGGCATACTCGCGGCGCCGTGTCCCCGCCGACTGGCTTCGGCGGCGGTCGCTTCGAGGAACAGCGCGTCGGAGATCAGCGACATCCGCTCGGCCACCCGGAACACCAGCGGGCCGCGGGGACGCACCCCGATGCCGACGTCGGGGTGCCGGCGCCCGAGTTCGGCGAGGAGCGGCTGGATCATCCGCAGCTCCCGCCGCGCACCGAACCAGTCTTCGATGCTGGGCATCAGCGATCCGGCTGCCACGACCACCATGGCGCAACCCAGGATCGTCGCGGCGGCACCCACCCCCACGAACTGCGTCCTGCCGATCGCCTGGAGTAAGAAGAACGCGCTGGCCAGCACGATCAGCACGATCCCGACCGTGAAGATGAACAGCGCCCTACCGCGGCGGCTGCGGCTGGAGTTTCGCATCCCGGCCCATGACACCAGCGTCAGCGCCAGCATGACGTACAGCAGCGGCAACAGCCACGAGGATCCGAGGTTGTGCTTGAGGTACTCCTGCGGCGCCATCTCCACCTGCCTGCCCGCGGCGAAGAAGCTGATCAAGCTGGCGAGCGCGATCACCGCAGCGATGCCGTACTGGACCATGGCGATGCGGCGTGTGATCACGGGTCTGTGGTCCGACGCGACGGTCGTGATCATCACGCAGCTGCCCGCGGCGCATGCGATCAACGCGACCTGACTGAATCCCATGGCAATGTTCGGCCAGTGCAGCAGGTTGTCGATGAGAAGGGTCAACGGCTGCCAGTTGAGTGCGGCGACCGCGCCGAGACTGCCGAGGGCGAGGATCATCGCCGTGCTGACGAGCGACTGCTTGTTGACCAGAGCCCAGCCGATTCGCAGTCCGGTTGCCAGACCGAGAAGTGCGGCGATCACCCAGATGATCAACCAAACGCCTCTCCGAGGCGGACCTGGACGATGGAGGACCGATCCGACGGCAACCGTCCGAGCCGGTAGATGAGCAGCGCGGCGAAGTCCTCGGCTTCCTGCTCGGCATCCTCTCCGCTGGGACCCATGCAGCCGGTGCGCTGGTTGAGCATGTAACCGATCAGCTCGGAGCTGGCCAGCTCGACACTCTCACGGGCGGCTTCCACGACGGGAATCCCGCCGTGTCCGAGCACCAGGTGGCCGAGTTCGTGGGCCAGGGTGCGGTCCCACGCGGGCAGGCCCTTCTGGATGAGGAACACGTCACGGTCGGCGTACTGGCGCCACTGCCCGCACACGCCGGGGGGCAGGTCGGCCATTTTCAGTTCGATGGGGCGGCCACGGTCCGCACTGACCGCCTGCATGAGACGGGTCAGTGACACCTCGCCGTGCCGGGGGGCGAGGTCGAGCACAGCGCTGACCGCACGCGTCACTTGACGGCTCGCTGGCATACAACCCCCTTTCGACGTCCACTATGAGCCTGTCACGCCTTCGGTGGCGTGACTTTCCCGTCACTCCACGAATCGGGCCAGCACGCCGGTGCGCACCGCGCGGCCGGCTTTGGCCTGGCGGTACCCGAGCAGGCCGCCGACGCCGGTGAGCGCGAGAATGCCTGCCGCGCCGGGCAGTGCGAGCGCGGCGATCTGCGTCATACCCGCGGTGCGTAGGTACTCGACGTAACCGGCCCGGAAGCTGGTCGGAAGGGCGGTACCGCCAACTGCGGCCGGGGTGGCGTCACGGCCGGCGCGCGGCTGGCTCAGGATCGACTTGGGCCCCGCGGCCACGGACGGTGCTCGCGGCGCCCCGGGTGCGCCGCCGCCACCGCCCGCCAGGCCGACGGCGGGCGGCACCACGACCGGCGGGACAACGACGGGCGGAACGACCACCACAGGGACGTCGACGGTGTCGAACGGCGCCTGCCCGGCGGCGGCCGCGATGCCGGGTTGCACGAAGCCCGGCTGGCCGGGCGGGATCTCCACCGGCGGGAACGGGAACGGGATGCCGACGGCCGGGCCGTTGCCGCCGCCCGGCGGCCCGGCCGGCGGTTGTCCGGGGCCCGGGCCGGTGGTCGTCGTTGTCGTCGTCGTCGCGGTCGTCGTCGCGGTGGTCGTCGGGGTCGTCGTCTCGGTCGTCTCGGTCGTTGTCGGCGTCGTCGTCTCGGTCGTCTCCGTGGTTGTCGGAGTCGTCGTCTCGGTGGTTGTGGTGGTGACCTCCGTCGTCGTGGTGGTCGTCTCGGTCGTCGTCGGTGACGTCGTGGTTTGCGTCGTCGTTTCGGACGGTGACGTGTCGGTTGTCACCGGCGTCGAGGAATCAGTGGGAGTGTCCGTCGGGGTGTCCGTTTTGGTCGGGGTGTCCGTCGGAGTGTCCGTTTTGGTGGGGGTGTCGGTCTTGGTGGGGGTGTCGGTCTTGGTGGGCCGCGTCGGCCCGCCCGGACCATGTCCACCGCCAGGCCAGCCGGGACCGCCCGGACCGCCGGGACCGCCCGGACCGCCGGGACCGTCGGGATCGCCACCGGGGCCACCCGGACCATGTCCACCGCCCGGTCCACCACCAGGACCACCGGGCCCGTAACCGCCGCCGGGACCACCGCCACCGGGGCCCTGTCCACCGCGGCCGTCGCCACCGCCGGAATTCTGGCCGCCGCCACCGCCTGAGCCCTGGCCGCCCGGGCCGCGCCCGTCACCGCCGCGGTCGGAACCCTGAGACTGTCCTCGGTCGTTCGAGCCGCCCCCGTGGTCGGGGTCGGCGAGGGCCAACGCTCCGCCGAGCCCGCCGATGAACAGGCCAGATACCACCAGACATGCTGACGCGACGACCCGCACCCGCGAACTCACTGCGTCACCACCCCTCGTGGCCGAATCAGCCACAAATCACAAGAACACCGCGATTCTCTCACAATCCGGCCCTCTGGTTTGCTGGAGGTTCAAATCGCCGCGGCGTTCCCGGGGGCAGACCCGCCGTGCGCGACGTGAGCGATAGTGTTGGTCAGCACCAATTCAGCCACCATCGCGAAATGTCGATGAGATGACCGGGAGGCAGCCGCGGATGGGCCTGTTCACGCGACGCAAAAGCCGCGCTACCCGCCGAGCTGAAGCCCGCGCGCTCAAGGCCAAGGCCAAACTGGAAGCCAAGCTCGCGGCGAAGAACGAAGCCCGCCACATGAAGGCCGAACGCAAGGCGGAGACGGCCGCGCTGCGGGCGCAGCTCAAAGCCCAGCGGGACAGCGATCGGGCCGCGTTGAAGGTTGCCCAGACCGAGCTCAGGGCGGCACGCGAAGGCAAGTTGTTCTCGCCCACGCGGATCCGCCGGGTGTTGACGGTGACGAGGTTGCTGGCACCCGTGGTGGTGCCGCTGGCCTACCGTGCTGCCATCGCCGCGCGGGGTTTCGCCGACGAACGCCGGGCCGACCGTCTTGGTGTCCCGCTGAGTCAGATCGGCCAGTTCTCGGGTCCCGGTGCGCAGCTGTCCGCCCGGATCGCGGGTGCCGAGCAGTCGCTGCGGATGGTCGCCCAGAAGAAGCCCAAGGATGCCGAGACCAAACAGTTCGTCGCGGCGATCACCGAACGCCTCAGCGATCTGTCCGCGGCGGTAACCGCCGCGGAGAACATGCCCGCGTCACGCCGGCGCGCCGCCCACGCGGCGATCGCCGCCCAGCTGGACGGGATCGATGCCGATCTGCTGGCCCGCCTCGGACTCGTTTGAGATGTCCGGGGGGCTGACGCACAAGTTTGCTGTCACGCTGGTTTCGGTGGCGTTGCTTGCAGTCGCGGCGTTCATGGGAGCGGGGGCGGCATCGGCGCACGCCACCCTCATCGCCTCCGATCCGGCGGAGAACGCCGAACTGGCACAGGCTCCGACGCAGGTCACTGCGACGTTCAACGAGCCCATGCAGGCTCAATTCGCGGCGATGACCGTCGTCGGTCCGGACGGAGATCTGTGGTCCACCGGCGATCCGCAAGTGCGGGACGTGACGATCACCGTCGGTGTGCGCCCGCTCGGACCCGCGGGCACGTACACCGTCAACTACCGGGCCACCTCGGCCGACGGGCATGTGGTGTCGGGATCCTGGTCCTTCCGGCTCACCACCGCGGGCACCACGGCAGCGGCGCCCCCTACCTCGCAATCCCCGGCACCGACGACACCCGCAGCGGCCGCCGCGCCGGCGCAGACCCCGCCCGAGGCCGGCATGCCGATGTGGCCGTTCTGGCTCGGCGCGATCGCCGCCGTCGGCGCGGCGGCCTGGTGGGCGGCGCGCCGGCGCACCTGATCACGCCGAACCCGCAGCCAAGGCTGCTGAGCGGCCGCCGCAACGACCACCGCGTCGGTTTCGGCGCGCCTGGCATGATGGGATCCACTGCCGACGACGCACTTCTGCGACAGCGCTGAGGACGAACACACTGCAAAGGAGCAGCCAGATGGCAGATCCGCAGGATCTACCCGACGAGACGCCCGGCGGCCCGCCCGGCCCGTCGGACGCGGTGCCGTCCGCTCCCGGCCCGTCAGGCGCGGCGCCGTCCGATCCCGACGTGGGCACGGCGCCGTCCGATCCCGACGTAGGCGCCGCGCCGGCCGCCCCGGGCGCGACCCCGCCCGTGCCCGCCAAGAAGGCGCCGGCCAAGAAAGCACCCGCCAAGAAGGCCGCGGCGAAGAAGGCTCCGGCGAAGGCCGCCAAGAAGGCGGCACCGGCCAAGAAGGCACCCGCGAAGAAGGCCGCGCCCGCCGGGACCCAGTCCCCGGACACGGCCGCCCTGGCCGCGACGAACGGCGCACCGAATCTGACGTCGGCCGCCAAAGAGGCTGCGGCACATGCCAAGTCGACGGTCGAGTCCGCCAGTAATCCGGTCTCCGGCCCTGCCCCCACCCCGCCGCCGGGGCCCGGCCCGTCCCGCCTGCCGCTGGCCGCGGCCGCCGTCGCCGGCCTGCTGACTCTGCTCATCGTCCTCGTCGTCCGTCGCCGGTCGGACGGCTGATATCCGTCACTGGATAACATTTGCCCGTGACCATCGAACCGCGTGCCACCGCCGACCTCGTGGACGACATCGGCCCCGACGTCCGCAGCTGCGATCTCCAGTTCACCCAGTACGGCGGTCGGACCCAATTCGCCGGGCCGATCAGCACCGTCCGCTGCTTCGAGGACAACGCGCTGCTCAAGTCGGTGCTGTCCACGCCTGGCGACGGCGGGGTGCTCGTGATCGACGGCGACGGTTCTGTGCACACCGCGCTCGTGGGCGACCTGATCGCCGAGCTGGGCCGCTCCAACGGCTGGTCCGGGCTGATCGTCAACGGTGCCGTGCGTGACGCCACCACGTTGCGCACCCTCGACATCGGGATCAAGGCCCTGGGCACCAATCCCCGCAAGAGCAGCAAGACTGGCGCGGGCCTGCACAACGGCGCCGTCGAGTTCGGGGGTGTGGTGTTCGTTCCCGGCGAGACGGTGTACAGCGACGACGACGGCATCGTCGTCGTCGGCGCCGGCTGACCGACGTCAGGCGGGCGCGGCGCCGGTGGCGGCCGGAATGGCCGCCGGCGCATCCTTTTTCGTGAAGATCAACGCCGGGTCGTCGATGCGGCCGCGCCGGATGAGCTGCAGGTCGAGCAGGTAGTTCTGTTTGAGCCGCCACGGTGTGCTGGCGCCGCCCTTGGGTAGCATGTCGAGTGAACGCAGGACGTAGCCCGGGGTGAAATCCATCAGCGGGCGCTGTTCGACGGACTCGCCGGGGTGCCGGGGCTCCACGGTGTGATAGCCGTTGGCATCCATGTAATTGATGACGCGGCAGGCGAATTCGGAAACCAGGTCGGCCTTGAGCGTCCATGACGCATTGGTGTAGCCGACGGTGAAGACCATATTGGGCAGGCCGGTGAGCATCATGCCCTTGAATGCCATGCTGTCGGTCAGCCCGACGGGTTTGCCGTTGCGCTGGATCCGCGCGCCACCGAACAGTCGCATGTTCAGACCCGTTGCGGTGACGATGATGTCGGCGTCGAGCTGCTCTCCGGAGCCGAGCAGGATCCCGCCGTCGGTGAATCGGTCGATGGTGTCGGTGACGATGTCGGCCTTGCCGTGGCGGACGGCCCGGAACAGATCCCCGTTGGGCGCGAAGCACAGCCGCTGATCCCACGGCTTGTAGCGCGGGGTGAAGTGGGTGTCGATGTCAAAACCCGCGGGCAACTGACGGGTGGCGATCTTGCGTAGCGCATTGCTGAAGAAGTCCGGGAAGCGCCTGGCGATCTGATACTGAATTGTGGTGATCGCCACCGCCTTCCAGCGGGTGAGCGCATATGCCGTGCGGGTTGGCAGAATTCGCAGCAGTTGTCCGGCGACCGGGTCTTTGTCGGGCAGCGGCGCGATGTAGGTGGGTGAGCGCTGCAGCATGGTGACGTGGCCGGCGCCGGACTCGATGAGCGCCGGGATCAGGGTGACCGCCGTGGCGCCGCTTCCGATGACGACGATCTTCTTGCCGGTGTAGTCGAGGTCCTCGGGCCAGTGCTGAGGGTGCACGATGGTGCCGCCGAAGTCCTCGCGGCCGGTGAACTCCGGGGTGTAGCCGCGGTCGTAGTCGTAGTAGCCGGTGCAGGCGATGAGGAACGAGCAGTGGATCTCGACCGTCTCCCCGCCCCGCTCGACGGTGAGTTCCCAGCGGCTGTCGGCGTCGGACCAGTTGGCCGCGACGACGGTGTGGCCGAAGCGCATGTGCCGGTCGATCCCGTTTTCGGCCGCGGCTTCCTTGAGGTAGTTCAGGATCGACGCCCCGTCGACGATGGCCTGGTCGGACGGCCATGGCTTGAATCGGAAGCCGAGGGTGTACATGTCGGAGTCGGACCGGATGCCGGGGTACTTGAACAGGTCCCACGTGCCACCCATGTTGGCCCGCGACTCCAGGATGGCGTAGCTCTTGGACGGGCTCCGGTCCTGCAGGTGCCAGGCCGCGCTGATGCCGGAGATACCGGCCCCCACGATGACGACGTCGACAAATTCAGCCATGATGTAAAGTTATCAACACGGTGTCGACTTGGTCAACGGTATGTCGAGAAAATCGACATACCGTAAACTCGCCTCCCGTGACCATCGCCGGACCAGTACGCGCCGCTCGCGGCCGCCGATCGGCGCGCCCGTCCGGCGACGACCGGGAGCAGGCCATCCTGGCCACGGCGGAGCGCCTGCTCGAGGAGCGCCCGTTCGCCGAGATTTCGGTCGACGACCTGGCCAGGGGTGCGGGACTGTCCCGTCCCACGTTCTACTTCTATTTCGCGTCCAAGGACGCGGTACTGCTGACGCTGCTGGATCGACTGCTGGCCGCGGCGGTCGCCGCGCACGAGCGCCTCGCCGACCACACCCCCGCCGACCGGTACGACGGGTGGCGGGCGGGTATCAACGTGTTCTTCGAGGTCTTCGGCGCCCATCGCGCGATCACCCGCGCCGCCTTCGCCGCACGCACCGGCATCCCGGACGCCCAGCGCATGTGGTCGGGTTTCATGCGCACCTGGATCGACCACGCCGCGGAGGTGATCGAGTCCGAACGCGCCAAGGGCGCCGCACCGGTCACGCTGCCCGCCGAAGATCTGGCGACGGCGTTGTTGCTGCTCAACGAGCGGGCGATGTCGTCGAGCTTCACCGCGGACAATCCGTCGGTGCCCGAGGACCGGGTGCTCGACACCCTGGTGCATGTCTGGATCAGCACGATTTACGGCGAGGGCCGCTGATCTGTCGGTACCCGATGCGAACATATGTTCGTGTCAGGTTCGGCGACCATCCTGCACGCTGACCTCGATTCGTTCTATGCCTCGGTCGAGCAGCGCGACGATCCCTCGCTGCGCGGCAGACCGGTGATCGTCGGCGGCGGGGTGGTGCTCGCCGCGAGTTACGAGGCAAAGGCGTTCGGCGTGCGCACCGCGATGGGCGGCCGGCTGGCCCGCCGGCTCTGCCCGCAGGCCATCGTCGTGCCGCCACGGATGGCCGCGTATTCCGCGGCCAGCGATGCGGTCTTCGCCGTTTTCCGCGACACCACCCCGCTGGTCGAGCCGCTGAGTGTCGACGAAGCCTTCCTCGACGTGTCGGGTCTGCGACGCGTCTCGGGCACGCCGGTGCAGATCGCCACGGATCTGCGCGGCCGGGTGCGCAGCGAGGTGGGGCTGGCCATCACCGTCGGCATCGCACGCACCAAGTTCCTGGCCAAGGTGGCCAGCCAAGAGGCCAAACCCGACGGGCTGCTGCTGGTCCCGCCGGACCGCGAGTTGGCGTTTCTGCATCCGCTGCCGGTGCGCCGACTGTGGGGGGTGGGCGTCAAGACCGCCGAGAAGCTCCACGCACACGGCGTGGAGACCGTCGCCGACGTCGCCGAACTCGGCGAATCCACCCTCGCGGCGATGGTCGGCGGGGCGATGGGCCGCCAGCTCTACGCCCTGTCGCGCAATATCGACCGGCGCCGGGTGGTCACGGGTGTGCGGCGCCGGTCCGTCGGCGCGCAGCGGGCCCTTGGCCGCGCCGGGAACACGATGTCCCCCGACGACATCGACGCCGTCGTGGTCAACCTGATCGACCGCATCACCCGGCGGATGCGCCGAGCGGGACGCACCGGACGCACGGTGGTGCTGCGGCTGCGCTTCGACGACTTCACCCGTGCCACCCGCTCGCACACCATGCCGCGGGCCACCGCCGCCACCGATGCCGTCCTCGATACGGCCCGTTCCCTGGTCGCCGCGGCGGGCCCGATGATCGGTGAACGGGGCCTGACCCTGATCGGGTTCGCGGTGTCCAACATCGACCGCGACGGCGCCCAGCAGCTCGAGTTGCCGTTCGAATCGCACGCCGACACCGTGGCGCTGGACGCCGCCGTCGACCTGGTGCGCAGCCGCTACGGCAACACCGCGCTCACCCGCGGGGTGCTGCTGGGCCGCGACACCGGTCTGGAGATGCCACACCTGCCGGATTGAGTCGCCGTCAGGAGCGGGTCCAGTCCAGCAGGGTGTCGGCCGGCCAGGTGTTGACGATGCGGTCGGCGGGAACGCCGGTGTCCAGCGCGCGCTGCGCACCGTAGCCCAGGAAGTCCAGCTGCCCGGGGGCGTGCGAGTCGGTGTCGATGGCGAACAGGCAGCCGATGTCCCGCGCGAGGGTGAGCAGCCGGGTGGGCGGGTCGCGCCGTTCGGGGCGGGAGTTGATCTCGACCGCGGTGTGGTGGTCGCGGCAGGCGGTGAATACCTTCTCGGCGTCGAATGCCGATTCAGGCCGGACACCCCGGTTGCCGGTGACGAGCCGGCCGGTGCAATGGCCCAGCACGTTGGTGTGCGGGTCGGAGACCGCCCTGACCATGCGGCGGGTCATCGACGGCGCGTCCATGGACAGCTTGGAATGCACGCTGGCCACCACGACGTCGAGGCGGTCGAGCAGTTCGGGTTCCTGATCCAGCGAGCCGTCGTCGAGGATGTCGACCTCGATGCCGGTGAGAATCCGCATCGGAGCGACCTGCTCGCGCAGCTCGTCGATCACGTCGAGCTGTTTGCGCAACCGCTCGGGCGAGAGGCCGTTGGCGACGGTGAGGCGCGGCGAGTGGTCGGTCAGCGCGCAGTACTCGTGGCCGAGTCGGCGTGCGGTGAGCATCATCTCCTCGATCGGCGCCGAGCCGTCGGACCAGTTGGAGTGCACGTGCAGATCCCCCCGCAGGGCCGCCCGGAGTTCTCCGCCGCCGAGATCCGAAGCCGCCGAGCGCAATTCGATCAATGTGTCCGGCTCGCGTCCCGCCAAGGACTGGGCGATCACCTTGGCCGTCTTGGGCCCGATGCCGGGCAGCGACTGCCAACTGCCTGCAGCGCCGTGGCGTTCGCGTTCCGCGTCGGTCAGGGCTTCGACGATGTCGGCGGCGTTGCGGTAGGCCATGACCCGATGGCTGTCCTCGCGGGCGCGGTCCTTGTAATAGGCGATCTCACGCAGGGCGGCGACGGGATCCATGCCCTCCAGTGTGCCCCGATGGCGACCTGGTCCGCCCTGCCCGGTACGGCCCGTCGGCACTGCCGATTTGCCCCCGCGCCGTGCGCACCGCTACCGTTCAATTGAGATTTTGTTCAATCCATCAATTCGCTAGGTGACCCGTGCCCGATCGCTTCCCCGGCGGCGCCGAGCGGCCGCTCTACGAGATCAAGGCCAATCTGTTCAAGGCGCTGGCCCACCCCGCCCGCATCCGGGTGCTCGAGATCCTGTCGGCCAACAACCGGCCGACGACCGTCAGCGAAATCCTCGCCGCGACCGACATCGAGCCCACGCTGCTCTCCCAGCACCTCGCCGTGCTCAAACGTCACCACGTGGTCAGCAGCCACCGCGTGGGCAACGCGGTGATCTACGAACTGGCCCACCCCAAGATCTCCGAATTGCTCGTCATCGCCCGCACGTTCCTGGCCGACACCCTGGGAACCCAGCGCGACCACCTCGATGCACTGCGGGCCCTTCCACCCCTGGGGCGCTCGGAGTGATCGCCGTCCGGCTCCTGCCCAACCGTCGCGACTACACCGACCTGCGCCGCTCGTGGCGGCGCGACGTGCTCGCGGGCCTGACCGTCGGCGTCGTCGCCCTTCCCCTCGCGCTGGCGTTCGGCATCAGTTCGGGCGTCGGCGCCGCGGCCGGGCTGATCACCGCGGTCGTCGCCGGATTGGTGGCAGCGGTATTCGGCGGTTCCCACGTGCAGGTGTCCGGACCCACCGGCGCGATGGCGGTAGTCCTGGCACCCATCGTGGCCCAGCACGGACTGGGCAGCATCGCGCTGGTCACCGTGCTTGCCGGAGTGATCGTGGTGGCCGCGGGCGTCACGGGCCTGGGCCGTGCCGTCACCTTCATCCCCTGGCCCGTCATCGAGGGGTTCACTCTCGGCATCGCTGCGATCATCTTCCTGCAGCAGGTGCCGGCCGCGTTCGCCCAGCCCGCACCCGTCGGACAACGCACCCTGACGGGCGCGTGGACCGTCGTCACCGATGCCGACTGGCACTCCGCCGCCAGGACGCTCGGAGTCGTGGCGTTCGTCGCGCTCACGATGGTGCTGCTGCCACGGCTGCACCGCGGCATCCCGGAATCGCTGACGGCGGTGGTGGCCGCCACCGTCGCCGTCACACTGCTGGGTATCTCCGTCGCCACGATCGGGGAGTTGCCGTCGCAGCTGCCCACTCCGGTCCTCCCGCACGCCGACGTCGGCGCCCTGCGCAGCCTGGTCGGCGCCGCGCTGGCCATCGCGGCGCTGGCGGCCATCGAATCCCTGCTGTCGGCGCGGGTCGCGGCGACGATGGCGCCGACCGGCCCCTACGACCCGGACCGTGAACTCGTCGGTCAGGGCCTGGCGTCGGTTGCCTCCGGGGTGTTCGGCGGGATGCCAGCCACCGGGGCGATCGCCCGCACCGCGGTCAACGTGCGCTCAGGTGCACGGACCCGGTTGGCCGCCATCGTGCATGCGCTGGTGCTGTTGGCCGTGGTCTACCTGGCCACCGGCCCGGTATCGGCCATTCCGCTGTCGGCGCTGGCCGGAGTGCTGATGGTGACGTCGTTCCGGATGATCTCCGCGACGACCATCCGCAAGATTCTGCGTTCCACCAGATCCGACGCGCTGACGTTCGTCCTCACCGCCGCCGTAACGGTGTGCTTCGACCTCATCGAAGCGGTCGAGATCGGGATCGTCGTCGCGGCGTTCTTCGCGCTGCGCACGGTGGCCCGCCGCAGCAGCGTCGTCCGCGAGGAGCTGCCCGGCCCGCGCCGCCCCGGCGACGACCAGATCGCGCTGTTACGGCTCGACGGTGCCATGTTCTTCGGTGCGGCCGAACGCATCTCGAACGCCATCGTCGACGCCGACCATCCGCGTACGTCGGTGGTGATCATCCGGATGTCGCAGCTGGGTATGCTCGACGCGACGGGTGCGCACACGCTTGAGCAGATCTGCGCCGAGCTGGAGTCGCGCGGAATCACGGTCATCATCAAGGGTGTTCGCCCCGAACACCACACCCTGTTGGCCAACGTGGGCGTCTTCACGTCCCTGCGCCACGAGAACCACTTGGTGGGGACCCTCGACGAGGCCATCGGCCACGCGCGGACCCACGTCTCGCATCAACCCCATTGAGCCCTAGGCGGGCCAGCGGGGATCGCGTCCGCTCAGTCCGGCGATCCGGTCCAGTACGGGCGCGTCGTCGGCAACGGGCACCGCGGGCCCGAACAACCCCTCGACCGGCTCACCGGACGCGAACTGCCTGAGGTGGGCCAACACTGCCTGCGCCACGTCGTCGTCGACGCTGTACGTCTGCCCGGTGGCCCGCGCCAGATCCCAGCCGTGGAGCACCACCTCCGTCAGTGCCACCAGACCGCCCACGTCGGCGGGGAAGTCGACGCCGCCCGCGCGCGTCATCCCCTCCCACGCGCCCGGCTGCCGCCAGGCGGCGGCGAGTGCGGCCAGTCGGGCGGGGTAGGCGCTGCGCCAGTCCGCGTCGAGCGTCGCGCCTTCGGCCGGCGGGGTATCGGTCAGGTCGCCGAACTCCTTGCGCGCGGCCGCGGCGAAGGCCAGGGCCAGCCCGCCGACGTGCCCGATGAGCTGGTCGAGGCGGTACTTCTCACAGGGCGTCACCGCGCCCAGCTGCTCGTCGGTCACCGCGACGAGCACATCCGCGGTGCGCCGGCAGGCGGAGGTCATATCGGTCGTCATGGCTGTACTGACCGGCGCCCCGCGCGGAACTCATCGCCGTTGTCCAGGAAAGCGTTCTAAAGTCGGTTCAGTGCAATTCGCCTTCAAAACCTCGCCGCAGAACACCACCTGGGCCGACATGCTCGCCGTCTGGCAGGCCGCCGATGAGATCGACGTCTTCGAGTCAGGCTGGACGTTCGACCACTTCTATCCGATCTTCTCCGACTCCTCCGGCCCGTGTCTGGAGGGTTGGGTCACGCTGACGGCGCTGGCTCAGGCCACCCGGCGGTTACGCCTGGGTGCGCTGGTCACCGGAATCCACTACCGCCATCCCGCGGTGCTGGCCAATATGGCCTCCGCCCTGGACATCGTCTCCGGCGGCCGGCTGGAACTGGGCATCGGCGCGGGCTGGAACGAGGAGGAGTCCGGCGCGTACGGGATCGAACTGGGTTCGGTCAAGGATCGCCTCGACCGCTTCGAGGAGGCCTGCCAGGTGCTGATCGGCCTGCTGTCGCAGGAGTCGACGGATTTCGACGGCCGGTTCTATCAGCTCAAAGCGGCGCGTAACGAACCGAAGGGTCCCCAGCGGCCCCATCCCCCGATCTGCATCGGCGGCAGCGGCGAGAAGCGCACGCTGCGAATCACCGCGAAGTACGCCGACCATTGGAACTTCGCCGGGGGAACGCCCGAGGAGTTCGCGCGTAAGTGTGAGGTGCTCGCCGCGCACTGCGCCGACGTCGGCCGGGATCCGGCGGACATCATGACCTCGGCACACGTGCGGCTCGAACCCGACCTCGACTACGCCAAGGCCATCGCCCAGGCCGCCGCGCTGGGCGAACAGGGTCTGGATCTGGCGATCGTGTACCTGCCGCCGCCGCACGATCCTGCGGTGCTCGAACCGTTGGCCGAGGCAATCAGGGATTCCGGTCTGGCGAAGGGGTAGCGGCGGCGGATTCCGCACGAGCCGACGACCGCGGACGGCGGTGCGGGCGGCGGGCGGCGTTGCTGCGCCCGCCGGACGCACCGGTGCGGCGCGCACGCGGGTTAGCGCTGGTACAGCGCGAATTTCGCACCGGAATGGACGATCACGAAGTGATAACAGTTAGGCAAACAAACGGTCACGCTCGGGGGATAACCCGAGATATCGCTGGTGGCCGGGTTCAGACCCCGTACCGCAGTAGCTCGTCGGCGGTGATGAGCCGCTCGTGTTTGGCGGGGAACTCGCGGCTCTTGACCGGATGACGGAACCATGACCAGGCCATTCGACCTACCCGGGTCCGCGTGAGCGGGTTGGTGTACACGGTGATCACTCCTGCGGTTTCGGAATAGCTGAACCGTGGGCCTACCTTACCGCAGGTCCCACTGGCAGTCATTAGATACCTGTGATCTGGCAAACACCGGGAGCCACGCCGAACAATCATCCGATGTTTCTGATGATGTGTATGTGACAGCTGTTGCGTCGCGCCTCACCGAAGACGGGTTCCGGCACGCATGCGGCACGCGCACCGCGTCAAAAGCCGAATCCCGACGCGGAGCGCGTGTGAAAGGGCTACCGCTGCGGCGCGGCGGTCGGCTTGATCGGCGCGGGCAGCGCGGTCTCGCCCATCAGATACCGGTCCACCCCGGCCGCGGCGGCCCTGCCCTCGGCAATCGCCCATACGATCAGCGACTGCCCGCGCCCCATATCACCGGCGACGAATACGCCCGGTACCGACGTGGCGAAGTCCTTGTCGCGGGCGACGTTGCCGCGGTCGGTGATGTCGACACCGAGCCCGGCGAGCAGACCCTCGCGCTCCGGCCCGACGAAGCCCATCGCCAGCAGCACCAGGTCGGCCTCCAGGTCGAAGTCGGAGCCATCCACCTTGACGAACCTGCCGCCGTCCATGCGCACCTCGTGGGCCCGCAGACCCGTCACGCGGCCGTCGCTGCCGGTGAACTGCTCGGTATTGACCGAGAACACCCGCTCGCCGCCCTCCTCATGCGCCGAGGAGACGCGGAACATCAGCGGGTACGTCGGCCACGGTGTGGACTCGGCCCGCGCCTCCGGTGGCCGCGGCATGATCTCGAACTGGTGCACCACCTCGGCACCCTGGCGCAGCGAGGTGCCCAGGCAGTCCGCGCCGGTGTCACCGCCGCCGATGATGATCACCTTCTTACCCTTGGCCGTGATGGGCGGTTCGCCGTCGTCGCCCAGCACCGGATCGCCGTGCTGGACGCGGTTGGCCCACGGCAGGTACTCCATCGCCTGGTGGATGCCGTCCAGCTCGCGGCCCGGCACGGGCAGGTCGCGCCACGCCGTCGCCCCGCCGGCCAACACCACCGCATCGAAATCGTCCAGCAACTGCTCGGCGGTGATGTCCACCCCGACGTTCACCCCGGCCCGGAACTGCGTGCCCTCCGCGGACATCTGCTCCAGCCGCCGGTCGATGTGGCGCTTCTCCATCTTGAATTCGGGGATGCCATAGCGCAGCAACCCGCCGATACGGTCGGCGCGCTCGAAAACGGTCACCAGGTGACCGGCGCGGGTGAGTTGCTGGGCGGCTGCCAGGCCGGCGGGCCCCGACCCGATGACCGCCACGGTCTTGCCGGTCAGTTCGGTGGGCGGCAGGGGTTTGACCCAGCCCTGGTCGAACGCGTTGTCGACGATCTCGACCTCGACCTGCTTGATGGTCACCGCGTCCTGGTTGATGCCCAGCACGCACGAGGCCTCGCACGGCGCCGGGCACAGCCGGCCGGTGAACTCGGGGAAGTTGTTGGTCGCGTGCAGCCGCTCGATCGCGTACTGCCAACGTCCCCGGAACACCAGATCGTTCCACTCGGGGATCAGATTGCCCAGTGGGCATCCGTTGTGGCAGAACGGGATACCGCAGTCCATGCAGCGCGATGCCTGCACCTGCAGAGTCTCGTGGCTGAACTCCTCGTAGACCTCTTTCCAGTCCCGCAGGCGCAGCGGGACAGGACGGCGCGCCGGGGTCTCGCGGGAGGTGTGCTTGAGGAAGCCGCTCGGATCACCCACGAGCGGCCGCCATGATCGCCTCGTTGACGTCGCCGCCGGCCGTCTCGGCATCCGCGATCGCCGCGAGGACCCGCTTGTAATCGCGGGGCATCACCTTGACGAAGTTCTTCGCCTCCGCAGCCCAGTCGGACAGGATCTTCTGTCCGACAGCCGAATCGGTGGCATCCACATGCGCGACGATCATATCGTGCAGCCATTCGGTGTCGGCGTCGTCAAATGCGTCAAGGTCGACCATTTCTGCGTTGAGGTTGTCCGGAAGCGTGCCGTTCGGGTCGTAGACATACGCGACGCCACCGGACATGCCCGCGGCGAAGTTGCGGCCGGTCGCACCGAGGATGACCACCTTGCCGCCGGTCATGTACTCGCACCCGTGGTCACCGACTCCCTCGACCACGGCGTGGGCACCGGAGTTGCGTACCGCGAACCGTTCGCCGACGACACCCCGCAGGAAGGCCTGGCCGCTGGTGGCGCCGAAGAGGATCACGTTGCCGCCGATGATGTTGTCCTCGGCGACGTAGTCGATCGGGGCATCGTCGGCCGGCCGGACGACGATGCGCCCACCTGACAGTCCCTTGCCCACGTAGTCGTTGGCGTCGCCGTACACCCGCAGGGTGATACCCCTCGGCACGAATGCCCCGAAGCTGTTACCCGCCGAGCCGTTGAACGTGATGTCGATGGTGCCGTCCGGCAGCCCCTGCCCGCCGTAGGCCTTGGTGACCTCGTGGCCCAGCATGGTGCCGACCGTGCGGTTGACATTGGCAATGGTCGTCGAAAAGCGGACTGGGGCACCGGAATCCAGCGCCTCGCGGCACTGGACGATGAGCTGCTGATCCAGCGCCTTGTCCAACCCGTGGTCCTGGCTCGAACTGCAGTAGAGATCCTGGTTCATGAACGCCGATTCGGGCTCGTGCAGCACCGGCGCGAGGTCCAGCTTGTAGGCCTTCCAGTGCTCGGCGGCGCGCGCGGTGTCCAGTGCGCCGACCTGTCCCACCGCCTCGTTGAGCGTGCGGAAACCCAGCTGCGCCATGAGTTCACGAACTTCTTCGGCGATGAACATGAAGAAGTTCTCCACGAATTCGGGCTTTCCGTTGAAACGCTGCCGCAGCAACGGATTCTGGGTGGCCACCCCGACCGGGCAGGTGTCGAGGTGACACACCCGCATCATGATGCAGCCGGCCACCACCAGCGGTGCGGTGGCGAACCCGAACTCCTCGGCGCCGAGCAGCGCGGCGACCATCACGTCGCGGCCGGTCTTGAGCTGGCCGTCGACCTGCACCACGATGCGGTCCCGAAGTCCGTTGAGCAGCAACGTCTGCTGGGTCTCTGCGAGTCCGAGTTCCCAGGGGGCACCCGCATGTTTCTGCGACGTCAGCGGCGTGGCACCGGTGCCGCCGTCGTGGCCGGAGATCAGCACCACGTCGGCGTGCGCCTTGGAGACGCCGGCGGCGACGGTGCCGACCCCGTTCTCCGACACGAGCTTGACGTGGATACGTGCCGACGGGTTGGCGTTCTTCAGATCGTGGATCAGCTGCGCCAGATCCTCGATCGAGTAGATGTCGTGGTGCGGCGGCGGAGAGATCAGGCCGACACCGGGCGTCGAGTGCCGGACCTCGGCCACCCACGGATACACCTTGTGACCGGGAAGTTGGCCGCCCTCACCGGGTTTGGCGCCCTGGGCCATCTTGATCTGGATGTCCGTGCAGTTCGTCAGGTAGTGGCTGGTCACCCCGAACCGGGCCGACGCCACCTGTTTGATCGCACTGCGGCGCCAGTCGCCGTTGTCGTCCCGGTCGAAACGGTCGACGGATTCGCCGCCCTCACCCGAATTCGACCGGCCGCCAAGCCTATTCATGGCGATTGCCAGCGTCTCGTGCGCCTCGGCGGAGATCGAGCCGTAGCTCATCGCGCCGGTGGAGAAGCGTTTGACGATCTCCGCCGCCGATTCGACCTCGTCGATCGGAACAGGCGGGCGCACATCCTCTTTGAATTTCAGCAAACCGCGCAGCGAAGCCATCCGCTCACTCTGGTCGTCGACCAGCCGGGTGTATTCCTTGAAGATCGAGTACTGCCCGGTGCGGGTGGAGTGCTGCAGCTTGAAGACGGTGTCGGGGTTGAACAGGTGGTACTCGCCCTCGCGCCGCCACTGGTATTCGCCGCCGACCTCGAGCTCGCGGTGCGCCCATTCGTCGGGCCGGTCGAGGTAGGCCAGTTCATGCCTGGCTGCGACATCGTCGGCGATGTCGTCGAGATTGATTCCGCCGGTGGGGCAGTGCAATCCGGTGAAGTACTCGTCAAGCACCCGCTGCGAGATGCCGACCGCCTGGAACAGCTGGGCGCCGGTGTAGGAGGCCAGCGTCGAGATGCCCATCTTGGACATCACCTTGAGCACACCCTTGCCTGCGGCCTTGACATAGTTGGCCTTGGCCTGGTCGCTGGTCATACCGGTGATGATGCCCCGGTCGATCATGTCCTCGACGGACTCGAACGCCATGTAGGGGTTGATCGCCGCGGCACCGAATCCGACGAGCATGGCCATGTGGTGCACCTCGCGGGCGTCACCGGATTCGACGACCAGACCGACCTGGGTGCGGGTGCGTTCGCGGACCAGGTGGTGATGCACGGCCGCGACGGACAGCAGCGACGGGATGGGCGCGAGCCATTCGTTGGATTCGCGATCGGAGAGCACGATGATGCGCGCACCGTTGCGGATCGCCTGGGAGACCTTCTTGCGCACATCCTCCAGCGCCCGGCGCAGTCCCGGGCCGCCGTCGGCCACCGGGTACAGACAGCCGATGACCGCCGCGCGCATCCCGTGCTTGCGACCGCGGATCTCGTGGTCGGGGTCGACGTTGACGAGCTTGGCCAGCTCGGCATTTCGCAGAATCGGCTGCGGCAGCACGATCTGGCGACAGGAGTTCTCGTCCGGGTTGAGCAGGTCACCCTCGGGGCCGATGACACCCTGCAGGCTGGTCACGACCTCCTCGCGGATGGCGTCCAGCGGCGGGTTGGTCACCTGGGCGAACAGCTGCTGGAAGTAGTCGAAGAGCATGCGCGGACGCTGGGACAGCACCGCGATCGGGGTGTCGGTGCCCATCGATCCCAGCGCTTCGGCCCCGGTGCGCGCCATCGGCGCCACCAGCAGGTTGAGCTCTTCGTAGGTGTAGCCGAATGCCTGCTGACGCATGACGACCCGGTGGTGTGGCATTCGGACGTAGTTGCCCTGCGGCAGATCGTCGAGGTGGAACTGACCGGCGTCGAGCCATTCCTGATACGGCTGCTCGGCGGCCAGTTCGGCCTTGATCTGCTCGTCGTCGACGATGCGGCCCTGCGCGGTGTCGACCAGGAACATCCGGCCGGGTTGCAGCCGCATCCGCCGGACCACCTTGGCGGGGTCGAGGTCGAGGACGCCGGCCTCCGAGGCCATCACCACCAGGCCGTCGTCGGTGACCCAGATGCGCGACGGACGCAGCCCGTTGCGGTCGAGGACCGCCCCGACCACGGTGCCGTCGGTGAAGCACACCGACGCCGGGCCGTCCCACGGCTCCATCAGCGAGGAGTGGTAGCGGTAGAAGGCGCGCCGCGCCGGATCCATCGATTCGTGGCGCTCCCAGGCCTCGGGGATCATCATCAGCACCGCGTGGGCGATGCTGCGGCCGCCGAGGTAGAGCAGTTCGAGGACCTCGTCGAACCGGGCGGTGTCCGATGCACCGGGGGTGCAGACCGGGAAGATCTTGTTCAGATCGTTGTGGTAGCCGAACACATCGGTGTGGATCAGCGCCTCCCGGGCGCGCATCCAATTCTCGTTGCCGGTGACGGTGTTGATCTCACCGTTGTGGGCGATCATCCGGAAGGGGTGGGCCAGCGGCCACGACGGGAAGGTGTTCGTCGAGAACCGCGAGTGCACGATGCCCAGCGCGCTGGTCAGCCGGTCGTCCTGCAGATCGAGGTAGAAGGCCTTGAGCTGCGGGGTGGTGAGCATTCCCTTGTACACCAGGGTCTGCCCCGAAAGGCTTGGAAAGTAGACGGTTTCGCGTCCCGGCCCGTCCTGGCCGGGGCCCTTGTTGCCGAGTTCGTGCTCGGCGCGTTTGCGCACGACGTACGCGCGGCGCTCCAGTTCCATGCCGGACGCACCGCCGATGAACACCTGCCGCAGAGTGGGCATGGCGTCGCGCGCCAGCGCACCCAGCGACGATTCGTCGGTGGGGACGTCGCGCCAGCCGAGCAGTCGCAGTCCCTCGGCCTCGACGATCTTGCCGACTGCCTCGCAGGCGAGTTTGGCGTCCTTGGACGACTGCGGCAGGAAGGCGATGCCGGTGGCGAAGCCGCCGGGTTCGGGCAGGTCGAAATCGACAACCGCGCGCAGGAATTCGTGGGGTACCTGGAGCAGGATTCCGGCACCGTCGCCGGTGTTCGGTTCCGCACCCTGGGCGCCGCGGTGCTCGAGGTTGACCAGCGCGGTAATCGCCTTGTCGACGATGTCGCGGCTGCGTCGGCCGTGCATGTCGACGACCATCGCCACACCGCACGCATCGTGCTCGTATGCGGGGTTGTACAGCCCTACTTTCCTGGGCGCCATTCCCACCTGACCTTTACTCTCGGCGCCTTCGCGCGGCATTGAGAAGCCTTCTGCATGCAGCCGTCGACGACGGCATCAGCCAGCCCGACGATCTGGCGCCTCCGTGCAGCATTGAACGGCGGCCGTGTACCCACTCGCCACAAGTGTGGAAACGATAAGTCAAACACGCCCTGACATGCCAACTTAGTCGAACCTAACTACGGCCCGGCGCGAGACGGGCGGCCGCGGCCGACCCGAAGTGGTTCCATGACCGGAATACGCTGCCCCGGTTGACTTTTCGACGCAGAGTTTCACTGGAGTCACACGGGTCGCAATCCCGCCCCCGCGGCGACTCTCCCCAAAATTGTTTGCTGGATGGCACACGGTACAGCGTGTTCCAGCAATATCTCGATGCGTGACGTTTGCGCAAAAGCCTAGTCAGATTCTTAGAGTCTGCGGCGCCGGTCCCGTAGTGCCGCCACGCTGGCCGTGGGGCGCAGATCGAGTCGGCGCAACAGTTGCGCGTTGAGCGCCACCACCACAGTGGAGGCCGACATCAGGATCGCACCCACCGACATCGGCATCACGAAACCCACCGGTGCGAGCACCCCGGCCGCCAGCGGCACCGAGATCAGGTTGTATCCCGCTGCCCACCAGAGGTTTTGCTTCATCTTGCGGTAGGACTCCCGGGACAGCTGGATGATCGACAGCACCGACCGCGGATCGGACCCGGCCAGGATCACCCCGGCCGACGCGATCGCCACGTCCGTGCCGGCGCCGATGGCGATTCCCACCCCGCCGTTGCCGGCCTGGGCCAGCGCCGGCGCGTCGTTCACCCCGTCGCCGACCATCGCGACGATGCGACCCTCGGCCTGCAGCTGTGCGACCGTATGCGCCTTGTCCTCGGGACGCACGCCCGCGTACACCCGGTCGATGCCCAGTTCGCCGGCCACCGACGCGGCGACCTGCTGGGCGTCACCGGTGATCATGACGACCTGTATGCCGAGTCGGTGCAGGGCGTCGACGGCCTGGCGGGACTCGGGGCGGATCTCGTCGGCCAGCGCCAGTGCGCCGGCCACGGCGCCGTCGACCAGGACGTGCAGGACGATGGCACCCTGCTCGCGCCATATTCGTGCGTCGGGCAGCTCGGCGCCGCCGGTTTCGGCGAGCAGGCGCGGCCCACCGACGCGCACCACCGCACCGTGCACGTGCGCCGTGACTCCGACCGACGGTGAGGAGCTGAACTCCGACGATGCGGGTACCGCGATGCCGCGCCTGCGCGCCGCCTCGACGACGGCGCGCGCCAGCGGGTGTTCGGAGTCGGATTCCGCCGCGGCCGCCAGCGCCAGGAACTCCTCGGCCGAGCGGCCATCGGTCACCGCGATCGCCGTGACCGCAGGTTCGCCCTTGGTCAGGGTGCCGGTCTTGTCGAACAGCACGGTGTCGACGGTGCGCATGGTCTCCAGCGCCATGCGGTCCTTGACCAGCACGCCCCCGCGCGCGGCGCGTTCGGTGGCGATCGACACGACCAGTGGGATCGCCAGCCCCAGCGCGTGCGGGCAGGCGATGACCAGCACCGTGATGGTTCGTATGACGGCCTCGTCGGGGTGGCCGATGAGCGTCCACACCACCGCGGTGACGATCGCGGACCCCAGGGCGAACCAGAACAGCCAGCCGGCGGCAACGTCGGCCAGCCGCTGAGCGCGCGACGACGAGTTCTGCGCCTCGGCGACCAGGCGCTGGATCCCGGCCAGCGTCGTGTCGTTGCCGACCGCGGTGACCCGCACGCGCAGTCCGGAGTCGGTGGCGACGGTGCCCGCGACGACCCGGTCGCCCACGCTGCGGCGCACGGGCCGCGACTCCCCGGTGACCATCGACTCGTCCACCTCGGCGGCGCCGTCGACGACCTCGCCGTCGGCGGGCACACTGGCCCCCGGACGCACGATGACGATGTCACCGGCCATCAGGTCGGCAGGCGGCACCGAGACGATGCGGTCGCCCTCGTCCCGCTCCGCGAGGTCGGGCAACAACGCTGCCAGCGAGTCCAGCGCCGAGGTGGTGCGCGCCAGCGACCGCATCTCGATCCAGTGGCCCAGCAGCATGATCACGATCAGCAGGGCCAGTTCCCACCAGAAGTCGAGTCCGTGGGGCAGCACGCCCAGGCTGGCGCCCCAGGAGGACAGGAAAGCGACGGTGATGGCCAGCCCGATGAGCAGCATCATGCCGGGGGTGCGGGCCCGGATCTCCCCGACGGCACCGGTCAGGAAGGGACGGCCGCCCCACCCGTACATGACCGTGCCGAGCACCGGCGACACCCACTGCACGCCGGGGACGTCCGGTATCGAGTAGCCGAGGATCATCGCGAACATCCCCGACAGCGCAACGGTCGGCACCGCGAACACGACCATGATCCAGAACAGCCGGCGGAACTGGGCGACGTGATCGCCGTGGCCCGAATGGCCCGAGTGATCGCCCGCAGCGTGGGCGACGGGGTTGGTGTGTGCCGAGTGGCCGGCATGGTCGACATGCATGGTCGCCATAATATACCCCCCTGGGGTATGTGGCTAGGCGCGGATGCGGCGATCGACATTGGCAGTAATAATCCATAACATCTAATTCCTGCCACACACCGGTCAATCCCCGCCACCTGGAATCAACACCCTGACCAGCCGGTTTAACCCATCAGACCGGCACGAAACCCTCGGAGCCGATAACGACACCAGGAGTGATCGACATGAAGAACCTCACCATCACCACCATCGCCGCCGCCGCACTCACCGCAGGCCTGTTCGGCCTGGCCGCCCCCGCCAACGCCACCACCCCCGGCCTGGACCCCTCGGTCACCATCTCCGCCGACATCGACCACCACGGCTGGATCCAGGACATCCAACAGCAGGTCAACGTCCCCAAGGTCGACACCACCGTGCGCCACAGCGGCCGCTAACCACACCACCACCAACGGGCACCCCACCAGGGGTGCCCGTTTCTCATACCCACACCAAAACTCCCACGCCACGATCTCGAAACCACCAGGGAATCAATACCTACGGATGTTTTCGATCCGGGAACAGATCGACGAACAGCTTGACTACGACGGGTACTGCGGCGCAATCGATGTGACAGGCTCACGCGCAGCAACGTGGAGACCGGTGGAGACCGTCAGAGGAGTGCGCATGCGCGAGCCGACAATGGGTCACCGGCTGGCCGCGGAGTTCATCGGCACGTTCTGGCTGGTGCTCGGCGGCTGCGGCAGCGCCGTCTTCGCGGCCAAATTCGCCGGCACCGAAGGAGTCTCGCTGGGAATCGGATTCCTCGGCGTCGCGTTGGCGTTCGGCCTGACGGTGCTCACGGGTGTCTACGCGTTCGGCACCATCTCCGGCGGGCATTTCAACCCGGCGGTGACGCTGGGTGCGGCGCTGGCCCGCCGCGTCGAATGGAAAGCGTTGCCCGCGTACTGGATCACCCAGGTCATCGGCGGCCTGGTGGCGGGGATGGTCATCTACGTCATCGCCAAGGGCCAGGAGGGCTGGACGGCCACGGGCAACATGGCCGCCAACGGATTCGGCGAGCACTCCCCCGGCGGCCATTCGCTGTGGGCCGTCCTCGTCGCCGAGGTGGTCCTCACCGGGGTCTTCCTCCTGGTGATCCTGGGTTCGACCGACGACCGTGCCCCGAAAGGCATTGCCGGTCTGTCCATCGGCCTCACCCCACGCTCATCCACCTGATCTCGATCCCGATCTCGAATACGTCGGTCAACCCGGCCCGCTCGACCGCCGTCGCGTTCTTCAACGGAGACGGCGCCCCCCGCCCAGCTGTGGGTGTTCTGGCTGGTGGGCGCGGCGATCGCGGGAGTCGCCTATCCGTACCTGTTCGGGGTGGCCGAGCAACTGGCCGATCGCCCGGTGCGGGATGACGCGCTGGAGAACGACGGTCCCTGACCGGGCCGGCTGTCAGGCGGTGCCGTTGCGCGACCGCGCGCTCTTGGCGGCCGACTTTTCCGTGGATTTGCCTGCGTGCGCGAGCTTTCCACCCGAGTTCTCCCGATGCGCGCGGGCAATCATTCACAACGCGCGCAGATCGGGAATCGCCTGACGCGCGCCGAACCGCGGATTCTGCGCCAGGCCGCTCACCTCGAGGAGCCGTACCGCCCGGTGGCGGTGCGGACGCAGGGGTTCGAGCAGCGCGACCATGGCGGGGTCGTCGATCGGATGACCCAGCAGCGTCCGGCCGACCATGGTGGCGAGGTGGTAGTCCCCGACGGACAACGCGTCGGCGTCACCGAACGCACGCTGGGCGGTTTCGGCGGCGGTCCACTCCCCCACCCCGGGCAGCGATGTCAGCGCCACGCGGGCGCGGTCGGTGGGTAGTCCGCTGAGCCGTTCCAGGGCGTCCGCGCGTTGCGCGCAGCCGACGATGGTGCGGGCACGGCCCGGATCGACGTTGGCGCGCTGGAACTCCCAGGACGGGATGCGTCGCCATGCCTCGGCGCTCGGAGGCACCCGCAGGTGCGCGGGCCCCGGCCCGGGTGCGGGCGCGCCGTAGGCGTTGACCAGCCTTCGCCAGGCGCGACGCGCATCCTTCCCCGATACGCGCTGTTCGATCACGGCGGGCACCAGCGCCTCCAGGACCCGTCCGGTGCGGGCGAGACGCAGGTGGGGTACCCGGCGCTGCGCCGCGGCGATCGTCGGTTCCTGCGGAGTGAATCCTGATGCGTCGTCCTCGGCGCCCAGCAGTGCGGGCACCGACTCGGCGAATTCGCCTGCGCCGCTTCCCCAGATCTCACAGTCGACGGAGGTGGGGCCGGACCGGCGGATCCGGGCGGTGACCGGGCCGCTGTCCAGCAGACTGGTCCGCCAGACGGCGCCGTCCGCCGCGTCGGCGTAGCACGGGTCGCCGCGACCGCGGCGCAGCGGCGCCAGCGTCAGGCCGGGGCTGACCGGGCCCGCGAACTGGACGGTCACGCAGCGCGACACCGCGACGGAACTAGTCCGCGCCGACGACGATGTCAGCCTTGTCCGGGTAGAACGCGACGTGGCCCGCGATCGCCGAGACGGCGTCGTAGGGCTGCAGGTACTCCCAGATGGCATCCTCGATCTCGGCGCCGTCCGCGGTGGCAACGTGGTAGTAACCGGCATCGCCCTTGAACGGGCAGTACGTCGTGGAGTCGCTGCGCCGCAGCCGATCGGCGGCGACGTCGCCGAGCGGGATGTACTGCACTGCGGGATACGTGGCTTCCCGCAGCGTCAGCGCGTCGCGGGTGTCGGCGACCAGCTCACCGTTCACCCGCACCGTCACGCGCGCGCCGGTCGGTTCGACGGTGATCGGGTGGTCGGCCGTCGGTTGCAGCACAGGTTTGTCGGTCATCGCAGCTCCTCGGGTGAGACCCTGACCCCAGCCTACGGCCGGCCGGTGATTCGGTCCGCGACGCGCGCGATGGGTGAGGTGGTGGCCAGGCCGCGCGCCTCGTGCAGATCGGCGAGCTTGTAGGCGACGTACAGACCCCGAACGCCGAGCCAGCGCAACGGCTCCGGTTCCCAGCCGCGGGACCGGTGCCCGACCCAGGGCAGATCACGCAGCGGGGTGTCGCGGTCAAGCACCAGGTCGGCAAGGGTGCGCCCGGCGAGGTTGGTGGCGGTGACACCGTGGCCGACATAACCGCCGGCCCAGCCCAGCCCGGTCGCGCGGTCGAATTCGACGGTGGATTCCCAGTCGCGCGGTACCGCCAGCACACCGCACCACCCGTGGGCGATGGGCACGGCGGCGACCTGGGGCAGGATCGAATGCAGCACGCCGGTGAGGAGTTTGATCGTGCGCTGCGGCACCCGGCCGTCGACGTCGGTGCGTGACCCGAAGCGGTAGGGCACGCTGCGGCCGCCGATGGCGATGCGGTCGTCGGGGGTGCGCTGGGCGTAGAAGAAGCCGTGTGCGGTGTCGCCGACGGTCTCGGCGCCCTGCCAGCCGATGATTTCCCAGAGTCGTTCGGGGATCGGCTCGGTGGCGATCATCGAACTGTTCATCGGCAGCCAGCGCCGCCGCAATCCGGGCAGCGAGGCGGTGAAGCCCTCCGTCGCCCGCAGCACGGTCCCGGCACGGACCACGCCACGTCCGGTGACGGCCCGGCCGGGCTCGATGGATGTCACGGGCGTCTGCTCGTAGATGTCGACGCCGAGGCGTTCGACGGCGTCGGCCAGCCCGCGGGCCAGCCGTGCCGGCTGGATCCGCGCGCAGTGTGGGGTGTGGTAGGCCGACACCACGCCGTCGAACTGGATTCGTTGTCCTGCTTCGGCTTTCGTCAGCCGGGTGAGGCCGTCGTGCTGCCAGCTCTGCTCCTCGTCGAACTCGGCGGCCAGCCGTGTCGCCTGGGCGGCGTTGCGCGCCACCTGCATGGTGCCGCCCTTGACGATGCCCGCATCGATCCCCTCGGCGGCCGCCACACCGATCACCTCGTCGACGGCGTCGTTGAGGGCCTGCTGCCAGGCCAGCACCCGGTCACGGCCGTGCTGTTGGGCCATTCTGTTGCGGTCGCCCGGCACCAGTCCGGACAGCCAGCCGCCGTTGCGGCCGGAGGCGCCGAATCCGGCGAAACGCGCCTCGAGCACGACGACGCGCAGCGTCGGGTCGGCCTTCTTGAGGTAGTACGCCGTCCACAGCCCGGTGTAGCCTGCGCCGACGATGCACACGTCGGCGTCGACGCTGCCGGGGAGCGGTTCGCGGTACCTCGGCAGCTCGTCGAACCAGTGGGAGACACGACCGTTGACTGTGGGCACGGTTCGATTCTGGCAGGGGCCGCCTGACCGGAGGCTGGCAGCCGCCCGGGATTCTCAGGGCCGTATCTGCAGGATGCGGTCGTCACCGTCGCGGGGGCTGCCGCGGCCGTCGCGGTTGCTGGTGCTGAACCACAGGGCGCCGTCGGGCGCGGCGACGACGGTGCGCAACCGCCCATACTGTCCGGCGAACATCGCCTCGGCCTCACCGAGCGTCCCGTCACCGTGGACGGGCATGCGGATCAACCGCTGTCCGCGCAGGGCCGCGACCCACAGTGACCCGCCGTGGTAGGCCAGCCCCGAAGGTGATGCCTCGCTGGTGGACCACTCCACCACGGGGTCGATCAGCCCGGCGCGGTCGGCGCGTCCTTCCGCCATCGGCCATCCGTAGTTTCCGCCCGGTTCGATCAGGTTCAGTTCGTCCACCCGGTTGGCGCCGTATTCGGTCGCCCACAGCCGGCCTGCCGAATCCCACGCCAGTCCTTGGATGTTGCGGTGACCGAACGACCAGACCGGCGAGCCGGGGTAGGGATTGTCCGGCGGTGCGGTGCCGTCGGGGTTGATGCGCAGGATCTTCCCGCTGAGCGACGTCAGGTCCTGGGCGCTGCCCCGGTCGCCGGCGTCGCCGGTGGCCACGTACAGTTTTCCGTCCGGGCCGAAGGCGATCCGTCCGCCGTTGTGGGTCGCCGCGGCGGGGATGCCGGTCAGGATCGGTGTCGGGGGACCCAGCTCGGGGCCGTCGGCGCCCTCCGAGCCGTTTTGGAAGCCCATCGTCACCACCCGGTTGTCCTGCGCGGTGGTCAGGTAGGCGAACACCGTCTGCCCCGACGTCGCCAGGCCCAGCAGGCCGCCCTCGCCGCGTGCGGCAACCCCGGCAACCTGCCCGGCGGGTGTCGTCATACCCGGCGCGATCAGGTGTGTGACCGCCCCGCTGCCGCGTTCGGCGATCAGTGCCGAGCCGTCGGCGAGAAATGCGATGCCCCAGGGCACGTCGAGACCGGTCGCGACGGCGGCGACGCCCGGCGGGTTGGGTTGTCCGCGTGATTCGGCCGCGCAGGCCGTGGTCGCGGCCAGCGTTACGGCCGAGGCGAGGGCGATGGCGGCCCGCTCACGGTATGTGCGCATCGGGGTGAACTCCTTCGTGACTCATCGTGCCCCGGACGGGGCGGTTTGACCCGGAGTACCCGCATTCGTGTGCGCGGGCCCCGGGGTGATGTCAGACCCCGGGCGCACGCTGGGGTCATCGACGACGAGGAGGGCCGGCCATGTGCTGGATATGCGATCACCCCGAGGCCACCGACGAGGACTATCTCGAGCGGTTGCGACAGATCGTGCGGAGTCACGGGTGGGCGGTGCAGTACATCGAAAGCGACCGCACCCCGTTCGCGTACACCGTCGGGCTGCACGACTGTGGCCTGCCCGAGCTGCTGGTGTCCGGTGTGTCGCCGGACCGGGCCCGGCGGCTGCTCAGTACGGCCGCCCGCGCTGCGCTGCGCGGCGAATCGTTCACGCCGGGCCGGCATACCGCGCTGCGGGCGGGGCCGCTGGTGGAGGTCGTGGAGGTGGAGCATCCGGACGTGCATCTGGCCTGGGCGCTGAATCACGGCGGGCCGGGGGTGCGGGCGCTGCAGTTGGTGTGGGCCGACGAACGGGGCCGCTGGCCGTGGGCGCCGCGGTTCGCCGACGGCCGGGTGCGCCAGCCCGTGCTCGGGGTGCGGGCGCCGCGCCGTCGGCGTCAGAACGCGTAGCGGTGGAACTGCGCCATCGTGCGCAGACCGGGGACGCGGTTCATCAGCCGGGCCGCCAGCCGGTAGGTGCGCGGCAGGGCGGGAAGGGCCTCGAACGCGCCGGATTCGAACACCGGCACCCAGGCCAGCAGGCGGGTGCCCGGCACCGCGTCGAGGATGTCGCCGGGCCGGTCGATTCCCCACTGCAGCGTGGACCCGGAGCGCCGTACCACCGGGTTGGTCCATTGCAGCGCGATGCCCAGTCGGCTGAACGCGTCGAACTGCAATTCCCCGGAGGGCAGGTGGCCGACCAGCCTGCGCAGCAGGGCGGTCCCGTCGTTCTCGGTCAGGTACATCGTGAGCCCCTCGGCCACCACCAGCGCCGGCCGGTCGGCGGGCACCGCGGTGACCCACGCCGGGTCGGTGACCGACGCGGCGATCAGGTGGTAGCGCGCTGCCGCCGGATAGAACCGCTCCCGCAGCGCGATGACGTCGGGGTAGTCGACGTCATACCAGTCCACGCCCGGTCCGGGCGCCAGCCGGAAGAAGCGGCTGTCCAGGCCGCAGCCCAGATGCAGCACCGCCGCATCGGGGTGCACGGCGAGGAATTGCCGGGTCCAGCCGTCGAAGTGGGCCGAACGCAGACTTACCGACGGCGCATTGCGTGCGTTCATCGTCGTGCGGGACCAGTCGTAGTCGATCTGGTCGACGATCCGGCGGGCCCACTGGTCGTTCAGGACGGAATCGCGCAGGGCGGCGTCGATCGCCTTGGCGTGCAACGTCGCGAGCATGGTCTGCGGTGCTCCGGTGAGGTCGACGCGCACTTTCCCCGTCACCCCATCCAGGGTGGCACGCCGCACCGGGTGCCGCCCGCGGCCGTCAGCCTGCGGTGGCCGACCTGGCGTTGCGCAGCTCCACCCAGAAGCGGGCCGCCTCCCGGATCGACTCCTCGACCGGGCGCGGATGCCATCCGAGTTCGCGAACCGCCTTGGTGTGGTCCACCTCGGCTTCGGCCAGCATGAGGCGCAGCGATGCGAGCGACAGGCGTTCGTCGGTGCCGCGCAGCCGTGCCTTCGCGGTGCCCATGGCTGCCAGGGCGTAGGAAACGGGCAGGGGGATCGCCAGCCTGGGCGGCGCGACGCCGGCGGCCTCCGCGGCGATCCTGGCGACGTCGGCGTTGCCGATCATCTTCTCCGAGATCAGGTAGCGCTCACCCACCCTGCCGTGCTCGGCGGCCAGGACCAGCGCCCGGGCCGCGTCGTCCACACCGACTGCCTCCAGCCGGATGCCGCTCATCACGAACGGCAGTTTGCCGTAGGCGGCACCGGCGATGATCGCACCGTGCGGGGTGCGTCCCCAGTCACCGCTGCCGTAGGTCGTCGACACACACATCGCGACGGCGGGCAGGCCGGCATCGGCGGCGTAGCGCAGGACCAGATCCTCGGCGCGGACCCGGGACAGAACGTAGGGCGGCAGCCGGCGGGTGTCGGCGACGTCGTCCTCGGTCGCGCGGTGCCCCTTGCGCCGGCCAACCGTGGCGTAGCTGCTGGTGAAGACGAATCGGCGCAGCGCGGCGGCCGCACCGGACCGCACCGTGACGTCGAGGACGTTGCGCAGGCCGTCGACGTTGGTGCGAAACAGCGGAGCCGGATCGGTCAGCCAGCCGCGGGTGTCGACGACGCAGTAGTAGACGTCGTCGACACCGTCCATCGCCGCCCGCAGGGTGTCGTCGTCCCAGATGTCCCCGACGAAGCGGGTGACGTCGAGGTCGTCGATGCCCGTGGTGCGGGCCGTGGGGCGCACCATCGCCCGCACGGTGTGCCCGTCGGCGACGAGCCTGCGGGTCACGTGCGAACCCAGGAACCCGTTGGCGCCCACCACGAGTTTCGGCGCGGCCGTCACGCCCGGTCCCCGTACTTGTGCAACCAGTCGCGCGCCTCGTCGGGCAGGGTGCCGAACTGCTGCGCCTTGCGGCACCACGCCCGGGCGGCCGACACGAACCGCAGCGGGTTGTAGACGTCCTCCTGCCTGCACCACAGCCCGTCGCCGGCGTAGGTGAGGATCGAGATGTTGGTGGCGCTGATGACGGTGCCGTCCCCGGGATCGGCCATCGGGTTGTCCAGTTCGCAGACCACCCGACCGGACGCCTCGTCGATCACCGACCACAGCGCGGGGAATGCGGTCATGTGACTGCCGGGGAAGGTGGTCATGGTCTTCCAGATCCACGCCCGCACCTCCTCGCGCCCCTTCCAGGTGCCCGCGGCATGCTCGACGTAGTCGACGTCACCGGTGTACTGGTCGACCCACGGATCCCAGTCGCGGGTTTCGGCGGCCCTGGCGACGGTGGCCTCGAAGCCGGCGAATGCGGCGGCGAGTTCGTCCCGCGTGAACCCGGCGGACACGGAAGCGCTCACCCCAGAACTAGAACACGTTCTATATGCGTTTGTCGAGGTTCCCGCCTGTAACGCGGGATGATCGGGAGGGCACTGAGGGTTATACGTGTGCCTGACAAGGAAGGAACGATGACCCACCCCAAGGCCTACAACAAGAATCCGTCCGCGGTCGCCGGGCTGTCGCCCGAGCAGTACCGGGTGACGCAGAAGAACGGCACCGAGCGGCCGTTCACCGGCGAGTACTGGGACAACCACGAACCCGGCATCTACGTCGACGTGGTGTCCGGTGAGCCGCTGTTCGCGTCGGTGGACAAATTCGACAGCGGCAGCGGCTGGCCGAGTTTCACCCGGCCCATTCGTGCGCCCGGCGGTGCGGGCAACGTCGTCGAGAAGCGCGACTTCAGCCACCTGATGATCCGTACCGAGGTCCGCTCGGCCCACGGCGACAGCCATCTGGGCCATGTCTTCACCGACGGTCCCCGCGACCGCGGCGGGTTGCGGTACTGCATCAACTCGGCTTCGCTGAGATTCATCCACCTCGACGACCTCGAATCCGAGGGGTACGGCGAATATCGGACGCTGTTCGTGACCGGCGAGCGGGGCAACCCTCCGCGGGACACCGACCAGCAGGAAATCAAGGAGGATGTGTGACCGACACCAAGAGGGCGATCCTGGCGGGCGGCTGCTTCTGGGGTATGCAGGATCTGATCCGCCGGCAGCCGGGGGTGGTCTCCACCCGGGTGGGCTATACCGGCGGCCAGAACGACCATCCCACCTATCGCAACCACCCCGGACACGCGGAGGCGATCGAGATCGTCTACGACCCGACGCGCACCGACTACCGGGCGCTGCTGGAGTTCTTCTTCCAGATCCACGATCCCAGCACGAAGAACCGCCAGGGCAACGATGTGGGCAGCAGCTACCGGTCGGCCATCTTCTACCTCGACGACGAGCAGAAGCAGATCGCGCTGGACACCATCGCCGACGTGGACGCGTCGGGCCTGTGGCCGGGCAAGGTGGTGACCGAGGTGACGCCGGCGGGGGCGTTCTGGGACGCCGAGCCCGAACACCAGGACTATCTGGTGCGCTACCCCACCGGCTACACCTGCCATTTCCCGCGACCCGGCTGGAAACTGCCCAAGCGCGCCACCCAGGACGCGTAGCGGCGGTCAGCCGTCGCGGTGTGCGGCCCACTGCGCCAGCGCCGCTTCGGCGGTGACGACGTCGAGCGCCCGCGCCGCTGCCCCGTGCAGCGGCGCGGTGTCCCCGTGGTTGCCGTCGAGCACGGGCGGGGCGGACGCCTTGCGGAACGCCATCAGTCCGCGGCGGTAGGCGGTGTCGAACGGCCCGGGTGCGGCCGCCCGCAGCGGCACGGCCAGACCGCCCAGGGTGACGACATCGGGATCGTGCAGGTTCACCAGTCCGGCGATGCCCGCGGCCAGCGATGTGACGACGGCATCGATGGCGCGGCGTGTCCCGGCGACGGCGCCGTCGTCCAGCACCGCCCGGGTGAAGGCGACGGGATCCTCCGGCGGGGGGTTGCCGAGGTGCCTGGCCAGTGCCGCGCCGTCGACGGTCAGCGACCAGCAACCGCTGGCCCCGCACGGGCAGACAAGGGCGGGGTCGCCGAACGGGATGTGCCCGTACTCCCCGGCGGCGCCGTGCGCTCCGGTGACCGGTTCGCCGTCGATGACCAGGGTGCCACCCACGCCCACCGCCAGCAGCAGGTGCAATGCGGTGCGGGCGCCCCTGGCCGCGCCCGAGCGGGCCTCGGCCAGTCCGGCGAGGGTGGCGTCGTTGTCGATGAGCAGTGGCAGATCGGCGGGTAGTCCCGCGGTCAGCACCGAGAGGTCGACGTCGGTCCAGCCACGGGTGGTGAACTGCACCAACCGCGCATCGCTGACGGTGCCCGCCACCGAGACCGAGACCGCGCCGATCCGGGCGGATTCCTCCCGGTAGGCGTCGGCGATCGCATCGGCCATCTCGCGGAGCAGATGGTCCAGCCGCTTGCCCGTGTGGCGGCCGTGGGCGACGACGGCGGGCCGGCCGCCGAGGTCGGCACATGCCAGCCGCCAGTCCGCATCGCGCAGTTCGGCGGCCAGCACGAGCGGGCCGCGCGGATGCGGCCGCAGGACGGCGGTCGGGCGGCCCCTGCCGCGCGCCGGCGCCGGCGCCTCGTCGAGGAGCTCCGCCCGCCGCACCCTGGCCACCAGATCGGTCGCACCCCCGCTGCCGATGCCCAGCCGCGCGGCGGCGGCCGCGCGGGTGATCCCCGGTTCGGCGCGGACCAGGCCGATCAGCTGCGCGGCACCGGTCCAGCGCAGCGCGGCTCCGGCTCGCGGCTCCCGAGACAGCGGCGTCACAAATCCCCTTTGATTAAACTCGCCCCGTGAGTATATTCGCCGGCATGCTCACGACGGACGCCCGCCACGGTCTGCGGGCGCACCTGCCCGGTCTGGTGTCACTGGCCCTCGCGTCCTGTCTGGCGGTCACCACCGAGATGCTCCCCATCGGGCTGCTGCCGGCCGTCAGCCGCGATCTGGGCGTGACGGAGTCGGCGACCGGCCTCACGGTCAGCCTCTACGCCACCATGGTGGCCGCGCTGGCGGTGCCGCTCACCCTCGCGACCGCGCGATTCCCCCGCAAACCGCTGCTGTTGATCACGGTGGCGGGCTACGCGCTGAGCAATACGATCGTCGCCCTGGCGCCGGAGTTCGTCGTGTTCGCGGCCGGACGGTTCCTCGGAGGTGTCACCCATGCGCTGTTCTTCTCGCTGTGCATCGGCTACACCCCGCGTCTGGTCGGGCAGGCGCAGGTGGGCCGGGCGCTGGCGCTGGTGGCCGGCGGCGCGTCGGCCGGGTTCGTCCTCGGCGTGCCGCTGTCGACGTCGCTGGGCACCGCGGCGGGCTGGCGGTTTCCGTTCGGCCTGCTGGCCGCGCTGGCGGTGGTGACGTTCGGTCTGGTCACCCGGCTGCTGCCGGCGGTGAGCAACGAGCCGTTGCCGCGGCCCGCCGCGCACGGCACCGGCAGGCGACAGCTCGTCGCCGTGACGGCGGCCAACGCGCTGACCTACCTGGGTCAGTTCACGGTGTACACCTTCATCAGTGTGCTGCTGCTCGCGGCCGGCGCCGCACCCGCGCTGGTGGGCCCGATCCTGCTGGCATGCGGCGCCTGCGGGCTGATCGGGCTGGCCTATGCGGGCAGGACCCTGGACCACGATCCCCGGCGCGCGACGGTCCTCACCCTGGCGATCGTCATCGTCGCCGTCACCGTGCTCGGCTTCTCGTTCCCGGTGCTGGCCGCGGTGACGGCCGCGGCCGCGGTGTGGAACGGGGCATTCGGCGGGGTGCCGTCCATCTTTCAGGCGTGCGCGCTGCGCACCCACGCGGTGGCACCGGAACTGGCCGGCGCATGGGTGAACGCCACCGCGAACCTGGGCATCGGCGGCGGCGCGGCGATCGGCGCCGGAGTGCTTGAGCTCTCCGGAGTGTCAGCACTTCCCGCGGTGAGTGCCGCACTCATCGCGGTGGCGCTGGCGGTCGTGCTGGTGTCGCGGCGGGCGTTCCCGTCGCGTGCGCAGCCCGGCGGCGCAGGGTGACCAGGCCGCCGTTCTTGGGGGTGTGCCCCACACCGCGGAAGTGCACCTTCTCGTCGGGCGCGGCCGTGGTCTGGACGACGCAGTGGCGCAACACGGTTCGCAAGACCACATCCATCTCCACACCGGCGAACGCCGCGCCGACACAGCGGCGGGTGCCACCGCCGTAGGGCATCCACCCCCAGGTGGGCGGCCTGGCGCCGAGGAACCGCCGCGGGTCGAACCGTTGCGGGTCGGGGAATTCGGCGGTGCGGCTGTGCAGCTGGGAGATGCTGACGAGAATCGAATAACCCTGCGGAATCACCCATTCGCCGAGTTCGAAGGTCGGGCTGTAGATATGGCGGCCGGCGAAGTCGATGACGGTGCGGGCGCGCTGCACCTCGGCGATCGTGGCCTGCCGGTACTCGTTGCTGTCGGTCTTCGCCTCGGCCACCAGCTCCTGCAGCACGGCGGGGTGGCGGCTGATCCGTTCGAACGCCCACGCCAGCGTCGACGCCGTCGTCTCATGGCCGGCCGCCAACAGCGTGAGGAGTTCGTCGGCGATGTCCTGCCGCGACATGGCCGTACCGTCCTCGTAGGTGCTGCGCAGCAGCAGGGCCAGCACGTCCTCGCGGGCGTCGAAGGCCGGGTCGGCGCGCACGCCGTCGATCAGCCGGTCGATGGCCGCGTTGTAGCGGCGGCGGTATTCGGCCAGCCGGCCCCACGGCCCGAGGTGGGCGAACCGCCGCGGCGGCGACGGTATCGGGGTGAGCCGCGAACCCAGCGTGACCCACGGCGGGATGATTTCGCGCAGTTCGTCGAGGTGCTCGCCGTCGGCGCCGAACACGGCCTTCAGGATGGCGTTGAAGGTGATTCGCATCATCGGTTCGAGCGTGCGAAAGGGCTGCCCCTGCGGCCAGTTCGCCATCTCACGAAGAGTTTCGTCTTCGAAGATGGCCTCGTAGTTCTTGATGCTCCTGCCGTGGAACGGCGGGGTGAGGAGCTTGCGCCTGCGCCGGTGTTCGGTGCCGTCGAGGGCGAAGACCGACCCGGCGCCCAGCATGCGGCTGAGATTGGGCTGGATGTTGCCGACGTCGTCGGTGTTGGCGGTGAAGACCTGTTTGACCAGCTGCGGGTCGGTAACCACGACGCTGCGCCCGAACACCGGCACGCTCAGCAGGAACACGTCGCCGTAGCGGCGGACGCACTCGGCGATACTGCGGCGCCGCGACAGCACGAAAGCGGCGCCCTGCAGGGCCGCGGGCACCTTCGGTCCCGGCGGCAGTTTCACGGAGGTGGTGACGGTCGACGGCGTTTCGACGGATGTTGCTTGGCGCATGACACTCCCCGGCCGAGTTCTGGTACTACGCTGTACCGTGCAATGAATCCGACGGTACCGGTTGGTACCAGGGTGCGCAAGTGTCCGGGAGGCCCGCATGACGACCACACTCGACGGCTCCGCCGGGACTGCGCTCACCGACCCCTACCGCGACCGACTGCTCGACGGACTGGCCGCATCCATCGCCGAGCGCGGCTATCGCGACACCACCGTCGCCGACGTGGTCAGGCATGCGCGCACCTCCAAACGCGCGTTCTACGGGCAATTCGGCACCAAGGAGGACTGTTTCGTCGAGTTACTGCGGTGCAACAACGACGAACTCATCGCGCGTATCCGCGCCGCAGTCGATCCGGACTCCGCCTGGCGCGAACAGATCCACCAGGCCGTCGGCGCCTACATCGACCACATCGAGTCCCGCCCGGCCATCACCCTGAGCTGGATCAGGGAACTGCCCGCTCTCGGGGCGGTCGCACTCCCGCTGCACCGCGCGGCCATGACCGGTCTGACCGACATGCTCGTCGAACTCACCGAGAGTCCGGGATTCCGCGCCGCCGGGCTGCCACCGGTCACACGCCCCCTGGCGCTGATCCTGCTGGGCGGCCTGCGCGAGCTGACGGCACATTTCGTCGAGGACGGGCAGGATCTGCGCGGCATCGCCGAACCCGCGATCGCTGCCGGAGCCGCCGTGCTGGGACCCCGGTCGTCCTGACCGTGCCGGCCCCCCGCCGGGATTCCTACATCCCTACGGACGCAGGATCAACCGCGCCGACTTCGCCAGGCGGCGCGAGATGTCGGCGTAGGTCTCGTAACCCATTCCGGCGCGCACCAAAGCCCCGGCGTAGAGCATCTCCAAGGAGTCGATGACGTCGGGATCGGTCTGGGGACCCAGTGCCGCGGCCAGCCGGTCGCGGATCTCCCTGCCGATACGCTGACGCAGCACCTCGACGTCGGGGTCCCTGCCGAGCAGCGCGGTGGTGACGGCGCCGGCGAACTCCGGCTCGTCGGCCACCAGCCTGGCGATGTGCTGGAGTACCTCGACGACCCGGGTGGCGGGGTCGCTGGACTCGTGGGCCGCGGGCGGTGACGCGGCCAGTCGACGCCAGAACACCTCCGCGACAAGGTGTTCCTTAGACGAGAAGTAGGTGTAGGCGGTCGCCGACCCGACGCCGGCCGCCCCCGCCACCCGCCGGACGGTCAGGCCGGCGAAACCCTCACGGCTGAGCAATTCGACCGCGGCCTTGCCGAGCCGGTCGACGGTGTCGGCTTGTTTGGCGGTCAACCGCCGCCGGGTGGACTCCAGCGTCGGCTCGGACACATGTCCAGACACTACTGCACCACCGGGTGCCCAGCAACGGTTACGTTGGGCCCATGAGCACTTCGCAGACCGCGCTGCCGCCACGCGCCGCCCGCCTGTTCACGCTCGCCGACAGTGTCACCGGGTTCATGCCCGCCGACGAGGGGCGTGCGCTCTACGACACGGCGCTGCGCTACCTCCCCGGCGGCGTCGGCGTCGAGATCGGTACGTACTGCGGCAAATCCACGCTGCTTCTCGGTGCGGCGGCCCAGCACGTCGGCGCCGTCGTCTACACCGTCGACCACCACCACGGTTCCGAGGAGCACCAGCCGGGCTGGGAGTACCACGACGCCAGCATGGTGGACCCAGTCACCGGACTGTTCGACACGCTGCCCGCCCTGCGCCACACCCTCGACGCCGCCGGCCTCGAGGACCACGTGGTCGCGGTGGTCGGCAGGTCCGCAGTGGTGGCACGCGGATGGCGCACCCCGCTGCGACTGTTGTTCATCGACGGTGGCCACACCGAGGCTGCCGCCCGGCAGGACTATGACGGGTGGGCGAGGTGGGTGCAGCCCGGCGGAGCGCTCGTCATCCACGATGTGTTCCCCGACCCCGCCGACGGCGGCCAGGCCCCCTTTCACATCTATCGCCGGGCCGTCGAATCCGGTGACTTCGAGGAGGTTTCGGTGACCGGCTCGATGCGGGTGCTCGAGCGGACTTAGCGACTGGCGGGAGACCCCTAACGCTCGCCGACGGCGCAGGCGCAACCGGCGTCGCTCTCCAGCCCGCGCGGCAGCCCGGCGCCGCGGAAGATCCCACCGCCCGCGGTGGCCGACGACAGCGCGTCGGCGGCCAGGATCACCGCCGCACCCGTCCACGTGGTCCGCTCCTCGGGCCAGCGTTTACCGTCGGCGAACACCAGCCCGGTCCAGTACGAGCCGTCGGTGTGGCGCAAATGCTGCATGGCAGCGAATTGCTCGGCGGCACGCGCGGAATCACCGATGCCGTCCAGCGCGAGCACCAGCTCGCACGTCTCCGCGCCGGTGACCCACGGACGGTGGTCGACACACCGGATCCCGAGACCGGGCACCACGAACTCGTGCCAGCGCTCGTCGATGCGGGCCCGCGCCGCGCCACCCCGGACGGCGCCTCCGAGCACCGGATAGTACCACTCCATCGAGTGACTTCCCTTGGCCAGAAACGACTCCGGATGATCGGTGATGGCATGCCTGAGCCGGCCGAGCGCCACCTCCCATTCCGGCTGCGGGTCGTCGAGCCGGTTGGCCAGGGCCACCGCACAGCGGATGCTGTGGTAGATGCTCGCACAGCCGGTCAACAGGGCATCGGTGACGGGACCGGATTCCGTTCTAGCCCAGTAGATCTCACCGCCTTCGGCCTGGAGGTCCAGAACGAAGTCGATGGCCCGGGACACCACCGGCCACATCCGTTCGGCGAAACTCCGGCTACGGGTGACCATCAGATGGTGCCACACGCCGGTGGCGACGTAGGCGCAGAAGTTGCTGTCGCTGTTGGCATCCTCGATGCTCCCGCGGCGCATCTGGATCGGCCACGAGCCGTCGGGGCGCTGGGTGGCGCGGCACCATTCGAAGGCCGCGCGCGCCGGCTCGAAGATCCCGGCCGCGGTCAGCGCCATCGCGCATTCGACGTGGTCCCAGGGGTCGGTGTGCCCACCCTCGAACCACGGGATCGCACCCGACGGCTCCTGCGCCGCGGCGATCGACAGCGCGGTCTGGCGGCACTGCGCGGGAGTCAGGACACCGGGGACGGCGGGCAGCGGCGGTGCGGGATCACGCAGGACCAACAGACACCGCCGGCTTCGTGAAGTACAACGCCACGCTCTTGCCGATCAACGGGTTCAGCAACGACTCCGCCGTCGTGGTCAGCCATGGCCGACTCATCATGTCCCACACCAGTATCCGGTGATAGGCGACCACCGCCGCGTGATCCTCACGCGCGCTGCCGACGGCGCACTTCAGCCACCAGTACGGGGAGTGCAGCGCGTGCGCGTGGTGGCTGTGCGTGAAGGTCATTCCCCTGCCCAGGAACTTGTCCCGCAGTTCGTCGGCCCGGTAGATCCTGACATGTCCGCCTTCGTTGCTGTGGTACTCCTCGGACAGCAGCCAGCAGATCCGCTCGGGCAGCCAGCGCGGAACGGTGACCGCCAGCGCGCCGCCGGGTTTGAGCACGCGCACCAGTTCAGCGATGGCGCGGTCGTCCTCGGGCACGTGCTCGAGGATCTCCGAGGCGATCACACAGTCGAAGGTGCCTGCACGGTAAGGGAGTTCGAGCGCGTCCCCCTTGACCACCTCGGCGGTGGCGGCCGGGGGCGCCTCACCCTGCTGCTTCATCGCCTGCAGAATCGCGTCGACGTTGTTGAGTTCGGCCGCATCCTGGTCGAACGCCACGACGTCGGCACCGCGCCGATAGGCCTCGAAGGCGTGCCTGCCCGCGCCGCATCCGACGTCGATCACCTTCGTACCCGCACCGATCCCGAGCCGGTCGAAGTCCACCGTCAGCATGTCGCCCGCCGATACACCGAGACCGTCTGCGCGGCGACGGACTCCCAGCTGAACACGTCGACGGCGCGGCGCCGGCCCGCGGCACCGAGCCTGGCCCGCTGCCGCGGGGAGTCGAGCAGGTCGGCCAGCACCCGGGTCAGCTCGTCGACGTCGGCCGGGCGTACCAGCCGCGCGCATTCGCCGTCGGCGCCCACCACCTCGGGCAGCGCCCCGGCGCGGCTGGCCACGATCGGCGTCCCGCTGGCCATCGCCTCCACGGCGGGCAACGAAAACCCTTCGTAGAGCGACGGTATGCAGGCCACCTCGGCGGAGGCCATCAGGTCGGCCAGTGCACTGTCGGACAGTCCGCTCGAACTGTGCACGATATCGGAGATGCCCAGTTCGGCGATGAGCTTCTCGGTCGGGCCGTTGGGTTCCAGGCGCGACACGAGTTGCACGTCGAGGTTGCGTTCGGCGCGCAACCGGGCGACAGCGTGCAGCAGGTGGCTCACCCCCTTGAGCGGGACGTCCGCGCTGGCGATCGCGACGATGCGGCCGGCGACCCGCCGCGGTGCCGGGGTGAACAGTTCGGTGTCCACACCCAGCGGCACGACGTGCAGGCGGTCCCGCGGCACCGCGAAGTCCTCGGCGATGTCGGCAGCCGACGAGGAGGACACCGTCAGCAGTTCCGGTATCCGCCCGGCCACCCGCTTCTGCATGCGGGTGAACCCATACCATCGGCGCACCAACGGTTTTCGCCAGTACGGCGCGGCCGCGAGGTCGACTTCCCGGTCCCTGGTGATCGGATGGTGCACGGTGGCGACCACGGGCAGGCCGGCGCGCGCGATGGTCAGCAGACCCGGGCCGAGGCACTGGTTGTCGTGCACCACGTCGAAGTCGCCGCGCCGGGCGGCGAGCAGGCGGGCGACCCGCATGCTGAACGTCCGCGGCTCGGGGAAGCCCGCCGTCCACATCGTGAGCAGCTCGAGCACGTCGATGTGGTCGCGGATCTCCCGCAGATGCGGGACGCGGAACGGTTCGGGTTCGCGGTACAGGTCGAGGCTGGGGACGGCGGTGAGGCGCACCCTGGGGTCGAGGAGTTCGGGGTAGGGCGGCCCGGAGAACACTTCGACGTCGTGGCCCAGGTCGGCGAGGCCGCGGCTGAGGTGCCGGACGTAGACGCCCTGGCCGCCGCAATGGGGCTTGCTGCGGTAGGACAGCAACGCGATCCGCATGGTCAGCGCGCTCCGGGGCCCGTGCCGAATCGGGTCACGCGCAGACTCCGAGCGATCTGGACATGTGTCCAGACTATAGTTTGACGCGCTAGCGGACGCAACGCGGCGGCTCCGTCACCGCCCGCCCGGCGGGCCGGCCCGGATCACCGCCGCCAACTCGTCGCGCGACGTCGCGCCGACGCGCTGGCAGGCCCGGTAGAGATGGCCCTCCACACTGCGCACCGACATCACCAACCGCGCGGCGATCTCCCGATTGGACAACCCGGCGACGACGAATTCGACGATCTCGCGCTGCCGGTCGGTCAGCGGCTGGCCGGCGGGGTTACGCAGCGCGGGGGTACACAATCCCCCGCATTCAGCGGCGAGCTCGCGCGCCACGGCCGCCGCGTACAGCCCCCGCTTACGCTGACCGCTGCGCGCGAACGCGACGCCGGCCTGGGCGGCGGCGTCGGCCGCACACACCCGGTCGCCGTTCGCCCGGTAGTCGGCCGCCACCGCGAGCAAGCCCGGGCCGTCGCCGTCTCGCAGCGCGACCGCATGGCGGGCGACGACGTCGGCCAGCAGCGGCGGTAACTCGTCGGCCAGCTGGCCGGCCCGCGGCGCCACCGAGAAGTCCCCCCACTGGACCAGCGCCTGCAGGCATGCCAGTTCGTACGCCGGCTGGCGACGGCTGCGGGCATCGGCCGCCGCACCGCGCACCACGGTGATCGCCTCCGTCACCGACCCCCCGGCGGCCAGCGTCCAGCCCGCGGCCAGTGACAGGTTGGTCTTCATGAAGACGTAGTCGGCGGGGATGCACTCCCTCGCCTCCGCCAGTACCGCACGCGCCTCATCGGGCTGGCCGAGCTTGGCGTGCGCTTCGGCAAGGGCGATACCGCATGCCGTACGCAAACCGGTTGTCACACTGGTCTTTTCCACTCCGGCGAGTGCTTCGCGCAGGTGCCGCACCGCATCGGACACGGCCCCGCGGGCCAGCTCCGCCTGTCCCGTCAGATACGTCAGATTCGCGTAGGCCGGGCCCGGGACGTCGCGGGCGGAGGCCGCGAGATCGCGCGCCGACCGCTCACACTCGTCGACGCGGCCGGCCAGCCGGCACGCGCGTACGTAGACGGCGCCGAGCCAGAACCGGAGGTGCGACGATTGGTAGGAGGCGACCGCGCGCGCCACCGCCCGCACGACGACGGCGTTCATCTCGTCGACCCGGCCGCCGGCCCCAAGGGCCATCACCAGCGCGACCGAGGCCATCATCGCGTGGAAGTCGGCGAGCTGACCCGACGCCAGTGCGGTGCAAGCCTTTTCCTCGGCGCCGCGACTGCGGCCCAGCACCGCGTCCAGACAGGCGTCGACGGCGGCGCGCGCCGCCTGCTGCGCACCGGACTCCTCGGAGCGGGCCAGCTCCTCGAGTATCGGTTCGGCGTCACGGGGCCTGCCGAGCATCCAGATCAGGTTGGCCGCGCGCACCGTGGCCCAGTGGTGGGCGTCTGTACCCGCGGCGCAGAGCGCCCGCAGCATCTCATCGGCCCGTTCGCCGCGGCCCAGTAACACCATCGACATGGCCCGCATGGGCACGGCCTCGGTGGCTCCGCAGTCGACGGCCGCCGCGATGAACCGGTCGGCAGTGCGGGGATCGAGCAGTGTCATCGCCACCCGGGCCGCCCGCAGGTACAGCTGCGGATCGGGGGCGATATCCGACTCGAGCGTCAGCGCCGCCCGGCGCACGGTGAGGTGCATATCGTCGTCGTCGTCGAGGGCCAGCCGGCGCGCAAGCCGGCCGCGCAGCCCCGACAGGTACATTTCGCCCGCGGTGGCGCGGCGCAGCTCGCCGTAGAGCGGGTGTGCCAGCCGCGCGACGAGCGTTCCCCCGGTCCGTTCGAAGACGATCAGACGCGCCCGCTCGGCGGCCTCGAGGTCGCCGCGGTCGGCGAGATCGCCCAGCACCGCCACACTCAGCGGTTCGCACTGCGACAGCACGTCGACCACCAGCGCCAGACCAGGGGTCAGTTGGCCGAGGCTCCTGCCGACCATGTCGGTGATGCTCTGTGAGACGGCCACATCTCCGTCCCACACCCACATGCCGGCCTCCCGGCGGATACGGCCGGCACTGACCTGGTCCTTGACCAGCTGCAGCAGATACAGCGGATTGCCGCCCGTGAGACTCCAGAACCGGCGGGCGCTGCGGCTGTCGACCGGCCCGCCCAGCGCCGTCTCGACCAGCGCCAGGGTCGCTGCGCACGACAGTGGCTGCAGGTCCAGGCGGGCGAGCAGACCGTCCTTCCACAACGCGGTCACCGCGTCCGGCCCGCTTTCACCCGCCCGGGCCGTGACCACCAGGCCGACGCCGGTCGACTGCGCCAGCTGGTGGACCACGTGGGCGGACAGGCCGTCGAGTAGATGTGCGTCGTCGACGGCCAGCACCGAGCCGCGCTCCCCGGGGCGGGGCACCAGCGAGTCGATGAGTCGGCGCACGTTGGGCAGTTCACCGGACATGTGCTCGTCGATCAGCGCGGTGAATGCGCCCAGCGGCAGTGCACGGGCGGATTCGGTGCCGACGATCCACGTCGTGCGGTCACCCGCGGCGGCGGCCGCGGCCAGGGCTTCACGTGCCAGTCGGGTCTTGCCGACGCCCGCGGCGCCGACGATCACGACACCCGCCTGACTGCCGTACCCGCCCAGGGCGCGACGGACGAGCGTGAGCTCGTCATCCCGCCCCATCAGCGGATCCCCGCTGATCACCGGCCGACTATAACCCCGTGTCGGCGGCCGGGCCGGGGAACGTCACAACGGCACAGGGCCTTGCCAGGGACCCCCGCGCGGCACCACGAAGGCGAACGGGCGGCGGAAACCCGGCCCGCTCATCGCCGCGGCACGCAGGGCGGCCAGCGGGAGACACAGCACCGCGCCCGAGGACGGCTCGTAGCACTGCACGGTCGCCGCACGCTCGTCGCAGGACACGAGCAGCACCCAATGCCGTGGGATCAGTCCGCCGATGAGCATCGGCACCGGCAAGCCCGCGGCCAGCGCCTGCCGCACGTCGGCGAGGCCGTCGCGGCGGCCACCGACAAGGCCACCGAAGATCCGCCACCGGTAGCGGACCGTTTGCCCGGCGCTGCGCGCCGACAGCGCGCGGGCCATCCCCATCGGCGTGGTGCCCAGCCGGCGCGGCCAGATCCGATTCACCTGGCCGTGGATGCGGCCCTGCTCCCCGCTGAACCAGGCCAGCCCCGCGGCGTCGGCGGTGCCCGCACCCGGTGCCAAAAGCGAGGTGCGGTACCGCGGATCGAGGAGGGCACCCGCGACCACGGCGACGGCCGGGCCGCACGTGACCCCGTCGCGCTGGCGGAGCCGCAGAGCAGCGAGTTTCATCACCTCAAAGGGTATGCAGCGGCGGGCCCGCGACGAGGCCCATTCGCCCCGGCCGCAAAACGGGATATGACAGGGTGGGGCCATGAGGCTATCCATCCGAAATCAGCTCACCGGTGTGATCACCGACGTCAGCCTGGGCGCCGTCATGGCGACGGTGAAGGTCCAGATCGACGGCACCGACCAGACCATCACATCGTCGATCACCCGCGACGCCGCGCTCGACCTCGGGCTGGTGACCGGTATGCGCGCGACGGTTCTGGTCAAGTCGACCGAGGTCGCCATCGGCATCGAATAGCCACCGCGTCGACGCCCGGGCCGGCACCGGGCGCTTTGCCGGTGCCGGGCGCGGCGGACGGACCGCCCGCACGGGTCGGCCGGGAGATTGCGGTGTGCATGCCCGCACCGTTACGGCGATTTCTGCCAATCGTCAATCAATTCCTGCCACCGGAAAGAAACCCCTGACCTGTCCTGTTGTTCGATTCGTACCGGCACCACATCCCGCCGGTATGCGTTCGGGGCCGGGCGATCCTCGGCCCCGAACACATCAGAGGACAGAAAGAGGCGGGCATCACAATGAAGAAGCTTGGATTTGCGGGCGTCGTAGCTGCCGGACTGGCGGCGACTGTTGTGGGATTGGCCGCACCGGCGCAGGCCGCACCGGCCGGCCCCGGCAGCGCCGAACAAACCATCAGCCAGTTGCAGGCGCAGGGCTACCACGTCATCGTCAACCGCGTCGGCACCGCGCCGCTGAGCGAGGCCACCGTCGTCGCGGTCCGTCCGGGCCAGACGTACAGCCGCACCGACTCCGCCGGCCCCGGTGACAGTGTGCGGACCACCATCACGGGTCAGACGATCTACGTCGACGTCCGGTAGAACCACGGAACTGCCAGGAGCCCCCGCCCACCGGGCGGGGGCTCCTGCCGTCCGTCGGTGTTCCCGGCGGACGGCTTCCAGGCCCGATCCTCGCCATAGGTGAAGTGCGGCAACCATTTCCAGGTCCTTCAGCGGGTCCGGCCGGTATCCGGATTACCGACACCCCGCCGAGTCCGCAGGCGGTACAGTAGCGGCGTGCCGGCCAGGGATCCCGCGGAAAAGGCCTGGGCCGGCGATGCGCCGCAGCGGGTGGGCTGGTTCCGCTTCTACTTCGACGACGATCGCTGGGAATGGTCCGACGAAGTTCAGATGATGCACGGCTACGAGCCGGGCGCGGTGGTGCCCACCACCGAAATCGTGCTGTCACACAAACATCCCGACGATTACCACCAGGTCGCCGCCGTCGTCGACCACATCCGGCGCACCCACCGGGCGTTCAGCACCCGGCACCGCATCATCGACACCCACGGTGCGGTCCACGACGTCGTGGTGATCGGCGACGAACTCCGTGACAACGGTGATGTCGTTGGCACACATGGCTTCTACGTCGACGTGACCCCGGCGGAGCCGACCAACGAGGAGAGATTCAGCGCGGCCGTGGCCGAGGTCGCGGGCAACCGCGCCGCCATCGAACAGGCCAAGGGCATGCTGATGCTCATCTACCGCATCGACTCCGATGCCGCATTCGAACTGCTCCGGTGGCGCTCGCAGGAGTGCAACATCAAACTGCGCACCCTGGCCGAAGGTCTTATCGCCGATTTCCGCACGCTGACCTACGACGAGTCACTGCCGCCGCGCGCGACGTTCGACCACCTTCTGCTCACCGCACACCAGCGGATCCACTGAGCCCGGCGTCCCGACGGCCACCCCGTTACCGTTGGGGTATGCGGGCGCTGATCATCGTCGACGTGCAGAACGACTTCTGTGAAGGCGGGTCGCTGGCCGTCGCCGGCGGCGCGGACGTCGCGCGCGCCATCAGCGCCCGACTCGCGGGACCGACCGGCTACGCCCAGGTCGTGGCGACCAAGGATTTCCACGTCGACCCGGGTGGGCATTTCGCCGAACAACCCGACTACGTCGACACCTGGCCCAGGCACTGCGTGGCCGGGACGGCCGGTGCCGACTTCCACCCCGAACTGGACACCACCGCGGTGGACGCGGTGTTCCTCAAAGGCAGGCATTCGGCGGCCTACAGCGGCTTCGAAGGCACCGACGACTCCGGGACCGCCCTGGCCGACTGGCTGCGCGGCCGCGGCGTCGAGGAGGTCGACGTGGTCGGGATCGCGACCGACCACTGTGTGCGTGCCACGGCCGCCGACGCTGCCGCGGCCGGTTTCCGCACCCGGGTGCTGCTCGACCTGACCGCCGGCGTGGCCGCGGAGACCACGGCGGCGGCGATCGAGGAGATGCGGGCCGCGGGGGTTGACGTCACCCCGGGGTGACCGCACCCACACCCGCGTGTTCGGCTCCGCCCGAACTGCGCGTCCGGGCAGGTCATCACGGGTCGAAAAGTGGGTATACCGTCCCGGCGCAGCGGTCGGGGCGGTTGGTCGCAATGCTCGCGCCCGCCGGTGCCCCGTATCGTCGCGATGATCCGTTCGACACGACCTGTGGGAGGCGCCCTGTGACCCGAGCCGACAGTTCGAAGTCCTCCGCGCGCGCTCGCACTGCGGCAGCGCCGTCGGAGATCTGGCCCGGTAAGGCATACCCGCTCGGGGCGACCTACGACGGCTCAGGGACCAACTTCGCGCTGTTCAGCGAGGTCGCCGAGAGCGTGGAACTGTGTCTGTTCGACGCCGGCGGAACCGAGTCGCGGATCACGCTGCCCGAGGTCGACGGGTTCGTCTGGCACGGGTTCATCCCCAACATCGAGCCCGGTCAGCGGTACGGCTACCGCGTGTACGGTCCGCACGACCCGGGTGCGGGCCTGCGCTGCAACGCCACCAAACTGCTGCTCGATCCCTACGCCAAGGCCATCGACGGCACCTTCGAGTGGGGCCAGCCGCTGTTCGGCTACAACTTCGGCGATCCCGACAGCCGCAACGACGACGATTCGGCGGCGGACTGCCCGAAGTCGGTGGTGATCAACCCGTACTTCGACTGGGGTGTGGACCGCCCGCCGGGCCACGAGTACGCCGACGCGGTGATCTACGAGGCGCACGTCAAAGGTCTGACCGAAACCCATCCGGACATCCCCGAACAGATCCGCGGCACCTACGCGGCCGTCGCGCATCCCGTGATCATCGAGCACCTCAAGTCCATCGGCGTCAACGCGCTCGAACTGATGCCGGTGCACCATTTCGTCAACGACGCGACACTCATCGAAAAGGGGTTGTCGAACTACTGGGGATACAACACCATCGGCTTCTTCGCCCCCGACTCGAAGTACTCCAGCAGCGCCACGCCCGGCGGGCAGGTGCAGGAGTTCAAGGCGATGGTGCGCGCCCTGCACGAGGCCGATATCGAGGTCATCCTCGACGTGGTGTACAACCACACCGCCGAGGGCAACCATCTGGGTCCGACGCTGTCCATGCGCGGTATCGACAACGCCGCGTACTACCGCCTCGTCGAGGACGACAAGCGCTACTACATGGACTACACCGGCACCGGCAACAGCCTCAACGTGCGCCACCCGCATTCGTTGCAGCTGATCATGGATTCGCTGCGGTACTGGGTCACCGAGATGCACGTCGACGGTTTCCGCTTCGACCTCGCCGCCACGCTGGCCCGCGAGTTCTACGACGTCGACCGGCTGGCGTCATTCTTCGAGCTCGTGCAGCAGGACCCCACCGTCAGCCAGGTCAAGCTGATCGCCGAACCGTGGGACGTCGGCCCCGGCGGCTACCAGGTCGGCAACTTCCCGCCGCAATGGACGGAGTGGAACGGCAAGTATCGCGACACGGTCCGTGACTTCTGGCGCGGCGAGGCAGCGAGTCTCGGCGAATTCGCCTACCGCCTGACCGGTTCGGCCGACCTGTATGAGCACACCGCCCGGCGCCCGGTGGCGTCGATCAACTTCGTCACCGCCCACGACGGGTTCACCCTGCGGGATCTGGTGTCCTACAACGAGAAGCACAACGAGGCCAACGGCGAGGGAAACAACGACGGCGAGAGCCATAACCGCTCGTGGAACTGCGGCGCCGAGGGCCCGACGGATGACGAGGAGATCAACGCGCTGCGCGGGCGTCAGCAGCGCAATTTCCTCACCACGTTGTTGCTGTCCCAGGGTGTGCCGATGATCTGCCACGGCGACGAACTGGGCCGTACCCAGGGCGGCAACAACAATGGGTACTGCCAGGACAACGAGGTCACCTGGGTCGATTGGGAGAACGCCGACGAGGAGCTGCTCGACTTCTGCCGCAAGGTTTCGGCGCTGCGTTCGGCCCATCCGGTGTTCCGCCGGCGCCGCTTCTTCACCGGGCTGCCGGTGCGCCAGCGCGGCACCGTCGGCCTGCCCGACATCTCCTGGTTCCGGCCCGACGGCTCGGAGATGAACGAGGAGGACTGGGATTCTGGCTTCGGCAAGTCGGTGGCGGTCTATCTCAACGGCCAGGGCATCCCGGGCATGGATCCGCGTGGCAGCCGGGTGGTCGACGATTCGTTCGTGGTCTGCTTCAACGCCCATCACGAGGCGATCGACTTCGTCCTGCCGCCGAAGGATTTCGGGGTGTCCTGGCTGCCCGTCGTGGATACCGCGGCGGAACCGGACGCCGCTCCGACCGAGCTGAGCGCGGGCGTGTCGGTCAGCGTGGACGCCCGCGCGGTGGTGGTGCTTCAGGCGGTGACGTGACTCGAGGCGCTCGCCCGACGCGGGTGCGTCGGTCGTGACCAACGGCTCCGACCTGCAGTGATCGAGACCGTACCAGGCAGTATGGTATGTTTGCCGAGTAGCAGCCGTGGCCGCCGCGAGGCATCGACGTACCTTGTGTATCGATCCCGATGCCACCGGTCGGGCGGGCCGGGAGTAGGAAGCCGACGAGCGGCGGTGACTACCGGAGCGGCCACGGCTGCGGCCTCTGTCCGGTGTTGCCCGGTTAATTTTCGCAAGTGTCAACGAGCCGAGCCCGCGGTGGCCGTATGCTGCCGTCCATGGCGCCGTCGCGGAGCCCCGGCCGCCCGCTCTCGGCCGACGACTGGATCCAGACAGGGTTCGCGCTGCTGACCTCGGGCGGTCCCGACGCGTTGCGGATCGGCAGACTGTGCGAACGCCTCGACGTCACCAAAGGCAGCTTTTACTGGCATTTCTCCGATATCCAGACCTACCGCGCCGCCCTCGTCGACGCCTGGGGCGATCTGCGGGACCGGGATCGGCGCCGGTTGGTCGACGTGCACATCCCCGATCCCCGCGAACGCCTGGCGGCCATCCTCGGGGCAGTCGCCGCACCCGAACATGTGGCGCTGGAGCGTGTGATGCGCACCTGGGCGATGACCGACGACCACGTCGCGAGCAACGTCCGGCAAAGCGATGAACGGTTGCTGAGCGCCATTCGCGAGGCCATCTCCGAATTCGGTTTCGACACCGAGCAGACCCGGTTGCGCGCCACGGTGACGATGGCGTCGGGCATCGGCCTGCTCTACATGGTGGGTGCTGCGCTCAACGTGCCGCCCGAGCTGCTCGACCGCTTCCTCGATTTCGTGCTGCGGCCCTGACCTCGGCGCGGGAACGCCGGCCCGCCACCCCCGCACTGCCCGCGGGCGCCCGATGACCGAAACTGGACGGCATGTTCTCCGTAGCGGGCAAGTCGGTATTGGTGACGGGCGGCAGCAAGGGAATCGGCCGCGGTATCGCGGAGGTGTTCGCCGCCGGCGGCGCCGACGTCGCCATCGCGGCACGCTCCCGTTCGGGCCTCGACGCGGCGGTGGCCGAACTCGACGGGCTGGGTCCGGGCCGGGTGATCGGCGTGACGGCCGACGTGGCCGACCCCGAGTCGTGCGCGGCGATGGCCGCGGAGGTCGTCGGCGCATTCGGGGGGCTCGACGTGCTGTGCGCGAACGCCGGCATCTTCCCGGAGGCGCCGCTGAAGACCATGACGCCGGCCGATCTCGGAGCGGTGCTCGACGTGAACGTCAAGGGCACCGTGTACAGCGTGCAGGCGTGTCTGGACGCATTGATCGCGTCGGGGCGCGGCCGGGTGGTCCTCACGTCCTCGATCACGGGGCCGATCACGGGCTTTCCCGGCTGGACCCACTATGGCGCGTCCAAGGCGGCCCAGCTGGGGTTCATGCGCACGGCGGCGATCGAGTTGGCGCCGCACCGGATCACGGTGAACGCGGTGCTCCCCGGCAACATCCTCACCGAGGGCCTCAAGGATATGGGTGAGGATTACCTGGCCGGGATGGCCCGCGCCATTCCGGCGGGGACGCTGGGGACGCCGCAGGACATCGGCTACACGGCCGCCTTCCTGGCCAGCGACGAGGCGGGATATATCACCGGTCAGGCCATCGCCGTCGACGGCGGGCAGGTACTGCCGGAGTCACCGGATGCCGTGACGCCCTGAATAGCGGTCGAAATACCTCTGAGTCAGAGGTATTGTCGGTGGTGTGCACACCCGCAGTGATGTGGTCGGTGAGCTGTTCACGGTCGTGGGCCGGCTCCGCCGCCAGCTGCGCCGGTCCACCGGTTCCGGATTCGACACCACCGGCCTGACCCAATCGCAGGCCGAACTGCTGCGGCTGGTGGGACGCCAGCCCGGTATCTCGGTCCGGGAGGCGGCGACCGAACTCGGCCTGGCGCCCAACACGGCGTCCACCCTCGTGTCCAAGCTCGCCGCGGGGGGTCTGGTCATCCGGTCGGTCGACGCCGAGGACCGCCGGGTCGGCCGGCTGCGACTCACCGAGCCCGCCCAGCGCATCGCCGACGAATCCCGCGCCGCACGCCGGGCCGCATTGTCGGAGGTGCTCGACGAACTCGACGACCGTCAGGTGGAGAACCTGGCGGCGGGATTGGAGGTCCTCGCCGAGATGACCCGGATCTTGCAGGAGAGGCAGCCATGACCACCGCATCGCCGCCGCCGGCCGTCGAGTGCAGCCACCTCACCCATCGGTACGGCCACTTCACCGCCGTGGAGGACCTCGACCTGGTGGTGCGTGCCGGTGAGACGGTCGGCCTGCTGGGCCCCAATGGGGCGGGTAAGACGTCCGTGATCCGCGTGCTGACCACGCTGACGCCGGTTCAGCAGGGTGAGGTGCGGATCTTCGGCCTCGACGCCCGACACGACACCATGGATATCCGGCACAACATCGGCTATGTCCCGCAACAACTCTCGATCGAATCAGCCCTGACCGGCAGGCAGAATGTCGACCTGTTCGCCCGGCTGTACGACGTACCGCGGTCGGGGCGCCGGTCCCGGGTCGACGGCGCCCTGGACGCCATGCAGCTGCTCGACGTGGCCGACGAGCCCGCGGGCACCTATTCGGGCGGGATGGTCCGCCGCCTGGAGCTGGCACAAGCACTGGTGAACCGGCCGTCGCTGCTGCTGCTCGACGAACCGACCGTCGGACTGGACCCGATCGCCCGCGACGGGGTGTGGTCGCAGGTGCAGCAGATGCAATCCGAGTTCGGCATGACAGTGCTCCTGACCACGCACTACATGGAGGAGGCGGACGTCTTGTGCGACCGGGTGGCGCTCATGGACGGCGGCCGGTTGCAGGCCGTCGGGACGCCCGCGGAGCTCAAGGCCGCGGTGTCACCGCAGGCGACGCTGGAGGACGTCTTCCGCCACTACGCCGGATCCGATCTCGACGCCGAGGCTACGCGCACCGGTCTACGCGAGGTCCGTGCCAGCAGGAGGACGGCCCGCCGTGTCAGTTGAGCCATCGGTCCGGGTAGAGCTCGTCCGCGCACCGCGCGGCTGGCGGCGCATCCGCGCCGTGCTGGTGCGGATCAACGCGTTCGGACTCGTCGAACTGCAGAAGCTGCGCCACGACCGCACCGAACTGGTCACCCGGATGGTGCAGCCGGCGCTGTGGCTGCTGATCTTCGGGCAGACGTTCAGCCATTTGAAGGTCATCGACACCGGCGACGTGTCCTATCTGGCCTTCCTCGCCCCCGGCATCATCGCCCAGTCGGCGCTGTTCATCTCGATCTTCTACGGCATCCAGATCATCTGGGACCGCGACGCGGGCATCCTCGCCAAGCTGATGGTGACCCCGGCGCCCGCGTCGGCGCTGATCACCGGCAAGGCGTTCGCAGCGGGCGTGCGCTCGGCCGTGCAGGTGGTGGGGGTGCTTGCGCTGGCCTGCATCATGGGCGTCGCGCTGACCACCAATCCGCTCCGCATTCTCGGCGCAATGGCCGTGGTGGTCCTGGGTTCGGCGTTCTTCGCCTGCCTGTCGATGACGCTGGCCGGGCTGGTGCGTAAACGGGACCGCATGATGGGGATCGGACAAGCCATCACCATGCCGTTGTTCTTCGCGTCCAATGCGCTCTACCCCGTCGATGTGATGCCGCAGTGGCTGCGCTGGCTGTCGGCGGTCAACCCGCTCAGTTACGAGGTCAACGCCTTGCGCGGGCTGCTCATCGGCACCCCGTCCAATCCGCTGCTCGACGTGTCGGTGCTGGTGGCCGCGGCGGTCATCGGGATCGCCGCGGCCTCAGCCCTGGTCCGCCGCCTCGTGCGCTGACCCTGCGATATCGCTGCTCCCGCGTGCACTGACCATGTGCGAGAGCACCGGAATCACCGGTCGGCGCGCAGTGCGTCCGCCAGCGTCCACACCGCGACACCCAGCAGGGCGACATCCTTGAACAGGAATCCGCCCGTAGCCGACAGCGCCGGGAACCCGCCCGCCGTCGCCTCGGTCACCCCGGGCGTGGTGAACAGGAAGCTGATGGTCGCGACGAACAGACCGATCGCGAGGACGCTGCCCGCCGCCGAGACCTTCGGCCACCACGGCTTGACCGCGAGCAGCACCGCGGCCGTCAGCTCGAAGACGCCGAGCAGCGCGGAGAACGTGCCGATCGAAAAGATGTTGTAGAGCCAGCCCATGAACGGGCTCGACGACACCAGCGGCGCGATGCCCTCGGCTTCGTAGGCCATGAACTTCAGTCCGCCGAACCAGGCGATCACGATCACCAGGCCGTAGCGCGCGATGAGGGCCGCGGCAGTGTCGAGGGTCGTCCGGGCCGGCCGGACCGTGTGCAGATCTGTGGACATGTCGATCTCCTTCGCTGTGGGGAGGTGCGTTCGAGGTGATGGTGCCGACGGCTGCGGGGAGCGTTACATCGGCCAACCAACCGGACGGTCTACCCTGCAGTAGGGCCGTCAGGCCCGACAGGAGGCCGTGATGCAACTGGCGCTGACCGCGGATGAGACCACGTTCCGGGACGATCTCCGGACGTTCTTCACCACACAGATCCCCGCGGAGATCCGCGACCGGGTGCGGCTGGGGCGGCCCGTGGGCCGCGACGACATCGTCACCTGCCACCGGATCCTCAACGCGCACGGCCTGGCCGTCCCGCACTGGCCGGTCCGGTGGGGCGGCCGGGACTGGTCCCCCACCCGGCTGCAGATCTGGCTGGACGAGATGCAGCTGGCGGCGGTCCCCGAGCCACTCAACTTCAACACCAAGATGGTGGGTCCGGTGATCGCGGAGTTCGGCTCGCCCGAGATCCAGCAGCGCTTCCTGCCCGCGACGGCCAATCTCGACATCTGGTGGTGCCAGGGCTTCTCCGAGCCCGACGCGGGTTCGGATCTGGCGTCGCTGCGTACCACCGCGATCCGCGACGGCGACAGCTACGTGGTGAACGGTCAGAAGACCTGGACCACCCTCGGTCAGTATGCCGACTGGATCTTCTGCCTGGTGCGCACCGATCCCGCCGCCCCCAAGCGCCAGGCAGGGATCTCCTTTCTGCTCATCGACATGGCCACGCCGGGTATCACGGTGCGGCCGATCAAGCTCATCGACGGCGGCTACGAAGTCAACGAGGTGTTCTTCTCCGATGTCCGGGTGCCCGCCGACCAGCTCGTCGGCGAGGAGAACCGCGGCTGGACCTATGCGAAGTTCCTGCTCGGCAACGAACGGACAGGCATCGCCGGTGTGGGTCGCACGAAGGTACGCCTGGCCGAGGTGAAGAAGCGCGCCACCGAGACCGGCCTGATCGCCGATCCGCTGTTCGCCGCACGGCTGGCAGAGGTCGAAAACGAGCTGCTGGCACTCGAACTCACCCAGATGCGGGTGACGAGCGGATCGGCTGGAGGCAAACCGAATCCCGCCTCGTCGGTGCTCAAACTACGCGGCAGCCAGCTCCAACAGCTGGCCACCGAGTTGCTCGTCGAGGTCGCCGGGCCCGATGCGCTGCCGTTCGGCGCGGGCGACGACATCGGGTCGCCGCTGTGGGCGCAGGGCAGCGCGCCGCACTACCTCAACTACCGCAAAACGTCGATCTACGGTGGCAGCAACGAGATCCAGCGCACCATCATCGCGACCACCATTCTCGGATTGTGAGGCAGCAGATGGATTTCGATCTCACCGACGAACAGGTCATGTTGCGCGACACCACCCGGGACCTGCTGTCGCGCAGCTACGACGCGGAGAGCCGCACAAAGGTGGCCGACACCGACCTCGGCTGGAGTCGCGAGGTGTGGAACCGCCTGGCGGACACGGGGATTCTCGGGATCGGCGCCGACGCGACCCAGCTCGAGGTGGCCCTGGTGCTCGTCGAATTCGGGCGCATGCTGGCACCCGAACCGCTGGTGCATGCGGTGCTGGCGCCGGCGTCGCTGATCGCCGAGGCAGGCACCGCCGCGCAGCGGGAACTTGCCGACGAGGCGGCTGCGGGCACGCGGCTGCTGGCCTTCGCCCACCTCGAACCCGGGATGCGGACCGCAACCGCTGCTATCACGACATCCGCAGAACCGCAGGGTGATTCGTGGGTGTTGACGGGACACAAGAATCCGGTGCTCGCCGGCGACTGCGCACAGACGGCCATCGTCAGCGCGGCCCTGCCCGACGGTGGCACGGGGTTGTTCCTGGTCGACGTCACCGACGGATCGGCCGCGGTGACGCGGCGCCCCTACCGGACGTTCGACGGCCGTCGGGGTGCGGAGATCGTCCTGGACCACGCGACCGCCGAACCGCTCGGCGATTTCGCCGACGCCTCCGGCGCCATCGCCCGAACCGTGATCCGGATCCAGTCGGCGCTGTGCGCCGAGGCCGTCGGAGCGATGGACGAAGCGCTACGCCTGACCACCGAATACCTTAAGACCCGCAAGCAGTTCGGCGTCACGCTCAGCACGTTCCAGACGCTCACCCAGCGCGCGGCCGACATGTATGTCTCATTGGAGCTGGCCCGCAGTATGAACCTCTATGCCGCGATGTCGATCGCCGACGGCACCTTCGACCCCCTCATCGCGGCCAGAGCCAAACTGCAAGTGGGACGTTCGGCACGGCACATCGCCCAGGAGTCGATCCAGTTGCACGGCGGCATCGGCGTCACCGCCGAGTATCCGGTCGGCCACTACGCCGCGCGACTCACCGCGATCGAGCACACCGCCGGTACCTCACAGGATCAGCTGCACGTCCTGATCGACCGGATCGGCGACTACGGGATCGTCACACTCTGACGTCATAGCGTCACGCTCTGAGGTCACGCGTCACCAATGCCGTTGTTGCCCAGACAACATCGAGGCACCGGGACTTGTCGGTGTCCTCTGTGATGATGGGGTCATGTCCTCGAACCCCGCTCCGGTTGCCGAGCCCGGTGTTGTTGTGACGGGTAGTGAGCGGCTGGAGGCGTTGTTCGAGGAGCTGGCGCAGGTGTGCGGTCAGCGCAACGCGCTGGACGGGCGGATTGTGGAGATCGCCGCTGAGATCGACCGCGACGGGCTGTGGGGGGCCACCGGAGCCCGGTCGGTGGCCGCGTTGATGGCCTGGAAAACCGGGATGTCCCCGGCCAACGCGCACACCATCACCACCATCGCCGAACGCCGCACCGAGTTCCCGCGCTGCACCGCCGCGCTGCGTGAGGGGCGGCTGTCGCTGGATCAGGTCGGAGTCATCGCCGCCCGCGCCGCCGATGGATCCGATGAGCACTACGCCCAGCTGGCACCCCACGCCACTGTCACCCAGTTACGTACCGCGATCAAACTCGAACCCCGCCCCGACCCCACACCCGTATCGGAGCCGGAACGCTCGATCAGCACCACCGTGCACGATGGCTACACCGTCTGGCGGATTCGCCTGCCCAGGATCGAGGCCGCCACCTTCGACGCCGCCCTGCAGTCCCATCACGACGCCCTGATCGCCGACTGGACACACCACCACCCCGACACCCATCCCGGCCAGGACACCGAAGGCGGGCAGTGCGGCGTGGATGGCGGGGGTGAGCGGGTGCCCCCGCTGCCGACCCGGGTGGATGCGTTGATGAGTTTGGTGAAAGCCGGCTGGGACGCCGATGCGGCACGCCGCCCCCACGCGCAGCGCACCACCGTGGTCGTGCACGTCGACGTCGCGGCGCGGGTCGCCGCGCTGCATCTGGGTCCACTGCTCACCGACGAGGACCGGCGCTACCTGCTCTGCGATGCGACGTGTGAGGTGTGGTACGAACGGGACGGCCGACCGATCGGGACCGGGCGGGCCACGCGTACGGTCGGTCGGCGGTTGCGTCGGGTGTTGGAGCACCGCGACCACGGCACCTGCGTGGTCCCCGGCTGTGGGGCCACCCGCGCTCTGCACGCCCACCACCTGCGGCACTGGGAAGACGGCGGCCCCACCGACCTGTCCAACCTGGTACTGCTGTGCCCATACCATCACCGGCTGCACCACCGCGGCACCATCACCCTCACCGGACCCGCCGAGCGGCTCACCATCACCGACGGCGACGGGCGACCCCTGACCTCGGCATCGCTGGCCCGCCCACCGACCACACCCCCACCCACGGTTCCGCCCTACACCGGACCCACCGGCGAACGCGCCCAATGGTGGTGGTACCAGCCCTACCAACCACCCTCACCGACGCCGAACTAGGCCGGCGTATCGGTTACCCCGGGGAGAGCCGAACTCCCATCCGCGGCGCCCGGCACTCGACCCGGCGGAGTCGTCGCGCCGCGCGGTCAGCCCGCGATCCGGCCGATCGACCGCAGCGGGATCGGCAGCCAGCTCGGGCGGTGCCGGGCCTCGTAGGCCGTCTCGTACACCGCCTTGTCCAGTTCGTAGGCGGCGAGCAAAGGTGCGGAGTCGCGCGGATCGCTGCCCGACACCGCTGCGTAGCCGTCGCAGAACGACGAGCTGTTGCGCTCCACCCATTCGCGGGCGCGGGCCGCAAGCTGTTTGTCGCGCTGCCCGTCGTCGCCGCCCGAGGCGCCGCGTTCGATCAGGCGTTGATAGGCCGCGTACTCGTAGGACCGCAGCATGCCCGCGACGTCACGCAGCGGGGAATCGGGGCGGCGCCGCTCGTCGAGCGGCTGGCCGGGTTCACCCTCGAAGTCGATGAGCAGCCAGCTCTCCGGGGTGCGCAGCACCTGACCGAGATGCAGATCGCCGTGGACGCGCTGCACCGTGACGGTCTCCTCGGCCAGCTTGCGGTAGCGCTCCTCGATGAGGGGGGCGTAGCGCTGCAGGTCGGGTACCGCCACCGCCGCCGCGGTCAGCCGTTCCAGCATGGCCTCGGCCGGGAACGTCACCGTCGACGTGCCCAACTCGCCGGCCAGACACGCGTGTACCGACGCCACCGCCTCGCCGAGCCGGTAGGACTCCCCGGCGAAATCGCCGCCCACCTCGTCGGCGTACAGGTCACCCTCGGCGAACAGGTCGCGGGTGCTGGCCGTGGCCATATCCCAACCCTCGGCGGAGTTGCCCGCGTAGGCGGTCACCATCCCCAGCGCCGACGACTCCACGTTCGGCGCGCCCGTGGTCTCGAACGACCCGAGCAGGCGTGCGACGTGCGGATTGCCGGCCCGCGCCAGCACCCGGTTCAGTTCGATGTCGGGATTGACCCCGGGGGTCACCCGCCGGAAGAGCTTGAGGATGGCGGCCTCGTCGAACACCACGCTGGTGTTGCTCTGTTCGGCGCCGAACACCCGCGGCGCCTCGTCGAGCGGCAGCGCAGCGCCGGGCTCCTTGGCGAACGTGACCGCGCCGACCGCCGCAGATTCGTCCATGAGTTGCAACAACAGCCGTGCGGCCGACGGGTCGTGCAGTGCGTCGAAGGCGGTGCGGTCGCCGTCGGGCCCCGCCGCCGCACCGATCACGGCGTTGGCGGGATGGTCCTCGCCGCCGTGGTCCCAGCCCACCAGCACCTGGTAGCGCTCGGCCGAACGGTCGGTGTAGGTGACGTCGAGCAGGACGAGATCCACATCGGTCCGCAGCGCCACCACCAGCGCCGGCTCCACCGTGGCCAGCTCACGACCTCTGCCCGCGTACCACCGCTGGTGTGGAAGCCAATCCCTCCAGGGCACTCGGGCCGGCGGGCCGGCAGGCGCGTTCATTGCTGCTCCTCCATCTCGCGGATGGGTTCTCGAAGCTCGAACCAGTAGAAGCCGTGACCGGGCAGGGTCAACAGATACGGCAGCTGTCCGATGCTGGGAAATTCAACGTACCCGGTCATCTCGACAGGTGTATACCCAGTCCAGTTCTGCAGATTGAGTTCGATCGGCTGCGGGAACCGCGACAGGTTGTTGACGCACAACACGGTCCCTCGGTGTTCACCCGCGAGTTCGCGCACATAGGCCAGCACCGACGGATTGGACCCGCCGAGTTCGCGGAAACCCCCGAGCGCAAACGCGTCATGACGCCGCCGCACCGCCAGCATGATGCGGGTCCAGTTCAGCAGGGAAGCCGAATTATCCCGTTGCGCTTCGACATTCACCGACTGGTAGCCGTAGATCGCATCCTGGTTTGGCGGCAGGTACAGCCGGCCGGGCGTCGCCGTGGAGAATCCGGCGTTGCGGTCGGGTGTCCACTGCATCGGGGTGCGCACACCGTCACGGTCACCGAGCCAGATGATGTCGCCCATGCCGATCTCGTCGCCGTAGTACAGCACGGGCGAACCGGGCAGCGAAAGCAGCAGCGCGGTGAACAGTTCGATCTGGTTGCGGTCGTTGTCCAGCAACGGGGCCAGCCGCCTTCGAATGCCCACGTTGGCCTTCATCCGCGGGTCTTTGGCGTACTCGGCGTACATGTAGTCACGCTCTTCGTCGGTGACCATCTCCAGCGTGAGCTCGTCGTGGTTGCGCAGGAAGATGCCCCATTGGGCCAGTTCGGGGATCGGCGGCGTCTGGGCCAGGATCTCCGAGATCGGGAAACGCGACTCGCGGCGCACCGCCATGAAGATCCGGGGCATCAGCGGGAAATGGAACGCCATGTGGCATTCGTCGCCGCCGGTCTTCGGGTCGCCGAAGTACTCCACCACATCGGCGGGCCACTGGTTGGCCTCGGCGAGCAGCACCCGGCCGGGGAATTCGTCGTCGATCACCTTGCGGCAGTGTTTGAGGAAGGCGTGCGTCTCGGGCAGGTTCTCGCAGTTGGTGCCGTCGCGTTCGAACAGGTAGGGCACCGCGTCGAGCCGGAAGCCGTCGATGCCGATGCCCAGCCAGAACCGCAGCACGTCCAGCATGGCCTCCTGGACGGCGGGATTGTCGTAGTTCAGATCGGGCTGGTGGCTGAAGAAGCGGTGCCAATAGAACTGGCGGCGCACCGGGTCGAACGTCCAGTTCGACTCCTCGGTGTCGACGAAGATGATCCGCGCCTCCGGATAGCGTTCGCTGGTGTCGCTCCACACGTAGAAGTCGCCGTACGGTCCGTCGGGGTCGCGGCGGGACTCCTGGAACCACGGATGACTGTCGGAGGTGTGGTTCATGACCAGGTCGGTGATGACCCGAATCCCCCGGCGGTGGGCCGCGTCGAGCAGGTCGACGAAGTCGTCGACGGTGCCGAATTCGGGCAGCACCTTGTAGAAGTCGCGGATGTCGTAGCCGCCGTCACGCAGCGGTGAGTCGTAGAACGGCGGCAGCCACAGACAGTCGACACCCAGCCATTTCAGGTAGTCCAGGCGGTCGATGAGACCGCGCAGATCTCCCGAACCGTCGGAGTTCGAGTCGTAGAAGGCACGCACCAGCACTTCGTAGAAGACCGCCTTCTTGAACCAGACGCGGTCCTCGGGCAGTTCCCGGGCATGTCCGAAGTCGCCGGCGTTGGGGTGCTCGACGGTCCGGCCCAGCGGGCCGGCCTCGACATGACTTCCCGCCGACGGATCTGGCTGGGCCGGCTCACGGTTGCGCAGGGCCCCACGATCGGTGTTGTGGTCCATCAGTTCTAGAACCTACCCAACCGCGCTGAAAATAAATCACCGACGAACGCGATCCGTGCCGTCACACCCGTTATCGGGACCGAACCGCTTTGGTGGCAACGACATTGGCCGCACAGAGCCGTATTCGGGTATGGTGCGCAGGTGGTAACCCGCGATCACGGCGACCCGCGCGACGCCCCGTCGGTGCCGCCGCCGAGTGGCGAGGTCGCCAACCCGGCGCGGCCGTCGGCCGCGGAGGAGGCGCGCACCGTCGCCGCGTCGACGAATGCCGGCACGTTGGCGACGCTGACCTCGTCCGGCGATCCGTGGGCGTCGTTCGTCACCTTCGGCCTGCTCGGCGGTGCGCCGGTGCTGTGCGTGTCGAACCTGGCCGAGCATGGGCGCAACCTGGCGGTCGATCCGCGGGCCAGCATCGCGATCGTCTCACCGGACATCCCGAGCGACCCCCTGGCCGGCGCCAGGGTCACCCTGGCCGGGGTGGCCGAACGGCCGGTGGGCGCGGAGTCGGCGGCGGCCCGGCAGGCCCACCTGGAGGCGGTCGCCGCGGCGAAGTACTACATCGATTACAGCGACTTCTCGGTATGGGTGTTGCGGGTGCACCGGGTGCGCTGGGTCGGCGGCTACGGCCGGATGGATTCGGCAACCGGCGACGAGTACGCGGCGGCCGAACCCGATCCCGTGCGGCCGTACGCGGCGGCGGCTATCGCCCACCTCAACGGCGACCACGCACCCGCGCTGGCGGCCATGGCCCGCCAGTTCGGCGGATACCCCGATACCGTCGCCGCCGTCTGCACGGGTGCCGACCGCTACGGTCTGGACCTGCGGGTGAGCACCGAACGCGGGGACGCCTACACCCGGGTCGGGTACAGCGCGCCCATCGACTCGATCGACGACCTGCGGGCGGCCACCGTCGAGCTGACCGTCCACGCCCGCCACGCCTGAGCGCGGTTCCTCCCGCGGCGGTGCAATACGATCGCGGGTATGTCAGCTGAGACCCGGCGCCCCGACACGTGGCAAGCGGCCTTCGACCTGATCCGCACCAGGGGACACGAGCGCAGGGAAGAGCCGTTCCGGCTGGCCAGCGGGCAGCTCAGCCACGACTACATCGACGGTAAGTACGCCGTGGACACCGGCGAGCGGCTGGCCGTGGTCAGCCGCGCGGTCGCCGACCTCGCCGCGCTCAACGGCATCGAGTACGACGCCGTCGGTGGGCTCACGATGGGGGCCGACCCGCTGGCGCACGGTGTCGCGATCGTCACCGGCAAGGCGTGGTTCTCGGTGCGCAAAGAGCAGAAGCAGCGTGGCCGCGAACAGTGGATCGAAGGCACCCGCATCACCCCCGGCATGCGGGTGCTGCTGGTCGACGACGTGATCAGCACCGGGGGGTCGACCGTCAAGGCGCTCGACCGTGTGGTCGAGGCGGGTGCGGTGGTCACCGGCGTGATCCCGATGGTCGACAGGGGCGACGTGGCCACCACGTGCTTCGCCGAACTGGGCGTGCCGTTCTTCGCGCTGGTCACCTACCGCGATCTGGGTATCGAGCCGATCCGCGCGGTGTAGCTCCCCGCTGACTGCCCGGTTCGTGCAGGAACCGGGCATTTGCGTGAAGATCGCCCGCTGACGCGTCAAGACCTCGTCAAGGGTGCTGCCGCCGGCCCGCCGCGGCGCGCAGGCTGGATTCATGACGTTACTGGATCATCTGCCGTCGCTGCGTCACGCCGGGACGCCCCGTATCGACCCGGCGATCTGGCCGCTGACGGCCATCGTCGACGATGTGGGCCGCCTGCAGGTCGGTGGTGTGGCCCTGACCGATCTGGCCGACGAATTCGGCACCCCGGCCTATGTTCTGGACGAGGACGACTTCCGCAGGCGGATGGCTCGATACCGCCGCGCGATGCCCGGGATGACGGTGGCCTACGCCGGTAAGTCCCTGTTGACCACCGCCGTGGCACGCTGGGTGTCCGACGCCGGTCTGGGCCTGGACGTCAGTTCCGCTGGCGAGCTGGCGACGGCGCTGGCCGGAGGTATGGATCCCGCCCGGATCATCCTGCACGGCAACGCGAAATCGTTCGATGAGTTGCGTGATGCCACCGCCGCCGGGGTCGGACGGGTGGTGGTCGACTCGCCGACGGACGTGACCTATCTGGCCTGTTCGGCGCGCCGGCCGCAGCCGGTGTTGCTGCGGGTGACGCCGGGCATCGACATCCACGGGCACGCCGCGGTGACCACCGGCGTCGACGACCAGAAGTTCGGCTTCCCGTTGACCGGCGGCGCGGCCGATCGCGCGGTGCGGCGCATCCTCGCCCAACCCCGGCTCGAACTGGTCGGCCTGCACTGCCATATCGGCTCGCAGGTCGGCGATCCGGCGCTCTACGGGCATGCGGTGCACCGGATGATCGCCGCCATGGCCGGTATTCGCGCCCGCCATTCGATGATCCTCACCGAACTCAACATCGGTGGCGGGCATGCCGTTCCGTATCGGAGCGGGGATGGCGAGCTGGATCCGCAACAGTTCGCCGAATGTGTCGACGATGCACTCGATCGGGCCTGTGCGGCGGAGCGTTTTCCCCGCCCGCGGGTCGTCGTCGAACCCGGCCGCGCGATCAGCGCCAGAGCCGGTATCACCCTCTACCGGGTGGTGTCGGTCAGGTCGCAGCCCGGGGGGCGGACATTCGCCGCCGTCGACGGCGGTATGTCCGACAACCCCAGGGTCGGCCTGTACGGTGCGAAATACACTGTGGCGCTGGCGAACCGGCATCCGATCGGCCCGACTCGCCCGGTCACCGTCGCGGGGCGCCACTGCGAGTCCGGCGACGAGATCGCCAGGGATGCGGAGCTGCCCGACGACCTGCACCCCGGCGACCTGCTCGCGGTGGCGTGCACGGGGGCCTACCACCACAGCATGGCGTCCAACTACAACATGGTGTGCCGCCCGCCGGTAGTCGGGGTGCGGCACGGACGGCCCAGCCTGCTCGTGCGCCGCGAGACGACCGCCGATCTGATGGCCAGGGATTGCGGCTGAACCCCACCGACTGCACGGATGTTGTACGCATTTCGCGGGAGGGCCCGCAAACTTCCGTACTTTCGGGCGGACCCGAGTCAGGCCGCGACGACCAGAACCCCCGCCGGCTCGACACCCACGCTCACCGACTGCCCCGGCGCGAAGGTGCGGGCCTGCGAACTGCTCATCTGCGCACCGACGACCGACCCGTCGGCCAGCGTGCAGTACACCCGCGAGATCGGTCCGAGGAACGCCACCGAGCTGACGGTGGCCGCGCCGTCGGCCGCGGGGGTGACGGTCAGCGACTCCGGGCGCACCATGGCCAGTCCGGTACCGGCGGTGATCGACCCGGACAGTGCGGGTACCGACGTGCCCAGCAGCCGCGCCTGCCCGCCGGACACCTCCGCGGGCACCTTGTTGTTCAGCCCGACGAATTCCGCGACGAACGGTGTCGCCGGATTGGCGTAGAGGTCCGACGGCGCGGCGAGCTGCTCCAGTTTGCCCTGGCTCATCACCCCGACCCGGTCGGCGACGGCGAGCGCCTCCTCCTGGTCGTGGGTGACGAACAGCGTCGTGGTGCCGACTTCCAGCTGCACACGCCGGATTTCGTCGCGCAGCTGGGTGCGTACCTTGGCGTCCAGCGCCGAGAGCGGCTCGTCGAGCAGCAGCACCCGCGGCTGGATCGCCAGCGCCCTGGCCAGCGCGACGCGCTGCTGCTGACCGCCGGAGAGTTCGTTGGCGTACTTGTGCTTATGCGCGGCCAGCCCCACCAGGTCGAGCATGTCCGCGGAACGGGACAGCCTGTCGCCCTTGGCTTTACCGCGCATCTTGAGGCCGAACGCGACATTGTCCAGCACGGTCAGGTGCGGGAACAGGCTGTAGGCCTGGAAGACCATCCCCATATCCCGCTTGTTGGCCGGGATCCGGCTGACATCCTGGCCACTCACGAGCACGGTGCCCGAGGTCGCCTCGTCCAGCCCGGCCAGGATGCGCAGCGCGGTGGTCTTGCCGCAACCCGACGGGCCGAGCAGCGCCACCAGCTCCCCGGGCTGCATATGCAGGGTCAGCCCGTCGAGCGCCTTCACGCTGCCGTAGACCCGGGTCAGGTCGTTCAGTTCGACGGCGACGCCGTTCGTCGTCATGCGGACGCTCCCTCTGTGGTGACGGACGCCGGCGCCGGCGCGGCGGCGGTGACGGCGCTCCGGCGGCGTCCGCGGGTGACCAGCGACAAGATCAGCAGCAACGCGAACCCGAACAGCAGCACCGCCAGCGACGCCGCGACCGACGTCGGGCCGTCGCTCTTGCCGATGGCGACGATCTGGACCTGCAGGGTCTGGTAGCCGCTCAGGGATGCGATGGTGTACTCGCCGAGCACCACCGCGATGGAGATGAACGCGGCGGAGAGCACACCGGACCAGATGTTGGGGACGACGACCCGCAGGATGGTGGTGGTCCAGCCGGCCCCGAGCGAGCGGGCCGCCTCGGCGAGCGTCTGCAGGTCTATCGCCGCCAGCGCCGCGTCGATCGCGCGATAGGCGAACGGCAGCACCAGCACCACGTAGACGAACGTCAGGGTCAGCGCCGACTCACCGAGGAAGTACGTCACCCACAGGTAGACGTTGCGCAGCCCGACGACCACGACCAGGGCGGGGATGGTCAGCGGAAGCAGGCACAGGAATTCGACCATCCCCTTGGCCCAGGGCGCGCGCAGCCGGACCCAGATCATCGTCGGCACCAGGATCACCAGCATCGCCACAACCGTGAACAGCGCCAGCAGCAACGAGATCACGATCGCCTGATACAGCGCGTCGTCCTGCACGAGGTTCTTCCACGCCTGGAGCGTGCGGCCGCCCTGCAGCAGGTTACGGGTGGAGAAGTCGGCCATCGCATAGAGCGGGAACAGGAAGAACAGGCCGAACAGGATCCACAGTGCGGTCCGCAGGACGGTCCGTCCGGCGGTGGTGCGGCCGCTCATTTCAGCCACCTCGCGGTCCGGCGGACCAGTAGGTTGTAGGCGACCATCACCAGGGCCACCACGACGATCATCTCCAGCGCAAGGGCGTAGGCGAATCCCGCCTGGCCGAGGACCACCTCACTGGTCAGGGCGGCCCGGATCAACAGCGGCAGTATCGGGCTGCCCTGGCTGACCAGCGCGGCGGCGGTCGCGTATGCGGCGAATGCGTTGGCGAACAGCAACAGCGTCGAGCCCAGGAACGCCGGGGTGAGCAGCGGGACCACGACCTCCCGGAAATACTGGGTACGTGAGGCGCCCAGGCTCAGCGCCGCCTCCCGCCACTGGTCGCGCAACCCCTCCAGCGCCGGGACGAACACGATCACCATGAGCGGGATCTGAAAGTAGGTGTACACCAGGATCAGTCCGCTGAGGCTGTACAGCCAGCCCGAGCCGGCGAGGTTGAACCCGAACGCCTGCTGGACCCACAGCGTCAGCACACCGTTGAGTCCGACCGTGGCCAGGAACGCGAATGCCAGTGCCACCCCGCCGAACTGGGCGAGGACGCTACACAGTGCCAGCACCGCCCGGCGCACCATCGACGTGGCGGGGCTGCTCACGATGAGCCAGGCCAGCACCGCGCCGAGGATCGCGCCGAGGATCGCCGTGCTGGCCGAGAGCAGCACGCTCTTCCACAGCGCCGCCAGGGCCGTTGCGGAGAACAGCGCCTGGATCCGTTGCAGGGAGAATTCACCATCGAGGTAGAACGCGCTGACGATGACGGTGACCGTCGGGATGATCAGGAAGATCGTGACGACCGCCAGGAACGGCAGCAGCGGCAGGCTCTCACGCAGCCGTTTCGCGGGCGATGTCGAACCGGCGGGCCGTCGGCTGACGCCCGCCACGTCAGCCGATCGCCTTGGCCCAGTTGTCGGCCAGATAGGTCTTCGCGGCGTCGGTCTGCTCGGGGGTCAGGATCACCCGTTGTCCCTCGATGGTGGGCAGCCCTTCCCACGCGGCCTTGTCGATGGTGCCGTCCTTGACCATCGCCTCGGCCCGCACCGGGCGGGCGCCCCCGGCGAGGAAGAGGTTCTGGCCCTCGTCACTGAACAGGAACTCCTGCCACAGCCGCGCCGCGGCCGGGTGCGGGGCCTCCTTGTTGATGGCTTGGAAGTAGTAGCCGGCCAATGCGGGCCCCGGCGGCACGACGACCTTCCAGCTGGGCAGCTTCTTGGTCTCCGCGGCATTGAGGTAGTCCCAGTCGATGACGACGGGGGTCTGGCCGGATTCGATGGTGGCCGGTGTCGGGTCGACGGGCAGGAAGTTGCCCGCCTGCTTGAGTTTGCCGAAGAATTCGACACCCGGGGCGATGTCGTCGGCCGAACCACCTTGGGACAGCGCGACCATCGCGACGCCGGAGAACGCGGCGCCGGCCTGGGTGGGATCGCCGTTGAGCGCGACGCTGCCCTTGAACTCGGGCTTGAGCAGGTCGTCGACCCCGGCCACCGACGGCAGTTTGGCCGAGTCGTAGCCGATGGACATGTAGCCGCCGTAGTCGTTGACCCACAGGCCGGTCGGTTCCTTCAGCTCGGCGGGGATGCTGTCGAACGTGTCGACCTGGTACGGCGCGAACATCGCCGTATTCGCCAGTGCCACTGCCTGTCCCAGGTCGAAGACATCGGGCGCGGTGCTGCGGCCCTTCTGCTGCTGGGCGGCGTTGATCTCCTCCTGGCTGGAGGCGTCGGGCTGTGCCGAGTTCACCTTGATGCCGTACTTGTCGGAGAACGCCTTGATGATCGCGCCGTAGTTGGCCCAATCCGGCGGCAGGGCAATCACATTGAGTTCGCCCTCACCTTTTGCCGCCTCGACGAGGCCGTCCATCCCGCCGAAGTCGGCAGCAGAGGTGGCTTCGCCCGCCTTCACCCCGGAGGAGGTCTCGTTGCCCGAGTTGTCCTTCGCCGGCGGCGCACAGGCCACCATCCCGGTGACGACGAGTGCGGATGCGGCACAGGCGAGCACCCCGGAGAGGAGGCGTGAAGAGTTCATGGCCGAACCTTCCGATGGTCAGGAGGCATCGCGGTGACGCCTCGGTTACGGAAGCTGGTCGCGACGGTGAATGGATCCACCGTGGCCTTGGAACACTACCGCGACACGCCAGGCGTCCGGGGTCGCTTCGGGCAGACTCCACCGATATCTTGCTCGCCTGAGCGTTTGCCCTGGTCCTGGCGTTAGCATCATCAGGTGGCTGAACGCGAAGTCGCTCGGGACTTCGATTACCGGTGGGACAACCCGCATGACGATGGCGGGTGGCCCGGTCACGGCCATGCCGCGGAGCGGGCCGCCGGCGACGCTCAGCAACTCGCCGACCAGCATGTCGAACCGGGTTACCCGCCGCCGGCGGCCGACGAAGACGAGTATGGACCCGGCTACCCCATGTCCGAACACGCGGCCGACACGCCCGGGTACGGCTACGGAGACGACCACCCGCCGACCGGCCCGGCGCACGATGTCGACGCGACGCAGGCAGTCGGTCACGACCCGGGCCAGGACGACGGCGTGTACTGGCACGGATACGGCTATGAGGACCACGGGCTCTACCACAACGGGTCCGGTCCCGATCCGGACTACCCGGCCGCCGACGATCCGCACGGCTACGGTCCCGTAGACACCTCCACCGAGGGCGCCCCGTACACGCACTGGGACGACCGGTGGGACGAGCGCGGCACCGGCGCCTGGCACGACCAGGACCTGTCACCCGGCGTCGCCCGGTTCGACACGTTCACCACCGCGTGGGAGTTCAAACCGGCCCCGCCGACGCCCTGGTATCGGACGAAGAAGACGACCGCGGTCCTGCTCGCCGCGGCGCTGGCCGCCGCCGCGATCGTGGTGTCGGGTGTGCTGTTGCTGTTTCGGGGTTCGTCGTCCGCGCCGTCGGTCCAGGAGTCGACGACCGCGCCGTCGAGCGCACCTTCCAGTGTCTCCCCGACGCCGTCGCTGACCAGTCAGCCGCCGCCGCCTCCGCCTCCGCCGCCCCCGCCGCCTCCGCCGAGTGAGGCACCCGCGCCCGCCGATCGCGCGCCGGCTTACTACCCGCCGCAGCGCACCCGGCAGCCGAACAAGCCCGAGATCGGGGTCACCCGCACACCGGTGACCCGCTCGCCCATCAGTGTGGCCCCGCAGCCGCGCACGCCGCGCAACTGACGGGCGGTCGCTAGGGCGGCCATAACCGCCTCGAGTGGCACCCCGGCCCCGCACGGGTGCACGCTGGAGAGCGGTCCCTACCGGGGCTGCCTGGCGAGAGGCTGTGCCGATGGCGAACACACTGACCGGAGCGACGGCGCTGGTGACCGGGGCGACCTCCGGGATCGGCCGCGCGGTCGCGGTGCAGCTGGCCGGGCTCGGCGCCCGCGTCGTGGTACACGGGCGCAGTGCCGAGCGTGGCGCCGAAACGGTGCGCTCCATCGAAAAGTCGGGCGGCACAGCGGTTTTCGCAACGGCCGACCTCGAACGCGCCGATGACGTGCGCCGGCTCGCCGACGACGCGGGCCCGGTCGACATCCTGGTCAACAATGCCGGTGTGTGCCGGTTCGCCACCACCGTCGACGTCGACGACGACTTCTTCGACGAGCACGTGCGCGTCAATCTGCGCGCCCCACACATTCTGGTGCAGAAGCTGGTGCCACCGATGGCCGGCCGCGGCGGCGGCGCGGTGGTCAATCTCAGTACCCTCGCGGCCTCCGTACCGGCCCGCCTCGCCGGCGTCTACGGCGCCACCAAGGCCGGTCTGGAATTGCTCACCCGGGTGTGGGCCGACGAGTTCGGCGGATCCGGCGTGCGGGTGAATGCGGTCGCCGCCGGGCCCACAGAGACGCCCGGCACCGCCGCGACACCGGGACTCACCGACGGGCTGGCGGGGGTCATCGCCCTCGGCCGGGCCGCCACCGCCGACGAGATCGCAAGCGCTGTCGTCTTTCTCGCCTCACCGGCGGCGTCCTACGTCAATGGTGCGATCCTGCACGTCACCGGGGGTCAGCGCGCCATCGCGCCGTGAGCCCCACCCGTGGGACGTGTGGGTGCGAGAAGTAAGGGGACGAGACGATGACAGCCAGTTTCGACGTGATCGTGGTGGGAGCGGGACCGGTGGGGCAGACGGCCGCGCAGCGATGCCGGGCTGCGGGCCTGACCGTCGCGGTCGTGGAACGCGAACTCGTCGGCGGCGAATGCTCGTACTGGGGCTGCGTGCCCAGCAAGGCGCTGTTGCGTCCGGTGCTGGCCGTCGCCGACGCGCGTCATGTCGACGGCGCACGCGAGGCCGTCGACGGTCCGATCAACGCCGCGGGCGTATTCGGCAGGCGCGACCGCTACGTCTCGGATTTCGACGACACCGCTCAGGCGGATTGGGTGCGAGCCACCGGCGCCACGCTCATCCGCGGTCACGCCCGGCTCGACGGCCCCCGTCGGGTGGCCGTCAGCACCGTCGACGGTGGCGTGCAGACGTTCGAGGCGCGCCACGCGGTGGTGGTGTGTATCGGCAGCCGCGCCGCGCTGCCCGACCTGCCCGGCATCGCCGAGGTCCGGCCGTGGACCAATCGCCGGGCCACCGACAGCAGCGCGGTGCCCCGCCGGCTTGCGGTGGTGGGGGGCGGCGGGGTGGCCGTCGAGATGGCCACGGCATGGCATGGTCTCGGCGCCGAGGTGACGCTGCTGGTGCGGCGCTCGGGCGTGCTGCCGCGGATGGAGCCGTTCGCCGGCGCGCTGGTGGCCCGCGGACTGCGCACCTCCGGCGTAGATGTGCGGACCGGCGTCTCGGTGACGAAACTGCGCCGCGCCCAGGACAACGGGGTCGTGACGCTGGACCTCGACGACCGCAGCGAGCTGGAGGTCGACGAGGTTCTGTTCGCCACCGGCCGCGCCCCGCTCACCGATGACATCGGGATGCAGACCGTCGGCCTGGAGCCCGGCACCTGGCTGGACGTCGACGACACCTGCCGGGTGAACGGCGTCGACGGCGGCTGGCTCTACGCCGCGGGCGATGCGAACCACCGGGCACTACTGACCCATCAGGGCAAATACCAGGCCCGCATCGCGGGGGGAGTCATCGCGGCGCGGGCCGCCGGCCGGCTGGTGGACACCGCCCCGTGGAGCCGGCACGCCACGACCGCCGACACGCACGCGGTGCCGCAGGTGTTCTTCACCGACCCCGAAGTGGCCTCGGTGGGATCGACCGCGCGGGAGGCCGAATTGGCCGGATACCGCACCGCGGTGGTGGACGTCGAGATCGGCGAGGTGGTGATGGGCGCCAAACTGCACGCCGATGGTTACTCCGGCCATGCCCGCATGGTGGTGGACCTGGATCGCGGCCATCTCCTCGGTGTCACGTTCGCCGGCGCGGGTGTCGCCGAATTGCTGCACTCCGCAACCGTGGCGGTGGCGGGGCAGGTCCCCGTCGAACGTTTGTGGCACGCGGTGCCCTGCTTCCCGACCATCAGCGAGGTATGGCTGCGGCTGCTGGAGGCCTACCGCGATGCCTGACGGGCCGCCGGGCCCGGGACCGGCGACGTCCGGGTGCTCGGAGGGCCGCGTCTGCGCCGATCCTTATGCTGACGTCATGGCCGAACCGGACGCCGAAGTCATGTTCGCGACCGCCCCGGTGGCGGTGCTCGCGACGGTCGGGCCGGGCGGCTCGCCGCATCTGGTGCCGGTGGTCTTCGCCGTCCATGGAGGCATCGTCTACACCGCGGTGGACGCGAAGCGGAAGTCGACACAGCGGCTGCGTCGGCTGGCCAACATCGAGGCCAATCCGCAGGTGAGCCTGCTGGTGCAGCACTACTCCGATGACTGGGACGAGCTGTGGTGGGTTCGGGCCGACGGTCTGGCGGCGGTGCACCAGAGCGGCGATGCGATGGCGGTCGGCTACGGATTGTTGCGGGAGAAGTACGGCCAGTACGACCGGATCGCACTGGACGGACCCGTGGTGACCGTCGAGTTGCGGCGCTGGTCGTCCTGGCACGCCTGATCCGGCGGCAGGGGGCCGCTCGCGCGGGCTGTGACCCGGTGCTCAGCGCGGTGCGCCGCCCAGCTCCTCAGACACCGACCGCAGCGTCGCGAGCAGTTGGCTCAGGCCGGGCTCTTCGATCGGGTAGTGACCGCACTGCTCCAGCAGCACCAGCCGCGTCGGGGCCGCGAGGCGATCGAGGAACCGGATACTGAGGCCGGCCGGGGTCCAGGCATCGGCCGCCGGATGCACCAGGGTGACCGGCGTCGTGCGGAACGACTCCGGGGCGGTGTGGGTGAAGTCGAGCCAACTGGCGAGAAATCCGAGCGGCACCCGGACACCCCCGCCCTTCGGGTCGGTGGCGCACAGCCGCGACAGGTCCCGGTTGCGGCTCATATTGCCCATGTCGACGAGCCAGCGGACCGGCACCCGCACATCTCCCACCAGGGGTTCGACGGTCCGCAGCACGGGTGCGGCGATGGGCGCGGTGGCCGATATCCGCGCGGCCGCGCGACGCGCATCCGGATCGGCGGGGTCGAGCAGGCATGTCGCGAGAACGTGGGCGATGGTGCCGGTGCGTGCGGCCACCTCGTAACCCAGCAACCCGCCCATACTCGCGCCGAGCACCGCCAGTGGGCGGTCGTCGGTGGCCTGTTCGGCCGTGACGAGGTCGCACAGCAGGTCGAGCCAGTCGGGGTAGCGCACCGCACCGCGCCGCGGTTCGACGGTGTCGCCGTAGAGCGGAAGGTCGGGGGCAAGCACCTCGGCGCCGTCGCGGGCGGCCAGCCCCGCGATCGGCCACAGCGCACCCGAATAGCCGCCGGCACCGTGGATGACGAGCAGTCGGACACCGGCGTCGGGGCGCGGCGCCCGCGCGATGTGGACACGCCGCCCGCGCCACTGCCACCACGTGCTCCGCGGCTCGGCGACCGGTGGCGTCCGGTACCGCTCCGGCAGGAATCGTCCGTACGCCGCGTCGCCCATACCTCCACCTTCGAGACCGGCGGTACGGCTGGCAACCCCGGCGCCACGATGCCGGCGGGACTTGTGCTCTGTGTCACATAAGTGAATTGTGGAATTGCAGGACAGGAGGGATCGCCATGGCGGACAAGACGACAACGTCCCAGGGCAATGGCGTGGTGCCGACCGCGGACCGGCCCACTGCCATTCGCAACGTCGTGGTCGTCGGGCCGTCGGGGGCGGGGAAGACGACCCTGGTCGAGGCGTTACTGGTCGCCGGGGGTGTGTTGTCCCGCATGGGTTCGGTGACCGACGGCACCACGGTGTGCGACAGCGACGACGCCGAGATCGCCCAGCAGCGTTCGGTCGGGCTGGCGCTCGCTTCGCTGCTGCACGACGGCATCAAGGTCAATCTGATCGACACGCCCGGCTACGCGGATTTCGTCGGGGAGCTGCGGGCCGGGCTGCGGGCCGCCGATTGCGCGCTGTTCGTGATCGCGGCCAACGACGGTGTCGACGAGCCGACCAAATCGCTGTGGCTGGAGTGTAGCCGGGTCGGGATGCCACGGGCCGTCGTGATCACCAAACTCGACCACGCCAGGGCGAATTACGGCAGCGCGCTGCAGGGTGCGCAGGATGCGTTCGGCGACAAGGTGCTTCCGCTCTACTTTCCGGCCGGCGCAGGGGTGATCGGTCTGCTCACCGGGTCCCACTACGAATACTCCAACGGCAAACGTACGATCCACCCGCCCGACGGCACGTACTCCGAGCGGATCGATGAGCTCCGCGGCACCCTGATCGAAGGCATCATCGAGGAGTCCGAGGACGAGTCGCTGATGGAGCGCTACCTGGGCGGCGAGGTCATCGACCAGGCCGTGCTGATCGAGGATCTGGAGAAGGCGGTCGCCCGCGGTTCGTTCTTCCCGGTAGTCCCAGTGTGCAGCGGCACCGGCGTCGGCACCCTCGAACTGCTCGATGTGGCAACCCGGGGTTTCCCGTCACCGCCGGAACACGCGCTGCCCGAGATGTTCACACCGCAGGGCGCACCACGCACAAGTCTGCCGTGCGATCCCGACGGGCCGCTGGTGGCGGAGGTGGTGAAGACGACGTCGGACCCCTATGTCGGCAGGGTCAGCCTGGCCCGAGTGTTCTCGGGGACGATCCGGCCCGACATGACTGTCCACGTGTCGGGCCATTTTTCGTCCTTCTTCGGTGAGAACTTCACTCCAGGACCGGGTTCGGGGCATTCCGATTCGGGTTCGCTGGCCGGGCACCCGGATCACGACGAGGACGAGCGCATCGGCACGCTGTCGTTCCCGCTGGGTAAGCAGCAGCGGCCCGCGCCGTCGGTGGTGGCCGGCGATATCTGCGCCATCGGACGGCTCAGCCGCGCCGAAACCGGGGACACATTGTCCGACAAGGCCGATCCGCTGGTGCTCAAACCGTGGGAGATGCCCGAGCCGCTGCTGCCGATCGCCGTGCAGCCGCGCGCCAAGACCGACGAGGACAAGCTGTCGGTGGGGCTGGGGCGGCTGGCCGCCGAGGATCCCACACTGCGGATCGAGCAGAATCCCGAAACCCATCAGATCGTGCTGTGGTGCATGGGCGAGGCCCATGCCGGGGTGGTGCTCGACGCGCTGGCCCGCCGCTTCGGTGTCGCCGTGGACACCGTCCCGCTTCGGGTGCCGCTGCGGGAGACGTTCGGCGGCAACGCGAAAGGCCATGGGCGGCATGTGAAGCAGTCCGGCGGGCACGGCCAGTACGCGGTCTGCGACATCGAGGTCCAGCCGCTGCCGGAGGGGTCGGGATTCGAATTCGTCGACAAGGTGGTCGGCGGCGCCGTGCCGCGCCAGTTCATCCCGAGCGTCGAGAAGGGTGTCCGCGCGCAGATGGAGAAGGGCCTGCTCAACGGGGCGGGTGCGGGGTACCCGGTGGTGGACATCCGTGTCACGTTGTTCGACGGCAAGGCGCACAGCGTCGATTCGTCCGATTTCGCGTTCCAGATGGCGGGCAGCCTGGCGCTGCGCGAGGCGGCTGCCGCCGCCCGGGTGAACCTGCTCGAACCGGTGGACGAGGTGGCCGTGCTGGTGCCCGACCACCTGGTCGGCACGGTGATGAGTGATCTGTCCAGCCGGCGTGGACGGGTGCTGGGCTCCGACAAGGTCGGCGAGGACCGCACGTCGGTCAAGGCGGAGATTCCGGAGGTTGAGCTCACCCGCTACGCCATCGATCTGCGGTCGCTGTCGCACGGCGCCGGTTCGTTCACCCGCGCGTTCGTGCGCTATGAGCCGATGCCGGAGGCCGCGGCGGCCAAGGTGCGTGCCACGGTGTGACCCCGGGCGGCCGACCGCCGCGGGGTGGATTACCGGCTAGCAGGTATCGCCCGATTGCCACTGGCATGGGGGCTGTTCGGGGGTCTGCCCTGACGACTTCGGCGGGCGGAAACGGGATGTTTGAGCAACGCCCGCCACGCCGAAGGAGAGCTACCGTGAAGACCGCCGACCACGTTACTGCAGCCGGCCTCGCGGCCCGGTTCGAGAACGACGCCGCCCCGTTGCGCCCGGAACTGTTCCAGCGCGCACTGCGACTGACCCGAAACCACCACGACGCCGAGGACCTGCTGCAGGAAACGCTGGTCAACGCCTACCGCGGGTATCCGATGTTCCGTCAGGGCAGCAACTTCCGCGCGTGGTTGTACCGCATCGAGACCAACACCTACATCAACGGTTACCGCAAGCGTCAGCGCAGTCCGCAGCAGAGCCCGCTCGCCGACATCAGCGACGGGCAGTTGGCCGACGACGCCGCGCGGGGTTCCCGGGGCCTGCGATCCGTCGAGGACTTGGTGCTGGAATCGCTGCCCGACAGCGACGTCCGCACGGCGATGGAGGCCCTGCCCGACCAGTTCCGCACCGCCGTGTACTACGCCGATGTCGTCGGTTACCAGTTCAAGGAGATCGCCGTCCTGACGAATGTGCCGATCGGGACCGTGATGAGCCGGCTGCACCGCGGTCGCCGTCAGCTGCGCCGGCTGCTGGCCGATACCGCCCAGCAGCGCGGATACGCGGTTCCCGACGAGACCTTCCCCGCCGCGGGTTGAGGTCCGGGTGAGCGTCGTGTCCGACAGATTCTCCCCGCCCGACTTCTGGCCGGGTGAGGACCCGTGGCTTGCAGCCGACGGGTTCCATGTCCTGCGCCATGTCGTCGCGACCGTCGTCCTGCTGGCGATCGCGGCGGTGGCGACCTGGCTGGTGCTGTTCCAGCCGGGCTCGGGCCCCGGCCGTGGCGGTATGCACCCGATCGGGGTGACACCGACCGTCGAGCAGTCGGATCCGACCCCCGCCGACGTGTCCTGATCTGGTCCGGCCGCTACGCCGCGCGCTGCGTCACCTGCGCTTCGAGCTTTTCCTCGTAGGCGCCTTCGTCGCGGCCCAGCGCCACGGTGGCGGCAGCCATCGCGGCCACCGCGACGGCCAGCACGACGGGTTCGATACCGGTGATCGACATGTGTTCGCCGAGCAGGAGCGAGCCGAGCAGGACCGCTACGACCGGCTCGAGGACGAGCATCGTGGGCACGGAGGTCTGCAACGCCCCGGCGTGGAATGCCGACTGCTGCAGCAGCGTGGCCACCACACCGAGCACCAGCAGCAGGTACAGCGTCGGTGTGGTCAGCACTGCCGACCCGCCGCCGGAGGTGACCATGTGCATCACGATCTTCGTCAGCACCGCCACCACACCGAACAGCACACCGACGGCCACGGCGAGCAGGACCGCACGGCGCCAGCTGGTGCTGCGGGTGGCGACGACCACGCAGGCCATCACCGCGATCGTGCACACCACGGTGACGCCGACGGTGACGGCCACCGGAACGTTGTAGTTCCCCGAAGTGGCCCTGGCCAGCACGACGAAAATCGTCAACGCGCTGGTGAGCACCAGCGCCCACACCCATTCCGAGCGGGTCACCCGTTTACCTGCCAGGCGCGCGCTCAGCGGCAGCGCGAACAGCAGGGCCGACACCAGCACCGGCTGCACCAGCAGCAACGAGCCGAATCCCAGGGCCACCGCCTGGAAGCCGTAGCCGGCGACCGCCGCCGCGGTGCCCACCCACCACAGCCGGCGGTGCAGCAGGGTACGCAACATGAGCGAACTGACGCCCTTCTCCGGCGGGACGTCCATGGTGGCGCGCTGCCGCACCACGATGCCGATGGCCGCGAACACCGCCGCGAGCAGGGCGAAGAGCACCGCCAACCCTTGGCCGACCAATCCGCGAACCCCTCTTTCGGCGCAGGGTCCGCATCACCGGAATGCGGACGGCATCCACAACCGTAGAGCGTGGGAGCTGGTGCGGCCCTCTCGAACGGGAAGTCGCCGGTCGCCGAGACGGACCGCCGAATGCCCGGCGCGGCGTTCGGTGCGGGTCAGCTCACTTCGAGGCGTTGATCGGAATCCCGTTCACGCGGGTCGATCTTGTCGTTGACGGTCGCCACCACCGAATCGACGCGGTGCACCGCGGCGTCGCACAGCCCCCGCACCTTGCCGCCGGCGGTGTCGACGTCGTCGGCGGCGCTCATGAGATACGCCCTGAGGTTGACGCGCAGCCGCTCCCCGGCGGCACGCATCCGCCCGCGCACCTGATCGTCGATGTCGAGCGTGACGTATGGCAGTAGCCGAATCCTCATGTGCGCGCTCCCGATCGTGGATGCCTGCTGCGCCCAGGATAGCCGCGCGGGCCAGGCGGGGGCCGTCGTCACGAGCGGACGGGTTTCACGGGCAATACGAATTGTTCACGATCAAACATCGCGATTTGCCGTTGGATGACACCGCGTGTCGCAAAGCGCTACATTCTCTGCATGAATGGGGGCGCTGAAAACTCCGGTGGATTCCCGATCGGCTGCCGGGTCCGCACCACCGACGAATTGCATGTCACCGGTGAGATCGTCGAGGACTACGGCTCGCTGGCGGGTACCGAGGTCGTCGTCGACGAGAACCACACGGTCAGAGCGCGGCGGTACGCCGTTGCCCTCGACGACGGTCGCATTGCATTTCTCGACGACGACGCGATCGAGTCGATCGAGAACCAGTAGCCATTGGCCGGCGCGGCATGCCGGCCGAACCAGGCGGCACGGTGGCTTGGGCCCCGACCGCGGAAATGACCGCCGCAAACTGTCCCCACCTCGCCGGCGGCCGCAATACCGCGTCCTGCCGCGCACGCGACCGCACTCAGTCGAGCAGCGGCTCTCGGCGCCCCTCGTCACTTGTCGGTGGGATCTGGCGCATGTGGTGCCGGATCAGCGGACCGGCCATCGCCGAGGTCACCAACGCCACCAGCACCAGGATCGTGAATCCTTCGACGGAGATCAGCCCGAGGCGCAGACCCGCGGCCGCGACCACGAGCTGGACCGTGCCACGCGCGTTGAGCGCCGACGCCACCGCCAACGCCGGCCGGCGTTCGAGGCCGGCGAGCCGCCCACCCCAGTAGGCGCCCAGGGACTTGCTCGCGACGGCCAGCAGCACCACCGCGGCGGCGGTGAGGGCAAATCCCGGATCGCGCAGTGCGGTGAGGTCGGCGGACAGCGCGCTCACGGCGAGGAACAGCGGCGCCAGCACGCCGAGGACGACCGTGCGCAACGGCCGCAGATCGGCGACCGGGACCAGCCGGCCAGACGCGACGATCACCCCGCAGACGAAGGCCCCGAGGGTGGAGTCCAGGCCGACACCGTCGGTGAACACCGCGCCCAGCGTGATGAATGCGGCCGCGATCAGACATGACATGCCGACCCCGCCGTGTGCGCTGCCGCCGCCGGCCCGCACCGTACGGCGTGCCACCACGGCGATCAGCGCCAGGCCGGCGGCAGCGGTGAGCGCCAGGGGTACGTCGACCGCCCACGCCGACGGTTCACCCGCCTGTTCGAGGTGCACGACCGCCGCGATGACCGAGATTCCCACCCAGACCGCGGCGTCGTCGATGACGGCAACGCTCAGCGAGAGTTGGCTCAGATGCCGGTGCAGGACGCCGAGGTCGGCGAAGATCTTCACGATGACCGGCACCGCGCTGACCGACAACGCAAGACCCGCGAACGCCGCGAATGCCCAAACACCGGCCTCGGGCCCGCGCAGCACGGGGTCGGCGAGCGGGGCCAGCGCCATCGTGGCCGCCAGCGGCAGGCCGAGCGCGCCGAGGCTGATGAGGCCGACGGTCCTGGTGCGTGCCCTGATGAAGGGGACGTCGACGGTGGCACCCGCCACTCCGATCAGCAGCACGCCGCAGAACAGCGCCACACCGCGCAGGGAGTCCAGTTGACCCGAAACCGGCGCGAAGACCCACTCCCTGTCGGCCGCAGCGATGAGGCTGCCGAGAATCGACGGGCCCAGCAGCAGGCCCGCCGCGAGCTCGCCCGTCGTCGCGGGCAGGCCGATCCGCTCGGCCAGCCGTCCCAGCAGGAAGGCGACGGCCAGCAGAACGCCGATTTGCAGCAGCAGCAGAGTCGTGGGGTCGAGGCTCCGCACGGACGGGCCCTAGCCGGACCTGCCGGTGTGGCACGCGTGGGCGGCCCCGTCGCGGCGCGCGCCGACCGTCATGGCGATCACCCTACCCACGGGTTTGCCCAGCGCGGTCGATTCTCGGGTGTCCGCCGCCGGTTACCCGTGGCGGGCGGTGGCGTGCCCTGTTCGCCGGGGCGTCGGCACGGTTCGACGCCCCGGCCGAGGACGTCGTGGGGCCGCTGCTGCGCCCGCCGCTGACGCTGGTCGGCAGTGCTGCGGATACACCGCGGCTGGGACCTTACGCCTTGATTAGCTAAGCTCATTGTCCATGTGGTCGAAATCGGGACGAGTGGCCGCGGCGATACTCGCCGCGGCCTACCTCGGAACCGCAGGGGTGGCATCCGCCCAGCCGGCGCCGTCCCCCACCCCTGCGCCGGATCCGGGTCCCGCGCCCACCGCGGCCCCGGCCCCGCCTGCGGGCGTGACGCTCCCCGGTGACGGCACCTACACCGTCGGGACCGACATCCAGCCGGGCACCTACACCTCGGCGGGACCCGTCGGCGATTCGGCGTGCTACTGGAAGCGCGTCAACGGCGCCGACATCGTCGACAACGCGATGACCAAGAAGCCCCAGACCGTCCAGATCGAGCCCACGGACACCAGCTTCGTGACCAGCAGCTGCCAGCCGTGGCAGCAGGCCGACTGTTCGGCGGGCTGCCCGCCTGCCGGGCCCAATCCGATGGACGTGCTCGGCGGTCTGCGCGATTTCGTCTTCTCTCGGCCCCTCACGCCCCCACCGGGCTGATCGCTCATTCATGATCACCGTCGATCGCCATAACAATTCGGTCTCGACGCATATCACGATCAATTAAGAACGGGTCGCCGACCTTAAGGGATTTCACAAATCCTGCACGGTTCGGCACGATTTCCGGCAGCGGCACGGTCCGATTGAGGCCCACTTCACGCCGTTGCGGTGTAACGCTTTTCGTTCCCGAAACGAGCCCGGCGCGCTCGCCCGGTTTAGCCGTGTTTATTCGCGGTTACCTTTGAATTCGGGCGGGGCGAACAGCGATGTGGATCGCAGACATGAGAAATGGGTGATCATGAAATCCAGCACTTTCAGTGCGCCAGGGCGACTCGCGGGCGTATTCGCCGGCTGCCTGTTCGGGGGGCTGGCGACGGCTGTCATCGCCGCGCCGGCGGCAAGCGCGGCACCGGATCCCTGCAGCGCCGACGGCCTCGCCAACACGATCAGTTCGGTGAGCAGTTCGGCGCGGGACTACCTGGCCACCCATCCCGGCGCGAACCAGGTGCTCACCGCGGCGGTCAGCCAGCCGTACCCGCAGGCGGAATCCAACGTGCGCAGCTACTTCACCGCGAACCCGGCGGAGTACTACGAGTTGCGCGGCATCCTGGCACCGATCGGCGATGCCCAGCGCAGCTGCAACGTGGCGGTGCTGCCGCCGCAGCTGGCGTCGGCCTACAGCCAGTTCATGGCCGGCTGAACCCGGCAGACGGGAGCCCGTGGCGGCAACGGCGCCGCCACGGGTTCTTCACACGTCGCCATGATGTGAGCGTCGTACTCTGACGGTCGTGGCTCCTCTTCATCCGGACATCGCCGTCCTGGCGCCGCTGCTCGGCACCTGGTCGGGTCGCGGCAGCGGTGAGTACCCGACCATCCCGCGGTTCGACTACCTCGAGGAGATCACCTTCGGCCACGTGGGCAAGCCGTTCCTCGTCTACGGTCAGCGGACCCGGTCGGCCGACGACGGCAGGCCCCTGCATGCCGAGACCGGCTACGTACGGATGCCCGCGCCGGGTCGGGTGGAGTGGGTACTCGCCCATCCCACCGGGATCACCGAGATCGAGGAGGGCGATCTGGCGATCGACGGTTCCGCCATGGTGATGGACATGATCGCGACGTCGATCGGGCTGTCCGCATCCGCCAAGGATGTGATGGCTCTGTGCCGCACGATCCACATCGACGCGGACACGCTGACGTACACGGTGCGGATGGGCGCGGTGGGCCAGCCCGTCCAGCATCACCTGGGCGCGACGCTGCGCAGGACGCCGCAATGACCGAACCGGGCAGGATCCGGGTTCCCGCCGACCTCGACGCCGTCACGGCCGTGGCCGCCGAGGACCATTCCGGCGTCGACGCGGCCGGCGTCGAGCGGATCTGGCAGGCCGCGCGGTACTGGTACCAGGCCGGGATGCACCCGGCGATCCAGGTGTGCGTGCGCCACCGCGGCCGTGTCGTGCTCAACCGGGCCATCGGTCACGCCTGGGGCAATGCGCCGGACGATCCGCCGGACACCGAAAAGGTAACGGTGACAACACAAACGCCGTTCTGTGTGTATTCCGCCGCCAAGGCGGTCAGCACCACCGTCGTCCACATGCTCGCCGAGCGGGGTTACTTCTCGCTCGACGACCGGGTGTGCGACTACCTGCCCGGCTACACCAGTCACGGCAAGGACCGCACCACCATCCGGCATGTGCTGACCCACAGCGCCGGCGTCCCGTTCGCGACCGGCCCCAGACCCGATCTCAAACGCATGGACGACAGCGACTACGCGAGGGAGATGCTGGGCCGGCTCAAGCCGCTCTACCGGCCGGGCCGGGTGCATATCTACCACGCACTGACGTGGGGTCCGCTCGTTCGTGAGATCGTCTCCGCCGCAACGGGGATGAGTATCCGCGACATCCTCGCCAAGGAGGTGCTCGACCCGCTCGGCTTCCGGTGGACGAATTACGGTGTGGCCGAGGAAGACGTGGCCGCGGTCGCGCCCAGCCAGGTGACGGGCACGCCGCTGCCGGCGCCGATCGCCGCGGCCTTCCGCAGGGCGGTCGGCGGAACGTTGCACCAGATCATCCCGTTCTCCAACACGCCGCGCTTCCTCACCGGGGTGGTGCCGTCGTCGAATACCGTCTCCACCGCCGAGGAACTGTCCCGGTTCGCCGAGATCCTCCGCCGCGGAGGCGAACTCGACGGTGTCCGGATCATGCGCACCGAAACGCTGCGGACCGCCACCACCGAATGCAGGCGGCTTCGTCCGGACCTCGCGACGGGTTTCGCTCCGCTGCGGTGGGGCACCGGATACATGTTGGGATCCCGGCGATTCGGGCCGTTCGGCCGCGACGCCCCCGGCGCGTTCGGCCATACCGGCCTTGTCGATATCGCGGTCTGGGCCGATCCCGAACGCGGGCTGGCCGCGGCGGTGGTCAGCAGCGGCAAACCCGGCAGGCACAGGGAGGCCGGCCGCTACCCGGCGCTGCTGGATCGCATCACGGCCGAGTTCCCGCGCTGAAACTCATTGCGCCGGGCCCATCCGCACCCGGTAGGAAGTCGGCCAGTACTTGCCGGTGAGCAGGAATTCGTCGCCGTCGATGTGGGCGATCCCGTTGAGCACCTGCGCGCTGGTTCTCGGCGCGCTACCCCACAGCCCGGATGCGTCGACGACGACGTCCACCAGCCCGGTCGCCGGGTCGATACGCACGATGGTGTCGGTGGGCCAGACGTTCGCCCATACCCGGCCGTTCACACATTCCAGTTCGTTCAGGCCGACCACCGGGGCGCCGTCGCGGGTCACCGTGACGGTGCCCGTCTGGGACAGGTCGCCGATGTCGCGAAAGTGCAGGCGGTCGGTGCCGTCGCTGCTGATCAACCTCCCGCCGTCACGGCACAGCCCCCAGCCGTCGCCGCGCAGGGGCACCTCCCGCACCGGCCGCAGGGTCGCTTTGTCCCACTCGACCGCGACGCCGTCCTGGTAGGTCAGCTGCCAGATCCGGTCGCCGACGACGGTGATCCCTTCACCGAAGTACTTCCCCGGCAGGGGGGCCGCGCGGCGTACTGCACCGGTGTCGGGGTCGATGTCGCGCAACTCCGAGGTGCCCCACTGCCCCGCGGCTTCGTACAGCGTCGTCCCGTCGAACTCCAGGCCCTCGGTGTAGGCCCCGGGATCGTGCGGCATCTGGGCGAGCACCGTGGGTGTCACCACCGGTACCGCGGCTGCCCGGGGTTGCGGATGCGCCGCGGGCGGGACCAGCAGGGCCAGCGCCAGCAGCAGCACCGCCGCGGCGGAGGTGCGGAGGCGTCGCATCGTTGCCGGCATCACTCGGTTCTACCGCGCCGGATCCCCGAGCAGGTCAGACACACCCGCTGACGTTGATGCGCCGGCCCACGTCGGCGCACACCGACACATTCGGCGGCGGCGGTGGCGGCGGCACGTACGCCGGCGGCGGTGGCGGCGGCACGTACGCCGGCGGCGGAGGCGGCGGCAGCGCATCGTTGAGCTCGTAGAACGGATCGGCGCATCCACTGACATCGACGCGAGCGCCGCCGACCGAGCCGCAGACCGCTGCCGAACCCGCCGGTGCGGTCGCCACCGCAACGCCGGTGCACAGGGCAGCGGCCGTCGCGAACATCGTCAGTACACGCGCAACTCGAGTTGATGCCATCGTCACGACCCTGTTCTCCCCGAACCCTGAGCAGGGGGCGACGACCCGCCCCTGGTGGCGACCAACGCTACACCCAGGCACCGTGCCGCACGCGGGGAATGTCATGGTCCGCGGTTTCGGGCGGTGTCCACGCGTTCGAGTTCGGGCCGCGATCAATTGAGCATCGGCACCACTTCGCTGGACAGCTTCGCGCCGCCCTCCCGATACTCATGGGACACCGAGCGCACGACGGAAGGGGATGGATGCGCTTCGACACCATCTTCGTCAACGGCCGCTTCCACACCGGACTGCACAGCCGGAATCGGGTCAACGCCGTCGGTGTGCACAACGGCCGCATCATCAGCCTCGACGACGACATCCCAACCGACCGGTTCCGGTCGGTGCATGACCTGCACAACGCGGTCGTCGTGCCCGGCTTCAACGACGCGCACCACCACCTGGTCTCCGTCGGCCTTGCGATGCGCCAGGTCGATCTGCGGCCCTCACATGCCGGCTCGATGGATGCACTGCTGAGCGCGATCGCCGCCGCGTCCGCCCACGCCGACGAGCACGCCTGGGTCATCGGAGCCGGGTACGACCAGAACTATCTCGGTGCGCATCCGACCGCCGAGGATCTCGACCGGGTGGCGCGGGGAAGACCGGTCTATCTCGTCCATGCTTCGCGTCACATGGGTGTCGCCAACACCCGGGCTTTCGAGTTGGCGGGGTTCCCCGGGCGCCTCGGGGTTCCGGTTCCACCGGGCGGCGCAGTCCCGGTCGATGCGTCGGGACGCGCGATCGGATTGCTCGAAGAGACCGCGAAAAGTATTGTCACCGAACATATTCCCGCGGCAAATGCGGACCACGTCGCCGAGTACGTCGCCGCCGGCTCGGCAGCCGCCCTGGCCGTGGGCATCACCAGCATCACCGACCCCGGCCTGGGCGCACCCGACCATCTGGGTATCTCGAAGTATGACATCGCCGGCTACCAACTTGCGCGGGATCGGGGACAGCTCGGGGTGCGGGCGACGGTCATGCCCTACTTGACCACCCTGCACCGCCATGACGACGTCGACACCGGCGGACATCCGCATTACGGGCTGGACCACGGGGTCAGGTCGGGATGGGGCGACCAGTGGCTACGCCTCGGGGCCGTCAAGGTGCTCTCCGACGGCTCCCTGATCGGACGCAGCGCCTACATGCGCGAAGACTACGAAGCCGATGCCTTGGCCGGCTGCGCCAACCACGGTTACCTGCAGTTTCCCGAAAGTGAGCTGCGAGAACGATTGGTCGGTGCGCATCTGGCCGGGTGGCAACTGGCGGTGCACGCCATCGGCGACGCCGCCCTGGATGTGGCGATCGACATCGTCGAGGAAGCCCAGCGCATCCAACCCCGCAGCGATGCCAGGCACCGCATCGAACATGTCTGCATGGCCAGCGACGCACAGCTGGCCCGAATGAGATCGGTTGGGCTTCTCGCAATTCCCCAGGGCCGGTTCGTCTACGAACTCGGCGACGGTGTGCTGCGGGCGCTGGGTACCGGGCGGTCGCGGCTGGCCTACCGGATGAAGGCACTCCTCGACGCCGGCCTCAAGGTCGCGGCGTCGACCGATGCTCCAGTCGTCTCGGCGAATCCGCTACTCAACATTCACGACATGGTCAACCGCCGAACCGCGGGCGGTGCGGCGTTCAATCCGGAGGAACGCATCACCGTCCAGCAGGCGATCCGCGCCTACACGGCCGGCAGCGCCTACGCCTCCCATCAGGAGAACGAAAAGGGCTGCATCACAACGGGAATGCTGGCCGACTTCGTCGTGCTGTCACAAGACCTGTTCGGCATTCCCGCCGAGGAGATCGCCGGCACCACGGTGACCGCGACGGTGGTCGGTGGCGGGCTCGCGTACGGGGACCTCTGAATCCGGGCACAGTCGGCGAGGCTGACCGGCCGCGGGACGCACGCATCCGCCGCAGTCGCCGGCGTTGGACGAGCAGTCACCGCAAGTAAGCCCCGGTCCCAAGGTCGCGACACTATGCTGCCCGGCATGGCCGAGTTCGCACCGTCGCTGCCCCCCGATATCGACGGGGTGCCCTCCGCGGAGGGCGAGCTCCCGGTGCCTGCGGACCTGGTCGGCCGCCCCTATGCGCTGCCCGTCGACCTGCTCGGCGAGCTGCACGGACCACTGTTCTACGCCGACTACAGCGGCATCCGCAAGCTCTACGCATGCTCGTTGGAGCTGGTCGAGGAGCTGTGCGACGAGAGCCGGTTCGCCAAGAACCTCACCGAATCGCTGGCCCGGGTTCGGCCGTTGGCCGGCGACGGGCTGTTCACCGCCTACCACGGCGAGCCGAACTGGCAGAGGGCCCACGACGCCCTGCTGCCCGGGTTCAGCTATTCCGGTCTGCGCAACTACCACACTCCGATGCTCGAGGTCGGCACCCAGCTCATCGCGCGGTGGGACATCTGCGCCGGCGAGCAACCGGTGGATGTGTCCACCGGTCTGCAGAAGCTGGCAATGGACACCGTTGCGCTGGCCGGGTTCGGCGCGCGGTTCAACTCATTCGACCATGACGGGCTCGCCCCGATCCCGCGAAGCTTCACCGCGGCGCTGGCCGAACTCGGATCACACGGTGTGACGGCCGAATTCGAATCCGAGTTGGCCGCCATGTACACCTATTTCGATGCGCTCGTGCAGCGGCACCGCGACGGTGACGGGCGCGATCTCGATGACTTGCTGTATGCGATGCTCGACCGGCTGGACCCGCAGAACATCCGTAACCAGATCATGACGTTCCTGATCGCCGGCCAACTGACGACGTCGGAGCTGATGCCCAACGCGCTCTACAGCCTCGTGCACCACCCCGCGGTGCTGTGCCGGGTGCAGGCCGAAGTGGACGGCGTATTCGGAGCCGACGACGACTACCTGCCCACGTACGACGACATCGGCAAGCTGACATACCTGCGCCAGGTCGTCGACGAGACCCTGCGATTGTCGCCGCCGGTGCTCAGCTTCGATCGAATGGCCCTCGCCGACACCATCATCGGAGGGAAGTATCCGGTCAAGGCGGGTGAGGCCGTCACGGTGCTCACCGGGGCGCTGCATCGCCAACCGCAGTGGGGCGACAACGTCGAGCTCTTCGATCCGGACCGGTTCGCACCCGCCCGCGCCGGGGACCGTCCCGCGGCCGTGTTCAAGCCGTTCGGAACCGGTGCGCGATCCTGCATCGGCCGCCAGTTCGCGCTGCACGAGGCCGTCATGGCACTTGCCCGGCTGGTACACCGGTACCGGCTGATCGACTCCGAACACTATGCGCTGCAGTGGGACAGCCCACTCAGCCGCCGACCGACCGGCTTCCGCCTCGCGCTGCGCAGACGGACCCCCGACGATCGCCGCGGACAAGCCACCGCGCCCGTCACCGCCGCGACGACCGGGGCATCGGCGCACCGTGCCATCAGGGCGGGAACCACCCTGGCCGTCCTGCACGGCTCCAACCTCGGCACCTGCCGGGCGCTTGCCAAACAACTCGCCGAAGAAGCCACCGACATGGGCTGCACCGCCACGGTGGCGCCGCTCGACGATGCGGCGAGTGGCCTTCCCGAATCGGATGCCATCCTGATCGTCGCCTCCTCCTACAACGGCCAGCCCACCGACGACGCACGCGGGTTCTACGACTGGATCCTCGATGCGGGAGCCGAATTGGGCGACGCCCGCTACTTCGCCGTGCTCGGCGTCGGCGACCGCAACTGGGCCGACACCTACCAGGCCGTGCCCAAGCGCATCGACGAACGACTCGCCGAACTCGGCGCCCGCCGCCTCGTTGACCGGGCCGCGGCCGACACGTCGGGGGATTTCACCGGGACGGTCGAGGAGTTCTCGGCCGCGCTGTGGTCGGCGCTCGCCGAGCACTTCGGCGATCCCGACGCGATACCCGTGACGAGCACGGATGAACCGCTCTACGAGCTGCATCCCATCGTCGGGCCGGTCACCTCGGCGATCGACACGCGGTTCACGGTGACACCGATGACCGTGCTGGAGAGCACCGAGCTGGTGACGGCCGACAACTCGCTGGGCCAAGCCAAACGCTATGTCCGGGTGGCGCTTCCCGACGACGTCGAATACCACACCGGCGATCACCTGACCGTGCTCGCCGACAATCCACCCGAACTCGTCGATGCGGTGATCGAGCGATTCGGCATCGACCCGGAACTCCGATTGTCGATCAACGCCCGGCGCAGCTCGCGGCGGCTCATCGCGATCGACCGCGAGGTCAGCGTGCGTGAGCTGCTGACGCATTTCGTCGAACTGCGAAAGCCCGCCACCCGCAGTCAGTTACGCCGACTGGCGGCGATCAACCCGTGCCCACCTGAGCGGCAACGGCTCGACGCTCTCGCCGAGGCATCCGATCCGTGTGCGCTCAGTCCCATCGAATGCCTGCTGGAGTTCCCGGCCTGCGTGGTCACGGGCGCCGAACTGCTCGAACTCCTCGAGCCGATGACCCCGCGGCACTACTCCATCGCGTCGTCGTCGCGGCTGTCCCCGCGGACGGTCGCGCTGGTGATCAGCGTGCTCGACGCACCTGCGCGCTCGGGTCACGGCCTGTTCAAGGGGGTGGCGTCGAACCACCTCGCCGCCATCGATCCCGGACACCAGATCCGGGCCAGGGTCGACCAGGCACGCCAGGCCTTCCGGGCCGGGGCGGACCCGACGAGGAACGTCATCCTCGTCAGCGCGGGAACGGGCGTCGCCCCGTTCTGCGGCTTTCTCGGCGACCGGCTGGCGGCCGAACAGGCGGGCGCGCCCTATGCACCGGCGTTGTGCTTCTTCGGTGTTCGCGATCCCGAGGTGGACTACATCTTCCGCGAACAGTTCGAGGCGGCGGAGGAGCTCGGGATTGTGCGGATGCGGCCGGCGTTCTCGCGCGCCCCGCAGGACGGGGTCCGCTACGTTCAGGATCGGATCGCCGCCGACGCGGATGAGGTCTGGGAACTGCTCGGCGACCCCGCCAAGAATGCGCACGTCTACGTGTGCGGGGACGGTGCCAAGATGGCGCCGGCCGTCCGCCGCGCATTCCTCGACATCTACCGGGCACGCACCGGAGCCGAGGAGGGCCAAGCCCGGGACTGGCTGATCGGCCTGGTGGACTCCGATCACTACGTCGAAGATGTGTGGGCCGGTTGATCGCGCGCAGCCCGGCTGTTCCCTGGCCGGTGGCCGGCGCGCCGCGCTGGGTACTATCTACCGTCGGTAGCCGGTTCCTGTAACCGAACGTTGTGTTGTCGAACGGAATCATATGACTCAACACGTCGAACAGCTGGAGTTTCAGGCGGAGGCCCGCCAACTGCTGGATCTGATGGTGCACTCGGTCTACTCCAACAAGGATTCCTTTCTGCGGGAGTTGGTCTCGAACGCCTCCGACGCGCTGGACAAGCTGCGGCTGGAAGCGTTCCGGAACAAGGATCTGCAGGTCGATACCTCCGATCTGCACATCGAGATCGATCTCGACAAGGCCGCGCGCACCCTGACCGTTCGCGACAACGGCATCGGTATGACGCGTGACGAGGTCGTCGGCCTGATCGGCACCCTCGCCAAGTCGGGCACGGCCGAACTGCGCCAGCAACTGCGCGAGGCCAAGAACGAGGCCACCTCGACGGAACTGATCGGCCAGTTCGGCATTGGGTTCTATTCGACCTTTATGGTGGCCGACAGGGTCGAGTTGCTCACCCGCAAGGCGGGTGAGAGTGCGGCCACCCGGTGGGAGTCCAGCGGCGAGGGCACCTACACCATCGAAAACGTCGATGACGCTCCGCAGGGAACGTCGGTCACGTTGCACCTCAAACCCGCGGACCCCGAGGACGAGCTGCACGACTACACCTCGCAGTGGAAGATCAGGGCGCTGGTCAAGCAGTACTCCGACTTCATCGCGTGGCCCATTCGCATGGAGGTCGAGCGCCGGGTCCCAGCCGCCTCGGATGAGGACAACGCCGGCGGCGAGGAGCTCGTCACGATCGAAACCGAGACCGTCAACTCGATGAAGGCGCTGTGGGCCAGGCCGAGGGACGAGGTCTCCGACGACGAGTACAAGGAGTTCTACAAGCACATCGCGCACGCCTGGGACGACCCGCTCGAGATCATTCCGATGAAGGCGGAGGGCACCTTCGAGTACCAGGCCCTGCTCTTCATCCCCTCGCACGCCCCGTTCGACCTGTTCAACCAGGACGCCAAGGTCGGGGTGCAGTTGTACGTCAAGCGGGTCTTCATCATGGACGACTGCGATCAGCTCATGCCGCAGTACCTACGCTTCGTCAAGGGCGTCGTCGACGCACAAGACATGTCGCTCAACGTTTCCCGCGAGATCCTGCAGCAGGATCGGCAGATCAAGGTGATCCGCAGGCGTCTGACCAAGAAGGTGCTCGCCACGATCAAGGAGATGCAGTCCGATCGTCAGGAGCACTACCGCACGTTCTGGACGCAATTCGGCAGGGTCCTCAAGGAGGGCCTGCTGTCCGACCCCGATAATCAGGACGCCGTGCTGCGCGTCTCCTCGTTCGCCTCGACGCACAGCGAGGCTGACCCCACCACCCTGTCCGAGTACGTCGAACGCATGAAAGATGGTCAGACGCAGATCTTCTACGCCACCGGCGAGTCGCGCCAGCAGCTGCTGAACTCGCCGCATCTCGAGGCGTTCCGAGCCAAGGGCTACGAGGTGCTGCTGCTCACCGATCCGGTCGACGAGGTGTGGGTGGGAACCGTCACCGAGTTCGACGGCAAGCCGCTGCAGTCGGTGGCGAGGGGCGAGGTGGATCTCGACTCCGAGCAGGACAAGGCAGCGCATGAGGCCGAACGCCAGGAGCAGGAGCAGAGTTTCGCCGAGCTGCTGGCCTGGCTCACGGAGACCCTCGGCGAGCACGTCAAGGAAGTGCGGCTGTCCACGCGGCTGACGGGTTCGCCGGCGTGCCTGATCACCGACACGTTCGGCATCACCCCGGCACTCGCGCGGATGTACCGCGCCTCCGGCCAGGACGTCCCGGTCGGGAAGCGGATTCTCGAACTCAACCCGAATCATCCGCTCATCACCGGCCTTCAGCAGGCGCATAGGGACCGCGGCAACGACGCCTCACTGCCCGATACCGCCGAATTGCTCTACGGTACGGCTCTTCTCGCCGAAGGCGGTGACCTGGAGGATCCGTCGAAGTTCGCGGCGCTACTTGCCGACCGGCTGGCACGCACCGTTTAGCCTCCGCGAGCGTGCGTGTCTGCAGGAGACACGCCGGGTTTATGGCCGAGTTTGCGCACGTTCGCCGCGGCGGTGGAATCTGTCCAGCAGCCGATCGACGAGAACCACACACCCGCGCAGCCACCCGGGAACCTCGGCGATCACATGCCGCCGAAGCGCGGGCAACGGGTGCATGTCACAGCGATGAACATTTGGTAAAGCATTGGTAGACAGCGGCTTCAGCGCATCCCAGAACACCGATCGGTGCCAAACGGCCCTACCGAACAGGTCGCCGAAACAGATAGCGTCAAAATGCGGGCGACTACCGACAAGGAGCGATTGTGCCGACGTTTCACGAACCGCGGCTCCTGACCCCCGACGATCACACCGGCCAGGATCTCGTCAGGCTGCTGGCCCGGCTCGACCACCTCCTGGAGCGCCTGGACGACGCCGAATCCGAATGGGCCGACCGCCTGGCCACCGTCGCCCCCCGGTACCGGCCGAGCGCGCGGAACATGGTGCACTACTGGGCTATCCGACAGATTGATCTGCGCGGTCTGCAGACGACGCTGAGCGGCTACGGCCTGTCCTCGCTCGGACGCAGCGAACCGAACGTGGAGGCCGCCATCCGTCTCCTCCGCGCCGCGGTCTCGGCCATGCTCGACAAGTCGTGGCACCCGCCGGAGCCGGCGGCGGTCGGCGTGACGCGGGGACGGGAACTCCTGCGCCGCCACGCCATCGAGTTGCTGGGCGAGGCACCGGAGGACCGCCACACGCGCATCATGGTCACACTGCCCTCGGAGGCGGCCGGCGATCCCGGCTTCGTGACGACACTGTTGGAGCGCGGCATGAACGTTGCGCGGATCAACTGCGCGCACGACGACGCACCCACGTGGCGCGCCATGGCCGAGCGCGTCCGCGCCGCGAGCAAGGCCACCGGCCTGCCCTGTCTGGTGGCCATGGATCTCGGCGGCCCGAAACTGCGCACGGGGCCGCTGGAATCGGCTCCCGGGGTGGTGAAGCTGCGCCCCGACCGGGATTCGTTCGGCCGCGTGGTTGCTCCGGCCCGCGTCCGGCTCACCGCCGCGGAGCATCCCGAACCCGTTCCCGAACCGGGCGTGGCGGCGCTGCCCGTGGCCGCCGCCTGGCTTGCCCGGCGCCGCGACGGCGACACCATCTCGTTGTCCGATACCCGCGGCGGGAAACGGCGCCTCGCGGTGTCACGATCGGCATCCGGTGTCTACGCGACGACCGAGAAAACCACCTACCTGACGACGGGGACCGTCCTGCGCGTGCAGGAGGACGCGACGGAGGTCGGCGCATTGCCCGAGCGGGAGCAATACCTTTTCCTGCGCCAGGGTGACGTCCTGCAAGTCACGCGGGACTGTGCGCCCGCGGCGCCCGGCGTGTCCGGGCTCGCATCCATCGGGTGCACGCTGCCGGAGGTGTTCGACAACGTCCGCGTCGGCGACAGGATCCTGTTCGACGACGGGAAGATCGCCGCTCGGATCGTCGCCGCGGACCACGACGCCGTGGCGGTGCGCATCGACCGCGCGTCGCCGAAGGGGTCACGGTTGCGCGCGGCCAAGGGCATCAACCTGCCCGACACCGACCTCAGGGTGAGCGCGCTGACCGCCAGGGACATCGCCGACCTGGCCACCGTGGTCGACATCGCCGACATCGTCGAACTGTCGTTCGTCCAGGACCCTTCCGACGTCGAGCTGCTCTACCGCCATCTGAACCGCCTCGGCGGCGACCACCTGGGCGTCGTGCTGAAGATCGAGACCCGCAGGGCGTTCGAACGACTGCCGCGGCTCCTCCTCACCGCGATGCGCCGTCCTCGGGTGGGGGTGATGATCGCTCGCGGCGACCTCGCCGTGGAGGTCGGCTACCAGCGACTCGCCGAATTGCAGGAAGAGATCCTGTGGCTGTGCGAGGCGGCCCATCTGCCCGTCATCTGGGCCACGCAGGTGCTTGACCAACTCGCCCAGACCGGCCTGCCCTCCCGTGCCGAGATCAGCGATGCCGCGATGGGTGAACGCGCCGAATGCGTCATGCTCAACAAGGGTCCGCACATCCCCGAGGCGGTCGTGGTACTCGACGACATCCTGTGCCGCATGAGTGAACACCACGACAAGAAGAATGCGCTGCTGCGGCAACTGCATTCGTGGACCGCCACGGACACCGCGGCGATCGATGACCTGAGCCGGCAACCGCAACCTTCGCACTGAGGTCCGTCACGCCGGCGCTGGGCCCGGCGATTGTGCCCAAGTACACCGATCGGTATCGTTTGCGGTATGTCAGCCACCACCGGCGGACGCGGGGCCCGGGCCCGCATCGAGCGCACCGCGGACGCTCTGTTCTACCGCCATGGCATCCACATCACCGGGGTCGAATTGTTGACCCACCAGGCGAACGTCTCGAAAAGAACGTTCTACCAACACTTCACGAGCAAGACGGAGCTTGTCGAGGACTACCTGCGCCGGATCGACGCCGCGGGCGGATCCATCCTGGAGCGGCGGCTCGATCTCGAAGGACTGACGCCTCGGGAACGGTTGCTGGCCATCTTCGACATCCCCGCGATCGACGTGTTTCGCGGCTGCCCGTTCCACAACGCGGCGGTGGAGTCGGCCGGGACGCTCCCCGGTGTCGACGGCATCGTGCGTGAGCACAAACTGCGGTTCGCCGACCGACTGACCGCCGTGGCCGGCGCGGCGGGCGCGCGGGATCCGCAGCTTCTCGGGCGTCAGCTTGCGGTGCTGTTCGAGGGCGCCACGGCGCTGGCCACCTCTGTCGGCGACACCGCGCCGCTGGTGTCCGCGCGCTCCGCGGCGGCCGTGCTCATCGACGCGGCCACCCTCTGATCTCCGCGAATACGGTCTCGATGCCCAATTGATGACGCAGATGCGGTTGTTTCGGCCATGGCGTGCGGCTAACATTCGGCGGTGCCTTCTATCCGCATCCGCGAAGCGGCCGAACTCCTCGGTGTCAGCGACGACACTGTGCGCCGGTGGATCGACGACGGGAGCCTGCCGGCGAGTCAGGACGAGTCTCGGCGCAAGGTGATCGACGGCGCCGCGCTGGCCCGCTTCGCCCGCGCGAACGCCGCGGCACCCCGCGACCCCCTCGGCATCGGGAGTTCGGCGCGCAACCGGTTCACCGGACTGGTCACCAACGTCGTCATCGACACCGTCATGGCCCAGGTCGAGATGCAGTGCGGGCCCTTCACCGTGGTGTCCCTGATGAGCGCGGACGCGGTGCGGGAACTCAAGCTCGAACCGGGCAGTGTCGCCGTCGCTGTGGTCAAGGCCACGACGGTGATCGTGGAAACACCGAAAGGACAAGCGTGATCAACTCCAAGATGTTCGCAGTCGCCTGCGCCCTGGCGTTGGCATTGGCGACCGGATGCAGCTCCGGGGGCGAATCCTCGTCCAGCGAAACGACTTCCGGGTCGCCGGAGTCCTCATCGGCGGAGGGCCAGATCATGGTGTTCGCCGCCGCGTCGCTGAAATCCACCTTCACCGAGATCGGTGAACAGTTCAAGACGGAGAACCCCGGCGCGTCGGTGGAGTTCTCCTTCGCCGGCTCGTCCGACCTCGTCACCCAGTTGACGCAGGGCGCACCGGCCGACGTCTTCGCATCCGCGGACACCAGGAATATGGATAAGGCCGTACAGGCCGATCTGATCACGGGTCAGCCGGTCGATTTCGCGACCAACACGCTGACGATCGCGGTAGCCCCCGGGAACCCCAAGAACATCCAATCCCTGCAGGACCTGACGAAGCCGGGAATCAACGTCGTCATCTGTGCGCCCCCGGTTCCGTGCGGCGGGGCGACCAAGACGGTCGAGGAGGCCAGCGGCGTGACCCTGTCCCCGGTGAGCGAGGAGACATCGGTCACCGACGTGCTGAACAAGGTCACGACGGGACAGGCCGACGCCGGCCTGGTCTACGTCACCGACGCTATCGGTGCAGGTGACAAGGTCACGGCCGTCGACTTCCCGCAGGCCGCCGAAGCGGTCAACACCTATCCGATCGCCGTGCTCAGCCAATCGAAGCACGCCGAGCTGGCGCAGAAGTTCGTCGACCTGGTCACCGGAGAGTCGGGCCAGAAGGTCCTGAACAAGGCCGGATTCGCCGCACCCTGACCGCACCGTCGGACGACCGGGCCGCCCTGCTGACGCCCGCCCCCGGCGCGCTGTCCGCCGCAGGGGGCGGCGGTCTTCTACTGTTCGCCCATGGGTTTCGTCGAGGTCGTGGAGACGGTCGGCACCGTCATCGACGGGGTAGGGGTGGCGATCATCGCGATCGGCACCGTGTGGGCATCGGTATTCGCGCTGCAGCGCCGCCTCGGCCGGGAAGGCGACGTGTACCGACGGCTGCGCGGGGACCTCGGCCGGACCATCCTGCTGGGGCTGGAGTTCCTCGTCGCCGCCGACATCATCAAGACCGTCGCCGTCACTCCCGACGCGCGCAGCGTCGCCGTCCTGGCGGGGATCGTCGCGATCCGCACATTCCTGAGTTTCTCGCTGGAACTCGAGATCACCGGCCGCTGGCCGTGGCAGCAACGCCCTGCCACGGCGCAGCAGGAGACCGCGTAGGGCGCGGTGGCCGGCGGTTCGGTCGGGACGTGCAGTCGTTGCGCGACGGACGAATACGGATATCCCGCCGAAGTGCGGTGCTCCCAGGCTCCTGGGTGTCGCCTGTGATCTTGATGCATCCTCGACCCGTACTACTACAATCTATGTAGTATTTCGGTCATGTCCACCGTGAACGGTCTCCCCGCCCATGTGCTTCTGGTGCATCTCCTGGTTGTGCTCACGCCGTTGACGGCGGCGCTATCCGTCGTATGCGCGCTCTGGCCGGCCGCCCTGCGCCGCCTGGTCTGGCTCGTGCTGGCGCTCGCGGTCGGCTGTGTCGTCGCCACGCCGATCACGACGGAGGCCGGCGAATGGCTCGAGCACCGGGTGGGTGAAACGCCCGCGCTGGCGGCGCACGCCGCGCTCGGCGACACCATGCTGTACTTCTCCATCGCGGTCCTTGTCGCGGCGGTGGGGCTCGTCGTGGTGCATCTGCGCCGCGAACGCGGGCGGCCACTGCCCCGGGTGTTGGCCGGCGCGGTGTCGGCGCTGGTCATCGTCGCTGCGGTCGCCGCGACCGTGCAGGTGTACCGGATCGGCGATTCGGGGGCGCAATCCGCGTGGGGTGACGTCGCGACGGGCGGCGAATAACCCCGATCAGCCGACCACGACCGAGGCGGCTTCACCCGCTTCGGGGGCTATCCGGTCCTGGGCGATGTCCGCGCTCATTCCCAGATCGGCGGCGACGCCGACGATGACGGCGAAAGCGGCCACCAGCGCCCAGCTGCGCTGTCTGCCGGGTGCGGCGGCCCGCAAGGCCTCCACTCGACGCACCACATCCTGACAGCCGCCGTCTATCCGCCCGACCGTGTCATGGCGGGAGGAACTTCTGCGCGCCGTCAGCATCGCCGCCCGGGCGACGGCGCGTGCGGCCACCGCCCGGTCCGGGTGCGCCGCCGACTCGTCGGCCTGCCGTTCTGCGGCGTAACGCACCACCGGCCGCCATCCGGCCAGCAACGGATTCAGACACGCCGCGACCTCGACGGCATGGATGTACAGGTGGTGGCGGCATCGCAGGTGTGCCCGTTCGTGTCGGATCACCGCGGCCAGCTCGTCGTCGGGCAGCGCCTCACGCAGCCCGGTCGTCAACACCACCACGGCGCCGCGGCCCGGCACGGCGAATGCGGCTGGCCACTCATCCTCGACGGTGAGCACAGCGCCCGGCCGGCCGCGCCCGGCGCGGCGAAACAGCGCACCGCGGCGCCAACTCGCCCGCACGCGGACACCGTGCCTGACGGCCCGACAGGCCCCGGTGCCGATGGCCACCCCAAGCCCGGCGGCCACCGCGCGGCCGAGCGGGTGATGGGCCGTCGCCGCGATGCCGGCCGCCGTCAGGACCGCCGTTGTCGTGGCCCCGGCAAGCAGAACCGCCCCCACTGCCGTCACCCGGAGCAGCCAGAACGGCGTGAACAGCACATCCAGACGGGGCAGCGCAACGACGAGCGCACCTGCGAGACACCACGATCCGGCCAACACGGCCCAGACCGTCACCGCCGGTTTTCCCCGTCGTCGCCGGACCTGTCGAGCAGTTCGGCCAGTACCGCCTCGTCCTCGGGGGCCAGGCCGGCGACAAAGTTGGCGAGCACGTCGGCCCGTTCGGCGCGGCCGTCGAGTTCGCGCCGCATCCTTATCGCCGCCTTGAGCGCGGGCAATTCGCCGGTGCGCACGGTTAATTCGTAGGTGTAGGCGCGTCCGTGCTTGGTCCGGGTCAACAACCCCTTGGTGGTCAGCCGGGTGAGCGCCGTCATGACCGTGGTGTGCGCCAGATCGCCGCCCAGCGCCGCCCGCACCTGCGAAACGGTCAGCGGTGCACCGGCCTCTTCGAGGACGTCGATCACCGCGTCCTCGAGCGCCCCGGATTCCCTGCGCACACCACTCACCTCCCGACGATGGGGCCAGGATAGGCCCCCTCGCTCGCTGTGGGTGACCGCACTCAGCCGATCACTCCCCCGACCAGGTGCCCGATCGCATACGTCACCGCCAGTGCCACACCGCCGCCCACGACGTTGCGCAGCACGGCCCGCCCGGGGGGCGCCCCACCCAGACGTGCACTCACCCACCCCGTTATCGCCAGCGCGATCAGCACGGTCACGACCGTGATCGGCACCCGCAGCGATGTGGGCGGCAGGAGGATCGCCACCAGCGGCAGCAGGGCTCCCGTCGTGAACGACAGCGCCGAGGAGAACGCCGCCGCCCAAGGGCTGGTCAGGGCGTCGGGGTCGATGCCGAGTTCGGCTTCGGCGTGCGCGGTGAACGCATCGTGGTCGGTGAGCTCCTGGGCTACCGCTCGTGCCGTCGATGCCGCCAGCCCCTTCTTCTCGTAGATTTCGGCCAGTTCGTCGAGCTCGGCAGCCGGATCGTCGCGCAGTTCGCGCCGCTCCTTGGTCAGCAGCGCACGTTCGGTGTCGCGTTGGGTGCTCACCGACACGTACTCGCCCAGTGCCATCGACACCGCGCCGGCGGCCAGCCCCGCGATACCCGCCATGGCGATCGGCGCGCGGTCGGCCGTGGCGGCGGCGACCCCGACCACGATGCCCGCCGTCGACACGATGCCGTCGTTGGCGCCGAGCACTCCGGCGCGCAACCAGTTCAGCTTCGACGACACCGAACCGATATGCGGCTCCCCCGAATGGGACACTTCCTCCACAAGGGAAGGTTATGACCAATCATACTGCGCCACAAGCAAACCTAGGCTAGCCGAAGCACGGACCGACGAACGTGTCCGGGTGAGGTGGTATCGGGGACGGCGTCGGCGCCTGCGAACTGGACATTCGGGCGACGACGCGTAGGCGCTGGGCGCCCCGCCGGCGTCCGGGAAGACGATCTGGGGGGTTCCGCCGAGTTCGACGGTTACCTTGTTGAGGTTCTCGGCGGCGGCCTTCGCGACGGCACGCCGCCGTCGGGAAGTGATGCGATGATCGCGTCGCCGGGTGCCGATCCTGAATCCGCGAACCGCACCTCAAGCCGACGCCGCCCGGTCACGGCCGGCCCGCGTGCCGGCCGCGGTCAGCCGACGACGGCGTCGATCGCCCGGTGGATCCGCTGTTCGCTGACCGGCCGGGGGGTGCCCAGTTGCTGCGCCCACAGGCTGACCCGCAGTTCCTCGATCATCCAGGCAATGTCACGCACGTCGGCCGCGGCCGCACGAGTCGGCGAAAGCGCCTGCACCAGAAGATCGTAGGCGTCCTCGACGGCGTGCACCCGGGCCATCCGTTCGCGGTCGGCGGTCAGCGCGTGCGGAAGCCGGTCCAGGCGCCGGCCGATCGCGGTGAGGTAGCGGGCGAGATCGGCGAGGTGCGCCCGGCCCGCGGCGGTGACGAATCCGGGCGGCAACAGCGTGCGCAGCTGGGTACGGATGTCGGCGATTGAATCAGCCTGCGCCGCTGTGGGTTTGTCCGGCAGTGCGATGTCCACGTCATGCGCGGCGGTGAGCACCTTCGCCACCCGGCCGACGATGTCGAGTGTGGTCGGCACCAGGTCGGCGGCGACGCGGTCTCTCAGCGCCGCGAACTCCGCTCGTGTCCATACCGGCGCCGGGGCGAGCGCGTCGACGGCGGCGTCGGCACAGTCGTCGAGCAGCGCGGCCAGTGACCCGTCCGGGTTGTTGCCGAGTACCAGGCGGGTGCGCGGATCCAGCTGTCGCTCCAGGTTTTTGGTCGCCGACGGGACCGAGAGCCGCAGCAGTCTCCTGGTGCCAAGCGCCATCGCGGCACCTTGCTCCGCCCGGGTGGGGAACACCCGTACGTCCACCGCCGGACCCGCGTCGACCAGCGCGGGGTAGCCGCGCACCGTGTGGCCGCCCCGGGTGCCCTCGACGCTGCGCGGCAACTCGTCGAGGTCGTCCGGCCAGGTGCGCAGCCCGGTTCGTTCCAGATCGCCTGCCACCGCGTCGGCGACGGCCTCCCGCATCGGCGCGGCGAGCCGTTCCTGCAGGGCGCCGAGGTCCTTTCCGCGCGCCACCTCGGTACCCTCCGCCGATTCGACGGCGAACGTCAGTCGCAGATGCGGCGGAATCTTGTCGAGATCGAAAGCGTCGATCGGCACGAGAATGCCGGTGCGTCTGCGTAGTTCGCGTTGCAGCGCCTCCAACAGCGGCTCGGTGTCCGGCCTGATCGACGCGAGCACAACGCGGGCGGTGTCGGGCGCAGGGACGAAGTTGCGACGCAGATCCTTCGGCAGCGACCGGATGAGCGCGGTGAGCAGTTCCTCCCGCAACGCCGGCACCTGCCACGCGAACTCGTCGCCGCCCAGACGCGCCAGCACGCCGACCGGGATGTGCACGGTGACACCGTCGTCGGCGGCACCCGGCTCGAAGCGGTAGGTCAGCGGCAGCGATGTGTCGCCGGCCTGCCAGCTGTCGGGGTGCTCGGCGGTCGTGTCCGTGCGCAGCAGGTCGTCGCGGGTGAAGGTGAGCAGATCCGGTGTCACGTGGCGCTGCTTGCGCCACCAACCGTCGAAGTGCCGCGCCGAGACGATCCCGGCGGGGATCCGGGCATCGTACAGATCGTAGACGGCGTCGTCGCCGACCAGCAGGTCGCGGCGGCGAGCGCGTTCCTCCAACTCGACGAGTTCCTCACGCAGCCGGGCGTTGTCGCGGAAGAAGTGGTGGCGCGTCTCCCAGTCACCCTCGACCAGTGCGTGCCGGATGAACAGATCCCGCGCCACGTCGGGTTCGATGTCGGCGTAGCCGACGCGGCGGCGCGGCACCAGGGGAAGCCCGTAGAGGGTCACCCGTTCGAAGGCCATCACCGCGCCGCGTTTGGCGTCCCAGTGCGGCTCGCTGTAGGTGCGCTGGACCAGGTGTGCGGCGACCCGCTCGACCATTTCCGGTTCGATGCGCGCCGCCACCCGCCCGAACAGTCGGCTGGTCTCGACCAGATCGGCGACGACGATCCAGCGGGGCGGGCGTTTGGTCAGCACCGATCCCGGCGCGAGGACGAACCGCGCGTTTCGCGCGCCCGTGTAATCCCTGGTGTCGCCCTCGCGCAGCCCCACATGCGACAGCAGTCCCGCGACCAGTGCGGCGTGCACGCGGGCGGGATCGGCAGGTTCGTCGTTCCCGCCGCCCTCCCTCAGCCCGAGTCCCGATGCGATGCTGCGCAGCTGTCCGGCGAGGTCCTGCCATTCGCGGATACGCAGGTAGTGCAGGAACTCGTCGCGGCACATCCGCCGAAACGCGTTACCCGAAAGCGCCTTTCGCTGCTCACCCAGATAGTTCCAGAGGTTGAGGTAGGAGATGAAATCCGAATGCTCGTCGGCGAAGCGCGCATGTTTCTGGCGGGCGGCCTCTTCCCGGTCGGCCGGCCGCTCCCGGGGGTCGGGGATCGACAGCGCCGCAGCCAGGATCAGCACCTCCCGAACGCAGCCCTCCGTATCGGCCTGCAGGATCATCCGGCCCAGCCGGGGGTCGACCGGCAACTGGGCCAGCCTGCGGCCCAGGTCGGTGAGGGCGCCGTCGGCGTCGAAGGCGGCGAGCTCACGCAACAGTTGCACGCCGTCGCGGATGCTGCGGGTGTCCGGTGGATCGAGGAACGGGAACTCCTCCATATCACCCAGGCCCAGCGACGCCATCTGCAGGATCACCGAGGCGAGGTTGGTCCGCAGGATCTCGGGGTCGGTGTACCGCGGCCGGGCCGCGAAATCCTCCTCGGAGTACAGCCGGATGCACACGCCCGGCGCTGTCCGCCCCGAGCGGCCTGCGCGCTGCGCGGCCGAGGCCTGCGAGATCGGCTCGATCGGCAGCCGCTGCACCTTCGTGCGACGACTGTAGCGGGAGATGCGCGCGGTCCCCGGGTCCACGACGTAACGGACGCCCGGCACGGTCAGTGACGTCTCGGCAACGTTGGTGGCCAATACGATTCGTCGGCCCGTATGCAGCGAGAAGACCTTTTGCTGATCGGCGGTCGGCAGCCGGGCATACAGCGGCAGCACCTCGGTGGTCAGCGGATCGACCAGACCGCGCAACGCCTCTGCGGTGTCGCGGATCTCCCGTTCCCCGGACAGGAACACCAGGACGTCGCCGGGCGGCTCGGCCTCCAACTCGGCGATCGCGTCGACGATCGCCTCAGTCTGGTCACGGATCTCGGTCCGGACCAGGTCGTGATCCGGATCGTCGGGATCGTCGGGACTGTCGGGATCGTCGGCCGCACGCCGCACCACCTCCAATGGGCGGTAACGGATTTCGACGGGATAGGTACGCCCGGAGACCTCGACGATCGGGGCCCCGCTCGATCCGTGCTCGGCAGAGCCGCTACATCCATGTTCGGCAGAGCCGCTACATCCATGTTCGGCAGAGCCGCTACATCCATGTTCGGCAGAGCCGAAGTACGCCGCGAAACGCCCCGGCTCGATCGTCGCGGACGTGACGATCACCTTGAGGTCGGGGCGCCGGGGCAGCAGCTCCCGCAGATAGCCCAGCAGGAAGTCGATGTTGAGGCTGCGCTCGTGCGCCTCGTCGAGGATCAGCGTGTCGTAGCGCAACAGCCGCCGGTCGCGCTGGATCTCGGCGAGCAGAACGCCGTCGGTCATCAGCTTGATCAGGGTCCGGTCGCCGGCCTGGTCGGTGAACCGGACGGTGTAGCCGACGGGCTCGATCCCCGGGCGCTCGGTTCCCGCCCGGCGGCCCTCACCCAACGGGGCGCCCAACTCGTCGGCGATCCGCTGAGCCACCGTGCGGGCCGCCAGCCGGCGCGGCTGAGTGTGCCCGATGGTGCCGCGGATACCGCGGCCGAGTTCCAGGCAGATCTTGGGCAACTGCGTGGTCTTACCGGAGCCCGTCTCGCCGGCCACGACCACTACCTGATGCGCATTGATGGCGTCGGCGATGGCGTGGCGGCGCTCGCTGACCGGTAGGTCGGGATAGGTGATCACCGGCACCGCGGCGACGCGGCTGGCCACCAGCGCCTCGGCCTTCGCGACCTCACCGGCGATCTGGGTCAGCTTCGCCGGGTCGGCGCCGCGCAGGTTCTTCAGCCGGCGGCCGAGCCGGGCGGCGTCGCGGAAGGTCAGTCCGTCGAGGCGCGCGCGCAGCTCGGGAATCGACGGTTCGGACACTCCGACGAGGATAGGCCCCCGCTCACCCGCCCGCGGTCGGCGCGTGGCGGTACATCGAGTCATATCGCCGCATCTTCACCGCTGTGGCGTCGACGTTGCGCGCGGTGAGGACCTTCTGCAGGGTCCCGTCCGGGAACCCGTGTTTGAGCAACCGATGCTCGGCCGACTGGTCGATGTAGGACAGCGCGTACATCAGCGCCAGCCCGAGTCCGCCGAGGATCGCCAACCAGGTGATCCAGGTCGGGCCGGCGATGAGCAGGCCCGCCGCGGCGAGCGGGATCAGGACCGCGGTGGTGCGCGCAACCTGGCGGGCCCAACGGGTGCGTCCGGTCAGGTCGTGCAGTACCCAGGCCCGGTAGCGGGGCCCCAGGGTGCCGCCGTACACGTACCAGAACCACCGCGCCGGGTCGGGCCGGGTCAACTTCGTGTCGCTCATGGGCGTCTTCCGTTCGTCGTCGGTGGTCATCGGCTGCCACCGTGGACACGATCTGACTGTACCCAATTAATTAGTGCACTATCAATATGCGCACCAACGATGTGATCAACCTCGCGCCAGCGCTTCCGCCGCTGCCGCGCGACCGGTCCGAATCGCACCCTCCATGTAGCCGGCCACCCATTGGTCGGAACCGCACACATAAAACGGTGGCTCATGGGTGCCGTGCAGCGGTCCGACCCGGTGGACATCGCCTGGCCGCCACTGCGTGACGTAGCCCTGGGTCCAGGGATCGGTTCCCCACAGCCGTTCGAAGGTCGCAGACGGGGTCAGCGCCTCGGGGCCGAACCAGTCGCGCAATTCGGCCAGCGCCTCTTCGCGGCGGTGCCGCTCACCCGCGGACAGGTAGGCCGCGAAGCGTTCGGGCGGCACCAGGCAGGACAGCACACCCACGTTCTGCGGCCAGGACGATCCCAGGATGCCCTCCGATTCGGTGAGGCCGTTCTGTCCGCGGTCCCGCCAGAACGGACGCTCGTAGGCGGCGACGAACTTCGCCGCCAGCGCATGGCGCTGCCGGTGCAGCGACTCCAGCCGCTCGTCGGAGACGCCGTCGACGGTCAGGTCCCGCAGCGGGCCTGCCGGCAACGCGCTCACGACCGCCTCGGCGGACACCGTTTCCCCGGACGCGAGCTGCACTGTGCAGCCGCCGGGTGCGACCTTGATCGAGCGCACCGGCGATCCCAGCCTGATCCGGCCCTCCAGTTCCTGCGCCATTCGTAGTGCCACGGTCGCCGACCCTTCGGCGACACGCAGGTTCTCCCACTCGTCGTAGGAGTAGAGACGCCGCGACGGTGTGACGGCGCACTTTCGCAGTAGCGCCAGCAACGAGGTGCGCTCGAACGAACCCGAGCTCAGCCCCAGTTGACCAGCCTCCAGCGCCCGGCGGACATTCGGCGTCGCACCGATACCGGCGAGCCAGCGTGTGACCGGCAGGTGATCGAAACGCACCGCATCCGGATGCGCCCACGGATTGTCCGGGTCCACCGTCGCCGCGAGCCGAGCGAATTCCCGCTCGACATGAGCCATGCTTGCGTGGTCCGCATCGGAGAACCACGTCGGCCTGTCACCGACGAACGTACCTTCGTGCAGGACATACGTCAGTTCGCCCGGTTCGGCGACATAGCTCGGAATGAGGTTCAGTCCCAGTTCGGCGACCAATTGCTGATAGGCGGTGTGCGCGTTGCCGATCACCTCTCCACCGAGCTGGACGATGCGACCATCGTCGAGGGTGACCTGTTCGACGCGGCCGCCGACCCGGTTTCGAGCCTCCAGCACCAGGACGTCGGCACCGCCGGCCGCAAGATCGCGCGCCGCAGACAAGCCCGACAGACCGGCCCCGAGAACGACGAGGTCGTAAGACATTTGACAACTCCTGTTTCAGATCAGTGGTGCGAGACTGTGTTCGGGATGCCAACCGATGCGGATCCGTTCTCCGTCGGCCCAGCGCTCCTCGGTGCGCGCCCGGTGCAGATTCTGTTCGAGGACTGAAACCTCTACTCCTGGTGCGATTTCCAGAACATAGGTAGTGGTCGCCCCGGCGTAGACCGTGGCCTTGAGGATGCCGTCGGTCTGCACCATGTCCGCGGTCAGGTCGGACAGCCAGACTTTTTCGGGCCGGACTGCGACGGAGACCTCGTCACCGACCGCGCAACCCCTGAGGGCTCCGGTGCGCAGCGGGACGCCGCCGGGCAGCGTGATGGCATCGCCGACGTAGGTGCCCGACATCAGGTTGGCGGTGCCGATGAACTCCGCGACGAAGCGGGTCGCGGGTCGCTCGTAGATGTCCTCGGGTGTGCCGCACTGGTGCACCCGGCCAGCGCACATGACCGCCACCCGGTCCGACATCGTCAGCGCCTCCTCCTGGTCGTGCGTGACGAATACGAAGGTGATGCCGACCTCGCGCTGAATGCGCTTGAGCTCCACCTGCATCGCCTTGCGCAGCTTGAGGTCGAGCGCGGCGAGTGGTTCGTCGAGCAGCAACACCGACGGGCGGTTGACCAGTGCCCTGGCCAGCGCGACACGCTGCCGCTGGCCTCCGGACAGCGCGCGGGGCTTGTCCTTGTCCCGGCCGGTCAACTGGACGAGCTCGAGCATCTCGCCGACGCGCCTGGTCATCTCGGCCCTGCCCACCCCACGCCTGCGCAGTCCGAACGCCACGTTGTCCCAGATGGACAGGTGGTCGAACAGCGCGTAGCTCTGGAAGACGGTATTGACGTCACGCTTGTTCGGCGGCAGGTCGGTGACGTCACGGCCGTGCAGCGAGACTTCGCCGGAGGTCGGGTCGACGAATCCGCCGATCATCCTGAGCGTGGTGGTCTTGCCGCACCCCGAGGAACCGAGGATCGAGAAGAACTCGCCTTGGGCGATATCGAGGTTGAGATCCCGCACGACGGTGGTGTCGCCGTAGGACTTCGTGATGCCGCGCAGCGACACCGCGCAGGCGGCCGCGGCGGGGCCAGGGTCGATGGTCGTGACACGTTCTGCAACAAGTGTTTTGGTCGACATGACAGGTTATCCTCCGAACAGATCGAGACCGTTGCCGCGCTTGCCGACCAGGCGCGGGACGAGCAGGGCGATGGCGATGAGCAGCAGCGAACCGGCGAGCATGAGGGTGCCGACGGCGTTGATGGACGGCTGGATGCCGAAGCGGATCGCGGAGTAGATGCGGACCGACAGCGGCTGCGGGTCGACGCCGCTGGTGAAGAAGGCCAACACGAAATCGTCGAACACCATGGTGAAGATGAGGATGGCCGCGGAGAGGATGGCCGGCCACATCACCGGCAATGTCACCAGGCGCAGCGCCTGGAACCGGGTGGCACCCAGGTCCATCGCCGCCTCCTCGACCTCCGGATTGAGTTCGGCGATGCGGGCCCGCAGGATCACCGTGACATACGAGATGGAGAAGGTGGTCTGCGCCAGGATCAGTGTGGTCAGCGACGGCTGCAGCCCCACCCCGCGGAACAGCATGAGCGATGCGACGCCGGTGACGATTTCGGGGGTGATCAGCGGGATGAGCATGACGAAGTTGGCCGCCTTGCCCAACCGGGAGCGGGCCCGGACCAGGCCGAATCCGAGCAGCGCGCCGATCGCCACCGAACCCACCATCGCGACGGCGGCCACCACGAGGCTGGTCTGCAGGGACTTGGTGAGCTCCGCGTCGTTGAAGAACGCCTCGTACCAGCGCAGCGACCAACCCTCGAAGACGGTCAGCGACTTCTTGGTGTTGAACGAGAACACCACCACCGCCACGATCGGGAGGTAGAGCAGTACGAAGAACACCGCGGTGACCGCGATGGCAAACCGCGGTTTGCGGTTCATCCCCGAACCTCTGCGTCTGCGCGCCGGGGTGCGCGGATACCGGCTGTCCCCAACGGGTTCGGTGCGGATCAGAGTCGTGGTCATCGCTGTGCCTCCCTGGCGTCGCGCGCCGTCTGACGCAAGTAGGCGAACATGCAGACCAGCAGCAGCACCATCAGCGCCATCGTCAGCGCCGAGCCGAGCGGCCAGTTCTGGCCCGCGAAGAACTTCTCCTGGATCAGGTTGCCGATCATGATGTTGTCGGGACCGCCGAGCAGCTGCGCGCTGATGAAATCGCCCATGGCGGGCAGGAATACCAACGCCAGACCGGCGTAGGCCCCGGCCCGCGAGGCCGGCACCGTGACCGTCAGAAAGGTACGGAACGCCGATCCGTACAGGTCGCGCCCGGCTTCCACCAGCGCGCCGTCCATGCGTTCCAACGAGGCGTAGATCGGCAGGATCATGAATACGATGTATCCGTAGACCAATCCGCCGATCACCGCACCGGAGGTGTCGAGGATCTGGAAGCTCGCCGGCACTCCGGATTCACGCAGCCACGTCATCAGCATGCCTTCGTCGGACAGCAGCGTCTGCCAGCCGTACATCCGCACCAGGTAGTTGGCGAAGAACGGGACGACCAGCATCGCGACGAGTGCGTTCTTGTAGCGGCCGCCGTGCCGCGCGATCGCATAGGCGACCGGATAGGCGACCAGCAGGCATATCACCGAGGCGGCCACGGCGTAGCCGAGGCTGCGGGCGATCACCGTGAGATAGGTGGGCGTGAAGACGCCGGCGATGTTGTCCAGCGTCGCGCCGAAGCGCGGGTTGCCCAACGCATCGGTGGTGCCGAAGCTCAGCGCGATGAGCAGCAGCAGGGCCGACACGAAGAACACCGACATCCACGCGGTGCCGGGCACCAGCATCCAGGTCCACAGGCGCTCCTTGCGCACCGGGCGGTTCGCGGGAATCGTCATAGCCCGACCTTCATCTCCGTGTAAGCCGCATCCCTGGCCTGGGTCTTGGCCACGCTGTCGTTGGTGAAGTACAGGCCGCGGGCCAGATCGTCCACGGTCACCGTGCACGCCGGGTAGTCCGCGACGACCTCGCCGTAGATCTCCTCGGTGCCGTGCACGGGCATCGGGTAGCCGATGTAGTTGATGTTCTTCTCGACGTTCTCCGGCCGCAGCATGTAGTCGATGAACAGCAGCGCGGTGCCGGGGTGGGCGGCGTTGATCGGGATCGCGTACGCGTCGGAGTTGATCGGGGTTCCCTCCTTGGGCGCCTCGAAGCCGTAGATCGACGCATCCGGCGCCTGCCACAGCAGCGCCGCCATGTCGCCACTCCACGTCTGGTGCATCCAGGCGTCGCCGGCCAGCAGGTTGTTGTAGTCGTCGCTGCTGAAGCCGCGCAGGTAGGGCCGCAGGGTGCGGAACTTCTCGACGATCGCCTCGAGGTCGCGGTCGGCTGCGGTGTTCATGTCATAGCCGAGCAGCAGAGCGAGCATGCCGAGCACCTCGTCGCGGTCGTCGAGGACGAAGGTGCGGCCCTTGGCCTTGTCGTTCCACAGGTCCGACCAGCCGCCGGTCAGGTTTTCACCGAGTTTGTCCTTACGCCAGGCGATCCCGGTCTTGTACATGGTGAACGGGATCGAGTGCGCCGACCGTTCGTCGTACCACGGGTCTGCGAAGGTCGGGTAGTGGTCGAAGATGAGCGGCGCGTTGCGCAGCGTCGCCGGATCGATGGTGTGCAACTGGTTGGCGGCCACGAGCTTCTGTACCCACTGCGCCGACGGGAAGATGATGTCGTAGCGATTGCCCGCGGCGAGTTTGGCCTGCATGCTCTCCATCGAGTCGAAGTTCGACTGGATGATCTTGACGCCGTACTCGTTCTGGAAGCCCTCGAAGACGCTGGGGTCCACGTAGTCCGCCCAGTTGAAGTAGACCAGGTCGCCGTCGATCTTGGGCTCGACGGGCTTGGTGGCCACCCGCTGGGTGCTCGGTGTCATGTACGCGCACGACGGGGTGGCGAGCAGGGCCGCGACGGCGGCGCTGCCGACGAGGAACCGGCGCCGGCTCAGCGCCGGAGTCTCGTGGTATCTCATCAGCGGCTCTCCTCGGGGAACTCGCCGGTGACGCCGAGCACGCCGACCGCCTGCGCCCAGATCGCCGCCCGTGCGGAATCGACGGTGAGCGAGGGGTTTCCGAACATCAGCTGCACCCCGAAGCCGTCGCACAGGGAGCTGATCAACCGGGCATGGGCCGCGGTATCACACCGTGCGAACTCGCCTGCGGCGATCCCGTCGGCCAGCGTCTCCTCGATCCAGCCCTGCTGCGCGCGGTTGAGCTCGATGGCCACGGCGCGCGCCTCCGGCTCGCGGTTGGCCCGGCACCACAGCTCCTGATACATCGCCCATTCGCGGTGCAGGCTCTCGGTAGTGGGTAGCGACGCGGAGATGATGCGCGCCAACCGTTTTGTCGCGGAGTCGGTTTCGGTGCCGGTTTGGTAGACGTCACGGCCGGTGTGTTCGAACGAGAAGCGCAGCGCCTCGGCGAACAACTTCTCCCTGGTGTCGAAGTGGTAATGCAATGCCGCGGTGGACACCCCGGCCCGTTCGGCCACGATGCGCATCCGCACGTTCTCGAAACCGATCTCTGCGATCACCTCGGCGGCGGCGGTGAGAATCGCCGCTCTGGTCTCGGCGGCGATGTCGGCACGGGTGCGTCGCGTCATGGTTGGCGAGTCTGTCATCGGGCCGCCTCCCGATCCAGGTCGCCGTCCAGATCACCCAGGTCGCCGCGGATGCGGTCGGCAAACCACGCCACCCCTTTCTCTCGCAGCGACAGCGGTCCGGGCGTGAAATCGGTGTTGCCCAGGCCGATCTGCATGCGCGCCACCAGGTCTTCGTCCTCGTGGTTGGTGATCTTGCTGACGTACAGGTTCAGTCGCTGGGCCGCGCGGGTACGCAGGTCGCAGTCCTTGCGCCGCAGGTAGGTGCCCGGCACGTTGACTTCGTCCACGCCGAGCGGGGTCATCTTCCAGATCAGGACGTGGTCGGGGTACAGATCGATGACGGTGTTCGGGTAGATCGCGATGTACCGGAAGATCCGCTCGTCGCCCTGCGCCAGGTCCAGTCCGGGCATGGGCCGGACCAGCCGCTGATAGAGCCGCTCGACAGTGTTGTCGGAAGCCTTCTCCCGCAGCGGCGCTTCGTAGGCGGTGTAGGCGGGCGCGGTCTGCACGGAGTAGCGCTTGTAGTCCAGTAGCCGCATGAGCCCGGGATGAGCGACGGGCACGTGATAGCCCTCCAGGTAGTTGTCGACGGCCACCTTCCAGTTGGACTTCTGGGTGAACTGCGGGTCGGGGAGGTGGATGCGGTGGGTGCCGAACGGCTCCATTTCGCCGCCCAGGTAGCGCTCCAGCAGCGGCCGGACGCCCTCCAACTGCGGAGTCAGCGGTTCGGCGTTGCGGTCGAGGTTGACGAAGATCAGACCGCAGAACACCTCTACGCGTGCGCTGAACAGTGACAGCTTGGTCTTGTCCAGGCACGGGATGGTGCGGTTCTCCGGCGCGCCGACGAGTGTGCCGTCGAGGTGGTAGGTCCAGCCGTGGTAGGGGCAGCGCAGCGCCTTCTCTTCACCCGGTCCGGCGACCAGCCGGGTGCCCCGGTGCCGGCAGGTGTTCAGGTGCGCCCGGATGTCGCCGTCCTCGGTCCGTACCGCGACGACCTCCTTGCGGCCGACGGTCCCGACGATGCGGGAACCGGGATTGGGCAGGTCGGTGACGTGCCCGACCAGCTGCCAGGCGCGGTCGAAGATGAGCCGCTGCTCACGCTCGGCCACCGTCGGGTCGGTGTAGTAACGCGACGCTAGGCCGGGCTCCAGCGGCGGCAGGTCCGGCCGCGGACGGCGCGGCCGTTCGGCCGTGCGCGTGCCCGCCGCGGTGGTGGTGGGGTCGCTCATCGGTGTGACGCATCCGTTTCTTTGCAGGTCGGCGGCGGATTCAGGAGCTTCCCGATCGCATACCGCCGAATTTGGGACTGGCTGACTAATTGATTAGTTTGTTACAGTGCCAGTGATCCACACCACATGTCAAGTAATTGGGAGATCCGATGCACACACGTTCCGCCGCCGCGACCGCCTGGCTCGGTCTGACGCCGGAGCCGGAGCGGTCGCTGCCCGAACTGCTCGCCCACCTGCGTGACGACCCGACCGAATCGGGGCTGCGGTCCGAGCGGAATCGGGTGACCACGCTGGTCCTGCGGGGCACCAGCCGGCGGTGGCTGCGCTACCTCGACCGGGCGGCCGCACTGGCCCTCGACGTCGCCGACGGCACGCGGGCCGGTGATCCCGAGCTGGCGCTGGCCGTCGCGCAGGTCGTGCTCGAACACGACCGGATGCTGATCGGTCTGCCGGGGAAGGCCTACCAGCGCACGGCCGACCGGAGGCGCCGCCTCACCCGGGCCGTCGCGGCGCTGGAGGTCAGGGCCGGCGGCGCGGCGGAGGCCCGGCGATGACCGCCACCCTGACCCGGATCCGGGTCCAGACGTGGCCCGGCGTGTCGGATGAGCTGCTCACCGCCGATCCCCTGGCCAGGGAGAGCGGCGCGGACTACGCCGCCGCAGGCGGCTACCGGACGGTCGACGACCTGCCGCAACGCCTCGCCGCGGCGGGGTTGCGCGGCCGGGGCGGTGCCGCCTTCCCGGTGGCGCACAAACTCGCCGCCGTAGCGGGGCGCCCGGGTCCCCGGGTCGTGGTCGCCAACGGGGAGGAGGGTGAACCAGCATCCGTCAAAGACCGTTACCTGCTTCTGCACCGGCCGCACCTGGTGCTCGACGGGCTGCGGCTGCTGGCCGCGGCCGCCGCCGCCGACCGCGCCATTGTCTATGTCTCCGATGACGCCGCCGAGTCCTCGGTGACCACCGCGCTGAGTGAGACCACCGCCGTCTGGGATATCCCGGTGTCGGTGTTCCGCGTCGAACACACCTACGTCGCCGGCGAGGAGAGTGCGCTGGTACGCGCCATCGACGGCGGCCCCGCCCTGCCGACGGCGAAACCGCCGCGCCCCTACGAGGCCGGGGTGGGCGGAGCGCCGACCCTCGTGCACAACGTCGAGACGCTCGCCCATGTCGCCCTGCTCGCCGGCGGCCGCGGCGGGCACACGTTCCTCGCTACGATCACCGGCGCCGGACGCGACCCTGCACTCCTCGAGCTGCCTTTCGGCATCACGCTCGGCGACGTCGTCGGCGACGTCACCGGCCTGCACGGCGCGACGGTAGGCGGCCTGTTCGGTGGGCTACTCGCCAATCCATGGCGAATCCCGTTGGCTTACGACGACTTCCGCGCGCTCGGCAGCGGCCTGGGCTGCGGGGCCTTCAGCCTGATCGGACCCGGCGACTGTCCCGTCGACGCCGCCGCCGACGCCGTCGGCTACCTCGCCGCAGAAAGCGCCCGGCAATGCGGTGTGTGCGTCAACGCCACCGCCGGGTTGCGCGATGTGCTGAGCCGGTTACGCACCGGCGGCGCGACCGCCGATGATGTGGCCCGCATGGCGGGCTGGACGCGGCGGGTTCCCGGCCGCGGCGCATGCGCGCTCGTCGACGCGGCGGCCCGAATGGCCGCCACCCTGCTGGACCAATTCCCCGGCCAGGTCGGGGCGCACCTCGCCGATCCCTGTCCTGTGTGTGCCGACCTCGGCCCACTTGTCCGCCACACCCGCAACCACCTGGAGATCTCATGAAACTCGTGCTCGATTCCACCGCCTGCCAGGGCTACGGTCTGTGCCAACAGGCCGCGCCCGACCTCGTCGACCTCGACGACTGGGGCTACGCCGGGCTTCTCGGCGACGGCGTGCTCACCGCCGAACAGCACGACCCCGCCAACGACGCGGTCTCGTCGTGCCCGGCGCGCGCGCTGCGGGTGCACCAGTGACCCGGGATCTGCGCGCTCTGTTCGACCCAGCGTCCATCGCGATCGTCGGCGCCAGCGCCGACCCGGCCAAATGGGGTAACGCCGTTGCGGTACAGGCACTTCGGGGTGCGCACCGGCACCGGGTCCAGTTGGTCAACCGGCACGGCGGTGAGATTCTCGGCCATCCGGCCGTCGCTGCGGTGACAGATCTCGTCGCACCCGTCGACCTCGCCGTCATCGCGGTGCCGCAAGCCGGCTTCGAAGATGCTGTCGACGAGGTGCTCGCCAAGGGAGCGCGGGCGATCGTCGCCATCACCGCCGGACTCGGGGAGGTCGACGCGGACGGACGGGCCCGGGAGGATGCCCTCATCGCGCGGGTCCGGGAGGCGGGCGCGGTGCTGGTCGGACCGAACTGCCTCGGCGTGGTGGACAACACCACGGCCACCTATCTGTCCTCGAATCAGTTCGCACCCGGCGGCGTCGCGCTGCTCAGCCAGAGCGGCAACCTGGCCATCGAGATGGACCGGCTGCTGGCGGCGCGGGGTATGGGCATGTCCCGGTTCGTCTCGTTGGGTAATCAGGCCGACGTCTCCCTCGTCGAACTGATCGGTGCGTGCGCGGCCGACCCGGCGACGACAGCCATTGCGGTGTACGTCGAAGACTTCCGCGACGGTCGCGGGTTCGTCGAGTCGGCCAGCGCCGCTGTGGCGAACGGTACGCCCGTCGTCGTCCTGGCGGCCGGTGCGAGCACCGCCGCCGCGCGGGGTGCCCAGTCCCACACCGGCTCGCTGACCAGCGACACGGCCGTGATCTCCGCGGCGTGCGCGGTGGCGGGTGCGATCCAGGTCCGCACGCCGCGTGAACTGGCCGATGTCCTGCTCGCGCTGAGGGCGGGGGCGACACCGCGCGGCAGGCGCGTCGCGGTGCTGACCGACGGTGGAGGGCACGGCGTGATCGCCTGCGACGTGGTCGAAGCCGCCGGGCTCGAGGTGCCCGCGCTGAGCCAGGTCACCCAGAACCGGCTGCGCGATGCCCTCTGGTCACAATCCCAGGTCGCCAACCCGGTCGACCTGGCCGGGGCGGGCGAGATGGACCCGGACAGTTACGCGCGTGCCTACGCGGTGCTGCAGTCCTGCGACGATATCGACGCGATCCTGCTCACCGGCTACTTCGGCGGCTATTCCAGTGGCGAAGACGGTCTCACCGGCCTGGGTCCGGCCGAATGCGCCGCGGCCAAACAGATCACCGCCGACGCGGCCGGAGATAAACCGACGGCGGTGCAGTCGATCTATCCCGACGCCCCGGCCTGCCGCATCCTGGCCGATGGCGGGGTGCCGGTGTTCGCCGCGATCGAGGACGCCGCCACCGCGCTGGCCGCTGTGGCGATGCCCGCCCGGACAGCCACGCTGCTGCCGATGCCCGCCGCGGCCGCGCCGGTGACCGCCACCGACTACACCTCGGCGCGGAATACGTTTGCGCAAACCGGACTCAGCTTCGCGAGAGCTCGGCAGATCCGCAACGCCGGGGAACTCGCTACCGCTGCCGCCGAGCTGCGGGCGCCGTACGTGCTCAAGGCGCTCGGGTTGCTGCACAAATCCGACGCCGGCGGTGTTGTGGTCGGGTTGGCCTCCCGTGAAGCACTTTTCGAGGCTCACACCCGGCTGGTCGCCACACTCGATCCCCCATCGTTCTCGGTCGAGGAGATGGCCGACCTGCGCGGCGGTGTCGAGCTGATCGTCGGCGCCCGCTGGGATCCCCGTTTCGGCCCCGTCGTGCTGGTCGGCATGGGCGGCACCGCCACCGAGGTGCTGCGCGACGTGCAGGTCGCGCTCGCCCCAGTCGACGAGGACGAGGCTGCCCGCATGCTGTGGCGCTTACGGACGGCGGCGCTGCTCGGCGCGCACCGTGGCCGGCCCGCCGTCGACACCGCCGCTGCCGCCCGCGCTGTCGCCCGACTCGGCGCGTTCGCCGCGGCCCACCCCGAGATCGCCGAGCTCGAAATCAACCCGCTACTGGTCACCCCGTCGGGCGCAACTGCTCTCGATGCCCGCATCGTGACCCACCCGGTCGCCGGAAACCACTAGGAGACAACAGAGATGGACTTCGCATACACGACTGCCCAGCAGGAGCTGAAGGCACGCGCCGCGGCATACGCCGAACTGCTGATGGGCTATGAGGACGAGGCTGAGGAAGCCGGCGGACCGCTGCCCAGAGAGACCGTCGACAAACTCACCCGCGCGGCGATGGACGCCGGAATGTTCGGTATCAACATGCCGGCCGAGTGGGGTGGGGCGGGGCTGACCCTCCTGGAGCAGGTCATCGTCGAGGAGGAGTTCGGCCGGGTCACCAACTGTCTGTGGGATATCCCGTGGCGTCCGGCCAACGTCCTCGCGAAGGCGTCGCCCGAGCAGCGCGAGCGATACCTGCTGCCGATCCTGCGGGGTGAGCGCTTCGACGCGTTCGCGACGACAGAGCCCGACGCCGGTTCCGACGCCGGCGCGATCGCGACCACGGCCACACCTGTGGAGGGCGGGTTCGTCATCACCGGCGAGAAGTGGTTCGTCACGTGCGGCGACATCGCAGATTTCCTGCTGGTGCAGGCGAACGTACTGCCGGACAACGCATCGACGCTGTTCTTCGTGGAGAAGGACAACCCCGGCGTACGGATCGGTCGCACCCCCCATTTCATGCATTCCGCAGTCAACGGCCATCCCGAGTTCGTCTTCGAGAACGCATTCGTCCCCGCCGACGCCGTGCTCGGCGGCATCGGGCAGGGTTTCGAACTCACCAAGGACTGGTTCACCGACGAACGGCTGATGATCGCCGCGCGCACTGTCGGTGTTGCCGAACGGGCGCTGAAACTGGCGAGGGACTGGGCTATCACGCGCAAGCAGTTCGGGGTACCGATCAGTGACTTCCAGATGATCCAGGCCATGCTGGCCGACTGCGCGGTGGACATCGCCGTCAACCGTGCCTACACCCACCAGGTCGCCTGGGAGGCGGACAACGGCGCGGACCGTAAGACGCTGCACGCCAAGGCCTCCATCGCCAAGCTATCGGCCAGCGAAGCCGCCGGCCGGGTGGTCGACCGGTGCCTGCAGATCTTCGGCGGCCGCGGCTACGACCGGTCCTACCCGATCGAGCGGATGTACCGCGAGGTGCGCGTCGACCGCATCTGGGAGGGCACCTCTGAGATCCAGCGGGTGATCGTCGCCAACGAACTGATCAAACGCGGCACCGCATTCCTCGATCTGCCGGCCGCCCCACCCCTCGGACCTGCCCTGGCCACGTGACCGTGGAGAACCGTTGATCCACAACATATTTAGTCATTGCATCTGCTGAAAGGACATCACGACAATGGAATTCGCGTACACCCCCGGCCTGGCCGAACTCAAGGAGCGGGCCAGAACCCTCACCGAGAAGATCATGCCGTTCGAGGACGAGTGCGAGCGGAACAACGGGCTGTGCGCCGAATCGCACCGGTCGATCAAGGCAGCCGTACTGGACGCCGGGCTGCAGGCCATCAACACGCCGGTCGCGTTCGGCGGCGCCGGCTTGTCGGTGCTCGAGCAGGTGGTGGTGCAGGATGAGCTGGGCAAGCTCACCAACGCGCTGTGGGACACGGTGTGGCGTCCGGCCAATCCACTCGCCCACGCCACCCCCGCGCAACGGGAGCGTTACCTGATCCCGGGTGCCCGCGGCGACCGGCGGGACGCGGTTGCCATCTCGGAAGCCGCCGCCGGGTCGGACTTCTCGGCCGCGACGACATCGGCGACGCCCGACGGCAACGGCGGGTACGTGATCAACGGTGAGAAATGGTTCGTCACCGTCGGTGATGTCGCCGACTACCTGATCGTGCTCGCCCACGTCGAGCCCGACCACGCTCCGACCATGTTCCTGGTCGACGCCGACACGCCGGGGGTGAAGATCACCAACGTCCCGCGCTACACCCACACCTTCGTCTACGAGCACCCCGAGTTCACCTTCACCGATGTACGTGTCGGACCGGAGGCTGTGCTGGGCGGTGTCGGCGCGGGCCTCGAGCTGACCAGGGACTGGTTCACCGAGGAGCGGCTCATGATCGGCGCGCGCACCATCGGCGCCGCCGAGCGGGCGCTGAACCTGGCCGTCGGCTGGGCCCGCCAGCGGGTGCAGGGCGGCGAGCCGCTCATCAGGCGTCAGCTGATTCAGGGCATGATCGCCGATTCCGTGGTCGACATCACCACCAACCGCGCCTACACCCACCAGGTGGCATGGGAGTTCGACCAGGCCGACCCTGCCGACGCCGTGGCCCGGAAGACGCTGCATGCCAAGGCCGCGACGGTGAAACTCGCGGCATCCGAGGCCTCCAACCGGGTGGTCGACCGTGCCGTGCAGATCTTCGGCGGCCGCGGCTACATCCGCGACTATCCGGTCGAGCGGCTGTGGCGCGAGCTGCGGGTCGACCGGATCTGGGAGGGTACATCGGAGATCCAGCGGCTGGTCATCGCCAACGAGACCGACAAACGCGGTTTGGACAAGCTGTTGTCGTTCCCCGTCGGCGTCCGGTAGTGGCGTGCCGGTCGGGGCCCCGCCCCGGCCGGCACTACGCGGGCGCGAGCAGGATCGCGGACAGCCGCGTGGTGGTCTCCACGCCCTCGTCATAGCCGCCCTGATCCCCCAATGAGTTCATGATCGCCAGCGTGTAGCGCTGCCCGGGGCCGGCGAAGCCCACGGTGTTGACCACCCAGCCGCCCTGCTCCAGAGACCACCCGTTCTTGTTGCCCGGCGTCATCGACGGTCCCGCGCCCCACACTCCCCACTGCTGGTTGCTGTCGGGATGTTGCATCTCGGCGACCACCGCCGCGGCATCGGATGCGGGCAGGCCGCTCAGGGTGAAGTTCATCAACCGGTCCAGGTCGTCGGTGGACGATTTCTGGAATCCCCAGTACGGAAAGGTGTCGCCGAACCCGCGCTGGGGTTGCAGACCGGTCATCCCGTACCGGGGGAAGTTGCGGTTGAACGCCATATTGTCCGGCCCGCCGTACCGTTTCCACAGGGTGTCGGCGGCACCGTTGTCCGACGCGTGCAGCATCTGGACCATGAGCTGGCGGTCGGCGGCCGACAGCGCGATCTGACCCGCACGCTCGCGCGCCAGCAGGTCGACGACCATCGCGAGTTTGATCGTCGAAGCCGTCCACACCAGGGCACCGGCCGAGCCGTTGCGGTACGACGCACCCGTCGCGCGGTCACGGATGACGTAGCCGACGGTGCCGGGGCGAGTGGCGACGTATGCGTCGGCCGCGGTGATACGTTGCCGCAGATCGGCACGTGCATGGGGTGCCGGCACGACCAACACCGCCAGCACTGCCGCCAGCGCCGCGGCCAACCACTTCATCTGCCCACCTTGACATCTCCGCTCACGATCGTGGCGCAGGCCCGCGGCATGTCCGAAGGTCCGCACGCCCGGATCGATCTACTACCCTACTGCGTAGATTGTTCCCCACGGCGCCGCGGCGGGCCGGGGCGTCAGTCGGTCTCGAACCGCACGACCGCGTCGATCACCCGCGGGTCGGTCAGTACCGAGTAGTGGTCGGCATCGACGTCCACCACCTGTGCATCCGCCGCCTCGGCGGCGAAACGCCGGGCGTCGTCCGCGCCGACGACCAGGCCGCTGCCCGGCGCCATCGGCCTGGTGGCCCGCACCACCAGCACGGGGCAGCGCAGGCGGGGCCAGACCGCGTAGATGTCGCATGTGGTCGCGTACGTCGCGTCCTCGCTGACCGCCCCCAGGTCCGTGCGGATCCGGACACCATCCGCGACGGATTCGAACTCCCATTCGAAGTAGTTGTCCCAGAACCCATCCCAGGCGATGACGCCGCCCGATTTCACGTATTCCAGTGCCGCGTGCACCGAGGGATAGGTCTGGCCCAGCCGGCTGACCGACCGGGCGATCGGGACGAGTGCGGTGGGCTCCGGAACGCCGAGGGCGTCGAGCGACACCAGCTTGCGGCAGCGTCGCGGGTGCTCCGCGGCCAGCGTCATACCGATGAATCCGCCCATGGAATGTCCGATCACGTCGAACGTGTCGGCCTCGTATCGGTCGGCGAGCTCCAGCAGATCGCGCACGTGGCTGTCCCACCCGTAGGTCCCCGGCGGGGTGGTGTCGCTGTGCCCGCGGCCCCGCAGGTCCATCGTCACCACATGGTGGCCGGCCGTGGCGAGCGCCGGCACCAGACGATCGAACGAGCGGCAGTTGGCGGACAGGCCGTGCACGCACAGGATCAGTCGTCCGTGCGGATCGCCGTGGGATTCGGTGTGCAGGTCCCCGGATGTCAATCGGGCGCGGCTCATCGCCCCACAGTACGGGTGAGGTGTTGCGGCCAAGTGCGCGTCCTCACCGCCCACCACCCACTAGGATCGGGGCTGCACAATTCCAACGTCCATCGGACAGGGCGGCACAGTGGGGTTCCGGTCGGTCACAGCCAGTGACGGCACCCGCCTACGCGCCTGGGACAACGCCGGGTTCGGCGTGCCCGTGGTGATCTCCAACGGCCTGGGCACACCCCATGACGCGTGGCCGTCGATCAATCAGCAGACGGACCGCTACCGCGTGATGACCTGGGACCATCGTGGTCTCGGCGGGTCGGATCGCCCCGCCGACGAGTCGCATATCACCGTCGCCGACCACACCGACGACTTCTTCGCCGTGCTCGACGCGTACGGCGTCCACCGGGCCATCGTCATCGGCTGGTCGCTGGGCGTGAACGTCGCGTTCGAGGCCGCCTTGCGGGCTCCGGAGCGCATCGCCGGCGTCCTGGCCGTCGCCGGCGTCCCCGGCGGCACCTTCGAGGCGCTCCTGCACCCCCTGCCCCGGTTCCTGCGGCCCAGGGCCGGGCGGGTCGGCGCGCATCTGATGCGCTATCTCGGACCCGTGCTCAACCGCGTCGGCGACGGTATCCCCGGGACACCCGAACGCGGATTCGATCCCCGCGGGCTGAGCACCATCGGCCTGGATCTCGTGCACGGCGACACGCTGATCCGCGTGCTGCGCCGGTTCGCCAACCACGACTGGCCCTGGTATTCACGGCTGGCGCGCGCGGTGGGGGATCACCCGCCCATGGACCTCAGCACGATCGACATGCCGGTCACCTACATCGCGGGCCAGTGGGATTCGATCACGTCGGCCGACGGGATGCGCACGGCCAGCGAGCACACCCCGCGCAGCCGTTACGTCGAACTGCCGGCCACCCACTTCGTCCCGCTGCAGTTTCCCAACCGGATGTCAACGGAGCTCGACAGCCTGATCGAGCGCAGTTCGCTCTGAGGCGCGCAGGAAGTCGGCGATCACCGGGCCGACTTCGGCCACCCGGTCCAGCAGGCACAGATGCCCGCCGCCGCGGACGCGGTGCAACCGCGCATCGGGTATGCGGGAGGCCAGAATCCCCGCGTTCTCCGCCGGCACGAGCGCGTCGGCCGTCCCGGCGATCACCAGCGTGGGCTGCGCCAACGCCGGGAGCCACGGCAGGCTGGACCACATGGACGCGGCGGCGAACTGCTGCCCGACACCGTCGATCCACAGCCCGCGTTCCCAGCTGGCGCCGAACTCCCTGCGCAGGGTGACACCCCACTGGCGGGTCAGCCACAGCGGTCCGAGCAGCGGCGAGGACTCCCATGCGTCCTCCAGTAGCGCATTCCACCAGCTCATCGGGTTGCTCGGAACCGCGCCGAGCCCGCACGAGGTGGACACCAGGACCAGCCGGCGGACCCGCTCGGGCGCGTCGAACGCCAGCTGCTGGGCGACCATCCCGCCGAACGACAGGCCGAGCACGTCGGCGCGTTCGATGCCGAGCCGATCGAGAAGGTCGAGGGTCATCGATGAGAAACCGCGCATCGTCACCAACGGCTGCGCGCCGCCGCTGTCCATCAAACCGGGCATCGTCACCCGGATGCACTCGAATCCGTCGAGATGCTCGACCAGCGGCTCCCAGGTGGACAGCCGCATGAGGACGCCGTTGAGGAGCACGACTGCGGGCCCGCATCCGTTGCGGCGCACCTTCACCCGGCGCCCGCCGATGCGAACGACTTCGTCCACGCCGACTCCCATCCCCGCGCCGTCGTGCCGTCCGTCCGGACGGCAGCGCACACGAGACCGGTCGTCCATCGTATTGCACCCGAAATCAAACATCCGGCGGGGCGCGGCATGTCGCGCACGACTCGGCGGGCGCGGGGGCGCGTCGGGTCAGCAGATGGTGTATCCGCCGTCGACGAGCAGGTCGGCCCCGTTGATCATGGCGGCGGCATCCGAGGCGAGAAACACTGCTGCCGCGGCGATCTCGTCGGGGTAGGCGAAACGTCCCGTCGGGATCTGGGCCTTGAGCCGGTCACCCTTCTCGTTCTCCCATGCCGCACGGCCGAGATCGGTCAGCACGACGGTGGGACTGATGGTGTTCGCGGTGACCCCCGAAGCGGCCCATTCCAGGGCGAGCACCTTCGTCAGCCCGACCAGTCCGAACTTCGACGCACAGTACGCCGCGTGCTCGGCGATCGCGACGGTGGCGGCCTGCGAGGCGATGTTGATCACCCTGCCGCGGCCCTGGGCGCGCATGATGGCGCCCACTTTCTGGCTCATCAGGAAGGCGCCGGTCAGGTTGATCGCGAGGGTGGCGTTCCAGGCGTCGAGCCCGAGTTCGTCGGCGGGCGCGAGCAGCGCGACGCCTGCGGAGTTGACCAGGACGTCGATGCCGCCGAACCGCTCGTGCACACGCTGCACGGTGTCGACCCCTGACCCGTGCGGTCGCCGCGGGACGAGTGGGTGGGGTTTACCCTCCGACAGCCCGCTCGTATCCGATGCCGCCGAGGAAGAGTACGAGCGCGCACAGCACCAGGGTGGCGATCGCGAACGGCCACGCGGGTTTCCGGCGGACGAGCGCGATGACGGTGACCGTCAGACCGACGACGACCACCAGGGCGGCGATGGCGACGGCGGTCATCACGGCGGTGACGGCGCCCTCGACACTGCAGGTCTCGGGCGGGCAATGGTCGAGGAACGCAAGCAGGAACAGACCCATGAACGCGCCCGCGCCGCCGACCAGGACGGCCAGAATCAGCGTGACGATGGAGACCACCAGGTCGCCGACGGACACCGGCGGTTTGGGCGGCGCATAGGGCCACGGACCCGGGTTCATGGCGCACCCGGTGTCTGGTGGCTCGGCCCGGCGGGATGTCCGCCGCTTACTTGCGGTTCGTGGCACGGGATCGATGGTGTGGAGCAGGACGCCGCAGTCACCCGCCCGGGTGACGCCGTCGCGCGCTGCAGCAGTCTGTACAGGTTGGCCTGCTCGTTCGGGGTCAGCGCGGACAGCACCCGCTGTTCGACGCCGGCGAGCATGCGTTCGATTTCGGCGAGCCGGCGCTTGCCGGCACGGGTCAGGGACACGGTGTGACGGCGGCGGTCCTGGGGCAGCCGGCGCCGTTCGACCAGACCGTCGGCCTCGAGCTCGTTGAGCAGCGCCACCACATTCGTCGGGTCGAGGCCCAGCGTCGCGGTCAGATCGGACTGACCGATCTCGCCGAGATCGCGCAGCAGGGTCAGGGCCACGACATGGCGTGCGCGCTGGCCGGACGGGGCGAGCGCGGATTCGCCTTCCGCCTGCATCCGGCGCGCCAGACGCAGCAGCAACGGGGCGGACAGATGCTCGCCCGGCGACACGATCGGAAGCTGCTCCTCCACGGTGGGCAGCCTACGGGAACAAACCGACGATCGACACTGTATAAATGGTTTGCGATACACAAACTATTTATGGAGCGTGAGCCATGCCAGAGTTGTTGCATATCGACTCGTCCATCCAGGGGGACCGGTCGGTGAGCCGCCGACTGACCGCCAGGGCCGCCGAACGGTGGCGCTCGGCACATCCCGGCGGTGTCGTCACCTACCGCGATCTCGCGGTCGACCCGATCCCGCATCTCGACGCCGCCACCGGCCTGGCCAGCGCCGTACCCGCCGAACTGCGCACACCGGCACAGCAGGAATCCTTCACTCTCAGCGTGGAACTCGTCGACGAGATCAAACGCGCCGATGCCATCGTGCTCGGCGTGGCGCTGTACAACTTCGGTGCGCCGAGCACCGTGAAGGCCTGGGTGGACCACATCGTCGCACCGGGGCTGTCGATCGACCTCGGGTCCGGCGACGGCCTGCTCGGCGACACCGAATTCGTGGTGCTCGAAGCCCGGGGCGGCGGGTACGGACCGGGCACACCCCGCGAAGGCTGGGATCATGCGCTGAGCTGGCTGCCCCACGCCGTCTCGCTGACCGGCCTGCGGCCCCGGTTCATCACCGCCGAACTGACCATGGCCGCGACCAATCCGGCCATGGCCGAGCTGGTTCCGCTCGCCGAGCAGAGCCTCGATCGGGCGTTCGGCGCGATCGACGAACTGTGGGACGCCCGCCGCAACGCCGCCTGAACCGCCGAGATCAGGCTTATGGCACGCCGATCGCCGTCCTGGCGTACCCGGGCCTTATCTCGGCCAGCGGGGATCAGCGGGCGAGGATCGCACCGGCCGCGGCGCGGCCCGTGCGCACCGCACCTTCCATGTATCCGGCGACCCAGTAGTCCGAACCGGCCACGAAGAACCGGCCCTCCGGCGCGGCATGGGTCGGCCCGATGGCGGTGAGATCGCCCGGCGCGTAATGGGCCATATAACCCAGGGTGTAGGGCTCGGCCGACCATTCCCGGGTGAACAGCGCCTGCGGGTGGCCGCCCTGCGGCCCGTACATCCGGCTCAGCGCGGCGCGCGCGTCCCGGTCGCGCGCCGACTGATCGCCCGCGACGTGGAACGAGTACTGCGCGGGTGACACCAGGGCCGAGATGACACCCGGGCCCTGCACCCACGTCGAGCCGAACAGCCCGTCGCTGTACGCCGAGCCGTTCTTGCCGAGCCCGCGCCAGAACGACGAGTCATATGCCGCAACTACTTTCGCGGTGAGCGCATTGCGGATCCGGCGCAGCGCGGCCAGCCGCGCACCGCTCAGGCCGGTGATCCGCACCTGCCGCAGCGGGGCGACGGGGATGGCGCAGACGACGGTGGCCGCGGTGACCACCTCACCGGTGCCCAGGACGACCTCGACGCGATCGGCATGGACGGCGATCTCCTCGACCACGCAGGACAGCCGGATGTCGCCGGCGAGTTCGTCGGCCATCCGCAGCGCGACGGTAGCGCTGCCCTCGGCGACCGTGGACCGCGTCCACTGGTCGATGTCGTAGTAGCCGGTGAGACCGTCGGTGACGACGGCGGCCTTGCGCAGCTCACCCAACAGCGAGGTGCGCCGCAGGCTGTCGGCGGCGAGCCCGGATTTGGCCAGCTCGAACATCTTCACCACCGCGTCACCCGCCCCGACGCCACGCAGCCATTGGTGAAACGAGGTGGCGTCGAGGGCGGCGGCATCGGGGTGCGCCCACGGATCGTCGGGGTCGACGCCCTTGGCCAGGTCCACGAACAGGGCGACGACCCGGTCGTAGTCGTCGCGATCCTGGTCGCTCATCCACGGGGCGGGGTCACCGACGAGCACCGAATCGTCGATATCCCAGACGGTTTCACCGGGTTCGGCGATGTAGCTGTCGCGCAGTGTCAAGCCGAGTTCGCCGGCCAGACCGCGATAGGCGGTGTGCGCCGATCCGATCAGCTCCCCGCCGAGCTGGACCACGCGGCCGTCGTCCAGGGTGGTCTGCAGCACCCGCCCGCCGACCCGGTCCCTGGCCTCCAGCACGGCCACCTCGCCGCCCGCCCGCTTCAGGTCGCGGGCCGCGGACAAGCCGGCCAGTCCCGCACCGAGCACCACAACGTCAAGCATCACCACTGTCCTTTCCTAGAGCCGCCGAGATCAGGGTTATGGCACGCCGACCCGCCGTCGAACGTGCCGGAACCTTATTTCGGCACATGAGTCGGCGGCCGCTCAGTACCGGTAGAACCCTCGTCCGGACTTACGCCCGGTATGGCCTTGCGCGACCAGATCCCGCAGGATCGCGGGCGGTTCGAATCGGGGGCCGAGTGTGTCCGCGAGGTGGCGGGCGATGTCGAGGCGGACGTCCAGCCCGACGATGTCGGTCAGGGCCAGCGGTCCGACCGGGTGCTTGTAACCCAGTTTCATCGCCTCATCGATGTCCTGCGCCGAGGCGACACCCTCTTCGAGCATGCGCATCGCCTCCAACGCGATGGCCACCCCCAGGCGCGAGGTGGCGAACCCCGGTGCATCGCGCACGGTAACCGATCGCTTACCCAGGGTGCTGACCCATTGCGCGGCACGGGAACTCAGTGTCGCATCGGTGCTCTCGGCCACGACGATCTCGACGAGGCCGCTGGTGGGCACCGGGTTGAAGAAGTGCAGGCCCAGGAAACGGCCGGGGTTCCGCAGGGACCCCGCCAGCGTGCCGATCGACAGGGCGGACGTGTTCGTGGCGAGCGCGCAGTCGCCGTCGACGACGCCCTCCACCGCGGCGAGCACCGCGGCCTTGAGTTCGAGGCTCTCGGGAACGGCCTCCACGACCAGACGGCAGCCCGCCAGTTCGCCGAATCCGGTGACGACGCGCAGCCTCGCCGACACGGTGTCCCAGTCCTCGGCGATGCTGCCGCGCTGACGGGCGGTGCCGATCGACTTCTCGATGCGGGTCGCCGCGGCGCGGGCGCCTGCGGGATCGGCTTCCCGGACCACGACCGCGCAGCCCGCCGCCAGGAACGCATGGGCGATACCCGCCCCCATGCGGCCCCCGCCGACCACACCGACCGGATCAGGAAGCGTGGTCACGGCGTCGCTCCAGGAATTCGGCCATGCGTCGCTCCTTGTCGTCGCTTTCGAACAGCACCGCCTGCGCGATGTCGTCGATGACGGGATGCGCCGCGCCGGGTGCAGCCAACAGTGCCTTGGTCAGCCGCACCGCGGTGGGTGCGCCCTTGGCGATCCGCCCCGCCAGGCGGAATGCGGCCGGCAGCAGATCCTCGGGTGCCACTACCTCGGTGACCAGCCGGTGCGACAGCGCGGCGGCCGCGTCCAGGACCATGCCGGCAAGCAGGATGTGTTTGGCGATCGGCTCCCCCACCAGCTCCGCGAGCCGCCAGCTGCCCCCTGCCGCGGCCGCGATACCCAGACCCACCTCGGGGTTGCCGAACCTGGCGGCGGTGCTGGCGATCCGGAAGTCGGCGGCGTAGGCCAACTCCGCGCCACCACCCAGGGCCCAGCCGTCGACCGCGGCGATGACGGGCATGGGCAGGTGCTGGACCCTGCGGAACAGCGACGAGTTGATACCCGCGAGCGCGTCGCGGGTGCGGCGCAGCCGCATCTCCGCGATATCGGCGCCCGCGGCGAACACTCCCCCGGCGCCACTGATCACCAGCGTCCGCGGTTCGGCTTCCAGCCGCGCACACACCTCGTGCAGTTCGGCGGCCATCGCCGCGTTGATTGCGTTCTTCTTGCCGGGGCGGCACAGTTCCACGTGGACGACACCGTCGTACTCGGCGACGCGCAGGGTGGCGTCCACAACGTCGCGCGCCGTCATGCCAGATCCCTCGAAACCCGGTGATGCCAGTGCTTTTCGGCGAACGGCTCGTCGTTCTCGAACGCTTCGACGTGCACGTCGATGTCGATGTGCGTCGCGGTGGTCAGTACCGTCAGCCGCGAGCGGGTCAATGTGCGCCCCTCGGGAAACTCCACCCTCAGATCGGCGTCGGCGTCGGCGCGCTGGTCGAAGGTGCGGGTGTCGATGTCGACCCTTCCCGTGTAGTGCGCACCGCAGGCGAACCCGCGTGCACTGGTCCAGTCCTCACCGTAGGAGGTCCGGCAGGACGTCTTGCGACCCAGCACATCCCGCTCGACCGTCCAGGTCACGCCGGTGCCGTCGGACAGTTCGGCGGGGACCACATGCGCCAGCTCGGGCACGGCCGGGCCGTCCAGATCCGCCAGTACCGGGACGTAGAGCAGTGAGGCGTCCCGATCGATCTCGAGGGTGACGGGCTGCGGCGGTGCCGTCACGTTGGGCCAGTCGGTGCCCGCGACGGCCAGCCGCAGCCGGTTGCCGTCGTCGAGACTCCAGGCGGTGGCCTCCAGTTCGATCTCGACATCGATCCACTCGCCGGGCACCAGGGCCACCGGGTCGGCGTCGTATCCGTTGCGGTGAGTGAGGTTGAGCAGACCCCGGGTGATCAGCGCCGACGTACCGTCGGGGAAGACGTCGCACAGTTTCGCCGACACGAAGGCCACCGGCCGGTCGGCGCGCACCCGCAGCCGCAGCACCGGATGTCCGTACACGTGCACTCCGTCGCCGGGGAAGTCCCAGGTGACCGATCCGGCATTGTCGTAACGCTGGTCGGTGGGCTGCCCCCAGGGCAGCGACCCGGCACAGCTGTTCCAGGCCGCCGTCCCGACGTCGGCGATCATCGCGTAGGTCAGTCGCCCCGTGCCCAGACCCAGTTCCAGGGTTTTGGTGTCGGCCAACGGAAGTCCCGGATGAGCCCGCCACACCCCGCGCACCTCGGCCAGATCGGGTTCCGGGCGCGTGCTGCGCCGGTGGAAGACGGTGGTCCGCGGCTCGCCGTCCACACCGTTGGCGTCGCCGCGCAGCCAGTGTCCGAACCAGCGGGCCATCTCTGCGGTCAGGTCGATCCACGGCCCCGGCAGCGACCTCTCGGTGCCCATATGGCTCCACGGTCCGATCAGCAGCTTCCACGGCGTACCCGCCGCCTCCAGGGCCTCGACGGTTCGAAAGGTGTTGTTGCGGTAGCCATCCGCCCACCCGGCCACGATCATCGTGGGGCAGGTGACGCGGGCGTAGTCGGGCCGCAGGGAACCGTGCCGCCAGTAGGGCAGGCGGCGCTGCTCGGTGCGCCAACGGAACAGCCACGGCTCGTTCGTCTCGATGCGGTGGCGCCATTCGGCGCGCCAGTCGCCGTTCCACATCGCGGGTACCGGCGGCATGGCGTTCATCGCGATCATGTACGACGGGTAGTCGACCAGGTCGAGCAGACGCATCGCGCCGCCCATGTAGTGGACGTCGTCGTTGAAGCGGTCGTCGGACGAGTACACCGGGACGATCGCCTTCAGCGCCGCGGGCCGCGCGGCGGCAACCTGCAGCGAGTTGAATCCGCTGTAGGACCAGCCGAACATGCCGACCGAGCCGTTGGACCAGTCCTGGGCGGCGAGCCAGTCGATCACCGTGGTCAGGTCGTCGATTTCGGATGCCGGATACTCGTCGGTGGCCGCGCCGCCCGAAGAGCCCGTGCCGCGCAGATCGACCCGGCACACGGCGAGACCGTATTCGGTCGCGAATCGCTCGTACTCGGTGCGCTCGAGAAGATCGTCCTTTCGATAGGGCAGGGCCTCCAGGACGACGGGCACCGGTTCGCCGGTGACCGGCCGGTACACCGTGAGCGCCAGCGGGACACCGTCGCTCATCGGCAGGGTGACATCGGCGGTGGTGAGCGCGAACCGGGTGGGACTCGTGGACATCGGGCGGGTCATCCTCTCGAGGACGGGGCAGCCTTGCGCTCCTGCGCAAGGGGGCCGGACAGTTTCCTGGTGTGCGGGGACGACCCGAGAACGGCAGACAGCAGCTTCTGCGTGTAGGGGTCGCGGGGGTTGGTGGTGACGTCGGCGACGGCGCCGGCCTCGACGATGCGGCCGCGGTGCATCACCGCCACCTGATCGCTGATGCGCCGCACGATGTCGATGTCGTGGGTGATGAACAGGTACGCCAGCCCGCATTCGCGCTGCAGACGCAGCAGCAGGTTGAGGATCTGGGCCTGCACCGACACGTCGAGCGCGGAGGTCGGTTCGTCACACACGATCAGTTCCGGGTCGGTGGCCAGCGCCCGGGCGATCGCGATCCGCTGGCGTTGGCCGCCCGAGAACCCCGTCACGCGCGCCGCCAGGTCGACGTCGGTCATACCGCACAGGTCCAGCAGTTCGCGCACGCGTTCCCTGCCGCCGCGGCGGTAGCGGCCCTGGGCGCGCAGCGGTTCGGCGACCACCTCGCCGACGGTGAAACGCGAGTCCAGCGAATCGTAGGGGTCCTGGAGCACCACACCGATGCGGCGGCGGATGGCACGGGCCGCCCTTCCCCGGCGCGGGCGCGGCTCACCGTCGAACAGGACGGTTCCGCCGTCGGCGCTTTCCAGGCCGGTGACGATGCGGGCCAGCGTCGACTTACCCGAGCCCGATTCACCGACCAGGCTGGTGGTGCGTCCCCGCTCCACCGTCAGGGACACGTCGTGCAGAACCGTGATGGAGCCGAATTTCTTGGTCAGCGAATTGATTTCGACGATCGGCGTGGTCACTTCGCCTCCAGGACCTCGAGCGGATGGTGGCATGCGGCCCAGTGCCCCGCCACCAGCTCCCGTGCCGCGGGGGTATCGCTGCGGCACATGTCGTCCGCGCGGTCGCAGCGTGGGGAGAACGGGCAGCCGCTGCGGGCGGCCCGGGCCGACGGGCTGCCCGGTATCGAGCTGAACGGCTCCTTGTGCCCGGCGGACCGGCCGCTTTCGAAACACTCCAGCAGCTTCCCGGTGTACGGATTGCGGGGATTGTCGAAAACGGAGTACACGTCACTGTTCTCGAGCATCTGACCGCCGTAGAGCACCGCGACGGAGTCGGCCATTTCGGCCACCACCGACATATCGTGGGTGATCCACAGACACGTCAGGCCGTTGCGCTCCTGCAGATCGACGATGAGTTGGAGGATGTCGGCCTGCACGGTGACGTCCAGCGCCGTGGTGGGTTCGTCGGCGATCAGCAGCTCGGGTTCGAATGCCAGCGCCATCGCGATCATCACCCGCTGGCGCATGCCCCCGGACAGCTGATGCGGGTACATCCGCGCGACCCGCGCGGGATCGTGGATGTTGACCTGCTCCAGCGCCGCGACGGCCCGGTCGTCGGCCACCCGCTTCGTCTCGCCGCCGCGCACGGAGTAGATCTCGCTGACCTGTCGGCCGATCCGCACGACCGGGTTGAGCGCGGCGAGCGCATCCTGAGCGAGGTAGGCGACCTTCTGGCCGCGCATCTGCCGCAACGGCGAACCTTCGAGGGCCAGCACGTCGACACCCCCGACAGTGATCGAGCCCGAACCGATGCTGGCGTCGCGGGTGAGCAGCCTGCTGCAGGCCAGCGCGATCGTGGACTTCCCCGAGCCCGACTCGCCGACGAGCGCCAGGGTGGTGCCCGCCTCGATGTCGAAGCTGACGTTGCGCACCGCGTGGTAGTCGCCGTAGGACACCGACAGGTTGCGCACCGTGACGTGCGACCCCACCGCCCGGGCGGGTGCCGCCGATGCCGCCCCGGGCGCCGGCCCGCCCGCGTTGTCCGAGGGCGTACCCGATGCGGCCGTCGCCGCACTCACCGCCGAACTCACACTGCACCCACCTTCGTACGGGGATCGACGAACGCGCGGACGACGTCCGCGGTGAGGTTGCCGAGCACCACGACCACCGCGGCCACGATGACGGTGCCCATCAGCACCGGCCGGTCGACGTCGGCGAAGGCCTGCGTCTGCAGCGCCCCGATACCGGGCCAGCCGAAGATCGCCTCCACGAACACCACACCCGAGAACATGATCGCGGTGTCCATGCCGATCATCGTGATCGACGGGGGCAACGCGTTGCGCAGCACATGCCTGCTGATCACGTAGCGCTTCGGGAGTCCGCGCGACACAGCGGTTCTCGTGTACGAGGCGGCCAGCGCATCCTTCATGCCGTCGCGGATCAGGTTGGTGTAGTACGGCGCCCCGAGCACGCCGAGGGTCACCGCGGGAAGTGCCAGATGCGACCATCCGCCGCCGCCGTCCACCGGGAAGATCGGTATCACGTAGCCGAAGGCGAGCAGCAGCAGAAATCCGAGAGCAAAAGCGGGAATCGACAGTAACGCGACGTTGACCGCGGCGAGTGCCCAACTGCGGGTGGGCCGCAGCGCTTCCCACAGTCCCAGGCTGGCGCCCAGGATGACCTCGATCATCAGGGCGGTGGTCGCGAGCAGGGCCGTCGCGGGCAGCCGCTCGAGGATCAGGTCGAGCACCGGCCGGTTCCTGGTGTAGGACTCGCCGAGATCGCCGTGCAGGACATCGGTGAAGTAGTGCCAGAACTGCACGGCAAGCGGGTCGTTCAGGCGCAGCCTGGCCCGGATGTCGGCGAGGAGTTCGGGAGTCGCCTTGGGGCCCGCGATCGACCGGGCCGGGTCGCCGGGCATCAGGTACTGGATCACGAACGTCAGGAGGATGACCAGCGCGACGGTGAGGATGCCGTAGAGCACCCGCTTGGTCAGATATCGAGCCATGAGTGACGCTCCGAGAGTGAGTTGCGGCGGTTGACGCCTTCGGCGATGAGCACGAAGGACAGTACGGTCAGCACGGTGAGGGTCAGCGGGACCAGGAGCATGTGCGGGGCGTAGTCGATTGCCGCGGAGCCGCTTTGGAGGAGGTTGCCGAGCTCGGGTTGGGGCGGCTGGATGCCGGCACCGAGGTAGGACAGGCCGGCGCCGATCACCACGACGGCGGCTCCGTTGAGTGCCGCGATGTTGATGAGCACCGTCGAGATGTGCGGAAAGATGTGCCGGTTGAGGATGGTGAGCCTGCCGACGCCGTGCACGGCGGCCGCCTCGACGAATCCCCTGCCTCGCAGCCGCAGCACCTCGCCGTAGACCAGGCGGGCCGTCCACGCCCAGTACAGCGCGGTGACCACCACGATGATGCCCCACACGCCCTGCCCGACGATGCTGGCCAGGGCGAGGCCGGACAGCACCACCGGGATGGACAGGAACACGTCGACGATACGCATGAGCGTCTGCTCCACGAACGTCCCGAAGAATCCGGCGAGCAGTCCCACGACGATACCCAGCGCCATCGATGTCACGTTCGCCACGATGGCGATGAACAGCGTGGCACGCAGACCGGTCACGCTGCGCGCCAACATATCCCGGCCCAGCGCGTCGGTGCCGAGGAAGTGCCCCGGCGTGAAGGGTCCCATCGGGGTGCCCAGATCGCTCAAACCGTCCTTGTACATCACGTAGGGCGACCCGAACAGCGGGGCGGCCAGCGCGAGCAGGATCAGCAGGCCGAGCAGTGCACAGCCGACATAGAGCACCCGGCTCTTTCGTGCAGCCTTGCGGGGTTTGCGCGTGACGTCGAGTTCCTCACGCACCGCCGCCGCGACCATCGTCGTCATGTCACACCCACATCCGGTCGTAGTAACTGCCTGTCTCACAACGCAAGTGGTAGTTCTGCACGCGCGGCGCGCGCATGGCGATGAACCGCAGGCTGCCGGTGTACACCCCCGGTGCATCGTCGACGATGAGGGCTTCGGCGCCCGCCAGGTGGCGGTTGCTCTCCTCGACGGTCAGGCTGGCCCGCGCGTCGGCGGCCAGCTCGTCCACTGCGGGGTTGGAATAGCTCTGGTAGTTCGACGACGCGCCGGTGGTGAAGTTGTCGGAGATCAGGTCCAGACCGGTCGGCTGCACCTGGTAGTAGCTGCGCCCGGAGACGTCGGCCTCGCCGTTCTCCAGGGCGGTCCAGTAGGCGGCGTTGCTCACGGTGTTCACCTTGAGGTCAACCCCGATCGCGGCCCACTGCTGCTGGAGGACCTGGCTGGCGTTGAGCCAATAATCGTCTTCGTTGCAGAGGAATTCGAGGCGGAGCCGCTCCACGCCGGCCGACCGCATCAGCGCCCCGGCCCGGTCGGGATCGTAACCGTAGGGCGCCGCGGTTCTGGTGTAGTGCGGTTCGTCGCCCGGGATGACGGCACCCCACGGGGTGTTCAGTCCGCGCGCGTACTTGGCGAGTTGGTCGCGGTCGGTCGCCCAGTTCAGCGCCTGCCGGATCCTCGGATCGGTGACCTTGGCCGTGTTGATGGCCACCCACGACGCACCGAGGGTGGGGATCGCGACGGTGAAGGTGTCGCGGATATCCGAGTTGCCCTGGACGCGCGCGGCGATGCTGGGTGTCAGGCCCTCCCCGAGGATGTCGACGTCGCCGTTGCGTAGTTGCAGATACTGCAGTGCCGGTTCCAGACCCCAGCGGTAGACCACCTGGTCGAGGAAGGGCAGCCCCGGGTACGGGTAGTGGGGATTGCGCACGAATGTGGAGCGCTGGTTCTTGGTGTCGTAGGACGTGATCATGAAGGGACCGTTGCCGACTGGTGTGCGGCCGAACTGCTCACCGAGCCGTTCGACCTCCTCTTCGGGTAGCGCCGCCGAATAGGGCTGGGACAGTTGACCGATGAACGAGATATCCGGTCTCTCGAGTTCGACGAGCAAGGTGTGGGTGTCCAGAGCCGACACCCCGGGCAGGTCGGTGGAGGTGCCCGCGGCGACGTCGGCGGCACCCTTGATGAGCGTGAAGTACTGCTGCGCCCAGGATTCCGTGGCGGGGTCGAGGACACGCCGCCAGGCGTAGATGTAGTCGTCGGCCACGATGGGCCTGCCGTTGTGGAATTTCGCGTCGGGACGCAGCCGGATGACGTATCGGGTGCCGTCGGCGGAGATGTCGGGCATCGCCGCGGCAGCGGCGGGCGCCGAGGCGCCGTTCTGGCCCTGGAACTGGTACAGGGGCTGGTAGAGCAGGCTGGTGATGGCTTCCCACGAATGCAGGTCATAGCCCAGCGCGGCGTCGTAGGAGTTGCCCTCGGCGGTCCATGCGGTGATGACCGCACCCCCGCGCCGGCCCCTGGTGACGCTGCCGGGTCCCGGCGCGGCGACGGCCACCCCGGACGGTGGCCCCTCGATCTGGCCGCCCGCCACCCCGGTTCCGCGGCCACATCCCGAAAGGGCCAACGCCAGGGTTCCCGCACCGCCCAGCGCGAGGAAGCTCCGGCGATTCAGCGGGGACAGACCGGTCATGGCGTTACTCCTTCCCGACGCCGATCCGCGGAGTATCCGTGTCGGTCGGCTCCATGGGGGATGAGAAGTGTTTTGGTTTCCAGGAATTCGTGCAGCCCGGCCACTCCGAGTTCGCGGCCGTTGCCGGATTGCTTGTACCCGCCCGTCGGCGCGTCGACGTCGAACGGCGCACCGTTGATCACCACCCGCCCGGTCTGCATCCGCCGCGCGATGTCGAGCACCCGGTCCAGGTCGGCACCCCACACCGCGCCGCTGAGGCCGTAGACGGAGTCGTTGGCGATCCGGACCGCGTCGTCGTCATCCTCGTAGGGGATCAGCATGGCCACCGGTCCGAAGATCTCCTCCCGCGCGATCGTCATGGCCGGTGCGACGTGGGAGAACAGCGTGGGCAACACCCAGTTGCCGCCGGCGAGTCCGTCGGGAATCTGCGCGGGCCCCGGTAGGCCGCCGAGCACCAGGCGTGCTCCCTCGGCCACACCGCGGTCGAGGTAGGACACGACGGTCTCGTACTGGGCGCGGGTCGCGATGGGACCGATGTGGTCACCCGGAAGCCGCGGGTCGCCGATGCGCCAGCGGCCGGTGATATCCGCGGCCATGTCCACGGCCGCGTCGTAACGCCCGCGCGGCACGAGAATTCTGCTGCACGCGGTGCAGGTCTGGCCCGAGTTGTAGTAGACGCCGGCCAGGGCGCCGGACATCGCGGTGTCGTCGTCGAGCGCGTCGTCGAGCAGGACGGCCGCGGACTTGCCGCCGAGTTCCAGCCCGACCCGTTTGATCGTGTCCGCCGCCGCGACGGACACCAGGCGCCCCGCGGCCGTCGATCCGGTGAACGAAACCGCCGCCACCCCGGGGTGTCTGGCCAGCCGGTCGCCGACCACCGTGCCGCGTCCCGTCACCAGATTGACGATGCCCGCGGGTGCGCCCATATCGCGGGCGACGTCGGTGATCGTCTCGACGAGCAGGTAGGCGTCGAGCGGGGCCTCCAGGCTGGGCTTGAGGACCACGGTGCACCCCGCGGCGAGCGCGGCCGCGACCTTGATCGAGGCGAGGTAGAGCGGATAGTTCCACGGCGTGATCGCGGCGACGACACCGATCGGTTCGTAGCGCACCACGCTGGCGCCTGCGACGTCCTCCCAGCTGTGCTCGCGCGCGATGCGGGCGTAGGACCGGAACACGTCGACGCCGAGCTGGGCCTGCACAGCACGGGCGTTGTCGACCGGCGCCCCCATCTCGGCGGTGATCCGCGCGGCGAACTCGTCGAGCCGCGCGGAGACACGCGTGGCGACCTCGTCGAGCAGTGCGGCGCGGAACTCGGGATCGGTTGCCGCCCAACGCGTGAGCGCATCGGCGGCGGCGTCGACGCCGCGGTCGGCGTCGGCTCCCCCGGCGACGGGGACGTGGGCGATCACCCGCCCCGTCGCCGGGTCGACCACCGGCGCGGGCGGCGCCGGGTCGAGCGGCGCGCGCCACCGCCCGCCGATGATCAGCCCGTCGACGTGCAGCGGTGCGGGGACGTGGCGCACCGTCCCCGCGGTGGTGGCCGTCACGCGTCCGTGCCGGCGAGTCTGCCCAGCACCCAGTGCTGGTAGCCCGCGATCAGCTTCTCCGACTCCAGCATGATCCGGCCCTGCCGCAGCGCGCCGGATCGGATGCCCTGTTGCACGGATTCGACGAGGACGGTGTCCTCCGCGCCGACCTCGTTGTCGAACACGATCATGTCGTCGATCCACTCCTGGGACACGCCGGGACCGAAGTAGTAGTCGAGGAAGCCGCGACTGGTGTCCGGTCCGGTGGGGAGCACCGGCCCGATCGACAGGTTCGGCAGTCCCGGGTTGATGTTGACCTTCATATTCGGGAACGCCGCGAAGTAGCGGCCCTCCGGGATCACGCCGTCGCGTCCGGTGTAGCCGCCGTCCGGCGCCGCACCCGGACCCAGTGGCCGCAGCGGCCCGTTCTGCCAGGCCATCGTCGGCTCCAGCACGAGTTGATACGCCGCCATATCGGTGTCGAGGACGTGACTGAAGCCGGGGTGGGCGGTCGGGCAGTGGTAGCACTCCAGGTAGTTCTCGATCGCGACCTTCCAGTTGCACTTCAGGTCGTAGGAGACCCGGAAGTGGAACGTCAGGTCGTCGACGTCGATGCCGGCGCCCGCGGTCAGTGCGGGGATGTCGGCGAGCTGGGCGTCCAGCGGTTCGGGTGCCGCATCGAGATTGGCGAACAGGAACGGGCCCCACGTCTGGGCCGACGCCTTGCGCAGGCCCAGTTCGGATTGCGGGAAATCCGCCTCGGCCCGGGCTCGTGGCGCGCCCTTGAGGCTGCCGTCCAGGCCGTAGGTCCAGGCGTGGTAGTGGCACTGCAGGGTGCGGCGCTGCCCGCACTCCTCCAGCACCACCTTGGCGGCGCGGTGCCTGCACACGTTGTGGAAGGCGTTGAGCGAACCGTCCCGGTCGCGCACCACCACGATCGGGTTTCCCGCGATGTCGGCGGTGACGAACTGTCCGGGTTGTGCGACGTCCGCGGCCCGGCCGATGTACTGCCAGGTCCTGGCGAAGATCGCCGAGGTCTCGGCGGCCAGGACGGCGGGGTCGGTGTACCAGCTCAACGGCAGCGTCTTGCCCTGTTCCAGATCGTGCGCGATGCGGGCGGCTTCGGCGGCGTCGACGACGAATGGTCCTTGGTTCACGATCGGGAATCCCTTCCGGCGGTTGAGGTGACGAGTTCTGCATGGTGGGCGCCCTGCGACGGGTTGGGCGTGCGGGTGGCGGCGTGCATCGGCACACCCAGCGACCTGCCGCCGTCGGCGGCGAAGACCGCTCCGGTGACGTAGCTCGACTGCTCACCGAGCAGGAAGGCGGCGACGTCGGCGATCTCGCCGGCGGTGCCGAACCGTCCCAGCGGGATCAGGTCGAGCATGCGCTCCTGGGCGCCCGGGTCGGAGAGTATGCCGGCCACCGCATTGTCGGTGGGGACGAATCCGGGCGCCAGCGCGTTCACCCGGATCCGGTCCGGTCCCCATTCCCTGGCCACCGATTTGGTGAAGGCGATCATGCCCGCCTTGGCGGCGGCCGAATGCGCGACGAGCGGAGCGCCCGTCCACGCGTAACTGGCGACGATGTTGAGGACGACTCCGGGCCTGCCCTCCCGGATGAGCCGGCGTGCCAGGGCCTGTGAGGCGTTGAACGTGCCGTACAGGGAGATCTCGACGACAGCGCGGAAGGCCCGGGAGCTCAGGTCGACCGTCCGCGCGGTGAAGTTGCCCGCCGCATTGTTCACCAGACCGTCGACGCCGGGCAGCCCGTCGATGACCGCCGCCACCGCGTCGTGATCGCGGACGTCGACGGCGTAGACGGATACGTTTCCGGGCTCGCCTGCCAGGCTTTCGGCGGCCGCCTCCAGCTTGGCGGGGGTCCTGGAGATCAGCACCACGTCGTCGCCGTCGCGGACCAGCCGCTGCGCGATGGCGTACCCGATTCCGGTCGCACCCCCGGTGACGACGATCGTGCGCGCGCTCACCGGTGTGCCTTCGCGGCGGTCACCGCCGCCACCAGCGGCGGCGTCCAGGACCGCAGCGCTTCGGCGCGGCGGGAGTACCGCTGCAGCGGGTACTCCAGGGTGAATCCGAGCCCGCCCAGAATCTGGTGGCAGTCCTTGACCACTCGGTAGGCCGCCACCCCGGCCTGGCGCAGCACGGATCCACCCGGCCGGCGCGCCGCCGCCATCTGCAGCCCCTCGCTTGCCGTGGCGCAGTCCGCGATCTTCTTGGCCACCGCGTCGAGGTGGGTCAGCGGCTTGCCGAATGCGATGCGCTCGGCGGCATATCCCGTCGCCAGGTCCAGCGCGCCCGCCGAGAGCCCGGCGAGGTAGCCGGTCATCGCCGTGATCCAGGCGTCGACGGCCGCGGGCGACACCACCGCCGGACCTGCGGGTGCGGTGCCGACGATGGCCACCGCCTGCGCGTCGACGTAGGCGATCGGCGCGGCGTCGGTGATCTCGACGAGTGCGGCGCCGTCAGTGCCGCACAGCCAGGCGGTGTCGCCCGGACCGAGGTAGCGGGCGAGGGCGATGTCGCCGGCGTCCAGGGCCACGCCGTGGCCGAGCAGGTCGTCGACGATGTCGAGCGGGGCCAGCGCGCGGCCCAGCTCGACCGCGGCAGGTCCGAGGAAATCGGGGCCGACGGATTCGTCCGCGACGTCGAACCATCCGGCCCCGACGAGGCGCTCACGCAAGGACGGGGTGCGGTCGTCGGACGGTGCGGTGGGTGACCAGTCCGCCGGAGCCGTCGCGGTCTCGCAGATCCTGCGGACGGTGGCGGTGAAATCACGGATATCGGCGTCGAGGGCGGCGGTGTCGGTGGTCATCGGGGTGTGCTTCCTTCGGGTGTGTGCAGTTGGCTGAGCTGCTCGCGCAGGGCCTCGGTGTGCTCGCCGAGGCGCGGTGCGCTGTGTGCGTCCGGGGTGGCGCCCCCGTCGATCTTGAAGAGGGTGCCGAGGACGCTGACGTCGCCGACGCCGGGCTGGTCGATGTGCTGGACGAGGCCGTTGGCCCTGACCTGCTCGGCGCGGTGGGCGTGGGAGATCTCGCGGACCGGGCCGGCGGGTATGCCGGATTCGGCGAAGGTGGCGATCCACTGTTGGACCGTTCGTGTCGAGATCACCTCGGCGAACCGGTGTTTGAGCGCGCTGCGAGCTGCGTGCTCCTGCGCGTCGGCGGGCCTGGCCTGTGGATTGGCCGCCCACGGGTCGTCGATGCCGAGCAGGTTCGCGACGGTGGTGCGCTGAGCCAGGTTGAGGCAGGCGAGCGCGATGTACCCGTCGGCGGCCTCATAGCAGCGGTAGTAGGGTTCGAGTTCGTCGGAATCGCGGACCTCGCCGGCGATCTGGCCCAGCCGGGTGCGGTCGCAGAACGGCGGGGTGGCGTCGCGCTCCGCTCCGATCGCGACGAAACGCTGCACCTGCACGGCCAGTGCGGCGCCGAGCAGCGACACCTCGATACCTTTGGCGGTTCCGTCGCCGCCGCGGCGGAACCGGTCGGCCAGACCCAGCAGCGCCGCGGAGAATGTCAGCAGCCCGGCGGTGAGGTCGGCCATCGCGATACCCCCCGACCGACGTGGCACCCGGTCACCGGGGCGGGCGTCGGCAAGCAGCAGCCCCGAGGCGGCTTGGGCGATGAGGTCGTACCCCAGTGTCGGCGCTTCGGGTCCGTCGGTGCCGAACGCCGACACGCAGCACCAGACCGCCTGTGGGTTCACCGCTTCGACGGACTGCCGGTCAAGCCCGAACTCGCGGGCCCGGGCGGGCGGCATATTGTGGATGACGACATCGGCGCTGCGCAGGAGCGCACGGCTGAACTGTTGTCCTTCTTCGGTTTTCAAATCGGCGACGACGGACTTCTTGTTGCGGTTCAGCGAGATGAACCACCGTCCCCCGTCGGCGGTGATGGGCTCGTAGTGCCGCCACGCGTCACCGCGCGGTGGTTCGACCTTGATGACCTCGGCACCCAGGTCGGCCAGCAGCATCGCCGCGAAGGGTCCGGCGACATACTGGGCGTAGTCCAGTACCCGTAGCCCGGCGAGCGGCCCGGTGGTCATGCGCCCGCACCGATGCGGCGCCGGGAGATGTTCTTGCGCTGGATGTCCGAAACCCCACCGGCGATGGTGGTGGCGACGGCGGCCCGCGCGAAGGCCGCCAGCTTGCCGTCCAGGACCGCACCCGGGCCGTGTTCGACCAAGGCGCGCGGCCCGACCAGGTCGACCGCGACGGTGGCGAGTTCCTGCATCAGCACCGCGATCGAGAGCTTGGCCATCGACGACTCCGCACTCGCGTCCGCTCCTGCGGCCAACCGCATGGTGGCGCGGCGCCCGTGCTCGCGGGCGATGTGCACGTCGCCGCGCAGGCGGTTCAGCGTGTCGCGGCCCGGGCGGTCGGTGACCACCGCCTCCAGCCCGTCCAGCAGGCGCAGCATGACGCCGACCTTCTCGCTGGTGACGCGCTCGTAGTCGAGTGTGCCCATGAGGATCTGCCAACCGGCGTTCTCCGCGCCGACCAGCTGGTCGGCCGGCACCGCGACGTCCGTCAGCGTGAGTTCGCCCAGCGTGCCCCCGCCCAGGGTGCGGTGCACGTCAACGACGATGCCGGGGGTGGTGATGTCGACGAGGAAGACCGACAGCCCGCGGTGGCGGGAATCCGGGGTGCCGGTCCGGGCGGCCAGGTAGACCCAGTCGGACACTTCGGCGCTGGAGGTCCAGATCTTGCGGCCGTTGACGATGTAGCGGTCGCCGTCGCGGCGCGCCACCGTGCGCAGCGACCCGAGGTCGCTGCCCGCCTCGGGTTCGGAGAAGCCCTGGCAGAAGATCAGGTCGCCGGATGCGATGCCGGGGATGAAGCGAGCACACATGTCGTCGCTCGCGTACTGCAGCAGGGCGTTGCCGATCGTCTTGACCGACAGCAGGTAGCTCGACATCGGCAGCCAGTGGTAACCCATCTGCTCCTCGACGGCGAAGGTCACCAGCGGGTCGAGTCCGCGGCCGCCGAATCGCACGGGCCAGTGCATCCCGATCAGCCCGGCCCTGCCGTATGCGGCGTACGCCGCCCGTGAGTCGGCGTCCGACGGCGACCCTTGCGTCGGCAACACACCGCAGCCGCGGACACCGAATTCTTCTGCCAGTCTTGCGAGTTCGACGTTGGTGTCGGCGATCACCGCGTCGGCGTCAGCTGCGATGTCCGGTCCGGTGATGGTTGTCGTCCCGATTGCGGTGGTCATGGGTGTGTCTCAGCTCCGATTACTGCTCGACCGATGATTTTCATTGGATGAAAGTAACTTCTATATAGTGAATGTTAGGTGGCGTCCGCGTTCCGTGTCAACGGTGCCGGCCGTTTTACTGACTCTCGACTCAGATATCCAGCACGAGCTTGCGCGACCGCGACCGCCCGACGCAGATCATCATCACGTTGTTGGCCTGCCGCTCCGCCTCGCTGAGCACTTCGTCGGCATGCTCGGGTTCACCTGAGAGCACCGCGGTTTCACAGCTGCCGCAGAAACCCTCCCGGCAGGCCCATGGGTGGTCCGCGACGGCTTCGAGCACCTTGTCGAGGATGGTCGAGCCGGGATCGACGCTCACCGTCACGCCCGTCCTGGCGAGTTCCACCTCGAAGACGCCGCCCGCCACGGGCATCCGCGCTTCGCCCGCGCCGCCGAACCGTTCGAAATGGACCGCGCCGACCCGCCGCTCGGCGCCACACACCGCCCGGACCGCGCTCAACAACGGTTCGGGGCCACAGCAGTACACCTGCGTCCCCTCGGGGCGACCGGCCACTTCACCGGCGATGTCGATCCGGCCCGCCACATCCTCCGGAACCAGGCATGCCGCGTCGCCGAACCCGCTGACTTCGTCGGCGAACGCCATCGACGCACGCGTTCTTCCGCCGTACACGACACGAAAATCCTTGCCGGACTTGGCGACCGCACGAATCATCGGAAGAATCGGCGTGATTCCGATGCCACCGGCGATGAACAGGTAGGCCTCGGCATCGCCGAGGGGAAAATGGTTGCGCGGCCCCCGGGCGGCGACCTCCGCGCCCACCACCACCTTGTGGAACTCACGTGAGCCCCCTCTGCCGTCGGGTTGCTCGAGGACGGCCACGGTGTAACCGGTCCGATCCTCGGGATCGCCGCACAGGGAGTAGTGCCGCACCAACCCGGACGGCAGGGTGAACTCCAGGTGCGCCCCGGGCTCCCAGGGTTCCAGTGCGCCGCCGTCGGGGTGTTCGAAGCGGAACGACCGGACGCCCACGGCTTCCTGGCACACATTGCGGGCCACGAGGACGGTCATCGACCGCGTCCTGGATTTTCGAACCGCGAAAGGAGCTTCCGCATGACGGCAACTGTACGACCGCGCACCTCGGCGCGTCAATACTTTACTGACTCTTGAATCAGTAAATAACTGATTACGCGATCAGTACAAACCGTTCAGCAGTCGGCAATTTCACTGGCGATGCGTTGCAGCAAGTCGATGGCGGCCGCGCGAAACTCGGCCGTCGCCCGCGTGACAGGCAGCGACACGTTGATGGCGCGCAACGACCCGTCATCCTGGGCGGGCAGGGCCACCGCCAACGACGTGAGGCCGACCTCGAATTCCTCGTCGGACACCGAGACACCGGAATCGCGCACGACATCCAGGCGCTTCTTGAGATCGGGCCAGTCCACCGCACTGTGCTCGGTGGCCTGCGGGTAGGGCCCCTCGCCGAGCAACGCGACAACCTCGTCATCGTCGAGTTGGGCCAGCAGCGCCTTTCCCAATGCGGTGTTGTACGCGGTGACCCGCGCCCCCACGGTGGACTGCGGCGTCAACATCCGCGCCCCGGTGACACCGTCGAGGTACACCACCGAGGGCCCGAGAAGCGTTGCAAAATTGGTGGTTTCGCCGGTGATGCGGGAAAGCTCCTGGAGTTTTCGCCGGATGGCCGCGGCAGGATCGCGGCGCGCGATCAGCGGTCCGGCCAGCCGCAGGATCGTCGGGCCGATCCGATAGTTGCGCCCGCCCGCCACCGCCTCCAGGAATTGGTGGGCCACAAGGGTTCTGACCAGACGGTGCACCGTCGGCATCGGCAGCCCGCAGCGCGCCGCGATGTCACTCTGACTCAGCTCCTGGTCCTCCCCCGCGAAGAGTTCGAGGATCTCCAGGCCGCGACCGAGCGTCTTGACCGCACTGGCCGCCCCGTCCGACGGCTCCGCGTTGACCATGCGCCCGTCCCTACTCGGTGCCGAGCTCGAAGTCGAGGACGTCGGCAATCCACCGTTTGCGCTGCGCGGGCGCCGGGCCTGCGCCCCGCACGACGGACTGCACGGCCAGACCGTCGAGCAGCGCGGTGATCCGTGCCGCGGAGACGTCCGGCTCCTTGCAGTCGAATTCGCCTGCCGCATTGCCCTCGACGATGAGATCGCGGACCGCGGTGCGCCACTGGGTGTCGATGTCCTTCATCACCTCGGCGAGACCTTCGTCGCGCAGCGCCGCGGCCCAGCCGTCGATCCACAGTCGCCACCCCGGCGCGCCGGAGGCCGGGTAGTAGAGCTTGATCACCGCCCGCAGCCGGGCGCGGGCAGTCGATTTCCGTGCCACGATCGTGGCCAGATCCTCCAGGTCGTGCTGCATCGCGCGCGGGAATGCCGCGGCGAGCAGCGCCTCCTTGGTATCGAAGTGATAGAAGATCAGGCCGGTACTGACGCCCAATGCCGACGCCACGTCGGCGACGCGCGTGGCCGCGATACCCCGGATCGCGATCTGCTCGACCATCGCGTCGATGATCTCGTCCCGTCGCAGAAGTACGTTCTTTCGCGCCATGGCCGCAACAGTAATGCCCCGCTCCGGGCGTTCGGGCCGGATACCGCCTGCGCGCCTGAATGATGCACTGACCTCCGGATCAGCAGCCGGTTACAGGGCGCCGTCCCAGGGCTGCGGATCGAGCCGCTCGGCCAACAGCTGGGCCAAGTGGACTCCGCGGCGGTCGGTGAGGTCGCCGAGCTGGGTCCGGCAGGAGTACCCATCGGCCAGGATCGTCGACGACGTCCCGCCGGCGCGGACCGCGGGCAGCAGTTGCTGCTCGGCCACCGCCACCGAGACGTCGTAGTGGCCCTTCTCCACGCCGAAGTTCCCGGCCAGCCCGCAGCATCCCCCGACCCGGGTGACGTCGGCGCCGGCATCCGCGAGCAGCCGGGCGTCCGGGCTCCACCCCATCACCGCGTGATGGTGACAGTGCGGCTGGGCCACGATCCGCCGGCCGCCCAGCGAGGGCGGCTGCCAGCCGCGTTCGGTGAGCAGCTCGGCGAGGGTGCGTGTCGCGGCGGCCACCGCGTCGGCGTCGGCAGTGCCGAGGAGTTCGGCGGCGTCGGACCGCAGAACCGCGGTGCAGGACGGTTCCATCCCCACGATCGGGACACCCCGCGCGGCCGCCGGTACCAGCGCAGCGACGGATCGACCGAGGATCCGGCGGGCGGCGTCGAGCTGACCCGTGGAGATCCAGGTCAGCCCGCAGCACTGCTGCCGGGCGGTGAGCGTCGGACGGTAGCCGGCGGCCTGGAGCACCCGGACGGTCGCGATCCCGACCTCGGGCGCGAAGTGGTTGGTGAAACTGTCGACGAAGAGCACGACCTCGTCGCCGGTGGCGCCGGGCGGGACGTGCTCGGCGAACCACGAGCGGAAGGTCCTGGGCGCGAAGGCGGGGATGCGGCGCCGGTGGTCCACTCCCGCCGCCGCCAGCGCCGCCCGACCGACCAGGGGGAGGCGCAGCGACGCGTTCATCAGGCGAGGTGCGGCACCGGCCAGCCTGGCCCAGCGGGGCAACCAGCCCAGCGAGTAGTGCGACGCCGGCCGCAGCCGCCTGCGGTAGCTCTGATGCAGCACTTCGGCCTTGTAGGCGGCCATGTCGACGCCGGTGGGACAGTCCACCGCGCAGCCCTTGCAGGACAGGCACAGGTCGAGTGCCTCGTGCACCTCCGCCGAGCGCCAGCCGCCCGTCACCGCGGAACCGTTGAGCATCTCCTGCAGGACCCGGGCGCGTCCTCGCGTGGAGTCCTTCTCCTCACGGGTGGCCTGGTACGACGGGCACATCACTCCGGTCCCCGTCGTGTCCGCGCGGCATTTGCCCACCCCGGTGCAGCGGTGCACCGCGCGGGTGAAGTCACCGTCGTCGTGCCGGTAGGCCAGCGCCAGATTCGCCCGCAGCGGCGGTGCGGCCGGTACCCGCAGATCCGCGTCGAGCGGCCGGGGGTCGACGAGCACGCCGGGGTTGAGCAGGTCGTCCGGATCGAAGGCGTGTTTTACCGCGGCGAACAGGCGCAGCGCGTCGGCGGAGTACATCAGCGGCAGCAGTTCGCTGCGGGCCCGCCCGTCGCCGTGTTCACCGGACAGCGAACCGCCGTACCCGGCCACCAGAGCGCCCGCGGCGAAGAGGAACTCGCGGAACACCTGGGTGCCGCCGGGCCGGTCCAGCGGCAGGTCGATGCGGACGTGCATGCAGCCGTCGCCGAAATGCCCGTAAAGCAGTCCGGTGACGCCGAAATCGGCCATCAGATCGTCGAAGTCGCGCAGGTAGGCGCCGAGCCGCTGCGGGGGCACCGCGGCGTCCTCCCAGCCCGCGTGGGCGGGCCGCCCCGCCGGGCTGCGGCCGGCCAGCCCGGCCCCGTCGGCGCGGATCTGCCAGAGTGCCGCCGCCCGTCGTGCGTCGCCGACCACGAGGTAGTCCATCGCGCCGCTGTCCTGTCCGACGCGTTCGGCGGTCAGCGCGGCCTCCTCGGCGGTGGCGCCGACGACCTCGACGAACAGCCACGCACCGCCCGTGGGCAGCGGCGGCACGGCCGAATCGCCCCGCCGTCGGCGCACCACGTCGACGATGCGGGAGTCCAGCCCCTCGCACGCCGTCGGAGAGTGCCGCAGCACCGCGGGGGTGGCGTCGCCCGCGGCCGCCATGTCGGGATAGCCGAGCACCACCAGGATGCGCTGCTCCGGTTCGGTGACCAGCCGTACCGTCGCCTCGGTGCAGACGGCCAGCGTGCCCTCGCTGCCGACGAGCAGACGTGTCACGTCGAAGCGGTTCTCCGGCAGCAGGTGCTCCAGCGAGTAGCCCGACACCTGACGGCCGAACCGGCCGAATTCGGTGCGGATCGTCGCCAGGCCGGCGCGGGTCACCGCCTCCAGCGCGCGCAGCGCCGGCGACACCGCAGGCCCGGAACCCGGTGCGGCCGTGTCCAGACGCAGATCCTCACCGGCGGCGGTGAGGATCCGCAGTGCCGTCACGTTGTCCGATGTGCGGCCGTAGCCGAGGCTGCGGGAACCGCACGCGTTGTTACCGATCATCCCGCCGATGGTGCAACGGGTGTGGGTCGAAGGGTCGGGGCCGAACCGGAGTCCGTGTGGGGCCGCGGCGGCCTGCAGCCTGGCCTGGACGACACCGGGCTGGACGACCGCGGTGCGCGCCGCCGCGTCCACCGACAGCACCCGGTTCATGTACCTGCTGAAGTCCAGCACCACGCCGGTGCCGACGGCGTTGCCCGCCACCGAGGTACCCGCACCCCGCGCAGTGATCGGCACGCCGAGTTGCCGGCATACCTCGATGGTCGCCGCGACCTCGTCGTGGTCGGCCGGGAACACCACCGCGCTCGGCACGACACGGTAGAGCGAGGCGTCCGAGGAGTAGGCGGCGCGACTGGTGCCGTCCACGCGGACGTCGCCAATGTCCCTGGCGCGCAGGGCCTCTCCGAGGGACTCGACCGCCATCACTCGTAGCATGCTACACGCCCGGTGGCATGCTACGGACCCCTTCGGCTTGTTAGAGTGCGCACGTGTCCGACTCCGCGCCGACGCTGCCGCCGCTGCCCGCCTCGGGCGGCAGGCGCGCGGAACAGGTCATGGAAGCGGTGCGGGCGGCGCTGGACTCCGGGGCGATGCGGGCGGGCGTCAAGTACTCCGTCTACCAGCTCTCCGAAGCGCTCGGGGTCTCACGGACCCCGGTCCGCGACGCCCTTCTGCGGCTGGAGGAAGTCGGGCTGATCCGGTTCGAGGCACGTCAGGGCTTTCGCATCCTGCTGCCCGACGCCCGTGAGATCGCCGATATCTTCGCCGTCCGGCTCGCGCTGGAGGTCCCCGCCGCCGCCCGCGCCGCCGCGGTATGCGACGCCGCGCTGGCGGCCCGGCTGCACGATCGGCTCGCCGCCATGGACGCGGCTGCGGCCGCCGGCGACGAACGCGACTTCGTCGCTCACGATCAACTGCTGCACGACCACATCCTCGAGGCCTCGGGCAATATGCGGGCCAGGGCCATCGTCCGGTCGCTGCGGGAGTCGACCCGCCTGCTCGGTGCCACGACCGCCGACCGCAGCCGCACGCTGGGCGACATCGACGCCGAACACGTGCCGGTCGTGGCCGCGATCGTGGCCGGCGATGCGCCCTCGGCGGCGGCGGCGATGCGCCGCCACCTCACCTCGACCGGGCGTCTGCTGGTCGCGCAGGCGGTCCGCGACCAGGACTCCGGCCTCGACGGTGCGGCGGTCTGGGCGGCTGCCGTCCGCGTCGAGCAGGTCGAGTGATCCTTGGCCTGAGCATTACCGATTCGCGCGCTCGCTGGCTTCTCACCGCGGCGCGCATCGTGCAGACTACTGACTAGAGAGTCAGCATGCGGTGGTGATGTAGCGGCCCCAGCCGGTGGTCAGCACGGTGTGTTGGAACGATTCGACCACCAGCGGGATCAACGGATCGGCCGCGCCGTGCCGGTGCACGACAGAGACCGATCGGCGGGCCCATTGCGATTGCACGGGAAGAACATTCACACGCTCATGCGAGACGATGCCCAACGCCGGGACGATGGCGACGCCGAGGCCCGCCGCGACGAACTCGGTCACCAGGTCATAGTGGCCGGTGCGCAGGGTGATGTCGGGCACGAATCCCAGCTCGGCGCAGATCCGGTACGTGGTGAGCTCACCGGCTGTGCCGGCGCCGCTGGAGATCCACTCCGAGCCGGCGGAAGCCGCCCCGATCTCCGCGGTGTCGCCCACCGGCATGCCGGGCGGGCTCAGGAAGACCAGTTGTTCGGTGAGCAGCTCCGTCTGGGTGATGCCGCCCGGCCCCGTTCCGGCGTGGGCGGCGTATTCGAAGACGAACGCCATGTCGAGTTCGCCGGACTCCACCATCGCGGTCGTCTCGGCGGGCTCGGCGATGCGCAGCGTGACGTCGACACAGGGATGGGTGTGTTTGAGCGCCGACAGTGCCGTGGGCAGGATGCGCACCCCGGCCGTCGGAAAGCAGCCGACCTTCACCCGCCCGGTCCGGCCCGCCGCGATGGAGCGCACATCCGCGTCGAGATCCTGCAGCGTCGTCAGCACGACACGGGCCCGGTCGGCGAGCACGCGGGCGGTGGCGGTCACCTGGACGCCGCGCGCGCCGCGTTCGAACAGCGTCAGGCCGGTCGCCCGTTCGAGCGCATCCATCTGCTGCGACACGGCCGAGGCGGTGTAGCCGAGTTCACGCGCGGCGGAGGCGAACGAGCCCGTCTCCACCACCACCTCGAGGGTCTGCAGGTGTACCGGACTGAGCATGGTGTCCCTCCCGATTCGGACCCGACCATTCAACACCCCACGACCAGGAACACAGCCATGCGATCCGGGAGCACACAACCATGACCGACCTGCTTGAGCACATCGACGACTGGGGACCCGAGAAAGTCGTCGTCGTCGCCGACGCGCGCTCGGGGATGAAGGGCGTCCTGGTGATCGACAACACCGCTCGCGGAATGGGTAAGGGCGGGACCAGGATGGGCCCGGGCGTGACGGTCGCGGAGATCGCCCGGCTGGCGCGGGTGATGACGTGGAAATGGGCCGCGGTGGACATGTTCTACGGCGGCGCCAAGGCGGGCATCGTCGGGGATCCCCACGCGCGCAACAAGGAAGAGATCCTGCGCGCCTTCGCCAGGAAGCTGTCCAACGAGGTGCCGCGCGAGTACGTGCTCGGCCTCGACATGGGACTGACCGAATACGACGCCGCGATTCTGCAGGACGAACTCGGTGACCGGGGCGCGGCGGTGGGCAGCCCGCACGAACTCGGTGGGGTGCCCTACGACCAGCTCGGCGTCACGGGATTCGGGGTGGCCGAATCGGCCGATGTCGCGGCGGCCCGACTGGGACTTGATCTGGCCGGGGCCACCGTGTCGATCCAGGGCTTCGGCGCCGTCGGCAAGGCGGCAGCACGCCGTTTCACCGAGTTCGGCGCCATCGTCGTCGCGGTGGCGACGTCGGCGGGCGCGCTGCACGACCCGCGCGGCCTCGACGTCCACGAACTGGCCGCGCTGGCCGCCGAGTGGGGCGACGACGCCGTGCATCACTACCGGGGGCATCGGGTGCTGCCGCTCGGCTCCGAGCTGACCGTGGCCTGCGACGTACTGCTGCCCGCGGCGCGCCAGGACGTGATCGACGCGCGCACCGCAGGCGTGATCGACGCCAAACTGATTGTGGAGGGCGCGAATCTGCCCGCCGACGACGCGGCCCTGCGAATCCTCGCGGAGCGCAAGATCCTCGTGGTGCCCGATTTCATCGCCAACGCCGGCGGCATCGTCGCCGCGGGGGTGGCGATGCAGGCGCGGTATTCGCCGTTCCGGCCCGACAGTGAGGGCATCCTGCCGCTGGTGGCCGACCGGGTCCGCGCCACCACCGCCGCCGTCCTCGAGGAGGCCGACGCGGCGGCCGTCTCGCCGCACGACGCCGCCCGGCGCATCGCCCAGTCCCGGGTGCGCGCCGCCATGGTGGCCCGCGGGCGGATCCCACGACCGCACACCATCACGAATCCGATTGGGGCATAAGAGATGACGTTCGCAAAAACCTTCCAGCCCACCGCCACCCTGCGGGCCCGCTTCGCCGCCGCGCTGTCGACGATGTACGGCCGCGAGGTGCCCGCCTACACGACGCTGGTCGACGTGGCCACCGAGGTGAACACCGAGGCGGCGGGTTCGGCTCGCCTGGGCGGGATCGACCGGGTGACCGCCGAACGACACGGGGCGATCCGAGTGGGCACCCCGGCGGAACTCGCCCAGGTTGCGCGGATCTTCCGCGGATTCGGCATGTACCCCGTCGGCTTCTACGACCTGCGCGACACCGGGACGGTGGCGGTTCCCGTCGTGTCGACGGCGTTTCGGCCCATCGACGAGGACGAGTTGGAGCGTAATCCCTTCCGGGTGTTCACCTCGATGCTGACCGTCGACGACGACCGATTCTTCTCCGCGGACCTGCGCGAACGCCTGGAGCAGTTCCTCGGGGCGCGTACGCTTTTCGACGACGAGCTGTTGGCCCTGGCCGAGCGCGCCGCCGACGATGCCGGCCTGCCCGGCGAGGATGCCGACCGCTTCGTCACTCTCGCCGCCGCGGCGTTCGAACTGTCCGCCGAACCCACCGACCGCGCATGGCACGACGAACTGGCCCTGATCTCGGCTGTCGCCGCCGACATCGGCGGGGTCGCCAGCACCCACATCAACCACCTCACCCCGCGGGTGCTCGACATCGACGCCCTCTACACCCGGCTGCAGGAGCGCGGGCTGCGGATGATCGACAAGATCCAGGGCCCGCCGCGGTGGCGCGGTCCCGATGTCCTGTTGCGGCAGACGTCGTTTCGCGCCCTCGACGAACCCCGCCTGTTCGTCGGGCACGACGGCGAGATCTCGCCTGGCACGACCCGGGTCCGGTTCGGCGAGGTGGAGCAGCGCGGTATCGCGCTGACCCCGGCCGGGCGGGAGCGCTACGACGAGCTGATGGCGGCCACCGACCGGGCGGCCCGCACCGGCATGTCCTGGCAGGAGGCGGGGTGCGCGGTGTGGGAGGCCTCGGACTTCCCCACCGACGAGGCGGGTCTGCGCCGGTGCGGCCTGGCCTATTTCCGTTACCGGGTGGCCGATCCGGCCCGCCTGCCCGCGGGCCGGGCAAGCCTGGACGCCCTGATCGACGCCGGCGTGCTCGAGGCCGTCCCGATCGTCTACGAGGACTTCCTGCCCCGCAGCGCGGCGGGCATTTTCCAGTCCAATCTGACCGGCGGCGGCTCCGTGACCGCCGACCGCGACGGGTCCTCCTACGACATCGCCTGGTTGGCAGCGACTCTCGGCTGCGCCGTACACGTGCCGGAAGATCTCTACGCCGCCCAGAGTGATCGTTCACTGCGCGCATGCTGTCGCGAGTTGGGCATCGACCCCGCCTCGATCACGTCCGACCACCGACCCACCGAACTGGATCTGGAGACCGCCCGTGCTCACTGACACGATCCCCGCGCCCGGCCGCCTCACCGAGCAGGCCGCGGCCGTCCTTGCCGAACTCGGCGCCGAACCCGACTACGCGAGTGGCGGATCCGGTGTTGTGCTGTCCCGCAGCCCGATCAACGGCGACACCCTGGGCCGGCTGCGTCCGAGCCGCGTCGTCGAGATCGACGCCGCCGTCGGCGCTGCCGCCGAGGAATTCCTCGACTGGCGCCTGGTGCCCGCGCCGCGCCGCGGGGATCTCGTGCGCCGCCTCGGCGAGTTGCTGACCGAGCACAAGGCCGCGCTGGCGCGGCTGGTGACGCTGGAGGCCGGCAAGATCGAGTCGGAGGCGCTCGGTGAGGTCCAGGAGATGATCGACATCTGCGACTTCGCCGTCGGCCTGTCCCGTCAGCTCTACGGGCGAACCATGCCGTCCGAGCGGCCCTTGCACCGGCTGAGCGAAACCTGGCACCCGCTCGGTGTGGTCGCCGTCGTCACCGCGTTCAACTTTCCGGTGGCCGTGTGGGCGTGGAACACCGCGATCGCCTTGGTCGCCGGCGACACCGTGGTGTGGAAGCCCTCCGAGATCACACCGCTGACCGCGGTGGCCTGTACCGCACTGCTGGATCGGGCGGCCCGCGAGCTGGGCATCTCCCCCCGCATCCACCACCAGGTGCACGGCGGACGCGAAGTGGGCGAGCGTCTCGTCGACGACCACCGGATCGCACTGGTCAGCGCGACGGGTTCGGTGCGCATGGGTCGCGAGATCGGTCCCCGGGTCGCCGCGCGTTTCGGGCGCAGCCTGCTCGAACTGGGCGGCAACAATGCCGCGATCGTGACTGCGTCCGCCGACCTGGAGCTGGCCGTGCGTGCCATCGTGTTCTCGGCGGCGGGCACCGCGGGTCAGCGCTGCACCACGCTGCGGCGGCTCATCGTGCACACCTCGGTGGCCGACGCGCTGGTGGCCCGGATCGCCGACGCGTACCGCCAGTTGCCGATCGGAAGTCCGCTGGACCCCACGACGCTAGTCGGTCCGCTCATCCACGAATCTGCTTTCCAGGCGTACCTGCTGGCCCTGGACAAGGCTCAGGCCGACGGCGGCACGCTGGCCGCCGGTGGCGGGCGTGTGCTCGCCGGCCCCGCACCGGATGCGTTCTACGTCGAGCCCGCGATCGTCAGGATGCCCCATCAGAGTTCGGTGGTGCACGACGAGACGTTCGCGCCGATCCTCTACGTGCTCGCCTACGACAGCCTCGACGAGGCCATCGAGTTGAACAATGCTGTTCCCCAGGGACTTTCATCGGCGATCTTCACCACCGACCAGCGCGAAGCCGAATTGTTCCTGTCGCCGCGCGGGTCGGACTGCGGGATCGCCAACGTCAATCTCGGCACCTCGGGTGCGGAGATCGGCGGCGCGTTCGGCGGCGAGAAACACACCGGCGGCGGCCGGGAGTCGGGTTCGGACTCCTGGAAGTCCTACATGCGGCGGGCGACCAACACCGTCAACTATTCGTCCGAACTACCGCTGTCCCAGGGCGTGAACTTCCTCTGACACAGCACAACCCAAGGAGGCCGTGATGGTCATCGCCACAACGAGCGGTGCGGACACCCGGGCGGCATGGGACGACGACCCCGTCGTGGCGTCCTGGCAGGGGCTGCCCAGGGTCGAGTCCGATCTCACCGCCGACGTCTGCGTGGTGGGCCTGGGCGGATCGGGGCTGGCGGCCGTCGCGGAGCTGGTCGGCCGCGGTCTGCGCGTCGTCGGTGTCGACGCGGGCCGGGTCGGCGCGGGTGCCGCGGGCCGCAACGGGGGTTTCCTGCTCGGCGGCCCCGCCTCCTTTCTGCACCGCTCGATGCGGGTGTGGGGAGACTCGTCGCTCACCCTCTACCGCGACACGCTCGCCGAGATCGACCGCCTCGCCACGCTGCTGGGTCCCGACGTGATCCGCAGGACGGGCTCGATCCGGCTCGCGGGGCTGCCCGGCGACCCGGTGGACGCGGCGGAGAACCACGATCGGGCCGCCGATGCGGCCGACTGCGCCGAGCTGGCGAACACGTTGCGCGACAACGGTATCGCGGTGGAGGACTACGACGGCGAACTCGGCCGCGGTCTGTATCTGCCCGACGACGCCGCGATGAATCCCGCCCGGCGATCGCTGGGCCTGGCCGCGATGCTGCGGACACGCGCCGGGCTGTACGAACATTCACCCGCGCTGCGCGTCGACGGCAACACGGTGTACACACCGTCGGGCACCATCAGCGCGGCGACGGTGCTGGTGGCGATCGACGGCAAGCTCGAGGTGGCGCTGCCCGAACTGCGCGGCCGGGTCCGCACCGCCCGCCTGCAGATGCTGAGCACCGACGCCGGCCTGCCGCGGCGCCTGCCGTGCCCGGTGTACGGCCGCTGGGGCTACGACTACGCCCAGCAGGATGCGGCGGGCCGGATGTTCGTCGGCGGTGGACGGGACCGATTCGTGGACTCCGAATGGACCACCGACACCACCCCGACGGCGCCGGTCCAGACCTACATCGAAGGTGTCGCGCGGCGTATGGCCGGCGGTCCCGTGGCGGTCCGCAGGCGCTGGGCGGCCTCCGTCGCGTTCACCGGCGACGGCCGCCCGCTGTGCGCCGCGCTGGCGCCCGGGTTGGTCGCGTTCGGCGGCTACAACGGCACCGGCAATCTCGTCGGTCCGCTGGCCGCGCGGGCCGCGGTCGCGCTGGCACTCGACGGCACGGCGGTGCCGGGGTACTTCTGCGGCTGAGCGGTCAGCGCCGCCAGAAGTCGTACTCGTCGCGGCCCCGGCGGAACCCCGCGGCGGTCACGACGTCCACCGCCACGTCGAACAGGGCACCGACCCGCGGCGGGATATGGGCGTCGCTGCCGAAGGACACCGCGGCGCCGCCTTCCTCGTACCACCACCGCATCAACGTCGCCGACGCCAGCGGACTGGACGTGTTGAGCTCCAGGACCCGCCCGGAGGTCGCCAGCGCGCGGAACACGGCGCGGTACTCCTCCTCGTAGTCGGCCTCGCGGTACTCCCCTGCCGCGGTCGGCCAGTACCGGCGCGGGTAGTCGCAGTGCGCGAGCACTTCGAAGACGTCCGACCCTTCGACCAACCGCACCAGTTCGGCGAAGTAGTCGCGCACCACCGCATCGGCCGGGCGCTCGGCGAACACCCGGTTGACGTAGAGCAGGTCGCCGTCGTGCACGATCGAATGCAGCGAGCCGAGCACCCGGTCGAACGGGCCCGACGCCAGCACGGCGGCGACGCTGCCCGCGAAATGATGTGGCTCGCCGGCTTCGATCCCCGACAGGATGCGCAGCTCGGGAAACCGCTCGCGGCACTGCTCGATGCTCGCGAAATAGCCCTCGACGTCCAAGGGCCGCACCCGGCGCCTGCGGTTGATCGCCGCGGGCCCGTGCTGGAACTCCCCGTCGACCACCCGGCCGTCGGCGGGCGGCCGGTCGAGTGCGTCCCAGGAGGTGAAGTCGACGTGCTCGGTGAACGCCACGGCGGGTAGGCCCAGGTCGACGGCGCGGCGACAGGTCTGCGCCATCGACGCATCCGGCCCGGTATCCCACGAGAACTGGGAATGCACGTGGTCGTCGGCGGGAAGCATCCCGGAGATCGTCGCACATCCGGACCCGCGCGTCGGGCTGAGCACAATGCGCACAAGAGCGGAAACAACCATTGCGCGGCTTATGCGGGCAAACACGACCCGGCCGCCGTACCGCCCTACCGTCGTATCCAGATCATCCGTCGCCCCTTCCCCGGGGCCATCTCGAAAGGACCGGCCATCATGGCAAACAACAAGAGCTTCGCCCGGACCGCACGACGGGCGGGCCAGGCCTGCCGCTCCGGACTGCAACGCTTCAGCAATGATCCGCGGTACTCGCGGCACCTCGGCGGCGCCGCGGACGAAGCCTGGCGCAAACCCCTGATGCGACGGGACTGCGCGTGACGCCGGGTCGGTTCCCGCGCCGCGCACCGCGACGCGGGGCACCGGGGTCTGGACGAACCCCGGCGCGGGCTTCACTCTGGAACCGCACCCGCGGTCTGGGTTACCGTGGAGATCTGCATACAGTATTCGCTGGCGGACTGGGCCTGGCGGATACCTGACCGAAAGAGGCTCCTCCCGTGGCCACTCTGCTCCTGCACCATCCGAGCTTCGCCAACCACAAGACCTCGGCGGGCCACCCCGAGCGCCCCGACCGCTACCGCGTCGTCCAGCGGGTGCTCGACCAGCCGCAGTTCGACTCGCTGGTCCGCGAAGAGGCCGAGATCGCCGACCTCGCCACCACGCGGTACGTCCACAGCAACCGCTACGTCGACGCGCTCGAGGACGCGCGGCCCGACCAGGGCTACGTCTACCTCGACGGCGGCGACACCATGATGGAACCGTCCACGTGGGAGGTCGTGCTGCGTGGCGTCGGCGGCACCCTGCAGGCCGTCGACAAGGTTCTCGACGGCGAGGTGCAGAACGCTTTCGTCGCCTGCCGGCCACCCGGCCACCACGCCGAAACCGAGCGGGCGATGGGGTTCTGCCTGTTCAACAACATCAGCATCGGCGCCAGGTACGCGCAGAAGAAGTACGGCCTCGAACGGGTCGCCATCGTCGATTTCGACGTCCATCACGGCAACGGCACGCAGGAGATCTTCTACACCGACCCGAGTGTGCTTTACGCGTCGACGCATCAGATGCCGCTGTTCCCCGGCACCGGGGCGACGAGCGAGACCGGGGTGGGCAACATCTTCAACTCGCCGCTGGCCGCCGGCGACGGCGGTTCGGAACTCCGTGAGGCGTTCGAGGACAGGATCCTGCCCGCGGTCGCCGACTTCCGGCCCGAACTGATCATCGTGTCGGCAGGTTTCGACGCTCACGAACGCGACCCGCTCGGCTCGCTGCAGATGACCGCCGACGACTTCTCCTGGGTTACAAGGGAATTGATGAACACGGCAGAGAAGAACTGCCAGGGCCGGCTCGTCGCGGTGCTCGAAGGCGGGTACGACCTGCAGGGTCTGGCCGAGTCGGTCGGCGCGCACGTCGGCGAACTCATGAAGGGCTGAAGTCCGCCGCCCCGCGGCGTGCCCTGTGATACGAACAGCCCGTGCCGTTCGACGTGCTGTCCGGCCGGCCGGTGACCACACCGACCCGGCGCGCATTCGCGCTGGGTCTGGGAGTCGCGGCGGCGGCACCGCTGCTGGCCGGCTGCGGCGACGCCCGCCGGCCGGACGGCGAGCACGTGCTGGTGGTCGGGGCGGGTATGGCGGGGCTGGCCGCGGCCCGGCGACTGACCGATGCCGGGGTCACCGTCACCGTCCTGGAGGCCCGCGGCCGGATCGGCGGGCGAACCTGGACGGATACGTCACTGGGAGTGCCGATCGACCTCGGCGCGGCCTGGTTGCACGGCACCGAGGACAACCCACTGGCCGTACTCGCCGACGACGCCGGCGCGCGGACCGTCGAAACCGATTTCGAGAACGTCGTGGTGCTCGCCGACGGGACCCCGCTGGATCCCGCCGCTGTCGAGGCGGCGTTGGGCGGCTGGCCCCGGATCATGGACGCGATCTACGGGTCGGCCGGGACCGCCGGGCCCGGCGAGACCGTCGCCGATGCGCTGGCCCCGCGGGTGGATATGACCGATCCGCTGGTGCAGTGGTGCGTCGCATCCACCATCGGCGCCGAATACGCGGCCGACCCCGGGCAACTCTCGCTGAGGTGGTTCGGCCACGAGGGCCAACTCGGTGGGCCCGACGTCCTGCTGCCCGGCGGCTACGGTCTACTCGTCGACCACCTCGCCACCGGACTGGACGTCACGCTGAACGCCGAGGTCACACGCATCGCGCACAGCGGCTCGGGAGTGCGGGTGACAACGTCGCAGGGGACCGTCGAGGGTGACCGGGTGATCGTCACCGTGCCGCTCGGCGTCCTCAAGGCCGGCGTGATCGACTTCGACCCTGCGCTGCCCCCGGCCAAACGCGACGCCGTCGCACGGCTGGGATTCGGCGTGCTGGACAAAGTCGTGCTGCGGTTCGACGCGCCGTTCTGGGCCGCCGACGCCGACATGATCGGCATCGCCGGGCGCGATCAGCCGGTGTCGGATCTGGTCAACGGGCTGCGGTTCGCCGGCGCACCGCTGCTGGTGGGACTGCGGGGTGGTGCGAACGCCGTTGCCCGCGAACAGCATTCCGACACACAGACCGTCGGCGACGTCGTCGCCGCGTTAGGGGCGCCGGCACCGGCCGGCGCAGTCGTGACCCGCTGGGGCGCCGACCCCTATGCCCGCGGCTCCTACAGCTTCCTCGCCGTCGGCTCGGGTCCGCACGATCAGCGGGCACTGGCCGAGCCGGTGGGTGACCGGTTGGCCTTTGCCGGTGAGGCGACGCACGAGGAGTTCTTCGCCACCGCGCACGGTGCGTACCTCAGTGGTCTGCGCGAGGCCGACCGGATCCTCGGCTAGGCTCGCACCGTGGCCGCGTCTGCGGGGAGGTGAGATGGTCGGATCCGTCGAGCAGGACGTCTCGTCCCTGCCGCTGGTGCCGCGAAATCCGCTGTCGTTCAAGGCTCGGCTGGATGCCGTCCGCCAGACGCACACCGGACAGGAGATCCTGCGGGAGGCCGGCGGTCAGGTCACCCGGGTGCCCCTCGGCCCCAAGTGGCTCAGCCCGCCAATCGTCTGGGTGATGTCGCCGAGCGGAGCGCACGAAGTCCTGGCGCTGCGCAACGACTCCTGCGACAGGACCGTCGTACACCGCGAGTTGCGCTATCTGATGGGCGACAACCTGGCCGACCTGCCCAACGAACCGTGGCGCGCACGCAAACGCACCCTGCAGCCGGTGTTCACCAAACAGTACGTGCGCGCATTCGGCGGCCATATGTCACAGGCCGCGGAGATGGTGGCCGGCAGCTGGCAGGACGGGGAGCGGATCGACCTCGACGCCCAGGCCCGCCGGTTGACCATGCGAGCGCTGGGCCGGTCGGTCCTCGGCATGGACCTCGACGAACACGGGCACGCCATCGCCGAGCCGCTCAACGTCGCCCTGTCCTACGCCGCCGACCGCGGCCTGCGCCCGGTGCGCGCGCCGCGGTGGCTTCCCACCCCGGCACGCCGCCGGGCCCGCGCCGCATACGGCTCGATGTTCCGGTTGGCCGATGCGGTTCTGCAGGACTGCCGCACCGACCCGACCCGCGACGCACCCCTGGTGCACGCCCTCATCGGAGCGACCGATCCGGCCACCGGACAGACACTTTCGGATCAGGACATCTGCAACGACCTGATCGCGTTCATGGCGGCGGGCCACGACACCACCGCGACGACACTCGCGTACGCGCTCTGGGCGCTGGGCCGCCATCCGCACGTGCAGGACAAGGTCGCCGCCGAGGCGGCCGCGGTCGGCGATCGGGAGCTGACACCCGACGACGTGCCCCGGCTGGGCTACACCGTCCAGGTGCTCCACGAGGCGTTGCGCCTGTGCCCCCCGGTGTCCGTGGCCGGGCGGACCGCGATGAAGGACATCGAGGTCGACGGTCACCGGATCGAGGCGGGCAGCATGGTGCTGGTCGGGATCTACGGGATGCAACGGGACCCCGCGCTGTGGGAAGACCCGCTGGTGTTCGATCCGGACCGGTTCAGCCCGGCCAGCGCCGGCGCCCGCGACCGCTGGCAGTTCATCCCGTTCGGCGCGGGCCCGCGCTCCTGCATCGGCGACCACTTCGCCATGCTGGAATCGACACTGGCGTTGGGCACCATCGTCCGGAGGATGGAAATCGAGTCCCTCGCAGACGATTTCCCACTCGCCGTACCCTTCACAACGGTCGCGGCGGGACCGATTCCCGCCCGCGTACGCAGTCGCCCCTGACGGCATGACGACGAGCGGCCGCCCCGACAAACACGACCCCGCCACCCTGGGATTCCTGTCCCAGTCCGTGCATGCCGGCAACACCGTGGACGCCGGTTCCGGCGCGATCAGGACACCGATCGTGATGGCGAACTCCTATGCGCTGCCCGACGATCCATCCGAGATCAGCTGGTCGGCCACCGACATCCCGCTCTACACCCGCAATTCCGGGGTGAACCAGCTGGGGTTGCAGCGCAAACTCGCGGCGCTGGACCGCGGCGAGGATGCGGTGGTGCTCGCCTCCGGGGTCGCCGCGCTGCATGCCGTGTTCTTCACCCACCTGCGGACCGGCGACCACGTCGTCATCACCGATGTGAGCTACGAGGCGTCCTGGCGGTTGTTCACCGAACTGCTGCCCGCCAAATACGGCATCGAGGCGACGTTCGTCGACGCCTCCGACCCTGCGGCGGTGGCCGGGGCCCTGCGCGACACCACCCGACTGGTGCACGTGGAGTGCATCGCCAACCCGACGACCCGGGTGGTGGACGTGGCCGCCGTCGCCCGGCTGGCCCATTCGGCGGGCGCACTGCTCGTGGTCGACTCCACCTTCACCCCGCCCCCGCTGTACCGGCCGCTCGAGGACGGCGCCGACCTGGTGGTGCATTCGCTCACCAAGTACATCAACGGCCACGGCGACGCGATGGGCGGCGCGGTCATCGGTGATCGGGAACTCATCGCCCCGATCGCGTCACAGGCGATGGTCGACGTCGGTGGGGTGATCTCGCCGTTCAACGCGTGGCTGATCATGCGGGGTTCGGTGACGTTGCCGCTGCGCCTGCGCCAGCAGATGGATTCGGCGCACCGCGTCGCCGAATTCCTGGCCTCCGACCCGCGGGTCGCCTTCGTGGCCTACCCGGGATTGCCCGCCCACCCCAATCACGCGCTGGCGGTCCGGCAGTTCGGCGGCCGCGGCTTCGGCGCGATGCTCGCGTTCGCGGTCGACGGCGATTCCGCCGCCCAGAACCGGTTCGTGGCCAACCTGCAGATGATCACCTCGGCGGTGTCGCTGGGCCATGACGAGTCGCTCATCGTGCATGTCGGCACCGACGGCCCCCGGGTGCGGGCCTATCCGCCCGGGTTCCGCCGCTTCGGGCATCTGCGGTTCTCGGTCGGGCTGGAGGATGCCGACGACCTGATCTCCGATCTCGCCGCGGCCCTCGACGCGACCATGGGCTGACCCGGTCACCGGGGTGCCGGGGCGCACCGCACACCCGCAAGGTAGGTCGCGTGCACCGCGATGCCGGGGATCTCCCCGGCGGGCACGGCCCGCGGATCGCGGTCCAGCCAGACCAGATCGGCGCAGGCTCCCGGAACGATGGCCCCCCACGGTGTTCCGGTTTCGGCCGCGAAGGCCTGACGGGCCACCGCCGACGTGTAGGCGCTCAGTGCCTGCTCGGCGGTCAGCACCTCACCGGGCTCCCACACCGCACCGCGCTCGGCCCGGGCGGGCCGGGACAGGGCGATCGCGATCCCGTCCAGCGGGGCGCCCGAGGACACCGGCCAGTCCGAACCGAATGACAGGTCGGCCCCGCTGCGTAACAGGCTGCCCATCCGGTACATCCGCGTGATTCGTTCGTCGCCCAGCCGGGGCAGCATGACCGTGGTCATCAGGTCGTCCAGCTGGGCCCACAGCGGTTGCATGGCGGCGACGACACCCAGTTCGGCGAACCGGGCCAGGTCGGCGTCGTCGATCAGTTCGGCGTGCGCGATGACGGGGCGCCGATCGCGCGGACCGTTGGCCGCGGCGGTGAACTCGACGGCATCCAGCGCCTGCCGGATCGCGGCGTCGCCGATCGCGTGCACATGGAGCTGGAACCCGCGCTCGTCGACGGCCCGGGCGGCCTGGGCCAGGGAATCACCCGGCCATACCCGCATCCCGTGGCTGTGCATCGCCGAACAGTAGGGGCGCAGCAGGCCGGCGGTCTCGTTCCCGACCACCCCGTCGGCGAAGAACTTCACCGTGTGAGCGGTCAGCAGCGGCGATCGCAGCGCGCTCACCCGCTGCCGCGCCTCCACGAAACCGTCGAGCTGGTCCGCGTAGCGCAGCGGATCGGCGTAGAAGGCGAGGTTCACCCGCAATCCCAGCCGCCCCTGACGTACCGCGGCGACGTAGGTGTCCACGTCGTCGGGAGTGATCCAGGCGTCCTGCACCCAGGTCACCCCGTGCGCCAGGTAGTACGCGGCGGCGGTCTCCAGCGCGGTGATCCCCACCTCGATGTCCCGCGGCGGCATCACGGCCGCCACCAGTTCGGCCGCACCCCATTCGCGCAGTGTGCCCAGCACCGACCCGTCCGGGCGCCGCGGGATCTCCCCCAGCGCAGGATCGGCGATGCCGGCGTGGATACCGCAGCGGCGCAACGCCTCCGAGTTGCACCACAGGGTGTGATAGTCGGCGGCGCGCAACACCACCGGGCGCTCGGCAACGGCTTCGTCGAGCCATCGGGCGTCGAACAGGCCACCGGGTGCCAGGGTGCGGTCGTAGGACCCGCCGACGATCCAGTCGTCTCCGGGATGCTCCTCGGCGTACCGGCGCACCGCGTCGACGATCGCCGCGACAGACGCGGCGTCCTTGACCTGCGGACCCGACGCCTCCAGACCACCGAACAGGGGGTGGGCGTGACCGTCGGCGAACGACGGCATCAGAAAGCCGCCCTGCAGGTCGACGGCGAGCGGCCGCGCCGCGGATGCGCGACGGTGCGCGTCCGCCCCCAGTGCCGCGATGTGACCGTCGCTGACCAGCAGGGCGCCGGTGTCCATACCCGTTCCGGTCCAGATGGTCCCGCCGTGAAAGAGCAGCGCGGCCGGCGGTTTCACCGCTGGGTGGGGTCCGCGGCCGGCAGCAGCTGACCTCGGCGGATCATCGCACTGACCGCCTCTTCCCAGCGCAGCAACTGTGTCGCGGTGGTGAACGGTTCGGGGAGCTGCCGGTCGATGTGGGGGCTCAGCAGCAAGGCCGCGAGCGTCAGGATGATGGGGTTGAGCGACGCCCAGGTGAGGTCGAGGTCGGCCCGCGCCAGCCCGCTGCCGACGAGGTTCTCCCAGCGCGTCAGCCCCCGCCGCGCGAGGTTGTCGAACACCAGCGACCCGATCTCCGAACCCTCGATCAGCGCCCGGCCCAGGTAGTTCATCACCGCGGGGTGCTCGATGATCAACGCGACGACGTGCTGGCCGAAGTCACCCACCGGATCGGCGGGCAGTTGTGTCGCGGGGTCGGGCAGACTCGCCCGCATGACGGACAGGACATGCCCGTCGACGGCCTGGACCAGGCGCGCCTTTGTTCGGTAATGGTGCTGGACCCGGCCCAGCGACACACCGGCGGCCGCCGCGACGGCGCGCAGCGACGTTCCGGATACGCCGTGGGCGGCAAACTGGTTGAGCGCGGCGTCGCGGATGTGCTCAGCACTGGATCGCCCGGTGCTGCCGGATGGTTCCGGCAGTGGCCCGGTGCTGGTCACGTAATCCTCCTCGGTCGGGCCGCGGCGGAATGCACGGTGCGGTGGGGCACCGCTCGGCACAACCGCCGCCCCACCGGGTACGCCGAACACACCTGACCCACGTTAGACACCATCCAATCGCTACGCAGACGAGCCGACTCCGATACAGTTGTATCGTCGCCGGCGCCTGGCGGCGGGGTTTTTGGTGGTGCCCGCGTACTCTGACGTGACCTTGCGAGGGGTGGTCAGTTTCAGGTCGGGGGACGCGGCGCATGGTCAGCGCCGGCGACATCGGGCGCAGCGTGCTGCCACGCGCCATGGCGCAGTGCGGCTCGCGGCGCCCGATCCCCACGCCAGCGGCGAGTCAGGCCGTCCAGCCGGTGTCCCCGGGTCGTCCGACGCCGGGGCTGCCGGTCGCGCTCAGTCGGCGGTGTCCGGGGGAAAGTCGACGGGATAGGGTTCGGCGAAGTCGGCGGACCGGCCGACGGCAGCCCATCTGCGATCCCCGGCGAGCAGAGTTTCGTCGAGCCGTATCGAGCCTTCCACCGCGTTCACCCCGAGTGGCAAGTGATACGGGATGTCGTTGCGCCGGGAGAGCCGGACAAGGATCTCAGCGGCGCGGGCCGGGTCGCCCGCGGTGACTGCCGCGCTCTCGCGTATCGCACTCATCCTGCCGACGGTGTCTGCGTAGTCGTCGGGAATGCCGGCGACCTCCATCGAGGCGCCCGCCCAGTCGGTGGCGAACCCGCTGGGTTCCACGACGACGACCTTCACCCCGAACGGCGCGGTCTCGGCCAGCAACACCCGCGAGAAACCGTCGATGGCGAATTTGGCGGCCTGGTACGAGGCGATGCCCGCCGATCCGCCGACCCGGCCACCCATCGACGAGAACTGCACGATCAGCCCGCCGCCCTGTGCGCGCAGCACCGGAATCGCGGCCTTCGACACGTGGTAGACGCCCCAGAAATTGGTCTCGAACTGCGCCCGGAAATCGGCGTCGTCGGCGGTCTCGATCGGTGACACGTTGGCGTATCCGGCGTTGTTGACGACGACGTCGATCCGGCCGAACCGGTCCCGCGCGGCCGTGATCGCCGCCGCCGCGGCGGCGGCGTCGGTGACGTCGAGTGCCAATGGCAGGATGCGGTCGCCGTGGTGCTCGGCCAGGTCGGCGAGTTGTTCGGGCCGGCGTGCGGTGGCCGCGACCGCGTCGCCGGCGGTCAGGGCGGCCGTCACCAATGCCCTGCCGAACCCGCGCGAGGAACCCGTCACGAACCAGATGCGTGGCACCGCCGCTGTGCTCATCGTCATGCTCCGTATCCGGTGAGCGGTCAGCGTTCGCCGACGCCGCGTGCGTCGACCGGGTTGTTCCGGGTGACGATGAGCGGATCCGCGGGCGTGAACGGGAAGTTCGGCAGATCGTCGATGTGGGTGTTGAACGATGCGGCCAGCACCTCCCGTGAATACGCGCTGACCGAGGCGCGGTAACCGATGTCGGCGGGGAAGGACTGGTCGAAGAAGATCAGGAAATGCCAGCCGGGGGACTCGACGACCTCGATGTGATGGGGATAGGCCCGCGGGATGAAGTAGACATCACCCTTCGCCAGATACCAGGTGTCGATCGAACCGTCGGGACCCATCACCGTCATCCGCGCCGAACCCTCTTGCACATAACCCATTTCGGCGGTCACCGGATGCCAATGGGGTTCGCGCATGCCGTCCTCGCGGATCCGCAGCGAGTACATCGACAGATCCTTCAGTGCGGGCCAGTACTGCACCCGGGCGAACCGGGCGGAGCCGACAGCGTAGTCCAGCGGCGGGGTCTGCGCCTCGATGCCGAATTTGTGCGGGTCGCCGAACCGTGCCGCGTCCGGCACCACCGCGTCGCCCCGTCGCGCGGCGAGTTTGTGGTCGACGGTGCTGCGCCGGACCGCCGCGAAATCCGATGCGGGCAGATCGTAGGTGTTGCCCAGCACGGCGTCGGTGAAGGCGCCGAACGTGGCGCCGAGACCGAAGTCCTCGGGCCGTTCGCTGCGGAATGTGATGATGAACTCGGCGACGTCCTCGCCGATGTTCTCGATGTGATGCAGTGCGCCCGAATCGATATGGAACATCTCCCCGGCGGTGACGATGAATGTGGAGAACCGGCTGCCGTCGTCGAGGACGGACACCAGTGCGGTCCCGGACACGCAGTAGGTGAGTTCGTTGGCGTTGGCGTGCCAATGCGGGGTGCGCATCGCGCCGGGATTGAGCACGACCCGTTTGATCGACATCCCCCGCAGGATCGGAAGATTGTCGGCCGTGACACGCCGCATCGACCCCAGATCGGACTCCTCGACCACCTCGCCATCCAGCAGTGACGTGGAGTGGCTGCTGTGGGTGGTTGCTGTCGTCATGAATGCGCCCTCCGTGAGTTTCGGTCCGCAGACCGCGGCCCGTCCGGTTCACAGTGTCCTCGTCGACGGGGTTTGTGTCGTCGGCGCTGGCAACCATCCGGCGCCGGGGGCTGACCCGACACCCGCGCTACCCGTTAGCCACCATTTCCGCACGGTGACGCCGGCGCGCACGCCTTCGCCCACCGCCGGTTGACGCGACGAAAACCGCTCCGGAATACCGTGGGCCCATGAACGACATCACCTCTTCGGCATCCGGCGACGCCCAGATCGTCACCGCCGTGATGGACCGCTGGCGTCAGGGCATCGACTCCGGCCGGCCCGACACCGTCAGCGCGCTGTTCACCACCGACGCGTTGTTCCAGGGATTGCGCCCGCAGCCACTGCACGGACGCGACGGTGTCGCCGAGTATTACAGCGCGCAGCCACCCGGGCTGCGCGCGCGGTACACGATCGTCCAGACAAAACGTCCGGCCGACTCGGTCGTCGTCGCCTACCTGGACGCAGAGTTCGAATTCTCCGAGGGCACCGTGATTCCCGCGCACCTGACGGTCGTCATGGTCGCCGCCGGCGCCGAGTGGCTGATCACCCACTACCACGTGTCCCGCTGACGGGACGCACAGTCGTTTCCGCTCTCGCGTGCGCCGAGCGTCGGTCAGCGCGCCGACCTAATGTCCGTGCGGGTCCGCGGCGTTGAGCGTGTCGACGACCTGGTCGTAGTCGCCGCGGGCTTCGCCGTAGCGCAAGAATTTCACCCGCTCGACCTGGATCTCCTTGGCGTCGGGCTGGGTATCGAGGATTCCGATGACTTCGGCGACGAAATCGTCGAGCGGCATGGCGAACGCACTGTCGCGTTGTCCCGGCAGCAGATCGGTGGCCACCGAGGGCGGCTCCAGCTCCATCAACCGCACGCTGGTGTCGGCGAGCTGCAGACGTACCGATTCGGTGAGCATGTGGATGGCCGCCTTGGACGCGTTGTAGCTCGGCGTGGCCTTCAGCGGGGCGAAGGCCAGACCCGACGATACGGTGACGATGGTGGCGGCCGGCTGCCGTTGCAGGTGTTCGACGAATGCCGCGATGAGGCGGATCGGGCCGAGGACGTTCGTCGTGATGACGGCTTCGGCAGAGGCGAGGAATCCGTCGGGCCGGTGCCAGTCCTCGACCTTCATGATGCCTGCCATCGCGATGACGACGTTGAGATCCGGGTGGGCGGCGATGACCTGGGTCGCGGCGGTTCTGATGCTGTCCTCGTCGGTGGTGTCGATGAGCACGGTGTCGATGCCGGGATGGTCTGCCGCGATCGACTCGAGCAGTCCGGCGCGCCGGCCACCCACGATCACGGTGTTGCCTTTGGCCTGCAGAGCCAGGGCGAGCCCAAGACCGATACCGCTGGTGGATCCGGGAATGAAGATGGTGTTGCCGTGGATGTTCATGGTTCTGGGTCGATCCTTTCGTCGAGTCCCGACGGGGGTTGGGGATCGCAGGTCGTCGAGACCGATGCGGTGCAGCATCCCGTGATGACGGCGCGCTCCCTTCCCCGACAACCGTTCCAGCCCCGCCAGCATCTGTCACATGCATAGATAGGATCTATCAAATGCATTTGACGCATATCGTGCGCACCGATCTCAACCTGATCCCGGCGCTGGCGGCACTGCTGGAGGAACGCCACGTCTCGAATGCGGCGGCGCGGATCGGGCTCAGCCAACCCGCCATGAGCCGCGCCCTGCAGCGGTTGCGCTCCGCGCTCGGCGATCCGCTGCTGATCCGCGAACCCGACGGATACCGCCTGACGGCGCGCGCGCTGACACTGCGCGACCAGTTGGAGGCGCTGCTGCCGCAATTGGAGGCGCTGGTGTCACCCGAAACGTTCGACCCGGGAGCCTCGAACCAGCCGATCGACCTTGCGGGCACCGATTTCGCCGTGCACACCTACGGCCCGGAGATCTGCCGGCAGGTGCTGAGTGCGTCTCCGGGGGCGATGGTGCGTTTCCACAGCTGGCGTTTCGACACGATGGCCGCGCAGATCCGCCGCGGCGATGTCGATCTGGGGCTCTACGGCGGCTTCGCACCCGCCGATCTGTCCGCCGCCGACCTGGTCACCGAACGGTTCGTCTGCGTCCTGGCCTCCGACCACCCGCTCGCCGCGCAGACCGCGTTGACGCTGGACGATTATCACCGGTTCGGGCACGTGGTCATCGATGTCGCCGAAGGCATCCAGCCCGACATCGACTACCGCCTCCGGGCGCTGGGTGCGGACCGGACACCGGTCGTCACCGTGCCCTATCACGTGGTCGTGCCCCCGCTGCTGGCCGGCACCGACCTGATCGCCACCGTCCCCGACACCCTGGCCCTGTCGTGGACCGACCACCACCCGGTCCGTGTCGTCGGCGCGCCGGCGGAGATCGCGACCATGCCGTATCGGATGGTCTGGCATCCCGCATTCGACGACGACGGTCGGCACCGGTGGTTGCGGTCGGTGGTTCGAGCCGCGGTCAACCTCAGTCGCGGTGCAGCGTCAGCACCGTGATCTCACTCGGGGCGAACACCCGGAAAGGCGGCCCCCAGAACCCGGTTCCGCGACTGGTGTAGAGCTGCGTCCGCTGCCCGTGCCTGCTCAATCCGTGCACGACCGGCTGGTCCAGGCGAACCAGGAAGTTGAACGGCCATATCTGCCCGCCGTGGGTGTGGCCCGAGATCTGCAGGTCCACACCAGCAGTCGCCGCCTGCGCCACCTGTTTGGGCTGATGCGCGAGGAGAAGCACCGGCAGCGCGGAATCGGTGTCTGCCAGCGCCTCGTCGAGGTTCTCGCCATGCCCGTCGACGCCGGACCCGTGTGCGGTCGCATCGTCGACACCCGCCACGATGAGGCTGTCCCCGCCGCGCTCGACCACGATGTGGCTGTTGTGCAGCGCATTCCACCCGATGCGCTCCATATAGTCGAGCCAGCCCTGCGCTTCGCTGAAGTACTCGTGGTTGCCGGTGACGTACACCCGGGCGAGCGTGGCGCGCACCGCGGCCAGCGGCTCGACCTGCCCGTGCCGCACCCGCACGGCGCCGTCCGCGAGATCGCCGACATGGCAGACGATATCGGCATCGACCGCGTTGACCCGGTCGGTCACCGCCGCCGACCACGCAGCCCGGTCGATGGGCCCGAAGTGGGTGTCGGTGATCATGGCCACGCGCAGGCCGTCAAGCCCGGCACCGAGTCTGGGGATCGCGACGTCGACGCGTTTGATGCGGGGTACGCGCATCGCCTCGGCGTAACCCCAGACCAGCAGCCCGACGGCGACGGCGACGACCGCGCACGCCACCACACGCGCCCTGGTGGGGTCCTCCACCCCCGCCGCGAACAGCGCCAGACGCAACACCTGCGACAACACCGACCACACGAACAACACCCAGATCGCGCCGAGCAACGTATCGGCGGTCACCGCCGCCCAGTCCGGGCCGTGCCTGGCATGCCCCCATGTCATCAACACGGGCTGTCCGACCATCGCGGCCACGAATACCAGCGAGCCTACGATCACGACCGCTGCCGGCCATTGCGTGCCGGCGGCGAGCAACGTCCACCACGGCACCCCGAACAGCGCCAGCAGGATCGCGGAAACCAGGACCAGACGCCGCCACCGGCTGGGCCGTCGCCGTCGCCCGGCCGGTCTCGCCTGCGTCGTCTGGGATTCTGACATCGCGGAACGCCTCGATTTCTGTGGTAGGGCTTACCGACGAGGCTACCTGGGCACCGGCAGACCTCGTCTCGACGCCGGGACCGGTGCACGGCGACAGGTACCGGTCCATCCGTTCCGGCTCGCCTGCCGGGCGATGCCCGATCTGCTGACCCTCGACCCACCGATTCAATCGGTACCGCAACGGTTTTCACACCGGGTTTCGGGCCGGCGCATCAGGGCCCGCTCTGCAGCGTCAGCACCGTGATATCCGGCGGCGCGCCGATCCGCACCGGTGGACCCCAGAACCCGGCTCCGCGTGTCACGTACAACTGGGTGTCCTGCACCCGGGACAGCCCGGCCAGTGCGGGTTGAGCGAGCCTGACCAGGTAGTGGAACGGCCACATCTGACCACCGTGGGTGTGCCCGGACAGCTGCAGATCCACGCCGCGAGCCGCCGCCTCGTCCACGACGATCGGCTGGTGGGCGAGCAGGATGGTCGGCCGGGATGCGTCCACCCGGTCCAGTGCACGTTCGAAATCCGGTGCATCCGAGTGCATTTGACCGGCAATATCGTTGATTCCCGCCAGATCGAATGCCGCGGTGCCGCGCCGGATCGGCGTGTTCTCATTGCGTAACGACTGCACGCCAAGGCGCTCCAGTTCGCGTAGCCACGATGCGGTGTCCTCGACGAAGTATTCATGATTGCCGGTGACGAAGAACGTGCCGTCCACCGAGGCCAGGTCCCGCAGGGGCTCGGCGGCCGGACCGAGCTCCTCGACCGTGCCGTCCACCAGATCTCCGACGATCGCGACGAGATCCGGGGCGGCTTCGTTGATGGCGCCGACGATCCGCTGGGTGTGTGCCCGCCCCGACAGGGGCCCGAGATGGATATCCGACACCACGGCGATCCGGTACCCGTCGAATGCCTGATCGAGCCGTCGCAGTCGCACCGGCACCTGCAGCAGATCGGGCCGGCCGAGCGCGGTGCCGGCACCGACGCCCACGAGGCCCACCGATACCGCCCCCGCGGCGGCGGCACTCGCCCTCGCGATGAATACCCGTCGATTCAGCGCCTGCGTCGCGGCCGGATCGGGCGCGGTCCCCGAATGGTCCGCGCACCGGACTTCGGCCGTCGGTGCGCGACGGACCCAATAGCGCAATGCCATGCGGATCGGTTCCAGCACAAGAAGACTCAGGAACAAATACGCGGCCAAGCCGAACCAGATGTAGCCCGTCCAGACGATCCCGCTCAACTCGGTTACGCCGATCGTCCGCGGCAGTACCAATGCGCCGGTCACCGAAGCCATCAGCACGACCAGGACCATCGTGAGGCTCCGCCGCGTCCGTCCCGGCTGGGTGGTGTCCTTGACCAGGCGTTTCCAGAGGTAGACGTGGATGACCAGGAGGATCGAGAGGAGAACGACGAAGAACATCTACGTCCGCTGCGTGTCGGCGGCCGCGTGGTGTGGACGGCTCATGAGCCACAGCCTAGTTGGCCGCCCCGGGGGCTCGGCCGCTCGACGACCGGGCTGCTGTGCGGGATGGGGGTCCCGTCAGCCCCGTCGGTGCGTCTTCCAGTCTCCCAAGGCCGTGACGACGGTGTCTCGAAGCCAGTCCACGCCCGGGTCCGGCAGCGTCCGCCGAAAGGTGTAGAGGCCCACGTGCAGTTCCGGTACGTCGAACGGGAGCGGGAACATCTCGATGTCGGCCTGTGCGCACATCTCCGCCGATACGGTGCTGGGAATGACCGACAGATAGCTGGTCTGCGCCACCAGCCCGGGCAGCGCGGCGAAATGTGAGATGCGCAGCGCGATATCCCGCGCGTAGCCGCGGGAGCCGAGTGACTCGTCGACATTGGTGTGGCCGGCCGAGGCCTCGACGGCAATGTGGCGCTCGGCCAGGAAGTCGTCGAGCGTCGGCGTGCCACGGATCCTGGGATGCGCCGCCGACCGTATGCCGCAGTACACATCGTCGACCAGGACGTGTCGCGCGATGTCTGCCGATGTGATCGGCGACGTGCCGATGACGGCGTCGGCGCTGCCTTGGCGCAGTGCGGTCGCGGCGGTCGCGATGTTCAGCGGAGCCACGTGGAGATCGACACCGGGGGCTGTCTGGGCGATGAGCGCAAGGACCGGCGGCAGCAGGCTGATCTCCCCGAGATCGGTGGCCTGCAGATGGAACGTCCGGCGCGCCGTCGCGGGATCGAACCACGCCATCCCGCTGACAGTCGCCTCGACGGCCTCGATCGCCTGCCGCAGCATCGGGTACATCTGACGCGCCCGCTCGGTCGGCTCCAGCCCGCCCGCTGCACGGTTGAACAGGTTGTCGTTGAACTGTTTTCGCAGCCGGCGCAGCGCATGACTGACCGATGGCTGTGTCACCGACAGCTGCTCGGCCGTGCGGGTGACGCTGCGCGTGTCGTACAGACGCAGGAACGTCCGCACGAGGTTGAGGTCGGTTTCCGCCATGCGCACAAATATAGATGTGCTTCATGTCAGTATTCAGAACATTCATTGGCTTTATCTGCGCTGGGCTCATAGCGTGAAGCTCAGTTCCTCCAACGACCCACATCCGAGCGCAGGGGATCGCCATGACCACGACACCGACCGTCATCGACTACGTACTCAACCGGCTCCACGAGATCGGCATCACCGATATCTTCGGTGTGCCAGGCGATTTCGCGTTTCCGGTACAGGATGCGATCGTCGCCCACCCCGACATCAACTGGATCGGCAGCTGCAACGAACTCAACGCCGCCTACGCCGCCGACGGGTACGCGCGCATCCGGGGAGTGGGCGCGGTGAGCACCACTTACGGAGTGGGAGAACTCGGTGCGATCAGCGCCGTCGCCGGCTCCTACGCGGAGCATCTGCCGGTCTTCCACCTGACCGGAATGCCCAACCTTGCGACACAGGCCGACCGCGCGCTGGTCCACCACACACTGGGCAACGGGGAGTTCGGACTGTTCCGGTCGATGGCCGACACCGTCACCGGCGCCAGTGCCATCATGACCCCGGCCAATGCCGTCTTCGAGACCGAACGGCTGATCGCCGAGGCGCTGTACAACCGGCGCCCGGTGTACATGGCGTTCCCGGCCGATCTCGCCGACAAGCCGATCCTGGCCTCCTCGGCGCCGCTGCCCCTGCCCGCCAGCGATCCCACCGCGCTGATGGCCGCCGCGGACGCGATCGTCGCGAAGCTCGGTTCGGCATCGCAGGCATGTGTGCTGCCGGGCCTCCTGCTGGACCGGCTCGGACTCGGGGAGCTCGCACGCACCTTCATCGAATCGGCCGGACTGCCGTTCGCCACCATGTTCGCCGACAAGTCGGTGCTCGATGAGGACCACCCGAACTACATCGGGATGTACGACGGCCAGCTCATGGAGGAGGCCGTGCGCGATTTCGTCGAGTCGTGCGACGCCGTCGTCACGATCGGCACCATGCAGACCGATTTCAACACCGGGGCGTTCACCGCCCACCTCGACCCGCAGCGCACCATCGACATCGGCCTGCACCGCGCGGCGGTCGGCGCGACGGTCTACCAGAACGTCGAGATGGGCGATGTCCTGCGCGAACTCGCGGCCCGCGCGACACCAACGCGCGGTCTCCCGGCAATCCGGCCGGAGTCGCCGGCTCCGCGCACCGGCTCGGGCGCCGACGCGATCACCGCGGCGGCCCTCTACCCGCGCTGGGCCGACTTCCTGCGCGCCGACGACATCGTCATCGCCGAAACCGGCACCTGCTCCATGGGTTTGGCATTCGCGACGCTGCCGCACGGCGCGCGATTCCACAATCAGACGCTCTGGGGTGCCATCGGTTGGGCCACGCCCGCGGCGTTCGGCGCCGCGGTGGCCGCACCCGATCGCCGTGTCATCCTGTTCACGGGCGACGGCTCCCACCAGTTGACGGCGCAAGAGATCGGCCAGTTCCACCGGCATGGGCTGACGCCGATCATCTTCGTACTCAACAATTCCGGATATCTCATCGAGCGGATGCTGTGCAAGGAGCCTCAGATCGCCTACAACGACGTGGCGGCCTGGCATTACGCCGAATTGCCGCACGCCCTGGGCTGCCAGGACTGGTTCACCGTGCGCGTCAGCACCTGCGGCGAACTCGACGACGCCCTGGCAGCCGCGGCGACGGCCGAGCGCGCCGCCTACATCGAGGTCGTCACCGGCAGCGGTGAAGCACCCGAACTGGCGCAGCGGCTGCACGACAGCGTGGCGTCGCTGTACCACGTGTCGTGACACGCCGCCCGCGTTATCCGTCGGCGCGGGCGAGCCGGTCCAGGAGTTCGCGCAGCAGGGCGGTCTCACCCACCGACAGGTCGTTGCCGTTCTGTTCGAGCGCCGCCGCGAGCGCTATCGCCGCACCGCGTCTCGGGTGGCGCCGTACGGCGCGGTGCGCCGTCTCGTCCGACATCACCGCCGACAGCGCGGCCTCGCGCACGCGGTCCGACAGCGTCGAGTCGCGTTCGCCGTCGAGTTGGGCGATCAGGCTCAGGGTCACTCCCACATTGGCGGCGTGAACCTGGCGGGCGGCCTCTGCCGGAGCCACCCGGATCTGGCCGCGCCTGGCGGCTTCCTCGAACAATCCGCTCAGTGCCGCCACCGCCGGGGACGTGACGGCGCAGGGCTGTCCCGGCCGCACCGCACCGTACAGCCGCGCGTAGAACGCGGGATGGGCCAGGCCGTAGGCGACGTGCTGATCCCAGCCGCGCCGGATGTCACCGATCGGATCGTGCGAAGGCTCCCCACTCGGCGCCGCCACGTACTGGCCGAAACCGTGGCTGAGCACCGCGTCGATCAGCCCCTTTTTGTTGCCGAAGTGGTGGTAGAGCGTCGGGGCGGTGACCCCGGCACGTTCGCAGACCGCACGGGTCGAGAACGAGTCGTTGCCCGCGTCCAGCAGATCCGCGGCGGCCAGCAGCAGACGGTCCTTGGCGGATCCGCCGGGTGGTGCGTCAGCCATCACCAGCCGATCATGCCTCACTTGACTTCGTTATAAGTTCCACTATAGCGTTGCTATAGTCACATTGGCTTCCAGGGAGGCGGCATGGTTCACGACGATTCACTGCGCGGGCAGCGTGCGCTGGTGACCGGGGGCAGCAGAGGTATCGGAGCGGCGGTTGCCACGCGGCTGGCCGCCGGGGGAGCCAGGGTCCTCGTGACAGCACGTACGCGGCCCGACGGCGTCGACCCGGAGATGTTCGTCGCCGCAGACCTGACCACCGCCGCGGGCGCGTCCACCGTCGTTTCAGAGGCGAGCGGGCGCCTAGGCGGCATCGACATCCTCGTTCACAACGTTGGCGGATCCGACTCTCCCGCAGGTGGTTTCGCGGCGCTGACCGACGAGCACTGGGCCCATGAGATTAACGCCAACCTGATGGCCGCGGTACGGATCGACCGTGGTCTGCTGCCGGCGATGATCGCGGCCGGACGAGGCGCGATCGTCCACATCAGCTCGATCCAGCGGCTGATGCCCCTCTGGAACGGGACGCTGGCCTACGCGGCGGCCAAGGCGGCGCTGTCCACGTACAGCAAGGGACTATCCAATCAGCTTGCACCACACGGAATTCGGGTCAACTCGGTGGCACCGGGATTCGTCCAGACCGCCAGCGCCGACGCCCTGGTCGCCCGCATCGCCGACGAGGCGGGCATCACCGCCCGGGAGGCTCTCGGTCAGCTGATGGACTCGCTCGGGGGAATACCGCTGGGCCGGCCCAATCGGCCCGAGGAGGTCGCCGAACTCGTCGCCTTCCTGGCCTCCGACCGCGCGTCGGCGATCGTCGGGGCCGAACACGTCATCGACGGCGGAAACGTGCCCGTCGTCTGAACATCACCGCACCTGGAGCCCACCATGCCGAAAGTTGACCTGCCCGAAGCGGTCGCCCGCTACCTGGATGCCCACCGTGTCCACGACACCGCCACTGCGCTCGCACAGTTCTGCCCCGACGCGACCGTCGTGGACGAGGGAATCACCTACTCCGGCGGCGCGGCCATCGCGGACTGGCTGAACCGCGCGGCGTCCGAATACACCTACACCATCGAACTCACCGCCAGTGAGCGGCTGGATGCCACCCACGTCGTCGCCTTCCACCACCTCGAGGGCAACTTCCCCGGCGGCGTGGCGGATCTGCGCCACCAGTTCACGCTCGCCGACGGGGGGCGGATAGCGCGGCTCATCATCGAGCCGTGACGGATGTGCGCCTACAGCACAGGCAGCAGTCGTCGCATGATCGCGGCTGATGACGCCGCCACCTCCTCGGCGAATGCCAGGAAGTCGAACCGGGATTCACGGCCGGCCAGGTCTGACAGGGCCCGGATCACCAGCCATGAGGCGCCGAACGCTTCGGCCACCTGCGCGACGGCACCACCCTCCATCTCCACGGCCATGGCTCCGAACTCCTTGTGCAACTGCACTCTGGTGACCTCGCTGTGCACATACTGGTCCCCGGTCAGCACCGTGCCGACCGCGATCCGCGCGGGTTCACCGGCGCCTCCGGCGACACTCGACAGTGCCGGCAGGGCGAAACCGTCGAGTCTGCCGCCGACACGCTCCAGAAGGCCGTCATCCGGCGAAAAGCCCAGTCGATCAGTCGGATTGATGAAAGGAACATGCCCGGCCTGGTAGGTGTGCAAACCTTCGTCCTCGATCAGTCCGGCGTCATGCTGGATCACCCGGTCGGCGATCACGACGTCGCCCACCGCCAACGCCGGATCCAGCCCACCCGCGACGCCGGAGAAGACCATTGTGCCGCAGTCGAATCGGTCGGCCAGCACGGTCGCTACGAGTGCGCTGTTCACCTTGCCCATCCCCGAACCGGCGACGACGACGTCGCGGCCGTCCAACGCTCCCGTGGCGAATTCGGTGTGGCCGACCCGGACGACGTCGACGCCGTCGAGCAGCGACAGCACGTGGTTGAGTTCCTGAGGTATGGCACAGATGAGTCCGACTGTCACCACACTCACTATGCCCGCACTGCCTGGTGGGCCGCACCCGGCAGACCGTCACCGGTCTCTAGGGGCGCGCGATCGCTCTCCAGACGAGCTCGGAGACCGTCCGGCAGTACTGGTCGTCGACCGGCTGTCCGGTGAACAGGGCGCGCATGTTGATCGGCGCGAACACCAACTCCAGTACCGTCAACGCATCGACACCCTCGATCAGGTCGCCACGCTGTTCGGCGCGGTCGATGACGACACGCAACCGGCCGGAACGAGCTCGCCACGCGGTGCGCCGGACGTCGGTACTCGACAGATTGCGGTTTCCGATGAGATGGGTGGCCTGCAAACTGTGCCCACGCTCGGATTCGACGTAGCGGGCCATGGCGGTCGCCAGTGCCAGCAGGTCGGTACGCAGGGAGCCGGTGTCGGGGGTCGCGACGTCCTCACCGGGCCAGCCCAGAAGCACTTCGAGGATGAGTTCTTCCGGGCTCTGCCAGTGCCGCAGAATCATCGCGTGGTCGAGTCCGTGCCGGTCAGCCAGCGCCACGACGCTGAAACGGTCGATTCCCCACCGCGCGAGTTCGTCGTAGGCCGCCGCGAGGACCTGCTCGCGGAGTTCCTCCGGTAGGGCGCTTTCGGACCCCTCTGACATCCCCGCCCCCTGTGGACTCGGCGAAACCCTGCGGTGTCGATTGTCCGGTGCCGTCGGCCTCCCCGGCCCGGCATCCGGTCCTCCGATCGTGCGGGCTCACCAGCAAACCCGGCGCGATGTTGCGGCAAGACTATCCGTCCCTTCCGGCATCCTTTCTACCGCGGCCCGGCGCCGCCGCTCACCACCGTGCGGCGAAACCTCACGCCCACACCCCCGGTCCGTCGTCTGCAACCAGCCGGGTCAGGCCCCGTGCGCGGACATCTCGACCGGGGCCGCCGGTGTCGGGGCGGCGTTGGCGACCAGATAGTAGAGCGGTGCGCCCCAGGCGTGCGGACCGTCGGCGGCGGGCGCGTAGGAGGTGTGGATCGCGATGCCTGCCGGCGACGCGGTGTCTGCGTCAGCGGTGTAGTCGCACACCGGATCGCCGACGTCGCAGACGCTGACGGTGCGCGCGCCGATCTGCGGGGGCAGCATCGCCGTGTTCGCGGAAGCCAGGAATGAATGCTCCTGGGCGACGCCCCTACCCACGCCGGGCGCCAGGGCGGTCGAGCCCATGTTGACGGTGGTGTCGACGGGCAACCGGTCCCCGTCGGCGATCAACAGCGCGGCCGCCACCTGCGGGTTATCGGCGAGGTCGTAGAGATTGCGGTGGATGACCATGGCGCCCTGCGAATAGCCGGCCAGCACCACCTTGGTCGCCGGGCACTGCGCGGTGAACGCCGCGAACTGCTCGGCGGCCGCGTCGGTGCCGTCGCCGACACTGCTCATGAAGGTGATCCAACCGCCCAGGCCGCCGTCGAGCGGAACCGGTGCCGCGGGGTACCGAACGGCTTCGGCGGTAATGGTCTGCCCGTTGGCCAGCAGCTGGGCACGCAGCTGTTGGTAGGACTGGAAGACCACGTCGCCCATCCCGGCGTTGGCGTACAGACCCGCGCCGTCGCGCTGCCCGGATCCCGCGGCACCGATCCAGTGGTAGTCAGCGCACGCGGGCGCGGCGGCGGCGATGCCGGTGACCAGACCGGACAGCGCCACAGCGGCGGCGGCCACGACCAAACCCAGACGACGAATCACGACGAAATCCCCTTCGACCCTCGCGGCAGCAGTGTTCGGGTGGTGCTGCCGCGTCACCGGGATGATCGCTTCCGGGGCGGCGCGGCGTTACGGCCGTGCCGGAATCGCGGGGGTCGGCACGCTCGGGCGCCGCGGCCTATCGCGGGGCGTCCGACCGGTGTGAGCGGACAAATGGCAGGCTGGTCCTCACGATGACCCTGCCACTGCACACCCGGCGACTCCCCCACCGATGACACCTCCACCGCCAGCCCCGGCCGCTGCCCTACTCGAGGACCCGAGCGACCTGTCCGGCCTGCGCGCGGCCGGTACCGACCCCGACGAGCTGTACGCCACCTTCGCCGCGTGGGCCGACGCCAACGGAACCACGCTCTACCCGGCGCAGGAGGAAGCACTGATCGAACTGGTCAGCGGAGCGAACGTCATCCTCGCGACGCCGACGGGCTCGGGCAAGTCGCTGGTGGCCACCGGGGCGCAGTACACCGCGCTGGCTCGATCTTCGGCAGGCCACGGGCGAAGCTATTACACCGCGCCGATCAAGGCGCTGGTCAGCGAGAAGTTCTTCGCCCTGTGCGACGTGTTCGGCGCGGTGAACGTCGGCATGCTCACCGGGGACGCCGCGGTCAATTCGGACGCGCCGATCATCGCGTGCACTGCGGAGGTGCTGGCCAACATCGCGTTGCGGGAGGGCGCCGGGGCCGATATCGCCCTGGTGGTGATGGACGAGTTCCACTTCTACGGCGACCCCGACCGCGGCTGGGCGTGGCAGGTGCCGCTGCTGGAGCTGCCGCGGGCGCAGTTTCTGTTGTTGTCGGCGACGCTGGGCGACGTCACGTTCCTGCGCGAGGACCTCACCCGCCGCACCGGCCGGCCGACGGCGCTGGTGGCCGGCGCCGAGCGGCCGGTCCCACTGTTCTACTCGTATGCGACGACGCCGATGCACGAGACGATCGGCGACCTGCTGCAGACCAAACAGGCGCCGGTGTACGTCGTGCACTTCACCCAGGCCTCGGCACTGGAACGGGCGCAGGCACTGATGAGCGTCAACGTCAGCTCCAAGGACGAGAAAGCCGCAATCGCCGATCTCATCGGCGCGTTCCGATTCAGCTCGGCGTTCGGCTCGACGCTGTCGCGCCTGGTCCGCCACGGGATCGGGGTGCACCACGCCGGGATGCTGCCGAAGTACCGTCGCCTGGTCGAACAGCTCGCACAGGCCGGTCTGCTCAAGGTGATCTGCGGTACCGACACCCTCGGCGTCGGCATCAACGTGCCGATCCGCACCGTCGTCTTCTCGGCGCTGTCCAAGTACGACGGCACCCGCACCCGGCTGCTCAACGCGAGGGAGTTCCATCAGATCGCGGGGCGGGCGGGGCGCGCCGGCTATGACACCGTGGGCACCGTCGTGGTGCAGGCCCCCGACCACGAGGTGGAGAACCTCAAACAGTTCGCCAAGGTCGCCGACGACCCGAAGAAGCGCCGGAAACTGGTGCGCCGCAAAGTCCCCGAAGGCATGGTGCCGTGGAGCGAGTCCACGATGAACCGGCTGATCGCGGCTCCCCCGGAACCGCTGACGAGCAATATGCGGGTGTCGACGGCGATGATCCTCGACGTCGTGGACCGTCCCGGCGACCCGTTCGTGGCAATGCGCCGGCTTCTGACCGACAACCACGAACCGCGCAAACGCCAGCTTCGGCTCATCCGGGAAGCGGTCGGGATCGCCCGGTCACTGCTGCAGGCCGGCGTACTTGAGCGCGTCGACGAACCCGAAGCCGACGGCAGGAGATACCGGTTGACGGTGGACCTGCCACCGGATTTCGCGCTCAACCAGCCGCTGTCGACGTTTGCGCTGGCGGCGGTCGACGTGCTCGACCCGGCGTCGGAAACATATGCACTCGACGTGGTTTCGGTAATCGAGGCGACGCTCGAGGATCCCCGCCAGATCCTCGCGGCACAGCTGAACAAGGCCAGGGGCGAGGCGGTGGCCGCGATGAAGGCCGAGGGCATCGAGTACGACGAGCGGATCGAACTGCTCGACGAGGTCACCTACCCCAAACCCCTCGACGAGCTGCTGGGGCACACCTTCGAGGTGTACCTGCGCAGCAACCCGTGGGCCGCCGACGGGCGGCTGTCGCCGAAGTCGGTGGTGCGCGAGATGTGGGAGCGGGCATTCACGTTCCGCGAGTTCGTCAGCGTGTACGGGTTGACCCGCTCCGAGGGCGCGGTGCTGCGGTATCTGTCCGACGCGTTCAAGGCGCTGCGCTCCGGGGTGCCCGCCGCGGCGCGCACCGACGAGGTGACCGACATCGTCGAATGGCTCGGCGAGCTGGTGCGTCAAGTCGACTCCAGCCTGCTCGACGAATGGGAACAACTCACCAGCCCGGATCAGCCGCATGACGCTCCCGTGGCAGTGCCGGCGCGGCCCCGCCCGTTGACGGGCAATGAGCGGGCGTTCACCGCGATGGTCCGCAACGCACTGTTCCGGCGGGTCGAACTGTTCGCCAGGGAGCGCTGGGATGAGCTCGGCCAGCTCGACGCCGAGTCGGGGTGGACGTCGCAGCGCTGGGCTGAGGTGGGCCGCGCGTACTACGCCGAGCATGCGGACGTTGCGACCGGCGCCGACGCCAGGGGCCCGGCGCTGCTGATCTTCGACCGGCGTCCCGGTCGGTGGCGGGTGCGGCAGATCCTCGACGACCCGGCCGGCGACCACGACTGGGGCTTGGAGGTCGAGGTGGATCTGGAGGCATCCGACGAGCAGGGTGTGGCGGTGCTGGGCCTGGTGGACGCCGGACGTCTGGACTGAGGCAGGGCCGGATCCGCCGGCGCCCCGACTCTCCCCCGGTTCGGCGCACCCGTGCCGGCGAACCCTGTCACGATGAGGCGTGCTTCTCCGCCTCACCATGTCGATGGTCACCGCCGCAGCGCTCGCGTTCGCCGCACCGGCGACGGTGTCGGCGGCCCCGTGCCCCGATATCGACCTCGTCTTCGCTCGCGGCACCGCCGAACCCCCGGGGATGGGCCGGGTGGGTGATGCGCTTGCGGCCACCCTGCGGCCGCTGCTCGGCGCGCGGAGTCTGGGGACGTACGCGGTGGACTATCCGGCGAGCTACAACTTCCTGTCGACCCGTCACGGCGCGAACGACGCCGCCGACCACATCGCCTGGATGGCGAACGCCTGCCCGGGCACCCGGATCGTGTTGGGTGGCTTCTCGCAGGGGGCGTCGGTGACATCCATGCTCGCCGGGGTCGCACCCATCGGTGACCGCGTCGGCAGCATCGGTTCGGCGCCGCCGCTGGCGCCCGCGCTGGCGGGCAACGTCGCCGCGGTCGCGGTGTTCGGCAACCCCGGCGCTCGATTCGGCAATCCCCTGTCCACGACCGGGCAGTTCGCCGGCCGAGCCATCGATGTATGCAGTCCTGGTGATCCGATCTGCTCGGACGGACGCGACCGTTCGGCGCACAGCAATTACGAGCTACCGCCGTATCCGGCACAGGCGGCCAACTTCATCATCGGGCTGGTCTGATCGGACAGTCCCGCGTCGAGGTCGACGGCAGGGTTGTGGACACGCGGCGATCACAGCCCCCAGTTCGGTCTCGATGATCGACATCATCGACGAGAATCCCCGGGCAGGGGTGCAACCACTGGGAGTACGAATGGCAAGTCGAACACTGCTCAACACCGCGGTCCCCGAGGCATACCAGACCTTGCTGACCCTCAACGACCAGGTCGAGAAGGCCGCCGCCGAGGCCGGCATCGACGACCTGACCATGGAACTGTTGAAGATTCGCACATCGCAGATCAACGGATGCGCGTTCTGTCTGCGGATGCACACGCGCGACGCACTCGACAAGGGTGAGAGCACCGATCGCCTCGCCGTCCTGCCCGCCTGGCGGGAGTCGAAGTATTTCTCCGCCGCCGAGCAGGCGGCCCTGGCGATCGCCGAGGAGATCGCCTTGATCGGGAACCCAACCGCCGCGCGGGCGGCCGCAGATCCTGACCCGCTGACCTCCCAGCAGGCAGCGATTCTGCGCTGGGCCGCCATCGTGATCAACGCGTTCAATCGGATCGCGATCTCCAGCCACTACGTGGTCAAACCCTGATCTGCGTGTGCCGGCCGCGGATCCGCCGCGCGGGGGCCGGACTTCAGGCGCCGCATCGTGGCTGCCCTCCCGCAGGATCGGCCCTCCCGCACGATCGGCGCAAAACCCGGCTGAATGCGATCCACCGGCGACTTCTCACAATTTTCACGGCTAACTCTGATACCGGCGCTCAGGTTCGCCGCGCATGCTCGACGTATTCACCGAGAACCAGTCGCGGACCACGCGGGAGGGCACGCTATGAGCGCCAACGCCGGCACCAACGTTGTTTCCCTCGAATTGCATCGTGCCCAGTCGGCCCGGCGCCGTTCGCTGGAGATCCGCGAGGCCATGCGCCGGCACCCGTCTTTCCGGGGCGCACCGGAGTGCGACGACCGCCACGAGGCGTCGGTCCACCGCATCGGCGTGTCCTGACCGTTGGTGGCACACCCCGTAAGCGCCGGTATGCGCGAACGATGAGAAGCGCGGCCTACCACTAGTAGGAAAGCGGTCATGGCGCGGCGGAAGTTTGCCGCCGGAGGATCGTTATTTCAGGGGCCGGATCGCCCCTGAAAGGACTCACCGTGACCACCTCCTCCAAAGTCGCCATCATCACCGGAGCGTCGCGCGGCATCGGCGCCGCGCTCGTCCCCGCCTACCGCAAGCTCGGCTACGCCGTCGTCGCCGTCGCCCGCAACACCGAACGCACGGACGACCCCGATGTCCTGGCCGTCGACGCCGACATCGCCCGGCCCGGCTCCGGCCGCCGAATCGTCGACGCCGCACTCGAACGCTTCGGACGCGTCGACACCCTCGTCAACAACGCCGGCATCTTCATCCCCAAGCCGTTCACCGACTACACCGACGACGACTACGACGCGGTCACCGGAGTCAATATGCGCGGCTTCTTCGAGGTGACACGCAGCGCCATCCCGCCGATGCTCAGCCAGGGCGGCGGCCATGTTGTCAACGTTTCCACCAGCCTCGTCGACCACGCCAATTCACAGGTTCCATCCGCCCTGGCGTCGTTGACCAAGGGCGGTCTGGACGCGGTGACGAAGTCGCTGGCCATCGAGTACGCCCAGCGCGGGATCCGCGCCAACACGGTGGCTCTGGGTGTCATCCGCACCCCCATGCACGCGCCCGAGACCCACACCGCGCTGGCCGCGCTGCATCCGGTGGGCCGGATGGGCGATGTCGCGGATGTCGTCGAGGCGATTCTGTATCTGGAGACGGCCTCGTTCGTCACCGGCGAGATCCTGCACGTCGATGGCGGGCAGAGCGCCGGTCACTGACGCCGGGCGCCCATCATCCCCGTACGCACCACCGATCCGCGGAGAGTGGACGCACGAGACCGGTCTGCCGGCGCGCCACCTCACCCGCGTGAGCCACACGGAAGGAAACAGTCAATGACCTCACCGCTTCAGAATCTGGGATTGACCATCCCGGTGATCGCCGCGCCGATGGCCGGCGGAGCCACCAAACCCCCCATGGTGATCGCCGCATCGCGGGCCGGAAGTCTGGGCTTCCTGGCCGCCGGGTACAAGTCCTCCGCCGCGTTGGCGACGGAGATCGCCGCCGTGCGTGACGCTTCGGTGCCGTTCGGCGTCAACGTGTTCGCCCCCAATCCGGTACCCATCACCGCGGAGGCGTACCGACGCTATGCGGCGGAGATGCAGCGGGAGGCCGATCGATACGGCCTCACGCTGCCTGCCGACCCGATCGACGACGACGACGCTTTCGAGGCGAAAATCGACATGCTCCGGTCCGACCCGGTTCCCCTCGTCAGCTTCACCTTCGGCCTGCCCGGCCCCGACATAATCCGCGCGCTGCAGGATGCGGGAACCGCTGTCCTGCAGACCGTGACATCGCGCCGTGAGGCCGAATTGGCCGCGACGGCCGGCGTCGACATGCTCGTAGTCCAGGGCGGGGACGCCGGCGGGCATTCCGGGACATTCACTCCCGACCGTCGGCCACAGAACGTCCCACTCACCCAGCTTGTCGGCGAGATCGTCAGTGCGGTAAAGATTCCCGTGATCGCAGCGGGCGGACTGGGGACACCGGAAGCAGTCGCCGCGGTGCTCGGTGCAGGCGCCGAAGCAGTCGCCGTCGGAACGGTGCTGCTTCGGGCCGAGGAGAGCGGAGCCTCGGCCATCCATCAGGCGGCCCTGGCCGACCCCACCCGCACCGAGACCGTCGTCACCCGCGCGTTCACGGGCAGGCCGGCACGCGGTCTGCGCAACCGGTTCACCGAAACATACGCCGACTCTGCCCCTTTGGGGTATCCCGCAATCCATCATCTCACCAGCCCGCTGCGCAAAGCCGCTGCCGCCGCGGGTGAGGCCGACGCCGTCCATCTGTGGGCCGGCACCGGATTCCGTTACGCTACAACAGAGCCGACCGCGCAGATCCTCGCGCGGCTCGCCGGTTGAGACGGGTGGCGCACGATATGACGTACACAAACGACATCACCGGACTGGTCGTGATCGATCCGTTCAACGACTTCATCTCCGACGGCGGTAAGGTGTGGGATCGGCTGAAGACGATCGCCGAGGCCAACCAGTGTGTCCCGCATATGAAGCGGGTGCTCGACACCGCGCGCGACGCCGGCATTCGCGTGTTCTACGCACTGCACCACCGGTACCGTCCCGGCGACTACGAAACCTGGAAGTACATCGCCCCGATCCAGAAGGCGGCGTGGCAGCGCAGGACGTTCGAGTTCGGGACGTGGGGCGGCGAGCTCCATCCCGACTTCACCCCGCAATCCGAGGACATCGTGGTTCAAGAGCACTGGTGTTCAAGTGGTTTCGCCAACACCGACCTCGACCTGTTGCTCAAGAGGAACGGCATCCAGCGGATCGTCACCGTGGGACTGATCGCGCACACCTGCCTCGAGTCGACGGTGCGCTTCGGCGCCGAACTCGGGTACGACGTGACGGTGGTCAGCGATGCGACCGCAAGCTATTCGGAGAAGGAGATGCAGGCCGCGCTCGAGGTCGCGATGCCCAACTACGCCACGGTCGTGACCACCAGTGAGATCGTCACCGCGATATCGGCAGCCAACCCGCGGTAACCGCACCCATCGCGGCGGCTACTTCCAGGCGAATACCGGCTGCTCGAGTTCGTCGACCGGATCGTGGCGGTCCTCCAGGCACAGCCACCGCAGTTGCAGCAGCACCGCACCCGTCGGCGCGTGAATCAGGTCGTTGCCCAACGGGATCTGCACCACCGGCCGCGGGCTCTCCGGGATGGTGATGAACCGTGGCGAATCGGTGCGCAGCAGTTGATGCAAACCCACCCGATAGACGGCCACCACCTCGTCGGGTGCGGGATGCAGATCGAGCCTGCCACCGCCCCAGATCACCACCGGGGTGATGACGTATCCCGACCGGGTCGGGTAGTCGTCGAGCAGCCCGAGCACCGTCGAGCCCGGCAACCGAACCCCTACCTCTTCGTCGAGTTCGCGTAGCGCGGCCTCGGTCTCGGTTTCGCCGGGGTCCAGACGGCCACCGGGCAACGCCCATTGGGCGGCGTGCGACGAGAGCCGAGAAGCGCGGCGGCACAGCAGGAAAGATGCACCGCCCGATACGTCGATCATCCGGCCGTCGAGCTCGCCGGGGATCGGCCGCCCGTCGATCCAGTCGTCCAACGGGGCTGGATCGACGCTGTCCTCACCGACCACCGAATCGACGAGCACGACGGCCACGGCGGCATGCCGCTTGGTCGGGTCGACCACGGTGCGGCGATGGTGGCCGGCCAGCCGCGTCCGGACCTGCTCGCGCAGCGTCTCGTCGTAGGTGATGATCACCGCTCGACCCTATGCTCAGCGCGGCTGCCCGACCTCGGCACCCGATCGGCGGACGGATTCCGATGGTGATGGTCGTGCGGCGTCACCTCAGCGGTAGTACGTCTCCGAGCCGGTCGGATAGCCGCCACCGGTGGTGGTGACGTGGACGTGGTCGTAGTGACCCATCCCGGTGCCCCGCGCCCCGTTCGGTGTGTAGTAGACGCCACGCCAGATGGCGTCCTGGATCCCGAAACGGTCGGCGTTCTTCATCACGTACGCCACGATCTGGTTGCCGAGTGCGATGCCCTCGGCCGATCCGGGGTTGGGGATCATCACGTCCAGCGCCAAACCGTTGGGATGCCATCGGAGCGCATCCGGTCGCACGCCGCCGATCTGCTGGATCTCGGGGAATACGACGCTGATGCTGCGTGCCACCAGGATGGTCTTGACTTGCAGTCCGCGTTCCGGGGCGATTCCCACCGGGAGCACCCGCTGAACCTGCCGCTCGGCCACCCGCCAGCGCGAGGCCGACGCGAAGTGCGCGGGGGCGGCATCGGGCTGCCCGGTCGCCGTCACCGCGGGCACGGCCGCCGGTGCCGCGACGAGTTCCATGCAGCAGGCCGGGGCGGCGGCGTCGGCCTTCTCGACCTCGGCAACGACCGGCTCGACGGGGGCACTGACGGCGAAGGGATGGGCGTCCGACCCGGCAGCGAACAGCACCGCGACGGGTGCGATGGCCGCAGCCAGCGACACCGACGGCGTGCGTCGCTGTTTGGGTAGTGCGTGTCGCCCCACGGACGGCACCCTAACGACCGGATCGCGGAAGTCCCAGCCAGGTTCCGAGATTTCATCGTTTTCTTACTGTTACATCATCGTGATGTTCGCCGCGGGTGTCGCGTCGAATCGACCGCCGCTCGACACGTTCGCGCAGGTCAGAGCGGCGACGCGGGAATACTGTCGGCGGCGGGGTCACGTTCCGGCCCTCCGCGTGCCGACGAGGTGCGTGTGAGCGGGATCATCGGTCCCGACCGTGCCCACACCACCCATGACCCGGCCCGGTGTGCCGGCCAGCAAACGCCACATGTCGCGCCGTGGATGCGGGTGGATCGCCGCGGCGACGCGCGTCGGCCGATCGTGGCCGACCCGGCCGGATCCTGCGCCGCCGGTGGGTGGCCGGGGTGAGCCTTAGCAGCTAGCAGGAATCCTTGCCGGCGCAGGAAGCCTGGGCCGGTCCTCAGCGTCGATGTTGATGAACCAGGGTCACAGGACTCTCACAGCCGCTGTGACGGAACCCCCTCTGGAAGGACACCCATGAACGCGCTTCGCTTCCGAAACACGCGGATCGTGCGCTGGCCCGCCGCCGCGCTGTTGGCCCTCGCGGCGATCGTGGGTCCGCAAGCCGCGGGGCTGGCGGCCGCCCAACCCGCCCCCTCCTGCCCCGACGTCGAAGTGGTGTTCGCGCGCGGGACATGGGAAGCGCCCGGCGTCGGAGACACGGGCCAAGCCTTCATCAACGCGCTGAACACGCGGCTGAGCCAACCCGTCGCCGTCTACGCGGTGAACTACCCGGCATCGCTGGATTTCCAGGCCGCCGCGTCCGGCATCGTCGACGCCAGCCACGAGATCGAGTCGATCGCCGCGAGCTGCCCCGCCACCAGGATCGTGCTCGGCGGCTACTCCCAGGGTGCGGCGGTGGCGGCGTACACCACCGCCTCGACGATCCCGCCCGGGATCGCACTACCTCCTGGTATCACCGGCCCGATGCCGCCGGCGGTTGCCTCGCATGTCGCCGCCGTCGCGTTGTTCGGCACGCCCGATCCCTGGTTCCTGAACCTCGTCGACCATGACGCCCCACCCATCGTCGTCGGCGACCTTTACACCGCCAAGACCATCCAGTTGTGCGCGCAGGGAGATCCGGTGTGCTTCCCCGGTGGCCTCGACCGGGGCGCGCACAGCTCCTACAAGTCGAACGGGATGGCCGACCAGGCCGCCGGGTTCGTCGCCAACGCGCTGGCCTCGACGCCGGGGGCGCCTCCCGCGGATACCAACTCCTGAATCTCCCTGCGCGGGTGCGGATTCGACGCGCTGGTCCGGTCGCTGATCGGCGCCCTTCACGCACGGGGCCGCCGGGCGTGAAAGACGAATGCCGGCGGCAGATTGCGCCACACCGTTCGACTCGGAATCACCTCCTCGAATCGCTGTGTCAATGACGCACGAAATCTCCTGGCGGCTGTCAGCGGTATGGCGTGCCGATAGGCGAAGGTGGTGAATACGCTCTGCGGCCCCATGGCGCTGACGACGGCATCGAGCAGCTCCGTCTGCTTCTCCGCGGCGATCAGCGACCAGGGCAGGCCACTGACGATCACATCGGCACGCACGATTGCCCGTTCGCCGAGGAACCGACGCAGGTGCACCGCGTCGCCGTGCACCACGTCGACGCGGGGGTACCGGCGCCCCAGTGCATCCGCCAGGACGGCGTTGGACTCGATGGCCACATGACGGCCACGCCCACCGAGACGGCGCTGGATCTCTTCGGTGAACGGTCCGGTCCCCGGCCCGAGTTCGACCACTGTCGGCTCGCCACATTCGGGTAGCGGCGCCGCGGCCGCCCGAGCGAGATGGACGGAACTGGGTGCAACGGCGCCGATGCTGGCCGGTGTCTTCAGCCACTGTCCGAGAAACTGTGCGGCATCCGCTGCGGGAGCACATGCCGGCGGGGCAGCTCCGGCGCGCACGGTCATCCCATCCCCCATTGCGTCGCCGGATTTGACCAGCCGCAGCTGTTTGGCGGGGTCATCGCGGACCGGTCACCCAGCCAGACCACGGCGACGAAGACCTGGCCTGCGCCTCGTCGGGAACGCGCCCGGCCCCGCCGGGTGGTTCCGTTGAGCGAATGCCCGGTGCGGGGTCTTCGGGCGTGAGCCAGAGCCATAACGCGGCCAGACCGAAAAAGACGACGTACGCAATATGCCCTGCATGCATGTTCTGGTCCTCGAGTAAACCGCCGCGACCGTCTGGCTACCGGCCGCCAACATGAGTATTGGTTCACGATATTATCATGAACTTATGTTCATAATGATCTCGCGGTGGCCGATCGCGTGCGCCGCGGTGTCGCGCGCCCTCCGGTCCGGGAGCCCGTCGGTTCAGCGCAAAGGCGCTGCGGCGTGCCCGCATCAGTTGCGGGGAAGGCCAGCACGTCGATCCGACCGGTCTCGTCGATGATCCGGCCTACGCCGGTTTGCATCGACGCGTCGTTGGTGACGTCGATAAGCCAGCGGCCCAATGCCCGCATCAGCGAGCTTCTGCAACCGATCGGTGCGGCGCGCCGCGCCATAGACCGTGTAGCCCAGTTCCTTGAGTTTCAGCGCGGCGGCCTCGCCGATGTCCGAGGACGCCCCGGTGACGAGCGCGGTCTTGATGGTAGCCATGGCAGCGCTGAGCGCGATCGCAGGATTTCTCCACCGCGTCACGGAGGCGTCGGCGGCCAACAGTGTGCTCAAAGCTGCCGCACCGATCGACGGGCCACCCGACGTGCGGGCACGCTGGCTGACTCTCGTCCTGCCAGGGTTGACCACCCGCGACCGTACGGCGTGCTCGTGACCAATCGCGCTATTGTGCCGGCGCCGCTACTGGACGTCCGTTGTCAGCCCGGCTCGACATCCGACACGGGTGGGCTGCGCTCATGCCACCGCCGTCGCGCACCCCGACCTACAGCAGCGCGACGGCGTAGGCCGCGCCCTCGTTGGCCGAGCCGTTGAACGCGTACAACCCGTGCGCCAGGTTCGGCCCGGGGGCGGGCACTCCCGAACAGATCGAGTCGCCCGGTGCGCACAGCTGCAGGGTCTTGTCGACGTACCGCGGGCCGATCGTGATGGCGGGCGCACCGTACTTCAGCAGGAAATCGCCCGACGGGGTGGCGAAGAGCACCACCGCGGCGACGTGGTCGGCCACGTCCGGTGGCATCGGCTCGGGGACCCTGTCGGCGGGCACCCCGGCCGGCACATCGTCGGAGACGACGAATCCCGACAGCGCCGCACCTTGCGAGTACCCGCCGAGCACCAATCTGGTCTCGGGGCAGGCGGCCGCCATCGCCTCGATATGGCCGGCTTCGTCGCGAATCCCGTCGACCACGGACTGGGCAAAGGCCGGGCGGTCGTCGAAGTTGTTGCTCGCCGCGTAGTTCACGCCGTAGACACCGACGGTCCGGCCGCCCGCCTGTGCGCGCACCGCATCGACGAACGCCTGCCCGACACCGCCCACACCCGGCAATTCCCCGGTGCCGCGGGCGAACACCACTTCGACGTCCGGGCACGGCTGGGTCGCCGCGGGCGGCACATTCACACCGATCAGCGCCGCGCCGGCGGCCAGCACCGCCGCGGCCGCACCGGCGATACTCCGCAGAACCGTCACCGACATTCCTCCCCCACCGTGCACGCGGCACCCGCAGTCGAGCATTACCCCCGAGCACGCACGTCAAGCGGTGCACACTGCGGTGCCCGACGTGGACGTGCGCCCCCAGTGTGCGCTACCGGGCGGCCTATGCGGACCGATCGCGCCGAATCCCGGCGGCGCTTACTCCGCGAGGGTCGGCGGGGAGGTCAGGAATGGCCGCACTTCGAGCCATTCGTGGATCGGGCGCCCGCCGGCGCCGGGCGCCGCTGACAACTCCGCGGCAAGCTCGACGGCGCGATCGTAGGAGTCGACATCGATGATCATCCAGCCCGCGATCACGTCTTTGGTCTCGGCGAAGCGGTCGTCGACGACGGGCGGTTTGTCTTCGCCGCCGTAGCGAACCCAGGCGCCTTCGGGTGCCAGGGCCTGCTCCCCGACGAACTCTCCGGTGGCTTCCAGCCGTGCGGCGAAATCGTTCATGTACCGCACATGCGCATCGAACTCTGCACGCGTCCACTGAGCCATGGGCACGTCGTTGACGGCCGCGGGCGCACCCCGATAGTGCTTGAGAAGCAGGTACTTGGCCATGGCGAATGTCCTTTCACGGTGGCGACCCGACGGTCGTTCACCCCGGGACGGGGCCGAATGGCGATCTCGACGTCTCGACCGCCGAGAGCCCTCGGTGGGCGACCGGCGCGGATCTACCCGTGTCCTCTTACTACTGCGGGATCTCCACGTCGGAGAACAGTACGCGGACGCCGCCGGTGGACAGCCGCACCATCCCCGCGAAGAACGCCTGGGCCTCCGGTGTGGTCACCGCCGCGCTGGCGGCGGCGTAGTCCGGGTAGTAGAGGTCGATCATCCGGTAGGCGGGCGTGGGGCTGCCGTCTTCCTTCGGCCACACCTTGGACGCCTCGAACCTGACGTACCCGGGTATCCGGCGGGCAGCCTCGAGCTGCTCCGCCACGTATGCGCCCTCGAAATCGTCGGGCGTCGTGGGGTTGTCGTAGATGACCGTGATCTTCGTTTCAGGCATTCGGATTCCTTCCGTGGACCGCCGCCACTATAGGCACGGATCATCGGTGACCGCTGTGAAAGGGGACGCGACCGCACCAGGACGACTCCCCCAGCCGGGCACCGCGGTGCATCACCACCACCAGGACCACCGCTGACCCACCATCACGGCCGAATGTGAAGCCACTGCGAAGATTCCGCGGGCGGGAATCTCGCAGTGGCTTCACACTCGGCAAAGGGGAGCTCCGTCAGGCCGGGTTGAACAGCCGCGGCTCCAGCCAGGCGCCACTCCGGAAGCGGTCGAATGCCTTCGCGGCGGCCAGGACCCCCAGGTCGGCCAGGGGTTCCAGGAGAATGACGGACATGTATGCGACGCCGAATACTGCTATACCGCTGACCGATTCGGCGGTGAACCCTTCGCCGAACAACGCCCAGAAAGTCACCCATGACACGATACCGGCCTGATAAGTAGTCGAAAGTGCCAGCGCCTGACGGTATTTCAGGTCGACGTAGCGTGTCTGCGGCGCAATCGTCCGGTGCGCAACGTACTGCAGTGCGAACAGCGGCACCAACAAGGTGGTGACGTTCATGCCGAATTGCGGGAGGTCGAACGGCGCGAAGAACACACCCTGGATGAGCAGGCCCAGCGCCAGCCCGAACGCCGCCGGTGCCACCCCGAACAAAAGGAACAATGTGGACCCGAGGATGAGGTGGACCTCGGAGACGCCGACGGGGTAGTGCGGGAACACCTCGAAGGACGCGAAGACCAGAACCGTCGCCGCGACGCTGCCGAGCAACAGGGAACCCGGTCCGCGCTCTTTGATGTGTTTCCACGCCATGGCCAATGCGTAGGCGCCGGCCCCTCCTGCGGTGAGATAACCCAGGGCCAGCTTGCCGCCTTCGACTATTCCGGGCTCGATGTGCATCGCGTTTCCTTTTCTTCGGAGTGGACTGTTCGTTGGGACCGGCCGGCCGGTCAGATGCGCTCCGGGGGCGGGCCGGAACCGGGCCGGCGGCCTCAGGCGGGGGCGCCCTGTGCATCGGACCGGCCGGCCGGAGCCGTCCTCGTCATCGCCCGTGCCAGATACTCCGAGGCGATGCCGAACGTCGCGCCCAGTACGCAGGCACACGCTGCCACGAGACCCGGGTGAGAGATGCCCGTCGCGGTCACCAACTGTCCCGTGCCCGCCACCGTTGACACCGTCGACGCGAATCCCACCACTACCGCCGGTGTGGTGGAAAGCAATCCGACCCAGGATGCCTGCACCATGACCGCGCTGCCGACACCCACCGCGATGGAAGTGGCCAGCAGACTGCCCCCCAGCAGATCGGCCGCGAAGAGGCTCGCGCAGGCGATCGCGACGCCCACCAGGTTCGAGAGCACCGAACGCACCCAGCCGGCCGGGCCGCCGCCGACGAAGAAGAACGACGCCCATGCCAGGAATACCACCCAGATCGGCACGGTGATCACGGTCGCGGTGAACGCCACCGCCACCCCGCCGAGCACACCGATGCTCAGCGTCAGTGCAGATCGCGAATCCATATCGTTCCACCTTGTCCGTGTCGTCGAGATCGGGATATCGAGGCGCCCGGCGCGGGGTTGTGCATCACGCTCGTGAACAAGGTTGGGGCCGCGGTGTTTCCGGGCCGTGACTCCGGGTTTTCCGGTGGTCACCGATGCGGACATGTTTCGCGCAAAACGGGACATCCGTCGGTGAGCGGGCCGCGGGCGGCCGTGCCTCGGTCCGCCGGGTACGCGAGTGCCGACCGACCCGGACACAACCGGCGAAAATCCGGACATCGGCGCGCGTGAATGGTGCGCCACACGCCAGGCTAGTGCAATGAATCCCGCGAGTGCCGGCGTCGCCCGCCAGCCACGGCACATCGCGATGCTCGTGTTCGACGGCGTCCGCACACTGGACGTCACCGGACCACTGGAGGTGTTCGACGTCGCGCGTGCGCTGGGCTGTCCGTATTCGGTCACGCTGTACTCGACCGCGGAGTCCCACTCGATTCGGTGTTCCTCGGGGCTGTCGCTCAACACGACTCCCGTGTCGGCACTGAGGTCACCCGTAGACACCCTGATGGTGCCGGGTGGTGAATGCCTGGTGTCCGAGGGCATCCCGCACCATCTCAAGCGGGTGATCCGCGCGCACGCCCCCGACGCCCGCCGGCTCGCCTCGATCTGCGCGGGCTCGTTCGCCTTGGCCGCGGTGGGGCTCCTCGACGGTCGGCGCGCGACCACCCACTGGAGGCACCTGGACACCTTCGCGGCGCGGCATCCCATGACCGTCGTCGACCGCGAGTCGGTGTATACGCGCGACGGGGCGGTGTGGACGTCGGCGGGCGTCGCGGCCGGCATCGACCTCGCGCTGGCGCTGGTCAGCGACGATCACGGCGCCGTCGTGGTGCAGGAGATATCGAAGGATATGGTCGTGCTGAGCAGGCGGATGGAAGGCCACCCGCAGATCTCGGTGGCGGCCCGGACACCGCGGCCGAAACACCCTCAGCTGGAACGGTTGTTGGCGACCGTCAACGCCAACCCGGCGGGACACTACGAACTGGACACGGTGGCGGCGCAACTCGGTGTGAGCGCGCGGCACCTGTCGCGGCTGTTCAAGGCACAGGTCGGCGTGACGTTGCGTCAGTATGTCCATGACGTTCGGCTGGAGAATGCCGTGGGCCTGGTCCTCGCCGGCGAATCGTTCCATGCCGCGGCACGGCGCAGCGGATTGCGTTGCGGCGCCCGCGTTCGAGACCATCTGGCGGCGCGCCGCACGCATGCGTGACGGGTCCGCCGGACGGCCCGGCTACCGGTCGATTCCCGTGGTGCGGAACCGGATTCGGTACGTGCCGGGTGAGATACCGAGATTGCGGCGGAACGCGCGGCGCATGGTGTCCGGGGTGCCGAACCCGGCGCGTCGCGCCACGGCCTCCTGGCTCAGGTCTCCGGTCGCGAGGAGCACTTTCGCGGCCTCCAGGCGCGCCTGTTCCACGAACCGTGCCGGTGTCATCCCGACCTGGTCGCGGAACACCCGGACCAGGTGGCGTTCGCTCACCGCGGCACGCACCGCCATCGACGCGAGCGAATGGTCGGCGGCGGGGTCGGCGATGACGGAATCCACGATCGCGCGCAGACCTCCGGTCGACGGGAGCGCCGACTGCGCCCAGACACTGAACTGCGCCTGCCCGCCGGGGCGCTGGAGGAAGACGACCATCCAGCGGGCCACCCGGCGCGCCACACTCGGGCCGTAATCGCTTTCCACCATCGCCAGCGCCAGATCGATGCCGGCGGTGATGCCGGCGCCCGTGATGAACGGGCCGTCCTGGACGAACAACGAGTCCGGGTCGACCACCACCTTGGGATAGGTGCGGGCCAGCGTCTGGCAATGCGCCCAGTGGGTGGTCACCCGGCGGCCGTCCAGCAGTCCGAGGGTGGCCAGCACGAACGCACCGGTGCACACCGAGGCGACCCTGCGCGCCCGCGGGGCGAGTTCACGGACCATCCGCACGGCGTCCGGCACGGTATCCGGTGTCGGTTCCTCGGGGATGTCGTGAACGCCGGGGGTGAAGGTGAAGTCCGCCGGAACACCACCGGGCACCAGCAATGTGTCGATCACATCGGGAGCATCGGCCAGGGATACGTCGACGTCCATCGTCGCGAAGGCCGTTGTACCGACCGCCGCGCCGGTGGGTGAGGCCAACAGCACGTTGTATCTGGCCCCGAAGTCGTTGGCGCGGGCGAAGATCTCCAGCGGCGCCGCCACATCCTGCAAGGTCACCTTGTTATAGAGGGCGAACACGACTGTTCTGGCCGGGTAGGACGTCGGTGTTCGGTCCGCCTGGCCTCCTGCCGCCGGCGGGTCCGTCGCGCTCTGGTCGTGTCTGGAACCGTCGACCACGTGTGCTGTGCTGCCCTTTCCCTGACCCCCGGGTGCCACACTTCGATCCTCGGAACGCCGGCGGCCTCGAAAACCAGCCCGCCTTCACAGCGCATCTGCCCGAACGGTGCCAACCGGTCGGCACCGGCGTCCGAGCGGCAGCTGAACGTGCGGTCACTGTAACGCGTTTCTGTTACCGCGGGGTTTCGGTCGGTGGACACCCCGGTGGCCCCGGCGAAGTCGGCCTGCCCAGCCGGCAATCCGCGCCGCCGAAACGGGTACTCCGGGCTATGGCCGGACACGCGGTACATGGCGAAGCACACCCGCAGTCCGGTCGCGCCCATGGTGGGAGGAGGCGGAATGACCGCGTTGGCGAACTGGTTCCTGACGACCGAGGAACGGGGTAACCCCGCCACGTCCTTGCCGGATTGGTGCTCGGGCAATCGCGTGGAGCCGCTGATCCACGGCGCCACCTATTTCGACCGCCTCGCAACCGAGGTCGACGAACTTCGGCGGGGCGACCACCTGTTCTTCACCGACTGGCGCGGCGACCCGGACGAACGGGTTCGCGACCGCGGCCCGACCGTCGCCGAACTGTTCTGCCGCGCCGCCGAACGTGGCGCGGTGGTCAAGGGTCTGGTGTGGCGGTCGCATCTGGACACGTTCTCCTACAGCGAGGAGGAGAACCGTCATCTGGGGGATGCCATCGAGGCGGCGGGCGGGGAGGTGCTACTCGACCAGCGGGTGCGTTTCGGTGGCTCGCATCATCAGAAGCTGGTGGTGCTCCGGCACCCCGGCGCGCCCGAACGTGACGTCGCCTTCGCGGGCGGGATCGACCTGTGCCACTCGCGGCGTGACGACGCGGCACACGCCGGGGATCCGCAGGCGGTGCGGATGGCCCGGCAGTACGGCGATCGTCCGCCGTGGCACGACGTCCAATTGCGGATCCAGGGCCCGGCGGTGGGCGCGCTGGACGGGACGTTCCGGGAGCGCTGGACCGACCCGGCGGCGCTGGACATGCTCTCGCCGATCGCGTGGCTCGCCGACAAACTGCGCCGCGCCGATCTGAGTCCGGGCCAGTTGCCACCGCAGCCGCCCGACCCGCCGCCGTGCGGTTCCCAGGCGGTGCAGGTGCTGCGGACCTATCCCGATGCCCACTTCGCGTACGCATTCGCCCCGCACGGCGAGCGCAGTGTGGCCCGCGGCTACACGAAGGCGGTGCGGCGGGCCAGGCGGCTGATCTATCTGGAAGACCAGTACCTGTGGTCCGCACGGGTCGCGCAGCTGTTCGCCGACGCGCTGACGGCCAACCCGGATCTGCACCTCATCGCGGTTCTGCCGCGTCATCCCGACGTGGACGGGCGACTTGCCCTGCCACCCAACCGGGTCGGCCGCCAGCAGGCCATCGAGACCTGCCGCCGGGCCGCACCACAGCGGGTACACCTGTTCGACGTCGAAAATCATTCGGGGACACCGGTTTATGTGCACGCCAAAGTCTGCGTCATCGACGATGTGTGGGCCTGTGTGGGAAGCGATAACTTCAACAGGCGGTCCTGGACGCATGACAGCGAGTTGTCGTGCGCGGTGCTGGACGACACCCGCGACGTACGGGCCCCGCGGGATCCGGCGGGTCGCGGCGACGGCGCGCGGGTTTTCGCCCGCGATCTGCGGCTGCGATTGCTGCGCGAACACCTCGACCGGGGGATCGACGACGGCCTCGACGGCGACCTGATCGACCCGGCGTCGGCGGTCGCCGCCGTCACTTCGGCGGCGCACACCCTGCAGGATTGGTACGACAACGGCCGGACGGGTCCGCGCCCGCCGGGTCGGCTTCGACCGCATCGACACGAAGCGCCCGGTCGGCTGACGCGGCTGTGGGCCGAGCCGGTGTACCGCGCCGTCTACGACCCCGACGGTCGGTCGTACCGCGACCGGATCCGCCGGCGCTGGTGACCGCGGGGGTATAGCCCAATCCGCGGGTGCGGACCAAACGACAAGACGGGGAGCCGGATTCGGCTAGAACGTGCGGTCTTCGGGCAATTCGATGTCGGCGACGGCCAGGTTCTCCTCGAGGTGGGCGACCGACGAGGTGCCGGGAATCAGCAGGACGTTGGGCGCCGCGCGCAAAGTCCACGCCAGGGCGACCTGGGCCGGGCTACGACCGAGTTCTGCCGCCACCCGCTGAACGGTCGGATTGCCGAGGACCGGATTGTCCGGGACGAACGCCGAACCTAAGGGGAAGAACGGCACGAACGCGATGCCGCGCTCGGTGCACAGGTCGAGCACCGGCTGCGACGTGCGGTCGGCGAGGTTGTACGCATTCTGCACACAGACGATGTCGGTTCGTTCGAGCGCGATCTCGAGGTGTTCGCGGCTGACGCTGCTCAACCCGATGCCCGCGATGAGGCCTTCGTCGCGGGCGGCGATCATCGTGTCGAGTTGCCGGTCGAATAGTCCGCGGTCGACGGCGGCCGGCGCGCCGATGTCCTCGCCGCCGAAGACACGCAGATTCACCGCGGCGAGCCGGTCCACCCCCAACGTGTCCAGATTCGCCTCGATGCTCCTGCGCAGTTCGTCAGGCTCTTGCGCCGGCAGCCAGTTGGCGTTCTCGTCGCGTTTGCCGCCGACCTTGCTGACGAGTGCGAGGTTCTCGGGGTAGGGGTGCAGCGCCTCTCGGATCAGTTCGTTGGCAACATCGGGACCGTAGAACTGTGCGGTGTCGATATGGTCGACACCCAGTTCCACGGCGCGCCGCAGGACGGCGATGGCCGCGTCGTGATCGCGCGGCGGGCCGAACACCCCCGGACCGGGCAACTGCATGGCACCGAAGCCGACGCGGTGGACGGAGAAGGGGCCGAGTGGGAAGGTCCGGGCGGCGGTCATGCGAATCATCTCCTTAGATATCTAACTATTAGATTTCACACTACATCACCATTGATAGTCTCCCGTCAACGTGCCGAGAGGAGATGCCGTGAACGCCGACGAGCAGCGTGCCGCCGAGCTGGCCGACGCCTTCGGCCGCGCCGCCAAATCCGTCGTTCGCGCATTCGACGAACGCCTCGGCGATCATGGGGTGTCGACTCCCCGGTCGAAGCTCCTCGCCGAGATCGAGCGGCTCCAGCCGGTCCGCCTGGCCGATCTGGCGCGCACGGTCGGCGTAACGCAGGCCACCGCGTCCACGCTCGTCGAGGCTCTGGTGCGCGACGGCCTGGTCGTCCGGTCACCGGACGAGAACGACCGCCGCGCAGTGCGATTGACGACGACGGCGACCGGGAAGCGGCAAGCGCGTCGTTGGCGCGCCGACTACACCGCCGCAGCCCACGAACTGTTCCGGGGTTTCACGCCCGCCGAGCAGATCACCTTCACCGAACTTCTCGACAAACTCGCCGACACGCTCGACTGACTGCCCCGGTGTCGGTGCCGGTCACGTGGCGTCCTCGGCGGAATCGTTGTCGAGGGATTGGTCGAGCACGTAGACGGCGTTGCCGTGCGGATCGGCGAATCCGGCCCACCAGCCTCCGGGGATCTCGACGGGTTCCAGCCACACGGTGAGTTCCGCGCGTCGTTCGTCGATCCAGGTCCGGACGTCGTCGACGAGGAGCATCGGACCCGGCCGGCCGACACGCTCGGTATCGACGTCGACCATCAGCTGGACTTCGACGCCGGGCATCGTCAGCGCCACGGTGTGGTCACCTTCGCGCCATCCCTCCGTCCAGCCGAGGGTGTCGCGGTAGAAGGTCAGCGCCGGCGCCAGTTCCGGCACGGGTACATAGAAGAAGCTCATGGTAGCCATACGTCAACATAATCTGATTATGTATTGGGCACAACCAGTTATCCTGACCGGATGCCGGAATGGATTCCCTCAGAAGGCTCGGCGAAGGGACGACTCGTGCTGTGCGCCATGGAGGCGTTCAGCGCCGCGGCCTTCGACGACGTGAACGTCGTGGAGTTGTGCGCCACCGCCCGTGTCACCACCGGCACGCTCTACCACCACTTTGCGACCAAGCTCGGGCTGTTCGACGTCGTTCGGCTCGAAGTCGAGCGCCGGAGCGTCGACCGCATTGCCGGCGCGCTCGCGGCGCGCGCCGACGATCGCCCCGCAACAGCGGCCCGGGCGGCCCTGCTCGTCGGATTCGACTATGTCGTCGATTCGGGCCGGGCCCGGCTCGCCGGCGCCTCGGTTCCCGCCGGCCGGGACGACGGTATCGAAGCGATCCTGCGGCCGGTCCTCGGCGCCGACGGTGTCGTCGCGCGACTGGCGGTGGCCACATGGCGGGCGGCGTTGATGTGCACGATCGACGGGGTCGGGGTGGAGGCGGTCCGTGCTGCGCTCGCACAGTTCAGCTTCGGCGACGATGAACACCCGGTGGAGACCGGCCTGCGCGGGGCCCCGGACACTCCGTAGTCTGGCCGCGGACGCTCCCGCAGTCGGTGAGCCGCCAGCACCGGATGCCGGGACTGGGGGTCCGCGGCTTCCCGGCGGCGCCGCGGCAGTGCAGAGATTGGGGTCCGCATATGGCCACCGCTATCCGAGGCGACTTCTGGGACGCCGCGAATCGGCATCTGGTCCGATACAGCGGTCCCGGCGGATTCAGCCCCGAGGTCATCGTCAGGGCCCAGGGGTCATTCCTGTACACCTCCGACGGCCGCAAGATCCTGGACTTCACCTCCGGCCAGATGAGCGCGGTCCTCGGGCACTCCCATCCCGACGTCGTCAGAACCGTGCAGCACAGTGTGGCTACGCTCGACCACCTCTTCAGCGGCATGCTCAGCCCGCAGGTGGTGGATCTTGCCGAACAGGTGGCAGATTCGTTACCCGACCCGTTGGAGAAGGTGCTGTTGCTGACCACCGGCGCGGAGTCGAACGAGGCGGCGATCCGGTTGGCGAAGCTCGTGACCGGCAAGCACGAGATTGTGTCGTTCTCCCGGTCCTGGCACGGTATGACGCAGGCGTCGGCGAACGCCACCTACAGCTCCAGCCGGTCCGGCTACGGACCGACGGTGCCGGGGAACTTCGCGCTGCCGACGCCGTATGCGTACCGGCCGGACTTCACCACCCCGACCGGAGACCTGGACTGGCAGCGTGAGCTCGATTTCGGCTTCGATCTCATCGACACCCAATCCGTCGGCAGCCTGGCCGCCTGTATCGTCGAGCCGATTCTGAGTTCCGGCGGCGTGATCGAGCTGCCACCGGGATACCTTGCCGCACTGCGGGATAAGTGTCGCCAGCGGGGCATGCTGTTGATTCTCGACGAGGCGCAGACCGGTCTGTGCCGTACCGGCGACTGGTATGCATTTCAGCGTGACGGCGTCGTGCCGGACATCCTGACCCTGTCGAAGACGCTGGGCGCCGGGCTGCCGGTAGCCGCGGTGGTCACGTCGGCCGAGATCGAGCAGGCGGCCCACGAACGGTCGTTCCTCTTCTTCACCACCCACGTCTCCGATCCCCTGGCCGCCTCGGTGGGATTGACGGTGCTCGACGTGCTGCGCCGGGAGCGTCTCGACCGTTCGTCCGCCGAACTCGGCCGTTTCCTGGCCGACGGACTCTGGGACCTGGCCGGTCGGCATGCCGTCATCGGCGACGTGCGCGGTCGCGGCCTGCTCATCGGTGTCGAGTTGGTCGCCGACCGGCAGAGCAAGACCCGGTCGGCGAAGCTCGGTGCCGCGGTCACGGAACGCTGCCTGGAGCTCGGTCTGCACACCAACATCGTGCAGCTGCCGGGGCTCAGCGACGTGATCAGGATCGCCCCACCCCTCACCGCCACCAAGGCCGAACTGGAACTGGGACTTTCGATCATCGACCAGGCGGTCGGCGACGCCGCGGCGCGGCTGGCCGGCAGCTGAGGGCCGCATCGGCGCCATGGCGAATTCCCGCCGGGAAGCCCGGGCTCCGATCGCCACAGTGGCCTCGTTGGCCGCTGGAAGTGTTGCTGACGCCGGATGCCGCAACGGCGATCACGGCGCCGTCAATTAGCGGGACATTCTGACATAACACGCCTTATCGTGCCGCCATTTTTCGGTGTCCAGAGACGGCCTCTGCACCGTCCGTCCCGTGTCTCGCACGGCGGAACTCGACACGCACTCGTTTCGGTGACGATCTTGTCTCACCGCAAAACCGCATGTGAACTGCTGTAATACAACGCCTTACGTTGTGCGACGTCACCGATGCAATACGGCATGGTCACGACTCAGCTCGTTTCCACGTCGGTCTGGTAACCAATTCAAACCTCGACTGGACACCATTTCGGGGCTGCCATACGGTGCTGTTGCGGAATTCAGCCGCCATAATTCATGGGCACAATCACAGGAGTCGACGGTGGCGATCATCTTTGCTCGAGTCACTATCAAGGTCGTTGCCGGCTTAGGACTATGTGTGGCCTCGTTGGCGTTGAGCCCGCACGCCGCCGCGACACCGCTGAAAACGGGCGGCTACAAATGCCTGTCCGGCGCCGCGGCAGGCGCAGCTGGGGCCGGCGCCGCCGTGTGCAGCGCTGCCGCCGTCGAGGCGTCGGGGGTCGTCGCTCCGGCGGCAGCACCGCTACCCGTGGCGCCGCCGGTGCCCCTCGCGCCGCCGGTACCCGTCGTTCCACCCGTCCCGTTGGCGCCACCCGTGCCCCTGGCGCCACCTGTGCCCGTGGTCCCGCCCGTCGCAGCTCCCGTGCCGGCCGCCGCGCCCATCGCCGCGGCCGCCGGCGCCCCACTCATGGAGATGGGCGGCGTCGCGTCGGGTAAGGGTGTGCCGACGGCGTCGCCGGGCGGCGGTCCTCAACCCGGCGTCGCGATGCTGCCCGGCCCGGTGGACGACCCTACGGGCGCCGCCTAACTCCGGCTCCGGGGTGAGATCTCACCCCTCCCACCCGCCCCACCGACCGTTATCGCCTGCACCGCAGGCGAACTCACGAGATTAACCGCCAGGGCCGACACGCTCACTCCTGCACGATGACCGGGTCGCCGACATTGACCGTCTCGAAGTACCATTCCGCGGCGGCCGGGATGAGGCTGATGCAGCCGTGGCTGACGTTCTCGAATCCGATCGAGGGGACGGCCCACGGCGCCGAATGGACGAAGAGTCCGCGGCGCGTGAAGCGGACCGCATAGTCGACGGTGAGTAGATATCCGTCGGGGTGGTCGATGGGTATACCGACGCTGCTGGAATCCATCACCACCGTCCGGTCCTTTCCCAGGACGGTGTAGGCGCCTACCGGTGTCGGGTACTCCGGTCTTCCCATGGAGGCCAACAGAACTCCCTCCTCACCCAGATGGGGCAGATGGTGCGGCGCCGGCAGCGCAATCGGCGATTCCGCCCCCGCCCCGTCGATGGTCACGGTGAACGTGTGGTCGGAGATGTCGGCGACACCGACGACGGCCGCACCCGTCTCGAAGGCTGTCGGCCTGCCCGCGACGGAGAGTTTCACGATGCTGTGTGCCGGCCAGTAGCGATCGGGAACCCATTGCACGACATCGTTGTCGAGCCACTCGAACCTTCCCGTCATGGCGGGTTCCGAGGTGACCCCGAGGGCGTGTTCGGCGGCGGGCCGGTTGGCGATGGGCCCCCTGAACGTCACCACGACCGGGTGTGCCACCCCCACGACCGCACCGGGCACGGGTGCAACCGATTCGACGTCGGAGTTGATCGGCAGCCTGATCGCCGTGGACTCGACGCCGGCGGGGCGCCCAGCAACGGTCGTGGCGACGACGACCACTGCGAGAACAAGCTGAGCAACTGCCCGCATCGATCCGATCCCTTTGAAGGTGAGAGTCTCTGGCCCGAACGCTGTCATGGTAAGGACGCGTTGGTCGCCGAACCCGTAGGGACGCGTTGACAATTCGATCAAGCATCGGTCACGGTTCGGCCACATGCCCATCGGCGACGGGGGGCCCACCCGGAAACGGAAGATGATCGGTGGCGGCGGTGAGTCGAACTGACGGTGGCGCTCGGGGGCCGCGGTGGCGGCCTACTGCAGGGCGACGCCGAGCTCCTGGGCGAACACCCTGACCATGTGTTGAACACCGATCTCGTTGCGGCCGATGATCATATGGTCGTGCTGTCCGTGGCGGACGCCCTCGCCACATTGCGGCAACATGGCGAAGTCTTCGTCGCGAACTGCAGCATGGACGCTTTCGTAGACGAGGTCATAGTTGGCGCGCATGTCGTCGTCGACCGCTGGTATCCGGCTCATCCAGCTGTGCCGCACCGAGCATCGCGTCGGTTCACCGGCGGGCAGAATGTCGATGATCTCGACACCGACCGGGCTGTTCGCCAGGATGAGATTCGGGTAGATCCAATAGATCACTCCCATGTTCATGTGGGGATCCCAGGAACCCGACGGATCTTCGGCCAGACTGCGGATCCAGTTGAACGGAAAGCCGATGCGATGGTGCTTGCCGTATTCGTCATAGACACCCGTATTGGGCAGCGTGTTCTGCCCGATGACGCTGTCCCCGTGTACGAACGGGAAATGGTATCCCTCGGCGAACGCCTCGAGAGCCCCTTTCCACGACACCTGCGACTGAAATTCCTTCTCAGCGTGGTAGCCGTACGAGCCGTAGTTCATCGACTCCAGATCCGGGCCGAGTGCACCGAGATGAGCATCCACGTCGATGCCGGCGCCGACACTCAATACCGCCCAGACGAAGCCGTGTCTTTCCTGGCTGGGCAGTTCGACCAAGCCGTAGTCGGATTTGTCCATCGAGTCGAAGCCGGATTGTCCGGGCACGAGGAACAGTTCGCCCGTGTTCCGGTAACTCCACGCGTGATAGGGACAGACGAATCGCGAAGCGTTACCCGACCCGCACGCCGGCATTGCGCCTCGATGGCGGCAATAGTTGAGGAAGACATGAACTCTGCCTGCGCGATCGCGCGTCACCAGGAGTGAATCCCCCAGCACGGAGCGGACGACGTAGTCGTTCGGGTCGCGCAGCTGCGCCGAGGGCAGGATTGCGAGCGGCACCCGCCGCAGGATCTGTGACTCCTCGATCTCCGTGATCTTGGGGTCGCGGTAGTAGTGCAACGGCACGCGCAGTTCGCGGTCGGCCATATCAGTGGTTTTGTCCATCGCGTGACGGAGCGCTCGCCGGGTGAGCTCCTCGTCGTGATTGCTCACCGGGGCCCCGATCGAAGTCGTCATTGTTGGTTCCCTCTGCAGCGGATACGGCCGACATTTTGAACATACATCAGGGCGTATTTGTATTGTCAAGATATCGACAGTCCCGATGCCGGCCGTGCTGCGGCGCGGGTCGCCATCGCGTCGGCGGAGATGGCACCATCCGGGGATGCGCAGACACGGATGGGGCGGTGACATACCCGTCGACGACGAGGAGGCCGTGCGCCGGATCCTCGATGCCGCACGTGCCTGCATCGACGCACAGGGCGCGCTGAGTGTGTCGGAGGTCGCCGCGGCTCTGGGCGTCACCCGCCAAACCGTCTACCGCTACTTCCCGACCCATGACGCACTGCTAAGGGCCACCGCCGTGTCGGCCGTTGACGGGTTCCTCAACCGTCTGGCGGAGGAGCTGCGTTCGATCACCGAACCGACCGAAGCGGTGGTCGAAGGCATCGCCTACACCCTCGAACAGCTGCCGCATGACCGCTACCTCGGGCTGCTGATGCAGCCGGGCAAGGCGAGTGCCTTCGCCACAGGTTTCACCTCCGAAGCGTCGATCTCCTTCGGGCGGTCGATCCTTGCGCGCTTCGAAGTCGACTGGGCCTCAGCCGGATTCCATGGTCAGCGCTTCGACGAACTCGTGGAGTTCATGCTGCGAACCCTGCAGTCCTTCATCCTCGACCCTGGCGGGCCCAGCCGCCAAGGCACGGAACTGCGTGCCTTCCTACACCGGTGGGTCGCACCCGCGGTCCGCCAGCGCAACGCCGACGCGCACGTCGGATACCCCGCTACGTCAGCAGATCAGCGTCGATGAGGCTCTGTGCCGCGTCGATGACGGCCTCAGCGGCCGGACGTGCTGTCCAGCCGAGCAATTGGTGCGCCTTGGCGGAGCTGAACTGCTGATACACATCGAGTCGCGGCGCCAGGGTCTTCATGTCGGAGTCGACGAGCGCCGCCAATCGCACGAGAGCGCTGGGCAGGATCCGTTTGGGTACCCCGCGCGCGCGGCCGCCGAGGTTTTCGCGCAGGATGGCGCCGATATCCTCGGCCCACAGGAAGTCTGAACCGCCGATGAAGCGCTCGCCCGCGGCGTTCGGCGATGTCATCGCCTTCAGGTGCAGATCGGCGATGTCACGCACGTCGACGACGTTCCACCCGATCCGGGGAACGCCCGGGAGCTTTCCGCGCAAGAGCATGGCGACCACGCTCACCGAACCCGAGTAGTCGGCGCCGAGGACCGGCCCCTGGATGAAGCAGGGCAGTACGGCGCTCAGTTCCAGACCAGGGTGGGCGGCCGAGAACTCCCACGCGTCGCGTTCGGCCACGGTCTTGGCGCGCTGGTAGTCGAAGGCGCTGCCGTCGGGTACGTCGGTCCACACGGTTTCGTCGGCGATGACTCCGGAGTTTCTCGGTGGCGTGGCGGCATCGGCCGACGAGGTGAGAACGACGCGCCTGACCCCTGAGCGATGAGCGGCGGCAAGGACCCGGCGGGTGCCCTCCAGCGCGGGACCGAGGAGGTCGGTGCCGCGGTATTCACCGACCGGCATGGGCGAGGCCACGTGGATCACGTAGCGGACGCCGTCGGTGGCGTCCGCCCAACCGTCGTCCTGAAGCAGGTTGGCCCGCACGAAGGAGAGGCGTTCCCCCGCATCGGTTTGCCTGGCGATCATTGCGCGGACGTGCGGTTCGCGGTGCAGTTCGCGAACCGTCGCGCGAACGCGGTAACCCTCTTGCAGCAGCCGCACGATCGTCCAACTGGCCAGGTATCCCGACCCTCCTGTGACCAGGACGGTAGGAGCATTCGTTTCACGCGGCGGTACCGCCGCGTGGGCCGACGGCGTTTCGTGGTTTCGCATCTCGAGCGACCTCGTTCTGTCCAGACTTTCCGGATGGACCATCCGCTTAGGGTGCACCCTAGCACGAAACGGATGATCCATCCGTTTCGCTAGGATGTCGTCGTGCGGTCGAGAGCGTTCGCCACGGACCGCCGAGTCGGGCAACTGTGCCGTGCCCCGGTCTCGGGTACCGCCGTCGACCGGGCAAGGGTGCGATAGAGGAGGACACGCATGGACATGGCCAGTACCGCGGCACCTCCCGAGCTCCGCGCGGATGCGCTGCGAAACCGGGACAAGATTCTCGACGTCGCACGCGGGCACCTCGCGGCAGGACGCACGGACTTACCGATGAACGTCATCGCGCGCGAAGCGGGTCTCGGTGTCGGCACGGTCTATCGCCACTTCCCCACCCGGCAGTCGCTGCTCGAGTCCGTGGCCGCCGACGGGTTCGACGAACTCGTGTCCGTCACCGAATCCGCCGCCAGCTACTCCGATCCCGCAAAAGCGCTGCGCGCGCTATTAACCGGGACCCTGCGCTGCCTCGACGAAAAGCCCGGCATGGCCGCGGTTCTCGAGAGCGACGAGTTCGCCTGTCTTGAGACCGTCCAGATGGCGGCGGGCATGATGGACGCCGTGCACACGGTGCTTGCACGCGCTCACCACGCAGGCCTGGTCCGCCGGGGCGTCACGACGTCCGACATCCGCCGGTTGGTGCTCGGACTTCACCACGCCCGCGCCCTGCCGGGGGACAGCCCCGGCGACGTCAATACGTATGTGCGCATCCTGCTGGACGGACTGCGCGGAGCGAGTCGGTGAACGCCGCCGCGGGCGGCGGGGCCGCGATCACCAGCCCGCGGCACTGGCGAGATCGATGGCGTACTTGCTGACGAACGTGCCCGCGCCGGGTGCGCCGCGGCACGCGCCGTCGGATTCACCGGGACGTTTGACCCAGAGAAAGGCGTCGACCTTCGGGTTCCCGGTGTCCGTGGTCGGCCGGGCGCCCAGCGCCCGGCCGCCGGGGTTACACCAGTACAGCGGATCGCCCTCGACCGGCCCGGCGCCGTTGCGCGACGTGTCGATCACATAGGGCTTTCCGTTGGTGAGCCCCGAGATGGCGTCGCCGTAGCCCATCGACTCCGCCGTGGTGAAGAAGTTCGCGGTGTTCAGGCTGAAGCCACGCGCCTTGGCGATACCGACGTCGTTGAGCCGGCCCGCCATGACGTCGGCGGCCACCCAGCGGGAGTGGCCGGCGTCGATGTAGACCGCGGTCGCCGGGTTGCGGGTCAGCGTGTCCACGGCGTACCGCATGAGGTCGTAGCGTTCCTGCTGCTGACCGGGTGACAGGCAATCGGCCATGGCCAGGGCGTCGGGTTCGAGGATCACGGCGGCGGGCCCGCCGCCGATCGCCCCGGCCACGCCGTCGATCCAGTTGCGGTAGGCGCCGGCCGACCCGAACCCGCCGGCGGCATAGCTCCCGCAGTCGCGATTGGGAATCCCGTACAACGCCAGAATCGGCATCGTGCCCGCGGCCTGCGCGGTCTGGATGTACTTCGTGTCCACGGCGAGCGAGGACACATTGTCCATCCAGTACGCCGTCGGCGTATTCACGACGGCGGCCAGCAGGGGATCCGGATCGCTGCGTGCGGCGCGCATCCCCTTGGAGTCGGGGTTGACGTAGAACGGCAGGCCGACCAGCGGATTGGCGTCACTGACCAGACGCAGCGCCGGGGCGGGACCGAGGTGCGCCGGAGTTGCCGCCCCCACGGCGGCGAGGATCGCCACCGACAGAAAGGGAACGATCCACCGCGCGAGTGCACCAGCAACTGAGGACATCACTGGAGAAAATAGTGCGGCCGATCAGTCAACGCCAATCAGCGAGCGCGGCTGTGGCCCGGCCCCAAGCGGGACACCCCCTTTTGGCAGAGTCGGTGGGGCGCGTCCCGCACTGGTCACGTGGCCACGGCCGTGACGATCTCGCGGGCGGCCCGCAGGCCCGATTCGACGGCTCCGTCCAGGTAGCCGGGGTGGCGACGGGCTGTTTCGGCACCCGCCCAGTGGATGTCGCCCACCGGCGCGGTCGGCAGCGGCAGGAGCCCTTCGGTGGTTCCCGGGCAGGGCAGCGCGATGTAGCCGCCGCCGACGTGCTCGTCGAGATGCCATGACTTCTCGTGCCAGTCGACGGGTGCGAGCGCTTCGGATCCGATGTGGGCGGTGAGCGCGCCGAGCACCGCGTTGCGGCGCCCGTCCGCGTCGAGTCGGTCGAGGTCGCGTGCCTCCGGTCCGGCTACCAGCACGCATAGATGTCCGGGTCCGCCCGGTGCGCTGGTGTCGAACACGGCCCTGCCGGGGTTGTCGAGGACGATGAACTCGCCGAGGTTGCGGTCCCTCCAGAACGGCCTGTCGTAGACGGCGATGGCCTTGTACACCGAGCCCATGTAGGTGTTGCGGGACAGCGCGACCTGGCGTGGGGGCAGGGACGGCGCGAAGGCGATCCGCCCGATGAGCGGTGGCGGCACGGTGACGATCACTTTCGCGGCCCGCACGTCGCCCGAGGTGGTGCGCACGGTCACACCCTCGTCGTCGGCGACGATGGCCGTGACGCGACGGCTCAGCCATACCCGCGCACCGAGGTCGGCGGCCATCCGGTCGACGAGCGCTCCCACCCCTTCTGTGAGCAGCGATTCCTGGGCGCCGCCGCGGGTCGACAGCATGGTCTTCAGGCCACCTTGATGCCGGATCAGGGTGGCCATGGCGTGGATCGACAGCCGGTCGAGGTCGGCGGTCCAGGAGATCGCGGCGATCACTTCGAGCAGCCGTCTCGGCGTGCCCCACGGGAGCCTGGCCAGCCAGGCAGCAACGGTTTCAGCGTTCCACCGTGTCGACACACCGCTGCGCGACAGCAGCTCGACGCCGGCAAGGACGAGAACGGCGAAGAGTATCGACGGACTCGCCGGACCTAGCCGGCGGGATCCGGCGATCACGGTCGGCAGGGGTCTGGTGTGCATCCGGAAACGCGTGGCGCCCAGCTCCGCGGCCAGGTCCATCATGTGATGGTGGTCGTGGCCGATCCACTGTCCGCCCAAATCGATCCGTGAGCCGAGCGCGGTCGTCTGGGACATCGCGCGTCCGCCCGCCCTGTCGGCGGCCTCCAGCACGATGACGTCGACGCCCCGGGCGTGGAGTTCGCGTGCGGCAGTCAGCCCCGACAGTCCCGCACCGACCACCGCCACGGTCGTGGCCACCGGGGACGGTGCCGTTCCTGCGGTGTCCACCGGGTCATGTGCCATCGTCTCGTCCCTCTCCGCATCGGTGCGGCCAGCTCGGCGTGGTCGTCCGCCGCCGCAGACGGCGTCGGCTCCATTCAAATAAGTCGGACAACCGACTGACTTTTGACGGTAACGCAGTGGGCGTCACGACGCAACGAATGGCTCCCGGCCGGTTCCGTGCGCGGTCAGCGGCGGCGGCGCGCCTGCGCGTTGACGACGGGTTGCGGGTCGGCGAATGCGACGACCATGTCGAAAGCGCGATCGAGGTCGCGCTCGGCCCGCTCGGGATCGGGGTTGGCCACGTACTGCACGATGAGACCGTCGATGACGGCAAGGCAGAGGCGCCCGAGGGTGCCGAAGTCGACCGCACAGCGTTCCCCTGCGGAATCGGCTGCCTGCTCACACAATTCGGTGATCAATGCCGTGTACTGCTCGTACTGCAGCCGGGCCAGGCCACCCGAGTCTTGGGTGCGCGCCGAGTACATCGCCAACTCGTACTGCATGATCTGTGTGCCGACGTCACCTTCGACGAGCGCATCCCAGACGCGGGTACCGCCTTGCCGGATGGCGTGCTCGACGCCCCGATCGAGCTGCAAATCCGCCCGAACCGTGTCCACGACCTCCCCGATGACCGCAGCGATCACCGCCCGCAGCATCTTCTCCTTGGAAGGGAAGACGTAATGCAGTGTGCCCAAAGGAATTTCGGCCTCAGCCGCGACCGCGCGCAGTGTCGTTGCGGAGACGCCCACGGCGGCGAGCACTCTTCTGGCCGCCGCGACGATCTGCACCTCACGGTCGGCTGCCTTGACGTACGCCATCCGATCACCCGTCTCGTTTCGGTCGAGTGTCGCACCACCAGTCGATGTCGGACAACCGACCTAGATCCGGAATGACGCGCTACGGCTACAGCTCCGTCACCCGACCGCCGTCGACCAGCCATGAACGGTCGACCCGGACGTTCTTCAGCATCCGGCGGTCATGGGTCACCAACAGCAGCGCACCGTCGTAGGTGTCCAGCGCCTGTTCGAGCTGTTCGATGGCGGGGAGGTCGAGATGGTTGGTCGGCTCGTCGAGCACCAGCACATTGGTGCCGCGGGCCTGCAGCAACGCCAGGCCGGCGCGGGTCCGCTCGCCGGGCGAAAGGTCGTCGACCGCACGTTCCACGTGGTCGGCGCCCAGCCCGAATTTCGCCAGCAGGGTTCGCACCTCGGCGGTCGACCATGAGGGCACCCGCTCTTCGAAGCGATCGACCAGTCGCCCGGCACCGGCGAACTCGGCCCGGGCCTGGTCGATCTCGCCGACCGCGACATTGGCGCCCAGGCTCGCTCGCCCGTCGTCGGGGAGTCGTCGCCCCAACAGCAGCCGCAGCAATGTCGACTTCCCGGCCCCGTTGGGGCCGGTGATCCCGATCCGCTCACCGGCATCGACCTGCAACGACACCGGACCAAGCACGAATCCGCCCTGCCGCACCACGGCCTCGTCGAGTGTGGCCACCACCGAACTCGACCGCGGCGCGGCGCCGATCGTGAACTGCAGCGTCCACTCCTTGCGGGGCTCCTCGACCTCCTCCAGTCGAGCGATCCGGCTCTCCATCTGACGCACCTTCTGCGCCTGCTTCTCACTGGATTCGGTGGCCGCGCGCCGCCGGATCTTGTCGTTGTCGGGAGACTTGCGCATGGCGTTGCGCACCCCCTGGCTCGACCATTCCCGCTGGATGCGGGCGCGCGCCACCAGGTCGGCCTTCTTCTCGGCGAACTCCTCGTATTGTTCGCGCCGGTGCCGGCGACCGACCTCCCGCTCCTCCAGATAGCTTTCGTACCCGCCGCCGAAAACGGTGGTGGTGTGCTGCGCGAGGTCCAGCTCGAGAACGCGCGTCACGCAGCGAGCCAGGAACTCCCGATCGTGGCTCACCAGCACCACCCCGCCGCGGAGGTCCTCGACGAAACGCTCCAGCCGATCCAGCCCGTCCAGGTCGAGATCGTTGGTCGGCTCGTCGAGCAGGACGATGTCGAACCGCGACAACACCAACGCCGCCAACCCCACCCGCGCGGCCTGACCACCCGACAATCCCGTCATCAGCGTCGCCTCCGGCTGCACCGCATCGGAGTCGAGCCCGAGGTCGGCCAATACTGCCGGCAGCCGTTCGTCGAGGTCCGCCGCCCCCGTGGCGAGCCAGTGATCCAGAGCGGCGGAGTAGGCGTCGGTGGCCGCAGCGGGGTGATCCGGATCCGCCAGGGCCGCCGCCGCTGCTTCCATGGCCCGCGTCGCCTCGGCGCATCCGGTACGGCGCGCGATGTAGGCGCCGACGGTCTCCCCGGGCACACGCTCATGCTCTTGTGGCAGCCACCCGACGAATGCGTCGGCGGGCGCGACGCTGACCGTGCCCTCCAGCGGCTCGAGATCCCCGGCGAGAATGCGAAGCAGTGTGCTCTTGCCGGCGCCGTTCGCGCCGACGATTCCGACCACATCGCCCGGTGCGACGGTCACGTCGAGATTCTCGAAGAGGGTGCGGTGGGCGAATCCGCCTGCCACATCCTTCGCGACGAGCGTTGCGGTCATGGGCCCATCGTCGCATCACCACCGGGCGGCCGGATGCCGGCGGCCGCGGTCGGCCGCCACTCCCCGGTGCCGGTACCGCCACGTCGAGGGGTGCGCGACGGCCCCGCATGCAGGCCTTACGCGACCCCATCGCGCCGGAGCGTTAGTGTGCATCGGTCGGCCTCCGTGAACAGGCCGATAGGAGAGTTGAGCAGATTCATGACCGCATCAGCAGAAACGTCGGCGCTCGAAGCGCGGGTCGGCCACTACTACCAGATGGACCACACCTATGTGGTCGGCCGCGAGAAAGTGCGCGAGTACGCCCGTGCGGTACAGGACTATCACCCCGCGCACTGGGATGTCGCCGCCGCCGCCGAGCTGGGCCATGCGGATCTGGTCGCCCCGCTGACGTTCACCTCGACGCCGGGCATGACCTGCAATCGCCTGATGTTCGAACAGGTGGTGGTCGGCTACGACACCTACATGCAGACCGAAGAGGTCTTCGAGCAGCACCGGCCGATCGTCGCAGGCGACGAACTTTCTGTCGACGTCGAACTGACGTCGGTGCGACGGATCGCGGGCCGGGATCTGATCACCGTCACCAACACCTTCACCGACACCGCCGGTGAACGGGTGCACACACTGCACACCACCGTCGTCGGCGTCACCGCCGAGGATCTCAATCCCGAGATCAAGTCGGCCGTACACAACGCGATGATGCACGACGTGAACATCTTCGGGGTCGGTGAGACCGAGTACCGCAAGACCGTGCGTCCCGCGGGCGAGGTCCGGATCGCCCAGGACACCGGCCGCACACCCGGGACGCCGTCCTTCGACGACGTCTCGGTGGGCGACGAGCTGCCGGTGCACCACACCCGACTGTCCCGCGGCGACCTGGTGAACTACGCGGGCGTGGCCGGGGACGCCAATCCGATTCACTGGGACGAGTCCATCGCCAAGCTGGCGGGGCTGCCCGACGTGATCGCCCACGGGATGCTCACCATGGGCCTGGGCGCCGGATTCGCCTCCGCGTGGTCGGGCGACTCCGGGGCAGTCACCCGGTACGCGGTGCGGCTGTCTGCGCCCGCGATCGTGTCGGCCGCCGAGGGCTGCGACATCGAGTTCAGCGGTCGGATCAAGTCGTTGGACCCGGCCACCCGCACCGGTGTGGTGCTGGTCGCCGCGAAGTCCGACGGCAAGAAGATCTTCGGACTGGCGACGCTGGACGTCCGCTTCCGCTGACGTTGCGTCCTCGCCAACGCCGGCTCAGGCTGGATTGGCCGACCCGCGGAGGCGACGCCGCGACCGCATCATGGCCGATCCACCATGGCCGTCATATGAGCGGTCAGGTGATGGCAGCCTCGCCGTCGATCGCCGGCGTGCGGAGTCGTCGCACCGCCGCGACCGACTTCATCGCCGCGGCAAGGATCGGTGCGCCCAGAACCATTCCGAGCACACCGGCCATGGTGCCGCCGATCATGGTGGCAAGCAGGACGGCCACCGGATGCAAATCCAGCGACGACCCCAGCGCCCAAGAACTGACTGCACTTTGAATGGTGCCGTTGGAGATCACAAAGGTCAGTCCCATGATCAGTGCCGCGGTGGGGCCGCCCGAACCGAAGGCGATCAGCACCACGAACGCGCCGGTGACCCACGCACCGACGAACGGGATGAAGGACAGGCAGAAGTAGAGGATGAAGATGGGGATCGGCAGCGGGACGCTGAGTATGAGCAGCGGCACCATGAAGACGGGCGCGGTGAGAAGTGCCGTGATTGCGGTGCCTTTGAAGTAGCCCTGTACGGATTGCCTTGTCAGGGAGATGATTTCGTCGACCTCCCCGGCGCTGAACAACGAGCCGCGATTCAGCCAGGATTGGAACCTGCGTGCGTCTCGCAGCGTGAAGAACAGGAAGAACACCGCGAAGAAGGTCCCCATGACCAGTGCCAACATCCCGTAGAAGGTGCTGGTGACCGCGCCGAGGATGCCCTGTCCCAGTTGTGCCGCATGGCCCTCGACCGTTGCGCGGGCGTGCTGGAGCCACCGTGTGTCGATGTCCAGGCCGGCGCCCCACGCCAAGAACGAGTTCCAGCCGGCGATGAGCTGGCGGTAGATTTCGGGCCACTGCCGCAGAAAACCCCACAGCACGATCGCGATCGCGCCGGCCGCCACCGCAACGGCGGCAAGGAGGGTCAGCACCACGGCCAGCGTGGCAGGTAGGCGGGCCCGTTTGAGCGCCTCCACGACCGGTTCCAGGACAATCCCCACAATGGCCGCGATCACCAGCGGGATCAGAATGCCACTGACCGCGCTCAACGCTGCGACCACGACCATCGCCAATACGATGACGCCGAGCAAGAGCCAACTCGCCAGACCCGCTCGGCGCAACAATCCTGGATACGGCGACCGATGGCCGGGCCGATCCGTCCCGTCTGCGGTCCCACCGTTCGCGTCAACCACGGGCATCACCCGCGCCGACAGTTCCCATGTGCACACATCCTGCACCACGCGGTGCGCCGAGGGGCGGTTGCTCGCCGCGCCCGGGTGTCCTGTCGCCAAAGGCAATCGACTCCCCAGCTCATTGACAATGCTTGCGACGGCGCGCATAGTCCCCACCGGGTGCCCGCACGCAGTACCGCGGACGTGCGCAGGGAGGAACCGATGGCGACGACGAACGGTTATGTCGGAACGCTGGAGGCCGAGTCGCGCGGCGCCGCGCGACTGTGGTTCGGCCTGACCGACGACCCCGGCGGGAGCGGCTGGATCAAGATCGGCGCGAACCGCGCATGGTTCACCATGAGCATGGCATCCGAGGATCGGCCGACCCATCTGGCGCAGCTCACGCTGCTACTCGAAGCGATGCGCGCCGGGCTGCACGTCGCGGTAAGCCACGGGGGCGCCGCGTCTTTCAACAAGCGTGCTCCCGGCGACTCGTTCGAGGTCGACGGTGTGCGCGTCCTGCGCACCGGCTTGCACTTCTAGGACGTCTCATGACGGATCTGTCGATCGTCAATCTCGATCCGTCGAGCAGCGACGCGGTGCGCTACGAGCTGGGCGCAGGCAACTGGCGCCCATCCGGCGGTGCCCCATGGATACCCGACTTGGCGAATCCGGGAGCCACTATCCGCCTCACCGACAACCAGGTGATCGATGTACTGATTCTCGGCGACGGCTACGAAACGCGCGAGAGCTTCGAATCTCGCCTGACGGACTGGCTCACGGATTTCTACGCCGTCGACGTCTACAACCGATTCGCCGGCGCGTTTCGTATCCGGGCATTCTTCCGAAAATCGGGCGAGCCGTGCTCCCCGGGGCGTAGGTCCTTCTATCGGGTCCCGATCGGCACCGGCGGAAGCGACGGCGGCGAGGTCGCGACCGGCGGCTGGGAAACCGCCGCAGGCACCGACAACGCGTTCTTCCGCCAGCAGCTCTTCGACAGCATCGGCGCGTTCGCGTTCAATTCGACGACGTACCCCGTCGATCTCGATGTGGGCGGTGACAAAACGGTGATCCACAACCAGCTCGCAGGCATGTACTCCCACCTTGTCGTCGTGCTGCTCGTGCGATCGGCCAATGTCAGTAACGCCAGCGGCCGCACCCGTGCGGTCCCCGATCCGGCTAATCCTGCTGCGCGGACAGTCAACGTCGCGTTCGGATCGCACGCGCTGCACGAATTCGGCCACGCGTTCGCCTACCTGGAGGACGAGTACATCAGCTCCCGCGGCAGCCGCGCCGACCGCTCGAATCCCACGCAGGCCAACGTCTTCACGCTGTCGAATCTGACTTTCAGCCCCCAGCTCGATCAGGTGCCGTGGCAGCACCTCAGCCCGTGGGGTCGCCGGCCGCGACAGGCGGCAGGCACGCAGCCATCCCCGATCGTGGGCTGGTTGTGGCGAGGCGGAGAACAAGACCTCGGGGTGTGGCACAGCGAGTACCACTGCCTGATGAACGGCCAACATGTGAACTACGCCTACAGCGCCGGCGAAACATCGCCCGCCTCAGTAGATTTGCGGTTCCGTCGGGTCGTGACGGCGTCGGGCGCAGTGATCCCGCCGCGGTACTGCCTGTGGTGCCAGGAGATCGTCACCATCCGGATCCTGGAGAAAACCGGTCAGCTGGGCGCGGCCGGCGACCCCGGTGACATCAACCAGCGCGGACAGCTCTGGTACCGCCGCTGGGTCGGCACGTGGCGCGATCGGTACTGGGCGGCGTTCGGCGTCGACCAGCAGATCGACCAGCGCGAAGCGCTCTACGCCAACCCCGCGTCCGAACCCCAAACCTTCAACGAGATCCGCAACACCGACGGTGCGTACAAGCGGCTGGACGGATCAGACTTGTACCAGCCGTTCGCGGCGGCGCCCCGCGCGGATGGCGATCCTCCCGCCGACGACGAGGATGCGCTGTTGACGATGCTCGCGTGTCCGTCATGACGACCGGTCCAACAGCGCGTGTGCCAGTGCCTGGCCGACAAGGCTGCCCGATTGCGGGTTCTGCCCGGTGATGAGCCGGCCGTCAACGACAAGCTTCGGCTGCCAGGGGTCGGTCGACTCGTACAGTGCGCCTTCGGCGCGTAACGCGGTTTCGAGGTCGAAGGGAACGTCGTCCTGCGCGTAGCCTTCCTCTTCTGCGAAGGAGAAGGACGTCAACTTGCGCCCGCGCACCAACGGTTCACCGTCACCGTCGGTGACACCGAGGAACGCCGAGGGCCCGTGGCACACGGCCGAGACGACCATCCCTGCGTTCCATGCGGTTTGGACCGCGGACTGCACGTCGGGGTTGCCGGTGACGTCCACCATCGGTCCGAGGCCGCCCGGGACGAAGATCGCATCGTAGTCGAGGACGTCGAGATCGGAGAGTTTGCGGCTGCGGGCCAGTCGCTGGTAGGCCTTGCTCGCGAGGAATCCGGTTTGCGTCGGATCGTCGCCGTCGAACCCGTCTTCGGGTGGTTTGCCACCGAGTACGGATGCGAACTCGACTGCGATGCCTGCCTTGTCGAGTTCTTCGAAAGGATGCGCGATCTCGGGGAAGAAGAAGCCCGTCTTTCGGTCATTCGGTCCGATTCGAGCTGCACTGGTCGAGATGAACAACACGTAGGGGACGCTCATTGGTCACTCTCCTTGCTTGTAGCGGCCGGGATCTGGGCTGGTCGTTGGCGGGCATCTGGAGCGGTGGTACGTGCTCGAGGACGCCGCCGCCTCACTGCGCGACGTGCTTCCCGAGGAACGCCCGGATGTAGGCGCTGATCTCGTCGCCGTGGGTCTCGAGCGCGAAGTGGCCGGCATCGAGCAGATGGAATTCGCCGTCGGGCAGATCGCGCCGAAAGGCCTCCGCGCCTGCGGCACCGAAGATTTCGTCGTTCTTGCCCCAGGTGATCAGCAGAGGCGGCTGATGGGTGCGGAAGTACTCCTGAAACTTCGGGTAACCGTCGAGGTTGAACTGGTAGTCCCAGAACAGTTGCAGCTGAACCTCGTCGTTTCCCTTGCGGTCCAGTCCGGCCTGGTCCAGCAACCACGCCTCCGGTGCGATGCGGTCAAGCCGGTCGGCGGGGACGCCGTGCGTGTATTGCCAGTAGGTCTTGCTTTGCGTCAGGTACTCGCGGACGCCACGTTCATGGACGGCGCGGTCCTTGGCATGCGCGAACAGGACGTCCCAGAACGGTGTGAAACCCTCCAGATAGGCGTTGCCGCTCTGGGTGATGATCGCGGTGATCCGCTCGGGAGCCGCACTGGCGATGCGCAGCCCGATCGGCGCGCCGTAGTCGTGGATGTAGATGGCGAACCGGTCGAGGCCTAGCTGCGTGATCAGTTTCTCGGTGACCGCGGTCAAAGCATCGAAACTGTAGTCGAACTCGTGGACGGTCGGCATCGACGACCGCCCGAATCCGATGTGGTCCGGCGCAACGAGATGATAGGAATCCGCCAGGGCGTTGATCAGATTGCGGAACATGTGCGAGCTCGATGGAAAGCCGTGCAGCAGAAGCAAAGTCGGATTGGAACGCTCACCGGCCTCCCGATAGAAGACGTCGAGCCCGTCGATGGTGGCGCTGCGGTAGCGGGTCGAGGATGCACTCACGGTTATCTCCTACTCGGGCGTTTTCCGCGAAACTAGCCCGCCGACGTTCCTTGGCACTGAACCGCAGTGAACGATCTCTTGACGGCGTTCCTCGACACCGTCGCCCGCACGGGCCCGAGTTCGTCGAGGAGGGTCTGGGCGCGTCGCGCGAAGAGATGCGCTTCACGGTCGGCAGACACCGACTGCGCGTGCTCCGCGGCGTTGCGCACCTCGGCGACGGGTGCGCCGCGCGCCTGCAGCAGACGCGCACGCACCAGCAGGAGCAACCCCTCGGGGTAGCGTTGGCCGTAGGTCGCCATACACCAGTCCGCCCGGTCCAGCGCTCTGGCGGCATCTTCACACCTGCCGGCCTCGATCCACATTTCCGCAACGAGCGCATACCAGGTGGCCACGCAGGAGCGCGGTGGGTCCAAGAGGTTGGCCGCGATGATCTGCTCGCTTTCGGCAGCGGCACGGGCGGGGTCCTCACCGGTCATGGCCGCTGCCCAGCATTTAGCCAGTCGTTGATACGTCCCCAGAAACACGAAATTGAACCCTGGATCCACCGCGATGCCCCGGTCAGCCACCGATAGCGCCCATTCCGGCTCGCCGGCGATCGAGGCCGTCCGGCATGCGATCGACGCCCAGACCGTGATCATGTACGGCTCGGCACCGGCTGCCGACTCCAGGATGTCGAGTAGGTCCCGGGCTGCATCGACGTCGCCGTGCAGCGCCGTGGTTTCGGCGAGCATCCCCGTCATGAGCCATTGCAGGTGCCGGCGGACGGGGTCCTCGCCACCTCCCGACAGGTCATCGAGCAGTGTTTGTCTGGAAAGGTCGAGAAACCGGAAGGCCTCACCGATATTGCCGGCATCCCATTGCTGGATGCCCCAGGCCTGGAAGCCGTAGGACCGCACGACGGGGTCGCCCGAAGCGCGTCCCCGCTCGAGCAGCTTCAGCGCCAGTGGGCGGCTGATGTCGAGCTCGATCGCCTGCGCGTGGGCTGCCCAGCGCGAGTACAGAAATCCGGTGGCGTCGCGCTCCCTGCCGAGCGTGGCGGCGAGGTGCTCGGCCCGTTCCAACAACTCCAACAATGCGGGATCGCCGTACATCGACCGCATGCCCACCAGAGCGGTGAGCTGAGCCAGGGCGGCAAGCTCGACGTCCGGTATCGATGCTGCGCACGCCACATGCGCCGCCGCACGGAGGTTCTGTTCGGCGGCCTCGAACGCGAACTTGCCCACCATGTGCCGGGCGGCCCGCATGAGCGCGTCGGCAGTCCTGCCCGGATGCGCAAGCGGGCCGGCCGACCATAGGTGGTGGGCGAGTCGCTCCTCGACTGATTCTCCCGCCGGATATGAGGATTCCAGCGCGTCGGCGATGCAGGCATGCAGCCTCGGCGCACAGTGCGCGGGTGCCAGCGCCACGAGAGCTTCACGCACGAGGTCATGGGCAAACCGGAATCCGCGGGGGTCTGCCGCCCACACCAGCAGGCCGAGCTCATCGAGCGGTGCGAGGCGGTCCAGACAGGTCTCGACGTCGAGTCCGGCGGCTTGAGCCAGGATTCCGATGTCGACGTCACGCCCGATGAACGCCGCGCAGAGCAGCAGGTTGCGGCACTCCTCGTCGAGCCCGGCCAGGCGGTCCAGCACCACATCGCGCACCGTCAGTGGGACTTCGGCCGATACCGCAGCCTCCTCGATCCGTGCCCCTCGTTGCGACAGCAGCCGCGACAGTTCACGGACGAAGAACGGGTTACCCGCGGTGCGTCGGTAGATACTGCGGACCATGTCGGCACTCGGTTGCCGGCCGGTCTCGATTCGGACGAGCTCGACCACGTGGGGCACGCTGAGGGGAGCGAGCCTGATTCGGCGAACGCACTGCACACGGCTCATGCCGGCGAGCATTCGGGTCACCTCGGCCCGGGGGGCAGGCGCGCGATCGCGCAACGCACCGACCAGCGCGACGCCGTCGGGAAGCCGAGACGCCAGGTGAGCGAACAGCTCCAGAGAGGGCAGGTCGGCCCAATGCAGATCGTCGAAAGTCAGTACGACGGGCCGGTGGCGCGCCGCCTCGCCGAACATCGTCGTTACGCGTTCGAACAGCCGGAACCGGGCACCGGCATCGGGTAGCGCCGGATGCCGTTCGCCATCCAGCGATTGCAGTAGGTGACCGATCTCCCCGGCGCGCCAGCGCCGCTGCACCCCTTCGGGAAGGGTCTGCAGCACGCTTTCCACCGCCCCCGACCACGGCCACATCGCCGGGGTCCCCGCTGACGGCGGACAATTGCCCCAGGCGGTCAGGGCTCCTTGCCGGCTCGCCGCGGCGGCACTTTCTGCGAGCAGCCTCGTCTTGCCGACTCCCGGTTCGCCCTGCAGGAGAACCACCGCGGATCGGTGCGTCATGGCGGCGTTGACGGCTTCTTCCAGCGTGGCGAGCTCCCGCGCACGCCCGACGAACGCCGCGCGCCGGTCCGGAATACCCGTCACGGCACTCATCGGAACGGCGTCGCGCGGACCCGGCGAGCGAGCGTGGCATGCCGTCTTCTGGGTGAGAATCCGGTGGTGGGCGCGTTGCAGTGATTGCCCCGGCTCGATTCCCAGTTCTTCGGCAAGTCGGTGACGAATGGTGCGAAACAGCGCCAACGCCTCCGCTTGTTGTCCGGCGGCGCCCAATACCGAGAGGAGCGCCGCGTGCACCGGTTCGTTCAGCGGCGCCATCGCCGTGGCAAGACGCAACGGAGGCAGCATGCGCTGCGGGGCGGACAACGTCACCGCGAGCTCGGCCGCGGCGACACAGGCGTCGGCGAAGCGGGTGTTGATCTCCCCGAACACCGAACTGGCCGATATCGCGTACTCCAACCCGTCGCCTGCGGGGCCCTTCCACAACTCCAGTGCCCGACCGTAGTGTTCGAAGGCCGCTTCGGGCTCACCCTCGGCGAGGCTGAGCCTCGCAGCACTGCTCAGGTCGCGGAACTCATCCCAATCCAGGGCGGTCGACCCTGACTTGAACAGGTAGCCGTTACCTCGCCGAAGCAGATGTGAGCCCGAACTACGCTGCGGCACAGATGGTTCGAATACACGTCGGATGGCACCGATGTATTTGTGAATGACGTTGAGCGCGCTGGCCGGTGCCTGCTCACCCCACAACAGATCGATGATTTCACCGGTACTGACCGGGTGTCCGGCCCGGGCGAGCAACACGGCCAGCACACACACCTGTTGACGTGGACCGGCATCGAGTTCGACTGCACCGCGCCAGATCCGCAGTGGTCCGAGTATCTGCACGCGGAGACCGGCATACGCACCCAGGTCGTCGCCACGGGCACCGGCGTCCGTACTGTCCGCCAAACATTCTGTTTCCCAGTGCATTCCGCGCATATCCCTACCGGGTTTCCGCCACACGCGATCCAACTCGATGCAGTTACACTACAGCGAGTGGACAGCACATACAATGGCTGCATCTAATCACTACTGAATGTAGTGCACTTTGGCCTACGGTAGAGTGAGGCCCCAATGAACCCCCAGGCTGCTTCTGCATGACCGAGCACCCTCGCGAACTGCGCCGCTCGCGACGCGACGAGTACGCCGAGCAGACGCGCCAGGCAGTGCTGGCCTCAGCCAGGGCCCTCTTCGCCGAGCGTGGCTATTTCGCGACCACCGTCAACGAGATCGCCGAGGCCAGTCGCGTCTCAGCGGGGACCGTGTACCAACAATGCGGCGGCAAGCAGGGATTGCTGCGCACGTTGATGGACGTGTGGACGACGTCGGACCTGGTTCAGAGCACCCTCGACCTGGTCGAGGCGGCCGAAACCCTCGACCAGGTACTCGCCGTGCTGGCGGATTCGTACCTGGAGTTTTGGCGACGCTACGACGACATCGTGCAACTCGTGGTGGCTACCGCCGCCCACGACGAATCGGCGGCCGAGTCACTGGCCCAGGCCACTGTCCGGCACCGTTCGGCGCTTTACGAGATCGCCAAGAAGGTCCGGCGACTGGGCAACTTCCACCGGTCGTTCGCCGACGGGGATTTCGCGGACATCACCCTCTACCATTACGGGCCGCAGAACGGCTTTCACTTCACCGTCACGGTGCTCGGCTGGCCGGAGGACCAGGCCAGGGAGTTCATCAGCAGTCAGTTCGCGCGTTCGCTGTCCGACATCGCCGCCCGCCGAGACTGATTCGAGTATGCCCGGAGCATCCGGGCAGTCCATTCACTAGTCATCCACTCCGCGTCAAGACCGCCCGCATACCTTCTCGGTGCGAACGGCGCACCTTCTTCGACAGGATCTCTCGCCATGACGAATGTCGTCTTCATTCACGGGCTCTGGGTAGCACACACAGCCTGGCAGCCGTGGATCGAGCACTACGCCGACCACGGACACCACGCCATTGCCCCACCGTGGCCCGGAGAGCACCCGACCGCTGCGGGTGCGCGCGAGAATCCGTCCGCTCAAGCCGGATTCGGTCTCAACGAACTGACCGGACACTTCGCGACCATCCTGGGCCGGTTCGACGAACCCCCGGTCGTCGTCGGCCATTCGTTCGGCGGGCTCGTCGCCCAGAAACTCCTCGACCAACGCCTGGCGTCCGCAGCGATCGCGATCGATCCGGCGCCCATCAAAGGCGTACGGGCGCTGCCGCTGGCGCAGCTACGCTCGGCGTTCCCCGTTCTGGGCAACCCCGCCAACCGCGGCCGGGCCAAAGCCCTGACCCAGGCACAGTGGCGCTACGGCTTCGGCAACGCACTGGAGGTAGCCGAGTCGGACGACTTGTGGCGGCAATGGAACATTCCCTCGCCGGGAAGACCGCTGTTCGAGGTCGCCTTCGCCAACCTCGTGGCCCATTCCCCGGCCGAAGTCGACACCGCCAACAGCACACGTGGACCACTCCTGATCACCGCCGGCACGGCGGACCACACCGTGCCCTACGCCACCGCCAAAGGAGCCCACCGGCTGTATCGGAAGTCCAACGCCATCACCGACTTCCATGAATTCCCAGGCCGTGGGCACTCGCTCACCCTCGATCGCGGCTGGCGCGACGTGGCCGACACCTCGCTGGAGTGGCTGGCTCACCGGACGCGGTGATACCCGATACCGCAGACGGCTCGCGAGCGCACCGATGCTGTGCTCGACGAGTTGATGAACGTCTTCCCCCACGCTGCGGCTCATGTCACCATCGCGACACGGGGTTGGTTTTCAGGCGACGCCTGCGCATCGACCGTGACCGACCCAAAGATGTGCTCAATCCTTGTCGCGGTCGAGAGCTCGAACCAGGACTTCCTTGATTTCGGCCTGACCCTCCTCAAGTGACCGCACCCGCGCGGTGGTCGACACGCTGGCGCGGCCGGGCCCGGCGACGCAGCAACCCACCACTCGAACGCACCCGGGTCATCGAGACGGTGACGCCGTGCCGGGCCGGCGGTTCAGCGCCGCCGGGTCAACGTGCTGGAGTACCCGCCGGAGTCTCTGGTGGCTCGATAGGCGACGGCGATGCGTCCTCGATCAACGCCATCGCTGCGGCGGCGGCCTGCTCGACCAGCCCTTCGAGAGCGATGCCATCCTCGACGGACTGGGCCGCGAGCTCACGCAATCCACCCAGCAGAATCGTTGCAGCCACAGGGCTCACGGGGTCGAGACCCGCACGACGGAATCCGGGGTTCGCCGTGATCTCGGTGAGTAACCCTGCGAGTTCGTCGAAACTGCGGCGCTGCGCCGGGCGCACCGCTCGTCCGATGGTCGGTAACTCGCGGACCCAGCTGAGCGTGATCGCCGGCCGATTCTCAATGCTGCGCAGATAAACCGCGACGGCGGCCGTGACCTGGTCGCGCCAGTCCGCGTCCGGATCGACTGCGGCACGGATCATGACGATCAATTCGTCCGTCGCCGTGCGAAACAAGTCGAGAAAGCAGTCCAGCTTGGTGTCGTAACGGTCGTAGAACGACCGCTTCGACGTGTGCGCCAGTCGAACGATGTCCGAGATGGTCGTGTCGAGGTAGCCGCGTCGGTGTATCGACTCTGCCAGTCCCTGGAGCAAACGCGTGCGCAGCTGATCTTCTCCTTCGGCGTGCACGTTTAGGTACCTTACAGTACCTTTCACGAAAGCAAATGGTACCGAGTGGTACCTAAATGAATAGGAGAAACGTGCGCAGAATGACGACGTGCCTGGCCGCGGCTCTGATCGCGGCGGCAGCACACGGGGTCAGCGGTACCGCCAATGCCGCCCCTGCGAACTGCCCATGGACCGTCTCCCCGGTCACATCCGGACTCGGCTCTCTGGAGAACCTGGGATTCGACGGAACGGGGGGGATGTTGTTGTCCCGCACCGACGATCGAGTCGGTCAGCTCTACAGAATGACGCCCGACGGCGGGGGCACGACACTCGCCGCCGATATCGACAGCCCGGGCGGGATCGCGGTCGAGGGTGGTACGGCCTATTTCACGACCGGCAACAGTTTCGGCGCCGGAGCGCTGGGCCGCAAGACCGGCACCATCGAAGCCATCGACCTCGTAACCGGGTCGACTCGAACGGTCGCATCGGGGCTCACGATGCCCAACGGAATGGCCCGACTTCCTGACGGCAGGTTCGTGGTCAGTCGCAATCTCGGGCTGCGAACCGGGCTGACCATGGTGAGCGCCGACGGCAGTTCCACGGTCCCGTTCGCGCCCACCGTGAACACCACCAACGGAGTCGCCTACGACGCGGGACGCAACGCCGTCGTCACTTCCGTCGATCTTTCGCCGGTGGCCACTTTGGCACTCATCGACCTCTCCGAGCCGCGCCGGGTGACACGAATCAACCTGGGCCTCTTCGGTTTGCTCGGATTCCCCGACGATCTGACCATCGGCGCCGACGATATGATCTACCTGGCGATGGACGGTGGGAGCGTCGTCCGCGTCGACCCCGCCAACAAAACCGCCTGTGTCCTCGCGTCGAAAATGCCCGGCACGACGTCGGTGAGATTCGGTGCCGGACCGGGGTGGGATCCCGCGGCGTTGTATGCGACCAGTCTCAGCGGATCCGTGACGAAGCTATCCCCAGGAGCCTGACCTCTCCCGTCACGCCGTGGCGCTGTGCGGCACGCTCAGCGCGGCGCTCACAGCGGCCACCCGCGTGATCATCCCCGCCCGCGCAACAGTTCCAGCGGTTACCCCGCGTGAGAAGCTCTTAGTTAGGGTAACGTTTTACGAGTGAATCTCGGTCTGTGGGGCGATCTCACGATTCTCGCCACGGCGATGGAAATCGTCTTCGCCACTTGCGTATTCGTCTACATCACTCGCCTGGAGCGGCGGACGTCCCATCCGTTGGGCGAGCAGGTCGGCGCGCACAAAGCGGTGCTGGCCAAACTCCGCAAGGGCGAGCCGTTGTCCCCCGACGAAGTCGACTACGCGAACGAACTGATCGCCGACGCGCGATCGCCTCTGGCGTATGCGATACCTGCGGCGCTGTTCTCCATCGGATTCTTCTACGTCGTCGGCTGCCTCTTTGTGCTCCATCTGCATGGCGGCAATCCGTCCTTCAGGACATTCATCGGGGGCATTCCGATGCTGACCTCCATGAACATGGCCGCTCAACTGCGCAGGGTCGCCCGGCTGAAGGGGAAACTGCCCGAGGTCACGGTCTCGACGCCGGAGGTCGAATTCAGTTCAGCTGGTAAAGACTGACTATCGCTACGGGTGCCGATGGGCTGGTGTCACCGCCGGGTCGTCGTCCTCCCACAGCAGGAGCTGGCGCACCGACTGGCGTGATCCGTAGGGCTGCAACATACGACTGGCGGGACGTGGGCGCACCTTCAGGGGCCACCAGAACCACCGGCCGAGCAACGCGGCGATGGAGGGCGTCATGAACGACCTCACGATCAGTGTGTCGAACAGCAGGCCGAGGGCGATCGTCGTGCCGATCTGACCGAGGATTCGCAAGTCGGCGAACATGAACGAAGCCATCGTGGCCGCGAAGACCAGACCGGCCGCCGTCACCACTGCCCCAGAACCGGCCATCGCCCTGATGATTCCGGTGTTCAAACCGGCACCGATCTCTTCCTTGAACCGGGAGATCAGCAGCAGGTTATAGTCCGAACCCACCGCCAGCAGCAGGATGACGGCCAGTGCTAACACGATCCAGAACAGTTCGATACCGAAGAGGTCCTGCCAGATCAGCACCGAGAGCCCGAACGAGGCACCCAAGGACAGCGCCACGGTACCCACGATCACGAAGGCGGCGACGATACTGCGGGTAATGAACATCATGACGAGCAGGATCAGGCACAGGGCGGCAATCGCCGCGATCATGAGGTCGTATTTGGCGCCATCCTGGATGTCCTTGTACGTGGCGGCAGTACCGGCGATGTAGATCTCGGAGCCGGCCAGGGGTGTGCCCTTGACGGCTTCCTTCGCGGCATGGCGGATGGCGTCGATGTGCGAAATGCCCTCGGGGGTTGCGGGATCACCGTCGTGCGTGATGATCATGCGCGCGGCCTTGCCGTCTGGCGACAGGAACAGTTTGAGCCCACGCTGGAACTCCGGATTGCTGAACGCCTCCGGCGGCAGGTAGAACGAGTCGTCGGTCTTCGACGCGTCGTACGCCTGACCTAACGCGGTGGCGTTCTGCAGTGCCGCCTCGGTCTGGTCATTGATCCCTGACGTGGTGGCGTAGTTGGTCAGCGTGAGGTCGCGGTTGGCCTCCTGGCTGGCGATCTGCGGCGGAATCAGTGCGAGCAGCTTCGGCTGCAGCGCGTCGAGTTTCGCGATACTACCCGCGACGTCGGCCAGTTGGTCGGTCAGCGAATTGATGCCGTCGAGGGCATCGAACAGCGACCGCAATGCCCAGCACACCGGAATGTCGAAACAGTGTGGCTCCCAATAGAAGTAGTTGCGCAAAGGCCGGAAGAAGTCGTCGAAGTTCGCGATCTTGTCCCGCAGGTCCTGGGCGGTCGCGACGGTATTCTGGAATGCCCTGGCCTGCTCGTCGGTGACGGCGCTGGACTGTTGTTGCAGCGCGTACTGCTGTCGCAGAACGTCGATCGAGTTGTTGATGACGTCCACCTGCTTGAGCAGGTCGGCGCCACGCGCCTGCTGGAAAGGCAGATTGTTGATCTGAGACGCACTGCTCGCACTGATCTGGAACGGAATCGACGTGTGGTCCAGCGGTGTACCGAGCGGCCGGGTGATCGACTGCACCTGCGCGATCCCGTCGGTGTGGAAGACCGCCTTGGCGACACGCTCCAGCAAGATCATGTCGGTCGGGTTGCGCAGGTCATGGTCGGCTTCGACCATCAGCAGCTCCGGATTCAGCCGGGCCTGCGAAAAATGTTGTTCTGCAGCCGCATACCCGACGTTGGCCGGGGCACTGGCGGGCAAGTACGGCCGGGCATCGTAGCTCGTTGTGTAACGCGGCAGCGCCAGCAGTCCGATGAGGGCGATCGCGACCGTCGCGACCAGAATCGGCCCGGGCCAGCGGACCGTTGCCGTGCCGATACGCCGCCACCCCCGGGTGCGCATGGCCCTGCTGGGCTCGAACAGTCCGAAATGACGACCGATGATCAGCAACGCCGGCGCCAGGGTCAGCGCAGCCACGACGGCGACGAGGACGCCGATCCCGGCGGGGATGCCCAAGCTCTGGAAGTAGGGCAGCCGGGTGAACGTCAGACACAACACCGCGCCGGCGATCGTCAGCCCCGAACCCAGGATGATGTGCGCGGTCCCGTGGTACATCGTGTTGAACGCTGTAACGCGATCCTGCCCTGCATAACGCGACTCGTGGAACCGGCCGAGGATGAAGATCGCGTAGTCGGTTCCCGCTGCGATCACCAGCAGCGTCAGGAGATTGGTTGAATACGTCGACAACTCGATGACGCCGGCGTTCGCGAGCACGGCCACGACGCCCCGGGATGCCGTCAACTCGATCATCACCGTGAACAACACGAGAAACACGGTGGTGAGCCGGCGGTAGAGCCACAGGAGCATGAGTGCGATCACCCCGAGGGTGATCAACGTCGTTTTCAGCGTGCCGTGACGGCCCACCTCGAACTGATCGGTGACCAGGGGTGCCGCACCGGTGACGTAGGCCCTGATACCCGGCGGCGGCGGCGTCTGATCGACGATGTCACGTACCGAATCGACCGACTCGTTGGCCAGCGACTCGCCCTGGTTGCCGGCGAGGTACAGCTGCACCAACGCGGCCTTGCCGTCGGCGCTCTGGGACCCGGCAGCGGTCAGCGGATCGCCCCAGAAATCTTGAATGTGCTGGACGTGCTTTGTGTCCTGAGCGAGCTTCTGGATCAAGCCGTCGTAGTAGTGATGGGCTTCGGCGCCGAGTGGTTCGTCACCTTCCAGGACGATCATCGCCGAACTGTCGGAGTCGAACTCGCCGAATACCTTGCCGATGCGTTTGCTGGCCTGCAACGATGGCGCGTCCTGCGGGCTCAGTGAGACGTTGTGCGATTCGGCGACCGTCTCCAGCTGCGGCACGAAGACGTTCGTCAGCACCGCCAGCGCCAGCCAGAACAGCGCGATGAGCACCGAATACCGCCGGATGAAATCCGGAATGCGCTGGGTGCTCATCCGGATTTGTCCAGGCAGTAGGTGAAGGCGTTCAGGGTATTCACCGATCGCTCGTCCTTGACCACGTCGTCGATCTTGATCCGGCAGCCGATCGAGTCGCTGTCACCTTGGGCGGCGACGTTGACGAACACCGCAGGTTGGGTGGTGGTCGTGTCGTAGGACCAGGGCAGCACGGCGCTGTCCACGCGCTGCGGCTGTGCATCGACGTCCAGGTAGGTGATCGTCGCGGACGTGCCCGGCGGGCCGAACACCTCCAGGACCACATGCTTGGGGTTGAACGGGACGATTTCGTTTGCGGAGCCGCTGGGCGTGGAGACGACGTCTTCAGACGCGAAGACGCCGTGGAGCCGATACACAGCGAACCCAGCCACCGCGATCACGGCAGCCGCAACCAGGAGCATCCAGCGCCGGCCGAGTCGGCGCCCGATCGAAACCCGCTGCATCCATGACCCTTTCGTGACTGCCCCTGGCGCAAACGGTCGGGAGTTAGCATAGCGACTCTAATCAAGTAGCTTGACCGTACGACACCGGATCAGAGTCCACAACACCGGACTCGGCGTTGACTGCCGCGCCGGCGAACGTGCCTGACATGGGTTCGCATAATTCACAGCAACTTCCAAGTCTGTGCCGCTGGCACAGCACAGCGGACATCCCTATGCGCGAGAGCGACCGGGGTTTCGCCGCGGGGCGCGCTTAGGGAAACTCGACGGCGTAGGCAGGGTTGTGGAACAACGGGTCCGCGGACCGCAGGCCGGGCGCCATCGATGTCCCACCCGACCGAACAACACCCGCTATACACACCGGCGAACCATGCACGAACCGATGAGTGGGTCGAGGACGGAACCCCGGATAGTCCGGCCGAGAGAATTGCCGACGTGGCGTGAGGCAAATGTCTGTTCGTTCATCTTCGGTCACTCAGGTATATACAGTTGCGCGAATGAACGCCGATTCTTCCGCTTCGTTGGCCGTTCGCGGCGAAAGCGATGAGATCGCCGCACTGTCGGCATTGCGTCAATGGCTGTCAGACGAGCCGGAGTTCAGGGGCAGGATCACGACCGGCGGCGCGCAACTCTCCGACAGTGATATGGGTGCCGTCGTAGACGTTCTTGTCGTTGCGGTGGGAAGCGGTGGGGCCCTGACGATGCTGGTCAATTCGATCAGTTCCTGGCTGCAACAGCGTCGGTCCGAGGTGGAGGTCGAAATGACGACATCAATGGGTGAGATCGTCCGCATAAGGGCGAGCGGACCCGCTGCATCAGACATCGCCAAGAGAATCGGCGATACGTCCTGACACTCGGGGGTCACCGTGAATTTGCCCGATCGTTCAGCGTCACGAGCCGTTCTTATCGGGACGAGCACGTATAAGTACCTACCCAGTCTGCCATCGGTACATAACAACGTGACGGCGCTGGCGCGGTGCCTGATGAATCCCGAGTTGTGGGGAATACCAGCAGAGAACACCTGCCTTGTCACCGATCCCGCCTCGCACGCCGACATGCTCGATGCCATCCACAGCGCAGCAGGGGCCGCGTCAGACACGTTGTTCGTCTACTACGCCGGTCATGGTCTGCTCGATGCCCGGAACAGTCTTCTACTCGGACTCACGGGAACGATTTCAGGCCGCGTACATACAGCGACGCCTTATGACTGGATACGCGACAGTGTTCTTGAGTGCCGCGCGTCGCGGCGAGTAGTCGTGCTGGACTGCTGCTACAGCGGCCGGGCGCTCGGCGCCATGTCCGACGGCGTCTCGGAGGTGGCAGACGAGGCCGCGGCGGAGGGCACTTACGTCATCGCTGCGGCGTCGGAGAACAAGCGGGCGACGGCACCCGTCGGGCAGTACTACACCGCCTTTACCGGTGCTTTGATCGAGCTGCTCGAACATGGAGAGCCGGACGGACCTGAATTTTGGACGCTCGATGCAACCTATCTCCACCTGCGGACGACGCTTCGGTCCCGCGGCTATCCCGAGCCGCAGAAGCGCGACCGCAATACCGCCGGTGCGGTAGCGCTGGCCCGCAACAGGGCTTTCAGGGCTAGGACAGCACCTGCTGAACCGGGCGGGCAACGCGAAGTCGTGGGCGGGAGGGTCTCCGCCGACCGCGCGTTCGGGGCAGGCTGGCGACGTCAGGCGCTCACGTTGGCCGACGTCGAGAGCATCAGCATTCCCCTTGCGCCCGGTAACAACGAGGGCCTGAGCAGACAGCCGGTCGATGAGTTCATGCAACGCGTGAGACGTTGGCTGTCAGACCCGATGGCCCATCCACTCGCGGCATCTGAAACCTTCGCCTTTGCCGCGCCGAAGATCACCCGAATCCGAGGCATGGTCAAAGAGCAACCAAACTTTCCGAAGGCCGCTAGGAGGGAAACGGGCTATGTGGCAAAGGATTTCTACGGCTTCCTGGAGCGGGTGCGAGACGAGATATTCCGGAAGGAAGGGCGCCTCTGGGTTGGCGTCGTAGAAAGGCCGCCAACCGTCGGGATGGACCATCGCCGTTCGGCCCCGGTGAAGTTCGATCCGAGTCGCGACGTCATGGAGCGGCTGGAGGGAACCGAGTCAGAGTTTCTGGAACGTCTTACCCAGGTACGTAACGGCGTTGGGATTGTGCGTTCCGAAAACCGAGAGCGCTTCTGGATGATCACCGGCATGACTGGGTGGCCCTTCTTCATGAGTTCCTATCGTGAATCGCTGCGGGGTCAGCTTTCAATCGGGGACATGATCGAGTTCATTCCCGATACCCCGATGTGGGAGGACATGATGAAGGCGTCCTACATCAGGAGAATGGTCCGGATCCAGTAGCAGGGGCTCCTTAGCCTCGATCCACCGATGAA
>JAFDWN010000011.1 GCA_018268465.1 Actinomycetota bacterium
GAGCCGTCGCGGTTGAGGTACCGGAGAAGGGTTTTCCGTCGCACCAGTGCTCGATGATGTGATTCACGGGGCCTGCGCCTTTCTACAGCGGGAACGTTGACTCCACTGTGCACCGTCGACATCGGTGCGTATGGCATCAATGTGGATCACATCGTGGTTGCTTTCTTACAATGTGTAAATGATTCCGACCGTCGCGGACGTCCTCGCCCTGCCGGTGGTGCAGGCGGGCGCGCCCGAAGTCGTCAGCGCCGAACGCCTCGACCGACTCGTCCGATGGGTGCACGTCAGCGACGTATCCGACCTATCCGACCTGCTCCAGGGCGGTGAGCTGGTGCTCACGACGGGTCCGGCGCTGCTGGCCGAACCGCACGAATACCTCGATCGGCTGGTGCGCGCCGGCGCTTCGGGGCTGGTCGTGGAGCTCGGCGCCGCCATCCCCGAGCTGCCCCCGTCGGCAGGCAGCACCGCCCGATCCCTGGGCCTGCCCCTGGTGGCGCTGCATCGCAAGACCCGGTTCGTGGCGATCACCGAGGCCGTACACCGGCTGATCGTCGCCGACCAGTACGAGGAACTGGCCTTCGCACACCGCGCCCACGAAACGTTCACCGACCTGAGCATGCGGCGGGCGTCGCTGTCCGACATCGTCAACGCGGCGGCGGCCATGATCGGCGAGACGGTCGTGCTGGAGGATCTGTCCCATCAGGTGCTGGCCGCGTCACCGCAGGGCGAAACCGCCGCGGAGGCGCTGCGGGACTGGCAGCAGCGGTCGCGGATGACCGCCGACGACCGCACCGCGCAGGAACCCTGGACCGTCAGCCCGGTCGGGCCGCGCGGCGAGGACTGGGGCAGGCTCATCATCCCCCGGGCACCACGCACTCCCGCGAAGGCGAAGATGGTGCTCGAACGGGCGGCGCAGGCGCTGGCCCTGCACCGCATGGCCGAGCGCGGGCGTTCCGGGCTCGAACACCAGGCCCAGACCGGGCTGATCGAAGACGTCCTGCAGGGCCGCATCACCGACGACCGCGAAGCCGAGGCGCGCGCCCACGCTCTGGGCTTGCAGGCTGCGTCGACGTATCTGCCTGCGACCGTGCGGATCTCCGCGACCGACGAACGCCTGGATCCGGTCGCATCCCAGCGTCGGACGGTCCGGCTGCTGGACGCGGTGGTGCATTGCGTGAAGTCGGCGGGCCACAGCGCGCTGTGTTCGATCCGTCGCGACGGGGAGATCGGGCTCGTCCTGGCGCTCGCCGCGCGCCGCGGGGTCACCCACGACGCCGCGGTGACTAGACTGGGAGTCGCGCTGCGAGACAGCATCCGGCGTGGCGCGGACGCCGACAGGGTGGTCTTCGCGCTCGGCTCCGGCGCGGCCACCGTCGTCGACGCCATCCACGGTCTGCGCGACGCCGCCCACGTCGCCGACGTGGCACTGGCCATGCCCGAAACCGAGCGGGTGTACTACCGGGCCGCCGACGTGCGGCTGCGGGGTCTGCTCGCACTGCTGCACGACGACCCGCGGGTGCAGAACTTCGCCGAGACCGAACTCAAGGCGCTGTTGCTGCACGACGCCCACCACGGCGACACCAGCGTGTCGGTGCTGCGCGGGTATCTCGCACTGGCGGGCAACAAGTCGGCCCTGGCCAAGCGGCTGCACATGAGCAGGCCGGCGCTCTACAGCAGGCTCGACGCGATCGAGCGCATCCTCGGCGTGGACCTCGCCGACGGCGAGTCCATGACTTCGTTGCACGTCGCTCTGCTCATCCTCGACGCGCACGATGCCGCGCCGCATGCGCGCTGAGGCACGACGAGATCCGCCGAGCCCGCCGTAACGACCACCAGAGCGGGCACACCGCCGTTAGGGTGGGAAATCCAACGACGAGCGAGGTACGCCATGACAGACCGTGCGGTTCGATCGAGAGCATCCTCGACGGCGGCCAAGAAGACTCCGGCCACCAAGGCTGCCCCCAAACAGACTGCCGCCAAACAGACTCCGGCCAAGAGGGCCTCCACCAAGACGGCCACCACCAAGAAGACCCCCGCCGCCACCGCGGGCAGCGGCCAACCGGCCACCGCGAAGAAGTCAGGCGCCGCCGCGAAGAAGGCCACCGCCACGAAGTCCGCGCCGAAGAGCGTTGCGACGACGACGCCCGCCAAGGCGGCCGGCACCGCGCCGAAACCGGCCACGGCCCGCCAGATCAGCGTCGGCACCGATGCCGCCTTCGCATCCGGCCAGGGATCGACCCGGCGGCGGCTGCGCAACATCTCCGAGGTCCGGCATTTCTTCCGCACCAACGACGTCCCGATCTTCTTCTTCGGCGCCACCCCGTTCAACCTGCTCGGCCTCGACCGCTGGGTGCGCAACTTCTCCTACATCACCTACTACGACGGCTGGGACGGCACCCATCCCCGCGTGTTCACCCCGAACCACAAGCCGTACCAGGAGTTCGAGAGCGGGGAGGAGATCAACAACTGGCTGCTCACCAATGCCGAGGTTCGCGCGCACATCGACAGCGTCACCCCACGGGGGGTGCGCCCCAAGGTCGCGATGGTGTTCTTCGACAGCGAAACCGAGGACATCTGCCGCGAACTCGGCTACGACCTGATCCTGCCGTCGGCGAGCCTGCGCCAGCACCTCGACTCCAAGATCGTCACCACCCAGCTGGGCAACGAGGCCGGAGCACCCAGCGCGCCCAACGTCCTCACTAGGGTCGACGACTGGGCACAACTGCGCGACGTGGCCGAGAAGGCCGATCTGGGAGACGAACTCGTCGTCCAGACGCCCTACGGCGATTCGGGTAAGACGACGTTCTTCATCTCCTCGGAAGCCGACTGGAAGAAGCACAGCGCCGACATCGTCGGTGAGGACATCAAGGTGATGCGCCGCATCAACAACCGGCCCGTCGCGGTCGAGGCCGTCCTCACCCGCTGCGGCACCATCGTCGGACCGTTCATGTCCGAACTGATCGGCTACCGCAAACTGACGCCCTCCCGCGGGGGCTGGTGCGGCAACGAAATGTACCCCGAGGTGCTCACGCCCGAGAATCGCCGTACCGCAACGCAATTGGTGCGACGACTAGGTGACCGGCTGGCCAAGGAAGGGTATCGGGGATTCTTCGAAGTCGACGTGCTGGTCGACACCGACACCGGCGACGTGTACCTGGGCGAACTCAATCCGCGGATCAGCGGGGCCTCGTCGATCACCAATGTCACCGCGGGCGCCTACGCCGACGTCCCCCTGTTCCTGTTCCACATCCTGGAGTACATGAACGTCGAGTTCGACCTCGACGTCGACGAGATCAACGAACGGTGGGAGGAACTCGCCGCCGAGGACGTGTGGAGCCAGATGATCCTCAAGGAGACCGACGACATCGTGCAGCGGCTCACCGCCACCCCGCGCACCGGTCACTACTCGCTCGACGCCAAGGGCACGCTGGTCTTCCGCGGTCCCGCGCTGGACTGGCACCAGCTGCAGAACGAGACCGAAGCGTTCTTCCTGCGTATCTACGGCCCCGGCGACTACCGCTGGAAGGGTGCCGATCTGGGCGTGGTGGTCACCAAGGGCAGGCTGCAGGTCGACACCGGCAGCGGGAAGTCGGCGCTGGCGATCCGCGCCCGTCACCTGATCGACTCGATCCGCGCCGAATTCTCGGGCACACCGGTGGCCGCACCCGTCAAACCGCCGACGACTGCGGGAGTCAAATCGGGCTGAGCTAGGGTCGTCGGGTACCTACCCGCACTTACGCAGAGGCATCAGGAGGCTGGAAGCACATGGTGCTCGGCGGCAATCCCGGCCGTGTCCCGTCCGACGTGACGCTGGAGAACTGGCAATCGGCGGCACAGCTGCACTGGACGTTCCAGCACATCGCCGACTTCCTGCCCACCGCGGTGATCTCCCGCGGCACCGGTCCGGTCGCCGAGCTGCCGTCCACACCGGAGGTGCTGTCCGACATCCCGCTGCTGGACCACACCAACGGCAAGCGGACGACCGTCGGCGACGTCATGGCCGCCACGGCCACCGATGGCTGGATCGTCACCAGGCACGGCAAGGTCCTCGAGGAGCACTACTACGGCGGCATGCAGCAGGACACCTCGCATCTGCTCATGTCGGTGAGCAAGACCCTGATCGCCACCGTGGTGGGTGCGCTGGTCAGCGACCACGGTCTGGACGTGGACGCCCAGCTGACCACCTACGTGCCGGCGCTGGCCGCATCGGGATATGCCGGTGCCACCGTGCGAAACCTGCTCGACATGCGTTCGGGTATCAGGTTTTCCGAAGACTATCTGAACCCGATGGCCGAGGTACGGCTGCTCGAACAGGCGATCGGCTGGGCGCCGCGGACGGTGCCGGACCTGCCGACGACCATGTACGACTATCTGCTGACGCTGCAGCAGGAGTCACCCCACGGTGGCGCGTTCCGGTATCGCTCGTGCGAAACCGACGTCCTGGGCTGGGTGTGCGAGGCGGCCAGCGGCGTGCGCATGCCCGAGCTGATGTCCGAAGTGCTGTGGAGCAAACTGGGCGCGGAGTACGACGCCTCGATCGGCGTGGACTCCGTGGGCACCGGCATGTTCGACGGCGGGATCAACGCCGGCCTGCGCGACCTGGCGCGGTTCGGGTCGCTGTTCCTCAACGGCGGGACGGCGCTCGACGGGCGCCCCGTGGTGTCACTGTCCTGGATCGCCGACACCTTCGCCGGCGGCACCGACTCCCGCGCGGCGTTCGCGGCCAGCCCCGACGACAACCGCATGCCCGGCGGTATGTACCGCAACCAGTGCTGGTTCCCCTACGCCGGCAACACCGTGCTGCTGTGCCTGGGTATCCACGGGCAGATGATCTACGTGAACCGGGCGGCCGGCGTGGTGGCGGCGAAGCTGTCGAGCTGGCCGCTGCCCCAGGACGCCACCAAACTGTTTCCGACGATCGCCGCATTCGACGAGATCGCCGCGAACCTGTCCTGACCGCGGCTACTCGGGCAGCCGCAACTCCGGCTTCTCCACCTCTTCGATGTTGACGTCCTTGAAGGTGATCACCCGCACCTGCTTGACGAACCGCGCCGGCCGGTACATATCCCACACCCAGGCGTCGCCCAGCCGGAGCTCGAAGTACACCTCGCCGTTGGAGTTGCGCGGCACCAGTTCCACACTGTTGGCGAGGTAGAACCGCCGCTCGGTCTCGACGACGTAGCTGAACTGCCCGACGATGTCCTTGTACTCGCGGTACAGCGAGAGCTCCATCTCGGTCTCGTACTTCTCGAGATCTTCAGCACTCATCTGCTCTGCTGTCCTTCGCGTCGGTCATGGTCTATCTTCCCTTACCCGAGTTGGCTGTGCCGCTCGGATCCCCAGTCCGGCGATGCGCCGGGCTCGCTGTCCGCGGACGTGCGGGCGGCCGGGGACAACCGGCGGACGTTGATGAACGAATACCTGTGCTGACTGCACGGTCCGAGCGCGGTCAGCGCGGCGGTGTGGGCCGCTGTGCTGTAGCCCTTATGCTCGGCGAAACCGTAGCCGGGGAAGTCGCCGTCCATGCGCACCATCAGTCGGTCGCGGCTCACCTTCGCCAGCACACTCGCCGCCGCGATACACGCCGCGGCGGCGTCGCCGCCAACCACGGGCAGCGACGGCATCGGCAACCCCGGCACGCGGAAGCCGTCGGAGAGCACGTACCCGGGGCGTACCGACAGTCCCGCCACCGCGCGGCGCATGCCCTCGATATTGGCGACGTGCACACCGCGGCGGTCCACCTCCGTCGAGGGGATGAACACCACGTGATAGGCCGCGGCGTACCGGCGGATCAACGGATACAGACGCTCCCGTTCGCGTTCGTTGAGTCGTTTCGAATCGTCCAGCGCGGCAAGGCTGTCCAGCCTGTTGGGGCCGAGTACGCAGGCCGCGACCACCAGGGGACCCGCGCAGGCGCCCCGGCCGACCTCGTCGACGCCGGCAACCGGGCCCAGACCTCCGCGGTAGAGCGCCGATTCCAGTGTCCGCAGGCCGGCGGACTTCCGGATCACCGTCCGGGGTGGCCAGGAGTTCGAGGCGGTCAAAGCTGGAGTCCCCGGCTCTTCGCGCGGGCCGACATCGCGCCTCCTACTGGGACGTCTGCGGGTTCATCGAATCCACGCCGCCCCAGCGGGCCGGCGGCCACGCGATGAACCGTGCCTTACCGATGACATTCTCCACCGGCACCGTGCCGTTGGTGGGGTCACCGGTGCACAGCAGCCCGCGCTGGGCGTCGGCCGGCAGACTGGTGCAGTGCGCGCGTGAATCCGCGGAATGGGTGCGGTTGTCGCCCATGACCCACAGCCGGCCCTCGGGCACCGTCACGGGGCCGAACTCATTTCCCAAACACTTGTAGACGTTCGGATCGGGCACGTTCATGGTGGCCCGGTCGAGATACGGCTCGTCGAGCGGCTTGCCGTCGACGGTCAGACCGGTGGTCTCCCGGCATTCGACCGTCTGCCCCCCGACCGCGATGATCCGTTTGACGAGGTCGTTCTCGTCCGGCGGCACGAATCCGATGAACGACAGCGCATTCTGCACCCATCGCACCGCGGTGTTGTCCGAGCGGATCGACTTGTAGCCGACGTTCCACGACGGCGGGCCCTTGAAGACGACGACGTCGCCGGGGCTGGGTTCGGAGAACCGGTAGGTCAGCTTGTCGACCATGATCCTGTCGCCGACACAGCCGTTGCACCCGTGCAACGTCGGCTCCATCGACTCCGACGGGATGAGGTAGGGCCGCGCCACGAACGTCAACATCACGTAGTAGAGCACCAGCGCGATGGCGACCAGGATCGCGCCTTCACGTAGGGCGCCGTGTTTGCGTTTGGGTTCGGCGGCCGCGTCCGCGCCACCCGATGCCGTCGTGTCGACCGGTTCGGGATCCTCGAGTGTGCGATCGGGTATCGAGTCGGCGGAGTCCTTGGGTCCGGTCACGGGATCAGCGTAGCCAGCGCGGTGGCGGCAGCTGTGCCGCGCGCGCCGCGAGAGTCAGCGTCCGGCCCGGACAAGCTCAGCGCTTTTCCTTGATCTTCGCCTTCTTGCCGCGCAGTTCACGCAGGTAGTACAGCTTGGCGCGACGGACGTCACCGCGGGTGACGACGTCGATGTGGTCGATGTTGGGCGAATGCACCGGGAAGGTCCGCTCGACGCCGACGCCGTAGCTTTCCTTGCGCACCGTGAAGGTCTCGCGGACGCCGCCGCCCTGTCGGCGCAGGACGACACCCTTGAAGACCTGGATGCGTTCCTTGGAGCCCTCGATAACCTTCACGTGCACGTTGACGGTGTCGCCGGGGCTGAAGTCCGGGATGTCGTCGCGCAGCGACGTCTGATCGACGAAGTCCAGCGTGTTCATCGGTGACACTTCCTTGCTGTTCGCGGCGCGGGCAGGCTTCCACAACAGGGCGCGCTGCCTCGCCGATGTATTCGGGCGTATCTGCGGGTGCGTCTCACAACGGGCGACGGACGGCCCGTGCGGACAACTGCTCAATTGTGCCAGACGGGCACCGCTGCAGTGAAATCGTCCGTCCGTCTGCCGTCAACCGGTAAGAAAGCCTAAGTAAGCACAGAGCCAGTGCGCAGGTTAGGCTGTGATTTCTGGGCTGCGCCGTCGCGCCGGCCCCGCACGGATCGCCAGTACCCCCGGAGGAGGCCTATGCGACCGGGGCCGTCGAGGCTCACGACGGTGACCGCGCTCCTCGTGATCGCCGCGCTGGCCGTGACCGGCTGCGAGGCACGGGTTTACGGAACGCCGCCGCCGGCGCAGGAGGGTCCGCAACTGACCGTCGTCGCGCCGCAGGGCAGTTTGGCGCCGCTACCGGAGGCGCCGCCGGACGTACCCGCCGCGACGTTCAACGGCCTCGATGAGCGCGCCAGGCAGGCCACGGCCGACGCGGCCGACCAGGGCGCCGACATCACCGTGCTGGTCCTGGACCGCAACACCGGCCAGCGCGTATCCAACGGCAACGGGACCACGATCGCGATCGCCTCGGTCGCCAAACTGTTCATCGCCGACGACCTGCTGCTGCAGGAGGCGAAGGGGCAGACCGAGCTCTCCCCCGCCGACCGCAAGGCACTCGACGTGATGCTGCGCTCCTCGGACGACAACGCCGCGGAGATGTTCTGGAACCGCAGCGGCGGCGGCGACATCATCAGCCGCGTCGCGGCGCGCTACGGCCTCACCTCGACCAGGCCGCCCGCGAACGGGCGCTGGTGGAACACCATCAGCACCGCCGCCGACCTGGTCCGCTACTACGACATGCTGATGAACGGCAGCGGCGGCCTGCCCCCCGAGCGGGCCAGCATCATCCTGTCCAACCTGACCCGGTCTACGCCCAACGGCATCGACGGCTATCCCCAGCGCTTCGGCATTCCCGAGGGGCTCTACGCCGAACCGGTCGCCGTCAAACAGGGCTGGATGTGCTGCATCGGAGCGGACTGGATGCACCTGTCCACCGGCGTGATCGGACCGGATCGGCGGTTCGTGATGGTGATCGGGTCGTTGCAGGCCGCCAGTGACGACGTCGCCCGCACGACCATCACCCAGGCCGTGAAAACGATGTTCCCCGGCGGACGCATCTGACGGCGATTCCGCCCCGCGGATGGGTACGCGCTCCGCGTCGGTTTCCGCGCCGACATCATGTCTTCCCCGGCCACCCCGCCAGCGCCTGGTCGGCCACGGCGTGCAGCTCCTCGCGGGTGGCGCCGCTGCTGGCCTGCACCGAGATGCCCTGGTTGACGGCGTTGATCCAGCGGGAGATGACCATGGGATCCACACCGGGTAGTTCGCCATTCTCCTGGGCGACGGCGAATCGGTCGGCGAGCAGTTTCACGCCGTCGGCGCGACGGTGGGCGAGGTCGGCCTGTATCGATGCGGCGTCGGCCCCGGCGGCGAGCGCACCCTGGACGACCATGCAGCCTCGGGGGGTCGTGGGATCGGTGTACGCCTCGACCGCTCCGTGGACTGTCGCGTAGGCGACCTCCCACGCCGTGGATTGGGCCATCGCCGCAACGACGAACCCGCCGGGACCCGCCATGTATCGGTCGACGGCCCGGTAGAACAGCCGCTCCTTGGAACCGAAGGCGGCATAAATACTGCGCCGGTTGATTCCGGTCGCGTCGGTCAGGTCGGTGATGGAGACGCCGTCGTAGCCGTGTTCCCAGAACAGGGTCATGGCGATCTCCAGCACCCGGTCGGGGTCGAATTCGCGGGGTCGGCCGACGGCCATCCGCCACCTCCTTGTGATACGGCTCACAACGCGGAATGACTCCGCCATGACATGCGCTTGACCACAGCATACTTAGTAACCAGTCGGTTCGAAACAATCGACACCACGAACGGAGACCACGATGACCACCACCGCAGCAGCCGAAACCCCCGCCGACTCGGCACCGCCCCTGGCCGGACGGCGCGCCCTCGTCACCGGCGGTTCGCGCGGCATCGGCGCCGAGATCGTGCGGCGACTGGCCGCCGAGGGCGCCGCGGTCGCCTTCACCTACCATTCCTCACCCGAACAGGCCGAGGCACTCGCCGCGACCCTCACCGCGGCGGGCGGAACCGTGGTGGCCATCCGGGCAGACAGCGGAGACGCCGACGCCATCGGGGCTGCCGTCGACGACGCCGCCGGACGGTTGGGCGGGCTGGACACCCTGGTCAACAACGCCGGCGTCGCTCACATCGCCGACGTCGACACCTACCCCCTCGACGAGTTCGACCGCATGCTGGCCATCAACGTCCGCGGGGTGTTCGCCGCCATCCAGCGGGCGCTGCCGCATCTGGGTGCCGGCGGGCGCGTCATCACGATCGGCAGCGTCAACGCCGACCGCGTCCCCGTCGCCGGACTCGCCGCCTATGCGATGACCAAGGCGGCCGTCGCGGGTCTCACCCGCGGCCTGGCGCGCGAACTCGGGCCACGGGGCATCACCGTGAACAACATCCAGCCGGGCCCGGTCAACACCGACATGAACCCCGAGGCCGGCGAGTTCGCCGACGTGATGCGCGGCCTGACCGCGGTGGGGCGCTACGGCCAACCCCGCGACATCGCCGATGCCGTCGCCTATCTGGCGCGACCGGAGACGGGATACATCACCGGGGTCAACTGGAACGTCGACGGCGGCTACACCCTGTGATCACCTCGGTGCCGACACGTGCGGCCAGCGCACGTGTCCGCACCGACATCACGGCAGGAGGTCGGGGCGGCGTTCGCGGGTCCGCCGCAGCGACTGTTCACGACGCCACGCGGCGATCCTCGCGTGGTCACCCGACAGCAGCACCTCGGGCACATCCAGTCCGCGCCAGCTGGCCGGCCGGGTGTAACTCGGCCCCTCGAGCAAACCGTCGGAGTGCGAATCATCCTGGTGCGAAACGGGATTGCCCAGAACGTCGGGCAGCAGCCGGACCACCGCCTCGATCATGACCAACGCGGCCGATTCGCCGCCGGCGAGCACGTAGTCCCCGATCGACACCTCTTCGACCCGCATCCGGCGGCCGGCGTCGTCGACCGCCCGTTGGTCGATACCTTCGTAGCGGCCGCACGCGAACACCAGATGCGATTCGCCGCTCCAGCGCTGCGCAGCGGCCTGGGTGAAGGGTGTGCCCGCAGGCGAGGGCACCACCAGAAGTGAACGTTCCGAACAGATCTCGTCCAGCGCCTCACCCCACACCGGCGCCTTCATCACCATGCCGGGACCGCCGCCGTAGGGCGAATCGTCGACCGACCGGTGCACATCGTGGGTCCAGCGCCGCAGATCGTGCACGCCCAGCCGCACGATCCCCGCGTCGATGGCCTTACCCGGCAACGACTGCCGCAGCGGATCCAGATACGCGGGGAAGATCGTGATGACGTCGATGAGCATGGCGGCGCAGGCTCAATCCAGGTCGAAAAGACCGTCGGGGGGATCGATGTCGATGACGCCGTCGTCCCGCGACACCGACGTCACGATGGCGCTGACGAAGGGCACCAGCAACTCGCGGCCGTCCGGTGAGCGCACCGACAACAGTTCCCCCGCCGGCGTGTGCAGCACCTCGGTCACCGTGCCGACCTCGTCGCCGGCCGCGGTGCGCACCCGCAGACCCTCCAGCTCGTGGTCGTAGAACTCGTCCGGCCCGTCGATGGGCGGCAGATCGGCGGAGTCGACCAGGAACAGGGTGCCGCGCAGGGCATCGGCGGCGTCCCGATCGGTCACGCCGGCCAGCCGCACCAACAGCCTGCCGGCATGCTCGCGCACCGCCTCCACGACGAAACTCCGGTCGGCGCCGCCCCGGGAGGGTCGGCCGCGCAAGGTGCAGCCGGATGCGAACCGTTCGCCGGGGTCGTCGGTGCGGACCTCGACCACGAGTTCGCCGGAGATACCGTGCGCTTTGGCGACGCGCCCGACTACCAGGTCCATAGATGTTCGCCCGAATGCGGCCCGCGGTCGGCGGTCACGACGCTACTGGTCGGTGTCCACCACGTCGACACGGATGCCGCGCCCGCCGATCCCGGCGACCAGGGTGCGCAGCGCGGTCGCGGTGCGCCCGCCGCGCCCGATCACCTTGCCCAGGTCATCGGGATGCACGTGCACCTCGACGGTGCGGCCACGCCGGTTGGTCACCATGTCCACCCGGACGTCCTCGGGGTTGTCCACGATCCCGCGGACCAGGTGTTCGACCGCGTCGACGACGACGGAACCCACAGCCGCGCTCAGTTCTCGCCGGCCGGGGCGTCCGCGGGAGCCTCGGCGTCGGCGGCCGGGGCGTCACTCGACTTGGGCGCCGCGGGCGCCTTCTTCTTCTTGAGCTGGGTGGCTTCACCGGTCGGGGCGCCGTCGGCAGCCGCCAGCGCCGCGTTGAACAGGTCGAGCTTGCTGGGCTTGGGCTCCTTGACCTTCAGGGTGCCCTCAGCGCCGGGCAGACCCTTGAACTTCTGCCAGTCGCCGGTGATCTTCAGCAGCGCCAGAACGGGTTCGGTCGGCTGGGCGCCGACGCCGAGCCAGTACTGCGCGCGCTCCGAATCGATCTCGATCAGGCTCGGGTCTTCCTTCGGGTGGTACCGGCCGATGACCTCGATGGCGCGGCCGTCGCGGCGGGTGCGCGAATCGGCTACGGCGACGCGGTACTGGGGATTGCGGATCTTGCCGAGCCGGGTGAGTTTGATCTTGACAGCCATGGGTGAAGCACGTCTCCTGTGTGTGCCACGCTGCAATTCAGCGATCACGGGCGGGCTGCCCGGATCCGGTTTTGCCTTACGTGTGTGACCTCCGCACGGCGCATCGAGCACGTGGCCGCAGGCGTATCGCTCGCCGCGGGCCTACTGCGCGGCGAACCGAGTCGCGCGGTGGACAGCCGCCCATTGTGCCAGATCAGCCACGCCGGAGAGAAATCGCCTCAGACCAGCTTGTCGAAGCACTTGGTCTCCACACGGCGGCTCATCCGCCACCCCTCGGCGGTCCGGACGAACTCGTCGTCGTACCACAGCCCGCAGAACAGGACCTGCCCGTCGCCGCCGAGCACCATCGGGTTGAAGCAGATCGTCCGCGACGACGCGCGGTCACCACCCTCGGCGATCCGGATGTCGACATTGCCCAGCATGTGGGCGTAGGCGGGGAAGTTGGGCAGCACCTCGGCCAGCCAGGATTTGACCTGCGGATAGTGGCCGTCAATGCCCCCCATCGCGCGATAGTCGATGTAGGCGTCGCCGGTGAACACGCGGTCGAGGTCGTCGAAGCGCCGCCGGTCGATCGCCGTGGAGTAGTCGATCAGCAGCTGCTGGATCTCGAACCGGTCCGAGATCTCGGCGAGGCTCATCATGCGGTGATTCAACACTGACCCGCCGGCCGGCCGGGCGCGAGGGTTAGGCTGACCGGCCATGGTGAGGTTCGTCGCGGCCGTCGCGATCGCGCTCATGGCCCTGATCACCGTCGGCGCACCGTCCGCCGGCGCGGATATCGACATCCGGCCCGCGGGATCGGTGCCGATCCCCGAGGGCCCCGCCGAAGCCTGGGTCATCGCCGACCTGGACACCGGCCAGGTGCTGGCCGGGCGCAACGAGAACATCCGGTACGCGCCCGCGAGCACCATCAAGACGCTGCTGGCGCAGGTCGTCCTCGACGAGGTTCCGCTCGACGCCACGATCGTGGCCGACGAGGCCGACACCCGGGTGGAATGCAACTGCGCCGGCGTGGCACCCGGACAGACCTACACCGCCCGCCAGCTCCTCGAGGCCCTGCTGCTGGTGTCGGGCAACGACGCGGCCAACACCGTGGCCCGGATGCTCGGCGGTCAGGACGCCGCGGTGGCGAAGATGAACGCCAAGGCCGCGGCCCTCGGCGCCTACGGGACCAACGTGGTGACCCCGTCGGGGCTCGACGGACCCGGCATGCCGTTCTGGTCCACCCCGCACGACCTCGCGGTGATCTTTCGGGCGGCGCTGGCCAACCCCGTATTCGCCCAGATCACCACCATGCCCTCGACGGTGTTCCCGACCGCCACCGGCGACCGCGTCCTGGTGAACCAGGACGAGTTGCTGCACCGCTACCCGGGGGCGATCGGCGGGAAGACGGGCTTCACCGACATCGCCCGCAAGACCTTCGTCGGCGCCGCGCAGCGCGACGGCCGCCGTCTGGTGATCGCGATGATGCACGGCCTGGTCAAGGAGGGCGGTCCGACGTACTGGGACCAGGCCGCGGCACTGCTGGACTGGGGTTTCGGCCAGGACCGCAGCGCCGGTATCGGGTGGCTCTAAACCCCGATCTCACCGAAGTTGCTGATTCGCAACGTATCCGAGATCCGTTCAGGGCCTGATCGAGACACTTCCGCGCGGCGGTGCCGATACGCTCGCCCTCCGTGGCCATCGTTTCGCGAAAGCTGTTGGCGGCGTTGGCCACCGTGGCCAGCGTTCTGGCGACCCCCGCCGTCGTCACCGCCGTACCGGCCGCGCGCGCCCAGCCGAGCGTGGAACCGGCAGGGGCGCTGACGATTCCGCAGGGCCCGGCCCGGGCGTGGCTGGTCGCCGACATGGACAGCGGACGTGTCCTGGCGTCGCGGGACCCCTATGCCCTCTCCGCGCCGGCCAGCACCATCAAGGTGCTGCTGGCGATGGTGGTCCTCGACCAGGTCAACCTGAACGCGGCGATCGTCGCCTCCCCCGCCGCGACGGCCGTCGAGTGCAGCTGCGCCGGCGTCAAGGCCGGCCGTGTCTACACGGCGCGTCAGCTGCTCGACGGCCTGCTGCTGGTCTCGGGTAACGACGCCGCCAACACGCTGGCCGACATGCTGGGCGGCAGACCGGTCGCCGTGGCCAAGATGAACGCCAAGGCACGGTCGCTGGGCGCCCGCAACACCCGAGCCGCCACCCCGTCCGGCCTGGACGGCCCCGGGCTGCTGTCGGCCACGACGGCGCACGACCTGGCCGTCATCTTCCGCGCCGCGATGCAGTATCCGGCCTTCGCCCATATCGTCCGACAGCCCTCGGCGCCCTTCCCGTCCGGCGACGGCGCCGGTTTCCGGCAGCTGACCAATCAGAACGAGTTGATGCGGCGCTATCCCGGCATGCTCGGCGGCAAGACCGGCTTCACCAACATCGCCCGCAAAACCTACGTCGGCGCCGCCGAACGCAACGGCCGCCGGCTGGTGGTCGTGCAGATGTACGGCACCGGCGACCTGTACGGACAGGCGATGGGACTGCTGGACTGGGGTTTCAGCCAGAGCCGGTGACGTAGACGCGACCGCGCAGGATCACCAGGTCGGGGTGTGCGAGGACGGCACCGCCGCGGCGCGGGTCCTCCCGGTAGCACACCAGGTCGGCGGGTGCGCCGTGCTCCAGACCGGGCCGTCCCAGCCAGGCGCGGGCATCCCAGCTCGCCGCCCCCAGCGCCTCGGTCGGGGTCATGCCGATGCGCCTGAGCGCGTCGATTTCGTCGGCGATGAGCCCGTGCGGGACGGTGCTGCCCGCATCCGTCCCGGCGTACACCGCCACCCCCGCCTCGCGGGCCGCCGCCACCCGCGGGTAGCAGGTCCGGTAGAGCTCGCGCATATGCGCGGCGTAGGTGGGATACCTGGCCGCGGCGTCGGCGATGCCGGGGAAGTTCTCCACGTTGATCAGCGTCGGTACGAGCGCGGTCCCGTATTCGACCATCAGCTCGATGGTGTCGTCGGTGAGCCCGGTCCCGTGCTCGATGCAGTCGATCCCGGCCGTGATCAGGCCGGGCAGCGCATCCTCGCCGAAGACGTGCGCGGTGACGCGGGCACCGTTGGCGTGGGCCGCGTCGATGGCCAGCTTCAGCGCGTCGTCGGACCACAGTGGCGCCAGGTCGCCGGTGTCGCGGTCGATCCAGTCGCCGACCAGCTTCACCCAGCCGTCGCCCCAGCGCGCCTGTTCGGCCACCGCGTCGGCCAGCTGGGCATCCTCGATCTCGTCGGCGAATCCCCGGATGTAGCGTTTCGGCCGCGCGAGATGCCTGCCCGCCCGGATGATGCGCGGCAGGTCGTCGTGGTCGTCGAGGCTGCGGGTGTCGGTGGGCGATCCGGCGTCGCGCAGCAACAACGCCCCCGCGTCGCGGTCGGTGCGGGCCTGCGCGATGGCGTCGTCGAGCTCGATCTCCCCGTGCTGGCCCAGGCCGACGTGGCAGTGCGCGTCGACCAGCCCCGGCACGATCCATCCAGAACCGTCCGCGCCGAACACCGTCTCGGCACCGGGCACCGGCTCGGCGCTCAGAATTCCGTCGACGATCCACCACTGCACCGGCTGCTCGCCCGGCAGCCCCCGGCCACGTACGTGCAGGGGCGCACCACCTGTCACGGAGTTACTTCTGGCCCGGGAATTTCAGCTTGGACAGGTCGATGTCGGCCAGACCGGGCGGCAACTCGTCGAGTCCCTTGGGCATGCCCGACAGGTCGGGGAAGCCCGCGGGCAGACCCGGCATCCCGGCGCCGAGCGGATTGCGCACCTTCGGCGGTGTCGGCCCCTTTGCGCCCTTCTTGCCCTTCTTGCCCTTGGCTTTGCTGCGTGCGCCCTTGCGCGCGAACGGCATTCCCATCTGCCCGGCCATCTGCGACATCATCTTGCGCGCCTCGAAGAACCGGTCGACGAGCTGGTTGACCTCCGAGACCGTCACACCCGAGCCGTTGGCGATCCGCAGCCTGCGGGATGCGTTGATGATCTTCGGGTCGGCGCGTTCGGCCGGGGTCATGCCGCGGATGATGGCCTGCACCCGGTCGAGCTGGCTGTCGTCGACGGCGGCAAGCGCATCTTTCATCTGCCCGGCGCCGGGCAGCATGCCGAGCAGGTTGCCGATCGGGCCCATCTTGCGGATGGCCAGCATCTGTTCGAGGAAATCCTCCAGCGTGAGCTCGCCGCTGCCGATCTTGGCGGCGGCGGCCTCGGCCTGCTGGGCGTCGAAGACCTGTTCGGCCTGCTCGATGAGGGTCAGCACGTCGCCCATACCGAGGATGCGGCTGGCCATCCGGTCGGGGTGGAAGACGTCGAAGTCGTCGAGTTTCTCGCCGGCGGACGCGAACAGGATCGGAACGCCGGTGATCTCGCGCACGGACAGGGCGGCGCCGCCTCGGGCGTCACCGTCGAGTTTGGTCAGCACCACCCCCGTGAAGCCGACGCCCTCGCGGAAGGCCTCGGCCGTCGAGACCGCGTCCTGGCCGATCATCGCGTCCAGGACGAACAGCACCTCGTCGGGATCGACGGCCTCGCGGATCGCCGCCGCCTGCGCCATGAGCTCCTCGTCGATACCCAGGCGACCCGCGGTGTCGACGATGACGACGTCGTGGTGCTTCGCCCGGGCCTCGGCCAGACCTGCGGAGGCGACCGCCACCGGGTCGCCGGCCTTCATCGCCTCCAGCTCGGCGCCGTCGGGCGACACCCCCGGGTGGGGTGCGAACACCTGGACTCCGGCGCGTTCGCCGACGATGCGCAGCTGGTTGACCGCGCCCGGCCGCTGCAGGTCGCACGCCACCAGCAGCGGGGTGTGACCTTGTCCGCGAAGCCATTTCGCCAGCTTTCCGGCCAGCGTGGTCTTACCGGAGCCCTGCAGGCCCGCCAGCATGATCACCGTGGGCGGCGTCTTGGCGTACGTCAGCGTGCGCGTCTCGCCGCCGAGGATGCCGACGAGCTCCTCGTTGACGATCTTGACGACCTGCTGGGCGGGGTTGAGCGCGGCCGAGACCTCCGCTCCCCTGGCGCGTTCCTTGATGCGGTTGACGAAGGCCCGCACGACGGGCAGGGCCACATCCGCCTCGAGCAGAGCCAGCCGGATCTCGCGGGCGGTCGCGTCGATGTCGGCGTCGGTCAGCCGCCCCTTGCCGCGCAGGCCCTGCAGGGCACCGGTGAGCCGGTCAGACAGGGATTCAAACACGGTGGCCAGCTTATCTGGCCGGACCCATCCCGCTCGCCCGCCGGACCCCGTTTCACCGCGCCGAGTGTGTACCGACTGCGAGAATTTCGCGAAAACACCGCGGCCACTTCACATTCGGTGTCGACGCTGCCGGATGTGACCCCGCTGGGCCGCCGTACGACGAAATCCGCAACCAAACATGCCGGGGCGCGGGGTGCGCGGAGGTTGCCGAGCCCCCTCACAAACGCAAAACCCCAGCTGGGAGGTCTGGCGGCGTGTTGATTCTGCCCATTGTCCGACGACGCATTTCGTAGTAGGTTCGAGCCAGGTTGAATCCACAGCCACCTGGAGACGTCACGGTGCACCGGGGGCGGTGCAGCTACCACGACGTGGCGCCTTGAAACGCCAGGGGCGACGTCCCTGACGTGAGCCACGATGCCTGTCACGGACGTGAGCCACGATTCGTGTCACGCATGCCGACCGACGGAGTCCACCGTGACCATGACCACCACCCCCACGTTTGCTCGCCATCGAGCGACGCGCACACGCGGCCTCCGTGTCCGAGCCTGTCCGGTCGACCTCGCATCCATGCATGTCGTCGTCCGGGGCGAGGTGGACGCCGCGAATGCCGGCGAGTTCGAATCCCGGGTGTGCCGGTGTATCGCCGATCACCACGAGTTGGTGCTGGATCTGACCGGCGTCGAGTTCTTCGCCGTGGAGGCGTTCGCGACCCTCAAACACATCCAATCCTGCTGTCACCGCGCCGGCGCACGGTGGGTGCTGGTGCCCAGCGCCGCGGTGGCCCGGGTGATGCGCCTGTGCGACCGCGACCGCTGCATCCCCTGCGCGGCGACGCCGGAGAACGCGTTCTGCGCGCTTCGGCCCCGCACCGCGCACGCCGTCACCGCCTGAGCGGCCACACCAGCGGCGCCGGGACGGTCAGCTGGCCTGCTCGGCCGGTTTGGCCGGCGGCGGCGCCGGGAGCACGCCGTACAGTTCCCGCTCGATCTCGTCGCGCACCGCCGCCAGGTCGGGGGTCTCACTGCCCAGTTGCGCCGGCATCACGATGCTGAACACATCGACCACCGACGACCCGAGGGTGGTCACCTTCGCCCACGCGATGTCGACGCCGTCGCGTTCGAACACCGCGGTGAGCCGCGCCAGCAGGCCCGCACGGTCCATCGTGCGGATCTGCACCAGCAGCTCCCGCGGTGCGGCACCGTCGAGCCACAGCACCCGCGGCGGGGCGGGGACGTGGTTGATCGGCACGGCGGCGGCCACCTCGCCGGCGCGGCCGGTGCCGTGCTGCGACGCTTCGCGCTCCCGGCGGTCCAGCGTCCCCAGCACGTCGAGTTCGCCCTCGAGCGCGAGGATGAACTGCTGACGCAGCAACTCCGCGGCGGGTGGCGCACCGAAGTGCGGCGACACCACGAACGTGTTCACCGCCGTCTGCTCGTGACTGTTCACCGAGGCCGAGTGCACCCGCAACGAGTTCAGGGCCAGCACGCCGGCGGCCTTGGACAGCAAGCCGCGACGGTCCGGCGCGATCATCGTGACGTTGAAGATGTGCGGACCGTCGCCCGGTGTCAGCTCGACGTGCACACCCTCCTGCGCGACGAGTGAAAGGTGCCTGGGCTCAATGGGATCGGGCTGGGGCAGCGGCTCCCCCGCCATCACCATCCGGCACCGCCGCACCAGGTCCCCGATGAGCGACGCCTTCCAGTCGCCCCACACACCGGGCCCGGTGGCCAGCGAGTCGGCCTCGGCCAGGGCGTGGAGCAGCTCCAGCAGCAGCGGTTCGCCGCCGAGCGCGTCGACGACACCGTCGATCGTCTTGGGATCCTGCAGATCTCGGCGTGTCGCGGTCTCCGGGAGCAGGAGGTGATAGCGCACCACCTTGGACAGCACGGCGATATCCGACGGCCACAACCCCAGCCGGGTGCCGATCTGGGTGGCCAGTTCGGCCCCGATCACACTGTGATCCCCGCCGCGGCCCTTACCGATGTCGTGACACAACGCGCCGAGGAGCAGCAGATCGGGCCGTGCCACCCGGGTGGTGAACGCACTGATCCGCGACACCGTTTCCACCAGGTGGCGGTCGACCGTCCAGATGTGCACGACGTCGCGGGGCGGCAGGTCGCGCACCGCGCCCCATTCCGGGAAGAGCCTGCCCCACAGCCCCGTTCGGTCCAGTGCCTCGATGGTCTCGACGGCCGGCGGGCCCGCGGCCAGCATGACCAGGAGATCCTTGAGCGCCTGGCGGGGCCACGGTGTGCGCAGTTCCGGCGCGGTCTCGGCCAGCCGGCTCAGCGTAGACACCGCCATCGGCAGTCCGGTGGTCGCCGATGCCGCCGCCACCCGCAGGATCAGCCCCGGATCGCGTTCCGGGCGGGCATCCCTGGCGAGGATCACTTCCCCGGCGAATTCGATGACACCTTCGTCGAGAGGTCTGCGCACCGGCCTGCGCAATGCCGACAACCCGCGGCGGGGCAGCGCGTTGGCGGCCGTGCGCAGACCCGAGTCCACGTAGTAGGTGACCGTGCGCGCCGCATCGCTGAGCATGCGGGCCAGGTCGAAGCGGTCGCCGATCCGCAACGCCGCACCGATCTCGTCGGCGTGCTGGGCCAGCAACAGCTCCCTGCCGCGCCGGGCCACCCGGTGCAACTCGGTGCGGACGTTGAGCAGGGCCAGATGCGCACCCCCCAGCGTGCCCGTCGGCGACGCGAGGGCCGGACTCGGGTAGATGTCGGCCAATTGGGCGATGGCGAGCGCGTTGAGCAGCTGGACGTCGCGCAGCCCACCGCGGCCGCATTTCAGATCCGGCTCGGCCCGGTGCGCGATCTCCCCGCTGCGCTGCCATCGCGCCTGTGCGTGGTCCACCAACTCGTCGAAGCGCGAGGCGATTCCGGTCCGCCATTGCCGGCGGGCGCCGCCGATCAGCAGTGCCGACAGATCGGCGTCACCGGCGATGTGTCTGGCTTCCAGCATCGCCAGCCCGGCCGAGATGTCATCGCCGGCCACCTTCATCGCCTCGGGTACCGTGCGCACGCTGTGATCCAGGCGAATGTTCGCGTCCCACAACGGATACCACAGCAGTTCGGCGATCCGGCTGACCTCCTCGACGGGCATGTTGTCGTGCAACAGCATGAGGTCGAGATCGGAGTACGGCAGCAGTTCCCGGCGGCCCAGGCCGCCGGTGGCGACGATCGCGAACCCGCTGGTCGCCGTAATTCCGATCTCGGTTGCCTTTGTGGTGAGCCAGAATTCGTTCAAGTCCAGTAGAGCGTCACGCAGCGCGGCCGAATCCAGCTGACGCGCGCGCCCCGAGAGCAGCTGTTCGGCGGCGGCCGTCAGATCCGTCGCGGGACGCGACGAACCCGCCGCCGGAACCTCCTTGCGGGAGGCCCCGGCGGCGGGATCGCGATTCTGTTCTCTCATCACAAGTCCTCCCCCGGCCTACCAATCACACGCTCACACGGCCACGTCCGGGAGACGACTGTTCAGAACTACACGTCGATTCGGGTCAGAGAGCGTCGGCCCCCCGCTCGCCGGTGCGCACGCGTACCACGGTCTCGACCGGGCTCACCCACACCTTGCCGTCACCGATCTTGCCGGTGCGGGCCGCCTGCACGATGACATCCACCACCTTGTCGACAGCGGAATCGTCGACGACGACCTCGACACGCACCTTGGGCACGAAGTCGACCGAATACTCGGCGCCGCGGTATACCTCGGTATGGCCCTTCTGCCGGCCATAGCCCTGCACCTCGCTGACGGTCATGCCGAGGATACCTGTCTGCTCCAGGCCGGTCTTGACGTCTTCGAGCGTGAACGGCTTGACGATCGCAGTGATCAGCTTCATATAGTCGATCCCTTCCAAGTCAATTGTTCCCGATCAGACGAGTTCATAAGCCGTTTCCGCATGTTCCTTCTCATCGATGCCGACTTCCTCGTCTTCCTCGGTGACCCGCCAGCCCAGCGGCTTGACGATGAACGCGATGATGACAGTCATGATGGCGGTGAAAACGACCGCGACCAATGCAATCACGAACTGCACCACGAGCTGCTGGATTCCGCCGCCGTAGAACAGGCCGGTCTCGGTGGCGAGCAGGCCGATGCCGATGGTGCCCCACAACCCGGCAACCAGGTGCACACCAACGACATCCAGCGAGTCGTCATAGCCGAACTTGTACTTCAGGCCGATCGCGACGGCCGACAGGGCGCCGGCGACCGCGCCGAGGATCAGCGATCCGATCGCCGAGAGCGCGCCACAGGCGGGGGTGATCGCGACCAGGCCCGCGACGATGCCCGATGCCGCACCGACACTCGTGGCGTGTCCGTCGCGGATGCGCTCCACGACCAACCAGGCCAGCATGGCCGCCGCGGTGGCAGCGGTGGTGTTCACCCACACCGAACCGGCGAGCATGTCCGCGGCGCCTTCGGATCCGACGTTGAAGCCGAACCAGCCGAACCACAGGATGGCCGCGCCCAGCATGACGAACGGGATGTTGTGCGGACGGTAGGCGGTCTTGCCGAAGCCGACGCGCTTACCGAGCAGCAGGGCCAGCACCAGGGCCGCCATACCGGCGTTGATGTGCACCACGGTGCCACCGGCGAAGTCGATCGGTGCCACGTTGGCCGCCTCGGCGTCCGCGTCGTAGCCGAACATCCAGGACGCGATGCTGTTCTCCGCGCCCGACAGCAGGCCGCCGCCCCAAACCATATGGGCCAGAGGGAAATACACCAAGGTGACCCAGAGACCGCCGAATACCAGCCAGGTGCCGAACTTCATCCGCTCGGCCACCGCGCCGCTGATGAGGGCGACGGTGATGACGGCGAAGGTCAGCTGGAACGCGACCCAGACAATCGCGGGTACGGTGCCGAAACCGCCGGACACGAAGGCGTCCGCACCGTCGATCTCACGGACCTCGGTCAACTGACTGACGCCGAAGAGCGCGAACGGATTGTCGAAGATGCCGAGGATGTCCGAGCCGCCGGTGTGCGCCGAGGCGAACGACATCGAGTATCCCCACAACACGTAGATGACGCTGACGACCCCCATCGAGCCGAACGACATCATCATCATGTTGAGGACGGATTTCTGCCGGGACAGGCCACCATAGAAGAACGCCAGGCCCGGTGTCATGAACAACACCAGTGCGGCGGAGGTGAGCACCCATGCCGTGTCGCCAGCGCTCAGGCCGTCCGGCCCGAAAGGCAGGAAGGCGTCGTCAGGTAAGGCTAAAACCACTTTGTGTGAACCTCCTTGGGAAGTGCGCCGACAGGATCGGCATCAGGAAGAGATTCGATTGCTGTGGTTTCATCGGTGATTCAGATGTGTTTCCGCCGTGTGAACTGACTCGCCCAGAGCGTAACGCTCGTGTTTCACCATGCAAGAAGAGCGAATTCGTTCAATCCGTGAAAGACTGTGGGACCCGGATTTGCGGCTCAGCCCAGTAGCGCATCGACGAACGCGGCTGCCTCGAAGGGTGCCAGATCGTCGGGCCCCTCGCCGAGACCGACGAGCTTGACCGGCACACCCAGCTCCTGTTGGACGCGGAAGACGATGCCGCCCTTGGCCGTACCGTCGAGTTTGGTCAGCGCCACCCCGGTGATGTCGACGACGTCAGCAAACACCCGGGCCTGCGCCAGTCCGTTCTGGCCGATCGTCGCGTCCAGCACCAGCAGCACCTCGTCGACCTCCGCGCGGCGGCTGACCACCCGCTTGACCTTCCCAAGCTCATCCATCAAACCGGTTTTGGTGTGCAGTCGTCCCGCGGTGTCGATGACCACCACATCGGCGCCCGCCTCGATCCCCTCCTCGACCGCGTCGAACGCCACCGACGCCGGATCGGCGCCTTCCGCGCCGCGGACGACCTGCGCGCCCACCCGCGACGCCCACGTCTGCAGCTGATCGGCGGCCGCGGCACGGAACGTGTCGGCCGCGCCGAGCACCACCCGCCGTCCGTCGGCGACCAGCACCCGGGCCAGTTTCCCGACCGTCGTGGTCTTGCCCGTGCCGTTCACCCCGACGACCAGCAGCACCGACGGTTTGTCGGCATGCGGCAGGGCCTTGATCGAGCGATCCAATCCGGGCTGCAGCTCGGAGATCAGCACGTCACGCAGGACGGCGCGGGCATCGGCCTCGCTGCGGACACTGCTGCTGGCCATCCGGGCGCGCAGCGCGCCGATCACGGATTCGGTGACGACGGGGCCGAGATCGGCGATCAGCAGGGTGTCCTCGATCTCCTCCCAGGACTCATCGTCGAGGTCACCTCCGCCGAGCAGGCCGAGCATGCTCTTGCCCAGCGCGTTCTGCGATTTGGCGAGACGGCCGCGCAACCGCCCCAGCCTGCCCTCGGTGGGTGCGATGGACTCGAGGTCGGGGGCGGCGGGCGCCGCGGGCTGCGGCGGGGCTTCGGCCGGCGGGACCGGCGCAGGGGCTTCGGCGGGCGGGGCTTCGGCCGGCGGGGCGGGCGCAGGGGCCTCGGCGGGCGGGGCTTCGGCCGGCGGGACCGGCGCAGGGGCTTCGGCGGGCGGGGCGGGCGCGCGGAGATCGGCCACACCGTTGCCCGGCGCGACCGTCGGCTCGGGCAGTTCGACGTCGGCGATGGAGCGTTTCGGCGCGTCGTGCGGAATGGTGGCGTCGTCGCCGACCGCGGGCAGCCCCGTCGTGTCGATGCGTTCGGGTGGCGCCGCCGCAGGCGTCGGCGGCGCGGCCGGGGGCTGCGGTCGGGGCACCGGCGGCGCCTCCGGGACGGCCGGCGGCGCCGACTGGCTGAACGTGATGCCCGACGCTGCCTTATAGCCACCGGATCGGTCGACTGGTGTGGCAGTGTCGGGAGCCGACAGACTGATCCGTCGGCGCCGGTATCTCACCAGCCCGACAACCAGCGCCACTACGAGCAGAACGGCGATGACCGCGATTGCGATCCACAGACCTTCCGACACCCCGCCATTGTCGCAGGGCGGTAAGGCGGTGACGATCGGCCCCGACGTCGGCGATGAGGGGACGGGCATGGAGACCCGCAAGCGCAGGCATATCGACGTCTGTCTGACCCAGGCCATCGACTACCAGAGCGTCACCACGGGCCTGGAGCGGTACCGGCTGCCCTACAACGCGCTGACGCAGACCAGCCTCGGCGGCATCGACCTGTCGACCGAATTCCTCGGTAAACGGTTGCGCGCCCCGGTGCTGATCGGCGCGATGACCGGCGGAGCCGAACTGTCGGGCACCATCAACCGCAACCTCGCCGCCGCCGCGCAGCACCTCGGTGTGGGCATGATGCTGGGCTCGCAACGCATCATGCTCGACAACGACCGGGCGGCGGAGAGTTTCAGCGTCCGCGACAACGCCCCCGACACCCTGCTGATCGGCAACATCGGGCTGGCGCAGCTCGACGAACGCGTGCTACCCAGCCTCGTGCGCGGTCTGGAACGGGTGGGCGCCGACGCGCTGGGCGTGCACACCAACCCGCTGCAGGAGGCGATGCAGCACGAAGGTGACACCGATTTCACGGGGTCGATCGCCCGGCTGCGCGACGTCGCCGGCTCGATCGGCTATCCGGTTCTGCTCAAGGAGGTCGGCCACGGCATCGGGGCGAGCGCCGCCGCCGAACTGGTCGACTGTCCGATCGCCGCGGTCGACGTCGCCGGGGCGGGCGGCACGTCCTGGGCCCGGGTCGAACAGTTCGTCCGCTACGGGGAGATCCGGCATCCGGCTCTGGCCGAATGGGGTATCCCGACCGCGCAGGCGCTCGCCGAGGTGCAACACGTCCTTCCCGACGTGGCGATCGTCGCCTCGGGCGGGATCCGCACCGGAATGGACGCCGCCAAGGCCATCGCGATGGGAGCCGCCGTCGTGGCGATCGCCCGACCTCTGCTCGCCCCTGCGATCGAATCGCCTGCGGCCGTGGTTGATTGGCTGGAGCGATTCATCGACGAGTTGCGTATCTGCCTGCATGGCTGCGGGGCGGCCGACCTGGCCGCGCTGCGCAGGCGCGGGGTGAGCGAGATCGGTTAGGCCGGGCTGCCCGCGGTGACGGCACCGCTGTCGGCGGCGGCCGGACGGCCGGACACGACGTCTTGGCCCCGCAGCCGCTGGGAGATCACCGCCGTGATGCCGTCGCCCTGCATCGTCACCCCGTAGAGCGCGTCGGCGACCTCCATCGTCGGCTTCTGGTGGGTGATGACGATGAGCTGGGAACGTTCCCGTAGCTGTTCGAACAACCCGATGAGGCGCCGCAGGTTGACGTCGTCCAGCGCCGCCTCCACCTCGTCCATCACGTAGAACGGCGACGGCCTGGCCCGGAAGATCGCGACGAGCATCGCCACCGCCGTCAGCGACTTCTCACCGCCGGACAGCAGCGACAGGCGTTTGATCTTCTTGCCGGGCGGGCGGGCTTCCACGTCGATCCCGGTGGTCAGCATGTCGTCGGGGTTGGTCAGCAGCAGCCGGCCCTCACCCCCGGGGAACAGGGCGGTGAACACGTCCCGGAACTCACGTTCCACGTCGGTATAGGCCTCGGTGAAGACCTGCAGGATGCGCGCGTCGACGTCGGTGATGACGTCCAGCAGGTCCTTCCGCGCCGCCTTGACGTCCTCGAGCTGCGTGGACAGGAAGTTGTACCGCTCCTCCAGCGCGGCGAACTCCTCCAGCGCCAGCGGGTTGACGCGGCCCAGCTCCGCCAGCTCCCGTTCGGCGCGTTTGGCCCGGCGCTCCTGGGTGGGCCGGTCGTAGGGCATCGGGGCCGGCGCCGTCACCTGTTCGCCGCGTTCGCGGGCCTGCTCATACTCAGCCATCTCCAGATCGGACGGCGGAAGCCCCAGATGCGGGCCGTACTCGGCGACCAGGTCGGCGGCCGCCATGCCGAACTGTTCGAGCACCTGCTGTTCGGTTTGCTCGATGCGAAGCGCCGCTTGCGCTTTGGCGACCTCGTCGCGGTGCAGCGCGTCGGTCAGTGTGGTGATCCGGGCCCCCAGCCGAGCGACTTCCTCGCGCGCGGCGGCCAGCGCCGCGGCCCGGTGCTGACGTTCTGCGGCCAGTGCGTCACGGGTGCGCGACGCCACCGCCACCACGGCACCGAGACGGTGCGCGACCAGGCGACCCGACTCGGCGACCGCCGCCGCCACCGCGGCCGCGTGTTCGCGGGCCACCCGGGCGCGCTGAGCGCGCAGCCGCGCCTCCCGTTCGGTGGCCGCCGCGCGGCGCAGCGAATCCGCCCGCCCGCGCACGGCATTGGCGCGCTCCTCGGCGGTACGCACCGCCAGTCGGGCCTCCACCTCCATCCCCCTGGCGACCTCCGCCGCCGCGGTCGACGTTTGCCGGTCCACGGGTTCGGCCTCGAACATCGGCGCCTGCTGCGCGTTGTGCAGCCGCTGTTCGAGTTCGGCGAGTTCGTCGACGGTGCGGGTGCGCCCGGTCTCCAGCTCCTCGCGCTGCTTGACCAGACGCCGGTAGTCCACCTCGGCCGCGCGGGCGTCCTGCCCGAGTCTGCCGAGCTGCTCGTAGATCGCCGAGATCGCGGCGTCGGATTCGTTGAGCGCGGCCAGCGCCTGCTCGGCGGCGTCCTGGCGGGCGGTCTGCTCGGCGAGCGCACCGGACAGCGCCGCGGTCAACTCCGCGCTCTGCGTCTGCGCGGTCGCCAATTCGGTACGCGCCTTGTCGATCTCGGAGGTGATCTCCAGCGTGCTGGGTTTACGGTCGGAACCGCCCGTAACCCAGCCGGCGCCGACCAGATCGCCGTCGGCGGTGACGGCGCGCAGCTGCGGACGCGCGGCGACCACGTCGAGCGCGGCGGCGAGGTCGTCGGCGACGACGACACCGGACAGCATCGCGGTGATCGCCCCGCGCAGGCGTTCGGGAATGTCCACGACGTCGACCGCCCACACCATGGCGTGCGGCAGCGCATCGGACGGCACCGCCGCCGCGGCCGGCCAGTCGCCCAGGACGATCGCCGCCCTGCCGCCATCGGACTCCTTGAGGGCGGTCACGGCGGCCCTGGCGGCCCCGAAATCCTCGGCGGCAACCGCGTCAGCGGCGGCACCGAGCACCGCGGCGATCGCCACCTCGTGGCCGGGCCGGACCTTCAGCATCTCCGCGACGGAACCGAAAAGTCCTGCGCCACTTCGGTTCTTCTGCAACCACGCGGCGCCGTCCTTGCGGTCCAGACCCACCGACAGCGCGTCGATACGCGCGAGCAGCGAGGCGATCTGCCGTTCCGCGGCGCGTTCGGCCGCCTGCAGTTCGGCGACGCGTCCGTCGACCAGGCGCAGTGCGGTCACGGTCCGGTCGTGGTGGTCGTCGAGGCCGACCTCACCGGCGTCGAGGTCACCGACACGGCCCTGCACGGTTTCGAATTCGGCCTGGGCGTGCTGGGCCTTGGCCGCGGCATCCTCGATACCCGCCGTCAGCCGCGCGGCGGTTTCGTCGATCGACTCCACGCGGGTGCGCATGGTGTCGACCTGGCCCGCCAGCCTGGCCAGACCTTCTCGACGGTCGGCCTCGGCCCGCGCGGCGGCCAGATGTGCCCGCTCCGCCTCGGCCGCCTCGCGTTCCCGCTCGGCCAGTTCGGCACGCGCGGCCTCCAGCCGGGCGCGCGATTCGGCCAGCTCGGCCAGCAGGTCCTGTTCCCGCGCGGCGACCTCGTCGGCCTGGGCATCCAGGGCGTCTGGATCCGCACCGGACGACACCTCGGGCGCGGCGTCGAGCAGTTGGGCGCGGTCGGTGGCGATGCGGACCGTCGCACCGACCCGTTCGGCCAGCGCCGACAGCCGGAACCATGTCTGCTGGGCGTGTTCGGCCCGCTCGCTGAGCCCCGAGACCGCGGACTCGTGGGCGGTCATGGCCTGATTGGCGTGCGCCAGCTGTTCGGTGATCTCGTCGTGTTCGCGTCGCAGCGTCGTCTCGGCCTGGTTGGTGTTGTCGAATTCGGCCTGCCGGGTGACCAGATCGTCGGCCGCCAGCCGCAGCCGCGCGTCGCGCAGGTCGGCCTGGATGGTCTGGGCGCGACGGGCCACCTCGGCCTGCCTGCCCAGAGGCTTGAGTTGGCGGCGCAACTCGGTGGTCAGATCCGTCAGCCGGGCGAGGTTGGCCGACATCGAGTCGAGTTTGCGGACCGCCTTTTCCTTGCGTTTGCGGTGTTTGAGCACACCGGCGGCCTCCTCGATGAAGGCGCGGCGCTCCTCCGGGCGGGATTCGAGGATTTCGGAGAGTTTGCCCTGGCCGACGATGACGTGCATCTCGCGGCCGATTCCGGAGTCGCTGAGCAGTTCCTGAACGTCCATCAGACGGCAACCGCTGCCGTTGATCTCGTATTCGCTGGCGCCGTCGCGGAACATCCGGCGGGTGATCGAGACCTCGGAGTACTCGATGGGCAGCGCGTTGTCGGAGTTGTCGATCGTCACGGTGACCTCGGCGCGGCCCAGCGGCGCCCGCGAGGACGTACCCGCGAAGATGACGTCCTCCATCTTGCCGCCGCGCAGCGTCTTGGCGCCCTGCTCGCCCATCACCCACGTCAGCGCGTCGACGACATTCGACTTACCCGAACCGTTGGGACCGACCACGCACGTGATGCCCGGCTCGAAGCGCAGAGTCGTCGGCGCGGCGAAGGACTTGAAGCCCTTCAGCGTCAGACTCTTGAGGTGCACGACGTGCCACACTACCGCCGTCGTGCGGTCGGGGCGCGCAGCCTCCCCGAGGCGGGATAGCTATCTTTCGCGGAAGCCGTCGAAGGGCTCGCCCGGTTCGGACCAGTCCGCGACGACGGTGTCGACCGAACCGGGCGTCGTACCGCTTTTCAGCAGCTCAAGGAGCTTTTCGCAGGCGTGGCGAGGCCCCTGGGCGACCACCTGGACGCGGCCGTCGGGCCGGTTGGAGGCAAACCCGGTCAAGCCGAGTTCGAGCGCGCGCGAACGGGTCCACCACCGAAATCCGACCCCTTGGACGTAGCCGTGCACCCACGCCGTCAGGCGAACGTCACCGTCGGCCAATATCACTCACCTCAAATGTCACTTTGGTACCGGATTTCAGGGTGCGGCCCACGGTGCACACCTGGTCGATGGCGCGTTCGACCACGGTGAGCAGTCGGCTCACCTCATCGTCGGTCAGCCCCGACAGATCGACCTCGAGTTTCTCCTCCAGCAGCGGATAGCGTTCCTGCTCGCGGTCCGCGGGCCCGGACACTGCGATGGTCGTCTGATAGTCGTCGCCGAGCCGCCGCCGCAGCGGCGCGTCGCTGGCCATACCGCTGCACGCCGCCAGCGCGATCTTCATCAGCTCGCCCGGCGTGAACACTCCTTCGACGTCCTCGGAGCCGACGAGCACCTCGGCACCGCGCGAACTGTGCCCGGTGTAGCGGCGCACGCCGGTGCGTTCGACCCACAGATCCGTCATGGTCCTCTTTCTACCTCTCGTCTCGCGCGGAGCTGGCCTCCGGCCGTTGTCAGCGCCACCCGGGTGCCAGGAATTCCCTACCGTACGGGGTCACGCCGCCGGTGAGCGTGCGCGAACTCCCCCATTCGTCCGGCGTGGCGGCCGCAGACACGCACGCTCGCGGGTAAGGGGACAGGGCGGGGCGGTCAGGTGCGGCGTACCCGCGGGCGGGCCTGACATCGCGGGCAGTAGTAGGACGACCGATTCATGAACTTCTCCCGCCGCATCACCGCACCACACCGCCGGCACGGCTCACCCTCCCTGCCGTAGGCGTCCAGCGACCGGTCGAAGTACCCGGACTCGCCGTTGACGTTGACGTACAACGAGTCGAACGACGTGCCGCCCTGCCCCAGCGCCTCGGTCATCACCTCGGCGGCGGCGTCGAGAAGTTCGCCCAACTGGCGCCGCGGCAGCGACGACGCCAGCCGGGTCCCGTTGATCTTGCTGCGCCACAACGCCTCGTCGGCGTAGATGTTGCCGATACCGGACACCACGGTCTGGTCGAGGAGTTGACGTTTTATCTCGGAGTGCTTGTGGCGCAACACCGTCACCACCCCGTCCCGGTGGAACCGCGGATCCAGGGGATCGCGCGCCAGATGGGCGACCGGAACCGGAACGTCGGTGCCGTCGACGGTCACCATGTCGGCGATCATCCAGCCGCCGAACGTGCGCTGGTCGACGAAGCTCAGCGCGGTACCGTCGTCCAGGAGCGCCGCAATCCGCAGATGCACGTCACTGGCCAACGGCCCCAACAACATCTGCCCGCTCATCCCCAGATGGACCACCAACGCCTGCGCCCCGTCGTCGAGGGTCAGCCACAGGTACTTGCCGCGCCGGCCGGTTCCGGCGACCGTGGCGTCGAGCAGTCGCGCGGTCAGGTCCGACGGCCCGGCCTCGTGACGCCGCACCGCACGTGGATGGTGAACGCGCACCGCGGTGATCGTCCGCCCGGTGACATGGGCATCCAGTCCGCGCCGCACCACCTCGACTTCGGGCAGTTCAGGCATCCGGGCCGGGTGTCTCCCCGCCCGCGGCATCGTCGACCTTCAGGGCGTTCCACGCCGCGGCGGCCGCCTTCAACTCGGCTTCCTTCTTCGTGCGCCCCATACCGGTGCCGTACTCGGCGTCGCCGACGAAAACCATGGCGGTGAACTCCTTGTCATGGTCGGGGCCGGTCGAGGTGACCGTGTAGGACGGCACGCCCCGGCCCTGCGCCGCGGTCAGCTCCTGCAGGCTGCTCTTCCAGTCCAGCCCGGCGCCCAACGTGGGGGCGGTGTCGAGGAGTTCGCCGAACAGCCGCAGGATGACCTCCCGGACCTCGACCAGCCCGTGCGCCAAATAGATTGCGCCGAGCAGGGATTCGACACCGTCGGCGAGGATGCTCGACTTGTCCGCGCCACCGGAGTTCTCCTCCCCTTTGCCGAGGAACAGATGCGCGCCCAGGCCCCCGTCACCGAGACCGCGCCCGACATCGGCGAGGGCCTGCGTGTTGACGATGCTGGCCCGCAACTTGGCGAGGTCGCCTTCGGAACGGTCGGGATGGCGGTGGTAGAGCTCCTCGGTGATGGTCAGTCCGAGCACCGCGTCGCCGAGGAATTCGAGCCGTTCGTTGGTGGGCAGGCCGCCGTTCTCGTAGGAGTAGCTGCGGTGGGTCAGGGCCACCGTGAGCAGGTCCGCGGCCAGGTCGACGCCCAGTGAATCGAGCAGGGCCGAGTGGTCGCCGGTCACGTCGGCTCCCCGCGGGGCGGCTCGGCCGCCGGATCGGCTGAAGCAGCCGAGTCCGGTGCCTCCTGAGACTCGGGCAGCATCGCCGCCAGCTTCGCCCACCGCGGGTCGATCTGGTCGTGGTGGTGGCCCGATTCGGCGGTGGCCAGCGGGATACCGCACTGCGGGCACAGCCCGGGGCAATCCGGCCGGCACAGCGGGGCGAGCGGCAACGCCAGCCCCACCGCGTCGATCACCGACTGCTCCAGGTCGACGGTGTCGTCGATGACGTGGCCGACCTCGTCCTCCTCGGTGGTTGCCTCGGTGGCGCTGTCGGGATAGGCGAACAGCTCGGTGAGGTCGATGGCGACCGAGCCGGTGACCGGCGAGAGACAGCGGGCGCATTCGCCCGCTGTGGGCGCCGACACCGTCCCCGTGACCAGCACACCCTCCGACACCGACTGGACCCGCAGGTCCAGGGTGAGCGGCGCACCCTTCTCGATCGCGATGAGGTCGAGTCCGATCCGCGACGGGCTGGGAACCGTCTCGGTGACGGCCATGATCGCTCCCGGGCGGCGTCCCAACCGCGAGATGTTGATGGTCAGCGCCGACGGTGTTCGCCGGTGCGCCGACGCGGTTCGCGGACCTGCCATGACGGGGATTGTACGGCGGGTGGTGTGGAACGATGCCGGACGTCTCGGCCACGAAGACACTCGATCACCGAGATTTTTATCCGTTCGTCGGCGCGGTCAGCCCGAATCCGCGCCGGGCGCTTCCCGGTGTCCCCGGTCCGCCCGCACCGCGCGCGATCATTGCCGGGAGATCGGTGACCGGCCCGTGAGGCGCCGGGCCGGATCACGACGAACGAAGGATGGCCGAGTGACTGTGAAGCTGCACTGGTTTCTGCCCACGTACGGCGACAGCCGGCTGATCGTCGGCGGCGGCCACGGCACACCCGCGGGTTCGGCGCGCAGCGACCGCGATGCGACCGTCGACTACCTCGCCTCCATCGTGCGGTCGGCCGAGGCGTTCGGATTCTCCGGGGCGCTGATCCCGACAGGGGCGTGGTGCGAGGACGCGTTCATCACCGCGGCCCTATTGGCGCGCGAGACCACCTCGCTGGCGTTTCTGGTCGCGTTCCGGCCCGGCTTGGTCAGTCCGACGCTCTCGGCGCAGATGGCGGCGACGTTCGCCCGCCACGCCCCGGGACGCATCCTGCTCAACGTGGTGGTCGGCGGTGAAGCGCACGAGCAGCGGGCGTTCGGCGACTTCCTGGACAAGGACGACCGCTACCGCCGCGCCGACGAGTTCCTCGACGTAGTGCGGCGTCTGTGGGCCGGCGAGACGGTCACCCACGAGGGTGAGTTCATCCGTGTCGACGGGGCGTCGCTGGCCACACCGCCGGTGCCCGTCCCGCCGCTGTATTTCGGTGGCAGCTCGGCGGCGGCCGGCCCGGTGGCCGCCCGCCACGCGGACGTGTACCTGACGTGGGGCGAACCACCGGAGGCCGTGCGCAGGAAGATCGAATGGATCACCGAACTCGCCCGCGAGCAGGGCCGCCCGGTGCGCTTCGGCATCCGGCTGCACACCATCTCCCGCGACACCGCCGGGGAGGCATGGGATCAGGCCGGCCGGCTGCTCGCCGCACTGGACGACGAGACGGTGCGCACCGCGCAGGCCGGCCTGGCGCGCAGCGAGTCCGAGGGACAGCGCCGGATGCGCGCGCTGCACGAGGCCACCCGCACCGGCGGCACCTGGCAGGACGCCCGGACCCTGGAGATCGCGCCCAATCTGTGGGCCGGTGTCGGACTGGTGCGCGGCGGCGCGGGAACCGCGCTGGTGGGCAGTCACACCGAGGTGGCCGATCGCATCGCCGAGTACGCCGCGATCGGAATCGACGAATTCATCTTCTCGGGCTATCCCCATCTGGAAGAGCTCTTCTGGTTCGGGGAGGGTGTGGTCCCGATCCTGCGCGAGCGTGGGCTGTTCGGGGGTGCCGCCGAGCAGCGGCCCGCCGCATCCATTCCATTCGTCGGGGCCGCCAGGTGACCGCGGATATCGACAGGCTGGCGACCGACCGGCAGCCCGCCGGAGGGCTGATCGGCTCCGCCGCCGAGGCGCTCGACGTCGCCGCGGCACTGTCGGTGTCCTTCGGGCGGGATGCGAGCGCCCGGGACGCGGGCCGCGAACTGCCCCACGAGCAGGTCCTGGCGCTGAAGGCGTCCGGCCTGCTGGCATTGTCGGTGCCCGCCCGCTATGGCGGACCGGAACTCCCGGCGACCGTGCTGGCGGAGGTGTTCCGGCTGCTCGCACATGGCGACCCGTCGATCGGGCAGATTCCGCACTCGCATTTCACGTTTCTGGAGGCGCTGCGTCTGCAGGGCACCGACGCCCAGAAGTCCTTCTTCTACGGCCTCGTGCTGGACGGGGCGCTGCTGGCCAACGCGCAGTCCGAACGCGGGCCGCACCCACTCGACGTCGACACCACGACGCTGGCCTCGTCGGAGGCGGGCGTGCACCGTCTGACGGGACGCAAGTTCTACTGCACGGGGGCGCTGTTCGCCGACTGGGTGGTGGTGCGGGCCTCGGTGTCCGACGGGTCGGCGGGACCCCCGACGTCGTCGACGCCCAAGGCGCTGGCGTTCGTCCGTGCGGGCACCGCCGGTCTGCAGGTCATCGACGACTGGGACGGCATGGGTCAGCGCACCACCGCGTCGGGCACCGTCGTGCTCGACGGCGTGCGGGTGCCCGCCGACCACGTGATCGCGTACTCGCCGATCTTCACCCGGCCGACGCTGTTCGGTGCCCGGGCGCAGTTGCTGCACGCCGCACTCGACGTGGGAATCGCCACCGCGGCCCTGGCAGAGGGGGTGCGTCAGGCCGCGGCAGCCCGGCCGCACTTCGAGGCCGGGGTGGCGTCGGCGGCCGAGGATCCGACGGTGATCCAGGTGGCGGGCCGGCTGGCCGTGACGGTGCGCGGGGCGCAGGCATTGCTCGCCGAGGCGGCCCGCGCGGTCGATGCCGCCGCGGCCGGGCTCACCGACGATTCAGCCGCGGCGGCGTCGATCGCGGTGGCGACGGCGAAGGTCGCGGCGGCCACGGCGGCACTGGAGGCGTCCAGCGTCCTGTTCGAATTGGGGGGTACCCGCAGCGCCTCGGCGACGGGCAATGCGTCGCGCTACTGGCGCGACGCGCGCACCCACACGCTGCACGACGCGACGAGATGGAAGCTGCACCACATCGGCCGCTATGTCCTGTCGGGTGTCCGGCCGCCGCGGCACGGTCAGCTCTGAGCGGCGGCGCGGGCGCTCAGCGCGCCGCGTAGTCGTGCGTACCGGCGGCGGTGCGCAGCTGGTGGCGGCCGCGGCCCACCGAGCGCAGCGTCCCGTTGAGGAACTCCTCGAACTCGGCGAGTTTGCTGTCGACGTAGATATCGCATTCACCGCGAAGGCGGTCGGCTTCGCCGTGGGCGGAATCGATGAGGCGGGCCGACTCCGCGGTGGCCGTCTGCACGATCTCGGTCTGTGACACCAGCCGCTGCTGCTCCTTGATGCCCTCCTGGACGGCCTTCTCGTACGACAGGTTGCCGTTCTCGATGAGCCGGTCGGCTTCGGCCTTGGCGCGGCCGATGCTGGCTTCGTACTCCCGTTTGGCCGTGGCCGAGACGCGCACCGCCTCCTCCCGCGCCTCGCCGACCATGCGATCGCTGTGCTGGCGCGCCTCGGCGACCATCCGGTCGGCCTGGGCTTTGGCGTCGGACAGCAGCCGGTCGGCCTCGGCACGCGCGTGGTTGAGCATCGAGTCGGCTTCCGCGCCGGCGCTGGAGACCATGGAGTCGGACCGTTCCTTGGCCTCACGCAGCAGCGAGTCCCTGGCGTCGAGGACGTCCTGCGCGTCGTCCAGCTCCCCGGGGATGGCGTCTTTGATGTCGTCGATGAGTTCGAGGACATCACCGCGGGGCACCACGCATCCGGCAGTCATCGGCACGCCGCGCGCTTCTTCGACAATTGCACCCAGCTCGTCGAGAGCCTCAAAAACTCGGTACACGGCAACACCCTCCAGGCGTAGTTATTTGTTACCAGTGTGCCTGGTGTTACGTCTGTGACTTCGCTTCGACGCCGGTGTGTCGTCTCAACGCCTACATCGTGACCCAGGCTCAACCCCTGGTGCGGAGTTGTTCGGGTCACATTATGTCAAGAGCAGCCGGGCGGCGCGCCGAGAGGCGCCCGCCCCGCGGTCACGCCAGCTTGGCGCGCATCCGCGCATTGACCGGCTCGGGCAGCAACGCCGACACGTCTCCGCCGAACGAGGCCACCTCCTTGGCCAACGACGACGACACGAACGAATAACTCGGGGTGGTGGCGACGAAGAAGGTGTCCACCCCCGCGATGTGTTTGTTCATCTGCGCCATCTGCAACTCGTATTCGAAGTCGGTGCCGGTGCGCAGACCCTTGACGATCGCCGTCAGCCCCCGCGACTTCACGAAGTCCACGACCAGACCCTCACCCGACTCCACGCGCAGATTCGGCAGGTGCGTGGTGGATTCGACGATCATCTCGATCCGTTCGTCGAGGCTGAACATGCCCTTCTTGTTCGGGTTGACCAGCACCGCGACCACCACCTCGTCGAACTGGGCGGCCGCACGTTCGAAAACGTCGACGTGGCCGAGGGTCACCGGATCGAACGACCCCGGGCATACCGCGCCACTCATGGTTGACGACGCTAGCAGTCCGGCACCGTCAATCCCGCTCGGCCACTTCGATTCGCGTGTCACCGTAGCGGCGCGCGGGCCACACCGACCAGCCGTCGGGCCAGGTCAGTCCCGGCCCGGAGGCACGGCGTTCGACGACGGCCACCGTCCCGGCCACCGCCCAGCCACCGGCGTCCAGGGCCGCCAGCATGGCCTGCACGTCGGCATCTCCGACGGCGTCGTAGGGCGGATCGGCCAGCACCAGGTCGACCGGACGATCCGTCCCGGCCGCCAACACCGCCGCGACACTCCCCCGCCGGACGACGGCGCCGCTCACGCCGAGATCGGCCACGTTGCGCGAGATCACCGCGGCGGCGCGCTGATCAGACTCGACGAACATGGCCGTCGCGGCGCCGCGTGAAAGTGCTTCCAGCCCAAGGGCACCCGAACCTGCGTACAGGTCGAGCACCCGCATACCGCCGAAATCCAAACGCGCGCACAGCGCGTTGAACAACGCTTCCCTGACACGATCGGCCGTGGGCCGGGTGCCGCTGCGCGGCACACCGATCCGGCGCCCGCCATAGGCCCCGGCGATGATGCGCGTCAGCTCACGACCACCAGCAGGTCACCGCCCTCGACCTGGGCGGTGGCCGACACCGCCACCCGCGCCACCGTGCCGTCCTTGGGGGCGGTGATCGCGGCCTCCATCTTCATGGCCTCGATGGTGGCCACGGTCTGCCCGGCCTTGACCGCGTCGCCAACGGCCACCCCGACGGTGACGACCCCGGCGAACGGCGCGGCGATGTGGTCGGGGTTGTTCCGGTCGGCCTTCTCGGCGGTGGGAACCTCGCTGGCGATGCTGCGGTCCCGCACCAGCACCGGCCGCAACTGACCGTTGAGGATGCACATCACCGTGCGCATACCCCGTTCGTCGGCATCGGAGATGGCTTCCAGCCCGATGAGCAGCTCGACGCCCGGACCGAGTTTGACGCGATGCTCGTCGCCGCGCCGCAGACCGTAGAAGAACTGGTTGGCCGACAGTGTCGACGTGTCGCCGTAGGTGTCCCGATGCGACTCGAATTCCTTTGTCGGACCAGGGAACAACAGGCGGTTGAGGGCCGCGCGCCGAGTCGCGCCGGGCAGCTCGAGTTCCGCCTCGTCCTTGGCCGTGAGCTGCTCGGTGGGTTTGGCCGGCGGACGGCCCTCGAGGGCCTTGGTGCGCAGCGGCTCCGGCCAGCCGCCGGGGGGATCGCCCAATTCGCCGCGCAGGAAGCCGATGACGGAGTCGGGGATGTCGAAACGGGCCGGATCCGCGGCGAATTCCTCGGCGCTGACCCCCGCGCCGACCAGCGCCAGCGCCAGATCGCCGACCACCTTGCTCGACGGGGTCACCTTGACCAGCCGGCCCAACAGCCGGTCGGCGTCGGCGTAGCTGCCCTCGATGTCCTCGAACCGGTCACCCAGCCCCAGCGCGATGGCCTGCTGACGCAGATTCGACAACTGACCGCCCGGGATCTCGTGGCGGTACACCCGGCCCGTCGGGCCCGGAATCCCCGATTCGAAGGGTTTGTAGACCTTGCGCAACGCCTCCCAGTACGGTTCGAGGTCGCACATCGCCGTCAGCGACAATCCGGTGTCGTATTCGGTGTGTGCCGTCGCCGCCACGATCGAACTCAGCGCGGGCTGACTGGTGGTGCCCGCCAGCGGCGCCGACGCACCGTCCACCGCGTTCGCGCCGGCCTGCCAGGCCGCCAGATAGGTGGCGAGCTGACCGCCCGGGGTGTCGTGGGTGTGCACGTGCACGGGCAGATCGAACCGGCTGCGCAGCGCGCTGACCAGCAGGGTGGCCGCCTGCGGGCGCAGCAGACCGGCCATGTCCTTGATGGCCAGCACGTGCGCACCCGCGTCGACGATCTGCTCGGCGAGCTTGAGGTAGTAGTCCAGCGTGTAGAGGTTCTCCCCCGGATCGGACAGGTCTCCGGTGTAACTCATGGCGACTTCGGCCACCGCCGTGCCGGTTTCGCGGACCGCGTCGATCGCCGGGCGCATCGACTCGACATTGTTCAGCGCGTCGAAGATGCGGTAGATGTCGATACCCGTCGCCGTCGCCTCGCGCACGAACGCATGCGTGACGGATTCGGGATACGGCGTGTAGCCGACCGTGTTGCGCCCGCGCAGCAGCATCTGCAGACAGATGTTGGGAACCGCCTCACGCAGCGCCGCCAACCGCTCCCACGGGTCCTCCTTGAGGAACCGCAGCGCCACGTCGTAGGTCGCCCCGCCCCAGCATTCGATGGACAGCAACTGCGGCGTCAGCCGGGCGATGTACGGTGCGACCGCCAGCAGACCCGTGCTGCGAATCCGGGTCGCCAGCAGCGACTGGTGCGCGTCGCGGAACGTCGTATCGGTTACCCCGACGGACTTCGACTCGCGCATCCAGCGAGCGAATCCCTCCGGGCCCACCTCGCTGAGCAGATGCTTGGTGCCCCGCGGTGGCATCGCCTCCAGATCGAGCTGGGGCAGCTTGTCGTGCGGGTAGACCGCCGACGGACGCGGGCCGTGCGGCTGGTTGACGGTGACGTCGGCGAGATAGTTGAGGATCTTGGTGCCGCGGTCGGCGGGTTCGCGCGCCGTCAGCAGCTGTGGGCGGTCGTCGATGAACGACGTCGTGACCCGCCCCGCGCGGAAATCGGGGTCGTCGACCACCGCCTGCAGGAACGGGATGTTCGTCGACACCCCGCGGATCCGGAACTCCGCCAGCGCCCGGCGGGCCCGCGCCACCGCCACCCCGAAGTCCCGGCCGCGGCAGGTCAGCTTGACCAGCATCGAGTCGAAGTGGGCGCTGATCTCCGCACCCACGTTGGTGCCGCCGTCCAGGCGGATACCCGCACCACCCGGGGATCGGTAGGCGGTGACGCGCCCGGTGTCGGGCCGGAAACCGTTGGCGGGATCCTCGGTGGTGATGCGGCACTGCATGGCCGCGCCGCGCACCTGGATGGTGTCCTGACTCAGCCCGAGTTCGGCAAGGGTCTGTCCCGCCGCCAACCGCAGCTGACTGGAAACCAGGTCGACGTCGGTGATCTCTTCGGTGACGGTGTGCTCGACCTGGATACGCGGATTGCATTCGATGAACACGTGGTGGCCACGTTCGTCGAGCAGGAATTCGATCGTGCCCGCACACGTGTAGTCGATCTGCCGGGCCAGGGCCACCGCATCGGCGCAGATCCGCTGACGCAGTTCGTCGGGCAGATTCGGGGCCGGCGCCAGCTCGATGACCTTCTGGTGGCGCCGCTGCACGCTGCAGTCGCGTTCGTAGAGGTGGATCACGTTCCCCGCGGTGTCGGCAAGGATCTGCACCTCGATGTGGCGCGGGTTGAGCACCGCCTGCTCCAGGTACACCGACGGGTCGCCGAACGCCGACTCGGCCTCGCGGCTGGCCGCCTCGATCGATTCGCGCAGCGCGCCCGGTTCGGCCACCCGGCGCATGCCGCGGCCGCCGCCGCCCGACACGGCCTTGACGAACAACGGGAACTGCATGTCCTGCGCCGCCGCCATCAACTCCTCGACCGAGGACGACGGCGCCGAGGACGTCAGCACCGGCAGCCCGGCGGCTCGCGCCGCAGCGATCGCCCTCGACTTGTTGCCGGTCAGCTCAAGCACTTCGGCCGACGGGCCGACGAACCGGATTCCCGCCGCCGCGCACGCCGCGGCCAGCTCGGGGTTCTCCGAAAGGAAGCCGTACCCCGGGTACACCGCGTCGGCACCGGACAGCCGCGCCACCCGGATGATTTCGTCGACAGACAGGTACGCCCGTACGGGATGGCCTTTTTCGCCGATCTGGTAGGACTCGTCGGCCTTCAGCCGGTGCAGCGAGTTGCGGTCCTCGTACGGATACACCGCGACGGTGGCGATGCCCATCTCGTAGGCGGCGCGGAAGGCACGGATCGCGATTTCGCCGCGGTTGGCGACCAAGACTTTGGAGATCACGAGCTACCTTAACCGGCGCCCGTGACGGCTCACAGCAGAGTCGACCAGTATTCCCAGAACCGCACGAGGATAAGCAGTGTGACGCCAGTGAACCACAACGCCGTCAGTGACCACCGCCACTGGTAGACCACCCGCGCAACGGCGTTGCCGTGCAGCGGCCGCAGCGCGATCGACGCCGTGACCACCAGCAACGGGATGGTCACCGCCCAGACGACCATGCAATACGGGCACAGCGCGCCGATGCGGTACAGACTCTGGAAGATCAGCCAGTGCACGAAGACCGCGCCGAGCAGTGTGCCCGCGGCCAGCCCGGCCCAATACCAGCGCGGAAGCGCCACTTTCGTCACCGCCAGCACGCCGGTGACCAGCACGACGGTGAACCCGACGATGCCGATCAACGGGTTGGGGAAGCCGAACAGCGACGCCTGCCAGGTGATCATCACCGACCCGCAGGACAGCACCGGGTTGATGCTGCACGACGGCACGTAGGCGGGATTGATGAGGAGTTCGATCTTCTCGATCGTCAGGGTCAGTGCCGCGGCGAGGCCGAGCACGCCCGCAATCAGCACCCACACCGCGCTGGGCGTGCCGACCCGCACGCCGGAACGAGCGCCCGACGGCGAGTGGGCGGCCTCGACGGGCCCGGGCGCTGTCGCGGTCATGACGCCGGTGCCGGTGCGGGACTCGGAGCGGGCGCGGGTGCCGGTGCGTCCAGTCCGGGGACGTCGCCGACGATCTCCTTGATCTTGGCCACGAGCGCATCGGGCGTCGTCGGGCTGTAGTCCTCACCGTTGATGCGCACGGTCGGCGTGGCATTGACACCGGTGGCGGCCGCCATTCCCTGCACCATCTTCACGTAGCGGTCGCTGTTGATGCAGTCGGGGACGGAGCCCGCCGCGCCGGCCTGCCGGGCCAGCTCGATCAGCCGGGCATTGTCGGGATAGGTCCCGCCGCCTTCCTGCGGTTGAATCTCGGTCGTGTACAGCGCCGAATGGAAGCGCCGGAACGCGTCGATGGACTCGTCGGCCACGCAGTAGGCGGCCGCACCCGAACGCGACGAGTAACCTCCGCCGCGGGCGTCGAGGATCGACACCATGTGATAGTCGGCGGCGACGGCGCCACTGTCGATCAGCTTGGAGATGGTGGGCCCGAAGGTCCGCTCGAAATTGCCGCATGCGGGGCACAGGAAGTCCTCGTAGAGCGAGAGCACCGCCTTGGGCTCCGTCGTGCCCTCCTTGGTGATCAGTTCACCGGAGGTGACCCGGATCGCTTTCGCCTCCCCGGGGGCGGGTTTGTCGCTGCCCAGGACGATGTAGAGCACCAGCGCGACGGCGAACACGACCACGACCGCCGTCAGACCGATCTGAATCAGCAGATTCCGCTTCCGGTCGGCCGCTTTCAGGTCGTAGCCGGGTTTCTTCTTCGGTTTGGTGGGCACGCGATAAGAGTACCGGCGGCAGGTCAAGGGCCTCTGACGCGGCCGAGGTGGATACCCAACGCCGCGACCATGTCGCCCGTCGCCGCGAGGGCGCCGCCACCCAGGGGGAAGAAGTTGGCGAAGGCGTGGATGACCGACGGGTACTCGCGCACGTCGACCGGCGTGCCGGCGGCCCGCAGCGCGGCGGCGTAGGCGCGTCCTTCGTCGCGCAGCGGATCGAAACCCGCGGTGATCACCAGGGCCGGCGGGAGCCCGCGCAGATCCGGCGCCAGCAGCGGTGACACCACGGGGTCGGTGGCGTCGACGGACGCGCCGGTGAGGTACTTGTCCGCGCAGAAGTCCATATCCCGCCTCCGCAGCAGCAGGCCTCGCCCGTACAGCGACCGCGACCGGGTGTGCGCACCGAAGTCGGTGATGGGGTACGCCAGCAGCTGCAGCGCGGGGATGGGTCCACCCTCGTCGCGTGCCAGTCGGGACACGACGGCGGCGAGGTTGCCGCCCGCACTGTCACCGCCGACGGCGATGCGGGCGGGGTCCGCGCCCAGCTCGTCGGCGTGCCCCGACGCCCACCGGAAGGCGGCGTAGGCGTCCTCGACCGCGGCGGGCGCCGTGTGCTCGGGGGCCAGCCGATAATCCACCGAAAGCACCCCGACGTCCGCGTCGCGGCAGATCAGCCGGCACATCCCGTCGTGGCTGTCCAGGTCGCCGACCACGAAGCCGCCGCCGTGGAAGTAGACGAGCAACGGCAGTCCGGAATCCCGGCGGGGCCGGTAGAGACGGGCGGGGATCGGACCGGCCGGGCCGGGGATCGTGAGATCGCTCACCTCGACGCGGATGTCGACCGTGGCCGCGGTGGCTTCGGCGGTCAACCGCCGGCGCGCGACACCGACGTCGTCGCTGGAGATCAGCCCGCCGAAGCCCGACGCACGCTGGGCCGCCAGGGCGAGCTGGAGCGTCGTGTCCAGCGTCTCGCCCTCGATGGTGAGGCGCCGTCCCAGCACCAGTGCCCGCTGCACGCGATCGGGCATCCGCGACAGCGCCGGCACCCCTGCGTGGCGTGCGGCATCGAGCGCGGCCTGGCCGTTGCGGGCGCAGGAGCGGCGGGCGGCCCGCACAGCCCGGCCTGGCAGACTCTCGGTCATGGCAGCTCCGTTAATCACTCTCAACGACGGCAATCCGATTCCCCAGGTCGGGCTGGGCGTCTGGCAGACACCTCCGCAGGACACCGAACGGGCGGTTGCCGCCGCGCTGGAGGCGGGCTATCGGCACATCGACACCGCCGCAGCGTACGGCAACGAGGCCGAGACGGGCCGGGCCATCGCCGCGTCCGGGATCCCCCGCGAGGACGTGTTCCTAGTGACCAAGTTGTGGAACGCCGACCAGGGTTACGACAGCACGTTGGCCGCGTTCGACGCCAGTCTGGAACGCCTGGGCGTGGACTACCTCGACCTGTATCTGATCCACTGGCCGGTGCCCGCCAAAAATGCCTTCGCCGAGACCTTCACCGCCTTTGCGCATCTGCGCGACAAGGGCCGGATCCGCTCGATCGGGGTGAGCAATTTCGAACCGGAACACCTGCGGATCCTCATCGACTCGACCGGCGTGGTACCCGCGGTCAACCAGGTCGAGCTGCACCCGCTGCTGCCTCAGCACGAGCTTCGGGCGGTGCACGCCCAGCTGGGTATCGCGACCGAGGCGTGGAGCCCGCTGGGCCAAGGCTCACTGCTGAGCAACCCGGTGGTGACCGCCATTGCGGAGGCGTACGGCAAAACCGCAGCGCAGGCCTTGATCAGATGGCACGTTCAGCTGGGTAATATCGTCATCCCCAAGTCGGTGAACCCGGAACGGATAGCGAGCAATTTCGACGTGTTCGACTTCGAGCTGAGCGAGCAGGACATCGCGTCCATCAATGCGCTCGAGGACGGCACCCGGCTGGGTCCCGATCCCCGAACTTTCAACTTCACAGGTTAGGTGACATGACGTCGGCGGCTGCGATACCCACCGTGATCCTCAACGACGATCACACCATTCCGATCATCGGTCTCGGCGTGGGCGAACTGTCGGACTCCGAGACCGAGCGCGCCGTCTCGGCCGCCCTGGAAGCCGGTTACCGCCTGATCGACACGGCCGCCGCCTACGGCAACGAGGCGGCCGTCGGCCGCGCCATCGCCGCGTCGGGAATTCCGCGCGCCGAGTTGTGCGTCACCACCAAGCTGGCCACCCACGACCAGGGGTTCAAGTCCTCGCAGGACGCCGCGCGTGCCAGCGTGGAGCGACTCGGCCTGGATTACGTGGACCTCTACCTCATCCATTGGCCCGCCGTGGAGTACGGGAAGTACATCGACAGCTGGGGTGGGCTGATGAAGGTCAAGGAAGACGGGGTGACCCGCTCCATCGGTGTGTGCAACTTCACCGAGGAGCACCTGTCCGACCTCATCGACCTGACCTTCTTCACCCCGGCGGTCAACCAGATCGAGCTGCATCCCCTGCTGAACCAGGCCGCGCTGCGCGCCGTCAACGCCGGGCACGGGATCGCGACCGAGGCCTACGGGCCGCTGGGCATCGGCAACCTGCTCGACAACCCGACGGTCGGCGCCGTCGCGGCGGCCCACGAGAAGTCCCCCGCCCAGGTGCTGATCCGGTGGAGCATCCAGCTCGGCAATATCGTCATTCCGCGCTCGGCCACCCCGGAGCGGATCGCGCAGAACATCGAGGTGTTCGACTTCGAACTCAGCGATGACGAGGTGGCCACCCTCAACGGCCTCGACGACGGCACCCGCTTCCGTCCGGACCCGGACACCTACACGGGGACCTAGAGGCTCCTCCTCGCCGAGCCGAGGCGGCCATCCGCCCGGCTGGGCGACCTCTCTGCGCGCACTCTCAACTCGCGCGATCACCGCGTCGGGCAGCCGGCGGCGGCGTCGCGGAGCACCACTGCGGACGGCTGGTCGACCGGTAGCTGATAGCCCCGCAGCACCGCGGCGAACTGCACGGCGTACTGACACCAGAACGCACGGTTGGGCGGCATCCAGTCGGCGGGTTCACCGTCGCCCTTGTCCTGGTTGGCCGGGCCCGAAACCGCGATGAGGTTGGCGGGGTCGTTGGCGAACCGCACCCGCAGCTCGTCGGTCCAGTCCCGCGCGCCCAGATCCCAGGCCAGCGCCAGCGGGACGATGTGGTCGATCTGCACCGAGGCGCCCACCTGATTGCCCCTCGTGAACCCCACGGTCGTGTCGGTGTACGGGTCGAGCAATGTGCCCGCAGCTACGGCGCTGGGACACCGGCTGGTCGACACGTACGTCTTGTCGACGAGGTCGCGGTCGAGGATGTCGTTGCGGGTATCGCAACCGTTGCGGCCACCGGGTGCGGTGTTGTCGTCGGTCCAGCTCTCCCCGAACGCCGCCCTTCGGTAGTCGTGGCCGCGGACGCGCTCGGGGATCTCGGGAACGCCGGCGAGCACGTCGACCCCGGGTGCGACGACGGGGATGTCGGCCTGCGCGACGAATCGCGCCGAGCGGTCCGCGGTCACCTGGTAGGCCACCAGCACCGCCAGGCCGACAGCGGCGATCAGCCACAGCAGCCGCGCGCCGCTCACGCCTTGTCCAGGTAGACGACGCGGTCGGTGTCGGTGAACTGCGCGGCCAGCAGCGCCATCCCGGGATGCCCGGGATCCTGCCGATAGACCGACTCGCACAGCTCGCGCGCCTGGAGAATGAGGTCCAGGTGCCGAGCCAGGGACAGGAATCTCAGCGTGATGGTCCGTCCGGACTGGTTGAGCCCCAGCACGTCACCCTCGCGGCGCTCGGCCAGATCCAGGTCGGCCAGCGCGAAGCCGTCGAGTGTGCCGGCGACCGCGCTCAGCCGCCCGCCCGCCTTGGATCCCTCGGGCAGCCGGGTGGCCAGCAGGCACAGGCTGGGATGCTCGCCCCGGCCGATGCGGCCCCTGAGCTGGTGGAGCTGGCTGATGCCGAACCGGTCGGCGTCCATCACCACCATCACCGTCGCGTTGGGCACGTCGACGCCGACCTCGATGACCGTGGTGCAGACCAGCACGTCGATCTCGCCCGCCCGGAACGCCGTCATCGTGGCGTCCTTCTCCTCGGCGGCCAGCCGGCCGTGCATCAGGCCCAGCCGCAGCCCGGTCAGCGCGCCGTGGCGCAGTGTGTCGTAGAGCGTCAGCACCGTGATCGGCGGCGGTCCGCCCTCACCGCCCCCGGAACCCTTGTCGTCCTTGTCGTCGATGCGGGAGGCGACGACGTAGGCCTGACGCCCGGCGCGGACCTCCTCGCCGATCCGCGCCCACGCCCGGTCCAGCCAGGTCGGCTTCTGCGACACGAAGATCGTGTTGGTGGAGATCGGCTGCCTGCCGCGGGGCAGTTCACGCAGTGTCGACGTCTCCAGGTCGCCGTAGACGGTCAGCGCGACGGTCCGCGGGATCGGGGTGGCGGTCATCACCAGAAGGTGTGGTGTGATTCCGCGTTTTGCCTTGGCGCGCAGTCGGTCTCGCTGCTCGACACCGAACCGGTGCTGTTCGTCGACGACGACCATGCCGAGGTTGTCGAATTCGACGGCGTCCTGCAGCAGTGCGTGGGTGCCGATGACGATGCCCGCGTCCCCGCCCGCCACCTCGTCGCGTACCGCGCGTTTCTGTTGCGGCGACATCGATCCGGTCAACAGTGCCACCCGCGTGGCACCGTCGGCGCCGCCCAGCTGACCGGCCATTCCGAGCGGTCCGAGAACATCGACAATGGACCGCGCGTGTTGTACCGCAAGGACTTCCGTCGGTGCGAGCATCGCGCACTGGTAGCCGGCGTCGACCATCTGCAGCATTGCCAGCACGGAGACGACCGTCTTGCCCGAGCCGACCTCGCCCTGCAGCATCCGGTTCATCGGACGGGCCGCGGCCAGTTCGGCCGAGATGACGTCGAGGACCTCGCGCTGCCCGCCGGTCAGTTCGAACGGCAACCGGCCGCGCAGCGTGGTCATCAGCCCGCCGTCGGCCGGCGGCGCGGACGGACCCGATTCGCTGAGCTCGCCGTAGCGGCGGGTGACCAGCCCCCATTGCAGGCCGACGGCCTCGTCGAAGGTCAGCCGTTCGACGGCCCGGTCGCGTTCCTCGTCGTTCTCGGCCAGGTGCACGGCGCGCAGCGCCTCATCCTCCGAGACCAGGTGACGTTGCCGCACCACGTCATCCGGCAACGGATCGGGCACGGGGTCGAGCACATCGAGCACCTGCCGCACGCAGGCGTAGATGTCCCAGCTCTGCACCTTGGCACAGGCGGGATAGATCGGGAAGAAATCCCTGGCGAACGCGGAGAGCAGTTCGGCACCGCTGGCGCCCGACGCGTCGGCGATGCTCTTCATCGACTTGGTGCCGACGTTCTTGTCCGAATCGAGGATGAGGAACGCCGGATGGGTCAGCTGCATCGTGCCTTTGAAGTAGCCGACCTCACCGGAGAGCATCACGCGGGTGCCCGCCACGAGGCTGTGTTTGAGGAATTTGGCGTTGAAGAACGTGGCCGTCACCTTGGGCCGCCGGTCCCCGAGGGTGACGACGAGGTATTCACGTTTGGGCTGCCGGGTGGACCAGCGGACGTCGGCTTTGGTGATCGTGTCGACGAACGTCACGTGTTCGCCCTCTTCGAGTTCGAGGTCTTCGCCTTCGCCGCGCACCGACATGCCGTGGCTGTACTTGCGCGGGTAGTGGCGCAGCAGATCGTTGACCGTGCGGATGCCGAAGTGTTCGTCGAGTTGTGCGGCGGCCTTGGCGCCGATGACGTAGTCGAGCCTGTCGCCGAGGGTGGCCATGGCTATTCGACCCCGATCAGCAGCGCGTCACCGTGGTGGCCGGTGTGGTAGATGACCAGTTCGGTACCGAGGTGCTTGCGGTGCACGTGCTCGCGCAGCGCGGCGCCCACCGCGGAGTCGACACCGTCACCGGTGAGCACCGTCACCAGCTCGCCGCCCGCGCCAAGCAGCAGGTCGATCAAACCTGCACCGGCGGCGGCGATGTCGTCACCCACGATCAGCACCTCATCTCCCGCGATGCCCAGCCCGTCGCCGGGTTTACATGCGCCCGCCCAGGTCAACGCGTCCTCGGTGGCCAGCCGTACCGAGCCGTGCCGGGCCGCGGCGGCAGCCCTGGCCATGGTGTAGCCGTCGTCGACGACCTGCCGCTGCGGATCGTGCACCGCCAGCGCGGCCAGCCCCTGCACCATCGAACCCGCAGGCACCGGGACGACGTCGACCCCCCAACCGTTGGACGCCGTGCAGCCCGCGACCAGTTCCTCCGCGGCGACATATCCGTTGGGCAGCACCATCACCTGCGCGGCGCCGGCGTCGACGAGGGCGCGCAGCAGCTGTTTGGCGCTGACCGGCGCGCCGGGGTCGGGTCTCAGCACGTGCGCCCCCTCGGCGACGAACAGTTCTTCGGCACCGTCACCGTCGACAACGGCCAGCACCGCCCGGCCGCCGCCCCACCCCGCGGCGGGGTGCCCCCCGCCGGTCAGCGCGGTGATCTGGATGCGGCTGAGCGTGCCCAGGGGCAGCGCCGCCTCGACCGCCCCGCCGGCATCGTCGGCGTGCACGTGTACCGAGTACTGCCCGCCGGCAGACCCGTCCCCGTCGGTCTGCCCCGACGCGGCGATCGCCACGGATTCGCCGAGCTGCTCGAGGCGTTCGCGCAGCCTTCCGATGTCGCCGGGCCCGCACCCGCTCAGCAGATACATCACCTCGAACTGCGGGGGCGCCGCGGTGTGCGCCGACACGTCGTGCGACGGCGGCGACGGCCGGTACTCGGCGCGATGGGGGGCGTGGCCGGTCAGGGTGGCGGTCATCGCGTCGAGCAGCACCACCAGGCCCCGCCCGCCCGCGTCGACCACCCCGGCGTCGGAGAGCACGCTCAGCTGGGTCGGTGTCTTGTCCAGCGCGACGACCGCCGCGTCGCCGGCCGCCACTACGGCATCGCCGATGTCGCCCCCACCGGCGGCCGTATGTTCTGCCGCTCCGGCCGCGGCCTGCAGTACCGACACGATGGTGCCCGCGATCGTCTCGCCGATCGAGGCGACAGTGAGCCCGACCCCGTGGCGCAGCGCCGCGGCGAACACCGGCGCGTCGATATCCGGGAGGTCACCGCTGCGCTCTGCGGCCGCGGTGGCGACGACGTCGGCCAGTCCGCGCAGGATCTGGGACAGGATCACACCCGAATTCCCGCGGGCGCCGTGCAACGCACCCTCGGACAGGGCCGCCGCCATGGCCACGACCCCGGCGCTCGACGGCAGCGCGTCGGCCTGGATCCACGCCGAGCGCATGGTGAACAACATGTTGGTCCCCGTGTCGGAGTCCGCGACGGGGAACACGTTCAGCCGGTTGATCTCGTCGGCGTGGGCGATCAGGTCCCCGACCCCGGTGTGGGCCCACTCCCGCAGGGCCGAAGCGTCCAGCCGCCGAGCCGACATCCCACCTCCCAACCGCTTGACCCGCCGTGCGCGCCAGCCTAGCCACCGGCCACGACACCACTGCCGCGATAGGCTGTGCGCGGTCTCTGCCGGTCACATTTTGGCGATACCCGCGACGCCCGGTATTCTGGCCAGGTTGTCGGGTCGAGCCGCCGCGGTGACGGGCGAGAGATCCAGACCCCCCAAGTACTGATTCGAGGAGTTCTACATATGGCTGCCGTGTGCGATATCTGCGGGAAGGCGCCCGGCTTCGGCAAGTCGGTGTCGCATTCGCATCGCCGGACGAGCCGCCGGTGGGACCCGAACATCCAGACCGTGCGCGCGGTGTCGCGTCCCGGCGGTAACAAGCAGCGCATCAACGTGTGCACCTCCTGCATCAAGGCCGGGAAGGTCGCGCGCGGCTGACGCTGCGCCGTGGTTAGACGGCGGGGCTGCCGGGTAGCCCTGCCCTCATGACATTTCGCGACACCTCACGTCCGGTTGTCCTCACCCTCGCCGCCGCGCTGGCGTCGGGTGTGCTTCTCGCTGCGTGCGGCGGCTCCGGCGGCGACAGCGACACGACGACGCCGGTGACGGAGACGACAGAGGTCACGACGACCGTCGAGCCGACGAGCGAAGAGACGTCGTCTCCGGCGCCGCCGCCCTCGCCGGCCGGCCCCACCACGGGCGACGACGCCACGGTCGAGATTCCGTCCCCGCCAGCGATTCCCTCACCCCCGGCGATCCCGTCCCCGCCCGCGATTCCGTCGCCTCCGGCGATCCCGGCGCCGCCGGCGATCCCGTCACCGCCGGCCGTTCCTCTGCCCTGAGCACGTCGCCGGCGGGTCCGGGCGGCTAGGGCAGCCGCCAGTCGATCGGTTCGGCACCCATCGAGTCCAGCATGGCGTTGGCGCGGCTGAACGGCCGCGACCCGAAGAAGCCGCGCGACGCCGACAGCGGCGACGGGTGCGCTGACTCGATCACCAGGCACTCACCGCCGGTGAGCATCGGCTTCAGGGTGGACGCGTCGCGGCCCCACAGGACCGCGACCATCGGCTGGTTCCGGGCTGCCAGCGCCCGGATCGCGCACTCGGTCACCGCTTCCCAGCCCTTGCCGCGATGGGACGCCGGATTGCCCGGCCGCACCGTGAGCACCCTGTTGAGCAGCATCACACCGCGCTGCGCCCACGGGGTCAGGTCACCGCTGCTGGGGCCGGGATGGCCGAGATCGGCGGCGTATTCGGTGAAGATATTGGTCAGGCTCCTCGGCAACGGGCGCACGTCGGCCGCGACGGAGAAGCTGAGCCCCACCGCGTGCCCCGGCGTCGGATACGGATCCTGCCCGACGATGAGCACCCGGACATCGTCGAATGGGAAGGTGAAGGCGCGCAGCACATTAGGTCCCGCGGGCAGGTAGCGGTGCCCGGCGGCCAGTTCGGCGCGCAGAAACTCCCCCATCTGCGCCACTTGCGGGGCGACGGGTTGCAGCGCGCCGGCCCAGCCCTCCTCGACGAGTTCGTTCAGTGGACGTGCGGTCACGGCATGACAACCTAGCGGTTCGCGGTCAGTAGGACTGCCACCCGGGGTTCCCGGCCCAGGTCACACCGTCCACCAGCACCTGCGGTGACCCGTCGAGCACCCGGCCGATCACACGCCAGCCGTCCGGCGGCGCCCCGCCGAAGGTGGCCGCCAGGGCATGGTCCTCACCCCCGCCGAGCACCCAGTCGCGCGGGTCGGCGCCCACCGCGTCCGCCGCCGTACGCACGGCGTCGACGTCGGCGGCGAGCGTGCCGGCGCTGAGATCGATCACGCAGCCCGACGCCTGCGCGATGTGGCCGAGATCCCCGAGGAGACCGTCGGACACGTCGGTCATCGCGGTGGCGCCCGCGTCGGCGGCCACCCGGCCCTGGCCGTAGGGCGGCTCCGGCGTCAGGTGTCTGCGGCGCAGCGACCCCAAGTCGTGCGTCCCCTCGCGTATCCCCCGAAGCCACAGCGCATATCCCGCCGCCGACCGGCCCAGTTCGCCCGCCACCGCGACGGTGTCGCCGGGGCGCGCACCGTCACGGCGAACCGGTGCCCGCCCGGCCAGGTCTCCGAGTACGGTGACCGAGATCACCCACTGGGGGGCGCTGACCATGTCGCCGCCGACGACGCCGGCACCGAATTTATGTGCTTCGTCCCACATCCCGTCGGCCAGCTGTAGCGCAGCGGTGGTCGCCGTGTCACCCGGTGCCCCGAAGGCGACGACGAACGCGGTGGCGCGGGCGCCCATCGCCTCGATGTCGGCGGCGTTCTGCGCGATGGCCTTGCGGCCGATGTCGTGGGGGGTCGACCAGTCCAGCCGGAAATGCCTGCCCTCGACCAGCATGTCGGTGGATACCACGATCCTGCCGTCCGGAGCGGCGACCACCGCGGCGTCGTCTCCGGGCCCGAGCGCGACGACACCGGGCTGCTCACGCCCCGCCACGAGCCGGGCGATGACCGCGAACTCCCCCAGCCCGGCGAGGGTCTGCTGCGCAGACTCAGCCGGATCGCGACTCGCCATAACACCTCCTGTCGTCGGCCGCCGTGGCCTGAACGCGGACCCGACCTGCGGTACGTTTGGTCCCTGCGGCGAGGAGTCTATGCAGCGAGACGGAGGAGATGGCCGGTGGTCGAGGCGTTCATGCTGATCCAGACCGAGGTGGGCCGCGCCGAGGTCGTGGCCGAGCAGCTCTCGGCTCTGCCAGGTGTGCTGTCCTCGGAATACGTAACCGGCCCGTACGACGTCGTCGTGCGTATCACCGCCGCGACCCTCGGTGACCTGCAGGCCTCTGTGGTCCCCAGCGTGCAGCAGGTCACCGGGATCACCCGCACCCTCACCTGCCCGATCGCCAACGGGACCCGGCCATAGAGTTGCAGAGGTGACCGAAGGCCACACCGACGACATCGCGGACGGCCCGCCCCGGGCGCTGCTCGTCGCGGCGATGGTCGTGGCGGTAGCCGCGGTGGTCGTGGTCCTCGGCGTCGCCGCCGTCCGGCAGGGGTCGCCAGAAGCGCAGCCGGTGGCCATCGCCGGAGTTCCCGCACCACAGGCGCAGAGCGCCGAATGCCGCGCTCTGCTGGACGCGCTGCCCGAACAACTCGGTGACTACCGCCGTGCCGCGACCGTCGACCCGACCCCGGCGGGCGCCGCGGCGTGGCAGGCGGACCCGGGCGGCGAGCCCGTCATCCTGCGCTGCGGACTCGACCGGCCCGCCGACTTCACCGTCGCTTCGCCGCTGCAGGTCGTCGCCCCGGTGCAGTGGTTCCGGGTGGGCGAAGCAGGGGCGGGAGACGACCGGGTGGGCGAAGCAGGGGCGGGAGACGACCGGGTGGGCGAAGCAGGGGCGGGAGACGACCGGGTGGGCGAAGCAGGGGCGGGAGACGCTAGCGCGCGCAGCACCTGGTATGTCGTGGACCGGCCCGTCTATGTGGCGCTCACACTCCCCGCGGGCTCGGGTCCCACACCCATCCAGAAGATCTCCGAAGCCGTCGCCGAGACGATGCCGGCGACCCGGCCGGACCCCGCCCCGATCAGTTAGCGCAGGCCGGTGCCGCGGGCCAGTGCGGTGTCGACCATCGCCGCCAGCAACGTCGGGTAGTCGATGCCGCTGGCCGCCCACATGCGCGGATACATCGAGATCGTGGTGAATCCGGGCATCGTGTTGATCTCGTTGAGCACCGGACCGTCGTCGGTCAGGAAGAAGTCCACCCGCGCCAGGCCCTGGCAGTCGATCGCCTCGAAGGCGCGGATGGCGAGCTGCCTGATCTCGTCGGCGACGTCGTCGGCCACCTTGGCGGGCACGTCCAGCTCCGCGCCGTCGTCGAGGTACTTCGTGGCGAAGTCGTAGAACGCGTCCTCGCGGCCGCGCACACCGGCCACCCGGATCTCGCCGACCGTACTCGCCTCGATCCTGCCGTCGGGGAACTCCAGCACACCGCATTCGAGTTCTCGGCCGGGCACGGCCGCCTCGATGATGACCTTGGGGTCGTGCTGACGGGCGTATGCGACGGCGGCGGGCAGCTCATCCCAGTTCGATACGCGGCTCACACCGATCGACGAACCGCCGCGCGCGGGTTTGACGAACACCGGCAGCCCGAGCCGTTCGCGGTCCTCGAGCTCGACGGTGGTATCCCGCGGGCGCAGCACGACGTGATCGCCGATCGGCAAACCCTCGGCGGCCAGCAGCTTCTTGGTGAACTCCTTGTCCATACCGGCCGCGCTTGCCAGCACCCCGGCGCCGACGTAGGGCACACCCGCCAGTTCGAGCAGCCCCTGGATGGTGCCGTCCTCGCCGTAGGGCCCGTGCAGCACCGGGAACACCACGTCGACGGAGGCGAGGACCTCACCGGCGCCGTGTTCCAGTGCGACGAGGTGACCGCTGCGCTGCGGGTCGGCGGGCAGCGCCAGCGCGGTGCCCGACTCGCCGCTCACCTCGGGCAGCCGGCCGTCGGCGATCGCGAGCGACTCCGGCCGCGCGTCGGTGAGCACCCACGAGCCGTCCGGGGTGATGCCGACCGCGACGACCTCGAACCGCTCCGGATCGAGGTTGCGCAGGATGCTGCCCGCCGACACGCAGGAGATCGCATGCTCGGAGCTGCGTCCGCCGTACACCACGGCCACCCGGACGCGGCCACGCGACGCTGTGCTCGATGTCACAGGCGGGTCGGCCTCGGGCAGGTGGGGGGCGTTCACAACCTAGAGAGGCTACCGTCCCGGCTGGAGGCCGCACGATTTGATTTCGCCACCAGGCGTTTCAGCCCAGCGCCTGGCTGATGTCGGCGATCAGGTCGTCGGTGTCCTCGATGCCCAGCGAGAACCTGGCGAAGCCCGCGCTCACCGAGTCTCCCCAGCGCGCCCGGCGATCGACGGAGGTGTGGATTCCCCCGAAGCTCGTGGAGCTGACCAGCAGCGCGCTGCGCTGTACCAGGGTGTGCACGGCGACGGCGTCGGCGAGTTCGACCCCCACGAGCCCGCCGAATCGTTTCATCTGCAGGGTGGCGATCGGATGGGACGGATCGTCGGGCAGTCCCGGATAGCGCACGGACCGCACGGCGGGGTGTGAGCGCAGCATGACCGCCAAGGCCTGGGCGTTCTGGCACTGGCGCTCGAATCTCAGCCCGGCACTGCCCAGACTCCGGAGCACCAGCCAGGCTTCGAACGGGCCGAGGATCGGGCCGGCGAGCAACCGGTCACGCTCGACGGCTTCCATCAGACCGGTGTGGCTGCCCGCGACGTATCCGGCGACCAGATCGCTGTGACCCGACAGGGATTTGGTGGCGCTGGCCACGACGAGGTCGGCTCCGAGCGACAGCGGCTGCTGACCGAGCGGCGTCGCGGCGGTGTTGTCCACGACCAGCGTGGCGCCGCGGCCCCGGCACGTCATTGCCAGCCGGTGCAGGTCGACGACGTCCAGACCGGGGTTGACCGGTGTTTCCGCCAGCACCACGTCGGCGTCGCGCGCCGCTTCGCAGATGTCGGTGGTGGACGCTTCGATGACGATGATCCCTTGTGGCGCAAGGTATTCCATGGCATAACGACGCACCTGGTAGTAGCCGTCGGCGGGCACCACCAGTTTCGTTCCGGGTCGGGCCAGCACCCGCAGCACCGACGTTATGGCCGCCATGCCCGACCCGAAGGTCAGCGCGGCGGCCGCACCCTCGAGGGCGGCGATGGCCGATTCCAGCCGCCGCCACGTCGGATTGGAGCTGCGGCCGTAGGTGTCCAGCGGCTCGGCCTCGTCGGGCGACAGGTGGTATGCCGACACCGGAACCGGGCCGGCGGCGACGGGCGATCCCGGAATCGACTCGGATCCAACAGCTTTCACGCTGCGGGTGGAATCACCGTAGGTGCCGTCCATCGTCATTCCGGTTTCGTCGTTCTACCCAGCAACAGTGCCACCGCCTCGTGGACGGACAAGCCACGATGACAAACCCGGTGCACGGCGTCGGTGAGCGGCATCTCGACGTCGTAACTCGACGCCAGCGCAAGCACAGACTGACACGACGTCACGCCCTCGGCGACGTGGCCGCCGCCGGCCGCCATCGCCGAATCCATGGTGCCCCCCTCCCCGAGGCGGTACCCGAACGACCGGTTCCTCGAGTACGGCGACGTGCAGGTGGCGACGAGGTCGCCGACCCCGGCCAGCCCCGCCAGCGTTGCGGGTTTGGCGCCCAGCGCGATACCGAGCCGCATGATCTCCGCCAGCCCGCGGGTGATGATCGCCGCCGCGGTGTTCTCCCCCAGCCCCACCCCTGCGGCCATGCCGCACGCCAGGGCGATGATGTTCTTGCAGGCGCCGCCAACCTCGGCGCCGACCACGTCGGAATTGGTGTACGGCCGGAAGTACCCGGTCGAGAAGGCCCGTTGCAGCGCGACCGCCCGGCCCGAGTCACTGCAGGCGACGACGGTTGCGGCGGGTTGCTCAGCGGCGATCTCGCTGGCGAGGTTGGGGCCCGTGACGACCGCCACCCGCGCCGGATCCACCCCGGTCACCTGCACGATCACCTGGCTCATCCGCATGAGGGTGTCCAGCTCGATGCCTTTGGCGAGGCTGACCAGGGTGGCGTCGGCACCGATGAGGCCGGTCCACTGCCCCAGGTTGGTGCGCAATGTCTGCGACGGCACGGCCAGAAGCACCGTGCACGCACCCTCGAGTGCGCCGGCGGCATCGCTGGTCGCGCGGATCGCGGCGGGCAGTTCGGTGTCGCCGAGGTAGCCGCTGTTGCGGCGGGTCGCGTTGATCTCGTCGGCCAGTTCGGCACGTCGCGTCCACAACCTCACACTGTTGCCCGCGTCGGCAAGGACCTTTGCCAGAGCCGTCCCCCACGCCCCGGCGCCCATGACTGCCGCCTCCACCACGGCTTCACCCTAGCGTGGGCGGCGGCGGTGGCCGACTCGTGCGGCTGGCAGGATGGGCCCATGAGCGGCGCGAAATCCACCGGAGCCGCCGGCCCGGCAACCGACACCGGCGTGTCGTTGGTGATCGCCGTCAAGCGGCTGGCCGCCGCCAAGACGCGGCTGGCGCCGATCTTCACCGCCCCCACCCGCGAAGCGGTGGTGCTTGCCATGCTCGTCGACACCATTTCGGTCGCCGCCGCGGTGGCCCCTGTCACCGTGGTGACACCCGACGACGTCGCAGCCGACGCCGCCAGCGCGCTCGGCGCCAGGGTGATCGCCGATCCCACCCCGCAGGGGCACCGCAACCCGCTGAACAACGCGATCGCCTCTGCCGAGGCTGCATTGCGCGGCGAATCGGCGAATATCGTTGTACTCCAAGGTGACTTGCCCGCATTGCAGCCGCAGGAGCTCACCGAGGCGATCGCCGCCGCGCGCACGTATCGCCGCAGCTTCGTGGGCGACCGGCACGGCACCGGTACGTCGGCGCTCTTCGCGTTCGGCGTCCCACTGGACCCGCATTTCGGGGCGGATTCCGCTCAGCGGCATCGCCATTCGGGGGCGATCGAACTGACCGGGGCCTGGCCCGGGCTGCGCTGCGACATCGACACCCCCGACGACCTCATGGTGGCGCGCCGGCTGGGCGTCGGCCCGGCCACCGCGCGTGCGGTCGGCGGGCCGGGCTGAGAATCATCGGCCAGCGAAAACGGGTTCGGCGCGTTGGTGCTGCGCGGTAGCAGTTCGGCGGGTCGATAGGGAATGATCGGGAAGATGACCGAAGCCGAAACCCAGATCCGAGCAGGCGAGCCGGAGTTGGCGTCGGGAGCCGCTGCCCCGACCACCACCGATTCGGCGCCCGAGGCGCCGCCCGCGGCGACGTCTCCTGCGGTCGACGACGCGCTGCCCGAGGACCGCTACCTCAATCGGGAGCTCAGCTGGCTCGACTTCAATGCCAGGGTGCTGGCGCTGGCGGCCGACCCGTCACTGCCGCTGCTGGAACGCGCGAAGTTCCTCGCGATCTTCGCCTCGAATCTCGACGAGTTTTACATGGTGCGCGTCGCGGGCCTCAAACGCCGTGACGAGATGGGCCTGTCGGTGCGTTCGGCCGATGGGCTCTCGCCGCGCGAGCAGCTGCGCCGGATCAGCGAACGCACGCAGCAGATCGCCAGCCGACATGCGCGGGTGTTCCTCGACGCGGTGCGCCCGGCGCTGGCCGACGAGAGCGTCCTGGTGGTCACGTGGGCCGACCTCGACGAGGCCGAACGCGACGAGTTGTCGACGTACTTCCACGATCAGGTCTTCCCCGTGCTGACCCCGCTGGCCGTCGACCCCGCGCACCCGTTCCCGTTCGTCAGCGGATTGAGCCTCAACCTGGCGATCACGGTGCGCCAGCCCGAGGACGGCACGCAGCACTTCGCACGTATCAAGGTGCCCGACAACGTCGACCGGTTCGTCGAACTGCCCGGGGCGCCAACGGCCGCCGGTAAACGCGGTTACCGCTTCCTGCCGATGGAGGAACTGATCGCCGCGTTTCTGCCGGTGCTGTTCCCCGGCTTGGAGATCGTCGAGCACCACGCCTTCCGCATCACCCGCAACGCCGACTTCGAGGTCGAGGAGGACCGCGACGAGGATCTGCTGAAGGCGCTGGAACGTGAACTGGCGCGCCGGCGGTTCGGTTCGCCGGTGCGGCTGGAAGTGGCCGACGACATGACCGACAACATGCTCGAACTGTTGCTGCGCGAATTGGACGTCGACCCCGGCGACGTCATCCAGGTTCCGGGCCTGCTGGACCTGTCGTCGTTGTGGCAGGTGTACGGGGTCGACCGGCCCGCGCTGAAGGACCCGACCTTCGTGCCGGCCACCCCGCCCGCGTTCGGCGAACGCGAGACGCCCAAGAGCATCTTCGCGACACTGCGCGATGGCGACGTGCTGGTGCACCACCCTTACGACTCGTTCTCCACCACCGTGCAGCGGTTCATCGAGCAGGCCGCGGCCGACCCGAATGTGCTTGCCATCAAACAGACCTTGTACCGCACCTCCGGCGACTCCCCGATCGTCAACGCGCTCATCGACGCCGCCGATTCGGGCAAGCAGGTCGTTGCCCTCGTGGAGATCAAGGCGCGTTTCGACGAGCAGGCCAACATCAAATGGGCCCGCGCACTCGAACAAGCCGGCGTGCACGTCGTATACGGGCTGATCGGGCTGAAGACCCACTGCAAGACGTGTCTGGTGGTACGCCGCGAAGGGTCGACGATCCGCCGCTACTGCCATATCGGCACCGGCAACTACAACCCGAAAACCGCCCGGCTGTACGAGGATGTCGGCCTGCTGACGGCCTCGCCGGATATCGGCGCCGACCTCACCGACCTGTTCAACTCGCTCACCGGCTATTCGCGCAAGGTGTCCTACCGTAATCTGCTGGTGGCTCCGCACGGGGTGCGCAAGGGCATCATCGAGCGCATCGAACGTGAAGTCGCGGCCACCCGGGAGGGCGGCGAGGGCCGGATTCGGCTGAAAGCCAACGCATTGGTGGACGAGCAGGTGATCGACGCGCTATATCGTGCGTCACAAGCCGGCGTGCGTGTCGAGGTGGTGGTGCGCGGAATCTGCGCCCTGCGGCCCGGGGCGCCCGGATTCTCGGACAACATCACGGTGCGCTCGATTCTCGGGCGTTTTCTGGAGCACTCGCGAATTATTCACTTCAACGCCATCGACGAGTTCTGGATCGGCAGCGCCGACATGATGCATCGTAATCTCGACCGCCGTGTCGAAGTGATGGCTCAAGTCAAGGATCCGAGGCTGACCGCTCAACTCAACGACGTCTTCGATTCCGCGATGGACCCCGCCACCCGCTGCTGGGAGCTGGGTTCGGAGGGTAACTGGACGGCCCTGCCCCACGAAGGCGAGACCGTCCGGGACCATCAGGTGTCGATGATGGAACGCCACCGCCAACGCTGAGACCGGCTGACACCCACTAGGCCCAGCGGTGGGCCTCGACCTGACCTGCAGGAGTTGAGGTGCCCAGAAAAGACCCACCGGCAGCGGTGCCGGGTGGCGGTAAGGACATATTCGCGGCCGGGGCGGTGCTGTGGCGAAGGGGCTGTGGCTCAACGCCGGAGGCCGGACACCCCATCGAGGTGGCCGTCGTGCACCGCCCCCGCTACGGCGACTGGTCGCTGCCCAAGGGCAAAGTCGACCGCGGGGAGAACGAACCCGTCACCGCGGTGCGTGAGGTGCACGAGGAAACCGGCTATACCGCGCATCTGGGGCGCCAGCTGGCGGAAGTCAGCTATCCCGTCGGCCCGGACACCAAGCGGGTGCGCTATTGGGCGGCGCGCTGCGTCGACGGCGAATTCAGCGCGAACTCCGAAGTCGATCAGCTGATCTGGCTGCCGGTCGACGCGGCGATGGAACGACTCGTCTATGAGCACGATCGGAAGGTGTTGGGCGGGTTCACCGAACTCCCAGCCGATACCCGGACCGTGTTGGTGGTGCGGCACGGCAGTGCGGGCAGCAGGGCACGCTACCGCGGCGACGATCGGGTGCGGCCGCTGGACAAACGCGGGCGCGCTCAGGCCGAAGCCCTCGTCGGCCAGCTGCTGGCCTTCGGCGCCGACACGGTGTATGCCGCGGATCGGTTGCGCTGCCACCAGACGGTTGCACCGCTCGCCGAGGAACTGGGCGTGCCGATCAGCGACGAGCCGACGCTCTCCGAGGAGGCGTACACCGCCGACCGCAAGGCGGCGCGGCGCCGTTTGATCGAGATCGCCGACGCCGGCGGCACACCCGTGATCTGTTCGCAGGGCAAGGTGATTCCGCACCTCGTCGCGTGGTGGGGCGAACGCGACGGCGTGCAACCCGACACCGCACGCAACCGCAAGGGCAGTACCTGGGTGTTGTCGTTGATCGACGGCAAGCTCGTCGCCGCCGACCACATCGACAGCCCGCTGGCCATCGTCACGTGACGGGGCCGGACGGGAAGCGGGCGGCGCCCGTCTCCTGACGCCGCACCCCCTGCAGGTACTCGGCACGCACAAACGCGCCGCAGGTCGAACGACCCCGCGGCGCGCCTGGCGGTGAACTTACTTGCGGCCCTTCTTGGCCGGTGCGGCCTTCTTGGCCGGGGCCTTGGTCGCGGCGGCCTTCTTCACCGGGGCCTTGGTGGCGACGGCCTTCTTC
>JAFDWN010000012.1 GCA_018268465.1 Actinomycetota bacterium
TTCAGTCCGAATCGTAGGATTAGAACCTCACGCTCACGCGGAGTGAGCATAGACAGTACGCCACGAATGTCGTTAGACATCAGGCTCGCCTCAGTTGAGTCCTCGGGGCGAGAAGAGTTCTCGTCCTCAACGATCTCCGAAAGTGAGTTGTCATCGTCTTCTCCGTATGGAGTATCGAGTGACAGAGGAGAACGGTTAGCAGCGAGAATCTCTTTGATTTTCACTACAGACACATTCATTCCCTTCGCCAGATCCTCGAGATTGGGTCTGCGACCCATTTCTTGAGAGAGCTTGCGAGTTACTTTTCGCAGATTATTGATGGTCTCAACCATGTGGACAGGCACGCGAATTGTTCGTGACTTGTCGGCGATGGCGCGAGTGATACCCTGACGGATCCACCATGTTGCATAGGTCGAGAACTTGTAGCCACGCTCCGCATCGAATTTCTCCGCGGCGCGAATTAGACCGAGGTTGCCCTCTTGAATCAGGTCCAGGAACAGCATGCCGCGGCCGGTGTAGCGCTTGGCGAGGCTGACGACGAGCCGGAGGTTGGCCTCGAGGAGGTGGTTCTTGGCCTTCTTGCCGTCCTGGGCGATCCACCACAGCTCACGCTTGAGCTTCATGTCGAGCTTGTCGCCGGAGTTGAGCTTCTCCTCGGCGAACAGGCCGGCCTCGATGCGCTTGGCCAGTTCGACTTCTTCCTCGGCATTGAGCAGTGCGACCTTGCCGATCTGCTTGAGGTAGGCGCGCACCGAGTCGGCCGACGCCGTGAGCTCGGCATCCTTGCGGGCCTGTCGCAGCGCTTCGGACTCCTCCTCATCCCACACGAAGTCGCCGGACGCCTTGTCCTTCTCCGAAGGCTCGGCGATACCGTCGTCGGCCGCGGGGGCCGCAGGGGTGGCCGCGGCGGGCTGTCCGGCCGGGGTCTCGGCCGACCCCTCCTCGTCCTCGGCGTCCTCGGCGTCCTCGTCCTCGTCGCCGTCCTCATCGTCGTCCGAGTCCTCGCCGTCCAGATCGTCGAGGTCGAGGTCGGTGTCCTCGTCGGCGATGTCGTCGCCGGGCTCGGCCTCGAGGTCGTCGGTGCTGTCGAGGTCGTCGGTCACCACGTCGTCATCGGCGGCACCGGGCGCGCCGGCCTTGGTGCCGCGTCCGCGGGCCCCGGGCCCGTCGGCGCTGTCCTGCGAACGCGTCTTGGCGCCCCGGCCGGCGGCGGTCGCCTTGGCGGCGCGTTTGGCGGGCGCCGCACCGTTGCCGGGCTTGGCCGCGGCCTTCTTGGCAGGAGTCTTGGTGGCGGTTCGCTTCACCGGCTCATCGGTTGCCGGGCCTGCCTTAGTCGCTGCCACGTACACCCTTTCGGTCTTGCGTATTCCGGTGGGCACGGGCATGCACCACCGAAGCGTCGGCTATGTCGAATGTCGGCGTTGATCTCAACTCGGATACTCACCGCTATTCGTTAGGCGGCCGCCGCGCTCCATTGTAACGACAGTGTGAGATAAAGCCGTGTCGAGCGGCAAATCCGGGCCGAAATTCGCGGTGGTACCCGGGAGTTTCAGCGCTGGGGCGCCGCGGTCGTGGCGTCGACGTCGGCGGCCATCGCCGCGCCGACGATGCCCGCGGTGTTCTGCAGGGCCGCCGCGACCACCGGTGTGCGGTTGGTGAGCAGCGGGATCCACTTCTCGGCCTTGCGGCTGATCCCGCCGCCCGCGATGAACAGATCAGGCCAGATCGCGTTCTCGATGGCGACCAGCACGCGCGTGACCTCCTCGGTCCACCGCTTGTAGGACCAGTCCTTTTTCTCCTTGACCGACGAAGCGGCCCGGTGCTCGGCCTCCATACCGCCGACCTCGATGTGCCCGAACTCCGTGTTGGGCAGGAGTATGCCGTGATGGATCACCGCCGAGCCGATTCCGGTGCCGAAGGTGAGCAGCACCACCACGCCCGGATGGTCCATACCCGCGCCGAACCGCTGTTCGGCCAGCCCGGCGGCATCGGCGTCGTTGAGCACGGTGACGGGTTGACCCCCCAGTTCGGCGGCGATCACATCCCTGGCGTTCGTGCCGATCCAGCCCTTGTCGACGTTGGCCGCGGTGCACACGATGCCGTCGGAAACGACGCCCGGATAGGTGACACCGACCTTGTCTGTCCAGCCGAACTCCCCGACCACCGCGGCAATGGTCTTGGCCACCGCCTCGGGCGTCGCGGGCTGCGGGGTCGCGAGCTTGAACCGTTCGCCGATCAGCTGACCGGTGTCGAGATCGACGACACCGCCCTTGACGCCGCTGCCGCCGACATCGACGCCGAATCCGCGGCGCTGCGGACCTCCGTTGGTGCTGGGATCTCCCGCGGGCGAATCTGCGGCGGTCATGTGCGCTCCTCTGCACCGGGCCTGCGGTCTGTACGGCGCCGAGTCGGTTGCTCAGCTTTCCTCACACTAGTAGCTCGGGATTACTTTGGTGTGCGTGCGGCCCAACCGCTCCGGCGACATTTCACCCCAAACATGTTGCGATACCACCGTGACGGATAACGAGACCGACCTGACCGAGCTGCGCTCCGTGGCCGAGAAACTGGCCGCCGAGGCCGCCGAGTTCGTGGTGCGGCGTCGCGGCGAGGTGTTCGGGGACCGCTCCGCCGCGGATGTGGACGCCACCGTGCGAACCAAGAGCACACCCACGGACCCGGTGACCATCGTCGACACCGAGACCGAACGTCTGCTCCGGGAGCGGCTGGCGCAGCTGCGCCCCGGCGAACGGGTGCTCGGTGAGGAGGAGGGCGGCCGGGCCGAATTGCGGGAAGGTCGGCTCACCTGGGTCCTGGACCCGATCGACGGCACTGTGAACTTCGTCTACGGAATCGCCGCGTATGCCGTCTCGGTTGCCGTGCAGCTCGACGGGCGATCGGTGGCCGGCGCGGTGGCCGACGTGCCCGCAGGCGCGGTGTACTCCGCCGCGCTGGGGCAGGGTGCGCAGGTCAGCCGGCGGGGCGTCACGGCGGCGCTGAGGTGCAGCGACGCCGACGAGCTGTCGATGGCGCTGGTCGGCACGGGGTTCGCCTATTCGCCCGAGCGGCGCAGGGAGCAGGCCGAACTGCTCGCCAAGGTGCTGCCCGTCGTGCGCGACGTGCGCCGGATCGGCTCGTGCGCGCTGGACCTGTGCATGGTGGCCGCGGGTCAGCTCGACGGCTACTACGAGGACGGTGTGAACGTGTGGGACTGGGCGGCCGGCGCACTGATCGCCGCGGAGGCCGGCGCGCAGGTGTGGTTGCCGCAGCGTGAAGGCGCGGTGGGCGGCGGCGGCCAGGTGGTCGCGGCGGCGCCGGGTGTCGCCGAGGCGCTGCGCGCCGCGCTGACCGTCTGACCCCCGCCGTCAGCAGGCGGCGGTGTGGATCTTCGTCAGCAGGGCGGTGTCGGTGGGCTGGGTGGCATCGGGCCGCAGGCTTGCCAGCACCGCCTGGATGTCGTCACTGGTGGCCAACTCGCTGAAGTCGGTGCCGATCGCCAGGTCGACGCCACTGCCCTGCCTGTCGTCCTGGAACAGTTCGGTGCACGGCGCCACCAGCCAGACCGCGGCCGCGGCCGCCCGCCCATCGGGGCCGAAGCGGATCTGGCCGTGGCACTCCAGGCGCTGCGCAGCGTAGATCGCGTCGTTGGCCGCTTCCGGCGGCGGGAATCCGACGTCGCGCAGCTCGCCCGCGACTTCGGCGGCCTGACCGCCCTGTCCGCTCGCGTTGAGCACGCGGATCCGCACGTCGGCGAGTTTGGCGGGGGCGACATCGGTCATCGCGGTGCGGGCCACCTGCTCACCCAGCGTCGGCGCCGCGGGATCGGTCGCAGGCGGTGGGGGATTGCACACGGCCGCCTCGCGCACGTCGGGCGGACGGTTCAGCGCGAACACCCACACGACCGTCGTCGCGACGGCGAGCACCGCGATGAGGACGATTCCGGGCACCACGTTCCGTCGGCGGAACGGGCGTCCGTGCTTGTCGAACGCGGTGCCTTCGGTGATATTCGCGACCACACGTGCACTCTAAAGCCCCTGCCACCGGGGGCGTCGCGGCAACCCCACGGCCACTGTGATGTAAATCACAGTGGAACATGTGGCAATACGGGCACGAATCGTTTGGGGAATGCGTTCGACGCTGGTACAAAGCTCAGCTGCAAGGTCTACGGAGGGGATAGGACGATGGCTACCGACTACGACGCCCCGCGGCGCACTGAGACCGACGATGTTTCCGAGGACTCCCTCGAGGAGCTCAAGGCCCGTCGCAACGAAGCTCAGTCGGCGGTCGTCGACGTCGACGAATCAGAAACCGCGGAGTCGTTCGAACTGCCCGGCGCCGACCTGTCCGGTGAGGAACTGTCGGTGCGGGTCATTCCGAAGCAGGCCGACGAATTCACCTGCTCGAGTTGCTTCCTGGTGCATCACCGCAGTCGCCTGGCCAGTGAGAAGAACGGCATGATGATCTGCACCGACTGCGCGGCCTGACGCCGGGGAGGCGTCAACCGCGCAGCGCGGCCAGCACCCGGTCGGGGTGGCGGGTGCTCACCAACCAGTACGGGGTGGGATCGTCCGGGTCGTCCAGAACCAGCAGCACCATCGGGCCGATCCACGCCCGGTGCACGACGTATGCGGCCGGGTCGAGCTGGCGGCCCAGCGCCGCGGACTTTGCCGACCGGGGCACCTCCGCAGATCTGGCGATCACGCTGACCGGCAGGTGCGCTGCGCCCACCCACAACTCGGTGCCCTCGGGCGTGCCGCCGACGACCTGCAGTTCGGTCCTGCCCAGCAGCACCAGCACGACGGCGGCGACGGGCAGCAGGATGGCGAAGGGCAGCCAGTTGGGCAGGGATTGCACACCCTGGTTCACTTCGAGCGCTATGAGAGCGGCCAGGCCGAGCGCCGGTGGCCACCACCACCACGGCACCCACAGCCGCTCGTGGTAGCGCACCGTTCGGGTGGCTGCACGCGTGTCGGACACGCGGCTCAGAGTAATCTGTGACGTCGTGTCCACTTCACTGGCGGTCGTGCGTCTGGACCGCGATCTGCCCATGCCCAGCCGGGCCCATGACGGCGACGCGGGGGTCGACCTGTTCGCGGCCCGGGATGTCGAACTGGCACCGGGACGGCGGGAACTGGTGCCCACCGGTATCGCGGTCGCCATCCCGCACGGGATGGTGGGTCTGGTACATCCGCGGTCCGGTTTGGCTACACGCGTGGGACTTTCGATCGTCAACAGCCCGGGCACGATCGATGCAGGCTATCGCGGGGAGATCAAGGTCGCGCTGATCAATCTCGACCCGGAGACGCCGATCGTCGTGCATCGTGGGGACCGGATCGCGCAATTGGTGGTGCAGCGCGTGGAACTACCCGAGCTGGTCGAGGTGACGTCGTTCGACGAAGCCGGTCTGGCTGACACATCCCGTGGCGACGGCGGCCACGGTTCCTCCGGCGGACATGCGAGTTTGTGATGGCATTCGGAAGACGTAAAGACAACGACAGCCCCGGCGGGGCGGACGCGGCCGAGAATCCGGTCGACGCGGCGGGCGCCGACACGGGCGACGAGGCCGACGGGCCGTACGACATCGAGGATTTCGACGATCCAGAGGTGGCCGCGCAGGGCCGCCTGGACCTCGGTTCGGTGCTGATCCCCATGCCGGAGGCCGGCCAGGTGCAGGTCGAACTCAGCGAGGGCGGGGTGCCGAGCGCGGTGTGGGTGGTGACCGCCAACGGTCGGTTCACCGTCGCCGCGTACGCCGCCCCGAAATCGACCGGATTGTGGCGTGAGGTCGCATCCGAACTCGCCGATTCGCTGCGCAAGGATGCGACCAACGTCCGCATCCAGGACGGTCCGTGGGGACGCGAGGTCGTCGGCAGTGCCCCGGCGCAGAACGGCGGCGTGGTGCGCTTCATCGGCGTCGACGGTTACCGCTGGATGATCCGTTGCGTGGTCAACGGGGTGGCGGACAGCATCGACGCGCTGGCCGGTGAGGCCCGCAATGCGTTGGCGGACACCGTCGTCCGGCGTGGCGATACCCCGCTGCCGGTTCGCACCCCGCTGCCGGTGCAGCTGCCGGAGCCGATGGCGGCGCAGTTACGCGCCGCCGCTGCCCAGGCCGCCGGGCAGGCCGGGCAGCCCGGGCAGGACGCGCCGCCGCCACAGCCGCCCGAGCCCGCCGCGCGCCGCAGCGCCCAGGGGTCGGCGATGCAGCAGCTGCGCACCATCACCGGGGGCTGACTCAGCGCGGCAGCGCCCGGGCCGGGTCGTCGGCCTCCCACAGCGCCGCCACACAGGCGGCGCCCAGCGCGGCGGGATCGGCGCCGATCTCGTCGAGGGTGACCGTGCGCAGCGCCGCCCGCGGTGCCGCCGACACCCATTCGATGCCCACCTCGAGTGGATGGATGGGATCGTCGGTGGCTGCGGCGATCCCCAGCGGCGCCGTCAGCCCCTCCAGTTCCCCGAGGGTGGGCGCGTCGCAACCGGCGGCCTCGTCCATCGCGTCGGGCAATGCGGGCCACTGTCCCACCCACGACCGGGTCAGTTCGTCGGCCAGCCACGCCGGGCTGGACGCGCGCATCTGCGCCGTCGCGGCCACCAGGCCGTCACGGCGCAGCTGGTGTGCCGATGCGCGGGCGGCCAGCGCCGCGGGTGCCCCGTCCGGCGCACCCGTCCACGGCGGTAGCGCGGCGAGAACCGCGACGGCGTGGCCGGGATGCGCCAGGGCCCAGCGCAGTGCCACGACCGCACCGATGGATACGCCGCCGACCGCGATGGGACCGCAGCGGCCCGCGTTGTCCAGGGCGTCGCGGTAGCCCTCGATCAGGCGTCCCGGATCGGGCGCGGGGGTGACGACCGCCGCCCCGACGTCGTGCAGCGCCGCGGAGAACGCCCGGTAGACGTAGTCGTCGTCGGACCCGGTGCCGGCCAGGAGCACGGTGGTGACGCCGCGAAGGTTGACAGCCATCACATGATCGTGCCCGGTACGTCAACCACCCGTGCGGAATCGCCGTTCACCGGGCGGTATCGACCGTGCGACGCGCCGATGTGACATTGCGGAACGAACAGGTCTACCGTGGCGTTTGGTTGGGTGTACATCCACTAAAAGGTCTAGGAGAGACCATGGCTACGGCCGAAGGGTATCTGCGTCGGCTGACCCGGCGCCTGACGGAGGACCCTGAGCAGCGCGACGTCGAAGAGCTCAGTGACGAGGTCACCAATACCGGCGCGCAGAAGGCGATCGACTGTCAGCGGGGCCAGGAGGTCACGATGGTCGGCACACTGCGCAGCGTGGAGGCGAACGCCAAAGGCTGTGCGGGCGGCGTGCGCGCCGAACTGTTCGACGGCACCGACACGGTGCTGCTGGTCTGGCTCGGGCAGCGCCGCATCCCCGGTATCGAATCGGGCACGAAGCTGCGGGTGCACGGCAGGGTCGGCAAACTCGACAGCGGCGCCAAGGCGATCTACAACCCGCATTACGAGATCCAGAAGTGAGCGACCCCGGAGCCGACCGGGGCCAGACCACTGCCCGCGCGTTGCTGGACCAGATGGGCGGCGTCAAGGGTCTGATCTACTCGTCGCTGCCCGTCGTCGTGTTCGTGCCGGTGTCGTCGGCGTTCGGCTTGGTCCCCGCGGTGGGCGCGGCGCTGGGTGTGGCGGCGCTGATCCTGGTGTGGCGGCTGATCCGCCGCGAATCGACGCAACCGGCCATTTCCGGGTTCATCGGTGTGGGCATCTGCGCACTCATCGCGTACCTGATGGGCGAATCCAAGGGCTATTTCCTGCTCGGCATCTGGATGTCGCTGGTCTGGGCGTCGGTATTCGGCCTGTCGGTGCTCATCCGCCGGCCCGTGGTCGGCTACATCTGGGGCTGGGTCAACGGCCACGACCGCGGCTGGCGGCAGGTCCGCAAGGCCGTCATCGCATTCGACGTCGCCACCCTGACCTGGGTGGCGGTGTTCGCGTCGCGCTTCGTGGTGCAGCACCACCTCTACGACGCGGATCAGACCGGCTGGCTGGGTGTGGCCCGCATCTCGATGGGCTGGCCGTTGACCGCGGTGGCCGCGCTGGTCACCTACCTCGCGATCAGAACCGCGCAGCGCGCGGTGCACGCGCACCGCGATTCCGCCCCCGCCACCGCGTGACCTGACCGGGCGGGGTTCAGCGCCCCTTGGGGTGCAGCAACAGCTCCTGCAGTTCGTCCTCGACCTCGGTGACCGCGACGAACAACAGTTCGTCGCCGCCTTCGAGCGGTTCGTCGCCCTCGGGCAGGATCACCCGGGGACCTCGCAGGATCGTCACCAGGGCGACGTCGCGGGGCAACTCGAGCCGTTTGACCGGTTTACCGCCCCACGGTGTGTCGTCGGGCAGTGTGATCTCGACGAGGTTGGCCTGCCCCTTGCGGAACTCCATCAGCCGCACCAGATCACCGACGGCGACCGCCTCCTCCACCAGCGAGGCCAGCATCCGCGGTGTGGACACCGCGACGTCGACGCCCCAGTTCTCGTCGAAGAGCCACTCGTTGCGGGGATCGTTCACCCTGGCGACCACCCTGGGCACCGCGAACTCGGTTTTGGCGAGCAGGCTGACCACTACGTTGACCTTGTCGTCGCCCGTCGCGGCGATCACCACGTCGAAACCCTCCAGGCGCACCGATTCCAGAACGCTGATCTCGCACGCATCGCCGAGGCGCCAGCGCGCCGCGGGGATCGCGTCCTCGTCGATATGGTCGGGATTGCGTTCGAGCAGGGTGATGTCATGGCCGTTGTCGACCAGCTCGCGGGCGATGGATCTGCCGACCGCCCCGGCTCCGGCGATTGCGACTTTCACCTGTGCGCTCCTAGTCCTCGTCCTCGCTCGGGGGTAGCGCCGCGATGGCCAGCGCCTCGGCGATATGGCCCGATACGGCCGCCATATAGACCTGGTCACCGGCCTGGATGACCGTCTTCGCGTCGGGCAGCAGACCCCCACCGAACCGGATCAGGAACGCCACCCGGCCGCGGGTGGCGGCCTCCAGCTGGGTGATGCGGTGGCCCACCCAATCCTCATGCAGCGCCAGTTCGGCGACGCCGACATTGCCCGACGGGTCACGCCATTTGGTGGTCTCGGTCTCGCGGGTCAGCACGTTGAGAAGCCGGTCGGTGGTCCACGGCACCGTCGCGACCGTGGGGATGCCGAGCCGCTCGTAGACCGCGGCCCGTTTGGCGTCGTAGATACGGGCGACGACGCGCTCCACGCCGAAGGTCTCGCGCGCCACGCGCGCCGAGATGATGTTGGAGTTGTCGCCCGACGACACCGCCGCGAACGCTCCCGCCTCCTCGATTCCGGCCCGCAGCAACACCTCACGGTCGAATCCCATACCGACGACGGTCTCGCCGGGGAAATCGGGGCTCAGCCGGTGAAACGCGCCGCGGTCACGGTCGACGACGGCGACTTCGTGCCCGATCCGCGCCAGGCTGTCCGACAGCGACGCGCCGACCCGGCCGCATCCCATCACCACTACACGCACCTGACGGTCCTTTCCGGCAGCAACCCAGAAACTGTGATTCACCCTGCGCACTCGGAACGCTACAGCCATCGGCCACTGGGCTTACCCTTGGCTCTCGTGTCCAAGCTTTCGACCGCTGCGCGGCGGCTGCTGATCGGCAGGCCATTCCGCAGCGACAAGCTGTCCCACACCCTGTTGCCCAAGCGCATCGCGCTGCCCGTGTTCGCCTCCGACGCCTTGTCCTCGGTCGCGTACGCACCCGAGGAGATTTTCCTGGTGCTGTCGGTGGCCGGCCTGGCCGCGTACTCGATGGCGCCCTGGATCGGCCTGGCGGTGGGGCTGGTGATGTTGATCGTCATCGCGAGCTACCGGCAGAACGTGCATGCGTATCCGTCGGGGGGTGGTGACTACGAGGTCGTCACCACCAACCTCGGTCCCACGGCGGGGCTGACGGTGGCCAGTGCACTGCTCGTCGACTATGTGCTGACCGTCGCGGTGTCGATGGCCTCGGCGATGTCCAACATCGGTTCGGCGATCCCGTTCATCGCCCAGCACAAGGTCCTGTTCGCGGTCGCCGCCATCCTGGTGCTCGCTTCGCTGAATCTGCGCGGCATCCGTGAATCCGGTACGGCGTTCGCGATTCCCACCTACGCGTTCATGATCGGTATCTACATCATGCTGGGCTGGGGGCTGTTCCAGATCTTCGTGCTGGGCACCCCGCTGCGGGCCGAGTCGGCCGACTTCGAGGTGGCCTCCGAACACGGCGACGTGCTCGGTTTCGCGATGGTGTTCCTGGTGGCCCGCGCGTTCTCGTCGGGCTGCGCGGCGCTGACCGGGGTCGAAGCCATCAGCAACGGTGTGCCCGCGTTCCGGAAACCCAAGTCGCGCAACGCCGCAACGACCCTGGCGCTGCTGGGGGCGATCGCCGTCAGCCTGTTCCTCGGTATCATCGTGCTGGCCAAGGAGACCGGCGCCAAGATCGCCGAACGCCCCGCCGAACAGCTCATCGGTGCGCCGGAGGGCTATCACCAGAAAACGCTGATCGCGCAGCTGGCCGACGCCGTCTTCCACGACTTCCCGCTGGGTCTCTATCTCATCGCCGGGGTCACGGCCCTGATCCTGGTGCTGGCCGCCAACACCGCATTCAACGGTTTCCCGGTGCTGGGTTCGATTCTGGCCCAGGACCGCTACCTGCCCCGCCAGCTGCACACCCGCGGTGACCGGCTGGCGTTCTCCAACGGCATCCTGTTCCTCGCGTTCGCCGCGATCGCGTTCGTCATCGCGTTCCAGGCCGAGGTCACCGCCCTGATCCAGCTGTACATCGTCGGGGTGTTCGTGTCGTTCACGCTGAGCCAGATCGGCATGGTGCGGCACTGGACGCGGTTGCTGCGCACGGAGACCGACGTCGTCGCCCGCCGTCGGATGATTCGCTCGCGGGTCATCAACGCCATCGGGCTCACGGCGACAGGGACGGTGCTCGTCATCGTCGTGGTGACGAAGTTCCTTGCCGGCGCGTGGATCGCCATCCTGGCCATGTCCGTGCTCTTCGTGATCATGAAACTCATCCACAAGCACTACGACGCGGTCGCACGCGAACTCGAAGAGCAGCAGGAAGAGGAAGGGGACGTCGTCCTTCCGAGCCGCAATCATGCGATCGTGCTGGTGTCGAAACTGCATCTGCCGACGCTGCGCGCACTGGCCTATGCCCGGGCCACCCGCCCCGACGTGCTCGAAGCGATCACCGTCAGCGTCGACGACGCCGAAACCCGGGCGCTGGTGCACAAGTGGCAGGACAGCGATGTCACGGTGCCGCTCAAGGTGATCGCGTCCCCGTACCGCGAAATCACCCGTCCGATACTGGACTACGTCAAACGCGTCAGCAAGGAATCGCCGCGTACTGTCGTGACGGTGTTCATCCCCGAGTACGTGGTGGGGCACTGGTGGGAACAGGTGCTGCACAATCAGAGTGCGTTGCGGCTGAAGGGCAGGCTGCTGTTCATGCCCAATGTGATGGTGACATCGGTGCCCTGGCAACTCAATTCGTCGGAACGGGTGAAGCTGACGCTGCCGCCCGGCACCGCGCCGGGCGACGCGCGGCGGGGATTCCTGGAATGAGCGGCCCCGCACCGGATCCCCGCGCGGGCGAGCGGCGCCCGCCGGGGGAGGCCGACGATCCCGGGCCGCTGCCCACCGACCTGGTGCTGACCGTCGGCGCGCCCGCCAACGGCGGACGCTGTGTCGCCCGCCACGACGGCCGTGTGGTGTTCGTGCGGTACGCGCTGCCGGGGGAGACGGTGCGGACCCGGGTGGTCAGCGCCCACGGATCCTATTGGCACGCCGACGCCGTCGAGGTGATCGACGCCTCACCCGACCGCATCGACTCGCTGTGCCCGATCGCCGGGGCGGACGGGGCGGGCTGCTGCGATCTGGCGTTCGCCGACCCCGCCGCCGCGCGGCGGATCAAGGGCGCGGTGGTGGCCAACCAGTTGGCCCGGCTCGGCGGATACGACTGGCGCGACGAGGACACCGCGGTCGCCGACGAGGTCGGCACCACCGGGGCCACCGGGTGGCGCACCCGGGTGCGCCTGGACACCTCGGAAGCCGGGCGCGCGGGTTTTCACCGCTACCACAGTGCCGAACTGGTCGACGACCTGGCGTGCGCACAGCTGCCGCCGGGAATGCTCGACGGGCTGGGCGAGCGGACGTGGCCGCCGGGGGCGCACCTGCACGTGGCGATCGACGGCGACGGGCAGCGACACGTGGTGCAGGCGGGTCCGCGGGTGGCGCGCCGCAAGTCGCTGACGCAGGTCGTCGAGGGCCGCTACGAGGCGGTGCAGCGCGTCGGTGAACGGGTGTGGCGGGTACCGGTGACGGCGTTCTGGCAGGCGCACCGCGATGCGCCCGCGCTCTACAGCCAACTCGTGGGCGGCTGGGCTGCGCTGCGGCCGGGTATGACGGCGTGGGACCTGTACGGCGGTGCCGGTGTGTTCGCCTCCGTGCTCGCGGAAAGCGTCGGCGATGGTGGGCGGGTCGTCACCGTGGACACCTCGCGGGGTGCGTCACGCGCGGCGCGCGCGACACTGGCCGACCTGCCGAGCGTCTCGGTGGTGACCGACTCGGTGCGCCGGGCGCTGGCGCAGGAACCGGTGCGCGCGGACGTCGCGGTGCTCGACCCGCCGCGGACCGGGGCGGGGCGCGAGGTGATCGACCTGCTGGCCGCGGCCGCCGTGCCGCGGGTGATCCACATCGGTTGCGAGGCCGCGTCATTCGCGCGGGACGTGGGGCTTTATCTGGGGCACGGCTACGCCGTCGAGGTACTGCGGGTGTTCGACTCGTTCCCGCTGACCCACCATGTGGAGTGCGTGGCGGTGCTGACGCGATGATCGGTGTGGCGCGCTACGCCACACTGTTCGTGCCGATGCTGTGGGTGGGGATGCTGGTGGGCATCTCGTTTCTGGAGGCGCCGTTGAGATTCCGCGCGCCGGGGGTAACTCTGACGATCGGCCTGGGCATCGGCCGGCTGGTGTTCCGGGCGCTCAACGCCGCCGAGGTCGCGCTGCTGGCCGTGCTGGTCGGTGCGGTGTTGGTGACGCGCCCCGATGCGCCCGCCGGGGTGCTGCTCGCGGCGACAGCGGGGGTGCTCGTCGTGCAGTTGGTGGGGGTGCGCCCGCCGCTGAACCGCAGGTCGGATCGGGTGCTGGCCGGCGAGCAGTTGCCGCGGTCGAAACCGCACCTGGCCTATGTCGGGCTCGAGGTGGTGAAAGTGGTTCTGCTGGTGGCATTGTCGATCGTGCTAGCCGGGCAGGCGTTGCGCTGAACAACTGCGCAGGACCGCGTCGGGATCCGGTGGCGTCTCCAGTAGGCGCTGGATGGGCCGCAGGCCGGCTTCGACGCTGACCATCCGCATCGCCAGCTCGCGCGCCCACGCCAGGGCCCGGCTGCGGCGAAACGTCAGTCGCGCGAGGTGGCGTGAGTTCGTCTGCGCCGCTTCTACTCTGGGCCGTTGCAGTTGTTCGTAACCGCGCAGGGCCGCGGCGGCGCCGACGGTGTCCGCATGGCGCAGGGCGCGCGCGAGCACCCACGCGGACTCGATCGCCATCCCCGCGCCGACACCCGCGGTGGGCAGGAAACCGGCGGCGGCATCGCCGAGCAGCGCTGTGCGGGGTGTCGTCCAGCGGGCCGCGCGGCAGTCGGTCAGCGGCCAGTAGTAGGGATCGGGGTGGGCGGCGACGCAGGCGAGCGCACTGCCGACTCGGGGTGCCACGGTCCGCAGACGCGCCCGCACCCGGCCGGTGAATGCTTCTGGGCCGGCTGCGGTATCGCGGCGGGGGCCGCCGAGGAAGACGCCGGCGGCTCCGGCGACGGGGTAGCTGCCCAGCACGAACCCCGCGCCCCACAACTCTTCCATCAGATCGGCGTCCTCGGCCCGCTCGGGCCGCGGCGCCCACACCACCCAGCCGCCCCAACCCGTGTCGGTGATCTGCGGCGCGACCCCGCCGGGTACGAATCGGCGTGTGGCGGAGCCGATTCCGTCGGCGATGACGACCACGTCGAAATGCAGTCGCCGGGTCGTCCTACCGGTGGTCAGCGCTACCGGCGCCGATGATGCGCCCTCGTCCAGCGCGGTGACGGTGGTGGCGAACGCGACGTCGCAACCCTCCGCCGCCAGCACGTCGAGCAACGCACCCCGCGAGATTCCCCGGTAGTCGCCGAAGCGGCCCCTCAGGGTCGACACCGAATCCGTGCGCAGCAGCCGTCCCGTATGCGACCGCACCGCGTACCGATTCACCGGCACACTCGCCGCGCGGTAGCGGTCTGTGACACCGAGTTCGTCGAGCGCAGCGTCGGCCATCGGCATCAGGGCGAGCATGTAGCCCGCCGGGGTGGGCTCCGGTGCCCGCTCGATCAGCACCGGATGCCTGCCGGCGCGGCGGAGCAACTGGGCAACCGTGACGCCGGCGATTCCCGCGCCGACCACGAGGATCCGCAGGTCGTCGCCGGATGCGCGGGCGTATTGCTGTGCGACGCCGATGGGCCGGAGCACCTGGTCTCCTTCGTCGTCTTCTCGGCTTTGTCGACCGCGACGCTACCATTCTGTGGACCGGGTGGTCCACACTGTATTGTTCCGCGGGTGTCCAGTGCACGGATCGGGCGCATGCCCGCCGCCCGTCGCTCGCTGTTGGTGCAGGCAGCAGCCCATGAGTTCGCCTCCAACGGCTATGTCAACGCGTCGCTGAACCGCATCATCGAAACCTGCGGAATGAGTAAGAGCTCGTTCTATTACGTCATTCCCTCCAAAAGTGATCTGTTCGATTTCGTGGTCGGGGATTTAATCGAACGGGTGCGGTCGATCGTCGATGTTCCGCGCCCGGAAACCTTCGCCGGCGACGACTTCTGGCCGGCGTTGGCGGACTTCTGCGCACGCCTGCAGACCGTCGCCGAACGCGACGAGGCGTTCCTCACCCTGGGCAGGATGTTCTACTGCGACGCGCCGGAGTCCGCGACGGGGCCGGTGGCCGACACGTGGGCAGCGGTCCGCGAATGGCTCTACGACCTGCTACGCACCGGACGGCGCTGCGGTGCGGTACGCGACGACCTGCCCGAAGCGCTGCAGCTGCGCGTGACACTGCGGATCCTGCAGGTCTTCGACGAGTGGACCGTCGCTCATCACGGCCAGCTCGATACCGGCGGACTGTCCGCCCTCGCCGAAGCGCAGTTCGCCACCGTCCGGCGGGTCCTGCGGCCGGGGTGATCTGCGCAGAAGCGCGCCCCCGTACGGCGCTCGGAGATGTCGTTCGCCCGATGGTGGCGTCGGCGCTGACCTGCTAATTTGGTCACCGGTGTGCCGGGAAGTCTGGTCGGCGATCGATCAACGCCGACCCCGGGGGTGCACGATGAGTACTGAACGTGATCGGTCGGGACGGCGGCTGCTGTCGCGGGGCACGTGGCCGGAGGCCAAGCGTTTTGCCGAGATCCTCCGCAAGGAGACCGTCGGCGGGGTGTTGCTGTTGTTCGCCGCGGGCGCGGCGATGGTGTGGGCCAATTCGCCGTGGTCGCAGACCTACCGCTCGATCTCCGAGTACACGATCGGGCCGGGGGCGCTGCACCTGAACCTCTCCTTGGCCACCTGGGCCGCCGACGGGTTGCTCGCCGTCTTCTTCTTCGTCGTGGGTCTGGAACTCAAACGTGAGTTCGTCGCCGGCGATCTGCGCGACCCGGCCCGTGCGGCGCTGCCCATCGCGGCGGCCGTCGGCGGCATGATCGTGCCCGCGGTGATCTTCATCGCCATCAATCTGTCCGCCGGTCATCCCGAGAACCTGGACGGCTGGGCGGTGCCGATCGCCACCGACATCGCGTTCGCGCTGGCGGTGCTGGCGGTGCTGTCGACCCATCTGCCGACCGCGTTGCGCACGTTCCTGCTGACGCTGGCGGTCGTGGACGACCTGCTGGCGATCACCGTGATCGCGGTGTTCTACACCGATCACCTGGCGCTGGGGCCGCTGGCACTGGCCCTCATCCCCGGAGCGCTGTTCGCGCTGGCCGTCCAGCGCGGCGTACGCAGCTGGTGGCTCCTGGTGCCCCTCGCCGTGACCACCTGGGCACTGGTGCACGCCAGCGGCGTGCACGCGACGGTTGCCGGCGTCCTGCTGGGCTTCACCGTGCCCGTGCTGAGCACGAGGTCGCGGGCCGCCGGGACCGCGCACCCCGTCCCGGTCGCCGAACAGTTCGAGCACCGGCTGCGTCCGCTGTCGGCCGGCGTCGCCGTCCCGGTGTTCGCATTCTTCGCCGCCGGGGTGACGGTCGGCGGCTGGTCGGGCCTCGGCGACTCGCTGCTGCGTCCCGTCACCCTCGGGGTGCTGTTTGGTCTCGTTTTCGGCAAACCAATCGGGGTTCTGCTGACCACATTCCTGCTGGCCCGGTTCACCGGGGCGGAACTGGACGACGACCTGGCCTGGTGGGATGTGCTCGGCGTCTCACTTCTGGCCGGGATCGGCTTCACCGTGTCGCTCCTGATCGGTGAGCTGGCCTTCGGATACGGCACCCAGGCCGGCGCCGAGGTGAAGATCGGCGTGCTGTGCGGATCCGTTATCGCAGGTCTGCTTGCCGCAACCGTGCTGGTGGGGCGCAACAAGGCCTACCGTCGGATCGAGCAGATGGAGACTGCTGACACCGACCACGACGGCGTGCCCGACATCTACCAGGCTCAGCGGGACTGAGCCAGCCATCCGTGCGTACACTGTCGGAATGCTTGAACAGATCCGCGGTCCCGCTGATCTGCAGCACCTGTCTCAGTCCCAGCTAACTGATCTGGCCGCTGAGATCCGTCAGTTCCTGATCCACAAGGTCGCTGCAACCGGTGGGCATCTCGGCCCCAATCTGGGTGTCGTCGAGCTCACGCTCGCGTTGCACCGGGTGTTCGACTCCCCGCACGATCCGATCGTCTTCGACACCGGTCACCAGGCGTACGTGCACAAGATGGTGACGGGGCGTTGCCACGACTTCGACACGTTGCGGATGAAGGACGGGCTGTCGGGGTATCCGTCCCGCGCCGAGAGCGAACACGACTGGGTGGAATCCAGCCACGCCAGCTCCGCGCTGTCCTATGCGGACGGGCTGGCGAAGGCCTTCGAACTCACCGGACACCGCAACAGGCATGTGGTCGCGGTGGTCGGTGACGGGGCCCTGACGGGCGGTATGTGCTGGGAGGCGCTGAACAACATCGCGGCCGCCAGTCGGCCCGTGGTGATCGTCGTCAACGACAACGGCCGCAGCTACGCGCCGACCATCGGCGGCTTCGCCGACCACCTTGCGACCCTGCGGCTGCAACCCGGCTACGAGAAACTGCTGGAAGAGGGCCGCAAAGCGGTTCGCGGGCTGCCCGTCATCGGCGAGTTCTGCTACCAGTGCATGCACAGCATCAAGGCCGGCATCAAGGATGCGCTGGCCCCCCAGGTGATGTTCACCGACCTCGGCCTGAAGTACGTCGGTCCCATCGACGGCCACGACGAGCACGCGGTCGAGGTGGCGCTGCGCAACGCCCGCGGCTTCAACGCGCCGGTGATCGTGCACGTCGTCACCCGTAAGGGCATGGGCTACTCGCACGCCGAGAACGACGAAGCCGAGCAGATGCACTCCACCGGGGTGATCGACCCGCAGACCGGGCAGGCCACCACGGTGCCCGCACCCGGTTGGACCGCGGAGTTCTCCAAGGCACTCATCCGGCACGCCGCCAAACGGCGCGACGTGGTGGCCATCACCGCGGCGATGCCGGGCCCGACCGGCCTGAGCGCGTTCCGTGACCGCTTTCCCGACCGCTTCTTCGACGTCGGCATCGCCGAACAGCACGCGATGACGTCGGCGGCCGGCCTGGCGATGGGTGGCCTGCACCCCGTGGTGGCCATCTATTCGACGTTCCTCAACCGGGCGTTCGACCAGATCATGATGGACGTCGCGCTGCACAAGCTGCCGGTGACCATCGTCCTGGATCGGTCCGGGGTCACCGGCTCGGACGGCGCGAGCCACAACGGGATGTGGGATCTGTCGATGCTGGGGATCGTGCCGGGTATGCGGGTCGCCGCGCCCCGCGACGGCGCCCGGCTGCGGGAGGAACTCGGCGAGGCGCTCGACGTCGCCGACGGCCCGACGGCCATCCGGTTCCCCAAGGGCGACGTCGGGGCCGATATTCCGGCCGTCGAACGCCGTGACGGAGTCGACATCCTCGCCGTCCCGGATACCGGACTCGGCGACGACGTGCTGCTGGTGGCGGTCGGCCCGTTCGCGTCCATGGCGCTGACGGCGGCGGGTCGGCTCCGTAACCAGGGCATCGGTGTGACGGTCGTCGACCCGCGCTGGGTGATCCCCGTTCCCGAGGCGATCGTCGGGCTGGCCCGGCGGCACAAACTGGTGGTGACCGTCGAGGACAACGGGGTGCACGGCGGGATCGGCTCATCGGTGTCGGCGGCGCTGCGCCACGCCGAGATCGATGTGCCCTGTCGCGACGTCGGGTTGCCCCAGGAGTTCCGGTCGCACGCGTCGCGCGGGGAGATTCTGGCCGCCGTCGGGTTGACCGACCGCAACATCGCCCGCCAGATCACCGGCTGGGTGGCCGCACTGGGACCCGATACGTCGGCGATCGGTCAGCGGGGTGAGGAAGCCACCGAGATCGGCCTGGACTGACCGCCGAACCAGCCGAACCAGAAGCCTGGGTCGCTAAGCGCGCGGCTTAGCGACCCAGACTTCTGGTTCGCCGCTGGTGAGCGCCTTCGCCAGTACCGGCACGTCCAGTTCGCGCTGCCAGCCCCGGGCGCCGGCCTGCGTCAGGAAATCGTCGATCGCCGCGGCGGTGTCGCCGGCCGGCTGCCAATCCCAGCAGAGCCGCCGAAGCGTATCCGGGCTCAGCAGATTCTCGGCGGGCACCGTCACCCGCTGCGACAGTTCACCCATCGCCGCCCGCGCGGCCTCCAACCGGACCGCCGCCTCGGGTTTGCGCCGCGCCCACCGCGCCGCCGGTGGCGGACCGTTGGACGGTTCCTGCGACGTCGGGGGATTGGCGTCGCGGCGGGCGCGTTCCAGCGCGTCCAGCCAGACCTGGGCGCTGCGGCGCTGCCGGGACCCGCCGAACACCGGCAGTGCGGTGAGCTTCTCGATCGTGTCCGGGTCGGCGGTGGCGGCACTGATGATCGCAGCATCGGGCAGGATCCGCCCCGGCGCGATGTCGCGACGCCGGGCGATGGCGTCGCGCGCCGTCCACAATTCGCGGACGGCGGCCAGCGCGCGGGCGTTCCGGACCTTGTGGATACCCGAGGTCCTGCGCCAGCGGTCCCGCCGGGTCGGCGGCGCGGTGTAGGTGCGCAGATACTCGAATTCCTCGGCCGCCCAATCGGATTTGCCCTGGGTATTGAGCTCCGCGGCGATCGCCGCGCGCAGCTCCAGCAGCACCTCGACGTCCAGTGCGGCGTAATTGAGCCATTCGGGCGGCAGCGGCCGCCGCGACCAGTCCGCGGCGCCGTGACCCTTCATCAGCTGGAGGTCGAGAAGTTTCTGCACCATCGCCGCCAGATTGACCCGCTCGAAACCCGCGAGACGGCCCGCCAATTCGGTGTCGTAGAGCCGCGGCGGCGTCATGCCGATTTCGGCCAGGCACGGCAGATCCTGGTCGGCCGCGTGCAGAACCCACTCGTCGGTGGACAGCACCCGCGCCACGGGGGCCAGGGCAGCCACCGGATCCTCGCCGTGGCTGACGGGGTCGATCAGCACCGTTCCCGCGCCGGCGCGGCGCACCTGGATCAGGTAGGCCCGGCTGGAGTAACGGAATCCCGACGCGCGTTCCGCATCGACCGCGAAGGCGCCGGTGCCAGTTGCGAGAAGTGCTGCCGCGCCGGCGATTTCGCTGGGCGTCACCGATAGGGCGGGCACCCCGTCCACGGGTGCGAGCAGTGGTGTGGCGGTCGGCTCCGCGTCCTGTTCGTCGTGGGCCGGTGGCGCCCCGGGTGTCGGTTCCTCGGTCATCTCAGGCGCGGGTACGGGAGCTCAGATCGGTGACCCCCGCCGGCGGAAGACCGGCTGCGTGCTCGAGCACCTCACAGAATGCCTCCACGTGCGGACCCAGCTCGAGTGTCGTCGCGGTCCACGACGCGCGCAGCTCCAGTTGATGGGCGCGGGGCGGTCCGGATATGTCGCCGTAGCGCACCGAGGTGGTGGCGGTTACGGTGCCGCCCAGCGCCGTGACGTGTTCGGAACGGGTGTCCAGAGCGTCGACCAGCCAGCTCCACGCCACCTCGGGCAGCAGTGGGTCGACGGCCTCGCTGGAGTCCAGGTCGGCCTGGATATAGGCGACCAGGCGCATCGTGCCGTCCCAGGCTTCCGCACCTTCGGGGTCGTGCAGCAGGATGAGTCTGCCGAACGCGTCCCCGTCGGACCGCTCGGGTACGACGGCGGTCTCGGGATGCCGGACCTCCGCACCGAGCGCGTAGCTGTACGGCGCCAGCCGCTGCGGTGGGCGGATCGGCCCTAGCTCGATCTCCGGCCGCACGGTGGTGGCGTTCATCGCCGCCACCGCCGCCTGAAATTGAGCCGGTTCGGCGGATGTCACATCGTTTGACGCTAGCTGATCTGCCCGAACATGTGTGCAGGCGCGCCGATCATGGCGGGAAAGGCCGGTGAACGGCCCGGGCGCGGTTCTCGTCATGCGCGACGGGCCGCGGGCGGCGTCCGGTGCACCCGGATACCCCGCGGGGTCACCCCAGTGCCCCGGCACCTCGCAGGGGCGCGCGTGGCAGCATAGGGACCGATGAGTAACCGTCGTGAACTGCCCGAATCGCCGTACCTCGCCGCGGCGCGGGGCGCCAAACCCGGCCGGGTGCCGGTGTGGTTCATGCGCCAGGCCGGGCGGTCGTTGCCCGAGTACCGAGCGCTGCGCGCCCAGCACCGCATGCTGGAGGCCTGCTTCGATCCCGAACTGGTCTGCGAGATCACCCTGCAGCCCGTGCGCAGGCACGGTGTCGACGCGGCGATCCTGTTCTCCGACATCGTGGTGCCGCTGCGGGCCGCCGGGATCCAATTGGACATCGTCCCCGATGTCGGCCCCGTGATCGAACACCCGGTGCGCAGCGTCGACGACGCCAGGGCAATCAAAGCACTTGAACCGCAACAGGTTTCACCTATCACCGACGCGGTGGGCCTGCTGGTCTCGGCGCTGGGGGACGTTCCGCTGATCGGGTTCGCCGGGGCTCCGTTCACCCTGGCGTCCTATCTGGTCGAAGGCGGTCCGAGTCGCCACCACGAACGCACCAAGGCGATGATGCTGGGCGAACCCGACACCTGGCACGCGCTGATGAGCGCACTCACCGACATCACGATCGCCTTCCTGCAAACCCAGGTCGACGCCGGCGTCGACGCCATTCAGCTGTTCGACTCCTGGGCGGGAACGCTGTCGCTGGCCGATTACCGCAGCCATGTGCTGCCGCACAGCACCCGGGTGTTCGAGACGCTGGCCGCGGCCGGCATTCCGATGACGCATTTCGGTGTCGGGACCGCGGAGTTGCTCGGCGCGATGTCCGAGGCCGTCCCCGCCGGCGCCGCCGCGGTGGTCGGCGTGGACTGGCGGACGTCGCTGAGCGACGCGGCCGCGCGGATCCGGCCGGGCGTCGCCGTGCAGGGCAACCTGGATCCGGTGGTGCTGCTGGCGGGCTGGCCGGTGGCCGAGCGTGCCGCCCGGGCGGTCGTCGAGGACGGCAGACGCGCGGTCGACGCAGGCGCCGCCGGACACGTGTTCAATCTCGGCCACGGCGTGCTGCCCGCCACCGATCCGGGTGTGATCACCGACATCGTGGCGCTGGTGCATTCCCAGTGAGTCGGTCGTACTGCGTTGTCGGCGGCGGCATCTCAGGCCTCGTCACGGCGTACCGGCTGCGGGTGTCGGCGGGGCCCGACGCGTCGATCACCCTGTTCGACCCGGCCGACCGGCTCGGCGGGATTCTGCGTACCGAACGGGTGGGCGGCCAGCCGATGGACGTCGGCGCCGAGGCATTCGTCGCGCGCCGCCCCGAGGTGTCGGCGTTGCTCGCCGAACTCGGCCTGGCCGCCAAGCAGATCGGGACCACCGGCGCGCGCCCGCTGATCTACAGCCGCCGCCGGCTGCACCAGCTGCCGCGCGACACCCTCAACGGCATTCCCTCGCAGGCGTCCGCGCTGGTGGGGCTGGTCGACGACGCCACCATCGCGTGGATGCTCGACGAGCGCACCCGGCCGTTTCGGTGGCAGCCCGGCTCGGATACGACGGTCGGGCAGCTGGTCGGCGAGCGCTTCGGCGATCAGGTCGTGGCCCGCTCGGTCGACCCGCTGCTGGCGGGGGTGTACGCCGGGTCGGCCGCCACCATCGGGCTGCGCTCGGCGGCGCCGACGCTGGCGGCGGTGCTCGACGGCGGCGCCAGAAATCTGACTGACGCGGTGCGCGAGGCGCTGGCGGCGTCGGGCCCGCCGCCGGCCGACGGATCGGTGTTCGGCGCGGTCGAGGGCGGTTACACGGTGCTGCTCGACGAATTGCGCCGCCGCGCCGATGTCCGCTGGGCACAGGTGGCCGTCGAGCGGATCGACCGCGCGCCGCGCGGCTGGGAGGTCGTCGACGACGAGGGTATCCGGTGGCCGGCCGACGCGGTCGTGCTGGCGGTGCCCGCACCCCGGCTGCCTCGGCTCATCGAGCACCTCGCCCCGCGCACCGCCGCGGCGGCACGCCGCATCCCGGTCGCCTCGGCCGCCGTGGTGGCACTGGCGCTGCCCGGCGGCACGCCGCTGCCGTCGCAGTCCGGTGTGCTGGTCGCCGCCGGCGAACCGCTGCACGCCAAGGCGGTGACCCTGTCGTCGCGCAAATGGGGCCCGCGCGGCAACGTCGAACTGGTGCGGTTGTCCTTCGGGCGCTTCGGCGACGACCTGGCCCGCCGCGCCGGCGACGACGATCTGCTGTCCTGGGCGTCGCGCGACCTGGCCACGGTGTTCGGCATCGCGGTCGAACCGGTCGACTGCCACGTCCAGCGCTGGATCGACGCCATGCCGCAGTACGGGCCGGGCCACGCGCAGCTGATCGCCGAACTTCGCGCCGGGCTGCCACCCACCCTGGCGGTGGCCGGCGGATACCTGGACGGCATCGGGGTGCCCGCCTGTGTCGCGTCGGCGACCCGCGCCGCCGCGGCGGTGTGCCTGGCGGGCGCCACGGGATAGATCCGCCCGCCGCGGCGGGCAGATCGCGCCCCGGGAGGCGGGGAATCGGGCCGAGGGCGGCGTGGCACGATGGGTGCCATGGCCAAGCTCGACTTCAACACGCTCAATTCGATGACCCGGTACATGATGATCTCGGTGTTCGCCGTGCAGCCGGGTGAGTTGGATGAGGACCGCGGCGAGGTCGTCGACGCCACCGCCACATTCCTCAAGCAGGTCGAGGAGGGCGGGGTCACCGTCCGGGGCCTCTATGACGTCGCCGGCATGCGCGCCGACGCGGACTTCATGATCTGGACCCACGCCGAGCGGGTCGAGGACCTGCAGGCCGCGTACTCGGCGTTCCGGCGCACCCCGCTCGGCCAGGTCAGCGACCCGGTGTGGAGCGCGGTGGCGCTACACCGTCCCGCCGAGTTCAACAAGAGCCACATCCCGGCGTTCATCGCCGGTGAGGCACCCGGGGACTATGTGTGCGTCTACCCCTTCGTGCGGTCGCTGGAGTGGTATCTGCTGCCCGAGGACGAACGCCGCACGATGCTCGTCGAACACGGCATGGCGGGCCGTGACTATCCGGACGTCCGTGCCAATACCGTGCCCGCGTTCGCGCTGGGTGACTACGAGTGGATCCTGGCGTTCGAGGGCCCCGACCTGACCCGCATCGTGGAACTGATGTGGAAACTGCGCTACACCGAGGCGCGCCGGCACGCCCGTGAGGAGACGCCGTTCTTCACCGGGCCCCGGGTCGGGGTGGAGGACCTCGTCGCGAGGTTGCCCTGAGCCGCGGCCGGATGGGCCGCCGGCGCCGAGGCGGGCAACCCGGGGTGGCGAATCAGCGGTCGCGCCCGAGGTGCACGAGCGCTGCGGCGGCGGCGTTGGCGCCGCACATGCCGTGCGCGCCGGGTCCCGGCGGTGTCGCCGCCGAGCAAATGTACATCCCGGGCACGCCAATGCTGTATGGCGACAGTGTGATTCGCGGCCCGAACACCAGCTGGCGGATATCCTTGGCGCCGGTCATTATGTCGCCGCCCACGAAGTTCGGATTGTAGGTCGCCAGCTGGGTGGCCGAGCGCACCGTGTGGCCGACGATCCGGTCCCGAAAGCCGGGCGCGAACCGTTCGATCTGGGCGATGATCGCCGCCGTAGCGTCGCCGGTGTAGCCGTTGGGGACGTGCGCATAGCTCCACACCGGATGGACAGAGCCGGCCGATCGCTGCGGATCGGCCAGGTACTGCTGCCCGACGAGGACGAACGGGCGATCGGGCATGCGGCCGGCGTGGATCTGGCGCTCGGTGGCCGCCAGCTCCGCATACGTGCCCGCGAGGTGGACGGTGCCCGCCCGGTGAGCGTGCGGGTTCGTCCACGGCACCCCGCCTTCGACGGCGAAGTCGACCTTGAATGCGCCGGGTCCGCGCCGGAACCCGGTGAAGGCGCGGGCTATCCGGCCCGGCAGCCGGTCGCCGAGGATGCCAGCGACGGCGCCGGGCGCCAGATCGAACATGGTGATGTCCGACCGGGGCAACTGTGACATCGACTGCACCCGCACGCCCGTCTCGATCTTGCCGCCGAGGTCGATGAGCAGTGCGGCAAGCGCGTCGGCGATCGAGCGTGAGCCGCCCGCGGCCACCGCCCATCCGTGCCGGTGCCCTGCGGTGATGATGCCCAGGCCGATGGCGGCGGTCATCGGATAGTGCAACGGCCGGAACGCGTGCGCCGCGACGCCTCCGAAGAGCGCGCGCCCCGCCTCGGTGCGGAACAGCCTGGCAAACGCCGAGCCGGGGAGCGGCGCGGGCAGCCCGAACCTCGCCAGCGTCAGCGGGTGATGGGGCGGGCGCAGCATCGGCCGCATGATGTCCCGGGCCAGGGCTTCGTAGCGGGCGGAAGGTCCGCCGAACGCCGCCCGCCAGCGCGACCCGTCGCGGCCGAGTCCCGCGGCGGTGTCCGCCACGGACCGGTACAGGACTCCCGCGTGTCCGTCGTCGAGCGGGTGTACGCAGTCGATCTCGGGCCATCGCCACTGCAGGCCGTAGCGATCCAGCCCCATGCCGGCGAGGAAAGGCGAGCCGACGGCCATGGGGTGGATCGCCGAGCAGTGGTCGTGCAGCAGTCCGGGGAGGATCGCCTCGCTGCTGCGGGTGCCGCCGCCGATCTCATCGGCCGCCTCCAGCACCGTGACGTCGAGGCCGTTGGTGGCCAGGGTGACGGCGGCCGCCAGCCCGTTGGGTCCGCTGCCCACCACGACCGCAGTGTCGGTGCGGGTGCCGCGGTTCATGCCAGGGCTCCGCGGCCGCGTTCCTGCGAGTTGCGTGCTGGCCCCGCCAGCGACCAGCTGACCTGTGTGGGGATCGGGCCGTTGGGCAGCCACGGCTGCTCCTTGACGGCGTCGGCGACCTTCCAGCTGCCGCGTTCGATCACCCCGAGCGCCGCGTCGATCAGCTGGTAACGCTGGATGCCGCTGCCGAACGCCTCCGATTCCACCCAGGCGACTACACATTCGCCCGGCTCGAAACGCGCCTCGGCCTGCACGGCGCGGATGAAGTTCGCGTCGTGGAGGTGGCCGTCGCCGAAATTGAATCCGATCAGCGAATTGCACAGCATCTCGCCCTCCCGCACCGTCCGGGTGTCCAGATCGGGCAGGTGCCTGAGCAACAGGGAGAACAGCCCGCGGCCCTGACTGTGCATGCTTCGCCATGCGATCGTCTTCTGCAGGGTGATCTCCGCCCACTGTGGTTCGTAGCCGACCGCGACGAACTGGTCGACCTGGTTCGAGGCCGACCGGGTGACGTTGTCGAGCTTGGCCTCGGCGCCCGGCGTGAACGTCCACAGCGCGGACGCCCAGTTCCCCGCATACTGCCGCATCGCGGGCAGGAACGACACCTTGTCCGGCCGGACGTTACCCACAACGGGGTAGAAGAGCAGAGCGACCGCGATCGCCACCGTCAGCCACGGTGAGGACATGTCCGTGATCCCATAGCCCTGCCCGTTCGGGAAGCCGAGGAAGAGGAACACCGTCGTGTAGGCGAAGACGACGTTCCATTCCAGCGGTACGGCCAGCGGAAAGGTCGAAATGATGAAGAGGTGGAAGCACACCATCAGCAGGGCGGCGGCGAGCGTCAATCGGTTGTCGGTGGACAACAACAGGACCAGCGGCGCGACGATTTCCACGAAGGTGCCGTTGACGTGCGCCATCAGGTGGGCGGTGCGGGATGGGCGCATGTCGTGCGGGAAGTCGCGGTAGTGCGCCCGCTTGAGCCACCTGAACGGCACCGCCGGACTGTTGCTCACCATCGGCGCAATGACGTTGGAGAAGTGTCTGCCGAACTTCGAGAAGCCGGCGCCGACCCACACGACGACGATGAGCATCTTGAGCGCGACGATCATGTCCGTGAACGGCAGCACCGTGAAGAAGATCAGTGCGGGCAGATACTGTTCGCCGCGAGCGGCCAGGAACAGGATCTTGTCCCGCAGGCCGGCCACGATCAACAGCGCGATCGGCGCCCCGATCAGCACCGGGTTCACCAGGCCGGAAGTGTTGTCCGGCATGGCCTTTGCCAGCGAAGCGCTGGGTGCGCCGGGTAGCGCCAGCGCGACCACCAGGCTGACCAGCAGCGCCAGGTACACCAGGACGTCGAACCAGGTGCGCCGGTCGCCTCCGGTCAGGGGCACCCAACGCCACGGTCGCAGCCGGATGGTCCCCGGTCGTATCCAGAACAGGATGCCGCCGGTCATCGGTTTCACCTTGCCCGCCAGCGGACCCCAGGAACCGGCGACGCCGATCGCCTCCAGCAGCACGGTCCAGAGGATGATCTTCTGGTACACGATCGGCTGGTTCCACCAGTCCTGCACGTGCCAGAAGGCGGGCAGGCCGGATGTCGCCGTGGCGACGGTGATCCCGCCGAGCGTGAAGAAGCCGACCAGTTTGACGATGTAGACGACGTGCACCAGACGCGGCGAGCCGAAGCCGTTCTCGGCCCAATCGGCGCCGAGTATCCGGACCCGCTCCATGAGCGGCTTGCGCAGGAACGTGTCGGGGTCGACGCACGGCAGGTGCGGTGTGGTGAATCCCATCGAAGTATCTCCTGTGCGGTCGGTCGTGGCTGCTCAGGCGACGGGTGCCGACACGGCTGCCAGCTCGCGCAGTGTGGGTTTGTGGTGTTTCCCGACGGAGTTCCTGGGCAGTTCGTCGAGGATCGTGATGGCAACGGGGAGTTTGTATTTCGCCAGGTGCATACGTAGGTGCCCGAGGATCCCGTCCGGGGTGAGCGCGACGCCGGGGCTCAGTGCCACGAAGAGCACCGGTTCCTCGCCGTATACCGCACTCGGCCGGCCGACGACGGCCGCCTCGGCAACCCCGGACAACCGGTACACGGCCGCCTCGATCTCTTTCGGATAGATGTTCTCGCCGCCGCGGATGATCATGTCCTTGGCCCGGTCGACCAGCACGAGGTAGCCGTCGTCGTCGAAACGGCCGATATCGCCGGTATGCAGCCATCCGTTCACGACGGTCCGGGCCGTCTCCTCGGGACGGTTCAGATAGCCGCGCATGACGTTGGGGCCCTGAATCAACACCTCACCGGTCTCACCGTCGGCCACCGCTGCTCCGGCCGCGTCGGCGATGCGGATCTGCTGGCCTGCCAATGGGAGACCGACCGTCCCCGGTTTGCGCTTGCCGTACAGCGGGTTTGCCGCGCTGGCACAGGTACCTTCGGACAGCCCGTAGCCCTCGACTATCGGGATGCCGTATCGGGTTTCGAACCTGTCGAGCAGTTCCACGCTGGCCGGGGCGGCGCCGCAGACGGCGAATCGCACCGCCGACGTGTCCGGGCGGACATCCGCCGGAAGGTCGGTGAGCATCGTGTAGATAGCGGGCACCGCCGAGAAGTACGTCGCTCCGCTGCGCTCGAGGCGGCCGAAGAAGGTTGCCGGGCTGAACCTGCCCGCAATCGTCGCGCGCCCGCCGGCCAGCAACGGAGACAGCGCGCTGACCACGATGCCGTTGACGTGAAAGAGGGGCAGGATCAGCAGGCTGTGGTCGGCGGCAGTGAGGGCGAATGCGTCGATCATCATGGCGCACATGGCGTTCAGGTTCGCGTGGTCGAGCATCACGCCCTTGGGGCGGCCGGTGGTCCCGCTTGTGTAGACGAGCAGCGCCAGTTCGGTGCCCGAAGCCGGCGACGGTGAATCGGCGGGTTCGGGATACGAGTTCAGTTCGGCGGCGGTGACGGCTACCGGTCCCGGGACTTCGGGCCGGGTGTGCTCTGCCACCACCAGCACGCGGGCGGCAGCATCGCCGACCTGATACGTCACCTCAGCCGGCGTCATGGCCGGGTTGACCGGCGTGACCGCCGCGCCCAGCCGCCACGCGGCGAAAAACGTCGTCACCAGCGCGACGGTGTTGGGCAGCATGACCGCTACCACGTCACCCGGCCCGACGCCGTGGGCCCGCAGTGCACCCGCGCCGCGCCGCACGGCATCGGCGAATTGAGCGTTGGTGAGGTCGGTGGCGTCGTCGGCGATGCAGAGCACGGCGGGATCGCGCCGGCTGCGGATGTCGGGCAGTTCGCGGAGGTGCATGGCTTGTCCTGGCGGTCGGCGGGGAAGCAATGCGATCGACGGTAGAAAGTAGTGACCGGTGCCACATCATGGCCAACCGACGAACTCCCGTCACAACATTGTCTTCCGGAGACAAACCGGTTTCCGAAATGCTGGTGCCGTCGGGTGCGGGCACTTATGGTCGCGGGTATGGTCCACCGTCGCGTCCGCTATGACGAGCGTGAAGTCGGCGAGCACGCCGCCACCGTCATCGCGCGACTGGGTGCCCGACTCACCGACCTCGCTCGCGGTATCCAGCTGACCCTGGCCGCCGATATCGCCGAATTGCGCACCGACCCCCACCTCGTGGAGCTGCTCGGTGCCAGCGTCGAGGGCAACATCGAAACCATCTTCGGCGCCCTGCAGTATGAGATTCCCATCGACCGCGTCGAACCACCCACCGCTGCAATGGAATACGCGCGTCGACTGGCGCAGCACGGGATTCCCGCGAATGCGCTGGTGCGTGCCTACCGACTCGGCCAGCAGGCGCTGCTGGACATGATCCTCACCGATATCCGGGCGTCGGAGATGGATCCGGAACTCGCGCTGCGCGTATTCGAGCGGATCACGGCAACCAGCTTCCGCTACATCGACTGGATATCCCAGCAGGTCGTCGAGACCTATGAGATCGAGCGCGATCGCTGGCTGGAGAACCGCAACAGTGTGCGCGCCGTGCAGGTACGCGAACTTCTCGACGCGGAGGACATCGACGTCGATGCGGTGAGCGAGGCGATCAGATACCCGCTCAGGCGAATTCACCTCGCCCTGATCGTGTGGTACCCCCACGGCGACGGTTCGGGCAACCAGCTCGGCGCGCTGGAGCGATTTGTCCGCGACGTCGCCGGATGCGTGCCGGCACAGGGTGCGTCGTTGTTCGTGGCCGCCGATCGCGTGACTGGGTGGGGATGGATCCCGTTGGGCGCGGATGTCACCGACGACGCGGTCGCCCGCGTGCGCGGCTTCACCGCGGACCGCCGGGACGCGCCCTGCGTCACGGCGGGTAGGCCATTGCCGGGTGCGGAGGGCTTCCGCCGGTCACACCGGCTGGCGCACCACGCGCGCGCCGTCGCGGTCGCCGCGGGAGTGCCCGTCGGTCACCTCACCGCCGCCGATGATCCCGGCCTCGCCGCGGCCGCGCTGCTGGGGCGCGCGGACCTGCCAGAAGCACGTGCCTGGGTACGGGAAACCCTGGGCCCGTTGGCCGGTGACACCGACAACGACGCCCGACTGCGGCAGACGCTGCGGGTGTTCCTGCGCGACGGATCCAGCTACAAAGCGGCCGCCGAGGAGCTCAACCTGCACTTCAACTCCGTCAAGTACCGGGTGAATCGCGCGGTGGAGCGACGCGGGCGCCCGATCGCCGGTGACCGGCTCGACGTCGAACTTGCACTGCTCCTGTGCCAATGGTTCGGGGCGGCGATGGTCGGGCCCGAAGTGGGCGAACACACGTCGAAGGCCTGACGGCCCCGGCGCCCCGCGAGGTCACGTCGCCGTGGGTACCAGCCGCAACGAGATCGAGTTGATGCAGTAGCGCTGATCGGTCGGCGTCGGATAACCCTCACCGGAGAACACGTGCCCGAGGTGGCTGTGGCAGTTGGCGCACAGCACCTCGACTCGGCGCATACCCAGGGAGTCGTCGAAACGTAAAATCACGGCGTCGGAATTCGCCGGATCGAAGAAAGACGGCCAGCCGCAATGGGATTCGAACTTCTCGCTACTGCGGAACAACTCGGCGCCGCATGCCCGGCACTCGTAGACACCCTCGGTGTCGGTGTCGGTGTATTCGCCGGTGAACGGCGACTCGGTGCCCGCGCGCCGCAGCACGGCGAACTCCTGCGGGGTGAGCTTCTGGCGCCACTGGTCGTCGGTAAGCGTGAGTTTGGCACCGGGCAGGGTCATACCACCACGTTATCGCTTTCGCTATTGAAGCGCCCCGTTGTCACTATCGTTTACCCATGCCCGACCGCGCACTGCGGGACCGCCTGATCGAACTCGAGAACCCCGCCACCGACCTCGATCGGGGTCGGGCCCTGCGCAAAAGGACACCGCGGCGTTCCCTTGCGCGGCTGACCCCGTCGCCGCGCGCGGCGGTGGAGATCCTGCTCGACCAGAACGAGACTCGACTGCCCGAATTGGTGCCGTTGCGGTTCGCGCGCATGCTCGCCGATCCCTTCGCGTTCTACCGAGGGACGGCCGCCGTGATGGCGGCCGACCTGGCGGCCGGACCGAGCAGCGGCATCGACGTCATGTGCTGCGGCGACGCGCATCTGGGGAGTGCCCATGCCTCGGTGTTGCGCGGCTACGTCGGCACCAGTGATGCCGTGGCCAACGCGATCATCGAATGGTCGTTCGCCTACGCGGACAAGTCGCTGGACGACTTCCACCAGCTGCAGGCCGCGGCCCGCGCCCGCGACATCGACGTGGCGGAATCACCCGCCCGGTGACCTGGCCGTCAGCGGGCGGCGTCCACCGGCGCCCCGCCGGGCGTCTTCGCCGCCATCCACGGCGGGTCGATGCCCTCGCCGAGGCGGCCGTCGGCCTTGGCGTCCAGGTAGCGGAAATACAGCACGGCGAAGACCACCACCAGCATCAGCGACCAGCCGTAGGTGATCTTCATGTACTCCAGGAAGCGTCCCGTCGTCGGCCAACGCCACAGCAGCCAGCGGTCCATCGTCATGAACCCGTACACGGCCAGCCAGGCCGGCCAGTTGCGCAGCACGGAATTGGGCAGCACGACCGTCATCAGGAACGGGAACAGCATCATCGAGTAGTAGGCCTGTCCGAGGGACAGCACCAGGAACGACGCGATGAGCAGTACCCCCGAGGATGTCAGCATCCAGAACAGGGGGTCGCGGGTGCGGTAGTGGCGGTACAGCAGCCACAGCGAGGCCACCGCCAACACGGCGAAGAGCACCCGCAACGCCAGGATCAGCCACATCGGCAACCCGTAGTAGAGGCCGTTGCCCAGAATCGAACTGTTGAAGTAGTCGCGGGTGGCGAATATGTAGGGCACGGTGCGGTGCACGAAGTTCATCGGGTCGACGATCAGCGGCAGCGCGGCCAGGTTGAACACCAGCGGTACCGCGAACGCGGTCATCAGTGCTCGCCACTGACGGTTGAGCAGCGGCAGCAGCAGCAGCGGCGCCAGTGACGGTTTGATCACCAGGGTGAGGCCGACCGCGGCGCCCGCCAGCCACTGGTGGTTGACCTTGCCGTCCAGCAGCCAGCGGAAGAACAACACCTCGAGCAGCAGCATGACGCCGTTGATGTTGGTGAAGACCAGGGTGTTGGTGACCGATTCGGTGCAGAACATGGCCAGCAGCAGCGCGGGCGCCGCCACCGACGCCAGCGAGAACTTGAACAGCCGCAACAGGAAGTACGCCGCCAGCACGATCGCCACCGTGTTGAGCACGATGAACCAGTTCCGCGACGCGTCCTCGGGCACATACCCGAACGGGGCCAGCAGCAGCGTCCCGCCGGGCGGATACAGATAGTGCGGGTCGACGTGGGCGAAGTTCTCGTCGTAGACCGGCAGACCCAGCTTCATGCGGACCACGGCGCGGTATACGGGGGCGAAGTCGTTGGTGATGTAACCGTTGGTGGCCAGGATGTAGCTGCGATGGATGATCGACAGGATGGCCAGCGGCCACAGCACCGAGCGCAGCACGGTGGCCGTGCTCGGAGGTGCGGTGCGGGGTCCGAACGTACTCAACAATCCGTCACGAATCGAGCCAACTCCCGCCACGAGCGCACCGTACACTGCGAGCCGCCGGTCGGCGTTCAGGCGGGGCAGTAGGTGTCGGTCTCGGGCAGCGCGCCCGTGTCGAGGTAGCCGAGCACCGGCGGCAGCGCGCACGGCGAGTAGATGCTGGCTCCGTGTCCGATGCCCTGCCACATCGCCCGTTTGCTGGATGTGCCGGCGTTGATGACGGTCGCGGCGACCGCGGCCACCCCCTCGTTGCCGACGATCGGGTCGTTCTGGACACCAAGGAGCATCACGGGGATCTTCAGGTCCTTGGGCTCCTGCGGGGCCGATCCGCTCGGCCAGTTCAGGCATTTCACCAGGTCGAGCGCGCCAACAGCGCCGAACTGCGGGTAGAGCTTGCCCCAGGCGACGACGAGTTCTCGGACCCGGTCGGGGGTGGGCCGGTTCAGGGCGTCGCTGCAGCTGTTGACGAACTGGCCGTCGGTCTGCCGCAGCGTCTCGGCCTGCCGGACGAGGTCGGTGATGGGATTCGCGTCACCGTCCCGCGCGACGGCCAGCGTCCTGGCCAGCTCGTCGGTGGCCGCCACCCGATCGCCGCGCGGGAAGGCCAGGGCGGTGGAGATCGCTTCGGCGAGGGTCGCCACCGACGCCCCGCCCGGGCCGCGGCCGGCGCGCGCGTCGGCCAGCAGCGTGTCGACGGCCGCTTTCGGATCCGGGCCGAGCGGGCAGCTGGCCGCCGCGCACTGCGCGGCGAATGCGTCCAGCGCGGCCTGTTCACCCTTGACGCGCTGCTCGGCGACCGCCTCGGCGTTGACGCCCAGTGGCAGCGGCGAGTCGAGCACCAGCCGCGAGACCTTGTTCGGGTGGGAGCCCGCGTACGCCAGCGCCACCTGCGCGCCGTTGCCCACGCCGAGCAACGCCAGGGTGGGGACGTCCCAGGTGCTGCGGAGGCGTTCGAGATCTTCGGCGGCGTGGGAGTTGTCGTAGGCCGAGTCGCCGGGCGCGATGGTGTCGGTGCAGCTGGTGGTCGCGGCCATGGTGATGGCGCCGAGGTTGGCGACGGGGTCGTCCCCGGACTGGAATTGCGCCTGGTCGAGCATTTCCTGGCGGTCGTAGTAGTCGCGGCAGTCCAGCGCCCCGGACATGCCGATACCGCGCCGGTCCACAGCCACGATCGGGTGGCTCTTGAGGACGTCGGCGCCCGCGCGGGACACCCACACCGGCAGCTGCACCGAGGTGGGCACGTCGCTGCCGGTGGTCATCACCAGCGGGCCGGCGTCCGCCGGAGTCTGGGCCGACCGTGCCCGGACCACACCGATGCTGACGATGCCGCTGGCGCCGTTGATCGGGTCCAGGTCGGCGTCGTAGCTCGCGCAGTCGAGCATCACGCCGGGCACCGGGTCGGTTCCGGCGTCGTCGAACACGCGGGACGTGCAATCACGCCATGTCAGATCGTTCTTGGGCGCCTCGATGGGTGGGGGTCCGGTGGGCGCTTCGGTCTTCTCGGGTTCGCCCTGCGGTCCGGCGCCGGTATCGGTGGCATACCGCGGGTTGGCTGCCAGCCCGGGTGCGCAGCCGGCCAGCACGGTCGACAGCACAACAGTCGCCACACTCAGGGCCCGGAGTTGCTGACGATGCCGACGCATGGGACCACAGTAGCGATTGGCTGCGACGGTCCCGCCGGACCGCGTGGGCCCTCAGCCGTGCCGGATGTAGCGGGTATAGAGATAGCCGTCGTCGTCGGACAGCACGTGGGCGCGACGCATCCGGGTGTGCACCGCGCCCGCCCCCGTCGCGATCCGCGACGCCGCGCCACCGACGAGGACCGGTGCGATCGTCAGGCAGAGTTCGTCGAGGAGTCCGTCGGCTATCAGCAGGCCCATCAGATGCGGGCCGCCCTCGGCGAGGACGCGGAAGAGCTTGCGCATGGCCAGCGCAGCCAGGACGCGGGCGGGGTCCACGGCGCCGGGGTCGGTCGCCGACGCGTCGATGACCTCGGCGACGCCACCGAGCCGGTGTCGGGCGTCGGCCACCGAGCGTGTGCAGGTCAGGATCAGCGGCGCCACCGCGCTGAGGGTGAACAGCCTGCCGTCCGGGTCGAGATCGGCGGAGCGTGTGACGACCGCGATGGGCGGCACCTCCGCCTGGCCGCGGCGTTGTCGTGCCTGGCGTTGCGCGACGGACAGCTGGGCACCGGCGTAGTTCTCCGCGCGCACGGTGGCGGCGCCGACGATGACGACGTCGGCCGCCCCGCGCATCAGGGCGAACACGGCACGGTCACCGGGCCCGCCCAGCCCGCCGGAGAGTCCGCCGTCGGTGGCGCCGCCGTCGAGGCTGGTGATCATGTTGCCGCGCACCCAGCATGCCCGGAGGCCGTCGGGGTAGGCGTACCACGCGGTCAGCCGGTCGTCGTCGGCCACGGTGGTGGGACCGAACTCTGTGAGGTATGTCCCAGCGGGGGTATCGGACATGAGGTCGATTGCAGCACGCCGATACGCTGCGTGCATGCATGGGTCCAGCGGCGCAGGCCACCTCGTCGACCGGCATCCCACGGTCACCCCGGAGCGGCTCATCGCGCAGCTGATCCCGCCGCCGACGTTCGCCGACGTCAGCTTCGACAGTTACCGGCCCGACCCGGCCGAGCCGACGCAGGGCGCTGCGGTCGGATTCTGCCGACGGTTCTGCGAGGAGGCCGCCAAGCGGCGCGAAGGTAAGCGCAAGATGTTCGGCAAGCGGGAGGTGCTGCCCGGCGTCGGTCTCTATCTCGACGGCGGGTTCGGCGTCGGGAAGACCCATTTGCTCGCGTCGTCCTACTACCAGCTCGCCGCGCCGCACGGCGGCGGGCCGGCCTTCAAGACCGCCTTCGCGACGTTCGGGGAGCTCACCCAGCTGGCGGGGGTGTTCGGATTCGTCGAGTGCATCGAGCTCCTCGGTGACTACGTCGTGGTCTGCATCGACGAGTTCGAACTCGACGATCCCGGCAACACCACCCTCGTCTCGCGGCTGCTGTCGCAGCTCGTCGAACGCGGTGTCTCGGTGGCCGCGACGTCGAACACGCTGCCCGAACAACTCGGTGAGGGACGCTTCGCCGCGCAGGATTTCATGCGTGAAATCCACACGCTGGCACAGATTTTCACCACCGTGCGGATCGAAGGCCCCGACTATCGGCACCGCGGCCTGCCGCCTGCGCCGCAGCCGCCGACCGACGCGGAGGTCGGCGAGCGCGCGGCGGCCGTCGAGGGCGCCACCCTCGACGACTTCGATGCCCTGTGCGCGCACCTGGCGACGATGCATCCGTCTCGCTACCTGACCCTGATCGAGGGGGTGCGTGCGGTGTTCGTCACCGGTGTGCACCCGATCGACGACCAGAACGTCGCATTGCGCCTGGTGTCGCTCACCGACCGCCTCTACGACGCCGGCATCCCGATCGTCTCCTCGGGGGCCAAGGTGGACACCATTTTCAGCGACGAGATGCTCGCGGGCGGTTTCCGCAAGAAGTACCTGCGCGCCACGTCTCGGCTGCTGGCCTTGACCGCGGCGGGGCAGCAGGTCGGCGCCGGTTAGAGCGGCCTGACCATCACGTAGTCGTGCTCGACGGCGCTGCCCAGCCGAAACGTCTTGGTCCCGGTGACGGCGAAGCCGTGTTTGGCGTAGAAGCGTTGCGCGCGGGCGTTGAGCTGGTTGACGCCCAGCCACACGCACGCGGCGCCCGATCGGCGCGCGGATTCCAGTGCGGCGGTCATCAGGGCACTCGATGCGCCGGCGCCGTGCGCGTCGGGCAGCACGTACATCTTGGAGAGCTCCGCGGCCGGGTGCGCGGTGACCGCGCGCTGGACGTCCTCATCGTCGGGTACGCCCCGGATGAGCATCGCGTAGCCGACCGCCCGCCCGCCATCGCGTGCCAGGAGCACCGCACGGTCGGGGTCGGTGAGATATCCGGCGAACCGTGCCGCGGAGAGGTTTTCGGCGATGAACGCGGCGACGTTTTCGGTGGTGGCCGACGGGGGGCAGGCCAGCGGGAAGGTTCGCGCTGCGACGTCGGCGAGTTCGGCCAGGTCGTCGGGGACCGCTCCGGCGACGTCCACGGCCGGTGTCACCGCAGGCCCCATCGGGCGGGTGTCGCGACGGGGACGGCGTCCCGGCTGCCTGGCGCGTCAGTTCGCATGGTCCTCCTCGCTGTGCCTCGCATGATGGCACACCGGGGAGGTGGGTCAGGCGGCCCAGGGGCCTACGCCGCCGACCTTGTCGATGCGGATGTGGGTGAGGTATCCCGGCGGCGGATTGTCCGGCGGGAAGGGAACTCCCGGCGGGACCCGGGTCGCGGCCAGCTTGCGCAGGAGGTCCGGTGCGCCGCCGTCGGTGATGTACGCGGTGCCCTGGATCGCCAGATACGGCGTCATCGGCTGGCCATGTCCCGGTGGTGCGGCGATCGTGACGGCGACGCGCGCATCGCGGCGGATGTTGCGGACCTTCTTGTGTTCGGAGAGGTGCGCGACCACCAGCTCGTCGCCGTCAGGAGTGGAGTCCAGCGCCATCCACACCATGGTGACCTGCGGGCTGCCGTCGGGGTTGATGGTGACCAGGGTGGCGTCGCTGGCCGTTTCGACCAGCTGGCGGGCGGCGTCGTCGAGTTTCATGTGAGGTTCTACGGCGCCGCATGCCGTTTCATTCCCCTCAGAGCGCCTCCAGCTCGAGCAGCTGCGACTTGGCGGTTGTCCCGCCCACGTACTGGCCGGTGGATCCGTCCGAACGCACGACCCGGTGGCACGGGATGACGACGGGCAGCGGGTTGTGCGCGCACGCGGTACCCACCGCCCGGACGGCTCGCGGGTTGCCGACCGCGGCGGCGACCGTCGCGTAGGTTTCGCGCATCCCGTAGCCGATGTCGCGGAGGTGTTCGACGACGGTGCGGCGGAAGCCCACCGCCAGGCGCAGGTCCACCGGGACGTCGAATGCGGTGCGGCGCTTGGCGAAGTACTCGTCGATCTGGCGCGCGGCGGGATCGAGGCGGGCGGGGGCGCGCAGGATGCGCGGGCTGACCGACGCCGCCAGGCCGTCCAGGACGGCGGTGTGATTCTCGACGGCGTAGGCGACGCGCAGCAGGCCGGTGGGGGTGGCGGCGAGCAGCAGGACGCCGACCGGGGTGTCGACGGTGCGGTAGGCGACGTCGAGTACGCCTGCGGCGTCGGCGGTCTTCACGAGGCGCCGGTGCAGTGCGGCCAGTACGGCGTCATCGGTATCGTCCTCGCGGAAAATGTTGGTGCTCATGGTTGTTCGTCCTCGGAATAGATCTTGCGCAGAGTTTTGATGCCGTCGGCGGCGGCGCGGCGCGCGGCGTCGGGGGAGTTGCCCAGCAGTGCGGCGATCTCGGCGTACGGCAGTCCGGCGATGTGGTGGTAGGCGACGGCCTGACGTTGTTTGTTCGGTAGTCGGGCCATGGCCGCCCACACGTCGGAGTCGCGCGCGGCCGGGTCGGCGCCCGCGGCCGTGCTTTCGGGCAGGCACGCGGTGGGCACCGGTGTGCGTGAGCGTGCCCGGCCGACGTCGAGCGCGCGGCGATGCGCGATGGTGACCAGCCACGCCTCCACGTTGGCCCCGGCCGGGAGGTCGGGGTAGGCGCGCAGCGCCGAGAGGAACGTCTCCGACCAGGCGTCGTCGGCGTCGATCGGGCCGACGACGGCGCGGCAGACACGCAGCACCGTGGCGCCGTGTTCGGCCACGACTTCCTCGAACGGTTTCACCATCACAGTCTGTAGACGCCGCGCGGGGTGCCGATGTGAGATCGCGGTCAGCTGTCGGTGAGGGATTCGAGCGCCGCGGCGAGGTCGCCCTCGGCACGGCCCTTGTCGAAGCCCAGCCGGTGCAGCGGGCCGTCGGGTTCCTCCGCTTCGAGCAGGGCGAGCAGGATGTGCTCGGTGCCCACGTAGTTGTGGCCGAGGCGCAGTGCCTGGCGGAACGTCAATTCCAGCACCTTGCGCGCCTGGCCGCTGAACGGGATGAGTACCGGGGTCGCGTCCGTGCGGGGTGGGAGGGTGACTGCGGCGCGAACCGTGCCGGCGTCGGCACCCTGCCCGGTCAGCAGGCGCACGGCCAGCGAATGGGGGTCGGCGACCAGGGCCAGCGTCAGGTGCTCGGACCGGATCTCGTCGTTGCCGGCCTCGTGGGCGAGATTCTGGGCGGCGACGACGACGTTGCGGGCCCGGGGGGTGAAGCGGCCGAAGCCGGCGTTGGCATCCAGCGCGGCCTCGACGTTGTCGGCTTTCGGGACGAATCGCTTCTGGGCGGCCTGTTTGGTGACGCCCATGCTCTTGCCGATGTCGGTCCACGACGCACCCGACCGGCGGGCCTGGTCGACGAAATGACCGATGAGATGGTCGGCGAGCTCGCCGAGGTGTTCGGCGGCCAGCACGGCGTCGCTCAGTTGGTCGAGTGCCCCGGAGCGCACCTGCTTGATCGCATCGATGAGATCGTCGAGGCGGATGGGGTAGGCGATGGGCTGCGACATGTCGTCAACTGTAGGTTGACGGGTCAGTGCGGTCAACGTCGGGTTGACGGCGGTGTGGTGGCGAATTGTCCCGGCGCCGGGGTGAATGGGTGGCGAATTCCACGCATGCACTTCCAGCAAAGGTCTGCACGCGGGGGCTTTCTGTCGTAATCTGCCATTCCACAGTCAGTCCACAGGAGGCACAATGCGCGGCATGTTCGTGTGTTCGGCACTGGCGGCCGGTGCCGCCCTCGCAACAGTGTTGGCGGCGCCCGCGCAGGCCGACGAAATCGACGACATCTTCATCAGCGTGCTCGATGATGAGGGGATTCCCTACACCTCGCCCGGCGACGCGATCACCGTCGCCAATGCGGTGTGCGACTACCTCGCCGACGGAAATTCCTTGGAGGACGCGACCGTCGAAGTGATGAACGAGAGCGGTCTCGGCATCACCGACAGCGGATTCTTCGTGGGCGCATCGACCGCTGCGTACTGCTCCGAGTATTCGCCGTAGCTAAGACCTAGCCGGCGAAGAGGAGCGGCCGTAATTACGTCGTTGTCGTATTCTCCGGCGACGTTCGTCGCGCGTCGTGCGTTCCTCGCGGAGGCTGTGCCCGGCTCAGCGCGGCTCGCCGTCAGGCGATATGGACGCGACCCTCGTTGTCGTCACCTGGGCACGGGCCGACGCCACCGGCGGCTTTGCGTGCTTTACGTCGGCGTTGGATGCGTTGACGCTGAGCCCTGTCGACAGGCACGGTTTCGTCGCAACAATTGCGCAGTCGACGTGGGATGACCCGGGGCAGTGGCGGTACACCCAGGCGTTGGGCAGGGGGAGCCGCTGGGCACAACCCTCACCGACGGTGACGCCCGGAGCCCGCGCGCCACCGAGGTTTCATCTCGACCGGCCCGCGGCCCAGGGCCCGTCACCGGTCAGGTGAATTACTTCTTCTTGTTTGAACCCGGCGTGGCATTCGGTGCGGGCTTGGCCTTGGTCTGCGGTTCGGCCTTGTTGGGTCCACGCGGAGCGGTCTGCTTCTTATCGTCAGCCATTTCCTCATGGTAGATACGAGCGGGTTGTGGGGAATGGGAAACGGCCCGCTCTGTGTGATGAGAATGCCGGGCGGTCGGTCGCGGCTCGGGGCCCGCATGATGTCGACCCGAAAGGGCCGGCGGGGCGTAGGGGCGGATGCCGCGGGTGGGAAGCTGGTGCAGGACGGGCCGCGATGGCACTACTGTGACCTGCGTCGAACGTGGTGCGCGATACTGGGATTGAACCAGTGACCTCTTCCGTGTCAGGGAAGCGCTCTCCCGCTGAGCTAATCGCGCGGGATACCTCTTGGAGGTGGAGACGGGAATCGAACCCGTGTGCACGGCTTTGCAGGCCGTTGCCTCACCACTCGGCCACTCCACCGCTGGGGTTGATGCGACTGCACCTCGAGCGGATGACGGGATTCGAACCCGCGACCCTCACCTTGGCAAGGTGATGCGCTACCAACTGCGCTACATCCGCGCGCCACGGGCGAGATCGTCGTCCGTCGCGATGCACGACGATAGTCGACGGACGCGCCGCGGCACAAATCCCCACCTCGACCCGCGGGAACGCGGCGGCCGGCGGTTGCGGGGGTGGCCGGTCGGGTCGCGCACGGCGGAGCTCGACCGGTGGCGACGGCGGACGACAGGAGCTGCGGGCTGCACTGCTCGGCGATCACCACCGTGCGCATGCGGGCGGGGATTCGGGTGTGAACGCCGGTCCGTGCTAGTCTTCGACGTCGTTCGGCCCGTTCGATTCACACATCGTGCGGCATCCCCGGTCTCGTAGCTCAGTGGGAGAGCGTCCGCCTCACACGCGGAAGGTCGCTGGTTCGAACCCAGCCGGGACCACCACATGCTCAAGGCGATCGAGCAGGCGGTGCACGAGCTCGAGCGGCTGCTCGGTGAAACCCTGGGTCGTGGGTACGTCGGGGGGTTGTTCGCGCGATCAAGACGGTTGCGCGCGCCGACCGGCCCGAACAGCGAATGCGTCGAGGGCGCTCAGGACTTCCGGTGCGCGCCAGGCTCTATTGCGGGCGCGGTCCGTGAACTCGACGATGATGTCGGCCTCTGCCAGTGGGTCAATATAGCGGCGCGCGTTGCCGGTGCTGATATCCAGCTCTCGCTCGAGGAGTTTGGCGTTCAAGACGGGGTAGGTGATCAGTAGGTCGGCGACGCGGTGCACGGCGGAGTCGCGTCGAGCGGTTATTCTTGAATCCCATTCTGCGCGTATCGATCTCAGTTCCTCGACGAGTTGGCGGCCGTTGGTGACGGCCAGCAGCGATGCTTCGGAGAGGCGCTCGACGATCGCAGCGGGATCCGCGTCGCGGTAGCGCTCGAGGGCCGCAAAGTAGGCGTCGGTGTTGGTCAACAGCCCTGCCGAGACGGGGACGGTGATCTGGCGGGTTAGTCGTTTGTGGCGCAGCATCGCTTGAATCAGCGCTCGTCCGGTGCGTCCGTTGCCGTCGGTGAACGGGTGAATGGTTTCGAACTGTGCGTGAGCGATGGCGACGTGGGGGAGTGTGGGCACGTCGGCGCGGCAGGTGAAGTCGATCAGGTCGGTGATCGACTCGTGGATTCGGGTGTGGTGAGGGGCGATGTAGTCCGCACCGCGAGGGCCGAAGTTTCCGCCGCCGATCCACCCTTGTGCCCTGCGCCAGCGTCCGGCTGAGCCGGGGTCGCTGTCGCGCATCAGCGCGCGGTGCATGGCCAGGATGGCGTTGCCGTCGAGTCGGTCAGCCAGAGCAACTGCTGCTTTCATCGCCTCGGTGTTGGACACGATCTGGGCGGCGTTGCGTCGACCGGTGCTACCGAGGGCTTCGGCTTCAGCGATGGCCCGCGCCGAGGCGGTCAAGTTTTCGATGTTGCAGCTGGCCGCTGATTCGGATCGAAGCAGGACCGCAGCGAAGGGGGCGATTTGGTCGCCGAGTTCGGCGTCGAACCGGGTGATCTCGTTGCTTGCTTCTTCGGCGTCGGCCAGAACAGCCGCGGGAAGAGCGACGGTCAGTTCAGCGATCGCGGCGGGGATCGCGGCGGCATAGTCTCCCGCCTGCCGCTGGGCTGCGCGGAGGTCCGCCAATCCGTAGCCCGCCTCTGCGGGGGCGTCCCACGTCAGCGTTTCGTATCCGATCGCGGTTCTGGCATTAACCGATGCCATGGGCCAAGATAGCATCACTTATACAATTAACTGATGCCATCATCGCGGGCGGCATCATTTCGAACGCCGTTCACGCCAGGGCGGAAAGTCGCCAGAAAGCCGCCGCGTTCTTGGTCGCCGACAGCCGGGTTAAATGGGGCCAAAATCGGGCCGAACCTTCAGACCGTTGCTCGGAAGGATCTCATTCGGTCGGACCGGGCCGCCGGCAGGTGTCCCAACAGCCGCGACCGGCGACACCACCCTGAGGGTCGTGCCGCCGGGAACCGACGTTCGCTAGCCGACCGGCTGCCCCGCGGCGAGTGCCTTGACGTCGGCAGGGTGAATCGGCCGTCCGCCGATCCCCCAGTCGCCGCCTGCGACCTCCTCGACCACCACCCAGGTGACCGGCCGCAGGTTCTCACCCTCGATCTCCACCATGGCATCGGTGAGTTTTCGCACGATGTCTTCCTTCTGCGCGGCGGAGAACACGCCTTGGATGACTTTCACATTGACCAATGGCATTCCGGTTACCTTCTCTGATTCTGTTGCCGGCCAATCGAATAGCCGACAGGATTTGACGACGACGCGGGTCACGTGTCGCGGTGGACTGGTGTCCGTGTGTGCACCTCACCATGGTCGCGCTGGTTCGTGCTGCCCCGAATCCGGTGGCCCACCTAGCGTTTTCCCGTGCCGCTTGCCCCGTCTCGCAGGTGCGGGCGACCACGCGTACCTTCAGAGGAGCTCGGCGAGCATCGCCGCCACCCGGGCCGCCCCGTCGGTCTCGACCGGGCGGCGCGACGATGTTCCTGCCGACGCTTCGGCCACCATCGCCTGCGCCAGCTGATCGGGATCGGCGGCGTCGGCATAGCTCATCGCCCGACCCGCGCCGTACTGCTGCAAGCGATGCCGAACGTGAAAGTTCTGCTCGAAGTGATGCTCAAGCGGCACGTAGATGAAAGGCGTACCCGCGGCGGTGAGTTCCATACAGGTGCTCAAGCCGCCCTGGACCACCGCGACATCGCACGCCGCCAGATACTGATCGAGATCGGGCAGGAAGCCACGCACGTGGACCCCGTTGCGTCGCGGCAGCGCAGCGGGATCGATACGTGGCCCCGTGACGAGCAGGAACTGCAGTGCGGGCATGAGCCGGCGCGCGATCGGCACCGCATCGAGGACGCGACGCAACAACGGTTCCCCGACGGCGGTTCCGCCGACGGTGACCACGCACAGCCGCTGGTCCGGCCTCAGCCCCAGCCGCCTTCGTAGAGTGGTGCGTTCGGGTGCCGACGGTGGCAGCCCACCGACGACGTAGCCCGAGAACTCGAAGTTCTGCTCGGTCCACTCGCGGATACTCGGCAACCCCGGCCCGAACCGATCGGCGACGACATCGGCGGGATTGCCGACGAAGATCGAGCGATCCCGCAGCCGCGGGAAGCGAGCCCGGTGCTCGATCATCTCGCTGTTGTAGTCCGCGGTGAGTGCCGCCTCTTTTTCCCCGCCGTCGGGCATCGGCAGGTAGCCGACGAAGTCGGTCAGCCAGGCGAAGGCGAACCGCTTCAGCTCAGGGTTCTCGTGCAGGAAGTAGTCGACCTCCCACGCTTCGTCGCCGATCACCAGATCGGGCATGTCGGTTCGGGTCACCTCGTCGAACAGCATGAAGTTGGTGACGAGGATCTCGTCCATCCGGCGCAGCGCCTCGAAGGCGTGCAGATCGTGTTCGCCGGCTTCGGCCTCGAAGTGCCCGGACTCGGTGAGCAGGTGATGAGATGCCGGGTGCACGCGTTCACCGGCGGCCTCCAGCACCCTGGTGACGGGGTGTTGTGCGAGCCATTGGATGTCCAGATCGGTTCGGGCCCCGCGTAATTGCTGCGCGATCGCGACGTCGCGACGGGCGTGGCCCAGGCCGATCGGCGAGCATAGATACAACACGCGGCGACGTCGTCGCAACGCGCGGGTCCAGGTGATCTGCCGCGGAGGGGGAGGGGCCACCGCGTCGACGAACTCGCGGATCACTGCGTTGATGAGGACCGGGTCGCGGCCGGGGAGGCCATGGCCGGCCTCCGCGACGAGGGTGAGGTGACCACCGGTCAGTTCGGCCAGACGTTCCCCGATGGCCGACCTTCGCAGTCGGTCGTCCGTCCCGTGCACCACATGAACCGGACATCGCACGTTCGGCGCGATGTCGTCGATCAGCTCGATCGGCGCCTCTGCTCCCAGCCGTGCAGCGGTGGTGTCGACGAATGTCTGCGCGTCGCTCTCCGCCGACCAGGCCAGGGCGTCCTCGATCTGCTTGGTGGAGTGCGGCTCGGAGAACATCTCGGTGAAGTAGAACTCGCGAAAATCGGCCAGATCACCATGCAGCCAGTTGTGCCGGGTGTATTTCTGCCATCCCTGCGGATCGTCGAACGTCCTTTGCCAGCGCGCGAGTTCGATATCCGGGCGGGTGATCTGCAGCCCGCACGCCGGGGCGATCGCGACGATGCCCAGTGCCCGCTCGGGATGCGCCGCCGCCAGGTGGACCGCCCAGGTGGCACCGCAGGAAAAGCCGACCAGCACTGCGCGGTCGGTCTGTGTGGCGTCGAGAACCGCGAGTGCGTCGGCCGCGAACTCGCGATCGGCGAACGCTGCGGCGCCTCGCGGCCGGCCGGACAGGCCCGCGCCGCGGCCGTCGAACGTGATGACCCGATAGTGCCGGGCCAGGAATGCTACTTGGGCCTTCCAGAACCGCGACGGCACGACCGACCAGGTCGGTAGCAGCATGACCGTTGTGGCGGCGTCACCGTAGACGTCGAAGTGCAGCGAGACGCCGTCGCGGCTCGCTGCACCTGAGCGGTCCGGCAGGCGCGCGGGCCGCTGTTCGGCCTTCACCTACCTATGGTCGCCCATCGTCGCGGTTTAGGGCCGGACCTCGAACACATTGTTGAACGGTGTCTGCGCGGCGAGCCGGAAACGGGTGAATCCGGCCGCCGCCACGACGTCGCGGATGCGTGCCGGGCCCGCCTGCGTTCCCAACGCCAGTCCGACCGGCTGCGACAGCGACGACGGGGTGCACAGCAAGGTCGAGAATCCGTAGTAGGCGCGCCCCACCGGGTGCAGGTTGTCCTCGACGTGGTCGCCGGCAATCGGTTCGACGATCATCCAGGTGCCGTCGTCGGCGATCACCTCCCGGACATGCCGGGCGGCGCCGACGGGATCGCCCATGTCGTGCAGACAGTCGAACATGGTGACCAGGTCGTAGGGGCCGCCGGTGAAGGCGTCGGCATCGGCGGTCTCGAATTCGATCCGAGCGGTCGAACCCGTCCGGGACGCACGGGTCCGCGCCGTGGCGATCGATCCCGAATGGCAGTCGGTGCCACGTACTCGCGAGTTCGGAAAGGACTGGGCCATCAGAATTGTCGATGCGCCATGCCCGCAGCCCACATCGGCGACCGAGGCCCCGGCGCTCAGCTTGTCGACGACACCGTCGAGGGCGGGCAACCAGTCCGAGACCAGATGCGCGGTGTAGGTCGGCGCGAAGAACCGTTCGCAGCCCACGTGCACGTCGGAGTTGTGATCGCCCCAGCCGACCCCGTCGCCGGTGCGGGCGACGTCCAGGATCCTGGCCGAGTCGCATACGGTTCCGTGCGCGATCTGGAACAGGCCGCCGACGAACGCCGGACTGTTCTCGTCGGTCAGGGCGATGGCGTGCTCGGGCGGCAACTCGTATCGACCGGTCGACGGATCGTAGGTGACGAACGATCCCGCGGCCTGCGCATTGAGCCATTCCCGCGCGTAGTGCTGATCGGTATCGGTTCGCTCGGCCAGTTCGGCAGCCGTGCTGGGCCCGTGGTCGGCCAAACTTCGGTAGTAGCCGAGGCGGTCACCCATCACGACCAGTGCGCCGTTGAGGACGGCGCCGACCTCTTCGACCGCTTTGAAGACGAAGGCCATCAGTTTGTCGGTGTCGACTGCCGGTGCAGTGGTGGTGTCCATGAGGTGTCCTTTCTCGACACCGCCACCGTCGCAGCCCAGGGCACCCCTCCGAATCAGGTGACCCCCCCGGTAATTCTCTCCTACGATCAGTCGATGCTGGTCGGTCGCGAACCCGAGCAGCAGCGGATCGCGACGCTGGTTGCCGGAGCGCGGGTGCGCCAAAGCGGCGTACTGGTCATCTCGGGCGAGGCGGGGATCGGGAAGACCGCGCTGCTGGAGGACGCGGCGCGCACCGGCGGCGAGATGCAGGTGCTGCGGGCCTCCGGAAGCGAGTTCGAAGTCGGGCTCGGCTTTGCCGGTCTGCACCAACTGCTACGGCCGGCCCTCGGGTTTCTCGACCACCTGCCCGAGCAGCTCCGCGATGCGCTCGAAGTCGCGCTCACCCTGCGCAGCGGTCCCGCGCCGGAGCGGTTCGCGGTCGGGGTCGCGACGCTCAGTCTGTTGAGCCGCTGCGCCGAAGACCGTCCGCTGCTGCTCCTCGTCGACGACGCGCACCTGCTGGACCCGGCGACCGCGGAGACCATCCGATTCGTCGCGCGCCGTCTCGTCGCCGACCCGATCGCGCTCCTGGTGTTCTTGCGGCCGGAACCCGATGCCATCCTCAACACCGCGGATCTGCCCAGGTTGGAACTGACCGGCGTGGCAGTCGATGCGGCGCGGGCCTTGATCGCCACCGGGCACGGCGCATCGTCGGCACCCGAGAATGTCGTGGTCCTGCATCGGGTGACTGCCGGTAATCCGCTTGCGCTCCTGGAGCTTTCGCGCGACCTCGACAGCGTCGCACGGCTGCCCCGCGAACTGCCGGTCACCGTTCCCGAAGCCGTCGCCCGGGCCTTCGGCGGTCGGGTGTCGTCGCTGACGGAGTCCGCGAGACGCGTACTGCTGATCGCAGCCATCGCGGACGGCGATCTGCGTACGACCGCGCAAGCAGCGGCGGCGCTGGGGTGCACAGTGGAGGAACTGGTGCAGGCCGAGGCGATCGGTCTGCTGCGTCTGGTCGGCGACCGCGCGCTGTTCCGGCACCCGCTGGTTAGCCCGGCAATCTACTCGACCGCCACGCCCGGCCTGCGCCGCGACGTGCACCGCGCCGTCGCCGCTGCCCTGCCGGACACCTCGGACGACCTGCGGGCGTGGCACCTCAGCCAGGCCTGCATCGGTCCGGATGACGACGTCGCCGACGCTCTCGCCGCGGTGGCCGACCGCGCATGCGCGCGAGGGGCGCACGGGGCGGCGGTGGCCGCGCTGGCCCGCTCTGCCGAACTGACGATCCGCGACGGGCTGCGGGCGACCCGGATGCTCAGCGCCGGCGAGACGGCGTGGCTTGCCGGACAGCCCGCCAGGGCCGACGCGCTCCTGGAGAAGGCGACCGCGCTCACGGCCGACCGCGCCACCCTCGCCGAGATCGCCGAGCTGCGGGGAAATCTGGCCCTGCTGTCGGGATCGTTGGGCGAAGGTCGTGAAATGTTGCTTCGCGCAGCAGAACTCAGTGTTGCGTCGGAACCCGATGCCGCGGTGATGCGACTGGCCGACCTGATCTCCGGCTGCTTCTACCAATGTGACACCGCCGCCGCGCTGGATGCCGCCGACCGAGTGGAGCGACTCATCGACAGCTGCAGGACGGATGTTTCGCGCATCCGCGGCCAGATGGCGATCGGCGTGGCCCGCGTGCTCGCCGGCGCCCCGGGTGTGCAGTGGATTCGCGCGGCGGTCGAGGCGTTGACGAACCATCCCGATCTCCCCATGGACCCCCGCCGTCCGCACTGGCAGGTGATCGGCACCCTGTTTCTCCGGGAGGCGGGCTCGGGCCGCGACCTCATGACCCGGGCCATCAACGACGACCGCAGCAGGACGGCACTCGGGGCGCTGCCCACGCTCCTGTTTCACACCGCGCGGGACGACGCGACAACCGACCGCTGGGCGTCGGGTATGGCCGCCTACGACGAGGGGATCGCCCTGGCGCGAGAAACCGGCCAAACCACCGACCTGGCCGTATCACTGGCGGGGCTGGCCTGGTTGCAGGCCAGGATGGGTCGGGTCGAGGAGTGTCAGGCCAACGCCCGCGAAGCACTCACCCTTGCCGACAATCACGGCATCACCCTGGCCACGCTGTGGGCCCTGTTCGCACTGGGCGATCTGCATCTGGCCACGGGGGATGCACCCGCCGCCGCGGACTGGTTCCAGCGTCTGCGACACACGCTGCACCAGATCGCCTTCCTGGACGTCGATCTCGCACCCGGGCCTGAGCTCGCCGAGGCGCAACTGCGCAACGGCGACGTGTCCGGCTCGGCGGACACCGCCCGTGAATACCTGACTCAGGCCACCGCCAAGGGCCAGCCGTGGGCGCTGGCGCGCGCCTATCGCGCGGCCGCGCTGACCTGTGCCGAGGCGACCGAACGAACATCACTGTTCGAACGAGCGCTCGAACTGCACAGCGGCAGCCCGGATTTGTTCGAAGAGGCTCGCACGCGTCTTGCCTACGGGGCGACGTTGCGCCGCAACCGCAGCAGGGTGGCTGCCCGGCCTCAACTCCGCCTGGCGCTGGCGGCGTTCGAGCGGCTCGGGGCGCGTCCCTGGGCCGATCTGGCGGCGACGGAGCTCGACGCGACGGGGGAGAAGGTCCGCCGGGGACGCGACGGCTACCTCGGAGTCCTCACGTCCCAAGAGATCCGCATCGCCCGGATGCTCAGCGACGGACGCACGACGAAGGAAACGGCGGTGGCCCTGTTCCTGAGCCCCAAGACCGTCGAATACCACCTGCGTCACGTGTACCAGAAGCTGCAGATCCGCTCGCGGGAAGAATTGAGCTCGGCGATGGCGCTCGAGGCGCACGAGGAACGGTAACCCGCACCGTTGGGTGGCACACACGGTCGTAGTGGCCGGTACCCCCGATGAGACCCTCACGGTGGCGGTGGCATTGGTCCGCGAGGCCGGCGTCACCCGCGGCGCCCGACGTGCCCGACGTCGCGCGCGGTCCATATCGTCCCAAGGCGGTACCGGCGGTACTGTGTATTCGGGTGTTCGAGCATCCCAACTGTCTGGAGGGTGGCCCGTGAGTGACTTGAAGTACCTCGAACTGCACGGTAACCGCGTCGCGTACCGCGATTCGGGCCACGGGGAGGCGTTGTTGCTGATCCACGGCATGGCCGCCAGTTCGGCGACGTGGCGATCGGTGACACCGCAGCTGGCCAAGAAGTACCGCGTCGTGGCACCGGACCTGATCGGGCACGGCCAGTCGGACAAGCCGCGCGGCGACTACTCGCTCGGCGCATTCGCGGTGTGGCTGCGCGACTTCCTCGACGAACTCGGCATCAGCCGTGTCACCGTGGTGGGCCAATCGCTCGGTGGCGGCGTTGCGATGCAGTTCGTCTACCAGCACCCCGACTACTGCGAGCGGCTCGTCCTGATCAGCAGTGGCGGACTCGGCCCGGATGTCGGTTTCATCCTGCGACTGCTATCCGCCCCGGGTGCGGAGTTCGTCCTGCCGATCGTCGCCCCCAAACCGGTGCTCCAGGTCGGCAACAAGGTGAAGTCGTGGCTGAGCGGGGTCGGCATCCAGTCGCCACGCGGTGCGGAAGTGTGGAGCGCCTACTGCTCACTGTCGGACGCCCAGACCCGGCAGTCCTTCCTGCGCACGCTGCGTTCGGTGGTCGACTACCGCGGCCAGGCCGTCAGCGCGCTCAGCCGGCTGCAGCTGCAGGCGGGCCTGCCGGTGATGACGATCTGGGGAGAAAAGGACGACATCATCCCCGTCGAACACGCCTACGCAGCGCAGGCCGCACGCGAGGGCAGCCGGGTCGAGGTGCTGCCCGGCGTCGGGCACTTCGCCCAGGTCGAAGCACCCATGGCGGTCGTCGACCTCATCGAGGAGTTCATCGCCACCACCGGCGCCGCCGACATCCCCAGCCAGCAGTCCACCCACTGACCGGATCGCGGTCAGGCCGGTTCCCGAACCGCCGGCCGCCGGCCCCGACGACACCTCGCAAAGTCCCGCCCGCGCAAGCGTGCAGGCGCGACAATGGACCAGCTGTGGACCAGCCGTCAGGGAGGGGCCGTCATCGCATGCGCAGAGTCACCGGTTGGACACGCCACCATTTCGCGCCGCGGCAGGGGCCGCGGTGACAACCGCGCACCCACCCCGCGGCCACACCGTGCTGGCCGAAACCGACAGCGGCGCCTACCACTCCCTGCGCCAACGGCCCGTCACCCGCGCCGAACGCTATGCGATCGGCAAGAGCCTGCGCGATCGGGTGCCGCGGCGGTCGCTGGCGGATTGGGCGCCGCCACCGGGACGGCCCGATCCCGTCGAGCTGATCCAGGTCAGCCATCAGGGCCGGCTCGACCGCCTGATCCCGATCCGGGTCGGGCGGATGATCGCCTCGCCGTACGGCTTCCTGCGCGGCACCGCGGTGGTCATGGCCGAAGACGTCGCCACCTTGCCGTCCACGGGCATCACTCCCGTCGTCTGCGGCGACTCTCACCTGGGCAATTTCGGGTTCTACGCCTCGCCCGAACGCGACCTGGTGATCGACCTCAACGATTTCGACGAGGCACACCCCGGCGGGTGGGAGTGGGATCTGCGCCGCCTCGTGGCCAGTATCTGGGTGGCCGGACGGCAGAACGGGGCCAATGAGGAGCAGTGCGGCGCATCCGCGCGCTCCTGCGTCGCCGCCTACCGCTCGGAGCTGCGCCGCCTCGCCGACGAACCGCTGTTCTCCCGATCCTTCACCCGCCTCGACGTCGACCGGCTGGCCGCCGAGACGGCCGGACCTCTCAGCGAGGAGGTGGCACGGTCGGCCAGGCGTGCCCGCAACCGCACCAGCGACCGCGCGCTGCCCCGGTTCACCCGCGAAGTCCACGGGGTTCGCCACATCGTCGAGGAACCGCCGCTGATCACCCGCCTGCCCGAGCAGGAGGCCGAAGCGCTCGCCGAGGCCCTTGACGACTACCTGCAGACGCTGGCCACCCACTGGCGGCGGGTCCTGGGTGGCTACACCCTCGTCGACGTCGCCCACAAAGTGGTCGGCGTCGGCAGCGTCGGCCTGCGCGCGTACGTGGCGCTACTGGAAGGGTCCTCGGCCGAGGACGTCGTCTTCCTGCAACTCAAACAGGCCCGCCGGTCCGTGCTGGCGCGCTACGTGCACGGCGAATCGGCCTGGCACGCCCATCAGGGGCAGCGTGTCGTCGAATACCAGCAGGCACTGCAAACGGTCAGCGACCCGCTGCTCGGCTGGACCAGCATGGACGGCCTGCAGTACTACGTGCGGCAGTTCCGCAACATGAAGGGCACCGTCCCGTTGGACGCCATGGACCCCGACGCCCTCACCGACTACGCCGGCGTGGTCGGCCAGCTGCTGGCCAAAGGCCACGCCCGCACCAGCGGCGCATCGATGATCGCGGGTTACCTGGGCCGCTCGGACCGCGTCGACGAGGCATTGTGCGTATTCGCGCGGCGCTACGCCGACCAGACCGAAGCCGACCACGCGGCACTGGTCGCCGCCGTCGACCGCGGATTGCTGCCCGTGGAACGCGGGGTGTGACCCGCCGGCATCACGAGTAGGCGTCGATCCCCAGTTTGACTGCCAGGCACAGCCCCGCCACGCCGATGAGGATGCGCAACGGTGTCGCCGGCGAGTGCCGCACTACCACCGGCCCGAGCCGCGAGCCGATCAGACAGCCGATCCCCAGCGGTACCACGGCCAGCCAGTCAACCGGGGCGAGAAACGCAAATGCCACCGCGGCAACGGAATTCGAGATGCCGAGCATGACGTTCTTGGCCGCGTTGGCGTGCGCCAGGGTCGCACCCCCGGCGCGCAGCAGCAACGCGAGCAGCACCACACCGGCGGCGGCGCCGAAATACCCCGCGTACACCCCGACCAGGAAGATCGCCGCACCCTCCAGCAGCACCACCGCCCGGCGTTTGCGCGGTTTGGCGCCGTCCAGCGCGCGGCGGGGCAGCACGATCGTCAGCGACGCCAGCGCGATCAGGATCGGGACCAGCTTCTCGAATCCGCTCGCCGGGGTAAGCAACAGTAGGCCCGCGCCCGCGGCCCCGCCGAGCACCATGAGCGGGACGGTCCGCACCAGCCACGGTCCCTGGCCGCGCAGTTCGGGCCGCGAACCCGCGATCGAGCCGACCCCGTTGAACACCAGCGCGACGGTGTTGGTGACGTTGGCGGCCACCGGCGGCAGTCCCACGGCCAGCAGAGCGGGGTAGGTCGTCAGCGATGCCAGTCCCGCGATGCTGCCCACCAGACCGCCCCCGACGCCGGCCAACAACAGGATCGCGGCATTCCACCACGTCATCGGTGATCGGGACATCCGGCGGAACGCGGCACGATTGCCCAGTCTGTCATCCGCTCCGCGGCGGCTCCCAGGCGGTGAACGACACACCGCGTGCCGACCTCACCGCCGCAACGCCGGCGCTCCCGCGGTCAGCGCCGCACCACCAGCGCCGACGACTCTCCGCGGCGCAGCGGGTGATGGCTGTGATGCCCCTCGGGGCGCCCGACGATCTGCGCGATATGCCCGGCCTCCGACTCGCCGACGACGGCCAGCAGAATCTGCTCGTCTTGGTGTCTGACGAAGTGCGCGACGTCGGCTCCGTCGTCGACCGGGTAGACCCGGACATCCGGATATCGCTCGCGCCACATGGTGATCGCGTGGTCGAGGGCACTGCGCGCCTTCTCGGTGGGCCGGCGTCGATCGCCGAGGGCCAGCACCGGAGCGCCGCGCAGCCGGGCTTCCCGCATCGCCTGCTCGACGACGCCGTCCTGGTGAGGTTCGGCGTTGATCGCCACCACGATCCAGTTGACGTCGGGATCCGGTGCACCGTCGCGCGGCCGGATGATGGCCACCGGGCACCGCGCCCGCTCGGCGAGCTCGGCGGCCGTCGACCCGACGATGGCGCGGGCGTAGCCGTTGATCCCGACCGAGCCGACGCAGATCAGTGCGGCGCCCTCGGACTGCGCGACCAGGGTGGGCCCCGCGGGGCCCGAGAGCATCGCGGTCTGCACCCGGACCGGACCGCCCGCCGCCTCCACCGCGGCGCGCGCGGCGCCCAGCGCCGCCTTCGCCCGCGCGACCTCCGCGTCGTAATCCGCGGCGCACGGGTGGTTGGCGGCGATCACGTAGACCAGGCGCAGGGGTAGCGAGCGGCTGGTCGCCTCGTCGACCGCCCACAGCGCGGCACCGATCCCGGCGTCGGAACCGTCGACGCCGACGATCACCGCCGGTGACGTGCTGCCGTCGTCCATGCCGAACTCCGATCCAATCGGGGAAACCCTTACTGCACAGGGGATTTCATGGGGAAGTCGGGCTCAGCGACTGCGCACCACGACTACGGGCGCCTTGGCCTGATGCACCACGCCGGCGCTGACCGAACCCAGCAGCATCCCGGTGAACCCGCCACGGCCGTGGCTGCCGACGACGACGAGCTGGGCGTTTTCGGATGCTTCGATCAGCCAGTGCACCGGCCGGTTGTAGACGATGCGCCGCTCCACCGTCACGTCGGGGTACTTCTCCTGCCAGCCCGCAAGCCGTTCGGCCAGTATCTCGTTCCCGTCCTCCTCGAATTGCCGCCAATCCATCCCGGCGGTGGGCACGGCGCCGAAATCGCTCCACGCATGCAGCGCGACGAGTCCGACGCCGCGCCGTGACGCTTCGTCGAACGCCAGCGCGGTCGCCGCTTCGGAAGCCGGGGAACCGTCGACGCCCAGCAGCACGGGCCGTGCGGTGTCCTCGTCGCCGACGCCGGCGCGGATGACCACGGTGGGGCAGTGCGCGTGGCGGACCAGGGCGCTGCTGACCGAACCCAGGACCGCACGACCGACGGCGCCGAGTCCGCGGCTGCCGACCACCACCATCCGGGCCTTGCCGGACGCGTCGACCAGTGCGGGTACGACGGCGGAGTCCTGGATCTCGACGTGGATCGGGGGCTGCTCCGCACTGGACAGGACCGATTGCACCGTCTTCTGCGCCTGGTCGATGACGTCCTTGGCGTTGTCCTGCTGCCACTGGTAGAAGCCGGATTCCAGAGTGGCCACGGGCCAGCTCACGATCACCGGGGCCACGACATGCAGCAGGGTCAGACGGGTGTGCTGCAGAGCCGCTTCACGTGCAGCCCAGCGCACCGCGGCGTCGGATTCCGGCGATCCGTCGACGGCCACCAGAATGCCGTATTGATCGGGGGATTCGGACATTTCGCACTCCTTTGTGCCCAGGGTCGGCGCGGTCTGCACGCCGGCCATCCGTTCCCCTCCCACGCTAGGCCGCGGGGGCCGGGCGGAGTCAGGGCCTTTGGTCCCCGGAGCGAAGCCGGTGGTCCCGAACCGTCGCCACCGTGCGCCCGGCCGGCGGGGCGGTCCCCGCCGCGCCCGTCACGGAAGGACCAAAGTCACCGCGATGCCCCGCGTTGGGCTCTCGGCCGACCACACGGGTCCCTGATGGACTGAGGTGATCCAGTTCACGCCAACGGGTCGGGGACATCATGGCCGAGTTCATGCGCAACAGCGACGCTTTCGCCTGGTCGATGGAGCACGATCCCCGGCTGCGGTCGACGATCGTGAGCATCGTCCTGCTCGACCGCGCCCCCGACTGGCAGCACATGGTCGACAGGTTCGACCGGATCAGCAGGATCGTCCCGATGTTCCGGCAGCGTGTCCTGCCCTCGCCGATGCTGGCTCCGCCGCGGTGGGAGTCCGCCCCGGACTTCGACCTCGAATTCCACGTGCGGCGCGTCGCCGTGCCGGCCGACCTCGAGAGGGGAGAAGAGAGTCCGCCCGGCGAGCGCGCCCGCCGCGAACGCGAATTCGTCCTCGGCATGGCCCGGGTGGCGGCGATGGCCGACTTCGACAGGGCCAGGCCGCTGTGGGAGGTCACGCTCATCGAAGGCTTCGCCGGTGGCGGCGCCGCGCTGCTGTGCAAACTGCATCACGCCCTCACCGACGGCATCGGCGCCGTCGAGATCGCCCGGAATCTCTACGACTCGACCGCTCGACTCCGGGACCTCCCGCCGCTGCCCGACGCGCCGGCGGCGGCCGCGGCCGGGCCGCTCGATACGGTGCGCGACACCCTGACCTATCAGGCGGGGCTGGCCGTAACGGCGGTGACGGGTGCGCTCGCCGCGGTTCCAGCGCTGGTCGGCAACGTCCGCCACCCGGTCGGTGCTGCCACGGCGGCCTGGAACGCGGCGGCCTCGATCTACCGGACGATGCGACCCCTCACCCGGCCGGGCTCGCCGATCATGCGGGACCGCACCCTGCGGCGCCGGGTGGGGACCCACGAGGTGCCCAAGGATCTGTTGCAGCGGGCCGGGCACGCCGGCGGCGGGTCGATCAACGACGCATTCCTCGCCGCGGTCGCCGGCGGAATCCGCCTGTATCACGAGAAGCACGATGTCGGCGTCGGCGATCTCATCGTCACCATGCCGATCAGTCTGCGCACCGACGACGACCCGATCGGCGGGAACAGGGTCACCCTCATGCGGTTCGGCGTGCCCGCCGCGATCGCCGATGCGGCGCAGCGTATTCGGGCCGTTCACCAGCAGACGGGCGCCGTGCGCGGCGAGAAGTCGCTGCCCTACACCCAACTCATCGCCGGTGCACTCAACGTGATGCCCCGCTGGTATGTCGGGTCAGTATTGTGCAACGTCGACGTCGTGGCCAGTGACGTCCCGGGATTCCCGGCACCGGTGTATCTGAGCGGGTCAAAAGTACTGGGGCAGTTCGCGTTCGCGCCCACGATCGGCGCGGCGGTCAACGTGACGTTACTGTCCTACGCCGATACCTGCGAACTCGGCGTCAACGCCGACGCGGGTGCGATACCGGACTTCGACGTGTTCCTGGAATGCCTGGCTGCCGGTTTCGACGAGGTGCTCGCGCTGGCGCGGCCACCGCGCGATGCGCGGCCCGGGTGAGACGCCGCTAGGACGCATGAACCCGGGTGCCCGCCTCGCCCTCGACGATGTCGGCGATCTGGGTGAGTGACCCGATCACGGCCTGGTTGCCGGTGCGTCGCGCGAAGCCGCACGCCGCGTCGACTTTCGGGCCCATCGATCCGGCGGGGAACCGCAGCGCGGCGAGTTCGGCGGCGGCCACCCGCCCCAGCTTGCGCTGAGCCGGTAGCCCCCAGTCCAGGTAGACGCCGTCCACGTCGGTCGCGATCACGAGCAGATCGGCATCGAGTTGCTCGGCCAGCAGTGCCGACGCCAGGTCCTTGTCGATCACCGCTTCGACGCCGTGCAGCCTGCCGTGTTCGTCGTACATCGTCGGGATGCCGCCGCCTCCCGCGCACACGACGATCGTGCCCCGTTCGACGAGAGTGCGGATCGGACGGATCTCGAAGATCCGCTGGGGTTTCGGGCTTGCGACCACCCGGCGGAACATGTCGCCGTCCGGCGCGACGCTCCACCCGCTGGCCGCCGCGAGACGCTCGGCGGTGGCGCGGTCGTACACCGGGCCGATCGGTTTGGTGGGGTGCGCGAAGGCCGGGTCGTCCGGGTCGACCTCGATCATGGTCAGCAACGTCGCGATCGGCTGCTCGGGTGGCAGGACGTTGCCGAGCTCCTGTTCGATGACGTAGCCGATCATCGCCTCGGTCTGCGCCCCGAGGACGTCCAGCGGGTAGGGCGCGACGGCGGTGTACGCCTGGGCCTGCAGGGCCAGCAACCCCACCTGGGGCCCGTTACCGTGGGCGACGACGATTTCGTTGCCGGGCGCCACCGCCGCGATCCGCTCCGCGGCGAGTCTGATGTTGGCCCGCTGATTCTCGGCCGTCATCGGCTGACCGCGCCGGAGCAGGGCGTTGCCGCCCAGCGCGATGACGATGCGCACGGTCAGCTCAGTGCGGCCACGAGGACCGCCTTGATGGTGTGCATCCTGTTCTCCGCCTGTTCGAAAGCGATGTTCGCGGGCCCTTCGAAGACGTCCTCGGTGACCTCGATGCCGTCGGCGAGGTGCGGGTAGGACGCGGCGATCTGTGCGCCGACGGCGGTCTCGGCGTTGTGGAAGGCGGGCAGACAGTGCATGAACTTCACCCGCGGACTCCCCGCGGCCGCCATGAGCGCGCGATTCACCTGGAAGGGCAGCAGGGCGTCGATCCGTTCACCCCAGGTGTCCAGTGGCTCGCCCATCGACACCCACACGTCGGTGTAGATGAAATCCACGCCGGCGACCGCCTTCACCGGGTCGTCGGTGACGGTGATGCGCGCGCCCGACGCGGCGCCGAACTCCTGACACATCGACAGGTGGTCCTCGTGCGGCCACAGATCGTGCGGAGCCCCGATGCGCACATCCATGCCGAGCTTCGCCCCGACCAGCAGCAGCGAATTCGCGACGTTGTTTCGGCCGTCCCCGACGAAGGCGAAAGCGATGTCGGTCAAGGGTTTCGGGCAGTGCTCGGTCATGGTCATGACGTCGGCCAGCATCTGTGTGGGGTGGAATTCGTCGGTCAGCCCGTTGAAGACGGGGACGCCGGCGTACTGCGCGAGTTCCTCCACGATCTCCTGGGCCGCACCGCGGTACTCGATGGCGTCGTACATCCGGCCGAGCACCCGCGCGGTGTCCTTCATCGACTCCTTGTGCCCGATCTGCGACGAGGCGGGGTCGATGTAGGTGACGTGCGCACCCTCGTCGTGGGCGGCGACCTCGAAAGCGCAGCGGGTCCGCGTCGAGGTCTTCTCGAAGATCAGGGCGATGTTCTTGCCTGCGAGACTGTTGCGTTGAGCACCGGAATACTTGGCGCGCTTGAGATCTCGGGAGAGGTCCAGCAGATAGTGCAGATCGCGGTCAGTGTGGTGCACGAGACTGAGCAAGCTGCGGTTGCGATTGTTGTAGGCCATGATGGGGATCGTCCTCGTTGCGGGTCAGGTGTAGAGCGGATCGCGGAGAATCGGGCAGGTCATACACCGCCCACCGCCGCGGCCCCGGCCGAGTTCGCTGGCGGTGATGGTGACGACCTCGACCCCGGCCTTGCGCAGGGCGGTGTTGGTCAGGATGTTGCGGTCGTAGGCGACGACGACGCCGGGTTGCAGTGCCACCACGTTGTTGCCGTCGTCCCACTGCTCACGCTGCACGCCGTACACGTCACCGGCGGTGGTGACCACCCGGAACCGCACACCCAGCGCCTCGCCGAGGGTGTCGACCAGACCCTTGGGCTCGCGGCGGATGTCCAGACCGGACGGTGACGTGTCGTCGGGGCGCAGGCTGAACGGAACGATGCCGTCCACCACGGGTGCGTATGCCGTGACGAGGTCGTAGTCGCAGAAGGTGAACACCGTGTCGAGGTGCATCGCGGCGCGCGAGCGGGGGAGTCCGGCGACGATCACCCGCTCCGCCGCCCCAGCCGCGAACAGGTTGTGCGCCACCTGGGTGATCGCCTGGTGCGACGAGCGCTCGCCCATACCGATGACCACGACGCCCTTACCGACGGGCATCACGTCACCGCCCTCGAGGGTGGCCGCGCCGCGGTCGCGGGACTTCCCGTCGAGGTCGCCCAGCCACACGTCGAACTTCTCGTCGGCGAACGCCGGATGGAACCGGTACACCGCGGAGGTCAGCAGCGTCTCCTGCCGGCGCGCCGGCCAGTACATCGGGTTCAGCGTCACCCCGTGGAAGATCCAGGAACTGTTGTCGCGCATGAACTGTGTGTTCGGCAGCGGTCGCAGGAGGAAGCCGGCGGGATCCAGTTCGCGAAACGCTGCGAGGAAACCACCGCCGGCATCGACGGGCACATCCTGGTAGGAGACGCCGCCGATGAGCAGTTCGGCCAGGCGGGCCGCGGGCAGTTCACCCAGCCACGCCCGGATCTCGTGGCGCAACCCGGACCCGACGAGATCGTCGGTGACCTTGCGGTCCAGCAGCCAATCCCTCGCCTCGGCCAGCTCGAGGACATCGGCCAGCAGGTCCTGCAGGTCGAGGACTTCGACACCGCGGTCGACGATCTTGGCGACGAAGTCGAAGTGGTCGCGGCGGGCCTGCTGCAGCCAGATGACATCGTCGAACAACAATTCGTGGCAGTTCTCCGGAGTCAGCCGCTGGTGGGCGAGTCCCGGTGCGCTCACCAGGGTTCGGCGCAGACGCCCGGCCTCCGACCACACGCCCAGGCGCGATGCGGTCCCTTCGATGGGGTCCATGGGGCTCGAACCTTTCTCGGTCACAGCACCGACAGGTTGCCGGTGGCCAGGAGCGCGACGGCGGCCGCCGAGGCCAACGCCACCGCGCCGACGATCGCCCACTCGGGTTTGGTGAACACCGGGAGTTGGTTTTCCCGGCGGGCCCACACGTACAGGCCGGTGCCGGCGAGATAGAACAGCGCCGCGATGAGCAGGTACTGCAACCCGCCCGCGTAGACCAGCCAGACCGCGTAGGCCAGTGCGACCGACCCGACGACCAGGTCGCGGACCCGGCCGCCGCCGGACTCGTAGGTCTCGCCGCGCACCGCCAGCAGCACCTGGTAGGCCGCCGACCACAGGTACGGCAGCAGGATCAGCGACGTCGCCAGGTACACCAGGTTCGTGTAGGTGCTGGCATTGGCCAGCGTCCACAGCAGCAGCGCCTGGACACACAGGTTGGTCAGCCACAGCGCGTTCGCCGGTGCGCCGTGGGAGTTTTCGCGGGCCAGCGCCGTGGGCATGACGTGCTCCAGCGCGGGTAGGCGCAGGATCTCCACGCAGAGCATCACCCAGGCGATCAGCGCACCGAGCAGTGAGATGATCAGCCCGCCGGAGATGAACGCCGCACCCCAGCTGCCGACCTCGTGCTCGAGGAGGCCTGCCATGGACGGGTCGGGTAGCCCGGCCAGATCCGCTTGGGCCATCAGGCCGTACGACAGCAGGTTCACCAGCAGCAGCAGCGCCAGCACCCCGGCGAAGCCGATCACCGTGGCCCGCCCGACGTCGCGGCGGCTGGCCGCGCGCTGGGAATAGACTGCCGCGCCCTCGATCCCGATGAACACCCAGACCGTCACCAACATCATGTTCTTGACCTGGGACAGCGTGTCGCCGAGCGGGGCGCCGTCGACAAGGGTGGTCGTGCTCCAGAAGTCCGCGGTGAACAGCCCGGCCTTGAATCCCACCGCGGCGATGGCGATGAACGTCAGGATGGGCACCACTTTGGCGACGGTGACCACGACGTTGACGAACGCCGCGGTCTGGATGCCGCGCAGGGTCATCGCGTGCACGGTCCACAGCAGTATCGACGCGCCGGCGATCGCGGGAACCGTTGCGCCACCCTCGAATCCGGGGAAGAAGTAACCCAGTGTGGCGAACAACAGCACGAGGTAGGCGACGTTGCCCACCCAGGCCGACATCCAGTAGCCGAACGCCGACGTGAAGCCGATGTAGTTCCCGAAACCCGCTCGGGCGTAGCCGTAGACACCGCCGTCGACGTCCGGCTTGCGCGAGGCCAGGGTCTGGAACACGAACGCCAGGGTCAACATGCCGACACCGGTGACCAGCCAGCCGATCAGCAGCGGTCCCGGCGCGGCACTGCCCGCCATCTGGGACGGCAGCGCGAAGATGCCGCTGCCGATCATGGAGCCGACGACGATCGCGGTCAGAGCGGCGAGACCCAATCCGGGGGTGACGCGCTGCCGGCGTGCCTGAGTGGGCTTCGGAATGACGGAATGTGGCATCGTTGCCTCCCAACGTCGGTGCGTGACGGCGGACACACCGTCCTGCGCGTCATGACGGTAGGTGTGACGGCGGTCTCACCCGCAGAGGCTTTGGTCCCACATCGACGGCTGCAGGTCCCTACCCGCCGCGCGACCGGAAACTCGGCAGCGGCTCCGATCGAGGGCGAGCAGCCCGCGGACCTGTCGGGCTGGGACGCAACGGCTTCGGTGGACCGGAGTTATCCGGTGGCCGACTGCGCCTGGGCGATCAGGTCGGTCGCGATGTGGAACAGGGGCACGTTCGAATCCTGGGAGAGCTTGCGCAGCAGGGCGAACGCCTGGACCGCGTCGACCCCGTAACGTTCCATGATCATGCCCTTGGCCTGGCCGATGGTGTCGCGACTGGACAGGGCCTGACGGAACTGCTCGTCGCGGCGCGCGGAGTTCCACGCGACCGACGAGTGACTGGCGAAGATCAGGCCGATCTCGCGTGTCTGCGGCCCGAACGCGTGCGGTGTCTCGGCATAGACGTTCAGGGCGCCCATCGTCTCGCCGGCGATGAACAGCTGAAACGCCATGATGGTGCGAATCGGGGTCTGCTCCAAGACGTCCCGGCGATACAGCGGGAACCGTTCGTCGGTCTCCAGGTCCGCGACGTGGATCGTCATCTCCTCCCACGCCGCCGTCAGACAGGGGCCTTCCCGGTGCCGCTGCTGGATCTCGTCGAGGAGTACCGGCCACTTGTGACTGGCGGCGGGGGTGTCGATCTGCTTGGCGTTGCGGGTCACGGTGACGCCCGCGTACTGCGCGCCGGGAATCTCCACCGCGGCGTGTTCGACCAGTTCGGCGATGACCGTGTCGGCATCCGCGTCGGGCCTGCTGTGCAACTCGTGCACAATCTCCGCGATGCGCAGATGGGTGGATTCCACCCCGGCAGGATCGTTCACCGGCTCATCCGATCGTCGTGCTCGGCTAGGTTGCTTAAATCTACGCGCTGCGCAGAGCGGAGGTACCGGTGGCGAACGCGGCAGAGCATCCACGTCGGGCGCGACACGGCGCCTTCACCCGCAGCGCGACCGGGCCCAGCGCCGCCGAAGCGTTCGTCCTCATCGCGATCGCGACCATCCTGCTCACCCGCGGCTATCTGGCATTGACCGGATATCCGCAGGTCGGCGGGGGCAACCTGCATATCGCCCACGCGCTGTGGGGTGGAGCGCTGATGATGCTGGCACTGCTCATCGGCTGGTTGGTGCTGGGTCTGGGTGCGCGCATCGTCGCCGTGGTGGTTGGCGGAGTCGGATTCGGGCTGTTTCTCGACGAGGTCGGCAAGTTCGTCACCAAGGACAACGACTACTTCTACGGTCCGGCCGCCGAGATCATGTACATCCTCGTCGTGATCATCCTGGTCGGCGCGCGGGTGGTCCGCGACTTCCGCCCGCTCAGCCCGCAGGAATGCCTGGCGTCGGCGGCCGCGATCGCCGCCGACGGGGTGGCCCGCGGACTCGCGCAGCGCCGCCGGGACCTCGGGCTGGCGCTCGTCGAACGCGCCAGGGCCGGCGGCGCCGACCGCGCCGACGTGGGGCACGTCCGGGCCCTGGTCCTGGCCGCGGATCACGCGCCCGACCGGCTCTACCGGCTGCAGCAGCAGGCGTCGCGGCTGGTCCCGGGGTTCTTCCGCAGCCCGCGCTGGATACCGGTGGTCGGCTGGCTGATGGTGGCCGGGTCGGTGGGCGGGTTGTTCTTCGGTGCGCTCGGCATCGCGCTCGGTGGCTACTTCTACCAGGACACCCACGTCCGATTCGAACTGGACGGGGCGAGTCCGGCGTCGGTGATCCTGCTGGTGAGCGCTGCCCTGACCTCCGGCTTCGCGGTGCCCGCGATGATCGCGCGGCGGCGCGTCGACAGCGTGTGGCCGTTGCGCTGGCTGCGCAACGCCGCGCTGGTCTTCACCTTCCTCAACGCGTTGGTGGACTTCGCCACCCAAGGGTTCGCCGCGCTGATCAACCTGTCACTCGGCCTGTTCACCCTGGCGATCCTGTCCTACCACCTCGGGCTGGCGGTGCAGGCCGAGGCCGGCCGGAGTCTGGACGGAACACAGGAGCACCCCCAACCGGTCACGGAAGCCTCGTAGCCGGTACCTCGTCGTGGCCGGCGAGGAATTCGCGCAGGGTGGCGAACCCGCCGTGACGCCAGGCCGCGATCGCCCAGACCGCCACGATGATCGGTATCGGCCCGAACGCCGCCCACCAGCGTGCGTCCGGCGGGATCAGCCCGGCGATCAGCTGCGCCCGCGGCACCCCGTCCACGTTCGCGGGCAGCCACTCGTGCAGCAGGATGGCCAGCATCCTGGTGATCTCGAAGGGCCCGATGGTCGTCGCCACAGCCCAGCTCAGGCAGGCGATGAGCAGCGCCCACGGCCACGCCAGCATCAGCGACTGGTCGTCCACGATGTCGGCGGCCGACCGGATCGACTCCGCGACGAACGCGAACCCGAGGGCCACCAGCAGCACCCCGACCTGCGCCGCGAGCAGGTCCTCGATCACCGAGTTGGCTTCCTCGTCGCCGTAGCGGGTGGGCAGCCCGATCGCCAGTGACAGCAGACCGGCCACCAGCGCCAGCAGGGTGATATGCGAGGTGGCGTCGCTGACGCGGCGGAAGGAATCGGTCAGGATGCGCACCACCAGTTGCGACGACGCCGCCGGGCCGGTGCGGTAGAGCACCATCACCACCAGCCCGGAGAACACGATCGCGGTCAGCCACGCCACCACCGCCGTGCACACGATGGCCAGCGCGAGCGACCCGATGAGCGGCACCAGCACGGCGTCGGTGTCACCACCGGTGCGCACCACCAGCAACGGCACCAGACCGACGGCCAGCACACCGGCCGCCCGGACCGCCAGCGGAAACGTGAAGGCGGTGATATCGCCCGCGTCGAAGTCGGGATCGCGCCGACGGATCGCGCCGATCTCGGCGCCGAGCACCGAGCGGGCGCGGCGGAGCGACATTCTGCCTGGCACAGCCCGAATCCTAGGGAGCCGCCGCGCCGACTACAGGGACCTCACGTATCGGCGGGTCATGGCGTGCTGCGCCAGCCTCGTGACCGGCGCGAGCAGTCTGCTCCACCAGGCCGCATGCCGGGAGAACGCGCTCACCTGCGCGAACACCTCGTCGGTGGCCGGGTCGTAACGCACCGCGAACAACTCCTCGCCCGTTTCGCCGTGGCCGGGCAAGGTGCCGTAGGCGAAACCCCGCCGGTCGGGCTCGTCGAGGACGTAGACCACCCGGCACGGCACCCGGATCGGACCGAGGCCGACGATCACGTGGGCGCCGGGATGGGCGATCTCGCTGCTCGCCTCGACCCGCAGGCCCGCGCCGCGCAACATGCCCCACCGCAGCACCGCCGCCGAGGCCTCCTCGAAACGGCGCCGGCCGGTTCCGATCACCGCCGACGCCCGCACGTGGTGATAGCCGGCGGGCAGCGGTCCCGCGGTGGCGCCGACCTCGGGGTAGGTCAGCCGAAGCGACGTCAAGTCCTCGATCCTCACCCCGCAACGATGACATCGGCCCCCGCGGATGTGTACAGGTCGGGGGTTCGGCGGTGCCTAATGGCGCGGGCGGCCATACGGTGGGCAGGTGGCCACCCCCTCCACCGACGCCCATGCCGGCGGCGGTTTCAACCCGCCGGTTCCCACCACCCGCGGGGGACCGGACTACGGGCGGTTCGTCGCGGCGGTGCGCACCCTGCAGGACCATGCCCGCGCGGCCGACGCGCCCGACGAGGTGATCAGCCGGGCCGCGGATCTGATCGAGGCCGCCTCGGAACTGCTGGCCCCGTACGAGGCGGACGAATGGAACTCACCGTCGGGCCGCCGCTTCGACCTGCCCAACCGCGGCAACATCCTGCAGGTGCCCATGCGCGTGCGGGCCACCGAAGACGGCCGCGTCGCGGGCAGCGCCGAGTTCCGGCGCTATCACCTGGGCCGCAACGGCGCCGCGCACGGCGGTGCGGTGGCCCTGCTGTTCGATTCCGTCCTGGGCTACACGGTCTTCACCCTGACCCGCGCCAAATCCCAGCGCACCGCCTACTTGCATGTCGACTACCGCGCCGTCGCCCCAGTCCAAAAGCGATTGCGCGTCGAGGCGGCCGTTGACCGCGTCGAGGGTCGCAAGATCTTCGTCACCGGCCGCCTTCTCGACGCCGACACCGTGCTGGCCGAGGCGCACGCCTTGTTCGTCACCCTGCGCCAGGGGCAGCCGTGATCGGTTCGGGACTCAAACGCGCCTGGGCGCGGTGGCGCGACCGCGTCCGGGACCGCCCACTGGTCGACTTCGGGTACCGCATCGCGGTCGGCGTCGTGGGCCTGGTGGTGCTGGCGGTGGGGATCGTCGCGATCCCGTACCCGGGACCCGGCTGGGCGATCGTGTTCCTCGGCCTGGCGATCCTGGCCACCGAGTTCGCCTTCGCGCAGCGGGCGCTCACCTACGTCAGGGCCCGCTACGACGCGGTGATGGCGTGGTTCGGCCGCCAGCACATCGCGGTCAAAGGGGTCAGCGCCGTGTTCACCGCCGCGGTCGTGGTCGCCACGCTGTGGCTGTTCGGCGCACTGAGCTTCGGAGCCGACCTCGCCGGCATCGAATGGGGCTGGTTGCAGAGCCCCATCGGTATAGGGGCGTGACGACCCGCACCGATAGCATGGTCGCGTTCTCACCCTTGCCGACCACCATGGAGAGTCACCGATGAGCGCCGCCGCCAGCCCCGCCCCAGCAGCCCCTATCCGGGTCGCTGCCGGGACCACCGCCGGCGCGGCGGTGCGAGAAGCGGGCCTTCCCAACCGCGGGGCGCCCGACGCCGTCGTGGTCGTGCGTGACGCCGCCGGCAGGTTGCGGGACCTGTCGTGGACGCCCGACACCGACGTCGAGGTGACGCCGGTGGCCGCCGACACCGACGACGGCCGCAGCGTGATCCGCCACTCGGCGGCCCATGTGCTCGCCCAGGCGGTGCAGGAGCTGTTCCCCGCCGCCAAACTGGGCATCGGGCCGCCCATCACCGACGGTTTCTACTACGACTTCGACGTGCCGGAAGCGTTCACCCCCGACGATCTGGCTGCGCTGGAGAAGCGGATGCGCCAGATCGTCAAGGAGGGCCAGCTGTTCTCCCGGCGGGTATACGAATCCAAGGAGCAGGCCCGCGACGACCTCGCCGGCGAGCCCTACAAACTGGAACTCGTCGACGACAAATCCGGCGACCCCGAGGTGATGGAAGTCGGCGGTGACGAGCTGACCGCCTACGACAATCTCAATCCCCGCACCCGCGAACGGATTTGGGGAGACCTCTGCCGCGGTCCGCACATCCCGACCACGCGCTACATTCCCGCGTTCACGCTCACGCGCAGTTCGGCGGCATACTGGCGCGGCGACCAGAACAACGCCAGTATGCAGCGCATCTACGGCACCGCCTGGGAGTCCCAGGAGGCGCTGGACCGCCACCTCGAACTCATCGAGGAGGCGCAGCGCCGCGATCACCGCAAGCTCGGCGTGGAGCTGGACCTGTTCAGCTTCCCCGACGAACTCGGGTCGGGACTGCCCGTCTTCCACCCCAAGGGCGGCATCATCCGCAAGGAACTCGAGGACTACTCGCGGCGCAAACACGAGCAGGCGGGCTACCAGTTCGTCAACACCCCGCACATCACCAAGGAACACCTCTACGTCACCTCGGGACATCTGGAGTGGTATGCCGACGGGATGTTCCCGCCGATGCACATCGACGCCGAGTACGACGATGACGGAGCGTTGCGCAAACCAGGCCAGAATTACTACCTCAAGCCGATGAACTGCCCCATGCACCATCTGATCTACCGGTCGCGGGGCCGGTCCTACCGCGAACTGCCGCTGCGGCTGTTCGAATTCGGATCGGTGTACCGCTACGAGAAGTCCGGTGTGGTGCACGGGCTCACCCGGGTGCGCGGGATGACGCAGGACGACGCGCACATCTACACCACCCGCGAGCAGATGCGCGACGAGCTGACGTCGCTGCTGCAGTTCGTGCTCGACCTGCTCTCCGATTACGGTCTCGACGACTTCTACCTGGAGCTCTCGACCAAGGACCCGGATAAGTACGTCGGCTCCGACGAGGTGTGGGAGGAGGCCACCGAGACGCTGCGACAGGTCGCCGAGGCGTCCGGCCTGCACCTGGTTCCCGACCCGGGTGGCGCGGCGTTCTACGGCCCGAAGATCTCGGTGCAGGTCAAGGACGCGCTGGGCCGCAGCTGGCAGATGTCGACGATCCAGCTCGATTTCAACATGCCCGACCGTTTCGAACTGGAGTACACCGCCGCCGATGGCAGCAGGCAGCGCCCGGTGCTGATCCACCGCGCGCTGTTCGGGTCGATCGAACGGTTCTTCGGTGTGCTCACCGAGCACTACGCCGGCGCATTCCCGGCCTGGCTGGCGCCGGTGCAGGTGGTCGGCATCCCGGTCGCCGACGGGCATGTGGCGTATCTGGAAGAGGTTGCCGCGCAGCTCAAGTCGCGCGGGGTGCGGGTCGAGGTGGACGTCAGCGACGACCGGATGGCCAAGAAGATCGTCAACCACACCAACCAGAAGGTGCCGTTCATGCTGCTGGCCGGCGACAAGGACGTCGAGGCGGGCGCGGTGAGTTTCCGCTTCGGCGACCGCACGCAGCTCAACGGAGTCCCTCGTGCCGACGCCGTCGAGGCCATCGTGAAGTGGCTCGCCGATCGCGAAAACAGCGCTCCCACAGCGGAACTACTCAAGGTGGGCGCCGCGACGTGACGGGTGACAAGCGGGCCGGTGCCGATGATTGCGACGATCGAATGATGCGCGACATCGTCGACAACGGGGTCGGCGAACCCGATCACCTGCAGCGGCTGTGGACGCCGTATCGGATGAACTACATCGCCGAGGCCCCCACCCGGCACACCGACGAGCCGAGGTCGCAGCCCTTCACCGACATCCCCACCCTGCCCGACGAGGACGGTCTGGTGGTGGCGCGCGGAGAGGCCGTGTACGCGGTGCTCAACCTCTACCCGTACAACCCCGGCCATCTGATGGTGGTGCCCTACCGGCGGGTGTCCGAACTCGAGGACCTCACCGACACCGAGAGTGCGGAGTTGATGGCGTTCACCCAGCAGGCGATCCGCGTCATCAAGGCGGTGTCGAACCCGATGGGTTTCAACGTCGGGCTCAACCTGGGCAAGGTGTCCGGCGGATCGCTGGCCGAGCATCTGCATATGCACGTCGTGCCGCGGTGGATCGGCGACGCCAACTTCATCACCATCATCGGCGGTTCCAAGATCATCCCGCAGTTGCTGCGCGACACCCGCACGCTGCTGGCGACCGAATGGGCCGACCAGACGGGACCGGCGCCGCGACCGGGGGTGGGACGCTGAGCAACTTCTACCTGATGACCAGGGCGGCGTACACCAAGCTGTCCCGGCCGGTGGCACGGGCGGCGCTGCGCGCCGGGTTCACCCCGGACAGCATCACGATCCTGGGGACCGCGGGGTCGGTCCTTGCCGCGTTGACACTGTTCCCGACCGGGCTGTTGTTCGCCGGCTGGCTGGTCGTCGGATTCTTCGTCATCGCCGACATGCTCGACGGGGCGATGGCCCGGGAACGCGGCGGCGGCACCCGGTTCGGTGCGGTGCTGGACGCCACGTGCGACCGCATCAGCGACGGTGCGGTGTTCTGCGGGCTGCTGTGGTGGGCGGCGTTCGGCCTGCGCAGCGCCTCGCTGGTGGTGGCGACGCTGATCTGCCTGGTCACCTCCCAGGTCATCTCCTACATCAAGGCCCGCGCGGAGGCCAGCGGCCTGCGTGCCGACGGTGGGCTGATCGAACGACCGGAGCGGCTGGTCATCGTGCTGGTCGGCGCCGGCATCTCCGATCTGCCGTTCTTCCCGCTGCCCGCGGCGCTGCACGTGGCGATGTGGGTCCTCGCGGTGGCCAGCGTCCTGACCCTTTTGCAGCGACTGCACGCGGTGCGGACGTCACCGGGCGCGATGGATCCGCTGCCGCCTGCGGGTGGGCAGGAAGGGCTGAGCCCACACGAGAAACCCGAGGCGAGCGGCTCGTGATCGAAGGCCTCCGGGGCCTGCGCATCCCGTTCGCCGGGCACCTGACGGACTGGGGCTATGCGGCGGGCTGGCAGCTGGTGCGGGGTGTGCCCGAAGTGGTCGCCCGCAACGCGTTTCAGGCCGGGGCGACCTACGCGGCCCGCGGCGGCGGTCCCGCCCAGCTGCGCAGGAACCTCGCGCGTGTCCTCGGTGTGACGGCCGCCCAGGTGCCGGATGACCTGATTCATGCTTCGCTGGCCTCTTACGCCCGATACTGGCGGGAGGCGTTCCGGTTGCCTGCGATGGACCACAAGAAACTCGGCGAAGAACTATCCGTGCGCGACATCGAGCACGTCTGGGCCGCGCTCGAGGACGGCAGGGGCGCAGTGCTGGCATTGCCGCACAGCGGCAACTGGGATATGGCCGGTGTCTGGCTGGTGCAGAACTACGGCACCTTCACCACCGTGGCCGAACGCCTCAAACCGGAATCGCTGTACACCCGCTTCCTGGCGTACCGCGAAAGCCTGGGGTTCGAGGTGCTGCCGCTTGCCGTGGGCGGGCCGGCGACGTCGGGGGCGGGGAATCGGCACCCCTACGAGGTGCTGTGCGAGCGGCTGGGCGACAACCGCGTGGTGTGCCTGATGGCCGAACGCGATCTCACCCGCACCGGCGTGCAGGTCGACTTCTTCGGTGAGCCGACCCGGATGCCCGCCGGCCCGGCGAAACTGGCCGTCGACACCGGTGCTGCGTTGCTGCCCGTGCACTGCTGGTTCACCGACGACGGATGGGGTATGCGGGTGTTCCCGCCGCTGGACACCGAGTCGGGTGACGTCGCAGCGGTCACCCAGGCACTGGCGGATCGGTTCGCCACCAATATCGCCGCTCATCCCGCCGACTGGCACATGCTGCAGCCGCAATGGCTGGCCGATCTGTCCGACGAACGGCGCGCCCGCATCGAAGGCGACGAAGGCGACGATGACGCCGTGGGGCCGGCGGCGGGGTCGATGTCATGAAGATCGGCATGGTGTGCCCGTACTCGTTCGACGTGCCCGGCGGCGTCCAGTCCCACGTACTGCAATTGGCCGAGGTGATGCGGGCGCGCGGGCATGACGTCAGCGTGTTGGCGCCGGCCTCGCCGGAGGCGCAGGCCCGCCTGCCGGAATACGTGGTGTCCGGCGGCAAGGCCGTCCCGATTCCGTACAACGGTTCGGTGGCGCGCCTGCGGTTCGGTCCCGCTACCCACCGCAAGGTGAAAAAGTGGCTGTGCGAGGGCGATTTCGACGTACTGCACCTGCACGAGCCCAACGCGCCGAGTCTGTCGATGCTGGCGCTGCAGGCCGCCGAGGGCCCGATCGTCGCGACCTTTCACACTTCCACCACCAAATCCCTGACGCTGTCGGTGTTCCAGGGCCTGTTGCGGCCGTTCCACGAGAAGATCGTCGGGCGCATCGCGGTGTCGGACCTGGCGCGGCGCTGGCAGATGGAGGCGCTCGGCTCGGACGCCGTGGAGATCCCCAACGGTGTCGACGTCGGGGCGATCGCCGGGGCGCCGCGTCTGGACGGCTATCCGCGGCCCGGCCGGTCGGTGCTGTTCCTCGGCCGGTTCGACGAGCCGCGCAAGGGGATGGCGGTGCTGCTCGGGGCCCTGCCGGCCCTCGTCGAGCGGTTCCCCGGCATCGAAGTGCTGGTGGTGGGCCGCGGTGACGAGGACGAAGTGCGGGAGAAGGCCGGTGACCTGGCTGGTCACCTGCGTTTCCTGGGGCAGGCCGACGACGCGACGAAAGCTTCGGCGATGCGCAGCGCCGACGTGTACTGCGCACCCAACACCGGCGGGGAGAGCTTCGGCATCGTCCTCGTCGAAGCCATGGCGGCCGGGACGGCCGTGGTGGCCAGCGACCTGGACGCGTTCCGCAGGGTGCTGCTGGACGGAACCGCGGGCAGGTTGGTGGCGGTCGACGACTCGGCCGCGCTGGCCGCGGGACTGATCGATGTGCTGGAGGACGGTGCGGCGCGGCAGCGTTACGTCGAGGTCGCCACCGCCGCCGTCCGCCGCTACGACTGGCCGGTGGTGGCCGACCAGATCATGCGGGTCTACGAGACGGTCGCCGGGGCGGGTACCAAGGTCCAGGTGGCGAGCTGATGGTGACGTGGGTCGTGGTGGTCGCGCTCATCGTGGTGGTCGCGGTGGTGGTGCTGGTCGGCGCGTGGGCGTACCAGACCGCCAACCGGCTCGACCGCCTGCACGTGCGGTACGACCTGTCGTGGCAGGCGCTGGACAGCGCGCTGGCGCGCCGCGCGGTGGTGGCGCGCGCCGTCGCCGTCGACGCGTACCAGGGCGGGCCGCAGGGTGCCCGGCTGGCGGCGTTGGCCGACGCGGCCGAACGTTCTTCCCGTCCCGCGCGTGAGGCCGCCGAGAACGACCTGTCGGCGGCGCTGGCCCGCGTCGACCCCGCGTCGCTGCCGGTCGCGCTGATCGCCGAGCTGGCCGATGCCGAGGCGCGGGTGCTGCTGGCCCGCCGATTCCACAACGACGCCGTCCGCGACACGCTGGCGCTGCGGGAGCGCCCGGCCGTTCGGCTGCTGCGGTTGGGCGGCACCGCGGCGCTGCCGAGCTACTTCGAGATCGTCGAAAGGGCGGCCGGAGCCGGCTGGCCGGCGACATCAGATGGGGGAGCCGGCTGGCCGGCGACGTCGGATGGGGGTGCCGGCTGGCCGGCGACATCGGATGGGGGTGCCGGCTGGCCGGCGACATCGGATGGGGGTGCCGGCTGGCCGGCGACATCGGATGGGGCGGGGCTCGTCCCTGCGGCGTCGGACGCGATATCCGCGCCGGTCGCACCGCTGGATCTGCGCACGTCGGCACGGGTGGTCCTGCTCGACACCGACGGCGCGGTGCTGCTGCTGTGTGGATCCGATCCGGCCGCCGACCCGGGTACCGCGCCGCGGTGGTGGTTCACCGTCGGCGGCGCGGTCCAGGAGGGGGAGACGCTGCCCCAGACCGCGGCGCGGGAAGTGGCCGAGGAGACCGGCCTGTCCGTCGACCCGGCCGACATGATCGGACCGGTGTGGCGGCGTGAGGCGGTGTTCGACTTCAACGCGACGGTGATCCGCAGCGAGGAGCTGTTCTTCGTCCACCGCACCCGGCGGTTCGACCCCACCACCTCGGGTCAGACCGCGCTGGAACGCCGCTACATCCACGGCCACCGATGGTGCGACGCGGCGACGATCGGCGCGCTGGCCGCCGGCGGCGAGACGGTGTACCCGCTTCAGCTCGGCGAGCTGCTGGCGCAGGCCAACGCGCTGGCCGACGACGGCGGGCCGCCGACCGTGACCCTGCAATCGATTCGCTGAGCTGCGGATCAAACGGATTTGGCGGCCCCACTAGACTGGTTTGGTCGTAATACGGAGGAGATAGCTGTGGATATCGTTGGTCAAGAGCGCAGCGACCGGGGATTTGACACCGCACCTGGATCGAACGGGTCGACCGGCGTGAGCCAGACGGGTACCGCGCGCGTGAAGCGCGGGATGGCCGAAATGCTCAAGGGTGGCGTCATCATGGACGTCGTCACGCCCGAACAGGCCCGTATCGCCGAGGCGGCCGGCGCGGTGGCGGTGATGGCGCTGGAGCGCGTTCCCGCCGATATTCGTGCCCAGGGCGGGGTGTCTCGGATGAGCGACCCGGACATGATCGAGGGGATCATCTCCGCGGTCACCATCCCGGTGATGGCCAAGGCGCGTATCGGGCATTTCGTCGAAGCGCAGATCCTGCAGAGCCTCGGTGTGGACTACATCGACGAGTCCGAAGTGCTCACCCCCGCCGATTACAGCAACCACATCGACAAGTGGAAGTTCACGGTGCCGTTCGTGTGCGGGGCCACCAACCTCGGCGAGGCGCTGCGGCGTATCACCGAAGGCGCGGCGATGATCCGTTCCAAGGGTGAGGCGGGCACCGGGGACGTCTCCAACGCCACCACCCACATGCGCAAGATCGGCGGCGAGATCCGCAGGCTCACCTCGATGTCGGAGGACGAGTTGTATGTGGCGGCCAAGGAGTTGCAGGCGCCCTACGACCTGGTGGTCGAGGTGGCCAGGGCCGGCAAGCTTCCGGTGACGTTGTTCACCGCGGGTGGTATCGCCACCCCCGCGGACGCGGCGATGATGATGCAGCTCGGCGCCGAAGGGGTGTTCGTGGGCTCGGGGATCTTCAAATCCGGCGATCCGGCGCAGCGGGGGGCGGCGATCGTCAAGGCCACCACCTTCTACGACGATCCCGACGTGCTGGCCAAGGTGTCGCGCGGACTCGGGGAGGCCATGGTGGGTATCAACGTGGAGGACATCGCGGCCCCGCACCGGCTGGCCGAACGCGGCTGGTAGGCAGAACACATCTCGATGGCGATCGAGCAGATCCTCGATCTCGAGCAACTCGAGGTCAACATCTACCGCGGCAGTGTGTTCAGCCTTCAATCGCAAACCGCCCAGCGCACATTCGGCGGTCACGTCGCGGGCCAGGCGCTGGTGTCGGCGGTCCGCACGGTCGACCCGCGCTATCAGGTGCATTCGCTGCACGGGTATTTCCTGCGGCCGGGCGATCCGAAGACGCCGACGGTGTTCCTGGTCGAACGGGTGCGCGACGGTGGGTCGTTCGCCACCAGGCAGGTCAGCGCGGTGCAGCACGGCGAGACGATCTTCCACATGTCGGCGTCGTTCCAGACCGACCAGGACGGCATCCACCATCAGGACGCGATGCCGAGTGCGCCCGAACCGCTCGACGTGCCCGATGTCACCAGCATGACGGCGTTCGACGAGGAAGCCTTCAAGGCCTTCCAGGAGTGGGATCTGCGGCGGGTCCCGCGGGAGCAGATCGTGCGGGTCCCCGGTCTGGCCGCCCAGCAGCAGGTGTGGTTCCGTCATCGCGACCCGCTGCCCGACGATCCGGTGCTGCACATCTGCGCGCTGGCCTATATGAGCGATCTGACCCTGCTGGGGACCGCCTGGTCGGTGCATCCACAGGAGAAGGACCACCTGCAGGTGGCGTCGCTGGACCACGCGCTGTGGTTCATGCGGCCGTTCCGGGCCGACGAATGGCTGCTCTACGACCAGTCCTCGCCGTCGGCGTGCGGCGGGCGCGCGCTGACGCAGGGCAAGATCTACAACCAGTACGGCGAGATGGTCGCCGCGGTGATGCAGGAGGGCCTCACCCGCTACCAGCGCAACTTCAGCCCGGCGGCGCGGTGAGCACACCGCCCGCGCCGCGCGTGGGTGTCCTGGCGCTGCAGGGCGATACCCGCGAGCATCTGGCCGCGCTGCGCGCGGCGGGTGCCGAGGCCTGCACGGTGCGCCGCCGTGGCGAGCTGGACAGCGTCGATGCCCTGGTGATCCCCGGCGGCGAATCCACCACCATGAGTCATCTGCTGCGGGAGTTCGAACTGCTCGAACCGCTGCGCGCCCGGCTGGCTGAGGGGATGCCCGCCTACGGGTCGTGTGCGGGCATGATCCTGCTGGCCTCGGAGATCCTCGACGCCGGCGCGCCCGGACGCGAGGCCGCCCCACTCAAGGCGATCGATATGACGGTCCGGCGCAATGCCTTTGGCCGCCAAGTGGATTCGTTCGAGGGGGATATCGTCTTCGACGGGCTGGACGAGCCGGTGCACGCGGTGTTCATCCGCGCGCCCTGGGTCGAGCGGGTGGGTCCCGACGTCGAGGTGCTCGCCCGCGCAGGCGGGCATGTCGTCGCGGTCCGGCAGGGCGCGACGATGGCCACGGCGTTCCATCCCGAGATGACCGGCGACCGGCGGATCCACGCGTTGTTCGTCGACCTCGTGATGTCGGCGCGCTGACGTGGACGCACCGTCGACGAGAGCACCGAGATCTTCGACGACGGGCGCGGAGGCGATGGCGCGCACTCTCGTCGGCGGCGGCGTCGACGTGTGCTTCGCCAACCCCGGCACCTCGGAGATGCACTTCGTGGCCGCCCTCGACTCGGTGCCCGAGATGCGGGGCGTCCTTGCGCTGTTCGAGGGTGTCGCCACCGGCGCAGCCGACGGTTATGCCCGCATCGCCGATCGGCCCGCGGCGGTGCTGCTGCACCTCGGTCCCGGTCTGGGCAACGGCCTGGCCAACCTGCACAACGCCAGAAGAGCCGGCGTGCCGATGGTCCTCGTGGTCGGTGACCACGCCACCTATCACAAGGCCTATGACGCGCCGCTGGAGTCGGACATCGACGCCGTCGCCGCGACGGTGTCGGGCTGGGTGCGCCGCACCGGGCGGACCGCCGACGTCGCCGCGGACACCGCGGCGGCCATCGCCCACGCCCGGTCCGCCCGCCAGATCGCCACGCTCATCCTGCCCGCCGACGTGTCGTGGAGCGACGGCGCCGAACCGGTACCGGCGCTTACGCCACCGGCACCCACCACCGCCGCCGCTGCCGGGGCGCTCGACGCCGCCGCTGCCGCGTTGACGTCCGGTGCGTCCGCGGTGCTGCTGATCGGCGGCGATGCCACCCGCGACGGCGGGCTGCGCGACGGTGCGCGCATCGTCGCCGGCACTGGGGCGCGGTGGTTCTGCGAGACCTTCCCGACGCGGCTGGCCCGTGGGGCCGGGGTACCCGCCGTCGAGCGGCTCGCCTACCTGGCCGAGGGAGCCGAGGCCCAGTTGGCGGGCGCACAACACCTGATCCTCGCGGGGGCCCGCGCGCCGGTGTCGTTCTTCGGCTATCCGGGCCGGCCCAGCGACCTGGTGCCGCCCGGATGCCAGGTCCACACGCTGTCGGGGCCGCAGGGCGCCGCCGCCGCGCTGGCGGCGCTGGCCGACGCCGTCGCACCGGGTGTCGCCGCGCCGGTGGCCGACGCGGTACGGCCGGACCTGCCGACGGGCCCGCTGACCGCGGCGTCGGTCGCCGCAGTGGTCGGCGCGCTGCTGCCCGAACACGCGATCGTCGTCGACGAGGGCAACACCGCCGGTTTCCTGCTGCCGCAGGCGACGGCGGGCGCTCCAGCCCACGACTGGCTGACGCTGACCGGCGGGGCGATCGGCTACGGAATGCCCGCCGCGGTCGGCGCCGCGATTGCCGCCCCCGAGCGTCCCGTGCTGTCGCTGCAGGCCGACGGGTCGGCGATGTACACCGTGTCGGCACTGTGGACCCAGGCGCGCGAGGGGCTTGACGTCACCACGGTGGTCTACAACAACGGGGCCTACGACATCCTGCGGCTGGAGCTGCAGCGGGTCCGTGCGGGTGCGCCAGGACCGACGGCGGCGCGTCTGCTCGACCTGGGCAATCCGGCGCTGGACTTCGTCAGCCTCGCCGAAGGCATGGGTGTGCCCGCCTGCCGGGCCACCACCGCCGAGGACCTGTCCACCGCGCTGGGCCGCGCCTCGGCCGAGCCGGGCCCGCACCTGATCGAGGCCGTTATACCGTCCATGCTGGGCTGATTCGGCGGTTGACGCCGTCCGGCCCGCCACCGCCGGCCCGCGTAGGCTTCGCGGGATGGCCAGTTCCCGTCATGTCACCCGGCCGCCGTCGCCGACCGACTGGGCCACCCCGTGGATCCAGCTGTGTGAGATCGCCTGTACCGCACCCGTGGTGATCGGATACCGGACGGCGCGGATGCTCACCGGCGGATGGCCGCCGAACGCGCGCGACCGCCGCGAATACCGGCGGATGTGGCAGGAGAAGGTCCAAGCCTTTACGCAGGCGGCGATGGCCGCGGCGACAGCCCCGCCGGGACCGGTGGCGGCGGCGCGGGCGCTCACCCCGGTGCGACGTCGGGTGCGCCACAACGCGCGGCGGCTGTCCCGCGGGTGAACCCGTGATCGGCCGGCCCGCTGCGGCGCGTCGCCGGTGGTATCGGTTGACCCGGACCCGCTAATCCTCGACCGTGACGGCGATCTCGTTGCGGCGCCGGAAGGGTATGGTCCACGGCGGATCGTAGAACCACGCAGTGGGCGTGCCGACCGGGTGGAACCCGACCGCGCGCAGCGTTGCGAGGAGCTGCTCGGTGCGTGCGGCGACGGCGTCGGGGCCGCGGTCGCCGGTGAACCGCAGGACGGCCGTCGATTCGGCGGGCAGGGAGACGAGGCGGACCCGTTCGTCATCCGGTGCGGGCAGCCTGTCCATCGCCCGGCTCGCCGGCATGAAGAACCGGATGATCCAGCCTTCGTCACCCTCGTAGGACTGGGCGACGGGTGCGGTCATCGCGATCCGGCTGTCGCGGTGGTTGCCGCCGAAGATGTAGCCCGCCAATCGGCGGAAACCGACAGTGCGCGCCGCCTCTTCCGTTGCTGCGACAGTGGTTTCGGCGGCGATACGGGGGCCGTAGCGGCGGACCTCCACGCCGTCTATGAGAGGTTGGACGGTGTAGCTCGGCCCTTCGGTACCCACGCGAATGCCGGCCAGCGACAAGACCGATTCGACGAGCTGCGTCGCCATGGTTCGGATACCGTTCAACACCACGCACTCCCTTGTGCTGCCCTTCGGCGGCCGCGGCCGGCATCTTTCGCCACTGGCCGTCGTGAGCGTCGCCGATAAGAGTGGTTCGTAGCCGCTGCGCCCGCGGATGGGCGCAATCACCGACCAGCGGTGGCGCGGGCCCTGCCCACCCGCGTCGAGCCAGTAGACTCGTCGGGTTACACACGGACGCAGAAAGTGAGTACTGCCCGATGAGCGGCCATTCCAAGTGGGCCACCACCAAGCACAAGAAGGCCGTCATCGACGCGCGGCGCGGCAAGATGTTCGCCAAGTTGATCAAGAACATCGAGGTCGCCGCGCGCGTCGGCGGCGGTGACCCGGGCGGCAACCCGACGCTGTACGACGCCATCCAGAAGGCCAAGAAGAGCTCGGTGCCCAACGACAACATCGAGCGCGCCCGCAAGCGCGGCAGCGGCGAGGAAGCCGGCGGCGCCGACTGGCAGAACATCACCTACGAGGGTTACGGCCCCAACGGCGTGGCGGTGCTCGTCGAATGCCTCACCGACAACCGCAACCGCGCCGCCGGCGAGGTGCGGGTCGCCATGACCCGTAACGGCGGCAACATGGCCGATCCCGGCTCGGTGTCCTACCTGTTCTCCCGCAAGGGTGTCGTCACCCTGGAGAAGAACAGCCTGTCCGAGGACGACGTGCTGCTCGCGGTCCTGGAGGCCGGCGCCGAGGAGGTCAACGATCTCGGCGACTCATTCGAGATCATCTCCGAACCGGGCGATCTGGTGGCCGTGCGCACTGCGCTGCAGGACGCCGGCATCGACTACGACTCCGCGGAAGCCAGCTTCCAGCCGTCGGTGACGGTTCCGGTAGATCTCGAGGCCGCCCGCAAGGTACTGAAACTCGTCGACGCGCTGGAGGACAGCGACGACGTGCAGGACGTCTACACCAATATCGACATCCCCGACGACGTCGCCGCCCAACTCGACGAGGACTGACCTCAGCCTTCGGCGACGGGCAGCGGCCCGGGTTCGGGGTGACGACGCGAGTCGACGGCAAAGCAGGCCAGGCCGCCGCAGAACGCCGCCAGTGCCAGGGCCGCGGCACCCATCGTGACGGCCATACTCGTGCCGGCGATGGCGCCGAGGCTCACCGCGAGCGCGGGCAGCGCGGTGAGGATCAGGAACAGCCCGACGGTTCTGATGGCCTCCCCGGCGGAATCGCCGGGGGTGGGGGTGCGGTCGCGCATCGGTTCCCTTTCGTCGGGCCCTCGCTGGGTGCGTCTCAGATACCCGCCCGCGGTTCGGAGGAAACGCCGCCCCTGGCTGTCGTCGGCGTCCACACCGCCATAATCGCGGCGGCCGGCACCGGTGCGCTCAGAGCGGGTAGAGCCGGTCGAGGTTGACGACGATCGCCTCCTGCGTGCTGCGTGCGATGACCACCTCAGCGGGGTGGTCGGGGTCCGGGTTCTCCTCGCGGTGCGGCAGGTACGGCGGCACGAAGATGTAGTCCCCTGGCGCCGTGGAGATGCGGACCTCGTCCTCGCCGTCGTGGAAGACGAACTCGGGATGGCCGCTACGCACGAAGATCGCCGTCTCGGATGCGCCGTGGTGATGGTTGGCCGAGCGGGTGTCGGGGTCGACGTGGGTCTCGCCCATCCACAGCTTCTCCGATCCGACCGTCCGGCCGCTGATCGCCGCGAACCGCGCCATGCCGTCGGTCTGCGCCGTGCCGCCGTCGAGTTCGCCCGCCCGGATATGGTGCACGCGGTTGCGCGCCGGGGTGGCGCCGGTGAGGTCCGGATGGAAGCTGTCCGTCATGAGAGTCACGGTAGCGCCGTCGGTGTGCGGGGATTGCGACATACAACTATTTGGTTGTACGTTATGGATGTGATCGACACCAGCGAGGAACGGGCCGACGCCCTGTTCCACGCGCTGTCCGACCGCACGCGGCGCGACATCATGCGCCGCGTGCTGAGCAGTGCGTGTTCGGTCACGACGTTGGCGGCGAACTACGACATGAGTTTCGCCGCGGTGCAGAAACACGTCACCGTGCTGGAACGCGCCGGCCTTCTTGCCAAAAAGCGAAGAGGCCGTGAGCAACTCGCCAGTGGCGAGGTGGAAGCCGTGCGTGCGGTGTCGGCGATGCTGGCCGAGCTCGAGCTCGTCTGGCGCGGCCGGGTCGCGCGCATCGACGACCTACTGGCAACCGAATAACCCGGCAGGAGAACTGAGAATGCCCGTCACCGATGTCACCCACGATGTCGACAGCCGAACGCTGACGATCACCGCCGAGTTCGATGCACCGAAAGCGCGGGTCTGGCAGATCTACGCCGATCCGCGTCAGCTCGAAAAGATTTGGGGGCCACCGGAGTATCCGGCGACGGTCGTCGACCACAGTCTCACGCCCGGCGGCAGGGTCACCTATTTCATGACCGGACCTCAGGGCGAGAAGTATCCGGGCTACTGGGAGATCGTCGACGTCGACGAGCCCAACGGGTTCTCGTTCAAGGACGGTTTCGCCGACGAGGACTTCAATCCCGATGAGGCCATGCCGGTTTCGACCAACACCTACACATTCACCGATGTCGCGGGGCGTACCAGGGCGGTATTCGTGAGCACGTTCGAGACCGCCGAGGGACTGCAGAAGGTTCTCGACATGGGCGTCGTCGAGGGCGCGACCGGCGCGATCAACCAGATCGACGGCTTGCTCGCCGGCTAGGGTGTCGATCCGCCTGGCGCCAGCACCGCCCGCTGCTGAACCAACGCGCTGAACGCCGCCGTCAGTGGTTCGTCGGCGTCGCGTGCGACGACGAACACCGACCGTTCGATACCCGGTTGCACGCGCGTGGTCAGGTGCGCGCAGTCGGAGCCGACGATGTTGGCGGGCACAAGGGCCGGGCCCACCCCCGCCGCGGCATAGCGCACGGCCGCGGCGGTCTGCTCGGTGCGCAGCGCGATCCGCGGGGCGAACCCCTGTAGCCGGGCGTTGTGGTCGAGGACACCGGCCAGACCGTGGTCCTCGGCGAAGTGCACCCACGCGTCGTCGGCCAGCTCGGCCAGTGCGATCCGGGGCTTGCCGATCAGCCGATGTCCCGGCGGCAGCACCACGACGAACTCCTCGGTGCCGACCAATCGTCTCGGGCCGTCCCAGGAGTCGGGCAGCGGGGTGACCGCCAGGTCGGCCTGCCCGGCGCCGAGCGCGTCGAGGAGATCGAACACCTGGGAGTATTCGCGCAGCCGGATCGCCACCCCCGGGTGTGCCGCATGCCAGGACGACATCAGGGCGGGCAGCACGCCGAGGCTCAGCGAGTTGATGGTGGCGAGGTCGAGCGATCCGCCCGCCAGCCCGAGTACCTGGTCGGCCGCCGCCTCGACACGGCGGGCGTCGGCGATGGTCGCGCGGGCGTGCGGCAGCACCGCGCGGCCCAGCGGCGTGAGCCCGATACCTCGGGGTGTCCGGGTCAGGACCGCACCGCCCAGGCCGCGTTCGAGCGCCCGCAGTTGATGGGACAGCCCCGGTTGGGTGACGTTCATCGCGGCGGCGCCCGCGGTGAACGATCCGGCGTCGAGCACGGCGACGAAGTACTCCAGCTGCCGAACCGTTGTCATGATCAAAACTTATCGCTCTCATGAAATGCCGTCCTTTGATTTATCCTGCGCGACGGCGGCAAGCTGAAACCATGAAAGCCATCGGATACACCGCCAGCGGCCCGGCGACCGTCCTGACCGATATCGAACTGCCCACACCCGCGCCTGGACCGCATGACCTGCTCGTCGAGGTGAAGGCCATTTCGGTGAACCCCGTCGACACCAAGGTTCGCGCCTCGATGGCGCCGGAGCAGGGCCGGACCAGGGTGCTGGGCTGGGACGCCGCAGGAGTCGTACGCGCGGTAGGTGGCCAGGTCACGCTGTTCGCGCCCGGCGACGAGGTGTTCTACGCGGGCTCGATCGCGCGGGCGGGGGCGAACAGCGAACTGCACATCGTCGACGAACGCATCGTCGGACCCAAGCCGGCCAGCCTGGACTTCGCCGCCGCAGCGGCGCTACCGCTCACCTCGATCACCGCATGGGAGCTGCTGTTCGACCGCCTCGGCGTCGAGGCCGGGGGAGGGGACGGACAGACGCTGTTGGTCGTCGGTGCGGCAGGCGGGGTCGGTTCGATCCTGGTTCAGCTGGCCGCCAGGCTCACCAAACTGCGGGTGGTGGGGACCGCGTCTCGCCCTGAAACCCAGGCGTGGGTCCGCGACCTCGGTGCTCACGACGTCGTCGACCACAGCGGCGACCTGGCCGCGGCGCTGCGGAGTGCGGGCATCGACGAGGTGAACTACATCGCCTCGCTGACCGCGACCACTGCGCATTTCCCCGCGCTGGTGGAAGTGCTTGCACCGCAGGGGCATATCGGCGTCATCGACGATCCGGACACCCTCGACGTGACGCCGCTCAAACCCAAGTCCGGGGCGCTGCATTGGGAGTTCATGTTCACCCGCGCCGTATTCGGCACCCCCGACATGATCGCCCAGCACGACCTGCTGAAAGAGGTGGCCGGACTGGTGGATTCCGGCATCGTGCGGACGACGCTGGGCGACACTTTCGGCGAGATCTCGGCATCGAACCTGATCCGTGCGCACGCATTCATCGAGTCCGGGCGTGCCCGCGGCAAGGTCGTTCTCGCCGGTTGGCCGGCCTGACGGTCAATCGCCGTCGACTTCCCCGCTCGCGGCACCGGCACCACGCCCACCTTGGCCGCCGCCTAATACCGGCCTATCGGCCCGGGTGTGTCCCTGCACCGGCCGGTCGCGACCCGCCGCTAGAGTATCGAACAGCTGTTCGTAGACCGGAGGGGCTGAGCGTGCGTGTGATGGGTGTCGACCCGGGATTGACCCGGTGCGGGCTCTCGGTGATCGAGAGCGGCAGCGGCCGCCACGTCATCGCGCTGGACGTCGACGTCGTGCGTACTCCGTCCGACGAACCGTTGCAGCGCCGCCTGCTCACCATCAGCGACACGGTCGAACACTGGATGGACACCCACCGCCCGGACGTCATCGCCATCGAGCGGGTGTTCTCCAACCAGAATGCGAACACCGCCATGGGCACCGCCCAGGCGGGCGGGGTGATCGCGCTGGCGGCGGCCCGTCGCGGCATCGAGGTGTACTTCCACACCCCCAGCGAGGTCAAGGCCGCCGTCACCGGCAACGGCCGCGCCGACAAAGCACAGGTCACCACGATGGTGACGAAGATCCTTGCGCTGCAGCAGAAACCAACGCCGGCCGACGCCGCCGACGCGCTCGCGCTCGCGATCTGCCATTGCTGGCGCGCGCCGATGATCGCCAGGATGGCGCAGGCGGAGGCGCTGGCGGCCGAACAGCGGCGGTTGTACAAAGCCCGGCTGAAGGCGGCGCGGGCGTGATCGCGTCGGTCCGCGGCGAGGTGCTCGACATCGCACTAGACCATGCCGTGGTCGAGGCGGCGGGTGTCGGCTACAAGGTGATGGCCACCCCGACGACGCTGGCCACCCTGCGCCGCGGTGCCGAGGCGCGGCTGATCACCGCGATGATCGTGCGCGAGGATTCGATGACGCTGTACGGATTCGCCGACGCCGAAGCCCGCAACCTGTTCCTGACGCTGCTCGGCGTCTCCGGTGTGGGGCCCAAGATCGCCCTGGCCACGCTGGCGGTGTACGACGCGCAGGCCCTGCGGCAGGCGCTGGCCGACGGTGACGTCACGGCGCTGACCCGGGTGCCGGGGATCGGCAAACGGGGTGCCGAACGCATGGTGCTGGAGCTTCGCGACAAGATCGGTCCGGTGAGCGGCGCCGGCGCGTCACCCGTCGCCAGCGGTCACGCCGTCCGCGGTCCCGTCGTGGAGGCTCTCGTCGGCCTGGGTTTCGCCGCCAAACAGGCCGAGGAGGCCACCGACAAGGTGCTTGCCGCCGATCCGGACGCCACCACATCGGGGGCGCTGCGGTCGGCGCTGTCGATGCTGGGGCGGTCGAAATGACGGGGCGCCCGCGTCGCGCCGCACCGGGTGTGTCCGGGTCGTCGCCTGTCGGGATGGCGGTTTAAACTGCCTCGAACAACTGTTCGTGCACGGGATTGGGTGTCCAGGTGAGCCGGTTCGACGAAGACGATTCCCAGGAGCGGGACGTCTCACCGGCGCTGACGGTCGGCGAAGGCGATATCGACGCCAGCCTGCGGCCGCGGTCGCTGCGCGAGTTCATCGGACAGGCGCGTGTCCGCGAACAACTGCAGCTGGTCCTGGAAGGCGCCAAGAACCGCGGCGGCACACCGGATCACATCCTGCTGTCCGGTCCGCCCGGATTGGGTAAGACGTCGCTGGCCATGATCATCGCCGCGGAACTCGGGTCCTCGTTGCGGCTGACGTCGGGTCCCGCGCTGGAACGCGCCGGCGACCTGGCGGCCATGCTCTCCAACCTGGTCGAACACGACGTGCTGTTCATCGATGAGATCCACCGCATCGCCCGGCCCGCCGAGGAGATGTTGTATCTGGCGATGGAGGATTTCCGCGTCGACGTGGTCGTGGGCAAAGGCCCTGGGGCGACATCGATTCCGCTCGAGGTGGCACCGTTCACCCTGGTCGGAGCGACCACCCGGTCGGGCGCGTTGACCGGTCCGCTGCGGGACCGGTTCGGCTTCACCGCGCACATGGATTTCTACGAGCCCGCCGAGTTGGAGCGGGTACTGGTCCGCTCGGCAGGGATCCTCGGAATCGAGCTGGGTGCCGAGGCGGGTGCGGAGATCGCCCGGCGATCGCGCGGCACCCCGCGGATCGCCAACCGCCTGCTGCGCCGTGTGCGGGATTACGCGGAGGTCCGCGCCGACGGTGTCATCACCTGCGCTATCGCCAAGGCCGCTCTGGAGGTGTACGACGTGGATGAGCTGGGACTGGACCGGCTGGACCGGGCCGTGCTTTCGGCGCTGACCCGCAGTTTCGGCGGCGGTCCCGTCGGGGTGTCGACGCTCGCCGTCGCCGTGGGCGAGGAAGCCACCACCGTCGAGGAGGTCTGCGAACCGTTCCTGGTGCGCGCCGGCATGATCGCCCGCACCCCGCGCGGGCGGGTCGCCACCGCGCTGGCGTGGACACACCTCGGCATGACCCCACCCAGCGGCATCACCGCGCTGGGGCAGCCGGCGTTGTTCGAATGACCGAGGAGTTCGCGATGGGGACGGTGACGACACGCGTCGGCGGATTGTGCGGCGTCGCGTCGGCGGCCGCCGTGGTCCCGGCCTACCTCGTCGGTTCACCCGAGGTCCCCGGGGACCGGCGGGATATGCGGGAGTACTTCGACCAGGCGCTGGCATTCACCACCGCCAACGGCACCCTGCCCCTGCTGCATGTGCTGTTCGGGCTGCTGTTTCTCGGTGTGCTCGTCACGGTCCTGCGCCGGAGCGCCGGACCCACGGCGCTCGTGTACGTCGCTCTGCTCGGCGGTGCGGTGTTCTTCGCGCTGACCTCAGCCGGCCTGGCCGCCGAGGTGGCCGTCCCGGCGGCGATCGTGCGGTTCGACGACCTCTCGGTCATCGACCAGGCGGAACCCTTCCTCGCGCTCGCGACCTGGCTCTACCACTACAGCCAGATCGGCTCGGCGATCATGGTTTTCGCGGTCGCGGCGCTCGTCTGGCGCAACAGGGTGTTCCCGCGATGGGCCGTGGCGTTTGCGGTGTTCGGGGTGCTGCCGCTGCTGCACACCTGGATAGGGCTGCCCGGCGCCGTCAGCACCGCGGCGTGGATTGCCCTCACCGGATTGCTCATGCTGATTTCGCCGCCCGCCGTGGGCGCGGACGTCGGGGAGGTCTGATGGTCGGTACCGCATTGGTGTTCGCAGCGCTGGCGGCGCTGCTGCACGTCTACATCTTCGTGCTCGAATCGCTGCGCTGGACCGCACCGCGGACGAGGGCAACATTCGGCACCACCGCGCAGGAGGCCGAGATCACCAAACCGCTGGCCTTCAACCAGGGGTTCTACAACCTGTTCCTGGCGGTGGTCACCGTCGCCGGCATCGTCGCCGTGGTGGCGGGTCACCGTGCGGTCGGGGCGGCGCTGATCTTCGCCGGCGCCGGGTCGATGGCCGCGGCCGCGGTGGTGCTGGTCGCGTCGTCGCCGGACAAGGCGCGGGCGGCGGCGATCCAGGGCACTTTCCCGACGATCGCGGTCATCCTGCTGGCGGTCGGACTGCTCTGAGACGGGTGTTGCCGCCGCGGTGAGCCCGCGGCGGCAACACGCCGGTGTCAGAGCAATCCGAGCTGATGCAGGTCGGTGACGTACTTGACGACCACCGGTGCGGTCACGTGGGGGATGTCGGGGTTCTCCCGGTCCGGCCCGATCTTGGCTTCCTGCACCGCGGTGCGGAATTGGTCGGTCGGCGCGATCGACCCGCGGATCGGCTGCGCCGGGTACCGGTAGCTGTGCAGCAGCGGCAGCAGCGACGCGTGGCGCTGCCGTTCCGGCAGCGCCCGCAACGCCGTCTCGAACCGCGCCAGCCAGGTTTGGTAGTCCTCGACGCGCCGGATCGGGTACCCGGCCGCCACCAGCCAGTCCACGTATTCGTCCAGACCGATGCCGTCGTCGTACGGGTTCATCACGTGGTAGGTCGCGAAACCGTGCTGCACCCGCGCACCGAGCTCGGAGATGGCCTCGGCGATGAATTCGACTGGCAGGCCGTCGTAGTGGGCGCGCTGCCGACGGCCCTGGGTGTCGAGTTCGTAGAACGACTCCGGTGCGATCCCGGTCGCCACCAGGCTCAGGATCAGCCGGGTAAACATGTCGGGCACGTTGAGCTGACCGGTGTAGGTGGTGTCGGCCAGGATCATGTCGCAGCGGAACACCGAAACCGGTAGGCCGCACAGGTCGTTGGCCTCGCGCAGCAGCACCTCGCCCGCCCATTTGCTGTTCCCGTAGCCGTTGGCGTATCCGGTTTCCAGGCTGCTGTCGATGCGCCGGGTCGGGCTGATCACCCGGATGTCGCCGTCTTCGGTGAACTGGGAGGGTTCGATACCCGCACCCACCCCGATGGTCGACACGTAGACGAACGGTTTGATCCTGGTGGTCAGTGCCAGGCGGATCAGCTCCGCGGTGCCGAGCGTGTTGGGGCCGAACAGCTGGCTGTAGGGCAGCACGTGGTTGACCAGTGCGGCGGGATCGACGATGAGATCGACGGTGTCGGCGAGACGCTGCCAGGTCCGGAGGTCCAGACCGAGATCCGGTTCGCCCTTGTCGCCCGCGATCACCTCCAGATGCCCGGCGAGGTCGTGATAGTGCCGCAGCAGTTCGGGGTCACCGCTGTCGAACGTCGCATCCAGGCGGCGGCGTGCATCGTCGTCGGATTTGCCTCGCACCAGGCAGATCACCCGTCCGCCGGCGAGTTCCATCCGCTCCAGCCATTCCAGCGCCAGATAGCGGCCGAGGAATCCGGTGGCGCCTGTGAGCAGCACCGTGCGTACCTGGGGACTCGGGCCGGGCAGGTGCGGGGCGCCGCGCAGGGTCTCGGCGTCGATGAACTTGTCCAGCGTCAGGTCGCGTGCGTGCACCTCGGTGGCGGCGGCGCCGTGCACGGAGGCGAAGGTGGGTCGGGCGGCGCCGGTCTGCCGTTCGGCGTCGATGTAGGCCGCGAGGGCCGCGAGGTCGGTGGCCGGACTGACGATGACGCCCACGGGCACGTCGGTGCCGAAAATCTCCTGCAGCAGGTTGGCGAACGTCAGCGCCGACAGCGAATCTCCGCCCAGGTCGGTGAAATGCGCCCCGGGTTGCAGGTCGGCGGCAGCCGCGCCGAGCAGTGCGCCGGCGGCCCGGATGACCCCGGCCAACGTGGGCAGGTTCGCGCCGTCGCGGCGCAGCGCCGCCAGCTCGTTCTCCTGGCTCTCGGCCAGATCGGTGTAGAGCTGCTCCAGCCGATCGCCGTAGTGCTCCTTGAGTTTGGGTCTGGCCAGCTTGCGGATGCCGGTCAACAATCCGTTCTCCAGCGTAAAGGGCTCCGGCTCCACGATGAGATCCCTTGGTATCTCATAGGATTGCAGATCCGCGGCGGTCGCCGAATGCTGCAGGGCGTCGGCGATGAGCGGCTTGAGTTCGGCGGCATCGTAGCGTGCCAAAGCCTCGGGGGTGGGCACCACGACGGCGAGCAGATAGGCGCGAGCGCTGTTGCCGTAGAGATAGATCTGACGCACCAGCGGGCTGCCGGCGAACACCGCCTCCAGCGTGGAGACGGTGACGAACTCACCCTGGGAGAGCTTGAGGACGTTGTTGCGGCGGTCCACGTACTCGAGGTGGTCGGGTCCGGTCTCGGCGACGATGTCGCCGGTGCGATAGAACCCGTCCGCATCGAACATCTCCGCGGTCACCTCGGGGCGCTTGTAGTAGCCGGGGAACAGGTGCTCGGTCTTGACCAGCAGTTCGCCGCGGGGGTAGGGCCGGTCGGTGTGGAAGTAGCCCAGGTCGGGAACGTCGACGAGTTTGTAGTCGAGCACCGGCGGGCGGCGGACCTGCCCGTCGACGAACACCGCACCCGCTTCGGTCGAGCCGTATCCCTCGAGCAGGTGCATGTCGAGGTAGTTCTGTACCCAGGTCTTCATCTCGGCCGAAATCGGCGCCGAACCGGTCAGGGCGCTCACGAACCGCCCGCCGAGCACATCGCGACGCTGCTCGACCATGACTTCGGCATCCACCGTGGAGGGGTCTGCTCCGGCCGCGCGGCGGCGGTCCACCTCGGCGCGGAACTCCTGGTGCAGCATGTCCCAGATGCGCGGCACGAAATTCAGCTGGGTCGGCCGCACCAGCGCCAGGTCGTCGAGGAACGTCGACAGGTCGCTGCGCGCCGCGAAGTATGCGGTGCCGCCGGAGGACAGCGCACCGTAGAGGATGCCGCGCCCCATGACGTGGCTCATCGGCATGAAACTCAGCACGATCGACGGCTGCGCGACCTGGTCGGCGCTCCACGCCGCCCTGGCGCTCGCCCGCCACATGGTGGCCACGTTGTGCTCCGGATACATCGCGCCCTTCGGCGCGCCGGTGCTGCCCGAGGTGTAGATGAGCAACCGAAGCGGGTCGTCGCCGGCCGGAACCGCCGGTGGGGTGTGCGGTGTCGTGCGCTCGATCGATTCGGCGAGCGTTTCCACGGCCACCCGCCCGTCCAGACGCGCGCGGGCCGCAGCGAGCGCATCGCGGTGATCGTCGACCTCGGGCCGGTAGTCGAAGACGACGAGGCGTGCGGGGGAGTGCTCGCCGAGCGCCAGCTCGACGGCATCGGCCAGGGTGTCCACGCTGGAGGCGATGAGGATCGGTTCGGTCTCGGCGACGATCGGGCGAAGTTGGGTGAGGGGGGCGCTGGTCTGCAGCGGTACCGACACCGCACCGAGCCGGACGAGGGCGGTGTCGATGACGGTGTAGTCCACACTGGTGAATCCGAGAATGGCGACCCGGTCTCCGGGGCGCACCGGGGCGTCGCGCCACGCGCCGTGGACCGCGTCGATCCGGTCCCGCAGTTGCGCGTAGGTGATGGTGTCGAAAGCCGGCAGCAGCTGCGCGGCCGTCCGTCCGGTCGCCGGATCGGTGACGAACCGCACGGCCCGTTGGCCGAGGGCGGGACGGTCGGCGTAGCCGGTGAGGACGGTCTCGACGATGTCGGTCAGTCGCATATCCGGTCGGTCGATTGCCGCACTGACCTGCGGATCCGGGTGGGCGGCCGCGAACTGGCGGTCGGTCGCGTTCAGGTGTTCGATGCGGCGGGCCAGCCGGTCCTCGCGGGTTTCGGTGGGCATTCTGTGACTCCCTGGGTAATCGAGTCGAGTCAATCGGCAGTGAGTGGGCGGTGAAAGAAGTGGCGCGCCGTTGCGCCACAAGAAACTACGTTAGTAAAACTAATCTTATTCCGGTCGTGCGCCGGAATCCGGACGGTGTGATCGGGCTCTCGATGTCGGGCCGTGACCGGTTACACGGGCGCGGCGACTGGGTATCCCGACTCCGACACGAGGAGGCAATGATGAACGACGTCGACGCCGGGACGCGGACACGAGACGGCAGCCGGATGCGGATTCCCCGGAGCAGGGGTGCGGCCAGCGGTTTCCTGTTGATCGTCCTCGGGGTGTGGGGCGCACTCATCCCGTTCGTCGGGCCCTACGCGCAGTTCGCGTACTCGCCGGACACGCCATGGGTGTGGACGGATGCCCGCGGCTGGCTGGAGGTGCTGCCCGGCGCCGTCGCCGTGCTGGGCGGGCTACTGCTGGTGATGTCGCGCAACCGGGCCACGGCGATGCTGGGCTCCTGGCTCGCGGTGGCAGCCGGGGCGTGGTTCATCGTCGGCCGGGTCTTCGCGTCGATGCTGGCGATGGGCGACATCGGGGTGCCGGCGGCGGCCACTCCCGCCAAGACGGTGGTCCTGGAGCTGGCCTACTTCTCAGGGCTCGGCGCGTTGATCGTGTTCCTGGGGGCGCTGGCGCTGGGGCGTCTGTCCATCCGCAGCGCGCGCGACATCGCGTACGCCCGCAGGCCGCTGGATGTTTCCACCGCCGCGCAACCGGTGGTCGCGGCGCCCCTTCCGCAGGCGATGCCCGATCAGCGCACCGAGGTCATTCCCACGGCAGGCGAGCGCCCGCCGCGTCGAGGCTGGCGTCACCTGTTCGGCGGCAACGACCGCCGCAAACTCGTGCACCACTGAGTCCGCGCGGTGCCGGCGGGGACGCGCTAGAGATCGGCCAGGACGAGCGCGAGTACGTCCAGCCCCTCGACGAGCAGGTCATCGGAGATCGCCAGCGGCGGCAGGAAGCGCAGGACGTTGCCGAATGTGCCGCAGGACAACACGATGACCCCTGCGGCGTGGGCGCCCGCGCACAACGCCTTGGTCAGATCGGCGTCGGGTTCGGTGGTGCCGGGTTTGACGAGTTCCATCGCCATCATCGCCCCGCGGCCCCGCACGTCACCGATGCGGTCGTCGTCGGCCTGTAGCCGGCCGAGCCGATCCTTCATCAGGGCCCCGATCTGCCGGGCCCGCTCCACCAGACCCTCGGCCTCGATGGTCGCGATCGTGGCCAGCGCCGCCGCACACGCGACCGGGTTCCCGCCGTAGGTGCCCCCCAGTCCGCTGACATGCGGGGCGTCCATGATCTCCGCACGTCCCGTCACCGCCGAGAGCGGCAGCCCGTCGGCGATGCCCTTGGCCGTGACGATGAGGTCCGGCTCGATGCCCTCGTGCTCACAGGCGAACAACGCGCCCGTGCGGGCGAAACCCGTCTGCACCTCGTCGGCGATGAACAGCACGTCGTTGCGGCGGCACCAATCCAGCAACGCCGGGAGGAATCCGTCGGCGGGGACGATGAAGCCGCCCTCGCCCTGAATCGGCTCAATGATGACGGCCGCCAGGTTCTCGGCGCCGACCTGCTTGTCGATGATGCCGATGGCGCGCCGAGCCGCCAGTTCGCCGTCGGTGGCCAGTTCCTTGCCGAATTCGGCGTCGCGGAACGGGTAGGACAGCGGCGCGCGGTAGATCTCCGGCGCGAACGGCCCGAAACCGTGCTTGTAGGGCATCACCTTCGCGGTCAGCGCCATCGTCAGGTTGGTGCGGCCGTGGTAGGCGTGGTCGAACGCGACGACGGCCGGTTTGTGGGTATAGGAGCGGGCGATCTTGATCGCGTTCTCGACGGCTTCGGAGCCGGAGTTGAACAGCGCGGAGCGCTTCTCGCCGGCCCCCGGGGTGAGGCGGTTCAGCGCTTCGGCCACCGCCACGTATCCCTCGTAGGGGGTGACCATGAAGCAGGTGTGGGTGAAATCGGCCACCTGGGCCTGCACGGCGTCCACGACCAGGGGTGCGGAGTTGCCGATCGTGGTGACGGCGATACCGGAGCCGAGATCGATGAGCCGATTCCCGTCGACGTCTTCGACGATGCCGCCGCCGGCGCGGGCGGCGTAGACCGGCATGGTGGTGCCGACACCGCGGGACACCGCGGCGGCCTTGCGGTCGATGAGGGCCTGTGATCGCGGACCGGGAAGGGTGGTGGCGAGGTGACGGCTCTGCTCGAGGATGGCCATGTCATGACTCCTGCGGGGGGTGGCAGCGCGGGTGCGTCCGGCCCCCAGAGCGTAGTCGCCGGGAAGCCTCCCGTGCGGCGTAACCCACCGTGCGGGCGGCGATCGGCGATCGATCGCGTGCCGGATCGGCGTGCAACCCACGGTTTCGGTGGCTTCCGGTACCTCAGCGCTTGCCTGGGGCACGCCGGCGGGCCGGATCGGCGACACCGACGTGGACGGGGGACTCGGCGCTGTGCTGCCGCAATGGCAGACTAGGGACCTATGTGGCGCCTCGACCCGGGTGGTCAGTGCGCGCCGTGACCTGAAAGTCCCGAAACGAAAGACAGTCGCTGCTATGGATCTGGTCGTATTCCTGCCCCTGCTCATCATCCTGGGCGCCTTCATGTTCTTCGCGTCGCGGCGGCAGAAGAAAGCCATGCAAGCCACCATCGACCTGCATAATTCGCTGACGATCGGCGACCGCGTCCACACCACCTCGGGGTTGCAGGGCACGATCACCGGGATGACCGACGACAACGTCGACCTGGAGATCGCTCCCGGCGTCATCACCACCTGGATGAAGCTCGCCGTGCGTGACCGCATCGAAGCCGACGCCGAGTCCACCTTCGACGACGACTACGACGACGACGACAACGGCGCCGTGGAGCCGCCGTCGACGGCGACCGAGGTGCTGGACAGCCCGACGGTGTCGGATCCGAACCGGCTGAAGAACGACTGACAGCCGACCTGCCAGCACGACCACGTACCCTTTGCGGTGCTGACGAACTGATCTCGAGGAGACCCAAGAAACGTGGCATCGTCTTCGGCGCCGGTGAGGCCTGCCCGCTACCTGACGCTTTTCCTGGTTCTTCTCATCGGCGTCTACCTCCTGGTGTTCCTCACCGGGAACAAGGAGGCCGAGCCCAAGCTGGGCATCGACCTGCAGGGCGGGACCCGGGTCACCCTGACGGCGCGCACCCCTGACGGTTCGCCGCCCACCCGTGAAGCGCTCAACCAGGCCCAGCAGATCATCAGTTCGCGCGTCGACGGCCTGGGCGTGTCGGGATCCGAAGTGGTCATCGACGGCAACAACCTGGTCATCACCGTGCCCGGCAATGACGGCAACGAGGCGCGCAGCCTGGGGCAGACGGCACGGCTGTACATCCGGCCGGTGATCTACTCGATGCCCGCCCAGCAGCCCGGGCAGGAGGGCCAGCCGCCCGCCGGCGGTCCGCCCGGTGTGCCGGGTGCCCCGCCGGGACTCCCGGGTGCCCCGCCCGGCGTGCCGGGTGCACCGCCCGGAGTGCCGGGCCTTCCGCCCGCGGGGGAGCAGCCGGGCGGCGCGGCCCCCGGCGAGGCGCCGGCAGTTCCGCCGACCGATCAGCCGGCGCCGCAGCCGCGGCCCTATCCCCAGCAGCCGCCACCCAGCCCGGGTGAGCCCACGCCGGCTCCGGCACCGCCGCCGGGTGCGACTCCGGCCCCGTCGCCGGCGCCGCCCGCATTGCCGGGGCCCGGCGCCGACCTCGCCCAGCGCATCACCGACGAGAAGCAGATCCGCCAGAGCACCGACCCGTCGGTGCAGTTGCTGGCGCTGCGCATCCAGGCCACGCGCTGCGGCGACGAAGACATCCTGGCGGGCAACGACGACCCGAACCTGCCACTGGTGACCTGCTCCACCGACGGCCAGACGGTGTATCTGCTGAACAAGTCGATCATCAGCGGCGAACAGATCGAGAACGCCACCTCGGGGTTGGACCAGCAGCGCGGCGAGTACGTCGTCGACCTGCAGTTCAAGGGTGACGCGGCCACCACTTGGGCCGATTTCACCGCCGCCAACGTCGGCACCCAGACCGCGTTCACGCTGGATTCCCGGGTGGTCAGCGCACCGCAGATCCAGGAAGCGATCCCCGGCGGGCGCACCCAGATCACCGGCCAGTTCAACGCGGACTCGTCCCGGGAGCTGGCCAACGTGCTCAAGTACGGTTCGCTACCGCTGTCCTTCGAATCGTCGGAGGCTGAAACCGTCTCCGCGACACTGGGTTTGGCGTCGTTGCGGGCGGGTCTGATCGCCGGCGCGGTGGGTCTTGCCGCGGTCCTGATCTACTCGCTGCTGTACTACCGGGTGCTCGGGCTGCTCACCGCGTTGTCACTGGTCGCGTCCGGCGCGATGGTGTACGCGATCCTGGTGCTATTGGGCCGCTACATCAACTACACGCTGGACCTGGCCGGCATCGCCGGTCTGATCATCGGTATCGGCACCACCGCGGATTCGTTCGTCGTGTTCTTCGAGCGCATCAAGGACGAGATCCGCGAAGGGCGTTCGTTCCGCTCGGCGGTGCCACGAGGCTGGGCCAGGGCCCGCAAGACCATCCTGTCGGGTAACGCGGTGACCTTCCTCGCCGCCGCCGTGCTGTACTTCCTGGCCGTCGGCCAGGTTAAGGGCTTCGCGTTCACCCTGGGCCTCACCACGATCCTCGACGTCGTCGTGGTGTTCCTGGTGACCTGGCCGCTGGTGTACCTGGCCTCGAAGTCGACGATGCTGGCCAAACCAGCGTTCAACGGTCTCGGCGCGGTGCAGCAGATCGCGCGGGAACGACGTGCCGCGTCGCATGCGGCGGCGGGACAGGGATAGACGCCATGGCCGAACGAGATACGGACCACAACGGGAAGAACACCGACATCGATACCGACGACGTCGTGGACGACACAGCGGTGACCACTTCAGCCAAGGAAGCGCCCGCCATCGAGGCGGCCTCGGCCGCACCGCAGCACGGCTTCTTCGTCCGCCTGTACACCGGTACCGGGGCGTTCGAAGTCATCGGCCGGCGCAAGATGTGGTACACCGTGAGCGGCTTGATCGTGGCCGTCGCGATCGCAAGCATGCTGTTGCGCGGGTTCACCTTCGGCATCGACTTCGAGGGCGGCACCAAGGTTTCGATGCCCGTCACGGGCGCGTCGGGACCGGTCGCGGCCTCGCAAGTCGAAGAGGTGTTCAGCCGGACACTGGGCACCAGCCCGGAGTCGGTGGTCATCGTCGGAAGCGGCTCGTCGGCCACCGTGCAGATCCGCTCGGAGACGCTGACCAACGAGCAGTCGACACAACTGCGCACCGCCCTGTACGACGCGTTCCAGCCCACCGGCGCCGACGGCCAGACCGGCGAACAGGTAATCAGCGACTCGGCGGTGTCGGAGACGTGGGGCGGCCAGATCACCCAGAAGGCGCTGATCGCGCTGGTGGTGTTCCTGGTGCTGGCCACCATCTACATCACCATTCGCTACGAGCGATACATGGCGATGGCGGCGATGGCCACGGTGGTGTTCGACCTGGTCGTCACCGCGGGTGTGTACTCACTGGTGGGTTTCGAGGTCACCCCGGCCACGGTGATCGGCCTGCTCACCATCCTCGGTTTTTCGCTGTACGACACCGTGATCGTGTTCGACAAGGTCGAGGAGAACACGCACGGTTTCGAGCACACGACCCGGCGCACGTTCGCCGAACAGGCGAACCTGGCGGTGAACCAGACCTTCATGCGATCGATCAACACCAGCCTGATCTCGGTGCTGCCGATCATCGCGCTGATGGTCATCGCGGTGTGGCTGCTCGGGGTCGGGACCCTGATGGACCTGGCGCTGGTGCAGCTCGTCGGCGTCATCGTCGGTACGTACTCCTCGATCTTCTTCGCCACCCCGTTGCTGGTGTCGCTGCGGGAACGCACCGAGTTGGTGCGCACCCACACCCGCCGTGTGCTCAACCGCCGGAAGTCGGCAGCGGCCAAGGCGACCGACACTCCGGCCGCGGAGCCGGAACCGGCCGATGCGGTGGCGGCTGTGGCGGCGACGCCGGCGCCGGAGAAACCCGCGCCGGGCGCGCGTCCGTCCCGGCCCGCGGGGGCCAGGACCGGGCGGCCCTCGGGTAAGCGAAGCCCGCGGCGGCGGTAGACCTCATGGGTGCCCCGACACGGCGGGCTGCCGTTGTGGCGGTCCTATTGTCGCTGGTCGCATCGCTGAGTCTGGCGGCGTGTTCGAAGAGTCCGGTGGATGAGATCGACTACGCGGTGGACGGTGCGCTGGTCACGTACAACACCAATACGGTGACCGGTGCGGCCTCGAGCGGCCCGCAGGCGTTCGCCAGAGCGTTGAGCGGTTTCACCTACCACGGGCCCGACGGCCAGATCGTCGGCGACCACGATTTCGGGACGATCTCGGTGGTCGGCCGGGCTCCTCTGGTGCTGGACTACCAGATCGGCGATGCCGCGGTGTACTCCGACGGCAAACCCATCACCTGCGACGACATGGTGCTGGCGTGGGCCTCGCAGTCGGGCCGGTTCCCGGGATTCGACGCGGCCAGCCGGGCGGGTTACAGCGACATCGCCTCCGTCGACTGCGCCCCCGGTCAGAAGCGGGCCAGGGTGTCCTTCGCGCAGGACCGCGCGTTCGTCGACTACGGCCAGCTGTTCACCGCGACGTCCCTGATGCCCTCGCATGTCATCGCCGACGACCTCGGCATCGGCGACGGCGGTGTCACCACCGCTGTGCAGCGCAACGACGGCCCGGCGCTCGACCGCATCGCCAAGGCCTGGAACACCATCTGGGATCTGCGGCCCGACCTCGACTTGAAGCGCTTCCCGTCGTCCGGACCGTTCAAGCTGGATTCGGTGACGTCCGACGGCGCCGTGGTGCTGGTCGCCAACGATCGATGGTGGGGCGCCAAACCCGTCACGAAGAAGGTGACGGTGTGGCCGCGCCGTGCCGACATGCAGGAACGGGTGAACCGCGGTGACTTCGACGTGGTCGACATCGCCGCGGGATCGTCGGGTTCGCTGAATCTGCCCGACGACTATGTCCGAGTGGATTCGCCATCGGCCGGTGTCGAGCAGCTCATCTTCGGCGCGCGCGGACCGTTCGCGGCCACCCCCGCGCGCCGCGCGCTGGCCCTGTGCACGCCGCGCGACGTGATCGCCCGCAATGCGGCCGTCCCGGTGGCCAACGCGCGCCTCAATCCGGTGGCCGAGGATGCCTATTCGGCGGCCGAGGGTGCCGCCGAGGCGGGCCAGTTCTCGGTGTCCAATCCCGACGCGGCGCGCGACGCGCTCGGCAACCGCCCGCTGACGGTGCGCATCGGCTATCAGAGTCCGAACGCCCGGCTGGCGGCCACCGTCGGCGCCATCGCCAAGGCGTGCGCGCCGGCCGGGATCACCGTGCAGGATTCGGCCAAGGACACCATCGGTCCGCTGTCGCTGCGCAACAACGAGATCGATGTGCTGCTGGCCAGCAGCGGCGGCGCCACCGGGGCCGGCTCGAGCGGATCCTCGGCGATGGACGCGTATGCACTGCACAGCGGCAACGGCAACAACCTGTCCGGCTATGACAACGAGCGTGTCGACGGCATCATCGGCGCGCTGGCGGTGACCTCCGATCCCAAGGACCTCGCTCGGCTGCTCGGTGAGGGCGCGCCGATCCTGTGGGCCGATATGCCGACGCTGCCGCTGTACCGCCAGCAGCGAACTCTGCTCACGTCGAACAAGATGTTCGGGGTGAGCAGCAATCCGACACGATGGGGCGCGGGGTGGAATATGGACCGTTGGGTGCTGTCGCAGTGACCGGCGGGCAGGAGCGAAGCGACGCGGGGATTGGGTCCGGCGGGCAGGAGCGAAGCGACGCGGGGAGTGGGTCCGGCGGGCAGGAGCGAAGCGACGCGGGGATTGGGTCCGGCGGGCGGGAGCGAAGCGACGCG
>JAFDWN010000013.1 GCA_018268465.1 Actinomycetota bacterium
CCGGCGGCCAAAGCGACCGGGAACGTGGCGACGCCGGCACCGAACACCTGGCCCGCATAGTAGCCGGCGACACTCACCGCCAGCAGTTGCCCGCACGCCTGCGCGCCACCCACTTCCAGCGCCGCCGCGGCGGTGGCGGCCAACTGTGGTTGACGACCCGCGGTGGTCGCGCAGGGAAACGTCGCCGCCATCGCGGTGCCGAACCACTGCGAGACGACCAGGGAGAAGCGCAAACCGGAGATCAGCGGGCTCGCCGGATACGCTCCCCCATCGGCCACCAGCCAATCCTTCTCCAGCCGCTGCGCCAAATCCGTTGCGTCAAGCATGATCACTCCGTGAACGAGGTCTTGGACAAGTGCGTCGGAAGCATGGGTTGCACCGGCGGGCCAGACGGTCCCACCCCGGTCGGATGCGTGTGGGTGTTGAACAGGTTCATGAAGCTGTTGCCCAAGACCAGCGCTTCAGCGGCCGCTGCACCCAACTGAATCTTGGTCGCGGTGATCACGATTTCGCCGTTCTTGGTGAGCTCGATCTGCGCCCGGTCGCCGCCGCACGCGATGATCAGCACGCCGCCGTCGTCATCGAACACCAGCCGATGACCCGACGAGGTCCGCAGGATCGACTTCCCCGGCCCGGCGGTCGCCCCGTCGGACGTCGGCACCTCGCTACCCGTCGATTCACCGAGATCGTCCTGCTGCCCGGCACTTTCAGGAGATCCCCAGAAACAGCCGGTCCACAACGGCCGGCTGACCTCGCCGGCCGCGAACTCGATCCACACCGTGTCGCCGCGCGCCGGCAGGAACAGCATCCCGCGGTCCTTGCCACCGCCGAACGGCGCGCACGGCAGCGCCCACCCGGTTTCCACGTCCTCGCCGAGCACCGCCGGCACGCGCGCACGCAGCCGCCCGATGGTCAGCGGATCCTCGACGTCGGTGACCACGCCTTCGTACTTGCCGTAGAACCGCTGCTCCGCCGGCTCGGTGAACTGTGCTGCACGCCCGGCCTGACTCATGACGGGGGCACCTCCTCGGCTGTGCGTCCGAACTCCTCCTGCCCGGTGAGCCCGGTCGCATTGCGTTCGGCGATGAACGTTTGACTGAGAATCCCCGCGTCCACCGTGGTCCGCACGCTGCGGACGTAATAGGTACCGGCGAACAGCTTGCCGATGCCCTTGACCAACACCGGCCGCCGCGACCTCAGCAGCCCTCGGTACAGATCGCAGTTCACTTCGCCGCGGGCCTCGATGACGAACCGGGCCAGATCGGTGGCGGCCGTTCCTTCGGCCTCGATGGCGGCGTCGTCCGGCCACGGGTCCCGAAGCAACGTGTTGACGGGATCGGATCCGGCCTCGGTCCAGGCACTTTCGATGGACTCCGGCAGACGGTCATCACCCAGCGCGGCCAGCTCCGGATCACCGGTGCTGCGCACCACCCGCTTACGGATCGGGTCGATGGCGGCGCCCACGACGCGCACCGGTCCGGTGCACACCAACTGGAGGTCGATCCAGCGCAGGCTCTCCGGCGGGCGCAGGATCGTCAGATCCGCCTGCGGATCCGCCCCGAGGTCACGCGGACGGAAGTGGCCGACCACCTCGTCGGCCACCCCGTCGTACTCGAAGTAGCAGCAATAACCGTTTCGGCGCGCCAGTTTCCGCGCGAAACTCCAATCGGAGCAACGCTGCGTCAACATATGATGGTCTTGGCGGTGCCGGGCCGCCGTCGCTTGTGTCACCGCCGTGATGTTGTAGCGGCCGAACACTTCCTCGACCGCTTCGCTGTCGGTTGCGTCGGGGTAGGACGCCGTCCGCTCGGCCGCGTCGAGCAGTACCGCGGCGTCCATACCGAGGATCTCCAGATAGCAGTTCGACTCGATCGATTCGAAATGTGGCCGAAGGTGGGTCACGTAGCCCTGGAACATCCGCCCGACAGTGCCTCCCGGCGCGGCGAGGTCGATCGCCAGCGGCGCACCCGCGACGAAGACGTCGTCGTCGAGCGGGCTGAACGCGCCCGAGGGCTGTTGAACGAGCCGGAACCGCAACGCAGCCAGCGTGGCTTCGCTGTCACCCTCCCGGACTTCGAGCCGGATCAGCTGGTCGAGCAGCGTCGGCTCGACCCGTTCACCGTTGACGGCCAGGTTGATCTGCGGAGAGGGCATCGTCGGCGCTCAGCTACTTGTTGGGCGGCACCGCGACCGGTTCACCGGGCGCCACCACGTCGAAGGGGTCCAGATGCGGCCCGGCGTCACACACCAACCAGAACAACAGTGGGTCGCGGTAGTACCGGAACGCCAGCAGATCGAGCCGGTCCGACTGATCGGGCGTGACGTACAGCACCGATGCCCGGGCCGGGATCTCGCGCAGCTGACCGAGCCGGATCGCGTTGCCCGCCCCGTCGTCGACGACGACTGGTGCACTGCGGGCGTATCGGCTGTCCCGGTCTTCCTGATTCGGTCTCATATCACCTCACAACGGCAGGATGTTGGTGCTCTGGTCAACGGTGTTGTCGAGGAACATCTTGGCCATCTCGCGGCGCTTGCCGTCGGTGAACGAAAGGCTGGACGACACGGCGGTATTGTTGCTCGCATCTTCTGCTCCCAATACCTCCAGGCTGACGTCGATTTCGGCGCGTACCGGATTCAGCTCGGCGTTGAACACCGACTCGGTGATCGTCATGCCCGCGATCCGCACCGGGTAGACCCGCTTTCGGCTCCAGACGAACAGCACCGTCGGGCGTCGCGGGCGCGCGAGCACCGCCTCGGTGCCATCCGAGGCCGCTTCAGCCTCGGTCTCGGCCGGGTACATCAGGTCTTCGATCGCGGCGATCTCGGGCGCGATGCCGAGCTCGACCGGCAGATTGCTCGCCGCCTGATGTCGTTCCGCCAGGTCCAGCCTGATCAACACGCTGAAGGAGTGTTTCAGCGCGCCCTCGGCGGAGTCGGCGCCTTGTTCGGCCTGGGCGTTGTCGCCCGGTGCGGCACTGGCCGCGCCCGGTTCCTGTTGGCTCTGCTCGACGCTCACCTGCCGCGCTAGGGTTTCGGGGTTGAACCGGAACGGAATCACCCGCTTCTTGTCGGGATAGCCGTCGGGTTCGTAGGCGATGAACGCGCCGCGCAGATAGCTGGTCTCGGCCGTCACGGCAGCGCCTCCAACAGCCGTCGGTACAGGATGTCGGCGAGCCGTTCGGCTCCCCGGCTGCCCAGCAGGTCGTCCAGGGTCAGTTCGGAGATCTCGAGTTCATCGAGCACCAGTTCCCGTGCACCGCCCCAACGTTCGAACGGGCTGCCCTTGAGCCTCTCGGCCAGCAGCGTGAAAGCCACCTGCGCGACGTGGCCAGCCGACTCCAGTCGCTGCCGCTCGGCCTCGGTGCGGACCACCAGCCGGTCGACGGTCAGTGTCAGATCACTCATGCCGTGGCCTCCTCGCCGAGATGGACGGCCAGCGGACCGAAATCCACCGGGGAGCGCGGCAGCCCGGTCTTCTCGAGCTCCCGGAAGGTCGCCCTGACCAAGTCCTCGGTGGACACCCGCCCGGATCCGGCGGCCGCCAGGTGTGCCGCCAACATCCCGATGTTGCCGATGTTGCCGCCCGCCAACCGGAACTGCTGCACGAACGGGTCCAGGTCCAGCGCGGCGTCGCGCCACCGGGCGGGCGGCAAGGCCTGCTCCCACAGCCGGCGCCGCATGTCCTGATCGGGCATCGGAAAGTCGAGCAGGAAGCGGATCCGCCGCAGGAACGCCGGGTCGATGTTGTTGCGCATGTTGGTGGCCAACACCACGACCCCGCCGAAGGTCTCCAGCCGCTGCAGCAGATACCCGACCTCGATGTTCGCGTAGCGGTCATGGGCGTCCTTGACCTCGGATCGCTTGCCGAACAACGCATCGGCCTCGTCGAACAACAACAGGCCGTGGCCGGCGTCGGCCTCATCGAAGACGGCCGCCAACGCCTTCTCGGTCTCGCCGATGTACTTCGAGACGACCTGACTCAGGTCGATGCGATACAGGTTGAGGCCGAACCGATTTGCCAGGCACTGCGCGGCGAACGTCTTGCCGGTGCCCGGGGGGCCGGAGAACAACGCGGTCAGTCCGGTGCCGAACCCGCCGCCGTCGCCCAGGCCCATCTCACCGAACACCCGGCCGGAATGCTCGTACCACACGATCATCTCGTCGAGCTTGCGGCGCAGCCGTGGCGGCGCCACCAGCCGATCCATCGTGTTGGCGGTGCGCAGGTGCACCACCGACCGGGCCATCCGCCGGGAGCCCTGGCGTAGCACCTCGGCGGCGATACGGTCGGACGGGCAGGCGGTGGCTTGGCCCGAGTCCAGCGCATCGGATGCCGCCTGCACGGCCGCCCGGGCTTCCTCGACGTTGACGCGGAACCGATGCGCTAGCCGGTCGACGCTGCGCTCGTCGTCGAGCACCGCACCCCAGACGCGGCAGCTGCGGGCATAGTCGAGCGCGTCGATGCCGGCCACGGGCCAGTGACCGCTGGCAGCGTCCTCCGACATGCCGACCACGAGCCGCGGCAGGGTGCGGGCCAACTCGTCGACGTAGGCGACCGGCGAGGGCTTGCCGCGGGTGTAGGCGAACACATCGAGGTACGCGAGCCCCTCCCGCACCCGCAGCACCGACGCCGCCGGCGGCAGGTCCTCCCGCGCGGTCACGTAGTGAATCGAGGCCCCGTAGTGCGACGCGAGGTCGAGCCCGAACTGACGCGCCGCCCGCGCCGACGGGGCACGCACGCACAGCAGCCCACGCGAGTCGAGCGCCGCTGCCGCACCGGCCACCGTCTGCGGGTCGTACACGCAGTGCTTCGCCGGCAGCTGCGTCTCGGTGACATCGGACTGAGGCCGGCCCACCTGCTGGCCGTCGGCCAGAATCGGCGCCAGCTCGGCGGCGTTGAGACGTATTCCCTGCTGCGAGAACGGCCTCGACGGCGACGGGTCCGGCACGTCGACCAGAGCCAGCCGCCGCGCCATACCTCCGTCCAGGCCCTCGGCCAGACTCACCTCGACCGGGACACCCAGCGCCGCACGCATGAGTCGGGCGAACGTCATGGGAGTCATCAAGTGCAGGCCGTCCTGCTCGCTGAGAATGCTGGCCGCCGCCGCGGCCTCGGGGAACACCTCGACGGCGGCGCACAGTATCACCAGCCACGCCTCGTCGTCGCCGAGCCCGAGGACACCACTCAGCCTGCGGCGCAGCGGATCTTGCCCACGGACGCAATCCCGCATCCGGGTACCGATGTCCTGCCAGCGCTGCGGATCGACCTTCCACCCCTCATGCGCGTAGGCGATTTCGCTGACCGGGGTGCGCACCGCGCTCTCCGCCCCGAGCAGCAGCAGATCCCGCGCCAACCACAGTGCGGGCGTCACGGGGTGAACTCCATCAACACATACGGCGTGAATCTGCCGGACGCGTCGCGGACACTGAGCCGATAGTCCCGGTCCCGAAACGACGCGGCTTGCAGCGCCGCGGCGGCGACCGTCACCGAGTTCGCCACCGCCGCAACCGGAAACTGCTGCACGTCGCCGGGTGAGACCACTCCCTCGTCCGGCCAGGCGTAGAGATCGGTGGCCCCCGCCAGGCCGCGGCCCGCCAACACCAGCGGATTACCGACCGAATGGGTGACGGCGGGCGGGGCATCCACCGACGACAGTGACGCGTCGATCACCCGGACGCTGCGCGGGGTCGACCACAACGTGCCCGCGGCGACGGTGACATCGAAATCGCCGGGGTCGACGGCGTTGGCGCCCGCGGTCGGGAGGGTGGCCAGCACCGGCCCCTCGGGCACCGGGACCGCCAGGTCGCCCCCGGTGAGCCGGGACCGCCCGACGTGGACGGCGGTGATTCCCCCGAGGAAGTCGAGGTCGATGCGGATCCGGCCGCCCTCCCCCACGCTGGACGGCGTGATGCGGCGGATCTCCGGCCGGGTACGCACGCCGACGGTGAGCCGCACCCCGCCCGGTTGCACCACCGGGCCGGCCGGCAGGTCCGGGCGCAGCATCGGCAGCTGCACCGGCGCCACCTCCAGCAGCGCCCAGGGGCGGTGCGGGATATGCAGCGGCGCAAAGATCTTCTCGACCATTTCGATCGCCGTGTTGACGTGCACGATGTCCAGCCGGCCGGTGCCCACCGGCGTCGCACCGGCCAGGGTCAGCGGCAGTGTCCACTGCGGATCGGTGTGAAAGACCTGCAGCACGCGACCCAGCAGGTTGTGCGCCTGGACCGCATCGTTGTTGTTATCCGACCCGTAGGTGGTGATGAGATAGAACGCCGACAACGACAGCGGAGGAACCGCCATCGTCCCGTCGTGTCCGCGGTGCGGCGAGTCGTTGATGTGCGTCGTCTGCGGCGTAACGTACATCAGCGAGATGCGGATGGCTTCCGTCTGCGCGGTCGCCGCGTCCAGCGGCGGTGCCACCCGGACATCGGCGATACCGGTACGGTCAGTCAGCACATCCAGCAGGACCTGCCCGACGTCGAAGAGATTGTTGAACCGCCCCACGTCAGTACCCCCGCCGGACCGGCCCGAAGCCGGCGTCGATCGAGTGCGGCGCCGCCCGTCGGCGTGGCCTCGGTGCGGGTTTTCCGCGCGATGGCGCGACGATCTCGATCCGGCCGATGCGGATGTTGACCGACGACGTTCGCGCCACGGTCGCCGGCTCGGCACCCGGCGACCCTTGCCCGGGCACCGGCGTGGCCGGCGCCGCCACACCCGCATCCGGCAGACGCCACGCCCGCCCTTCGGTTTTCGTCTGTTCCCGGATCGTTTCCCTGAGCTCCGTCCGCTCCTCGATCGCGCGCTCGCGCGCGATCTCCGACACCACCCGATCGGTGTGTTCGCGGATCACCACTTCTGGAGGATCCGGCGGTGTATCCGGCCCCGGGCGAGGCGCGTCCGCCGTTGCGATGGCGCTGTCGATCGGGTGTGGGCGATCCTGGGTCACCGGAGGTCCGGCCACGACCACCAGGGGTGGGATGAGCCCGCGGTCCGAGACGCGAGCAGGACCGACCGCGGGCACCAGCGGTGCCGGTGGGACCGCGGGCGGTGGCTGCGGCGGCGGCTCGGCGCCCGGTGGTGGACGCTGCGCCGGCGGCGGTATCGGCGGCCGCAGACCACCCCCGACTGGCCGACCACGGGGCTCCGGTCCCGTGGGGCGCCGCGGTGGTGCCGGTTCGGTGTCCGGGGAGGGTGACGGTGGTGGCAGCACTGCCGGGGACGCATCCTGCCGGCGGATCACCTCGACCTCCCGAACCCGCTGCACGTCCTGCCGCGGCGGCGACGGTGCGTTCGGCCGAGCCGAGGGGAGGTCGAATTCCACCGCTGGAACCGGTGATTCGCGGGACACCGGCGCGACGGGACGCAGTCGGGTCACCGCTCGGCCCGTCGCGGGGCGACTCGGCGCCAGCGGCGCGTCGAGCAGGCGAGACAGACGAGTCGGTTCGGCCAACGTCTAATAGCCCTCTCTGAGGACCTCAAGCAACGCGGCGTCCCGATCCCGTTCGATGCGCAGCAAGTACGCCTGCCGTCGGGCTCCGGACAACCCGAGGATCACCGCCTCGGACCAGTGATAGACCTTGGCAAGCGTATGCACTTCGTCAAGCAGGCGCGCGTTGCGATCCTTCAACTCGGCAAAAAAAAAGATGTCACGTCGAACGGCGCGGCGAATGGGCGAGCGCACTGCACGCAGGTCACCTCCATCGTGAGATTCAGCTCCGGCAGGGTTTCCTCGATGCATTTCTCGATCTCCATCCGTACCTTCGACTCGAGACCACGGATGTGCTCCCCGTCGAATGGTCCCATCTGACCGCCGAGCTGCTCGATCACCTTGGTGAGCAACGCCGTTCGCCGCTGCGCCGCGGTCGCGTCGGGTTCGTCCAACAGCTCTTCCTGACACCTCGCTGTCGGAAGCCGCAGGACGACCGACACCCCGGTGCTGAGCATCCTCTCGATCCGAGTGGGTGGCGTGTCGAAGTCCAACGGCAGAGCGGCGAGGGTGAACGCCACCTCCTGTTGAACATCGCAGTGCGGGCACTCCGCGAGAGTGCGGACGTCGTCGCCGAACGACAGGCGTCGAAGCTCGATCAGGGCGCGGTCGCGCTCGGCGACGGGCAGGTCGTGTACCCGCGCCAGCGCTTCGGCGGAGTCCGCTCCCGGGGCGACCAGGCAGCGCGCCAACACACCGTTGCACAGCTTCGCGGTGTTCGCCGCATACTTGCATTCCTCGACGTACTCTTCTTCGTATCCACTCAACGGCCGCAGCGACATCCCCGCTCCGCCAACAGAATCCGGCCTCAGCATGGGCGAGGAGACGCTTTCCACCACGACACGTCCGCCGACAGTCTCTGGACGGTTACGTCTCTGCGGGTTCGGTCACGGATTCATCCGGTCGGAACCCCTCGTACTCGAACTTCAGTGTCTGGATCGCGACGGCGTTGGCGTTCGAGTCCATTTCCGGCAGCGCCTGGAACTCGCTCACCCATGCCCTCCGCAGAATGAACGCCATCACCGGAGTGCCTTGCAGGTTCTGGACTTCGATGGTGACTTCCTTGCGGTAGTTCAACAGCGACATTGCGGCGTCGCCCTCGGGATTGTTGACCTGATCCGCCCACGCCATGAACTGCCGGTCATGCGTCAACCCCGATTCGAGGGTGATCGGCTCGTACTTGGTCCGTCCCGGGAGCTTTCGGACGATGGAAGGCCCACCGGCCTCCCTCCACTCGATCACTTCCGTGGTGCGCTTGATCGCCGACATCTTCGACAGGCCCGCGACCACGTTGTTGTCCCAGCGCACCCGAAACTTGAAGTTCTTGTACGGATCCAGCCGATGCGCATTGACGTTGAATTGGGGCATGGCGCCTTCCTCTCGGCTGGTTATGCGGCTTCTGCGGTTCGCTGGCTCAGACGCACCACAACAAACTCAGCAGGACGCAACGGAGCGAAGCCGACCAGGATGTTGACGATTCCGGCGGCTTGGTCGAGGGGGGTCGTGGTCTCGGCATCGACCTTGACCGAGTACGCCTCGGACGATGTCCGACCCGCAAATGCCCCGTTCCTGAACTGTGTCTCCATGAAGGCGCCGATGGTGTTACGCAGGCTTTGCCACAGTGGTTCGTCGTTGGGTTCGAACACCGCCCACTGAATTCCGTTGTAGATACTGCGGCGCAGGAACATCGCGGTGAGTCGCACTGGTATATAGCGCCATTCGGTCGCCGGCTGCGCGGTGCGCGTTCCCCATACCACCAAACCGGCCTGCGGAACGCGGCGCAGCGCGTTGATCCCGCGCGGGTTGAGGCTGTCCTGGTGGACGTCGAGGACGTCGAATCCGAGCGCCGTCACACCGCCCAGCGTCGCTTCGGTCCCGGCCGCCGCCTTCCAAATGCCGCGCCGCGCACCGATCCGGTTGAACAGGCCTGCGATGTGCCCGCCCGGCGGGATGAGGCGCGTGGGGTTCGTCCCGGCCCCCACGGGATCCGCAACTCGCACGTGGGGCCAGAACACGCCGTTGAAGGTCGTCGCGGTCACCGCCGTGGCTCCGTTGGACCCGCGCATGAAATCAACGGCTCGCGTCGCGGGAGTGGCTTCCGTCGTCATAGCCGGAAGGTCACCGATGAAGAACAGATCTTGGAACGGCCGGTTGTTGCAGTAGTCGACGAAGATGTTCTCGAAGGTGGCGAAGTCGTTGTCCGCCATGCCCGCAATCTGACGATCCGATGCCACCACCATCAGCGAGGCGTCGTCGATGCCCGCCAGCAGATCCAGGAGGTCCGGAAAATCGGCGTTGGCCAGCGAGCCTGCGCCACCGGTGCCTCCGCCGAGCGCGACGGCAGACGCCAGCAGCGCGGCCTCGGTCGGATTGACGTCGGTGTTGTCGCGCTCCGCTGCCTGTGGGGTGGCGATCGTCGCGTCCGGTGCCCATCGAATGAAACGGCTTCGCTGCAGGACGTCGATGAGGTAGTTCTCGTCGGTGCTGTTGGCGGTCAGCCGGTCGAAGTCTTCGACGAGGCGACTTTGTCCTTCGGACGGAGAATTGTAGAAGATCGCGAGCCGAAACCGGGCCGGGTCGTCGTCACTCGAGTCGGCGATCGTCGCCGAAAGCCGCCCGTTAGCCCAGACCCCAGGTGAACTCGCGACGATGGCGTCCGCGACGGCACCACCGGCCAGCGGCCGGGCGGCCGGCGTTGCGGTGTCGAAGTCCTCCATCGCGCGCAGGATGTAGGCGCTGGCCCCACCATTGCGGAAGTAGCCGTCTACGGCATACGGAAGCAGCAGTGTCACCACCGGATTGTTGGCTCCGTCTACCCGCTGGTAGCCCCCGAACAGGCGCTCGAAGTCGGTGCGTCCGTTGATCCGGGTCGGGCCCACCGGCCCAAACTCGGTCTCTCCTACGAAGATCGTCACACCGGTGGGCGAACCCTCTATCGTTCGCGCTCCGCCCGGGACCTCAACGACGTACACACCAGGATGAAGAAACGAAGTCACCACGACCCCCTAGCTTGCAGCGAACGTAGCCCCGAAAAGCGATCGAAGGCCGACACTGCGACCTTCGGCACCGAATCATTGTTTCCTGCGGTTTCAGAAACTAGCAGTCGGCGATGCCGGTGTCACGCAGTTCCTACAGTCCGCTAACCAAAGCAATTCATTCGTCCTGAGTCGATCGGATGACCGCCACCGCCGATGCGCTGATCCGTCATCGACCGCAGCCTGTCTGATAATTTGCTGATACACAATCGATTTGACGACCGCTCGGATGGCGCCGAAGTTTGCCTCGGCAAGCCTCTTGGAGGCCCCGGGCAGACTTGGCGGGCGCTGAACCGGTAAGCCTCTCCCAGCGCGCAGGGCCCCACCCGCCAGACTTTGCCTGGTCGAGCTCCCGCAAACGCTCGGCATACTGCGCGTCCAGCACCGCACCCTAACCTAACGGCACATCAAAAAATGAATCAGTGCCGCACAATAGATCTCATTTGGCTATACCGTCAGCAGTGGTTCCGTCAAGTACAGCTCGGGATGGCACATATCAGCGACTTCTCGCGTGTGAGCCATGCATTCATCCACGCAACGGCCATCGGTGGTAGCGATTAGAATTTTTGAGGTAGCTAGAAGTGCTCGAAGTGAAAGTCTCTCGGCATCTCTCAAACAGTCGCTCCGCACCGTTATGGCTGGCAGTTGGGACCGGCGACCAGCTCGTAGCTGGCTTAAACCACGTCGACCAGCTGCACCTCGTCGACGTGCGCTCGGCCAGGCCTCGGCGAACAGCGTGCCGACGTGGAGACTGAAAACGCGACCTAGAGGTTGAGCAGGTGCGCAACCGAGTCGAAGATCCGCGCCGCGATCTCGGGCAGGGCGTCGAGCAGGAAGTCCATCGCCCGATAGGCCGCGTCGTCGGACAACCCACCGCAGCCGGCGATGGCGACCCGTTCGGCCACCCAGCCGGTGGCGGCCAGCTTGCTGCCCGGTTCCAGCGCCCGCTGCGCCACTATCGCGAACAGCACCCGCTCGACCATGCCTCCGTCGATGCGCCGACCCGCAAACCTGGCGCGACGCCGCCCCGATGCCCAGTCGTGCCCAGAGTTGTGCGCCAACTGCAGATACGACACCGTCGACCCGTCACGGCGACAGCTCGCGCGCGTCCGGCGCCCAGCAGGGATCGCACACCTGTGCCTACGCAGCCCCACCTGGGGCGTTCCATTCGACGACCTCGCCCCCTGGGACAGACAACCGATTGCACCAACATGCATGGACTGTGTCGCCGGCCCGGGCCGGCGACTACACCAGTACCCGCGGTGGCCCTGTTCGCATTTGGTCGGCTAGATAATCATCGGCGTCGCGATCAGCAAGCGACGTCCACACGGTCTGTGGCTGCGGGGGTTGTGCTGTCCAGGCGTATCGGGTGGGCCGGGTTCCCCGGTTGGCCAGCCATACATGCCAGACCGCGCGGCTGGCCCGATGTTCAGCGATACGTTCAGCGCGGTCGTCAAAAACGCGGAGCTGCTCGCCGAGTTCGTCCAGGGTCAACGCCGTGCAACCGATGTATCCACGGCCGCGCACCACCAGACCGACCCGTGCGAGCTCGTTGACTGCCTCATACGTACTGGACCGCGACATCCGTGCCGCCGTGGCCAGTTCATCGGCGTGCAGGCCCTCTGGCGCCCTGTAGAGCACCTCGTAGGCGCGTCGGTACCGTAACCCCAGAACAGACCAGACGGGGTGCACGTCGGTCAGCTCAGGCCGGCCCGGCGCGTCTGGGTCGGGATCGAGAATGTCCGGCAGCACCAGGGCGTAGCCGTCAGCTCGTTTCCCACTACCCGTCGCTTCGAGCAGGATCGGGGACCCGGGGGTTTCTCTCAGTTCACGCAGCACCGCCCACACCGACTCTTTACTAACCAGCCCGGCCCCGATTGACAGCGAGCGCCCGCCCACGCGTACCACCGGCGTCCCGTTGACCACCTTCCCGGTTTTGGCTGCACCGCTAGCCAGCGCCTGAAGTACCGCCGCTTTCATCCAACGTCCGGTGTCGGAGCGAAACCGTATGTCACACCAGGCGATCGCGTGAGCCAGCCAGCGGCGCTGTGGGGTGGGCGGGCGCGGTGGGTGGGTAGGGGCCGCCTCCCCCCCTGTGTGAAGTTCTCTCTTCCTGTGCGTAGTGCTCCGGACTTTCTCAGCCCCCTCCGCAACCCACCGCTGCGCTTCAGCCCAATCCCGGCAGAGGGCGGTGTCGCGGTGGTGCTCCTTGTACCGCTGATAGGTCTGCCCGAGTCCGTGACTCCACGGGCCCTGCACGATGTGGGAGCGGATGTCGCTGAGGCTGTACCCACGCCAGCATGCGTGGGCTAGAACGGCCTGGCGGGCCTCAGACGCGGATCGCTTACCGGCGGGGATCACACCGCTCTCAGCGAAGGCCCGGACCGGCGTGGGGAGCGGCGTGGCGCGTCGGTAGACAGACAGCAGCCGAGCGTCGCCGCCCTCACCGTCGAAGTAGTCGGCGGGTGGTGCGATGACGGGGGCACTACGGGGGGCGTGGGCGGTTTCGACCGGTGGCGGGGTCAGGAACTGCGGGCTGACGATGCTGTCGAATAGATCTTCGAACAATTCGGGATGGTTTCGCTCGGTCAACAGGGCGACGGCGGTTTCAAGGTCGTCGTGAAGTACCCGGAAGCCGCCTTCACGGGTCCGTGAGCCGGGAACGGAGATACACCCCTGTTTGGGGTTCATCATCGGCTTGATGTCCAGGCTTGGGAACAGTGTGGCTGCGGCGCGCATGAGCGGCGCGATCCGGTCGATCGTGACAGCGTGAGCTAGTGGCACGATTACGTGCGCGCCGCCACTGGTGGACCGGTCGGATATGTATCTCGCGCCGTACCCTGACAGCCAGAACATCAGCCGCGCATGATCGGCCACTACCGCCGCGGCGCCGGCCTTCTTGGCATCGAGATCGAATACCAGGTCGCGGGTACGGTGCCGGCGAAAGACGAAGACCGCGGCCGGCTCCTCGGGGCGGCGCTGGGTGAGCGCTGTGCGCTTCTGGAAGCCGACCTCCGGCGTCCACAAGCGCATTGTTGGCCGCGCCGCCATCAGGGGCGCCAGTGCCGCCCAGGTTCGATCTGCGCGCTGAGGGTCAGCTTGCGAGGCTGCCAGCGAATCGACCGCAACGGCGGTCATCGAGCACCTGGCGCGAGACCGCGAGAAGGGCCGGCGATCGAGCGGACACTCTTGGGCATTGTCGGCCTCTTGGTCCACCGCGATGCATGACGCTGGTCCGTACTTCTCACGCGGCAGGGACCGGGTCCGCTTGGGCTGTAGGCGTTTTCGCTGTACTCAGCGCCTAGTGCTGACGGATGTCCAGGTACCGGGATGGTGTGGCCGTCGACCAGGGCGGGCATCATCGAAAGATGCGCCGCGTGTCGGATCTATCTAGCAATATCTGTGTGCGGACATGCAGTATCGTGAGACGTGTCATCAGACAGTCCCTTCCTAGGGGGAATGGCACGTATGACAACCCAAGGGGTCGAGTGACAGCTCAACCCGACGTAGCCCTCGGTAGCCGCCGGGGGCTTGCGTCGTGTTAGTGGGAATGTCGCGTGAAAAGTGTTACGAGAACACCTGATTCGAATGCGGCGTGTGCATCGATGGGCGCTCGCAGATGATGGCCGTTGGCCAGGAGTCGGTGTGCCGCGGCGTGGACGGCGTCAGCGCATGGAACCTCCTTTCTGCAGGTGTGACTCCTGGGAATCGTCCCACGCGCATCATGGTTAACCACGCCGCGACACGCGCGTGGTTAACCATGCCCCCGTGCGACGCGGGGGCAGAGGTGTTCTAGGCGGTTACATCAACCGGCGAGGCTTGCTCCATCGACCATCTGTTGCTCATATTCGTCGAAGACTGGTTGTAGGTATTCCCGGATGAAGTATTGCGGCGTCTTCTTCTTGGCCTGCTTGGCCTTCCACTCCAGCGCGAGGCGTTGACGTCCGGTAAGGCGCAGTCCCATGAGCTCGTCCAGTTCGCGGCTCTCAACGCGTGGTTCCTTCGTCGCCGAGTCCTGATCAGGCGCGCGATCCGCCCGCTGCCGAGTCGCTCGCGAGGATGCCATTACCTGCTCCTAAATACGCTCAATGCTCTACACGCCGCCTGCTGACACTGTAATGCCGGATGTCCTTAACTGTTCTTAGGTGCGGCCTGCATGTTGTTCGTGTCGTGCCGGGGTCTGCATCTCCTAAGATCAGTGAAGTACATATTGGTGCATCTTGGGACGTTGCGGGATACCTGTCGGGGACGATCGACATCCAGGAGGGGGGTTTGTCCACCGTGTCCGATGGCCTCAAGTACCCTCCTGAGAACGTCGAGACGGTCCCAACCAGGCGCGATGTGGTCGGACTGAGAGACGCCGCGCGGGCACTCGGCAAGGATCCGAGGACCGTACGCAATGCGATCATCGCCGGCCGGATTCGTGGCGGCGCCGAGCCGTATCCCGAGCGCTTGCGCTGGTACGTCTACCCAGACCAACTCCCCGACCAGGCCCAGGGTGACGACCTAGCGGCAGCTGCGGGCCCGGTCGGCGCCCAGGAGTCGACCACCCGTCTCATCGCCGAGCAGCAGGCCGTCATCGCCGATCAACGAGCCCAGATCGTCGCCCTGGAGCACAACAACCGGCTTCTGGCGACGGCCGTCGACGACCTCCTCGACGCACTAGAGGAGTACAAGGCCGGCGGCCACAGTTATCGGGAGGCTGCCGGACACTTCCAGTCTGCCGCCGATGGAATTGCGTCCTCATTACGCAAGCATCGCGACGCGCTCGCCCAATACACGACCCCCGGCCACCTTGGCGACCTGCTCACATCCGACTAGCGGTCTCGCACCGCCTTACCCGCAGCAGTCGCCGCAGCCACGGCCTCGACGCCCTGAGCGGGCAGCTTGACGGTCTTCGGGCTGGTTAGGTCTCGGGCCGGAACTCGAGGATCTCGTCGACGAGATACCCAACCTGGTAGGTCTTTGGGAGGTTTTCCCACGTCGGGACGATGATCTGCATCGCGATCTCCTCCCCGAGCAGTTCCTTCAACCTCTCCTCGTCCCCGTCGAAGAATGCTTGCATCAGCTCTCCGGCCGGATCCACCGTGATGGTGTCGTATTCGGCATCCGGGTTGGTCGGGATGTCCTTCGGATACTCCTTGCCGTTGATCACCACAAACCCCTTCACCCTGATCTGCACGACGATCCCGGCCGCCGGTAGCGGGGGCACGCCTCGGCCTTTCCCGATCGGCAATTTCGCGTCGGGGTCTGGTGAGTCCCTCCATCGCCGCACCTGTCCTTCGCTGGCACCGATCTGGCGCGCGAGGTTGTTGATTCCTCCGGCCCTGTCGATCGCCGCCCACCTGTCCAGCCACGCCTTGTCGACTCCTGGGGGCGGAGTGTCCTGTTGAGCGCGTCGGGCGATCGTCCGCTCCGACAGCGGTTTCTTACCGGTGTGCTGGGCGACGCGGCGGGCCATTTCGCGGCGAGCTCGACGACCGGCTTCGGCCCTCTGCAACCTTGCCGGCAGGAGCCGCCATCCAGGGCCGAGCTCGTTGAACCGACGCTGCGTCAGGGCCTCCAGTGCGTCCCGGAAGCCCGCGTCTTCGGGTTCAGGCTGGGAGCTGTCACCGGGCAGATCCCAGAATTCCATGCTCACGAGTCGTCGGCTTCAGCGTCCAGTGGGCCATCAGGAGTCTCAGCGGCCGGCGGAAGGGCCTTGAGCCGGTAGCTGCCGTTCTTGCGGAGGCCGCTTTTCGCGTCGAGGGGATCCTCCAGTTGGTGCGGGTCGAACTTTTCTGGCACGCGGTAGAACCAGGCGTCGACCATGCACTCTGTGGGGTAGAGGTTGAAGTCACGGGCGATACGGCACGCATATCGCATTGCGCGCCATCGGGTTAGGCCTTCGATCGCGCCGAACCAGGCCGGCTGCTGCAGCTGCAAATACGGGTAGCTCCAGGCGCTATCCCCCACTGCTGCGCACCGCCCGAACACGCTCTTGTACAGCGCCTGGCACATCTGCTGGTAGTCGAGCCGGCCTGCGGCCCGGGCCTCAGCGAGCCTGGTGCGCAACAGGATCGAGAACTGCTTGAGCCACTGGTGCTGTTCTGGCCAGACGTAGGCAACGTGGAAGTCGATCTCGGCGGCGGTCAAGCCGGCGCCACCGTTTTCCACCGGGGCGAGCAGCTGCTGAATGTCGATGGTGGTCGCCGGGAAGGTCGCTTCTTTCGTCCATGACATACCTGGGTGCGGCACCGGCAGTTTCGGAGGGATCCCGTCGCACTCGTTCGCCGGCGGGACCGTGATCTGGGCTACCAGAAAGGGAGGCCGCTGCTGGTCGAACCACGCAGGATCAGGTGTCACGAACTCTGGTGTCCCCCAACCCAAATAGACGCCCTCTGCGGAAGGCAGATACGCGGCCTGCTGATCCACCTCGACGTCGACCCCCGGATCATTGGCCCGGTGCTTGCGATTCCAGCTGTCTTTCGTCCACCACGCATAGGGGAGTTTGCCGCTCTTCGACAGGCGCGACGGCAGTGGGCACGGCACCAGTTTCGCGGCGGGATCATTCTTGATCGAGGGGCGCGCCTTGCCCATCCGCGCCCTGGCGATCTTGCCGCCAACCCGAGACCATCGGGGCCCGGGGAGCGCACCGTCGAGCCCGTAGAGCCAGGCGATGCGATCACCCAGCAGGTGCGCTGCCTCGGCCTCCTCGGCTGGCAGGATCGTGGGCGTGTCTACGACGCCGAGCACGCCGCGATCGTCGGGCCGTGACTTCGAGGGGTCGGAATGGGTGTAGGGCATCAGCACGACGTCGACTTTGCGGTCTGGCCAGTTCGTCGGGTCGGGTGTCGGGAATGCGCAGGTGAAGAACCCTGATTTCTGGTAGGTGACTTCGCAGCCGAAGAAATCCCCGACGACGTCTTCGAGTTTGACGGTCGAGCCAGCTCCCGGTACCGGAAATTTCAGCTCGCGCAGCGCCTGCCCGGTGATCCAGATCTGTGGGTCGGCCTCGCCCTCCCCGGATGCCCAGGGATACTTGACGGCCAGCTTCAGCAGATTGCCGCGCTCCCCGAGTGGGGGCTTCACCACCGCGCCGGCGGGGTTCGCGATACCGAAGCTTGTCACGATGAGCACACGGTCGTCGGCCCCGGAGTACTCCACGTCATCCCACTGCCGGCTTCGTAGCGGCCAGGCATCGTCTCGCGCTGGTGCGTGCTGCACGGCGGGCTCGTCGTCGACGTCGTCACCGGGCGGCGCCGAGGAGGTGCGCACGTCCGCCAGGTAGTTCTGCACCGTCGTCTCCCACCAACCGCGCACGCCTCCCTGCTCAGGATCCCCGGTGACGACATCCTGTTCTGGGAAATCCGCCGGAATGCCCTTCCCGAGCCGGGTCACGATCTGCTGACGCGACAGCGCGAACAGCGGACCGCCAGCCCCCGCATGGCACTTCTCGTCGATGATCCAGTTCAGCAGGTCGGCGAGCTCGCCGTCCGGGTCATCGCGCAGCTGCCAGGTTTTCCCGTCGCGCGTGATCGCGTAGCTGCTCATCGCTCAGTGCCCTTTCGTGACGTGGAGGTGCGCGGCGGCGGTGGCACCTGATCGGCAAGACCGGCGGCGAGTTGTCCGAGCCGCCATTTCCTGCGCAGGTTCTCGACGGCTGTCGCGGTGCGCCCCACCCGTACCGCGGCCTCTGGCACGCTCAGTGAGAGATCCAGCGCGACGCGCGCGTCGGTGATCGTCCAGCGCATCTTTCTGTTGTGTGCGGTCGACGCCGTCCGTTCGGCCCGCCGGGTGGTGTAGCTGCGCCGCTCGGCGGGGGTGCGTTTCGGTGCCTCTGGCATGGATGGACCCTCCTGCAACCGCCATGGTCGACAATGCCCTCACTCTATGCACGTCGCGATAGTGAGGTGTCCTATGGTGGGTCACACCGCACCTCCGGTGATCGCTGGGCACTGGCGGACGGCGACGTCGCGATCCTCAGTGGTGATGCTGAGGTCGTAGGTCACCGCCACCGCCAGGTACCGTGCGATGTAGGTGCACTGGAAGTCCCGATTCGGGGGCAACCACTCAAGCCCCGAATCCGACTTGTCACGGTTGACCGGACCCGACACCGCGAACAGATTCACTGGGTCATTAGCAAGTGCCACACGCTTGGCCTCGTTCCACTGCGCGGCGCCCGCGTCAAATGCTCGCGCGAGCGCGAACACGTGGTCAAGTTGCACGGCGGAGGGGTCGCGAGCGGCGTCGTAGGCGATCGTCGAGCCGGTGTAGGGATCGTGCAGCGTCCCCGAAAGTACTTTGCAGTTATGGGTATTCGGCTTCACTACGACATCGGTCAACTGGGCCTTGAGGATACGTGAGCGGGTGTCGCAGCCGGAGTGATCCTGCGGGTCGTTCCAAGCCGGCCCGAACGAGCAGGCCTGCTCACGCTTGCAACCGCGTTCGTATCCGGGCACCTTGGGCAAGCTGTTCACCACATGAGCCTGATCGAGAAGACCGGCGATGACATTGCCTGTCTCCGACGGGTCCAGGGGTGCGGCTGGGGCTGTCGTGGAGTCGATCGTCGCCCACATCGATTTCAGTGCCGATGTGAACGACTCGGCCGACCACGCGTGCCCGACGGCGGTCACCGTGGCGATCGCGATAGCGCCGAGGACTCCTGCTCGCCGAACGGCTTTCATGTCGAATCCCCTCATTTTCCTCGACAGCCTTGCCCGCACTGGCCAGCGTTTGCCTGTCAACCCCGGCCGCAGTCCATCTTAGCGACTCACTCTAATGACGTAAATAGATTGAGGGTTTCAGGTTGGTCGTGCCATGTCTACGAAGCGGGACAGATGCAACTGGTGCGCGACCGTCACCGTCTTCGTCGGCCCGTTTCGGTGCTTTGCTAGGATTAGGTCCGCCTCACCGCCGCGGGGGTCGTCGCGTTCGAACGCATCGGGGCGATGTAGCAGGATCACCATGTCGGCATCCTGTTCCTGACTTCCACTTTCGCGAAGGTCAGACAGCTGTGGCTTCTTGTCACCACGCTGCTCAGGCCCGCGATTGAGCTGACTCAGCGCCACCACCGGCACCTCAAGCTCCTTTGCGAGGAGCTTGATCGAACGGGAGAAGTCGGAGACTTCCTGCTGTCGGGACTCATAGGGCTTGCCTGAGGTCATCAGCTGCAGGTAGTCAATGACGATCATCCGCAGACCGGCTTTTTGCTTGAGCCGGCGGGCCTTGGCCCGGATCTCCATCATCGTCAGATTGGGTGAATCGTCGATGTAGAGCGGTGACTCGCTGATCTCCCCGAGCCGGCGCGCCATCTGGGTCCAGTCGTTGTCGCTCATCCTTCCCGACCGAATGTCCTGAAGCTTGATCCGCGCCTCAGCGGACAACAGCCGCATCACGATCTCGGACTTGCTCATCTCCAGCGAGAAGATGACACTGGCCATCTTGTGCTTGATGGAGCACGAGCGCAGAAAGTCCAGTGCCAGAGTCGATTTCCCGAGTCCGGGACGGCCCGCGATGATCACAAACTGACCTGGATGCAGACCGTTGGTAACGTCGTCCAGGTCGGCGAAACCGGTCGGCACTCCTCGGCTGCTCCCACCGGAAGCGATCGCGTCGATCTCATCAAGGGTCGGCCCCACGAGATCCTCAAGGGCAACGCAGTCGTCACCGCGCCGCTGCTCGGTGACCTCGTAGATCTCGGCTTGGGCGCGGTCCACCACCTCAGCGACGTCCGCTCCGTCGACGCCTGCATACCCGTACTGAACGATGCGGGTGCCGGCCTCCACCAACCGACGCAGTACCGCTTTCTGCGCAACGAGCTCAGCGTAGTAGCCCGCGTTCGCGGCCGTCGGCACGGTGGCTATCAGCGTGTGCAGATACGGTGCGCCACCGGCGCGTTGGAGAACACCACGCCGATCGAGCTCGGCGGCCACGGTGACAGCATCCGCCGGTTCCCCACGCCCATACAGGTCCAAGATCGCGTCGAATACCACCTGGTGCGCGGGTCGATACAAGTCTCCCGGCCGCAATCTCTCCAGCACATCAGCGATCGCATCCTTGCTGAGCAGCATGCCGCCCAGGACTGACTGCTCTGCTGCCTCATCCTGGGGTGGCAGCCGCGTCTCACCCCCGTTTGACGCCGACGCTGGCCGCTGTCCTGATCCTCGACGCACCGGTCGTTCCTGCATGGTTGTCATCACGCGACCTCCTCGGATTCATGAGCGGCAGCAGCGAACTCGGCTCGGACGCCTTCCCAGCACGTATCGCAGACCGGTACCTGTAACGGCATGCTCGACCGCAATGCCCCAGACCGGGAATCACATTTGACGCAGCAACCAGCAGCGACCAGCTCAGCCACCAGACCGCTGAGTGCAGGTGTCGGAGCCTGCACCTCCACGGCCGCAGGCGCAGGCGTGCGGGCTAGTACATCATCGGCCCACCTGACCAACGCAATCTTGAGATCCAGACCAGGGAACAGCCTGGTGGCCCGCCGGCCCGCTCCCGCGAGCGCCGCCACCGGTTTCTCGACGGTGCTGCATCCGAAGAACGCCGCATGCGCGCTCAGCAGTTGCGACCGTTCGGTCTCGGTGGTGACCGCACAAACCTGGTCGTACCAGCGCGCGTCGCGCTCGTCGGCAGCCCGGCGGGACTGCTGCAACTCGCGACGATCCCACGCCGCCTGTAACGGCCGCAGCCGCGGGCCAGAGCCGATGAGGTTCTGCGTCAGCCGCCACATGGCCAACTTCCACGGACGCTGCAGTCCTGCCGGCGGCTCAGCACCGAGAACAGCCAGGATCTGCTGCGGGGTGAAACCACGAGCCAAGCGCAACCGGATCGCCGCACCGAGCTTCCACCGCAGATGTGCGGGAAGTCCCTGCAGCATCGTTGGCAATTCGCGAAGGACGTAGCGAACCTCGTCCGGGCGAACATCTACCTCACTCGGTCGGCAGGTGGAGTCAGCGCCGGCGCCGTGAGAGCCGCGGAGGGTAGGGAGGTTAGATTTTTGGCTTATAGAGGGATGCCCGTCGGAAAAGGTGACAGATCCGGTGATGACATGGCCCTGGGCGTCCCGCTTCAGGGGCTCAATGCTGTGAAGAAACCGCGGATGAATCGCTACTTCAGCAAACCCTCCCCGGCCTTGTGCGGGGCTGTAGGTAACAAGTTCAAGGACCGCCAACCCGGCCAATGCCCGGCCTACAGTCTTGAGGTGGTAGCAGCGACCGCCACGAGAGGTGATCTCTTGGGCGAGTTGCGTGAGCCGCATTCTGTCGTCGGTGACCCTGGACCACCGTTCGCACAGCATCGCCAAGACCGCGGCCAGCACCAGCCGCGGTGCACCCCGCAAGCCCTGGGCCGCGGCATCATTTTGCACCCTGCAGATGACACGTTGAGCATCAGCGAACAGCACCCGTTCGCGCTGGCCACTTCGGCGGCTGGTGGGTGTATTCGGCTCACAGCCGGCAGTGACATCTGCGCGGGCAAGAGCCTGGTGACCGCGGCGTTGGTGTGCAACACACGGGCCTCCAGCTCGTCTTGCCCCTTCCTGAGACAGCAAGCTAGTATGAGAGCTACCTGGCACGGTATTCCCTTCAAATTGAAGGACACCCGAGAACGAAGTTGGTCCTTCGGTCTCACGCGAGAGAATCGGAGTTGGTCCTCCGCGGATCTCGTTTCTTCCCTGAATCGGAGCCCCCCATCTGGGGGGATCTCTGTCCTCATCGAGGTGTCCCGATATGGAGTTGTCAGCGAACGGCCCGGACGGGCCTGGCTAGGTCGCGATCGGCGACTCCTCTCCCACTGCTGGGCAGTGACGTGTGGCGCACCCGCCGAACCTGAAGGCGCCGACGGTCAACGAGCAGCGCGAATCGGCGCGATGAGATCGCGCGCCTGACGGTGAAGGCGACGCCCCTGGTGCAGGTCGATCACGCACCATCACGGCATGAACGGTCGCGCTCACAGGTTTTGGGGGCCGCACATCGCCCATGCGCCGTGCTGCCACTACGCAAGTGCCCCCGCCAGACGCGGCGACGGTGTGGCCACCACCTCCTGGCTCTCGGTGATCACACGGGTGATCAGCGACACGATGGCCTCGTCGAGCTCGTAGCCGGCCTGTTGAACCATGTGCCCGCAGCGCGGCAGATGCACGTGGCGGCTACCGGGGATCCTCGCAACGATGTCCTCCGCCAGTACGGCGGGCGTCAGCAGGTCGGCGCCGCCGCTGACCACCACAGTCTTAGCCCGGATGGAACCAAGCGCGGCGTACTGGTCGAACTGCGCCAACGCCGGCAAGAAACCGACCGCAGTGCGCAGTGAGGTCGTCGCAAGAGCATCAGCGGCCACCTGGGCCAACGCACCCCCGAAACGCGAACCATGCCAATGAGATACCCCCCAGCAGACGGGACCGGCCAACAGCCCCCGCAGCGGCCTCAGCGTCGGTCCTGGAGCGCCCTGAACGATGCGAAGCAACGTCGACACCCCGGGTGCCATCAAGAGTTGCCCAAGCCCGAACTGGGTGAGACGCCCAGCGGCGGGCGCAGCGAGGACGAGTCCGTCGATGCGTCTCGTGTTGGAACTCGCTGGGCGGGCGCAGCGAGTCAGGGCGGCCATGGCGCCCATAGAGTGACCGATCACCACCACTGAACCGGTCGGGGCTACCGCGTCTAGCACCGCATCGAGATCGTCGGCTAACCGGTCGATGGTATAGCTGGCGGCAGCGGCAGCCATGGATCGTCCGTGGCCGCGATGGTCGTAGCCGACGACCTGCACCACCGGCCCGAACCTGTCTACTACCGAATCGATTTGGTATGCCCACGACACCTGGGATAGGCACAGCCCGTGGAGGAACACCACGGTGCAGGGGGCGCCGCGCGGGCCGTGCACCGTGAGGTGAAGCGTCACCCCATCGTCCGTCCGGACAGAGAGCTGCCGTGACTTCCAACGCCGCCGCGGCGCCTCAGCCGCTGAGCGCGGCCCTCCCCGGCGGCTGCGCTCGGACAACTGCGATTGCGCCGGCTGGATATGAGCAGCAGTACCACCCACGGCCCCTGCCCCCCTCATGACGCGACCTGAGCATCAGCAATGTCGTTGCCCGCCAACGCAGTAACTACTTCAACCGGCAGACCGCTACGCTCGGCGACCCGCTCGATGCGGTAGCCCTGCTGCAGCAGCGACCGCGCCCAGGAATAGGAATCCGAATCGACGGACTGCGAGGCGGTGGACTCTTGGGCGAGTACCTCACTGAGCGTGGGTACCGGCTGGCGGAACCTTTTGGCGGGCGCCCGACGTGTCCCGAGACGACGCGCCAGACCGGCGATCCGATCGGCGCTAGCGGCAGTGATCGTGTCCCGGCGCAGCTGTAGAGACGTGCCCAGGCCAGCCTCACGGGCAATCCACGACTTCGGCCAGTTCCGCGCGATCATGTCGTCGATCAGCTCCCAGGTGGGGCCGGCATCGACACGGGTACCGGGCGCGACCGCCTTGCGCACGTCAGCCAAAGTGACCGCCAGAATCGCAGACTCGGTCTCAGGGAGAATGCGTTTCGTCTCGCCCACGACGATCTCGACAATCGTCTTGACGTTCAGATCGCAGGCCCGCGCCAACGCCTTCTGGGTGGCGCCGGCGCCGACTAGCTGCTCCAGGTGCGCCCGAGCGGATCCGGCATCGGTCAGATCCGTCGAGGGTCCGCCGGCGGCAGCACGGGCGGCACGCTCGGCCTCTTTGGCGCGGTTGGCTTCCGTGCATTCATCGCATGTACAGCCCTTGACGTATCCGGTGCGCGTGCCGTGACGGGCGTCGCCGATATCACGCAGCACCCGCGGGGCGCGCTCACGTTCCCACTGCCAGCCGGGCACTGCGGCGAGCAGACGGGCACGTGCGGCGACCAAATGGCCATGCCGGAACAAATGCCGTTGCCGCGTACACCAGTCATACAGCGGGAGAGAGGAATCGAGGAGATCCTCGTAGTGCGAATATGGTGGGTGGCAGTGCCCCTCGCGAGACACAAACTGGCGCAACGCCTCCAACCCGATCAACCACAAGGTGGCACCGCGGTACCAACGCAGAGCCCCCTCGGCGGAGCGCGAGGGCGTGACGCACTCAATCTCGTCGAGCAGGCTCTGCGTGAGTGCGCCAGTAACGCGGCGCCTGCGTACGGTATTGAGCCACTGCCCGAGTGGGACACCGTCCTCGACCACATCGGCTGGCGGATTGGCATGCCCCTTCCACGCCACGTACTCACCGAGCAGGTCGAGCGCCCGGGCGTCCTCGGCGGAGACCGCGCTCCAGGACCAACCGGGAACGTGATCAAGACGCAAGCGCCGACGGTCATCGAGTTCACCGCGGCGGGCCAACTGCCGTTGCCACGCGCACCACCGACCTACCGTGGTGACCGCCGAACGATGCTCGACGCGCTGCAGGGCAATCTGAGCTATCTGGGGATCCTCAACGTCCAAGCCCTGGCCAGCGGCGCCGGCGAGATCGTGGACCTGCCGCCATTGATCTAACCAGCGCTGTTCTGCCAAATCCCAAGTCCACCCGGGAAGCGAAGAAAGCTGATCGACGCGCTCGGGTGCAAGCATTCCGCGCCGGTGGGCCCGGCGCTGACGTTCGCACCACTCCCCCAACCGTGTACCACGACCCGGCCGAGCATGGCCATGCTCGGCGATGAACTGGTGCACCTCCGAGAGCACCAAATCCCATGCAGGCGAGAGAAACTCGACAACGCGGGCGTGGAACCGCTCAGGCTCGGCCAGGGAATGAAGGTCAAACTCGATGTGGGAGCCGCGAGATCCGTCACGCTCTCCGCGCCTCGACCGTTGCCGCGTAATCTCACGGATCTCGGCACGCAGCCGCGAATCCATGCTGCGCAGCCCGCGCAGTATTCGCCAGACCGCGGCGAAATCACCGCTGGACAGGACCGTGTCGTCGTCAAGTCCTGCAGGGACACAGACCGGGATCATCACCATGCCGACGTCCTTGCCCGGCGCGGTGCGCAGCGCACGTCCCACTGACTGGATGACATCGACGTCGGAGTTCTTCGGGTCAGCGAAGAGCACCCCATCGACGGCGGGAATATCGACCCCGACACTCAGGCAGCGCGCGCTGCTGATCACGACCAGCTGATCGGGACGCGCTGACGACAGCATCTCCAAGGCATCTTCACGCTGGGCAGTGGGGTCAACCCCAGCGACCGCACGGGCCACCACGGTCCGGCCGTCTTCGAGACGATGCCCGTCGATAGCCTCGGCAAAGGCACGGGCCTTGGCCACGCGGCCGTGAAAACTCAGCACACTGGCTACACCTTGGCGGGCTGCGACTGCCAGGGCAGCGATGGGATCAGGTGTGACCCCCGCCCGGGGTGTCTCATAGACCAATACCCGGTAGTCGACCAGGAGGCCGCGTGCGATCGCTTCGGCGAAGTCGAGCCGATAGGCGACGGGCCCGAAGCGGGCAGCGTCGTCCATTGACAGCAGTTCCGAATCCTCCTGCGAAGCATCGTCGTTGGACGACACAACAGGGGTGGCGGTCATAAAGACTCGTCGCTTGGCCGGCAATTTCTCGTCGAGGGCCACGCGGAAATCCGCCCGCGACTGCCCCGCCAGTGTGTGCGCTTCGTCGGCGATCACTATGTCAACGACCACCTTCGCCGAGCGGGCAGCCTCGGCGACGACGTGCAGCGAGTGATATGTCGAGAAGATCACCAACGGCTGCTCGGCGCTGCGCCCGGATAGCCGTGTGGTGACCACCGCGGCGTCGGTGGTCACCCGCGCACGGAGCCGTGTCCAGAAGGAGTCGGCAATGTCTTGTCCGTCACCATCCGCCCGTTCGCCTACGCCGTCGGCGGTGCTGGCGTCCGAGCAAGTGATGAGTGCCTGAAATGGCCAGCCGCCACCCGATCTCCACTCGCGCAGTGTCTGAGCAACCAGATTCAGCGATGGCACCACGACGACCGAGACCGCCGCGCCAACGCGCTCGGCATACCACCGGCCGACGAGCGTCTTCCCGGTGCCGCACGCCATCACCAGCTGCGCACGATCATGCCCCTGCAGAACGCTGTCCAATGCAGAGAGCGCCTCGACCTGGTGATCTCTAGGCTCCCGAAGCGCGGATGTCTGCATGGCTTTCATGACCGTGCACCGCGATCAGGCCGTACAGGGCTGCGGTCGACGAGAGGTACCGCAGGCTCACATCCGCAACGCGCGGCATGGTGCAAGGCGTCCAGGACCGCGATGGAGCGCCACACACGGCGGCGAAACAGCCATCGTCGGCACGTGCAGTGGCCGCGCCACCGCCATCCCCATCGCGATACCGACACCACACCGTCGGAGGGTGGGCGTTGAACATCGCTGGCACTGACTGTTGAGTCCTCGGAAACCTCACAGGCGTAGGGCTGTTCGCGGACCAGGCGATGCGTTTGTGGCATCGTCATGCTGCCCCCCTGTCCGAGCGGGAGGCCGCGGCGATCGCGCTGCCGTAGAAGGTGCAGATCTGATCCCGCGTCGCACCTTTACCGTCGGGAAGGACGGCGTGCAGTGCTTCGATCACCCGGCGGTGCGGTATCTGGAGGCCAGTGGCCTTCCACGCCTCACTGGTGCAGTCGTAGACATCGAACCGCTGCCAATGCCACGACTGGGCAGCGATCACGCGTGCGTGGCTCAACACCTCGACGAGCGCGGCGCTACTGTCGGCGTCGGGAACATCGGGTGCTCTGGTGTTGGCAGCAGATACTCGCGACGCGGAGCAATGCTGGGCCAGCAGCGCGCGGGCGGCATTCAGGCACACCTCAAGATCGGCGACGGAGCCGCCGGCGGGGGCCGCCTGAGTTGGGATGACGACAGTCGCTCCGACGAGATCGACCGCCCAGCCCCGGAATTCGACTCTTGTTACTCGGTGTTTGGTCACCGGGTCGGCGGCGACGCGAACCTGTACGCCGTCCCTGGGCGCAGCGGGCACACGTGGCGGCGGGCATTTCGATGTGTCAACGGTCATGGAAAATTGACCCCTCATGTCGGCGACTCTCAAGCGACCAGGTGATGGGTATCGGCGAGGAGGGCCGACCAGCGCGGATCGACATCGCCGAAATCGGTGTGGGCATGCGCGGTAACGGTGGATAGCACTAGCACGGTGTCACTGCAGGCGAGGCCAGAGCGGTGTCGATCGGGCAAACCACACGGCTGGCCTTCAGGGCTCCAGCCCACGACCGCGACCGCGGCGCTGGTTTCCTGGCAGATCTGCCAGACCCGGCTGGCCACCGCATTGGCCCTGGCGACAGCGGCTTCGCCACCCCAGGCGAAGACGATGACGTCGTGGCAGTAGGCCGCCTGCTCGATCCACCAGTCGTTGTCCGGGCCCACTGAGTCTGAGGTGCTCGTCACCAGGTGCGCTTCACCAACCGCGACCGCGGCGTACAGGCATACTGATGTGAAGGCGCCGTAACCGAATCCGCGGGCGAACGCCGCCGCGCGCCGAGAAGCGGCGTCGTCACGGTGCTCGTTGGCTTCCGAGGGCCGCAACTCGATGATCATCAGGGACGGGCCGCCATCCCAGCGGCGCTGCAACCGGTATCGGTACGAGCGATCAGCCGAGAACTGTGCACCACCCGCCGCAGTGACGTGCCACATCGGCAGATGTAGGTCCAGGGACAGCGTCATGATGCCATCGCCACCGGGGAGATGATGCGTGGGCAGGCCGGCGCCGCGGGACCGTGAGAATGCCCATGGGAGCAGACCACTTCATCGGCGCAGCAGATCGCGCAGACATGGAACAGAAGACCTCGGTCGCAGGTAAGACCCACGCCATCGACGGCGAAATGGCCTTCCCCGTAACCGATGTCGGCCGGATCGCAGCGGCACTGTTCATAGACGCCGACCGGATCATGAGCTGCCCGAGACGGGAAGGCGGCTGTAAAGGTGCCATGGCCTGCCACCTCCTGCCGACGGATCACGGTCTGTCCCGCCTGAGTGTTCGGGGATGTCACAACGAGCTCCTTGCTGCGCGGCCGGACAGGGTCGATGAGTCCCACACCGACACACCGGCTGCGCTGTCAAATCGTGGATGGATGTGCTGGCGTGTGGTGCAGCGCGCTGTACAGATGGCGATCCGCCAGCCGGTCAGATCGCTGGCCAGACGCACGTTGCGCGCATCGCGCCCGATGGCCGTGGCGAAGTTGTGAACGGACACGATGACGCGAATATCGCGCGAGGCGGTGGAGACAATGTCCGCTGACTCGATCTCGACGGCGAGCGCGTTGACGACATACTTGACGGGGTCGGAGTCGTAGTTGACGACAGAGATCCGCTCACCAGGAAGCAGGGCTTCGACCTCGTGGACGCGGACACCCCTCTGCCCGATGCACGTCGAGGCGGCGTTAAGGCCACCAACCGCGGCCATCACCGCAACCTTTGCGAAACGCCCGGGGTCGCGAACCGCGTGGACCACCCGAATGGCACCGTTGGCGACCTCAGGAATGCGGCGCGCGAACAAGGCGGAGAAGAACACGCGGTCGGATCCGACGTTGTCGCGGTACGCGGGATCTCGGAAACTGGTCATGAGATGAACCTCTCGATAGCCGCGGCGGGGTGGCGGTCCGTGCTGGCATTGACCCAATAGACCGAACGTCCCCGTCTCGCGACGCGCTGCGCCTGGCCACGACGCTCCAGGGTTACGAGGAGCCGATAGACGCCCTCGATGAGCGCACCGGAGAAGCCGTGCTCGCCAGCCCGGTGGCGAAGCTCTGACGTGGAGATTGCGCGATCAGTGGACCGCAGTTGCGCCGCCAAAAAGGACTGCAAGTGTGCAGTTGTCAAACCCGTTGATAACTGCGGCGTTTCAGCCGCGACGCCAGTGAGTGGCGACGGGTCGTTCGCAGATACGCTCATGGGAGAAAATGCCGATCTGTATGGGGCGGCGAAGAGGAACGCGTTATCCGGCGTGGGCGGGCGAGAGGTGACCGAACGCCAGAGCGAGTTGAACCGGTGAGTTGGAGCATTGACGCACCAGCGCGTGTCGATTGGGCAGCGAGATGACCGCGGATTGATCGTCGTCGCGGATCTCGTCATCATCGGGGTCGTCGTCATCGCACACGGATTCCGGCGCCAGCGTGATGTTGGGTTCGATCCTGTCGGGAGTGAGCCCGCCGAGCGTGGTGTCCGCGAGCGCAGGATCCTCGACGCGTTCGCCCGCCAGAACGGCAGATGTCTCGGGACCGGGCGAAAGAGGAGGGCCCATTTCACGGCCGGCGATGATCTCCAGCTGCGCCCGACTGACCTCCAGCCCAGGTCCAGGGGCGAGCCGATATCCAGCCCAGATACCAAACTCGGCAGCGGTCTTCAAAGCCTTGATGGCGCACTGTCTTTGGAAGAAGCACCCCCAGCACGCGGCCATAGCCTCGGGATTGGGCTTCTGCTCGTCGGGATGCCAGAGTTCCGGATCGTAATAGCAGGGAGTGGGCCGCTCGGGTTCGTCGTGAAGTTTAGGAAGAACCGCCTGGTGAGGACGACCGGGAGGGCGCCCACGGCCTCCGGCGTGTCCTGATGCCCTCGGCGGGGCCTGGTCCGGGGTGAGTCGGGAAATAGACACAGAACTACTCCTCAAAGAGGTCACGAGTGGGGAACTCACCATCCCTGGGTGAGTGAGCGCAGCGACGACACGCAACGAGGTAGGTGGATTTGCGATGCCGCGAAAAGTGATGCGGGCTACCAACCAGGCGCCGTAGGCGCTGTGGAGCCGAAAGATGAAGTTACGGAACCGAAGTAGCGGATTGAGACCAGTGAGCGAGCCGATGGTCGCTGATGCCGGCTCCGCCGGATGCAGTTACGGGTAAGTCCTCAGGGGTGGCTCCCTTCGTTCCGGGTAGGCCCCATTGGTAGTAGGGGCGGCCTGACGACCTCAAAGTAACATGGAGTCACGACTTGAGACAACATTTACTTTGAACTTGCTGCCTCGTGGACTTCCGCCAATCGCCCAACCAGGCGTACAGCCCGAGGTCGCGTTTCGGCCGGCAACTGTGGAATCAAAGTAGACAAAAGTGCCAGCGCCTGTTCGGCGCGCTCACGGATCTGGGTGTCCATCTGCTCGCGGGCCGCTGTAGGCAGGGACTCGGCCATGGCTGTCGCGCTGGCCGCGAAACCGAGGACCGTCTCGGCCAGGGCCTCAGCCAAGGACAAGCTCTCGTTGGCTGGGCTGGGGACGGGTGCAGTAGCTGCGGGGCCGGCCGCGGCAGATCCGAGCACCGTGCGCAACTGCTGTTCAGATATGCCGAACAGTTCAGCCATCCGCGGTACCAGAGCGGCCCCCGGAGGATACTTGCCCAGTTCCCACCCGGACACGGCCGACGGCGTAACGCCCAGTTCCTGGGCGAGCGCGGCCTGGGTCAAACCGGCGGCAACGCGATGGTGCTTGAGCTCCCACTGTTGTCGGGGTGGCATATCGAGGAAATCGGCCAGGCTGCCGCCGAAGAATTGCACCATCCGGATCAGCAGCTTCATCGACGGGGTGGATCGGCCGTTGAGCAGACTGCTCAACGTTGTAGGGGTGACGCCCAACTCGGCGGCGATGGCCTTCTTCGTTGTCCCAGCCTGCTCACACGCGCGGCGGAACGCCTTGGCGGAAAAGAAATCTGCGGTGTTGTCAGCCATTGCCATCCGAATCGAGTGGCCGCGGCATCTCACACCAGATCGCGCCACGCGCTCGGCAGCGGCCAACCACCGATCGGTGCGCCACGCAGGAATCGCCTACATCACGCCGACGTGCTGCCGGCTACACCCTCTGCCCCGGCCTGATCGGCGCCGATGTACCGCGCGCGCGCGTCGCGCAGATCCTTGGCGTGCGACGTGTAGCGCCCCGCGAGTGCCGTTCCTGACTGGTGAAACGCTGTCTGGAATTCAGCAACTGCGGCGGTGAACTCGGCGCCGACTGGGCCATACCCGGTCGTCATCTGTTCGAGCAGATCAGGATCGGGCTGGCAGCCTGCCTCGACCTCGCCAGCGACTCGATCGTTGGCGGTAGCGAACTGAAGGATCTCGTCCTCGTTTACCCGTAGTGCCATGTCAAAAGGCTATAGCGGGAGTGGAAGGACGAGCAAGACCACCACTTGATCCACCGCATACCGGCTGGATCCGGCAACGACCACCACCCCGCGGCACACCTGCCTGGTAGCCACCCGCCAGTACCGCGCTACCACCGCTGGTCAGGGCCACAAAGCGCCCTCAGGAGGCCGCGCCCGCGAGGGGTACTACCAGCCACCTACCCCGGTACCTACCTCAAGGCTCTGGAGAACAATAAAAGCTGCTGCCAGCATTGATTCATGACCGACTTGCTGGACAAGCTCCTGGCCGACCCGGAGCTGATTGAATGGCCGCGATTCACCACGCCGGCGGCGGGCGACCCCGGAGGCCCGTCCGCGGATGTCGACATGGCCCCGACAGAAACGGCATCGCCCATGTCCGGCGCCGCACCCGACGATCATGAGTTGGCCGCCGAGAAATTGCGGTCCTACATCGACGACACCAATCCCAGTGGCCTAACGTCCGGCGACACCGGGTTCGGCCGACTCGGATTCGATGCGCCGCCAGCCGCCGACGAATCCGTTGATGCCGACGAGCGCACCGCAGGAGACGAATATGCTGCCGAAGTGACCGCAGATTCGAAATCGGCGGTCGATCCAGAAGCTGGCGAAAACGGTGAAAATCAAGATTCGGCAGACAGCGCCGACACCCCTTTGGCGTTCGACGATATTGCCGCCAAGAACAATCCCTTCTCATCAGGCGTCGGCGCGGTCGGACAATGGGTCAAAGATCAGAACTGGAAAAGTCCCCGCACACTGGCCATAACAGCGGCCTCGGTTATCGCCGCGGCGGTCGTCGGGCAGTGGATGCTGCAAGGATCCGACGACCAAACCCCCACGGCGAAACTGACCACGCCGGCGACCAGCCATACGTCGGCGCCGGCCGCGCCGGCAGTCCCGGCCGACGCTCCCATCCAGGTATCCACAGCAACCGCGCGGTGCCCAGCGCCGAGCTCGGACCCGATGAACGCGCTGCGTGTGGAGAGCACCCAGCCATGGATCTGCGTGCGTGCGTGGCAGATCGACGGCCAGATCCTGGAGGTCACCTTCGACAAGGCCTACGTGATTTCAGCGGTCTCGATCATGCCGGGCGCCGACAGCGAAGAGGGCGGTGAGGACCAGTGGGTCAAATTCCGCACAGTCCAGCTGCTCAACTGGTCCTTCAACGATGTCGGGCGGACCAACTGCGACCAGGACACCCACAACGAGCGCAAGACAGCCACGCTGGAGATCAACGCGGCGAACTGCTACCACCAGGGACCGTGGCAGCCGGTAGTCGCGAGCTCCGTGACGATCACGATCCGCCATACCAACCAACCGTCTAACCCGAACTCCGTGGGCACACCCGCCGGCGATCCGAGCGCAAATGCGGACTACACCGCCTTCGCGGTAAGCCACCTCGAAATCATCGGGCACCCCTCGGGCGGCTGAAGCCTCCTGTCGCGATCGAAATAGCCTGCTACCACGCTGGAGTGGTAGCAGGCTATTTCTGTGTGGAAGTCATGTTGGTAACAACCTATCGCTGCTGGTCAGCTAGCTGAATAGCAGCGCTGGAATGCCAGCGGCCCCCCAAGTTAGGCCCCTGACAACCCCACTTGCAGGCACCGCTACCTACTCAGAAAGCTAGCAAGTTATCAGCAAATTTTCCTAGCGAACCTCTCGGCGCTCCTTACGCCTGGCGGCTCGTCGCGCCGAGCTTAGCAGGGGTTGTCAACCACAGCAACATCGTGTATGCGCCTTAGACCCCATTCTTCGTGTCCGAATCCCATTTGCATGTCCACGACGTGTCCGGGTGTGTCGTTGTCTCGATATCCTGTCCACGACGGGACACTTCACTGCGTGGGCAAGACGCCTGGGAGCACGGAGTGTCGCGCGTCAGCCAGGATCTACGACGCGTGGATGGCCTAGTTCGTGCACCGAGGTCGAGCTCATCGCGCCTGAGATCACGAGTCAGCCGGTAGCCCGTATCTTCCGTCGGCTGTCCGCTGTCGCCGAGTACGGTCCGAGGCTCAAAGGACGACACGCGTACACCCCTCGATTCGGTTGCTGCACCTCAATGGCGGTCCTCTGGAAAACGGGTATTCGCCTCTGCATCGTTTGACCTGTGAGTTTCCGCCCCAGCACCGTCGAGCGAGTCCGCCACACGTGGACCCAGCACCGACCCGGACGGCGCACCATGTCCCGCGCCGGCGTCATCGCATGCCTGGCCCTCGGCGCCCTCGGCGGCGTCAACGCCATCGCCACCAGCTGCGCGCCCGACCACACCGTCACCGTCGGCCAACTCGACACCACACTCAACCGCGGGACGTCGGTCAGCGGCTTCGCCGACGCCTACGTCAACGTCTACCTGACCACGACATCATCGAATACCCTGACCGCCTTCACCGGTGCCCGCATCACTCCCACGGCCGTGCCGGTAAACGTGATCAAGACAGCCCCCTGGTCGGTGACGCGACAGCCCAGCGGATTCGCCAACGTCGACTACTGGTCAGTGATCATCGGCGCGTTCATCAAGCCCATCTCCAAGGCACCCGAACTGCGCTTCTACCAAGTCCCCGTGGCCGTCGTTCAGGGAAACCCTCGCATCAACACCGCGCCAGCCATCGTCAACGGCCCCGACATCGGATACGACATCGACCTGGACTACCCATCCCAGGTCTCGCAAGACTCCGACGCCTACAAAACCATTGCCGACTTTTTAGACACCTGGCTGAAAGGAACGGCCGGCCATCCCGCCAGCGGCGATATCAGCCGCTACAGCATTTCTCCACAGATCCGCCCATTCGACAAAGCCCCATTCACGAAGATCGGTATCGACTCGATCAATGCGCAAGCCGATATCCCGGCCGACGCACAAAACGGATTCACCACAAAAGTACTCGTAACCGCGGAAGGTTCGATAAATGACAAGTCAAATCAAACACTGACCTACCCACTTGCCATTGTGCGCCAGAGCGACAAATGGTTTATCTCCGATATCGACCCAGCGCCTCAAATCGCAGGCCGCATCGCCAAACCGACCGAAACCACGCAGGCCCCGACCAACACATCCACCAACGCCCCCGGATAACGAGAAGACGTAGCCCGGAAAAGAAACCCCAATCCCGCGAACAGAAAAGGAGGGTAGAAAAATGAACTACCTCAACCAGGTGCTCCTGAACACCATCACTCAGGGCAAGACCACCATCATCCTGGTCATCACACTGGTGGCCCTGGGCCTCATCGCCCTGCTCTACGCCAAGCACCACGGCTCGATCACCAAAGTGATCGTGGTCGTCGCCAGCGCCATCGGCGCAGTGATCATCGTCGTCATCCTCCCGGACCTGCTGCGCGGTTCGGCCAGTGATACCGGCGGACTCACCGGTATCACCAGCCGCTACTGATACCCGACATAGGCCCCAGAGGCCCGATAAGGACGGACCGCATGAGCTCCGAAGAGTCATCCCGCGGCAACGTGGACGTTGCCGAACGCCGGGAACCGCCCATCTTCGTCACCATCTACACCCTTGCGCGCAAATTCCCGAAACTGATCGGGAAATTCCCGAACGGACAACCCATCCCGTTCGGGCCGTTCACACGCATCCAGTGCGGCGTCCTGGTCGCATCGGCCGGGCTCATTCTCCTGGTGTTCAAGCTGTTGGACCCGCCGATCCTGCCCACACTGTTCGTCGGAGCTGCGATCACAATCCCGTCGGTCATCCTGGCTCGCCGAATCGGGTTCTCCATGGCCCGCACCAGTTCACGACTGATCTGGCTGGTGCGACCCCGCCTGTACCGCGCCGCGTTGAGCACCGGAGGCCGCCCACCGCGCAAACACCAGCGGCCCGCCACCACCGGAATGAGCGACCACGCCCTGGACCTCGAGTTCCTGCGATGATCGTGACCCTGCAACAACCCACCCTGGCGGTGACCGACAACCTGCGCTGGACCCGAAGCGGAGTCGTCTACGCCGAATGGCTGCTCGCAGCGCTGCCGAACGGGCACGAGGAACGCAGCGAGAAAACCCGGATCGACAACCAACACCGGCACCTGTTCTCCGACCTCGGCACGACGATTCTGACCAGCGTGGTGGCACCGATCGCCATCCCAACGATTGCCGAGAAGATCACCTCCTCGGCACGGCGGGCCGCGCACCGCTACGCGGCCGCCCACCGCGCCGCTTCCACTCCCCCACCACGAAGCGACTTCCTAACGCTGTTTCCCGACGCCGCGATCGAAGCCTCCGCACGGCTCGCCGAGATCGAAACACAGGATCCGCCGCCGGCCGAGCGCCTGCACTGGTTGTCAGTCCCGCTGTGCGGCCCCGCCCGCGGCGGAGACCTCCCCGACGGCTACCAGCCCACCGCCAAAGATGTCCAAGCCTTCACCACGCTCGCCGCCGACACTCAGCGCAAAATCCCCGGGATCTTCCGACCCCAACGCGTCAGCGAGCACCAGATGCACTGGCTTTGGGAGCGCAGCCACACCCGTGGCGTCGACTACCGCGCATACCTCAAGGCGCTCAACGGTTCCGAACCCAATCCTTCGGCCCCACGGCCTTTCCCCCACCGCGCCGCCAGCGCGCACTCAGTCCGCCGGCGCCGCGGCTTTCGGCTCGACGGAGAACTGGACCCACGGCTCTCACGCGCAGTCAAGGTCGGATTTCCCGACAGCGACATTCCCCCGAGCTACCAAACATTCCTGCTCGTCGACGACTACCCAGCCAAGCTGGCCTGGCCAGGCGTCGCCGACCAAGTGTTCGCGCTACTCAATCACTTCGAGGGCACCGGTGTCGACTACACCCTGCACACCTGGGTCCGCAACCGCGCCGACGCCCTCGCACACAACGCGAGCTCGCTCAAGCAGCTGGCCGAGCAGATGGACGAACGCGACAGTGAAGTGAGCTTCGCGCAGAACTTCCTCGTCACACGCGGCCAGCAGCTCGCCCAATACAACACCCACCTGGAAGCCAATCCGGCCGAGACCGAAATCCACTTCTGCCCGATCATCGCAGTGTCCGCCCCCAGCTACGAGGAACTGCGCGACCGCGTCCAAGACGTCCACCGCACATTCAAAGACATCCCCATCAAGCTCGTCGACCCCGCCGGCGCCCAAGAAGAAGCCTGGGCCGCCTGCCAACCCGGGTACGCCCCCCAGCGAGTGACCGCTGACTACACCCATGTCACCGCCACCGACAACTTCTCCAAGTTCACACCGATCACCGCGGCCAAGATCGGCGACGACGCCGGGCCCTGCATCGGCGAATGCCGGCTATCCGGGTTCCACGAACCGGTCTACTTCGATCTGCTCGGCGTCACGGAGAAAAACAAATCCGCCAGCTTCGCGTTGGTCGGCGACCTCGGCTCCGGCAAGTCGGTGCTGCTGAAAGTCTTCGGCGGCCTCACCGTCGACCACGGCGGCCAGGTGTTCGCCATCGACCGCTCCCCTATGGGCGAGTACGTGTCATTCGCCGAATCCGTAGCCAACGCGGTCGTCATCGATCCGACCAACCCCCAGTACACCCTGGACCTGCTGCGGGTGGTGCCCGGCGCCGACGTCGCCGAACGCATCCTGCCCGTCCTCATGCGCCTCTTCCAGATCAAATCGGGCAGCCCCGAATCCACCCTGCTGTCTGACCTCATTGAGCCGAACTACCGGGCACGCCACAAGATCAAGGGCCTACCCGAACTCGTCACCCACACCGCCAACCTGGTCCGCAACCCGAGCCTGGCCACCGGAGCCGTCGCCGATGCCCCTCCCGCGGTGATCGCGAAAGTCGCCTCCCAACTCCGGTTCTGGTCGCAACGCACCTACGCCCGTGTCCTGTTCGCCAACGACCTGCCACCGCTGCCACTGGACGCCCCGTTCGTGGTGCTGCGCACCAACAGACTCTCGCTGCCCGAGGAGAAGAGCAGCCTCGCCGACGATCCCACCAAACTCTTCGGCGACGTCATCTACACACTGTTCGCCACCATCGCCCGGCAGGTACTGTTCTCAGAGCCCGACGACCCCAATCCTCGCTTCGGACTGTTCCTGCTCGACGAAGCCCGCCATCTGACCCGGTCGGCCATCGGGGACGGGATCATCGAGGACTTCGTCATCGACGGCCGCAAACACGACTGCGCGATCGGGCTGGCCTCCCAAGATCCCGCGCACTTCCGACGGTTCACCTACCTCATCCCGACCCTGTTCCTGTTCCGCCAGGTCGACGAAACGCTCGCCACCGAGGAACTACGGATGGCCAGCAAGGACGCCGCCCGCGACCGAAACCTGGTCAAGCAACTGATGACCGACACAAGCCCCGGGACCGGCGAAGACGGCGAAACACCTCCCGAGCGGCGCGGCGAATGCCTGATGAAAGACATCCGCGGCCGCCTCGTCGAGATCAAAATCAAACTCCCGGCCCGCGGCGAGCGCGCCGCCGCGGTGAGCACGACCCCGGGAGCAGCCGCATGAAGCGCAACCCATTCCGCAGCGCCGCCCGAGCCTGGCGCCGCATTGTGCTGCTGCTGACCCCAGCGATGATGAGCATCATCAACGCGGCCCCCGCGTGGGCTGGCACCGGTGCGACCGCGGCCATCCTGTGGATCGGAGTCACCGACAGTGCGCACGTGCCACTCGGCTCCTACGGCTTGTCGCTGAACAACGGCTCACTCACCGACCCCGCCGCCGCACCGCCAGCGCTGAGCATGCATTGGTTCTACAGCCTGTTCCTCGGCATCATCGCCACCCCGATCTGGCTGGTGAACAACGTCCTGTCCTTCAAGTGGCTCAAGGTCATCTCACAGCCATTCGACTTCATCGGCCACCAGCTGACCGTGATGGTGCACAACCCCGTGGTGCTGACCGCGATCGGCCTGATCGCCGCGGCCATAATCGCGGTGACCTTCGCGCTCGGCAAAGTCGGCAAAGCGGCCGCGCAGATCACCACAGCCATCCTGCTGGCCTACATCTCGATCGCCCTGGCCAACAAACCGGTCAGCGAGCTACTCGGCCCCAACGGCGCACTCACCATGGGCCGCGACATCGGCGTCGAAATCAGCAGCGAGCTGTCCGGAAAACCCCTAGAAGGTCAACAAGCGGTGGACTCGCTGTCGCAGTCGCTCGCCGACCACTTCGCCCGCACCCCCACCCTCATCTGGAACTTCGGCCAAGACCTCGACGCACCGCCCTACAACTGTGGCCAAGCCTGGTCGACGGCCATCACCAGCGGCCCGGTCGACAAAGTCAAAGACGCCGTCGCCCAGAACTGCCCGAACGGCCAAGACCTCCACGACTACGCCATGAGTGATCCCACCAGCAGGAAAATCATCGCCTTCGTCGCGATCATCTTCGCGCTGGCCGTAGCGATCGTCTTCACCTACCTCTGCGTCCAGGTCGTCATCCTCGCCCTATCGGCGGTGTTCTGGGCCATCGTCGGCATCGTCGCCCTCATCACCGGATGGATCCCTGGCGGCAGCCAAAACCTTGCGCTCAAAGCCGCCCTCGACGCGGTGTTCTCCTTCGCCGGCATGACAGGGATGGTCGCCATCGTCGGTCTCACCGGCACACTCGCCGGTGCCATGTTCTCCGCGGCCGGCGGCGACCTCGTCGTCGCCATGCCACTGGTCTCGCTGATGCTTGTCGCGATCTTCATAGCCCTACGCAAGGTCCGCAAAGGCATCCTCAAAGCCCGCGAACGCACCGTCCGAGCCCTCCAACGGTTCAACGGATCCCAGGGTGAAATATCCGGAGCCACAAACATTCTCGAACGCCTCGACCCGCTCACCGCAATCCCGAACGCGACCCACCGAGTCACTAGCCTCGCCCGCCACGGCGCGACCACTGCCGCCAAGCTCGGCATCGCCGCAGCAGCCCCCGAAGCTGCCCCCTTCCTCGGAGCTGCCGACCAACTGCAGAACAGGGCGAGCATCAAGAACCTCAGAGGATCGCGCCGATCCAAGTCCGACACATCACATCAGAAGACCGACACACCACCTCAGGAGACACCTGCCGCCACAGAACTTCAGACGCCGGCATGGGACGCCGACACCATCGAGGTAGGTGACCGCATCCGTTACTCGGGCGGTTGGGACGTCGTCGCCAAGGTCAACGACAAGTCCGTGCGACTGGTCGACCTGGACGATCGGCTGCCCTTCGATCAGATCGACGAGGTCACAACCAGCGGCGGCGCCGCGGTGCGCGTAGTCACTGGCCAGCGGTCGATCGTCGACCAGGTCACCGCCGCGGGCGCCCACAACGGCTATTCCCAATCCGGAGCACCGGCGCCGCCAGTCAATAGCGGTCAGGCGCCCGTCGCCCCCACCCTGGCCGGCCCCCCTGAACCTACGCTGCCGCACGCCGCGAGCGTCGCCGAACACCGGCAGCGATTCCCGCACCTGTGCGGAGCTCAGACCACCCGTGGCGGCTACTGCATCAACGCTGCGGACTCCTGCCCGCACCACTCTCATGCCCCGACGCCCATCCACCCGGCGATCGCCGCCCTCGCCCGCTCCAGCCAGGACGCGCCGAAGATCGATGATCCGGACGCCATGCCGGAGTTCTACGCCGACATCAGGGCCGAACTCATGGGCCGGAGGTGACCGGCGATTGACCACCACCATTAAGACAGCTTTGACCGCGGCCCTAGTAGCCCTGCTGTTCATGCTCGCCCTGCCAATCGCGATCACCATGATGGCCCTGCCAGGCCAGGGAACACAGCAGTTCTTCGCGACATGCACCGCGGCGCTCGGCATCCGCGGGGCGATCGTGGCGAACCCCCCCGGTGACGCCCCATCGGCGCAGGAAGTCCTGTTGAAGATCGACCAGACCGCCACAACACTGGGGTTCGGCAGACAGGGGGCAACCGTGACCGCGGCGATCGCTATGCGCGCAACTGGGCTGGCCAACGCCGCCAACGCCGCCAACGCCGACACGCAGCGCTATGCGCATAGCGCGGTTCTCAACGCCGGCGCCGGCGCCCTCGGACTTCCACTATCCTGGGGCACCGCCGCCGAGCTCATGACTCCCGAGGTGTCCACCGCGCTGGCCCTCGACAATATGGTTGACGGCGAACCCCGTTGGCGCGACACAGATCCCAGCCAACTGGCGGCGCAAATCACAGGGCTGACGGCCGAAGACTTCACCCAGCATGTCGCCGACGCCCAAGCCCGCCTGGCGACGCTCCCCGCGCCAGCCGAAACCTCAACCCCCGCCACCGCACTGACTTCAGCCGCTCCAACCACCACCCAGCAGACAGCAGCGCCCGCACCCCCGACCACACCCGCGCCAACCTCAACGGCCACCACGGTGCTCAACCCGGACCAGGCCAGCGCGGCCATGTCCACCGCTCCCGCCGCCGCAAACTGCCTACACGCACTGACCACGCCGCTACCGGCTGCCGCGCCCCGACACAACCCCGCCGGACCCGACATCGCCGCAGCCGCCCAACGCACTGTGGGTACCGACCAGACCGCCACCGCCACCGCCGCACCAGCCGCGACCACCGAGCCCATCCCGGCGCAACCGAGCACCCCGCCGGCCAACATCACCAGTTCCGCAGAATTCGTCGCCTCGATCCTGTCAAGCACACTAGGAACCACCATCCCCACCACCATCGCCGAACAGTTGCAGATCGGATACCGCGTGGTCGCCGACCCCGAACCGGGCGACGCCGTCTACATCGACATCAGTGCAAGCACCGGCCCACACCTGGCTGGCATCGCCGTCGACGCCGACACCATGGTCACTGTGCTGCCCGGGCACCCCGCGCCGGAATGGACCCGCATCGGGCCGAATCGCGTGATCCGGCGCATCGAAGGGGGCCCCGCCGCATGACCCAACCGTCCGCGCCCATCGCCACCGCCGAAGAACCGGCCACCAGCGACGCCGAGAACCCCTCCACCGCGAACCCTCCACGCACCACGCAGGCCCCCGGTCAGTCCGACGGCCCCGTGCCGGTCAAACCACCACCGCTGCCCGGCGCCGCGGCACCAACCACACCACCATCCACCGCAGCTTCTCCTGCCGCGCCGGGCACCACGACACCAAACACCCAGAGCCCCAATGGCACCGGAACCGTCCCGGCCACCCCCGGAACCACCACCACCGGCGACACCAAACTCAAAGACGGCAAAGAGGATTCGGAAACCGACCACAAGGGCGACCACAACGCCGACAGCGACTCCGACAGCGACGCATCAGCCGACACCCCACCGGATCCAGGCCCGTCACCAGACGCCCTCGGCCCACTGGCCAATCTCGGCCCACAGCTGGCCAGCCCGCTCATCAACGCCGCCACCGGGATCCCCGCGGCCGCACTCCAGGGCGCCGGAAGCCTCATCCCGGCACTCGCATCAGCCGTCATGCCCCAACTCGCCGCGCTCGCAAACCAACTCGGCACCGGCGCACCCCCCGGAATCCCCTCCGGCCGCGTCAACACCAACGGCGCCGACAGTCTCGCCGGCCCCCTGGGCTCCCTAGTAGGCGAAGGCCCTGCCGCCGACGCGGCCCGCAACAAGAACGAGGCCCTGGCCCGCCAAGTCGGCGCGATGCGCGACGTCGAACGCCAACTCGGCGAGATCCTCGGCCTGTCCTCGGCCCGCACCGAAGGCGACCGCGCGAAGATCCAAGGCGTCATCGACGACGTCGAAACCGCCCTCATGTCGGCCGGCGTCCAAGGCGACACGCCCGAAGCGCAGACCGCGGTCATGACGGCAATGCGCAAAGCACTCGACGAGGCCGGCAGCGTGGTCAGCTCCGCTGCACGCGACAAACTCACCGACGCCCAGTTCGTCCGATCGCTCATCCACAACTACCTGGCCGCGGCAGGCTCGACCGACTCGCTGCAAGCGGGAGCCTCCGGCAGCGGCGCCGGGGCCAACGCCGCACGTATCGCTCATGATGCGCTCGGCCTCCCCTACGTCTGGGGCGGAGGCGGCGCACTAGGCCCCACCGGCGGCGGATTCGACTGCAGCGGCCTCACCCAGTGGGCCGTCGCCCGCGCATCCGGCGGCCGCGTGATCCTGCCCCGCACCACCTACGAGCAGATTCACGCCGGAACAGCCGTACCTCTCAACGCACTCGCTCCAGGCGACCTGATCTTCTCCAACTGGTCCTCACCCGGCGTCCCCGAACACGTCGCCATCTACATCGGGAACGGGCAAGTCATCGAAGCGCCGCAGCGAGGTGTCCCGGTGCACATCAGCAACCTGCCTTCCGGCGCGCAAGCCCGCCGCGTTCTATAACTGAACAAGCACCCACAGTCAGGAAAGGCCTCATCGCCAATGATCGCCACCAACGACGAACAGGCCACCACCGATGGCTTCGAGATCAGCGTCGACGAAGGCGCCTATCTCGTCGAACACCTCGACCTCAGCGGCCGCTTGCCCGAAGTCCTCGCCTTGTACATTCCCATGACCGGCCCCGACCTCGCCGAACCGTGGAAACAGCTGCAGCGAGATCGCCTCACCGAACGTGGCCTCCTCACCGCCAACGGCACACTTCCCGAGGTCGCCAGCCTGGTACGCACCATCGCGCACGCGGAAGAGACACTCGCGATCCGGATCATTCCGCTCCACGAGCCCAACACCATGCTGCGCGTCGCGATCGCGACCCGATTCGGCCAGTACGTCGTCGCCAGCCGCACCTGCCATATGCTGCTGGTACAACGCGTGCCCGCGGCCGACTGGCTCGCCGCCACCACAGCAGTGCTCGCTGTCAACCTAGGCGCCCTCGAACCGGCCCCCTTGAGTGATCTGATCCACCTCACCGCCGCTGAAGCGGCACGCATCGCTGACACAGCCCCCGGCCACGCCACCGACCGACTCATCGAACACGGCCTCACCCCCCATGACGCCGCGATCCTCAACGCCTCCTCCAAACCCGACGTTGTCACAGAAATCACCGCACTGCGCCGCGTCGACGACGTCACCCGCCGCACCAAAACCGCAGTGTCCCTCCTCGACACCGAGAACCACGGACGCGTCCTCGCCTGGCCTCGCGTCGGCATAGACCGCCAAACCCACCTGACCTACGCCCCGATGTCCAACCAACGCCTCGACGGCGCACTCCGTGCACTGTGGGCCTCACTCGACGACCGCTAAGTTCTCGGCACGCCACCTACGAGGCGCTGACCGCCTGGTTGGTACAGCGGATCTGTTCGACCGGTAGCCGTTCCGAACGGGAGCCGCGCGTTTTCCGGGGACGCCTTCTCCTGTAAACGGCGGGCGCCGTCGTAACACTGCCTCTCCGAGGAGCCAAAACCGCTGCAGGACAACCTATAACGCCCTGATTAGGTGGTCCTCTTGAGAACGGCGCGATCGGCCTCAAAAGTGGATGAGGTGAGATCACCGCTGTTCGTTCGCCTCGCCGCCGTCGCCAACTCGCCGCGTCCGCGGCCTAAGCCGGTCCGCGAATTCCACGTGCCCGCAGAGCAGCTCCCCCAGCAGGTTCTTGACCGGTTGCGCCACCCCAGTGCGCCTACCTACGTGGTGACCTGGGACCGCACCGCCCGTGACGCCGTTTTTCGACCCAGCGAGGTTCATCTGAGGTGACGAGCGGCCAAACGCGCAAGACAGCGGACGAGGAGGAGAACCCCGCAGCTGTGCTGCTGGGCGTCCTGGTCATCGTCGGTGGTGCCGGCTACCTCGGGTACCGGTACCTCGGCAAGAACACCAACCTGCTGACCTCCGTGGACATCCCGACCGCGGCCGCGGTCATCGGCGCGACCCTCATTGCCGTCGTCAGCGCGGGCATCGTGTGGCACGGCGCACGTCCCGGCGAGCCGTCCTTGACCGAGCCTGAAAAGTGGTCGCTGACACTGCCGGTGGTCCCGGCGACCATCGGCACCGCATCCGCGGCGTTCTCAGCGACAACCGCCGTCGCCCGATGGCTTCTCGCGATGCCCTTCGTCACTGCGGTTGGTATCGCCCTGGCCGCCGGCTGCGCCACCGCCGGTTTCACGATCGAGCCCTACCGTCTGCGGTGCGCCCGCCTGCAATTACGCAGCACCCTGATCCAGGCGCTATACGCTCCGCTCGGCCACAAGCAACCTTCAGTGCAGGTCGTGCCTACCGCGAAATGGGACGCCAAATCCACAGTGCCCCAGTGCATCACCATCCGGGCGAGCCGCCCGATGACAGCCATACTGCCCTCAAGCGACGATCGGCTCGAACTCGATGACGGCATCGGCACAACGACCACCACCGCGCGACGCCCCGATCCCGCCACCACGATCCGACGCGCCCTGCGCACCCATTGCGACGCCCACTATCGCGTCAGCGCCGACCCTTCCGCGCTGGTATTCACCGCCACACAGTTCGTACCCGAGCAGATGGATGAGGAGCTCGCCGACCTCACCCGCAAGGCCCGCGACATCTTCGAATCCTCCGCCGCCGTGACAGGAACCCTCGCTGAAGGGTTCACCATCAAGCACGCGATCGCCAAGAAACTGATGGGCGACTTCCGCAAGCGGGTCGCCGAACAGAACCTCACCGAACTTGTTGGTGGCACTTGGCGGGTCAAATGGGACATGCCGGCATCGACTGTGACGTTCACCCCCAAACCGGTGCTGCCCTTCCCGCTCTTCACCAAGCCTATTCCGGCTGTCCGGACGATCGAGGAAGCGATCGGCCAATACCGCCAGACACGTTTCGCCTACGGTGTCGACCTCGACCTGGGCATCCAGGAATGGGATCCACTGGACTCACCCCACACTCTCGTCAGCGGAAAAACCGGCGCCGGCAAGACGGTCTATCTCCGCGGACTCATCATGATGGCCGCGCTGCGCGGCTGGGCCGTGGTTCTCGTCGACTTCAAAGGCGGCTCGTACTCCGACTTCGTGGGCTGGCCGAACGTGCACATCATCAGCAGCGACCCGTTCGAATCGATCGCCACCATCCACCGTATGTACATGCTGATGGAGGACCGCAACGCGCGCGCTCGCTGGGACCAATCGCAATGGGAACACAACCTTCCATACCTCATCGTCGTCGACGAGGCCGCCCAGTTCAAAGTTGTACTCGAACGGCTGTGGGCCAACCTGAAACCGAAGAACGGTGCCAAGGAATGCCCGACATTGACCGAGCTCGGCGAACTGGCTCGTCTGGCGCGCACCGCGCGGATGCACCTTGTGGTCGGTATGCAGCGGCCGGACCACACTCTCATCGACACTGAGGCCCGCGACAACTTCGGCAATCGCGTATCGGTCGGCCCGATATCACGGATCGCGGCCGAAATGCTCTGGGACGACAGCTATGTCGGCCGCTACATTCCCCGGATCAAGGGTCGCGGCATGTCCACGGGCACGCACCAAGATCCACGGGAGACCCAGTATTACTTCACGCCAGCGGCCAACAGCACGGTCCCTGAGGAGGCGGCCGTCATCGAACAACTCCGGCCCCCCGTGGCGCTTGTCCCCCGGTACGTGCCGGAGTTACCGCTGATGCTCGACGGGATTTCGTGGAACGAGATCGCGGATGCGCCGTGGTTCCCGCTGTCGGAGCGGCCCGATCTCGATCCCACCAACTTCTTCCGGAAAGTCACTTCATTCGAAGGCGATTCACGCCTCGGCTTCGATGTCGCTGAGATCATCCGCGAAGCCGAAAACGAGCCTCTGGAAGAACTGGTGTTGGCGCCTCGGGAGCTGCAGCCCAAGGATGTTGTGTCCTTCGACGACGGGCATGTCGGTGAGGTCGACGGCATTGATATCGCCGACGATGGCGTGGTCACGGTGATGTGGCAGGACGAATCTGACGGCCGCCTGTGCGTGTCTAGCTTGTCTCCGACTAGCCGTCTGGCAGTACAACGCAACTTCTCTTGAGATCAAATGTCGGTGGTGTCGGGTAAGGATTTGTCGTGATGGGCGCGAAGACTGAGAACCAGCAGCTGCGGGCGGAGAAACGCCGGCAGCGTCAACGTGCCCGGGTTGAGCGGCGCCGCGGCGATCATGCGCTTGTTCCGGTGGCAGTTGCGCAACGACTTGGCATCTGGGTTGCGACACTCGCTGATGCGATGCGGCAGGCGGGCATCACGACTGCGATCACCGAGACGCAAGCACAGCGGTGGACGGCGGATCCCGAATCCGCACCCGAGTGGTTGATGCAGTTGCGTGGCGAACGTCTGGCTGCTGCCGCCCAGGCCGAATACCGGCGTCAACGAGAGGTCGACCGTCAAGAATTCCGTGAACTCGCTGCTGAGCAATCCGCGCTGGCGAAGGTGCAAGCGGGTAAGCGGCGGTTCAATGATGACGAGTGGGTGTGGGTGCAGGACTGGGCATTCCGCGCGGTCAAAGACCTGGTGCGCGGCTGGAACGAGTTCGAGGTCACCGATTTCGACCGGCAAGTATTGCAAGCGGTCGGCGTGGACGCCGAGAACCATCAGAGCTGGCCTGTTCATGCCGGTGGATGTGACGGTGCGGGCCCCGAGCGCTGCGCGGTGAGGGTCCAGCAGATGCGGACCGAACGCAGGACGGATGCACTGATCGACTCGGTGGCCAAAGAAACCGCGCTGCGCGATTTGGCTCTGTGGCCGGGGCAGTTCGTCACCACGTGGCACGGCGCACGTGTGGGGTGGTGGTGAAGGTCAACAAGGTGACCGTCAAGGTCCGCATGGTCGGTGGCCGCGCTGACCGCAACGGCGTGATCGAGAAGAACCTGGATCCGCGCTACGTCGAACGCGCTGCACCCTCGCTGCGCACGCCACCACAATCGGGTGCCGAGGTGGTGGTGCGTGACCACGGCGGCCACCTCCGCCGGGCGCAGGTTGTCGAGGTGGACGGCCCGTTGTTCGAGGCGACGTTCTCGTTGAAGTCCGGGCAGTGGCGCAGTGGATGGTTCGACCTGGCCGCAATCGAACCGTCCGAGGTGAATTCGCTATGAGTGGCTTGCGAACGATCGCCGCACCGTTTGTTGCTGATTCGGCGACAGGGGTGTGTATCCGCACTCGGTTGAAAGGACTCACCGTCACGGATCTGTCGGTGTTGCGGTCGGTGGGTGAACACCTGGGTCGGCTCGCCGCAAGCGATCTCGCCAAGCGGGTCGCTGACGGGCTCGACCACGACAACGAGGCGTGGGCAGACCGTAAACGCGACATCACGGCAGCCGCTACATCGCGGTGGGCGGGTGCCATCACCAAGTCCACCCACGATCAGTGGGCCTTGGCGCGGCGGGCGCAGGCCGCCCACATCGGGTCGTTGCGTGACGGAGTGGCGATGGTCGAACACCGGTTATCGCTGCCGCTCGGCGCCAAAGGTACCGGCGGTATGCCGGGCGGATACCGCTCCCGGCACGAGTGGTTCGTCAAATCCCGCAGGCTCGCAACCCTGCAACAGCGGCTGGCCCGTGTGGAGGCCGACTACGCGGCGGGGAGAATGAGCGTGGTGCGGGGCGGAAAACAGTTGCTGCACAAGCGGCATCACCTTGAGGATGCGGGTCTGACCCAAGACCAGTGGCGAGCCCAGTGGGAGTCGTCGCGTTGGTTTCTGTCCGCTGATGGTGAGGCCGGCAAGAAGTACGGCAACGAAACGATCCGCGTCAGCGTCGACGGCCAGGTCTCCATCCGGCTACCCGGGTCGATGGTCCATCTCGCGAACGCTCCGCATCACCGCTACATCCTCACCGGCACGGTGGTGTTCGCGCACCGCGGCGACGAATGGTCCGACCGGGTAGCAGCCAATCATGCCGTCGCCTACCGCATCCACTACCACCCCGACCGCGACCGCTGGTATCTGGACGCGTCCTGGCAAAGCACAACTGTCCCGACCGTGCCCCTGGAGGTGTTGCGCGCGGGTGAGGTGGTCGGGGTGGACATGAACGCCGACCACCTCGCCGCCTGGCGGCTGGATCCACACGGCAACCCGATCAGCGCCCCACGCACCTTCGGATACCAGCTCGACGGCAGCAGCGGACACCGTGACGCTCAGGTCAGACACGCTCTCACCCAGTTGCTGCACTGGGCGAAACACAACGGAGTCAAGGCCATTGCGGTAGAAGATCTCGACTTCACCGACTCCAAGACCCGTGAGAAGCACGGCCGCCGGCTCCGGTTCCGCCAGGTTATCTCCGGCATGCCCACTGGTCGATTGCGCGCCCGACTGTTGGCGATGGCCACCGAGGCCGGAGTCGCCATCATCGCGGTCGACCCCGCCTATACCTCGAAATGGGGTGCGCAGCACTGGCAGAAACCACTGGCTGCCGCCCATCCACAAACCACCCGTCACCACGCTGCGAGCGTGGCGATCGGAAGGCGCGCCCTCGGGCACCGGATCCGGCGACGGACGGCACCGCCCCGGCCACACCAGAGCGATGTGGCCGGGCATCGGACCGGCCAGGCCAGATCCTCCACCCGTCGGCGCGAGGAAACCCGCCACCCCGAGGCTGGATCCCGGACACGATCCGCGCAACCACCCGGACAAACGAACGCGGGGGCCCAGGCGACCCAACACCGTTCGAGGCCGCCCACCGAGCAGAACTTACTCCCGCTCAGTGTTTAGGAACGGTATGGAAGAACTGGTGTGGTGTGGCAAGACTGTTTCCCGCTCCGCAGACAGGCGAAGGGAGGCCGGCGTGCAGCCAAAGCCCCCCGGCCGAGCCCGCCTGCTCCTCCTTCTGTAACCGGACACTTTGCACGGATTGGTTTGCACAGCTTACGATCTCGCTGCGCATTCGAGTGAATTGTCGGAGAATTGGCTATCCGGCTCAGGAGAGGTTCGTGGCCTGGAGCCAGTCCTGGATCGTCCGGGTAGAGCGGTTCAGTTCTGCGGCGATGGCCCGGATTGAGCCCCCGGCGTGGTGGGCGTCGTGTACGGCTGCGCGCATTTCGCGGTCAGCATCGGTCACGCGCTGGGCGGCGGCAAGGAGCCGCCGGCGGTGTGCCGCCGGGATCGTTGCGGCTTTCCGTCCAGGCTTCGTGGGCACGGGTAAAATCGTAGCACGTATTGCCACACGTACTGTGGTAGAAAGTGCTACGATATAGCTATGAGCGAGATGTCCCCCGGCTTGGCCAATTCCACCAATTCGCGCGTTGTGACGGCTTCGGCGCCGGCGCAGCTGTTCGCTGACTGGTTCCCGCAGCGCGACGAACTGTGCGATCTCCGCGCCAAGCCGGATCTGTCGGAGGCCGACGAGGCGCTTATCTGGACGTTGCTCAACGAACTGGTGGCGCTCGCAGACGACATCGTCGGATGCTTCGCGCAGGACGTATTCGCCCGGTGCCGGATCACTGGTGAGAATCCCGCCGACGTGATCGCCCCGGTCCGATGAAGATGCCCAAAGTATCGAAGACAAGGTGTCGGACTGGGCGGACGATATGAGCCGCGGCACGACTCCTTGGGCCGCGACAAGCGTGCCTGACATTCGGCGGCTCCTGTGCACCGCGCTGGACACGCTGGTCGACCGGCAGGCGCCCGCCCTGGAGGTTCACGGCGACAAGCGCCTGCAGCGGATGCAGGCGAAATTCAGTGAGGCCCTTGAGCAATCGCAACGCGAGTCCGAGATCGTCGCGGCGGCACCGCTCTACTGGGTGACCCGCGACATGGTCAGTATGGTGGTGCGCGCCGCCGAGTCACTGCCGGAGTGGACACCAATGCTGGCCGCGCCCAGCACCACTGGACTGCTGTGCTGGGCCAGGCCAGCCGGTCAGATCCACTGGACCCAGTTCCGAACTGATCTCGACGTCACCTGGGATGCGGTCACGTGGTACATACGCGACGACGGCGCCCTTATCATCCAGCCGTTGTCGCGGTTGGCCAAAAACCCCGAACTCCTCAAGCCTTTCGATGTGAGCACCCCGTTGTGGGCGTCGGGCATTGTGCAGGCCGATTCGCGTTGCCCCCGCATCGAGGAGTCCACAGGCAGCCCCGAGGGCTCCCGATTCGTCAGCGTGTTAGGAGCCGCATGGCTGCTCATGGGGCAGCCTTCAGTCGCCGAACAGAAAGTCATCGGCGACCGGCCAGCGCCAACCCCGGCGACCAACCACGGCGGGACACCGCCCGCGACCCGGGTTAACGTCACTCTCGTGGATCTGCGGCGCCGGGAACAACGCAGCCGCCGCCCCACCACGGGGTCGGGCAAACCTCTCGACCATCGAGTTCCCGTGGCCGGGCATTGGCGCCAGGTCGCATGCGGGCCCGGGCACAGTCAGCGTCAACCCCGTTGGATCGACGACTACGAAAAGGGGCCGGAGGGTGCGCCGGTCAAACGGGAAAGAGTCCACGTCCTGCGGAAGTAGGGACCATGGATGCGATGTGCACCAACGTGCATGGTATGTAACCGTGCGCAACATCTCTACCAACGCAAAGGGTTTCAGGTTTCGGCCCGGGCGCGGTCCGCTCGACGAACGCGAGCAGATGACGTGAGGTTGGAGTACCTAGGGCCGCCCCGCCGCGGGAGAGCAGTGTGGGTTCTCAAATTGCCTGCATGCGGCGTGGTCACCGTCGCTGAGCTGGTCGACGACGTCGCACCACCACAACGCCTGATATACAACAGAATTCCTGCAGATTAGGCCGGGGGGCCTTGGCGGGCCAAATTACGCCACGTCACTACGCTCCCGGCGAGCGCTCCTCTTGCAAACAATGAACCGCCCCGCCCACCATAGAACGCGTGATTGACCAGCCCGAGGTGTGGATACAGCGTGCGCATCAGCTGTTGGGCACATCGGTGCCGCCAGAGATGACCGCACCAGGATATGGGCCGGCGCCGCAGCATCCCGACGCGTGGACTGGTGAAGCCAGCGCTCGGGCACGCGACCACAGTGCGACACTTGACGAGCGACGCCAGAGTATGCGTACCACCCACTCCTCAGTCACCGAGACCGTTTGCCAGGCCAATCTGCTCACACAGAAGGCTCAGGGTGAACTGGTGGCCGTCGAGCAAGCCTGGCAGCGGGATAAAGCAGCGTTCGCACACATATCGGGCATCGCCGAAGGCCAAGCAGCGCTGTTGCGGGCTGCTCAGTCCCGGATCGACGAAGCGAGCCGGGTCGTCAGGGACGCTGCCGTTCAGTTCCAATTGGCGGCTGCTCAGGTACACACGGCCACAAGCAACGTGACAGCGCTCGACCCCGACGTGTCGCCAAACACTTCGCAAGTTCAGAGTGTTGGCGCGGAAGCGCTTGGTGTGCGCCCGATTCCGCCGAAAACTGGCGACGACTGGGATCACATCGAGGAGATCCTGGAGCATTGGAACCGCACCAGCAACGCCGGCCTGCCGGCCATGCCCGATCCTTGGCCTCCCGAATTCTGATGCCGCTCACTCCCCATCAGTGCGGCCCACGGGACCGGCGGCTTGAGCCGTCGGGGGAATCGGGCCTGGTTGTCGGTGTCGTTGCGTAACGTTCGGGTCATGTCAGGTTCATGAACAACAAACCTCCAAGTGAACGGGCCCACCCTGACTGGCGTGCCCTTACACCACCCGATCCTACCGACGACGGCCGACAGACTCTCGCCCCACCAAACCGGTTTTCCCCCACCGCAATACAGAACTCCCTCCCGGCCCAAGCGGTGGGGCGGGAGGGAGGAGAGCCCGCGGAGTTGACTCCTTGGACGCTTGTCGGTGCTCCGGGCGATACTTAGCCACAGCCGACGGGGCCACCCTCGCACGCCTCACCAGACCAAGCCACACGAGAAGGGACGAGACAATGTCGGACGCCGTGGTATTCCTCGACACTGAGACGACTGGCAAGGGTTCGTGTCGCCGGCCGTGGGAGATCGCCATCATCCGACGCGACGTCACCGGAGACCGCGAGATCACCCTCTACGTCGACGTCGCAGATCTCGATTTGCCTCACGCAGACCCCGAGGCGTTGGCGATCAGCCGCTTCCAGCAGCGTCATCCCCAGCGCGACGGTGTGCTCAACGTGCCAAACGCCCACCTTGTGCCGGCTTCCACGGCCGCCGCGGTCGTTCAGCGTTGGACCGTCGGCGCCCGGGTATTCGGGGTGGTGCCCTCGTTCGACACGAGCTGCCTGGAAGCGTTGCTGGAGCGCCATGACCGTGCCCCGTTGTGGCATTACCAGCCCTGGGACATCGCTGTCCTGGCCACCGGCTACCTCATTGCCCGTCAGATCCCTGTTCAGCGGTCTGCAGAAGCGACGTCATTGGCCTGCGGAGTGGCCGCGCCAACGCCTAACGAGCGCCACACCGCGCTCGGCGATGCGCGGTGGGTCCGGCGCCTGTACGACCGGCTTTTCGCCGAAGCGACCTACCCTCAGTCTTGCACTGCAGCGTGAGCTCCCCCGACACGGCGACAGCCGTCGCGACGTCCTTGAATCGTTCGACCACAACATCATTGGCCCGTCGGCGCACCGTGCTCGGACTGCGGGCCTGGCGTGGACGTTCGTTCTACCCGCCGGTACTCCTCGCACTGGCGTGTCACGACCGATTGACTGCGTCCAAACTGTCGATCTGTTCGCGCAGGATGTCGCCGTGGCCTGCATGTCTGGCGAATTCCTGAATGAACATCAGCAGCGTCCATCGCATGCTGACGGTTCCTTCGCGGGGGTTGTCCTTGGTGTCGTCGAGGTCGAAGCGCGCGGCGATCTCACGTGATCGTTGGCTTGCGCGCTCGAACTCAGCGATGACGTCTGCCAACGACTCGTCGTCGGCGACGGCGAAGGTCCTCTCGTCGCGACGTGAGTACCCATCGCAATCGGATTCGTCGAGCCCGGCCCAGAACCGTTGGAACCAGATTCGTTCTGCTCCAGCGGCGTGCTTGAGTAGTGAGATCGGTGTTGTCAGCGATGCAACGAGTTGGCGGCGGGCGTTGGCTTCAGATAAGCCGCGGGCGGTCGCGATGAGCGCTTCGCGGTTGCGGTCGAGCATGTCCTCGATGATCGCTCGTTCGGCTCCATTGGTAATTGCATTGAGAGGCATGGTCTTTCGATCCTTACTGTTTATGTAGCACGGCCCCACCTTTGGCTGAGGCGGCGGCGTCGCCTTGATGAAGAGCAAGGGACGACCCCGACGCGTTTGACGCGCTGGATGATGCGGGGTTAGAAGAGGGCTTTCGATCCGCTTGCCGCGGGGGATCGCCAGTGCGGATGCGTTGACGCCACCTCGGGTGATCCTAGCGCACGGTCATTGCGGGACCGCGCAGCACTAGGAAATGAGGCCGCCATTCGTGAGATCGCGGTGCAGTGGCCGTGAGACAAACAGAGAAAGCCCAGGTCACGGTGTCTGGTGCAGTCAAACGTGAGAACCCACACCCCCCGCGGGCCGCGATGCGCATTCGAGTACACACGGATCACCGTGATGACAGGCCGGCATTGAGTCACCGGCCGGGCCAAGTGCGGGGCTGTGGGGCGCCCCCCGCATGACGTGCCGGTGTATTTCGGTTGAGATCCCGGTAGTCGGCGAGACATTCTCGGTGCCCGCGGGCCAATCCCCCGTCGGGGCAGGTCGACCTTGCAAAAGGGTGAGGCCAGCGCAACTCCTCTTGAGAACAGCCTGCATTCAGCCTTAGCGTCGTAGCCAAACCCGCCGTATTCGCTGGCGGGGACCAGAAAGGGGCGCCACACCTCATGTCTTTTGAGGATCTGCTCGACCCGGGCGACATCTTGAGCGCCGCCACTGGTGCTCCCCTGGGGCCGGCCGGGCTGGTGATCGGCCCCATGTTCCGTGAACTGTTTGACATCGGGCGGGAACTCTTCGGCTCTGGTGACCACCCGAAACTGCCGCCGCCCCCACAACCACCACCGGCTACACCACCGCCCAACGGGCAGGGCCCAACGCAAGAGCAGATCGACAAGATCAACAAGATGCTCGCCGATATGCAGAAGCAGATCGAGCAGATGCACAAGGCCGGCAAGAACGCGGCCGATGAGACCGCGGACAATTCCGACGCCGGCCGGACAGCGCACGATCAAATCCTCAGTGGCGGCGCCGATCTGGGGCCGGGACTGGCAGCACAAGGTGGTACCCCGGAAGCCGACGCAGGCCGGCTCGCTGCGCTACAGCAGCAACTCGACGAACTCAAGCAGAACGTGCAGGAGAAAGCCGGCAACGCCGACGGCATCGCCGACAGCCTGCGCAACCTGGGAATGGGCATGCCCGGAATGGGCATGCCGGCACTCGGCGGCGGGCCCGGACTCGGCATGCCCAGCCTCGGTGGAGGAGGCCTCGGTGCCCCCTCGGGTCTTGGTGCACCTCCTCCCCTGAGCTCCCCCACGCGCAAAGACGACCTGAAGCCAGCGGACCTGTCCAAGCCCAGCGATGCTCTCAAGCCAGCGCCGGTGACGAACGCAGCGCCACCGCCGCCGACCGTTGCGACACCGGCCGGCACTGGCGCGGCCCCGCCGGCAGGCGCGGCGCCCGGCCCGGCCGCAGCTACACCGCCGTCAGGTGCTGCCCCGCCACCAGCCAAGCCTGCACCCGACCCTGCGGCGAATACGCTAGCGAGCAAGGACGTCACGCTGCCAAGCGGCCAGGTTGTCACCGCCCGAACACCCCAAGGCGCTGCTGCGGTACGTCAGGCACTCACCCGTACCCCCGACAGCGGCGATGTCGCGACGGCCGCTTACGCCGGAACCGGTGTGGAACTTCCCACCGATGGTGCCGATCTGGGCAAGAAGGTCGACCCCGCCGACGTCAAACCCGGTGACATCGTGGTCTTTTCAGACCATACCGCCATCGTCGCCGGTAACGGCCAACTGATCGGCCCGGACGGAAAGCTGCAGCCACTCGGCGTCATCAACGACATGCCAGGCTTCAAGGGATTCTTCGATCCCACTGCAACCGCCGATGCACCCGGCCACGCAACCGGCGCGACACCCGCGCCGCCGGGGAGCCCGCCCGTGACGGGGTCGACAGCCCCGCACGGCGCCGACCCGGCCAGCTCGACACCCGCATCGGCCGTAATGGCCAGCCCGGGCACCACAAAGCCCACGACCGGACCCATCAAGCCGCCGAGCGATCCCGGCTTCGGACTGCCCGCCCAACCCAACCATGACAGTTGAGCAGGTCGTCGACGACTACCTCAAAGGCGTACGCGAAATCGTCGGAACGACACCCGCACCGACAACCCCGTGGCCACCATCACCATCGGCGCTGCCTGAATTCCCCAGCGCCGACTGGACGGGCAACGCCCACGACGCCGCGATCGCCGCTGGCACCTCTCTACAACGGGCACAACAGAACCTGAACACAGCCGCAGGCGGAGTAGCCACCGCCACCGAATCGGCCAACCGCATCGCCGGAGACGCCACAACCCAGCTCGACGTTATCGCCGGTGAATGGGAACACGCCAAGGCCGCCGCCGCCGTACTCCCCTCCCCCGGCCCGCGCGACGCCGCACTGATGCCACAGGCGCAAATGACCATCGGCGAAGCCGTCGTCCTCATCTCGGCGACCACCGCCAAGTACGCCGACGCCGCCGCCGACGTGCGGAAACACACCGCCACACTGCCCAACGACACACCTGCGCAGAAACACCCGGATGTCCCCGCAGGCGACGGCGGCACACCTCCCTCGCCCGTTCCGTCGACGACATCGACCCCCGGCCCAGATGTACCGCTCGCCGGGAGTGCGCCGATGACCACCGGCCCGATGGACGGGCTGGCAGCAGCGAATTCAGCGCCCACCGCAGCAATGTCCAACGCGCTGCCCGCCGCCGCCAGCATGATCCCGGCCGCGATGGGCATGCCCGCATCGTTCATGCCGATGGCCTCCGCACTACCGTCGGGAGCGGCTCCCCTCGGCGGGATGCTCAGTCCCTTCATGCAAGCCGCCACCGGCAGCCCCTCACCATCCACCAGCGCCACCACTGACGACGACATCCCCAGCAGCGGTGCCCAACCCACCAAACACACGGGACAACCACGCACGATCAGAGAGGCGATCGACGGCGCCCTAGACGCGCTCGGAATCACCGATCCTCAAGCCCGTCAACGCTGGCAAGACGGCTACCAGACGCTGATCGAGCGAGAATCGAGCGGCCGAGTCCACGCCATCGCCAACGGCGATTCAAACGCAGTTGGCCCGATCATGCCCGACGGCGGACATCGCGGATCGTCCCGCGGCCTGGCGCAGGTCACACCCAGCACCTTCGACGCCTTCTGGGTACCCGGTACCAGTAAGGACATCTTCGACCCAGTCGCCAACATCGCCGCATCCATGAACTACGTCATCAGCGACCCCAAGTACCACGTGTCCCCGAGCGGCATCGACCTCGCTACGAAGATCGCCCAGGCAAACCCCCATTCCCAGGGCGGAGGTTACTAACCGTGACCAGTGTCATCGACGCCGTCGACGCCGTCATCCAGGAAGCGCGCACCCTACTAGGCAGCGGACAAGGAGCAGTCCCCAGCGCCCCAACCCAACCCTGCGCGCCAGCGACGCCCCAGAGCTGGAACGGCCACGCCGCCGGCGCCGCCGAAACCACCTCCACCCGCCTGCACGGACTTCGCGGCAAGCTCACCGACGCACACACCGCGGCCGTCACCGCCATGTCCGTAGGCCCCGACATCGCCAGGAACGCCCACAGCGGCCTCGATGCCATCGAAACCGGTTGGCAGACCGACAAAGAACAACTCGGACCATTCGCCGGCACCCCGGAAGGCAAAGTAGCCCTCGCCCGCGCCGGCGCGGGACGCATTGCAGAAACACAATCGCTCGTCTTCGACATCGCCACCCAATACGGCGATGCGGCCGCCAACGTCGAAGACGCCACCGCGAACCTACCCGAGACCGAGGAACACGCAGGGGCGACCGACCCCACCGATCCTGATCACAGACACCCCAAAGACGGCACCGACCCTCTGACCGACCCAAGCGACCACTTGGAAGGCGATCACACCGACGACCCACTCGCCCGCACAGCAGCCTCCCCCGACCCGACCACAAATCCCCTCTTCGGCCAGGCCAAGATGGCCGCCGAACCTGCCGGCATGCCCACACAGCCGATGATGCCGCCAGGCATGCCCGTGGGAATGCCGACAGGTGGCATGCCCACGGGCGGCGGCATGCCCAGCGGCGCAGGCCTGAGCTCGCTCCTGCAACCACTCACCCAGGCGGCAACCACCGCGGCCAGCGCCGCCGACACTGCACCGGAAGGCGCCGTTGACGACAGCGACCGACCCGACCACGATGCGAGCACCGGCGCGCGCGTGGTCAAGAACGCCGACCGCGCGCTGGGGCTGCCCTACATCTGGGGCGGCGGCGGCGCCGGCGGCCCCACCGGCGGCGGCTTCGACTGCAGTGGCCTGACTCAGTTTGCGGTCGCACAGGCGACCGACGGCCGAGTCATACTGCCCCGCACCACCTATGAGCAGATCCATGTTGGTGAACGCGTCGACCCATCCGACGCCCGGACAGGTGACCTGATCTTCTCGAACTTCTCGTCCCCGGGTGTGCCCGAGCATGTCCAGATCTATGCTGGCGACGGAAAAGTCATCGAGGCGCAGCAGTCTGGCGTACCGGTGAAGTACAGCGATGCACCCACAGGGTCAATCGTGGTCAAGAGAGTCGTGTAGGGCCGCATCGCGGCAGCTCACCAGCGTTTGGTCACGACGCAGCGGCCTAATTGGTGTCGAGTGGCTTCTTGGGCCGAGGTCCGCGCCGCCTCTTGAAGTACAAGGTCAAAGCCTCATCGACAAGCGCACTGCGTGACGGTGCGCCCCACTCGATGACCAGCTGCTCATCGATCGTCTTGGCATCAGCGGCGTTCAGTCCGGTCAGGGCGATCTTCGCCGGCGGGGCGATGTGCCGGCGGCGCTTGCGCACCACGGGCTGGCGGGTGAACAAGCTGCCCGGCGCTTTCTCGGCGTTCTCTGAGTGTTCCCAGTGACGGGCGAGTTCTTCGTGGCCTGCGTCGATGGCGTCGAGCACGATCTGGCCATAGGTGCGGGCCTTGGCCGGGTTCTTCTTCTTCTCGGCCAGGTTGAGGTTGCGGAGCTTGGCCAGGTTGTCGGCGGAGATTTCTGCGGTGGGGTTGCCTTCACCATCGGGATCGGCGGAAGTCCTGGCGACTCGTCGAGGGGCCGGGGTGGTGACGTGCGGCGCCGCCTCCTCCCCCACTGACTGACCGTTCTCGACCGGGGCTGGCGGCACCAGGGTGTCGGCAGGCGCTGGCGGCGCGACGGGTGTGGGGGCCTGCTCGGGCTGCCCCGCCCGGTTCCCGATTCCGACTTTGGGCAGGTATTCGTCCAGGTCGTCGTCAAGGGCGGATTCGTCGAAGACACTCTTCTTGGCCATGGCGCGCTCCTACTCCTGTGTTCCTGCCACCGACGCTGCTGCTGCTCGCTCCTTGGAGGCGCGCATCAGAACTTCCCGGGTCAGCTCCTGGTAGTCCTGGGCTACTGCGCCGGGGTCTTTTGACCAGAGCCGGTCGGTGGCGTCCTTTTTGCCTCGGTTGCGAAGCGCTGTCAGCAGGCTCGCTTTTTGCTCTTCGCTGGGCTTTGCGAGTTCTTGGGCGGTCAGGTGCCGCTCTCGCATGTCTATGGCCAGTGCCGGCGAGCTGCGGATGGTCGCCTGGAAGGGTTCAACTTCAGATCCGAGCAGCTCTTTGACCTGATTGAACACGTGCGGGAGTCGCACCGAGGCGTTGGGGTTGACGTCGAAGAGTACGACGCCGATCAACGAGATCGGGGATCCGTAGCGCTTCGCGCGGCGGTAACTGGCCGCGAGTTGACGGACGCCGTTGAGGGAAGCGCCATCTTCTTTGGTCGGCACGACCAGATAGCGGCAGGCCTGCAGTAGTGCGATGAGGAGCACTTTGTCGCCGTGTCCAGAGTCGACGAGAATTATGTCGTATCCCTCGCGTCCGCACAGTTCGGTGAGCGCGAGGGAGAAGTTCTCGGCCATGTCGACCGGTTCCGTTGACGTGGCGATGGCGGTAGATACCATGCCGATCGCGGGCCCGCCCATCAAAATGTCGAGGTTTGGGCGGATGTTGCGGTAGGGCTCGAGTGCCACCCCTCCGCCTGGTCCGTATTGCAGGGCGACGGCCAGGTTCTTGCCTTTGTCCCACTGTTCTTCGGGGACACCGAGGTCGTCCAAGGTGAGGTTTCCCTGCTGGTCAGCGTCTATGACCAGCACTTTTCTCCCCTTACGGGCGATGGCCACGCCAATGTTGGCGACCACCGATGACTTACCGTTCCCGCCCTTCTGCTGGGCGACGAGCACTGTCTCTGCGAGCACTGTCATACCGGGCATAGTAGCTCGGTACTCGGATAGCTGTCCACGACGCGCAACCGATAGTGACCCGTTTGTGATACCACTTCTGCATCGTCGTCGCCAACGGGTTATTCATCCGGATCACTATCTGCATCAGTGTCTCCGTAGCGTCTCGCATCACTATTACCGTCCAAAACCGGGCACCTATCCGCGTGCCTATCTATCAGGTCATTCCCCTCTTATGCCGAATGAGTTGCCATATAACTACTCGCATCCTATTCAGGATCACCGCCCGTTCGTAAAGGGGTCTCGTCAAAACTAATTCACTACGACCTAAACTCCGTAACTCGTAGCGTGATGCGATTCCTATCACTAGTGACATCGCTATACGGGTAATCACCCGGTCTATAACGCCGATTGCCATCGGCGTTACCGCCCGTTGCTGAAACCCAGTAACTACCCGCGTGCACATCCGTATCTGACTACGGGTAGCTATACGCTTGGCGTCACGGCTGACCACGGGTTATCACTCCCCTAACCGCAGATAGTTCACGGTCCGCAGCACCACCCGTTCGGCATGACCACTGCGTAGCCACCTCGCCATGGTGCTGGCTGTCCGGCTGGGAACCGGTGTCTGCATTGCTACTGGGACATGCATGGGGGAGCGCGTTTGACTCCCCGTCCCAGGCCGGAATCATCCCCGCATCACGACGCGACTGTGCAAACGGAGCAGCAACGTCATCGCCGCTGATCAGCACCATTTCCATTCGGCTCAGCACTCGTCGAACATAAACCCGAAAAGATCAACGATGCCGGAACGACACGGGATGGCGCAGCGCCGGGAACTCATTCTTCCTCTCTGCTCGACCAACTGGCCCTTTCAAGCCGGAGTCGCTGGAACATACCGTTCTCGTAACCGGCTCGCCCATGCTCACGCTGGAGCTCCCAGTACGCACCAACAGCCATCCGGCCTTGTCGCACCGAGAAGCGGCGTTCACTGATCAGGGCACCACGACAACCCGGCTTGGTAAAGCGTGGGAGAGAACCCTTGAGCGGGTTATACGTAGCCATACTCGAACCGGTGTAGGTGCGTGGTTGCCTCGCACGAACGGGCTGCAACGAAGGGCACATCTGCCAACGTGAAGCATCGCAGTCGGAACCTCTGACGGACTCACGTCACGCCGAGAGTGTGGGCGGCGATGGCCCACAACACTCGACCACAATCCCGCTCATATTGCATCAAGACAAGCCGCGAAGGCAGGCGTGAAACTCACCGCAATTAGCAGCCGTACGGCACCGATGGACGTCGGTAGACGGTAACCCCAAACTGATCCTGATTGCGCAGCTGCGTGAACCATCAGAGGCCGGTCACGGGAAGTTCCCGCGCGGAGCGAATCGAGCCTTCCCAGACAGACACATACCGGCCCGCATCGGCCCGCGCGCAGCACGTCACGACACGCCAAGGCACATCAACGTCATTCAGATGCCGCGGACCACTCGCCCATCCGCGTCGCCACCTCAGCGCCTCGACGTGACGGCCGGCGGTCCGAAACGTGGCCCAACACCGCGGTGGGGGAGGGGCAGGTGGTCTGACGGGTCCAAAACACGGCCACCTGCGGAAATAGCCCCTAGTCATATCGGTTGCAAAACCCATCATGGCCACAATTGCCCCTGGTTTGCCCCCTGCACCACGCAAGGCCTTCCTGGCACCCGACCCCTCAACTTGGTCGCGTTAGCGTCCGTGGGGACTCGTCAGCGCATATAGCGAGGTGGCAGCGCCAACCGATCGCGCCCCCGGCCGCCACGCACGTGAAAACTCGTGCCCGACGACGTTATGCCACGGACTTCGGGCAGCAAGAGCACCGCAACCCCGGCGACGGAGGGATCGTCGGGCACCGGTAAAGACAGCGCCGCCACGGGCACCACCCGCACAAGCGGCGGGACGACCAGCCGCGGCCGCGCACCGGCACCACGGGCTCCGCGTCCGCCATGGCTCCGGTGGTGCTGGCCGGTGGATATCGCTTGTGGCGAGGCGTGGCGCGTCTAGTCGGCCGTCGGCTGCAGGTCATGCGTTCCGATGACTTTGGCTACCCCGAGGGTTCCGCAGACCGGACACGGTGCTGCCTTGCTGGCGCGTCCGGCCCGAGACAACAGGTGGTCCAGGTGGGCCGCGCAGGTAGGTGTAGGGCGCCCGTCAGAGTGCCCGCACGGCCGTCCCACAGATACACCGACCGTGACCTTTCCGTGGTGGAGACCATGCCATCGGCAGGGGCGTTGGCGCGTGGGGCGCAGGCGCAGTATTGACAGCATGTGGTTCCTCCCGAAGGGGTGAACGCGCCACGGAGTGTGACGGAAGCCGTGAGGTTCGATGAAGCGGGTCGATGAGTTGTGGCGCGTGCTCTGGCGCACGGTGGGGCGAGGCCATCTCAGGCGTCGTCGATGGTGGTGCTGGGTGGGGTGGCGGGCAATATGGCATCCGGAAACGATCGCCGCGGCGCCAATGACGATGCGCGCTTCGCGGCCGGTGAAGCCGGCCATAGCGCACAGGGCTTGTGGGTAGCAGCGCGAGATGGCCGGCGCCCTCTCGGTTGGACCATCGCTCCCGATGGTCTCCCACCTGCGCCGGGAAGGGTGCGCCGTGGTGTCGCCACAGGGGGGTGGGCGCCGTCCGGTGCAGTGAGCAGGTACTGACGGTCCCCGCCTGAGCTCCTAAGCAACGAGGTGCCTAGAGATCTGCAGTGCCCCACGTCCGGAGGCCAGTCCGAGGGATCGCAGTCGCGAGAGGCTGTTGCGGAATCCGCCTGAGGTGGGGCTGTATCCGGTCTGCTGGGCGATTTCATCGACGGGGACGGCGCGGTCCGGCTGGGCGGCAAGGCAGTCGAGGATGAGGCGTTCAGCTTTGCCGAGTTGCGTTCCCCACCAATGGATTAGGGCAGTGCCTTGTTGCGGGAGTGTCTCCCAGGTGCCAAGGGCTTCCGTTCCGGCGGCAGTGATGGTGACTTCGCTGCGCCCGTCGATCAGTCCACCGGAGCGAAGTTTGGACAAGGAGTTGCGGAATCCACCGCTCTTGTGGCTGCGTCGGGTCAGTAGCGCAACTTGGGTAGTGCTGCGGGTTCCGTGTTGAGCGAGCACGGTGAGGATCTGACGCTCGGCTTTGCCGAGCGTTGGCGGCGGCGACTGTGGTGGACTCGGGCTGGATTGCGGTTTCGGTTTCGCCGGCGGTGTGGCGGCATCGCCGTTCGATCGGTGGATTGACGCCGCGGTCCCGTGGTTGGTGGCACGGAAGAGGGCCGTCGAGAGGTCCGTTGCTGTTGCGATCAGATCGCGCCCCAGTGAAGCGAGTTGAGCGGCAACGTCGTTCAGGCGGGCGGCGTCGGTTTCGCTGAGTACCGGCACTTCCACGTGAACGACCTGCGGCGGATGGTTTCGTGCCGTGGCAAGCTGCTGTTCGAGCTCGCGCACGCGGGCACGTAAGCGAATTGACGAGTCGCCGGAGGGAGTTCCGGCTTCGGTGAGCCGCTCGTGGATTTCGGCGACGTCAACGTGTGCCCACTCGGTAGGGACTATCCGGCGGACACCGGCTTTCGGTGTCGAGCTGGAATCGAAGGTGCTGCGCCGGTGTACCTGGATTCGCTGAGTCACTCCGAGCCACTCCGGTGACCAGACCCAGGCTTGGCCGACTGGCAGTGACGGCAAGGACGCTTTGAGGAGTCGCGCCTGGTCGGGATCGGAATGTGAGCTGACCCAATCGTCGACGGCGGCGACGTCTTGCGGTGCAGTCAAACCGAGTACGATCAGCGCGTCTACCTGGGAGAGCACTGCCTTCGACAGTGCGGCGGGCCGCTGAGAAATCATTGTGACCCCCAGGCCTCGGATCCGTCCGCGACGCACGATGTCCTCCGCGGCGCCGAGTAGACGCTCGACACCTGCATAGGCTCTCTGGGGGGCCACCTCGTCGGACTCATCGATTACAACGTGGTGTGCCAGGCGATTTCGTTGATACAGAGTTTCAAGGAAGTCCGTAGCGAAGTGGCGGCGTTCGTTCTTGCGGAGGACCGACAAGTCGAGCACGGCCGGAAACCGGCGCTCAACGAGGATATTCGCGATCCGTTCGCCCATGGTTGCGGTGAGCGGCGCGTCGCCATGTTCACCGCCGAATATCACGACTGGCAGGCCGGGGGCTTTGCCGTCCGCCGAGGACCGCAGCCCGTACCAGGCGCCGGTCGGGTCAAGAACAGTTGTGGGCACGCCGGAGTTGATCAATCCCTCGGTGAGGACAGCTGCTGTGTGCGTCTTGCCGCGGCCCTTCTTACCTAGGATTCCGAAGGTCGCAGTAGCTGCGTCCAGAGGCAGTATGAAGTCATCGGCGAGCGGGATCGTCGCCGTGCTGGTCGTGGTTATCGCGTCGACCATGATGGCCCTGCTATTGCTGGTCGATAGCCTGTGTCCGAAGTTGGCGGGGTGGGGGAGTGCCCAACGTCGAGGGCTGGCGCACTGTTCACTGTCTGCTCTCCCCGGTTCCGTCCTGGTCAGCGGTGGTCACCACCAAGCTTCGGTGTCGTCGTGATCGGTCGCAAGGGGATTCGCCTGACCGGGTCTTGATGCGATGGAGATAGCCAATTTTGCTAGCAAGATAGTAAGCAGGAACGCGAGGAGACTGGTATGGTAGTAGACTGGTATGGTAGGACACACGCAATGCAGTAAGTCCGTAACCCAGATACCTAGTGAACAAGCAACACGGCAAGCCAGAAAACAGTAAGTACAGCAATCCAGGTTAATAGAAACCCTGCGTGTGAGTCCTCTAGCAATCAATCCAAGTAGGGAGTACACATGCAGGAAAGCAAGCATCCCGGGAGGACAACCATCCCGGCCCGCGAAACGAGATGCGCCTATGGCCGACTACGACCAGATCAGCTTCAGGGTGGATCCAGACCTCAAGCGCCAGTTCGAACTCGCCTTGGTCTACCGATCCGTACGCCAGAAGCGGAAAGCCACCGCCGTAGGCGTCCTCACCCAGAAGATCGAAGAATTCATCGCCGAAGAGGAAAAGGCACGAGCGTCAGAACCATGATCCGCCGATCCGCCGCCAGGCTGGTAGCAGCGGCCATCACGCTGATGGCCGCCATCCTGTCACTTCTCCAAGGCCCCACCGCAGCCGCCAGCGTAGGAAACACCCTGGTCTATCCCGGCATGACCATCATCCAGGGCAGCGCCAAGTGCACCCTCGCGTTCGTCGACACCCTCCGCCGGATCGGTTACTCGGCTGGACACTGCAACGACGGCACAACTGTGACTGACCAGACCGGCACCCCAATCGGCACCGTGATGGCCTCCCACAACAACCGTGCCGGCCAGACCTCTACTGGCCCGGACGACACCGTCATCGACTACGAAACCATCAGCCTCGACGACGGTACATACCTGACCACCCAGCTCGGCCCCGCCCTGACCCGACCGATCATCACTCAGCCCGGCGTCACGCCAACCCCGGGAATGGTGGTCTGCCACCGTGGCGCTACGACGGGAGCATCGTGCGGCGAAATCGACGCCGTCCACGACGGGTGGTTCACAATGAAGCCCGGCACCATGACCAGCGACCACGGTGATTCCGGGGGACCGGTCTACACCTACACTGACGCCACCGGATCCACACCGGTCATCGTCGGAATCTTGCGGGGCCGCAATGGTTCCCGCACCGCAGCCGTCAGCTGGCCCGACACCCTGCGCCAGGCAGCCTATGACGCTGCCACACTCATCAACGGCTAAGAACCAACTTCGCGTGAAACGCGGTCCTGGATATGCTTAGCGGCAATTGCCGACGAGTGAAGGACGCCGCCGCTAATGCCTGGACAGATACACGCCCTCTGCGACGATGTGCGGGCGCAGCTTGCCGAGGCGATCAACCAGCAAATCACCAACAACGGTTGGACGCAGGCCGAGGCTGCGGCGCGACTCGGCGTTAAGCAGCCACGGATCTCCCATCTCGTCAACGGCCAGACCGAACGCTTCACGGTCGACGCGTTGTTGAATATGGCCACACTTGCCGGCCTTCAGGTCGAGGTCCGCGTCAGACACCTGACCAACCCACAGGGCGACTCTTCACATCAGGAGTGACGGGTCAGTGGTCGTACAGGCCGCAGTCGCGGCCGCCGGGTCCACCGATTGAGTTCTACTGCAGCTGCGGGAAGATCGCGTTGAGCCGCTTCAACAGCAACCCGGCCATCATCTGCCTTCCACCAGCCGTCCCACCCCGGCTACAGCACTCTGAGCAGCTTACTCAGCCGCGCCAAACGCTGAGCAGCCGTCGCGCAATCGTGCGCCGCGCTCGACACGTCCCCGCACCCGGCCAATGCGTCGGCAGCCAGTGCCGGATCTAGCCGCAGCACCACGTCCAACGCGGCACGCAGCGCATCGACGCCGGCCGTAGCCCCGCTCGGCGACGCGGCCGTCGCAACGGGCAATCCCGCCGCCCTCACATCGGAGACCGCCTGGGCCTGCTCCGCTGGTTCTGTGGACGTCAGGCGATCGAGCGGTTGCTTGCCGACGCCGCGATCCTCGCCGCCGCCGGCATCTTCATCATCGTCGGCGTCGGCGGGGGAGACCTCGGCGCCCTGCCCAGCCACACCCAACGGATCATCCGCAAACCCGCCAGCAGGCCCGTAGGCGGCCGGCAGCGCCTCAGGCACCGTATCGGAGGGTAGGACGTCGATGACGACGTCCCCAGCGATGTCACGCCGGCGCCGTTCACTGATCACCGAGTCAATCAGCTCGCGCAACGCCGCGGTGCGCTCCTCAGCACTACCGACACCTTCCAACCGTCCAGGGGCCGCTTCAACAACTCGGGAGGCACCAGACAAACCAAGAACGGCAACATCATTCGGTGTCACCGGGATGCGAACCTCGGCACCGGTGATTTCCAGCAGCGGCGCCACCAACGTCTCCACACCCTGGCGGTAGCGCCTCGCGTTCGATTCGGAGCCGCCAAGCTTATCTCTGACAAACCCGACGAAATCCCGGTACGGCTCCCCACAACGATCACAGAGGTAGCGCCAGTCCTCGTCACGATAGATCGCCGCCAGAACCTCCAGAACGCCGCTGACTGCCCGCGCCAACTCATCGACGCGGCGAACGGCGCGCTCCTGCGCGGTTTCCACGTCGGCCGGCGTCACGGTGCAGACTGTCACACTCACTCCGCTGCCTGGTCCGCGGCGGCAGTGATCGCCGGACTTGCTGTCGCGCCGAAGAATTCGTCGAGCCGTTCACGCATGGGAGGATCGGCCAAGGCCTGCCTGACCACCGCGGCGAGGGTCTCGGTGAACACACCGAGCTCGTCTTGAACAGCGCAGCTTAGTCGGATCCGCCGGCGTGATGTTCCGTCGGCGAGCACCCGAATCAGACCTACAGTGACCTTCCCCGACACCAGCGCAGCGGGCCCGCTGCGCACCCAGCCCATGACCCGATGCTCCACGAGCTGCCGAACCAGCGGATCCTGCGGGCTGCCCAACGGCAATGCCTCCAGAGGCCCGTCGGCGTCGTTGGCGTGCCCCAGTTCGGCACGGCGCTGGTATTCGTGGTCAGCCATGGACAGACCGGCCAAGTAGATCTGTCGTAGCGCAGCGCGTTCCTCACCTTCGGCCAGTTCGAATCGGCGATAAGTTTCGCACGCCCCGTCCGGGGTGGACGTGTACTCGATATGTGCTTGGCGTAGCCGATTCCGCGCTGCAGCAAGACGCTTGCGCACCGACGCCAGGGCCCGCCGCTTATCGGCGATCAGGTCAGTGGCTGTCACGTTCACGTTGCTCCGCTTCGTCGACGGCGAAGAAGGCGTCGATCTGTCGGTCCACCGCGGCGTCGTCGGATCCTTCGAATACGTGAGTCACGCCGTCGGTCGGATCGGTTACCTCGACCTGAATTCGTGCGGACATGAAAGTACTTCCCTTCCCTTGTTACGCGGTCTGTAAGAGCTTGGAGCGGGCCATGATTCGATCGGTGGCCTTGATGACAGTTTCAGCGGTCTTACGCACCTTCTCCTTGTCGCCGTGGGCCCAGCCGTCGATGTAGGAGAAGGACGCGTTGTCGGTCAGCCCCCATCTGCGACCGACAACGTAGGAGACGCTTTGCGCTTCCACCTCCATCGCGGAGCGCTCGCCGCCGGCACCGGTGTGGTACTTGTCGGTCTGCTCGGTATGGCCGCACTCGATGTGGGCGAGTTCATGCGCCAGCACCAAACCTTGATGGGCGTGGCTGTAGTGGGTGTTGATGGTGACGGTCTTCAAGTCCGGGACGGTGCGGCCGTCGGGAATCCCATGTCCGTCGCCGAGATCTTCGTACACCACGCGGTATCCGTGGCCCTCGATCTGCGCCGTGAGATCCTCGTGCATTCCTTCAGGCGCCGAACCCGACATCCGGTCGACCTCCACGACAGGACGCTGGGGGAGCGGTGCCCCGTCAGTGGAGGACACGTCGAACACGGGCACCGTCTTGAACCCGGTGACCTTCTGCTCGTACCGTGGTTTGCCCGTGGAGTCCAACACCGGGTTACCGTTGGCATCCTCGACGCGGACCTTGCGGACCATCGGAGCGAAAATCCAGACTGCCTTCTCGCCCTTATTGACTGAACGACCAAGCTCTTTCCACTTATTGAATCCGGCGACCTGAGTCGCTTCCGGCTTCTGCATATAGATCAACAGCTGGTTGTTCAGCGAGTACTTGTGAAACTTCCCCGAGAACTCCAACCACTGCCGCCAGTTCTCACCCGTGTTCAGCTCGTTGATCGCCGTGTCGATCTCCCGGCGAATGTCTTCAGTGCGGGTCTCCTTGTCGGGGAAGCTCACCACTGGCCGCGCCGGGCCACCGCTTGAGCCGCCGGAACCGTTGTCGATCGCGGCCAATTCCTGCAGCAGCTCGGCTTCGGCATGCTCCAGATCCAGCACCGCGACCGCGGTGCGGTGATAGGACGCACGCGCATCGCCGGGGCACCGGCGCGGACCGCCCGGTTCACGATCTGATCGGCACATTGACCACGTCTCCTTCACCTGGCTCACAGTGGCATCTGATCCTCAGCATCAGCCAGCTCACGAGCCGTCTTCAAGAGGACTCCGCTCTCGCCGGCGAGCGGCCCCGCGTCCTGTGGAAAACCCCAATCGCCGCGCATACCGTCAGAAGGTGCCCACTGCACCAGCCGGCGAAGACGTCCTGCGTCATCTCCTGACCGCCGTCCACGCGGTCACCCCGGCGGTCGCCCAAGCCCGCCACAGCAGGCTGGCAGCCGCGACGTCATCATCACCAACAACATCGACGACATCGAATACCCTCTGCCCGTGACCCTCGACACAGACGGCGCGGAGTTCGTCCATCAGCGCACCGGCGAGAAACTCATCATCTACTCTCCGCAGCGGTGGAAGGGCACACCCACCGTCGAAGACGGCCGCCCGACCAGCTGGGATCACAAAGGCCGCTACCACATCGAGTTCATCAGCGCCGCAGGCGAACGCGGCGCCCTAGCCCCCACCCTGCTCGGCCTCACCCCCGAGGACACCCACTTCGACACCAGCCATGCCCGCCGCCGCGACGACCATTCCGTGACCTTTGCCCGCATCGTCACCGCGCTGCGCCGCGCCCACGCCATCCTGCCCCCCTACAGCGTCGCCGCCGCAGAAGCGTTCACCCTGCGATGACCACGACACCACGCAACGCCGACGACGAGGACACCGGCGACGAATCCCAGCCCACATGGAACGTCGACATCGCCGGCCGCCTGGCACACACCACCACGGCGATCACCGAATTCCAGCACCACATCGCCCGGCTGACCCTGCTCCGCGCGCACCTGCTCTCTGCCCGCGACGGCACCCTCACAGCCACCTGGCGAGACAACCTCAGCCGCACCTTGGCCGAACCCGATGGCCTGCCCCCAGCACAACACCAAGCCCGCGTCGACGCCGCGACCGAACTGGCCAACCTCCCACCCGCGGACTGGGAACCAGACCACGGCGTGGGCTGGCGCGCCTCCCTCGACGCCTGGTTCGAAGCGATCAAACAGTGCCTGACCGACACCGACGACACAGAACAGCGACTGCGAACCCAAACCGGCATCAATCTGGCCACCTCGATCGCCGGAACCGCCATCGATCGTGACCTGGCCACCGCCTCCTACCGGGCCGGCATGGCCGCCGCCGGCCTCGACGTCGACTGGTACGACTGGCTGCTCGAACGAGTCCACCAATGGCCCGACAAGCAACGACGCTCCTACCAACTCGACCTCATGACCTTGGAACCCACCTACCGCGAAAGCATCGAGCAGCTGCCCAGCTACTGGCGCTAACCTCACCGCCGGTACTGGCCTTCCGCCAACAGCGGTGCACCATCCACCGCCGGAAACGACCGCTTCAACTCCACGACCGTTAGCAGCATGAACCGCGACAACGGGAACCAACCACGACAAACCAGGCTCGTCCCCGGCAGCAGCCGCGTACGGCCCCGCCGGCTTCAGCGAACCCGCCTCGACGATCTCCAGGCCGCTCGTCTTACACCACAGGATCGGCGGATTCAACACCTCCAAGCCCAGCCGCGGTCCTCTGGAAAACCACCAATATCGGCCCCTACCGTCGGAACATGGCAACCCGAGCCAGCCTCACCCCGACCAGGACGCAACTGCATCACTGGATCAGCCAGGACGCCCACCTGGCCCACATCTGGGCCGAGCGCCATCCCCGCGCCCGCGCCACAGCCAGCGCCTTCGCCGAATGGTGCACCGCCACCGCCGGGCAGCTGGCCTCTCCGCGCATCATCGACCCGGACGCGATCGCCGCCGAATGGCGACTGCGGGCCCACGGCAGCGGTATCCGCGCATCCAGCTGGCCCATCACTGCCGGCGCCCTCGCCGCCGCCGCGCTGCTGACCGGACTCACCCTCGCCGCCACTGGACACCCAACCCCCGGCCTGGCCCTGCTGCTGCCCGCCATGCTCGGCATCGGCATCGTCATCGCAGCCAGACCGACACCGCATCTGCTCGTCGGACCACCCGACCACACGAGAACCGACCGCACAAAATCCGCGAAACGTTTCTACTCGACAACACTTTTCGCGACACGAACCTTCGCCACCGCCATCAGCATGTGGTACCAACTCCTCAAGAAACGACGGACCGCACCATGAGCATCACCACCGCCGCCAAAGACGAACTGAGCCGTGTCCAGGTCGACAACACCAACGCCCGCAAAGCCGAAGTCACCGCCCTGCTGCGCTACGCCGAAGGTCTACGCATAGTCGACAACCACCTCATCATCGCCGCCGAACTCGACGTCGCCGGCACCGCCCGCCGCCTCCAGGCCAGCATCCAAGAGCTCTACAACTGCCGCGCAACCCTGCGCGTCCTACCGGCCAGCACCACCCGACCTGCCACCAGCTACCTCATCTACGTCGGCAAAGACGCCGAAGCCCTGGCCCGACGGACCGGGCTGCTGGACCGCCGCGGCGCACCCGTGCGCGGCATGCCCCCGCACATCGTCAGCGGAACGATCGCCGACGCCGAATCCGTATGGCGGGGCGCCTTCCAAGCCCGAGGCGCCCTCGTCGACAACGGCCGCACCACCGCCCTCGTAGTCCACTGCCCTGGCCCCGAAGCCGCGCTGGCACTCGTCGGCGCCGCACGCAAACTCGGCGTCCACGCCCAGATGCGCGTCGTCAAGGAAAGAGACCGCGTCACCATCCGCGACAACGACATCAGCGAACTGCTGTCCCGGATGGGTGCACACCACACCCGGCCGATCTGGGACACACACGTCATGAACCGCCGCCGCCGCGCACGTGCCGCCAGCACCGGGGAACGACTCGCCAACTTCAACGACGCCAACCGCCGCCGCTCAAGCCGAGCCGCCGCCGAAGCCGTCACCCGGGTACAGCGCGCCCTGGAAATCCTTGGACCCAGCGCACCAGCACTGCTCGCCGACGCAGGACAACTGCGTATCGCACACCCCCACGTCTCCCTCGACAAACTGGCTCAGCTGGCCGAACCGCCGCTGACCAAAGACACCGTGGCCGGACGGATCCGCCGACTCATCCGGCTCGCCGACCGCACCGCCCACCGAGCGGGAATACCCGACACCGAAGCCGCTCCCGCCTGGGAACATCTGCTCAAACGCCCGTCATGACCGATCCGGCATTGGTCGACGGCCTCACCGACTGCGGGCTCGCGGTGACGAGGATCTCGCCGACGTCGACGAGAACATGCCCCATCGGAAAAAACAGCCTGCGTCACCGGAAGAACCGAGGCGATGCTCTTTGAAAGCCGTCACAGTCCGAACCACCCCCGACACCGGGGTCAACATGCACGCACCCCCACGCCATCACGACACCCAGAGGTGAATCTGTGGCACTTGTGAGCACCCGCACCGCGGCTATGCGAAAGCGCATCCTGACTGTCCTACGCGCTTGCCCTGACACAGACCTGTCCACCACAGAAATCTGTAAACGAGCCGGATACAACAACTTTGAACACCACGCTTACGTCGGCCCCCAACTCCGGGCACTAGCACGCGTAGGCGTCATTACCCAAACGGCACGCCCACCCGGCGGCGCCGCACGTTGGCAGCTCAACAGAGCCGATCAAACCGAAGCGGCATTCAACGGAGCCGTAGAGAAGGACTCCACCCGATGAGCGACACCGAAACCCGCACCGCACAAGCCATTCTCGCCGACATCCTGGCCACCTACATGCCCGAGGCCGACACCGGACAAGACGGCAACCGCAACCATCAGATCGCCGCCGAAGCATTCGCCGCCCTCACCGAGCACGGCTACGCGTTCGTCAAACTCCCTCCGCCATTGCACAACGACGAAGAAGCCGCACACGGCGCGTACTCCGGCGCCACCACCGCGTGTACTACGCCACGCCCGGCCACATCGACTCCGACACCTTCCAAACCTGGGAGCACCCCGATGACGCCCGCGACGACGCCACCGCTCTGCTGGCCGCCGCCCACGCCGCCGACACCATGGAGTCCGCACAGTGAGCCTGACGCCCACCATCCAGCACCTGCCCCACCGGCCAGGCACGCACTGGCCGACGAAAACCACACTGTGGCAACTGGATTACCAAGGTGACCCGATCACCTGGTGGCCCCATATCCCCGAATGGCGCCACCCACACCGGGTCCGCGTCAACATCGACACGATCCTGGACCCCGACGCGCCGGAGTGGTTGGCCCACACCTTCTTCCAGGAAATCGAAATCGCCGACAAACACGTCTTCGAAGTCATCACCACCCGCCCCACGCAGCTGCGCACCATCATCATCGACCGCGAACAACACAAACACGACTACGCCGACGCATTCGGCAACCACCCGATACCAACTCGCCGAAGCAGCCCCGCCGCCCGTGAAGCACACCGCCGAGCCGGAACCGCACCCCGCCACATCTGGCTCGGCGTCCTCATCACCACCCAGCACGACGCCGACCAACACATCCCAACCCTGCTCGACACCCCCGCAGCGATCCGATTCGCCGTCGTCGACCAAGACGCCCCAGTCAACCTCGTGCCCTGGATGAGTGCAGCAGGCTGCCCAGCATGCCGCGGCTGGACCACACCCCACACCTGCACCCAACCACCGCTTGACCTGGTCACCATGACCATCGACGACACCCGCCCCATCAACGAGACCTGGGTCAACGACCTCCACGCCCAGGGCGAAGAGAGCGACATCGCCATCGACATCCATCCCGCCCACCGATGAGACACGTGGCAAGCGGAGAGATCCGATGACCGGCACGGTGCGCGAACTGGCGGCGGCGTTCTCGACTCGCGTGGTGCGCGAGCTTTCCAAGCCGCACCCGGCCTTGTGGGCGAGGGAGCGCGTCTTGCCGGTGGCCGAACTCGTCGACGGTGATGTGCCTCTGAGCCTCGCGTTCGAAGCCGCCCACGAACAACTCGCCAGCACATACCGGTGTGAATACGTATACAAGTCAGCCGTGATCAAACAGGCGATAGACACCGAACCGCCCGCACACGCAATGACGGGCTTACCGGTGTTTCTCTCGATCGCCGACGTCGTGGTGGCCGGCGAAGCCGCGTCAGCGTTCGAGATTAAAACCGATCTGGACAGCTTCTCGCGCCTGGACCTCCAAGTGCTCAGTTACTCACGGTGTTTCGAATACGTCCACGTAGTGACATCCGAATCCAAAGCCGCCCGGGTGCTCGATGCGGTACCAGAGCACGTGGGCGTGCTCGCCCTCGACGAGGGCTCGTCCACCCTGACGACGGTACGACCCGCCTCCGGCGGTCACTCGCGACTCGACCCCGTGTCCCTATTCCGGGTACTTCGCCAAAGTGAACGGCTGGCCGTGCTACATCGGCAGCGTGGATACACCGCCGATGTCCCCTCCGCACTGCTGTACCGGCGCACCGCCGAGCTCTTCACGAGCCTTCCCATCGACGCCGCCTACCAGGAATTCGTCACTGAACTCCGGCACCGTGACGCTCGCCAACGCGCTGCTGCTGCCGCCGCCGCACTGCCTGCATCGTTGGCGGCCGCGGGCGCCGGCCTGACGCTCTCCGCAATTGCGTGGCATCGCTTAGGACAGCTCCTGCAGAAACCAGTGGCTCAACTGGCCAACACCACACACGACTGGGCGGCGTAACCACCAGCCCGAGAACGATAGGGGACAACGCGATGGCCGAGCAGTTCATGCAGGAGCGTCGAGATATCATGTCGCCCGCGACGTCGTGCCCTGGCGCCCGTACGCCCGCTACACCGAATTCGGCCGCCTGGCCGTCGACGTCGCCAGCGTCATCACACCCGACGATCTCCACGAACGGATCCGCATCCACGGCCAGCAACGCACCGCCTTCACCGTGTGCATGACCTGCTGGACCACCGCCCGGCATACCAGCCGGTGGCGCACAAACCCGGCCGCAGTCCTTGTCCGAGAACTCACCCGGGTGCGTGGCTACAGCGGCCACGACGCCGCACCGACCGACCCCGAGGCCGTGCGAGCCAACAACGAACTGCGCGCGATCGCAGCGCTCGTGGAGGCACACCGAGCTGAGTTCGACGGCTACCCTCGATGGTGTGGAAGGCGCGGTAGACCTCACCCGCCGCCGTCGGCAACGACGCGGACACACCCGCACGTAGGACGTGATCGATGACAGCACTGCAACTTTCGCCGAAGCAGCTGATCGAGTGCATGCGGTGCGCCAGCCGGTGTGAATCGCCGAAATGTGACGACCCGGCAATCGAGGTGGTCATCGTGGACCCGCCGAACTACCGGACGGTGGATCCGGTCGTCGGCCGCTACAGATGCCGATACGGCGAGTTTCGTGACTTTCCGCAGACGCTGCCCGCAGGTCCGCCTCCGCCGGTCGCGGGATTCTCGTGGTGGAACTACGAGGAACCGGGTGTGACACGTCGTGACGTCGACGGCAATTCGTACATCGATGTCGTCCACCAGGGGCGACGGTGGACGTATCGTCGAGTACCGGCGTACACCCAGTCCACATTGGTGCCGGGTCGCGTGTATCGGACGCCCGCGGGTTTCGACGTCGCGCTACTACCGGACTAAGCCCGCTAAGAACCGTAAACCGCAGGGGAGATAGGAGAGTGAAGGTGGCGGTATCGCCTCCATTGAATCCGCCTCGGCTGGGCGACCCGGTCGGCGGCGGTTTCGGCTATGTCAAGCGCGCGAGCGCGGAAAAGCAGGCCGGATATTTGAACATCGTGCTCGCTGACGACCCGGCGTTGGGGCCGAGCTGTGGCCTCATTGTCGGTGTATCGCCAATCAGGGATCAGGACGGCTACTACCCGCTGGTCTGGGTCGCCGCGCCCTAGCCAGCGATGGCGGTGGGCTGCGCAGCGGGCGGAACGTTGGGGCATACCCGCAGCTGCACGCCATAATGGCCGGCCGCGAAAGGGTCGTACTCGGTGTGGTCCACCTGATATCCGCGAAACCGCAGCTCACGTTCTGCCGCCATGGCATTGCCACCCGAGTTGACATGCAGAATGACTGACCCTGGGTGTCGCCGTCGCGTACTACCGCGATGATCGCCGATGCATAAGGGCGGCCCAAGCGCCGTGTGATCACGCGGCCGGCGTGCCGTTCGACATGGTGGACCTGCACTTGTCTAACCGCAGTCACGTGAAACCTCCTTGGGTAACAGACGATAACGATGCGGGACGCTATGCTCATCGGTAGGCGCTGATCTTCGCCGATTGCGGAGCTAGGCACCTTCCGGCCCCGACCGCAAGGTCGGGGGCCCTTCACGTCGTGGGCGCGAAAAGTGTTTGAACGCAAGGCAATCGTTGACCACGATCAGTCGCGCTCAGCGCACAAGAAGTTTGCCCACCAATCGATTCCGCCGTTGACCGCGAGCTCGCCGTCCCAAAGGTCTGGATCGCTACGGGCAATACCTTCGTGAATGTAGCCCAACGCGCCCCACGTCACCCGATCGCCGGCCTGCACCAGGGCGCGGTCAGTGATCTTCACCGCCATCACCCGCCGGCCCTGTCCGGGTCGAGATCAGCAAGGATGAGCAGATCTTCTTCGGCGTCGGCGGCAACGAGCGCGTGCGGCTCACCGGCATAGAGGTACGGCCGGTGAGCAACCCCGAGGCTGCGGCGGGAGATATCGCGGCCGAGGACCGCGGCAGCCCACACTTCGCCGCGCCGGTCGAGATCATCGGTGCACCTACGCAGCACGTGAGGGTCGACGAAGCTGTGGTCGCGGCTCTTGCCGTCGCGTCTCAGTTCAATCAGGCGGGCTTCGGTGATCCTGGTCGCGGTATCGGCCCCTCGGGACATATGTCGACCATAAACGACTCCAGAAGAGTCGTCTATAGTAGACATCGTGCCGATAGACGCCGCCGACCTGCAGAAATTGGGCGAAAGGCTGCGCGCACTCCGTCACGCCGCCGGTGAGACCCAAGAACAAACCGCCAACAGCGTCGGCCTCACACGCACCTACCTCACCGAAATCGAAGCCGGCCGCAAGAACATCACACTCAGCACCCTCTACGCTCTCGCCAGCCACTTCAAGATCGAGCCGGCCGAGATCCTGCGCGGGGAGAAGCGCAGCACCTCCCGGCGATCCCGCAAGTCCTGTTGAAACCCGATCGCACGCGACAGACTATCTATCCCATGCCCGCGACGTCCGCGATAACCCGGATCCGCCACCCTGTGTGCGCCCTGCCTGGGTGTCGCAACGACGTACCGAGATGGGGCGATGCCTGCGAGTCCTGCCGTGACGTATGCGGCGAATACCTCGTCTGGGTCGAGCGTGAAACATCCGCAACACCGGAGGAGGTCGCCGAGCAACTTGCCGCACGCGACCGAGGAACCGCACACGCCTACGCCACCCAAGCCGCCGTCGAAATCGCCGCAACCACCGCCGACCCGACGGCATACGACCAGGCCGTCCAATGGATCGCACAGCGACGTCTCGAACACCACGACACCAGGCTGCCCGCACCGGCCGCCGCGCTCGTCGACGCGGCAGAAGTCAGGAAAGCCAACCAGTTGTGCTGGTTATGCGAGGAACGCCACACCTGCACGCGAGAGCCCCACGGCTGGGAATGTGATCACTGCCGGACCATCACCTAACCCGCATAACTCAATTCCGTGAAACGACAAGGAGGTTCAAGTAAGCGACGACCGCCAGAGCGACCCCGGTGTCGACTGCACCATGCACACCCGGGCCCAAGCCGCGCCGTTGCTCTCGCGCGCAACGCGAGGTCACTCAATCAGCTGGCCGAGCAAATGGACGAACGCGACACGGGCCAGACGGCGGCAGGTAGACCGAGGTGGAGGACGTACGCCATCGCAATTCTGCGCATCGCCCTGATCGTCGTCGGGATCCCGCTCGTGTGGGCCTATAGGACTGAACTCGACTGGTCGATCTGGAAGGCGGCCGCCGCCACACTTGTCCTTGTTCTCCTCGCCACCGGCCAGACCTTCCTGGCCGCGGTGTGGAGCCCGTAGCCCCCCGTATCAACGAAAACCACACCCAGACAAGGAAATACTGTGCCGGACGACAACAACGACCCGCATGGACAGCCCCAGCAGTTCACGCAGATCACCCAACAAATGCAGCAACGGTCTACCCAGATCACTCAAGCGCTCGACCAAGAACCTGTACAGGTCGCCCAGCAGATGCAGCAACAGCCGACCCAGGTCGCGCGACCACTCTTCCCGGACGACAAGCCAGAAGACCCGTCAGCGTAAGTCACCCCAGCTCCCCGGCCCGCGCTAGAGAGGAACGCATCACCGATGAGGTATTTCGGCATCCAGGAAGGCCCGTTCACCGGCAAGATCAACGTCGGCCTCCTCAACCCGTCCAACACCGAGTTCCTGGCCGGCGAAGACATCATCGACATCGAATCCGGCGACGGCGACGAACTCACACCGCAGCTCGCCGACTATCTGTCGCGGCTTCATCACGAAGACTGCACCGACATGGCCATCCGCGTCGTCGCCGAACATGTCCTCGCCCACTACGGCGGAGACCTGGACATCAACTACCGCGACGGCATCACCTTCCGCATCCAGATCACGAAGTCGGACACCGACGGAACCATATCTATGCCAGTCGAATCCGCCACCGGCGCCGCAGGGCTGACGCGACCCCAGACGCCATCGCGATGACATCACACTCAGAGGACTCGCTCGATGTGTCCGTCGCTCGACAGATCGGGCGCGACGACGCTAAGGCCGGAAAACCCAACAGCCCCTTGGCCAACGACATGCTTCACGCCGAATGCGTCGATGCGCCTGTCGGCACCAAGACCCACCTGATGCGTGCCTACAACCAAGGCTGGCATGAACAGAACGCTGCGGCAGCTGACGAAATGATCAGCCGTGAGCGTTAGGTTTAGGTGATGCCACGCTCAGCAAGAGCGCGACGCCATGCTGTCTGCACATCCGCGCTGCAATGTGCCAGGGCGTCGTCCCACGTCGGCCACCTATCGTGCTCGGCATAGAAGGCGTACTGGTAATGCAGGGACTGAGCGTCGTGCGGTTCGTCCGGTTCGTGATCGCGTGCACACTGCGAGCAGACACCTGGTGGCGCCGGCAGCAGCGTGTACCCGGCGTCCTTCCGTGGATCGCCGAGCTGCTTGATCGTCGACGGCAGATGCCGGACCACCGGCGCCGGCGAGCTCCCTTCGAAATCGTGGGCATCATCGGGACCAGGCTCGATCAACGTGACTCGCTCTCGACGAGATCCTGCAGCGCCACCTCGTAGGGCGTGTAGACGCGGATTTCGGCTTCATCGCCAGTGATACTGTCGCGCAGCGTGATCCGCGCGGTACCCCCGTTTCGCGAGACACGGCGTGCGGCGACATCGGCCGCCGCGTCGTCACGATGGGAGGACGTTCCGACGATCGGGCGCGAGGTGTCGACGACATAGAGCCCAGCCAGGCATACGTCGTCGCCGAACGTCTTGGTGCCGTCGAAGTGAAAGTGCACCTTCCACGGGCGCGCCCGGTCCGCAGTCGTGGCGCGCGTGCGACGGTTCCTGGCTGAGGGGGAGTGGGTCATGGCGGCGGGCTTTCTGTCGGTATCTCGAACGACGGTATCGGGCGCTACCCGGCTTAGTGTCTACTATAGCCAACATTGGTTGATGTCGGCTATAGTAGACACATGTCCTCAGTGCCCGACAACTCGGCCGCACTCGAACACCGCAACCTGGCCGCGATGCGTGGCCCAGCGCCACAACCGTGCGCCTCGTGTCCGTACCGCCGCGATGTCCCGAGCGGGATCTGGGCCGCCGAGGAGTACGCCAAACTGCCCGCCTACGACGCCGACACCCCATTCCAGCCACCGCACCTGTTCCTCTGCCACCAAACCAGCGCCGACAATCCCCGAGCGCGTGTGTGCGCCGGCTGGGTCGGCTGCCACGGCAGCGACCTGCTCGCCCTCCGCCTTGCCGCCGCCCGTGGCATCGTCGACGGCACCGACCTGGACGGCACCCGCACAACCACCTCAGTGCCACTGTTCAGCTCCGGCGCCGCCGCCGCGGCCCATGGCCTCCGCGACATCGACACTCCAGGCGCACCGGCCCGTAAAGCCATGACCAAGATCGCCGACCGCCGCAGTGACACAACAACACTGGGATGTAAGCAGCCTTAAAGCTTGCCGGCGCGGTCCTGTCCACACCACCGACCGGCATCCCAATCCCACACCGGATCCGGCACCGGCAGCGGCACAAGAATCCCGCCGTGCTGCTCCGCGTGCTGCCGCGCCAGAACCCCATCGTCCGCAGTGAATGCCATCGTCTGCGCCGGCGCGTGCGGAACACGCACGAGCCAGACGAGATCCTCCAGGCGCACACCCGGGTTCCGCGGTTTCACGCGGAACGCGTTGAGCTCAGTCATCAGCTATCCTTCCGAGGCCACACCCGGCGGCCGACCACCGTGGTGTAAATCTCGGGTGTCTCAATCCTGATGCTGTGCTGCCACGCCGCATCGGCGTCGTCGAACAATTCCGATGTGCTGGCATGTACGGTCTTCCGGTCACCACTGACCACCCAGTACCCGCCGCCGCTACGTGGGCTCACCGTCACAAAGTGCCTTCTCACCGCCCGCGCCGAGCAGCCCAACAACGACGTCAGGGTGATCGGCAGCGAACAGGTCAGGTTCGCCGGCGTAACCCATCGCCTCCAACTCGGTGTAGCCGAGATCGCGCGCCGCGGTGTATACCGCCGAATACGGCACCCCGCTGACATCAGTCATATCGCACCTCCGAAATTACAAGCGACAGCAACATTTAACGCCGCACACACTGCGCGCATGCGGTGATCGGACAGCCGGCCTCGAATCGTCGTCGTGCACGGCGCCACCAGTGCACGTCGAAAGCGGGGGATCGCGGCGTCACGGGACAGAACGACCGCGGGCCGGCGACCGATCGCGATCGGAAAGCGGGTAGCGCGGCGGACCCCGGGTTTTAACCCTGGGGGTGAGCGCGTCAACCTGGGGCTCGACGTGCCCTCTGTCCCGTGCGGATCGGAGTGTCGGCTGGTTAGATAGGTGTGACCTGTCTACTGTTGTCAGTTGTGGGTGTTACGGTGCGGACGAACGCGAATATCGCGTTCCAGTGCGCGTATCACGTGGTGTGGTGCCCGAAGTATCGGCGCAAGGTGATCGGTGGCCGGATGGAGGTCCGGCTCAAGGAGATCATCGCCGAGGTGGTCACCGAGAAGGGGGCATGGTTGATCGAGATGGAGACCATGCCTGATCACGTGCATCTGCTGGTGGAGGTGGATCCGCAGTACGGGGTGCACAAGTTGGTGAAGGCCATCAAAGGACGGTCATCGCGGGTGCTGCGCGAGGAATTCCCGTGGCTGAAGTCGCGGTTGCCGTCGTTGTGGACGAACTCGTATTTCGTGGCCACGGTCGGTGGGGCGCCGTTGTCGGTGATCAAACGTTACGTCGAGACGCAGAAGGACCGTTGAGCCATGTTGACGGGCAGGCGGTTTCGAGTCGAGTTCACCGTCGAACAAGCCGAATACGCGGAGCGGATCGGCGCGGCATGCCGGGCGGTGTGGAACACCGGGCTGGAGCAGCGTCGTGAGTACCGGCGCCGCGGGGCGTGGATGAACTATCAACCGCAGGCCAAGGAGTTGGCCGAGGCCAAGGCCGAGCAGACGTGGCTGAAAGACGTCCCCGGGCATTGTCTGCAGCAGACGTTGATGGATCTGGACAAGGCTTGCCGCGAGCACGGCACCTTTCGGGTGCACTGGCGCTGCGGCCGGCGGTGGGCGCCGTCGTTCCGGTTCCCCGAAGGCGACAAGATGACGCTGGAGAAGCTCAACCGCCGCCACGGCCGGGTGAAGCTCCCGAAGCTGGGGTGGGTGAAGTTCCGCCAGACGCGCAGCTTGGATGGTGAAACCATCCGCTCGGCGACCCTCACGAAAGACGGGCCGCATTGGTATGTCTCGCTGCTGGTCGACGACGGGATCGACGCTCCGACTGTCCACGCTGCACCGGATACCGCGGTGGGGGTGGACCGGGGCGTGGTGGTGGCGGTAGCCACCAGCGGCGGCGAGCTACTCGACCGACCATTTGTCACCGCCGGTGAGCAACGCCGTGTCGCGGCGTTGCAGCGCAAGCTGTCCCGGGCTGTGAAGGGGTCGGCCAACCGCGCTAAGACCCGGGCGGCCCTGGCCGGGCTGCGGGCGCGTGAGCGCCACCGCCGGCAGGACTTCTGCCAGAAGACCGCCCACCAACTCGCGCACGCCAACGCCGTGGTCGTGCTGGAGCAGCTACCGGCCAAGAACATGACCCGCCGGGCCAAGCCCGCCCCGGATCTGAACAACCCGGGCCGGTATCTGCCCAACGGGGCCACCGCGAAATCGGGCCTGAACAAGGCCATCTTGTCGAAAGGATGGCACCAGTTCGAGCTGGCATTGACATCTGTGTCCCGTTATAGCGGGACACAGGTGGTGAAAGTTCCGGCAGCGTACACGTCGCAACGCTGCTCGGCGTGTGGGCATGTGGACCCGAAATCCCGTGAGAGCCAAGCGGTATTCCGGTGCACCCACTGCTCGCGTCCTGCCGAGCACGCGGATGTGAACGCCGCCAAGAATATATTGGCCGCAGGGCTTGCGGTCACCGCCTGCCGAGAATCGGTGGCACCTGTGGGTGTTGCCGAGACGTCGAAGCAGGAACCAGCAGGAACCCGTAAGGAATTACTGCTCCAACCCCGCCACTCCGCTCCCGCGGCGTGACCAGGTTGGAATCCCCCGGATTCATCCGTGGGGAGGAACGTCAAATCAGCCAGCTCGCACCCCCGGCCAGGCATGTCCGTCACGATGCACCGGCGGCGCGCCGCCACGAAGCCAGATCCCCATTCGTCGGGCTGGTCGAGCGGCTGCTGGTCGTAGACGCCGTAGGCGACGTCGATCCGGCAGCACGGTGCATCGCCAACAGCGCACGCAGGGCCTCGTCCACCAACGGTGCGTCTTTCGTCCCGGGCCGCAGGCGCCGGGCAGCATCGATCAGGTCGGCATCCACCTGTTGTGGTCAGTCGCGCACACACGCGCAATGCCACAATTATGGTGGCAATATGGCATAACGGCTACAGGTGGGGAACACGTTGGAACGACCAGGCGATTCCCCATCGCGGCACCGCACCACCGCGAGGCCGTCGCAGCGTGAACTCATCCGCGATCCCGACCCCGTCACAGATCCCGACCTCTGGCGAGGGTCCACGCCTCCCGACCCCGCTGCCTGGACGCCGACAGCCACCGACCCCGGGCCGTGGGGCACCGATATCGGCTTCGCCACGACGGTCCGCTCGCCGCGGCCGTCCTGGTCCCCGAGTCGCCGAACAATGGCCATCCTGGCCGTCGTCCTCGTGTCCCTGCTCGCACTCATCACCGCGATCGTCGTCATCCTGATGGCCCGCGAACCCGCCGAACCCGACAATCCCGCACCGGCGACAACGACCCCGACCTCCCCGACGACGACCACGACGGTGACCAGCACCCCACCGCCACCGCCGCCGCCTCCGCCGAGCGAGGCGCCGCCGGCGGCGCAGCCGAGCTACTCGCGCACCTACTACCCACGCACGCCGACCTCAGACCGGCCCAACGTGACGACACCGCAGACCCGTGGACCAGACATCAGCGTGCGGCCCACACACCGGCCCGCCTTCCCCGGACAACCCGGCGAGAACTGACCTGCGACAGCGGCCCGGACACCCTGGACCGGAGGACCTTAGCTGTAAGGGGTTTATAGGTTATCAGTAGGCCTGTGGAGGGT
>JAFDWN010000014.1:0-62213 GCA_018268465.1 Actinomycetota bacterium
GGCTGGTAGTAGTCGTAGTAGGAAACGAAATACTCGACAGCGTTGTGCGGCAACATTTCCCGCAACTCGTTGGCGAGCTGCGCCGCCAGCGTCTTGTTCGGCGCCATCACGAGGGTGGGCCGCTGGAGGCGTTCGATGAGCCACGCCGTGGTCGCCGACTTGCCGGTGCCGGTGGCGCCGAGCAGCACCACGTCGCGCTCCCCCGCCCTGATCCGCCGTTCGAGGTCGTCGATGGCCGCGGGCTGGTCGCCCGCCGGGTCGTACTGGCTGACCACCTCGAACCGGCCGCCGGTGCGCACGATCTCGTCGACGGCGCGGTACTCGGAGTGCGCCAGGACGGGGTGTTCGGTCGCGAAAGCCATATGCCCAGGGTAGAACCTGCCACCGACAACTTCTGTTCCCACGGCGGCCACCTGGACCACCCGCCGAGGGCCTATCCTTGGGGCATTCACGCGCCCAAGCACGAGACATTCGACCTGGTCGGCCGCACCAACACCGATCCCAAGGGGGTGCTGCGCGCCGTCGACGTGTACACCGTCGAGCCGTGGGGGCTGTACATGGCCCGGCCCACCCCGGGGCGTGAGCAGTTCCACTACCTGGAGTCCTGGCTGCTGCCGTCACTGAACCTGCGGGCCACGATCTTCCACTTCAACCCCGGCCACGAACGCGACCAGGACTTCTACCTCGACGTCGGCCGCTACACCCCCGGCCCGACGGCCTGGCACGCCGAGGACCACTACCTCGACCTGGTGGTGCGGACCGGCGCCGCCACGCAGCTCTGCGATATCGACGAGCTGTTCACCGCCGTCCGCCACGGGCTGCTGACCCCCGAGGACGGCGAACAGGCGGTGCGCTCGGCGGTCGCGGCGGTCGACGGGCTGGCCCGCCACGGCTACGACCTCCACCAGTGGCTGCAGACCGGCGGGATGACGCTGTCGTGGCGGGGCGCGTACTCTCTGGACTCATGAGTCCGAGCAAGCACATCTGGACGGGTGCCGCGGTCGTGGCCGCCCTGCTGTGCGGCTCGCAGTTAATTCCTGCGACGGCACACGCGGACCCGGAGACGGCCCCACCGACGCCCTCGGAGCAGCCGGTGCCGGACCAGCAGCTGCACAATGTCACCTACAAAGCTCGGGTGGACGGCGTCGCGCGGGGTGCGCAGATCACCTACAAGTTCGACGATGCGCAGGTCAACAGTGCCGATCCGACCATGCTGCCCGGTCGCGTCTTCGAAGCCAGCGCGGTGCTGTCGGACCCCCAGCTGGCGGGTATGCAGGTGTCGATCGATTGGCCTTACTCGGCCAATCTGCACTGCGAGATCCTCGTCGACGACCAGACCGTCGCGCAGGCCGACTCGTTCATCGCGCCGCGGCTGACACCGGCCAGGGACGACCCCGGCTACGGGGTGCTCAGCTGTGGCGCACCGCTGGACGGCAGCGGTCCGGGCAACGTCGTGAACACGGCACCGGCCGACGCGGCGATCCCGCCGGCGCCCGACGCCCCACCTGCCTGACCCCGGCCCTCACGGCCGCCAGGCGGTGGCGTCGGCCCAGTCCCACGCGCGCCGATAGGCGTCGAGGAACCACGGTTCCTTCGCGTCGGCGTAGCCGACGGGTCCGCGCTGCAGAGCGCGTCGTTTCACATCGAGATAGTCGGCCCGCACACCGGGGTGCGCCGAAAGCCAGGCGGTGAACAACAGCGCGAACTGCTGACCGGGCCAGCCGTCCACGCGGATATGCACGTTCGCCGGGCGCCCCGGATCGGCGGCGCCGTGAATCCGTTTGTGCCACAAAGCCGGATCGTCAGTATGGTCGAACGACGACACGGTGCTGCGAGCGTCGGGTTTGGGCACGTCGGCATTGATATGACCGATACGCGGATAGCCCGCGCCGGCCAGCGCCGCGGCGACCGAGTCGGCGGACTCGAGAGACGCCACGGTGATCTGGACATCGACAACATCCTTGGCGTCCATGCCCGGGATCGCGGTCGAACCGATGTGATCGATACGCAGTGCGGTTGAGCCGCAGGCGAACCGGAGACGGTCGACTATGCGCCGCGCCTGCGCCGGCCAGTCGGGGTCGTAGGGCACCAGCCGGTACACCGGCGAAACACGCTGGTGGGTACGGATGTTGTGCGCCAGCGGTAGCACCCGCTGATGCCACAGCTCGCGGGCTTTGTCGACGAGGTCGCCGGGTGTGCCCGAATTGTCCAGCACCACATCGGCGATCGCGCGGCGCTGCTCGTCGCTGGCTTGCGCCTGGATCCGTGCACGCGCATCGGCCTCGGGCATCCCGCGTGTCTCGACGAGTCTGCGCAGCCGGGTTTCGGCGTCCGCCCAGACCACCACCACGAGCGGAAAGGTCGGCGCCAGACCGGTTTCCACCAGCAGCGGGATGTCCTCGACGACCACGGCGTCGTCGGCCACCGCGGCGATGATCTCCTGACGGCGCCGCGCCACCAGCGGATGCACGATCCCGTTGAGGGTCGCCCGCCGCTTCTCGTCGGGGAATGCCTTGGCGGCCAGCGCCGGTCGGTTCAGCGCGCCGGTGTCCAGCAGGATGTCGCCGCCGAACGCCTCGACGAGCGCGGCGAGACCCTCGGTGCCGGGCTCGACCACCTCACGCGCGATGATGTCACCGTCGACGATGATGCCGCCGCAGTCGCGGAACGCGGCCGACACCGTGGACTTGCCGGCGCCGATACCGCCGGTCAAACCGATTCGCAGCATTCCGACAGTCTGTCAGGACTGCTGAAACGCAAACTCCCCGGCTCGTGGTGAGCCGGGGAGCAGGCGTGTCATGCCGGGTTGCGGCTAGGCGTTGCCCGCGAGCTTCTCCCGCAGTGCAGCAAGCTGCGCGTCGCTGGCCAACGAGCCACCAGCGGATTCCTCGGAACGCGAGGACCCGTTGGACACCGGCTTGCTGGCCGCCTCGGCCTCGGCCGCGGCGAACTTCTCCATCTGCGCGGTGTGCATCTTGTGGCGACGCTCGGCCTCGGCGTAGCGGGCTTCCCACTCCTCGCGCTGCTTGTCGAAACCTTCGAGCCACTCGTTGGTCTCGGCGTCGAAGCCCTCGGGGAAGATGTAGTTGCCCGCCTCGTCGTAGCTGTCGGCCATGCCGTACTTGCTCGGGTCGAACTCCTCGGTGTAGTCCTCGTTGGCCTGCTTGAGGCTCAGCGAGATCCGGCGCCGCTCCAGGTCGATGTCGATGACCTTGACCATCGCGTCGTCGCCGACCTGCACCACCTGGTCGGGCACCTCGACGTGGCGCTCGGAGAGCTCGGAGATGTGCACCAGACCCTCGATACCCTCCTCGACGCGGACGAACGCACCGAACGGCACCAGCTTGGTGACCTTGCCCGGGACGATCTGGCCGATCGCGTGGGTGCGGGCGAAGTGGCGCCACGGGTCTTCCTGGGTGGCCTTGAGCGACAACGAGACCCGCTCGCGGTCCATGTCGACGTCGAGAACCTCGACGGTGACCTCGTCGCCCACCTGAACCACCTCGGACGGATGGTCGATGTGCTTCCAGGAGAGCTCGGAGACGTGCACCAGGCCGTCGACACCGCCGAGGTCGACGAAGGCGCCGAAGTTGACGATCGAGGACACGACACCCTTGCGGATGGCGCCCTTCTGCAGCTGGTTGAGGAACTCGCTGCGCACCTCGGACTGCGTCTGCTCCAGCCAGGCGCGGCGGCTGAGCACCACGTTGTTGCGGTTCTTGTCCAGCTCGATGATCTTGGCCTCGATCTCCTTGCCGATGTACGGCTGCAGATCGCGGACACGGCGCATCTCGACCAGCGACGCGGGCAGGAAGCCGCGCAGGCCGATGTCGAGGATCAGGCCGCCCTTGACGACCTCGATGACGGTGCCCTTGACGGCCTCGTCCTTCTCCTTGAGCTCCTCGATGGTGCCCCAGGCGCGCTCGTACTGAGCACGCTTCTTGGAGAGGATCAGGCGGCCTTCCTTGTCCTCCTTGGTGAGGACCAGAGCTTCGACCTCGTCGCCGACGGACACAACCTCATTGGGGTCGACGTCGTGCTTGATGGACAGCTCACGGGAAGGGATGACGCCTTCGGTCTTGTAACCGATGTCGAGCAGGACTTCGTCGCGGTCAACCTTGACGATCGTCCCTTCGACGATGTCGCCATCGTTGAAGTACTTGATGGTTTTGTCGATGGCGGCGAGAAAGTCCTCGGAGGAGCCGATATCGTTGACGGCTACTTGGGGCGAGGTGACGGAGGGACTTGGCATGTTGTTGGGTTGCTCCGGACAGCTTTGATCGAAGGGACTCTGGACAGATCTGGTTGTGGCTCCGGCGGCGGAGACGCCGACGGCGGCACGGTTGTTCTTCGCACCCGCTATCGCGCACACAGGTACGTGTCGAGATTACTCGACTGGGCACATGCTGGACAAACCAGGTCCCGGTAGCGTGCTGCGGGTGTCCCTGCCCCCGGTGCCGCAGCAACCACACCAGGCTCGCTTCCCTGGCCCGCCACTGACCCGGAAAATCCGCAAGGTCGGCGCGCCGCTCGCGGTGATCATCCTGCTGGGCACCCTCGCCGGATTGATCGTGATCATGCTGACCGCTGCCAACCCGGTCGGCACGGCCGTCGGATTCGTGCTGTCCAGCGTGGCGATGACCGTCGTGGTGCTGGCCTACCTGTGGCTCGACCGGTGGGAACCCGAACCGCCGCGGCTGCTCGTGCTGGCATTCCTGTGGGGAGCCTCGGTTGCCGTCGTCATTTCGGTGGTCCTGGAACTGACCGTCGACGCACTGGTCAACCCCGCAACAGTCGCCGGCGGGACCGGGGCACCCAGCTTCATCACGGTCGCGATCGGCGCCCCGCTCATCGAGGAAGCCGCCAAGGGCATGTTCCTGCTCATCATGATGACGGGGCGCCGCCGCAATGAACTCAACTCGCTGACCGACTGCCTGGTGTACGCCGGGCTCACGGCCGCCGGGTTTGCCTGGCTCGAGGACATCCTCTACATCGCCAACGGCGAATCTCTGGCGGATTCGCTGCTCACCGCGGCACTGCGGCTGATCATGGCGCCGTTCGCGCATCCGTTGTTCACCACGATGATCGGTATCGGGGTGTATCTGGCGATGCGGCAGCGCCACCTCGTCGCGAAGGCCGGCTGCCTCCTGCTCGGCTACGCCGCGGCGGTGTTGCTTCACGCGATGTGGAACGGCTCGTCGCTGCTGAGCCTGCAGGCCTACGTTCTGGTCTACGTGCTGTGGATGGTGCCGATCTTCATCCTGGTGATCTGGCTGGGCGTGGCCAGCCGCCGCCGGGAGCAGCGGGTGGTGGCCGCCAAGCTGCCCGGGATGGTGGCCGCGGGGGTGATCACACCCAACGAGGCCACCTGGCTGGGATCGATCCGCCACCGCAAGGCCGCGGTCGGCGAAGCGTCCCGGCTCGGTGGCCGTTCGGCTGGTAACGAGGTCAAGACCTTCGCCGCGCAGGTGATCGAGCTCGCCTTCGTCCGCGACCGCATCGACCGCGGTTTCGGCGATCAGCGGGTGCTGGCGCTGCTCACCGAGGAGACCTACGCCGTCCACGCGGCCAGGGCCGCGGCCCCCACGCTGTACCGGATGGCCGGCTATCGAGCCGCACGCATCGGCTAACCGGCGCGCCGCCGGGCACGGCCTCGCCTGCCGAGCTGCCAGATGATCAGTCCCGCCTGCAGCCCCAGCGCGACCGAGACCATCGAGATGATGGTCGCGGGAAGCGCCGAGTCACCCTCGGCGCCGAACAGCTCGGTGACACCGATCAATCCCATCGACCCGGGAACCAGCAGCCAGAAACCCGGCAGGATCATCGTGATGGCGGGCGGTGCGCCGCGCCAGCGGGTCATCACGAGCGCCGCCAGCGCGAGCGCGACCCCACCGCAGAACCCGCTGGCGTAGCTGCCCAGCGCCAGATCTCCCAGGAACTGGGCCGAGTACGCCGTGTAGGTGATGGCCAGCAACCACGGCAGGAACGACAACGGCGGGGCCAGGAAGAACATCACCCCGGCCGCGTACACGGCGACGCCCAGCCACGGCGCCCACGGTCCGATCTTGTTGATCGGCTCCGAGCTCAGCTCGGTGGCCCCCACCCCGACCAGCTGTGCGGCGATCAGAATGCCGAATGCCAACTGGGCGATCTGGATGAAGCCGGCGATGAGCCGGCTGGCACCGGAGATGGTGTCGCGTGCGGTCAACTCGATGACGGCCAGCGTGATGGCCGCGCCGGGCAGGAAGACGGCCAGCGGCGGGATGAGCGCCCGCAGGCCCACATGGTCGATGTCGAGGTGGTGGACGCCGACAATGCAGATCGCCGCGACCGCGAAGGCGCTGACCGCCGGCACCAGGTCGGCCAGTGCGGTGATCCGTTGCGCGGCGGTCAGGAACAGCCCGACCAGCAGACCGAGCAGCCCGGCCGCCAGCACGTTCAACGGCGTCGGTTCCAGCACCAGCGCCAGGCCCGCGCTCTGCACCCCGTATCCGATGACCGTCACCCACGCCGGATAGGGGCGGGCGGAGGCCACGATCCGGTCGAGCCGGGCTTGACCGTCGGTCGAGGACACCCGCCCGGCCATCGCGTCGGAGACCAGCCGGGCCAAGGCGAAAGTCTGGTCGAATCGCACGTCCCTGGTCTGCTGGGCGGTTTGCACGACGGTCCCGGCCTCCGCCGACTCGCCCACGACCTGAACGTGATTGGGGAAAACGACGAAGTCGTTGCGCAGCCCGTAGGCCGAGGTGGCCCGCTCGAGCATGCGCCGCACGAGGGTGACCGGATAGTTGGCGGCGTTCATCGCGGCACCCAGCTGGGCCACGAAGCGGATCTGCTGATCGGTCATGCCGGCGGCCGGCTAGTGAGCCGCCGAATCCCAGCTACGGCCGTATCCGACCGACACCTCCAGCGGCACGTCCAGGTGATAGGCATCGCCCATATGCTCGCGCACCAGGGCTTCGAGCTCGTCGCGCTCCCCATCGGCGACCTCGAACAGCAGTTCGTCGTGCACCTGAAGCAGCATCCGCGACGCCAGCCCGGCTTCGGCGAGTGCCCGGTCCACGTTGATCATCGCGACCTTGATGATGTCGGCGGCACTGCCCTGGATCGGCGCGTTGAGTGCCGCACGTTCGGCCGCCTCGCGCACATTGCGGTTGCTGCTGTCGAGTTCGGGCAGGTAACGCCGCCGGCCGAAGACCGTCGAGGTGTAGCCGTCCTTGCGGGCCTGGTCGACGACGTCGCGCAGGTAGTCGCGCACCCCGCCGAACCGGTCGAAGTACTGATCCATCTGCACCTTGGCGTCTTCGGTGGAGATCTTCAGCTGGGAGGCCAGACCGTACGCGCTCAGTCCGTAGGCCAAACCGTAGGACATCGCTTTCACGCGGCGGCGCAGTTCGGCGGTGACCTCGTCGATCGGCACCGAGAAGGCGCGCGACGCGACGAACGAGTGCAGATCCTCACCGGTGTTGAACGCTTCGATCAGGCCCTCGTCGCCCGAGAGGTGGGCCATGATCCGCATCTCGATCTGGCTGTAATCCGCCGTCATCAGCTCGGAGAAACCCGTGCCGACCACGAAGGCGTCGCGGATGCGCCGGCCGGCTTCGGTGCGGATGGGGATGTTCTGCAGATTGGGCTCGGTGGACGACAACCGCCCGGTGGCGGCGATCGTCTGGTTGAACGTGGTGTGGATCCGGCCGTCGGCGGCCGTCGAACCGAGCAGCCCGTCCACCGTCACCTTCAGCCGGGTGGCGTCGCGGTGGGCCAGCAGATGCTGCAGGAAGGGGTGCCCGGTCTTGTCGAACAGTGTCTGCAGCGCGTCGGCGTCGGTGGTGTACCCGGTCTTGGTGCGTTTGGTCTTCGGCATCTCCAACTCGTCGAAGAGCACCACCTGCAACTGTTTGGGCGAGCCGAGGTTGATCTGCTTGCCGATGACGGCGTAGGCGGCCTCGGCCGCGTCGCGGATCTGGTCGGCGAACTCGCTCTGCAATCCCGACAGCAGACCCAGGTCCACGGCGATGCCGACAGTCTCCATCTGGGCCAGCACCCGCTGCACCGGCAGTTCCATCTGGCCCAGCAGGGACGACGAGTCGATGCGGGCCAGCTCGGTGTCGAGCGCGTCGGCGAGGTCCGTGACGGCGCTGGCTCGCAGGATCAACGTCTGCACCGCCTGGTCATCGACGCCATCGCTGTCGTCGAGCAATGAAAGCTGTTGCTGCTCAGGGGCTTCCGCCCGCAACTCACGGCGCAGATAGCGAAGCGACAGGTCGTCGAGGGCGAAGCTGCGCTGCCCGGGCCGCACCAGGTAGGCGGCCAGCGCGGTATCCGAGGTGACACCGGCGAGCTTCCAGCCGCGACCCTGCAGATCGTGGGTGGCGAGCTTGGCCTCGTGCAGCGCCTTGGGCCGGTCCGAGTCGGCGAGCCAATCCCCCAGCGCCGTCTCGTCCGCAGGGTCCAGCGCGGCCAGGTCGACGTAGGCACTCTCGCCGTCCGCCGACGCCACCGCCAGTGCAGTGGCGTCGGCGTCGTACGCCAGGTGGGTGCCCACCACCGCCAGGCCCGCGCGCCTGCCGTCGCCGACGTGTGCGCTCAGCCAAGCCGCTACCGCGCCCGCCTCGAGCGCACCGCCGCGCACGTCGAAGCCCTCGTCGACCTCCGGATCGGCCGACGCCAGCGTCTCGAACAACCGGTCGCGCAACACCCGGAACTCCAGGTCGTCGAACAGCCGATGGATATGGTCGCGATCCCACGGCTGCATCCGCAGGGTGTCGGGGGTCTGCGCCAGCGGCACGTCCTTGACCAGATCGGTGAGCTCCCGGTTGAGCACCACGCCGGACAGGTGGGCACGCAGCGCGTCACCGACCTTGCCTTTGACCTTGTCGACGTTGTCGACCAGCGCCTGCAGCGAACCGTATTCGGCGATCCACTTGGTGGCCGTCTTCTCCCCCACACCCGGGATGCCGGGCAGGTTGTCGCTGGGGTCGCCGCGCAGTGCCGCGAAATCCGGGTACTGCCGCGGCGTCAGACCGTACTTCTCCAGCACGGCGTCGGGCGTGAAGCGGGTGAGCTCACTAACCCCCTTGCGCGGATAGAGCACCGTGACGTCATCACTGACCAGCTGCAGCGAATCACGGTCCCCGGTGACGACGAGCACCCGGTAGCCCTCGTTCTCGGCCTGGGTGGCCAGCGTGGCGATGATGTCGTCGGCCTCGAAACCGGGTTCGGCGAGCACCGTGATCCCCAGCGCGGCCAGCACCTCCTTGGTGATGTCGATCTGCCCGCGGAATTCGTCGGGGGTCGCGGAGCGGTTGGCCTTGTACTCGGGGTACTTGTCGGAGCGGAACGTCTGGCGCGACACGTCGAAAGCCGCCGCGATGTGCGTCGGGGTCTCGTCGCGCAACAGGTTGATCAGCATGGCGGTGAACCCGTACACCGCGTTGGTGGTCAACCCACCCTGGGTTTTGAAGTTCTCCGCGGGCAGCGCGTAGAACGCCCGGAACGCCAGCGAATTGCCGTCGAGCAGCATCATTGTGGGTTTCGACGGGGACGCGGTGTCGGTGCTCGGCTTGGCCGGCGCGACTGACTTGGCGGGGCTCACGGCGTCAACTCTAGGCATCTGCTCCGACACGCACATGCGCGCCCACAACGCCGTGCCGCTCCGCCGTAAACCGATCGGTGAACTCACCGCGGCTTCCTCCCGTACCCGGCACCAGCAGGTTCGGCGACATGGCTCAGCCGTTGGCGTTCTTCGACGAGCGGGCCACCGCGCATCCACTCGCCGCCCTGCTGGAGCCCCTGCGCCTCACCGCCGACCCGGCCCGAGTCCGTCGACGCATTTTCGTCTACGCGCTCGACTGGCCGCGCGAGTCCCCGATGCTCGCCTGCTATCACCGGGTGCGGTCCGAGCCGACTGGGAGATCCACGAACTCGACGGCAAGCACAACCCGATGCGGGACAAGCCCGAGGATCTGCTGCGCATCCTGCTGGAGGCGGCGCATTGCCGGCGGATCCCGAGCTCCCGAAACTGGAACACGTTTCAGTTTTGTCTCACAAGTCGGTACGCTGACCGCGTGTCTGCGACTCGACCTGCGATCGACGGGTGGTTCGCCACCGACGGATCCGGCAAGCCCTACCTGATCGGCGGCAAATGCCATCAGTGCGGGACCTACGTCTTCCCGCCGCGCGCCGACAACTGCCCCAACCCGGCGTGCGACGGCGATGAACTGGCCCAGGTGCCGTTGTCCCGTCGCGGCACGGTGTGGAGTTACACCGAGAACCGGTATGCGCCACCGCCTCCCTATCCGTCGCCGGATCCCTTCGAGCCGTTCGCGATCGCCGCTGTGGAACTGGCCGAAGAAGGCCTGATCGTCCTCGGCAAAGTCGTCGCAGGCACCCTGGCGACCGATCTGGCGGTCGGCATGGAGCTCGAGCTCGCGCTGGAACCGCTGCTCGTCGGCGACGACGGCGTCACCCACCTCACGTACGCGTGGAGGATCCCATGAGCCCCGAACCCGTCTACATCCTCGGCGCGGGTATGCACCCGTGGGGCAAATGGGGCCGCGACTTCACCGAATACGGGGTGGTCGCCGCCCGCGCCGCGCTCGCCGAAGCCGGCCTGGACTGGCGCCAGATCCAGCTGGTGGCCGGCGCGGACACCATCCGCAACGGCTACCCGGGGTTCATCGCCGGGTCGACCTTCGCCCAGAAGCTGGGCTGGAACGGGGTGCCGGTCAGCTCCAGCTATGCGGCCTGCGCCAGCGGTTCGCAGGCGCTGCAGAGCGCACGCGCGCAGATCCTCGCGGGATTCTGCGATGTCGCACTCGTGATCGGGGCCGACACCACACCGAAGGGGTTCTTCGCGCCGGTCGGCGGGGAACGCCGCAACGACCCCGACTGGCAGCGATTCCACCTCATCGGCGCCACCAACACGGTGTACTTCGCGCTGCTGGCACGCCGCCGGATGGATCTGTACGGCGCCACTCTGGAGGACTTCGCCAAGGTCAAGGTGAAGAATGCCCGCCACGGCCTGAACAACCCGAATGCCCGCTACCGCAAGGAAACGACTGTCGAGGACGTGCTGGCCAGCCCGGTGGTGTCCGATCCGCTACGGCTGCTGGATATCTGCGCCACCTCCGACGGCGCGGCGGCACTGATCGTGGCCAGCGCCGAGTTCACCCGCGGACACCTGGGTTCGCTGCAGGGTGTTCCATCGGTGCGCGCGGTTAGCACCGTGACCCCGCGCTACCCGCAGCACCTGCCCGAACTGCCCGATATCGCCACCGACTCCACGGCCGTCGTGCCGGCACCCGAGCGGGTGTTCAAGGACCAGATCCTCGACGCCGCCTATGCCGAGGCCGGTGTCTCGCCGGAGGATGTCGGCGTCGCGGAGGTCTATGACCTGTCGACCGCCCTGGAACTCGATTGGTACGAACACCTCGGGCTGTGCCCGCGCGGTGAGGCGGAGGCGCTGTTGCGCAGCGGCGCCACGTCGCTGGGCGGTCGTATCCCGGTCAATCCGTCGGGCGGGCTGGCGAGTTTCGGCGAGGCGATCCCCGCCCAGGCGATCGCGCAGGTCTGCGAGCTGACCTGGCAGCTGACCGGCCGGGCCACCGGGCGTCAGGTCGAGGGGGCCACGGTGGGGATCACCGCCAACCAGGGCTTGTTCGGACACGGCTCCTCGGTGGTCGTCGCGCGCTGACCCCTGCCGTCGTCTCCGCGAGCGTGCATGTCTGCAGCCGACACGCCGGACGCTGTCGGGAGTTTGCGCACTCTCGCCGTCGTTGAATTGACGGCGTGAGCGAGATCGTCGCGGTGCGGGTCAAACCCGGTAGCAGCAAGGGCCCGCTCGTGGAGACCTCGGCGGACGGCGAGCTGACGGTGTATGTCCGCGAACGTGCGGTCGACGGCGCGGCCAACGACGCCGTCACCCGGGTGCTCGCCGAGCATTTCGGCGTCCCGCGCAGTAGCGTGCGGCTGATGTCGGGTCGAACCGCGCGGGTCAAACGCTTCCGGATCGCCTAACGCGGGCGCGAGCGTGCGCAAACTCCCGGCGTTACGCGGCGTGTCGGCTGCAGACACGCACGCTCGCGGAAGGGGGCGAGGGGAGGCGGGTTAGGCGACGCCGAGGTACGCGGCGCGGATACTGTCGTCGTGCAACAACTCTCGGGCGTCACCGGTGCGGGTGATCTCCCCGGTCTCCAGGATGTAGGCACGGTCGGAGCGGCTCAGCGCCTGCTGCGCATTCTGCTCGACCAGCAACACCGTGGTGCCCTGTTTGTTGATCTCGGCGACGATCTTGAAGATCTGCGAGATAACCATGGGAGCCAACCCCATCGACGGCTCGTCGAGCAGCAGCACCTTGGGCCGGGCCATCAGCGCACGCCCGATCGCCAGCATCTGCTGTTCGCCGCCGGACAGCGTGCCACCGACCTGGCTTCTACGCTCGGCCAGCCGCGGAAACGTCTCGAACACCCAGTCCAGCCGTTCGTCATGTTCTGCCTTCGACGCGAACTTCCTTCCGTAACAGCCCATTTCAAGGTTATCGGTGACCGTCATACCGGGGAACACCCCGCGACCCTCCGGCGCCTGAATAAGGCCGTCGGTGACACGTCGGTGCGCTTTGACCCGCGAGATGTCCTGGCCGTCGAACCACACCGACCCCGACGACAACGGCCGCAACCCCGAGATGGCCCGCATGATCGTGGTCTTGCCCGCACCGTTGGAGCCCAGCAGGGTCACCAACTCACCGTCGTGCACCACCAGCGACACCCCGTGCAGCGCGCGGATTCGGCCGTAGTGCACGACCACGTCGCGAACCTCCAGCAGCGGGGTCTTCTGCGCTGCGTCACTGGACTTCGTCATCGGGCACCCCCAGATAAGCGGCAATGACCTTCGGATCCTCGCGGATCTCGCCGGGCAGGCCGTCGGCGATCTTGCGGCCGAACTCCAGCACCACGATCCGGTCGGTCACTCCCATGACCAGCCGCATGTCGTGTTCGATCAACAGCACCGTGTAGCCGTCGTCGCGGATCTTGTGGATCAGCTGGATCAGCGCGGCCTTCTCGGCCGGGTTGAATCCCGCGGCCGGTTCGTCCAGACACAGCAGTTTGGGTTCGGTGGCCAGCGCGCGGGCGATCTCCAGCCGGCGCTGATCGCCGTACGGGAGATTCTTGGCCTTCTCCTCACCCCGGTGGGCGATACCCACGAAGTGCAGCAGCGCCGCCGAACGTTCGATGGCGGAACGTTCCTCGCGGCGGTGCCGCGGCGTGCGCACGAGCGCGCCGGGCACCGACGTCTTATGCCGCGCGTCGGTGCCCACCATGACGTTCTCCAGGGCGGTCATCTCACCGAACAGCCGGATGTTCTGGAAGGTACGGGCGATTCCGCGCCGGGTGATCTGGTGGCGTTTGATCCGGCCCAACGGTTTGCCGTCGAAGGTGACCGAGCCGGAACTGGGCCGGTAGACACCGGTGATCGCGTTGAAGCAGGTGGTCTTGCCCGCGCCGTTCGGGCCGATGAGGCCGAGGATCTCCCCGCGGCGGATGTCGAAGGTCACCGAGTCCAGCGCCACGAGCCCGCCGAACTTCACGGTGAGATCGTGTGTCTGAAGCAGGGTTTCACCCTCGGCGGCGTTGATGTCGCGGTGGACGCCCGCGATGTCCTCGATGGTCACCGCCGGTGCGCCGTCCGGGTCCTGGCTCATCGGGCTGCCGCCTCCTCGGTCTTCTCCGGGCTGCGCAGCAACTCCCGCGCCGACTTCCCGTAGGCCAGCAGCTGCTGGCGCACCGGGAAGAGGCCCTGCGGCCGGAAGATCATCAGCACCACCAGCGCCAACCCGAAGAACAGGTACTTCAGGTCACCGAGGTTGATACCCAGGAAATGCACGCCGAGCAGCCGGTTGGGCAGGTAGACGATGACGAACGCGCCGAAGATGACGCCGAGTTTGTTGCCCTGGCCACCCAGAACCACCGCGCACAGGAAGAGCATCGAGTTGATGATGTTGAACGTCGGCGGCGCCACGTACTGCACCTGTCCGGCGTACAGCGCTCCCGACAGCCCGCCGATCGCGGCGCCGATCACGAACGCCCACAGCTTGAAGCGGAACGCGTTGACGCCCATCACTTCCGCGGCATCCTCGTCCTCGCGGACCGCAACCCAGGCCCGGCCCACCCGGCTGCGCTCCAGGTTGCCGACCAGCAGCAGGATGATCGCGATGAGTACCAGGCCGAGCCAGAACCACCAGGTGCCGTAATTGGCGGCACCGGTGGAGTTTCCGCTCGAGAACACGCCGTTGGGCAGCTGGTCGGTCTCCCCCAGCCGCGGATAGGCGATCTGGTTGAGTCCGCGGGGACCATTGGTGATGTCGGAGAGGTTGTCGGCCAACAGCCGGATGATCTCGCCGAATCCGAGGGTGACGATCGCGAGGTAGTCGCCGCGCAGCCGCAGCGTCGGCCCGCCCAGGATCAGCCCGGCGACCGCGGTGAACGCCATCGCCAGCGGCACACAGGACAACCATGCCCACGGGGTGCTGAAGAATCCGGTGGGACTCATGCGATTCCACGGGCTGTCCGGGCTGGTGAGCAGGGCGACTGTGTAGGCGCCGACGGCGTAGAAACCGACATACCCCAGGTCGAGCAGGCCGGCTTGGCCGACGACGACGTTGAGGCCGATCGCGATGATCGCCACCATCGCGAACTGGGCCATGGTGCCGCCGAAGCTGATGCCCGGGGTGTCGAGGAACGGCGGGGTGTACAGCGGCAGCAGCGCCATCACCGCGAAGCCCACCAGGCCGAAGCCCCACTTCTGCACCCGCGACAGGTCGTCCCACCACCGCCGCAGCGAATCTCCCGGCGCCAGCAGGCGACTCCCGGCGCCGGCCTGTCGATGTTCGCTCATACCCGCGCCTTCCCGAGGCTTTCGCCGAGGATTCCGGTCGGCCGGATCAGCAGCACCAGGACCAGCAGCACGAACGCCACCACGTCGCGCCATTGGGTGCCGAAGACGGCCTGACCGTAGTTCTCCATGATGCCCAGCAGCAGGCCGCCGAGCAGGGCGCCGCGCAGGTTGCCGATGCCGCCGAGCACCGCGGCCGAGAATGCCTTGATCCCCAGCAGGAATCCGCCCGAGTAGATGATGCCCTGGGGCACCTTGAGCGTGTAGAGCAGCGCGGCCGCACCGGCCAGGAGTCCGCCGATGAGGAACGTCGTCATGATGATGCGCTCCCGCGACACACCCATCAGGGTGGCCGTCGTCGGGTCCTGGGCGACCGCGCGGATACCGCGCCCGAACTTCGTGCGGTTGATCGCCAGATCGGTCATCAGGGCGAACACCAGCGCCGCCCCGATGATCACCAGGGTGACGTTGGAGACGTTGGCGCCGAACACGGTGAATTGCGTCTTCGGCTGCACCAGCACGATGGGCTGCTGGGCGTTGCTGCCGCCGTAGCCGTTCAAGATCTTCGGCAGCACGAAGTGCACGAATTCCTGCAGGACGAACGACATGCCGATGGCGGTGATCAGGAATGTCAGCGGACGCGCATTGCGTCTGCGCAGCGGTCGGTAGGCGATGAACTCCAGCCCCACCGCCGCCGACCCCGACACCAGCATCGCGAACAGCATGGCGATCGCCAGATACAGCACCGTCAGCATGACGCCCTTGCTGTACGCGTTGCCGCTGGGAGTGAAGCCCAGGATGAAGTCGAGGCAGAAGTACGCGCCGAACATCCCGAGCATGAAGATCTCGGAGTGGGCGAAGTTGATCAGCCGCAGCACACCGAACACCAACGTGTAGCCCACTGCGACCAGCGCATAGATCGCACCCCATGCGAGGCCGTCGATCGTCAACTGCCAGAAGCCGTTTCGCAGGCCCTCGAGGTTGAAGTTGATGTTCGCGGCGAGGCAGGCGTACTGGCCGACGCACTCGTGAATCATCCGGTGGCGGACTCCTTGCGCATGGGATCGGGAGCGAAAACGCGCCCGAGCCTTGCGGTCTCGGACGCGTTTTCGCTAGGTCGTCACTGGACCTTGAAAATCCAGATCAGGGTGTTGGTCAGCTCGCCCTCCGGGGTCCACTGGTACTTGCGGGCGACACCCTCGCCGTTGTAGTTGCGCACGAAGTCGAGCAGCGCGGGCCTGGTGATGGCGCCCGAATCGATGCCCTTGAGCAGGATGGTGCCCAGGTCGTACCCCTCGGTGCTGTACGTGCCGGGGGCCTGGCCGAACTTCTGGGTGTATTCGTCGGCGAATGCGCCCGTGGCCGGGCCGCACGGGCAGGACAGCAGCGCATCCTTGGATGCCTCGCCGGCCTGTTTGACGAACTGCTCGTCCTTGGTGCCGTCGGCGCTGACGAACTGGGCGCTGACGTCGCCGTCCTTGAGCTGCTGGACGAACGGCGCGGCTTCGGAGTAGTAGCCGGCGTAGAACACCGCGTCCGGGCTGACACCCTTGATCTGGGTAACGGCCGCCGAGAAGTCCTTGTCGCCCTTCTTCACCGAGATATTGCAGCCCGAATCGGCCACCGGGCCGAGGGTTTCGCGCACGGCCTGAGCCAGGCCGGCGCCGTAGTCGGTGCTGTCGTCGACGACGCAGATCTTGGAGTAGTTCAGCGTGTTCTTCATGTAGTTGGCGACCGACGGACCCTGCACGGCGTCGTTGGCCAGCCCACGGAAGAACGTCCGCCAGCCGTTCTGGCTCAGCGTCGGGTTGGTGGCCGACGCGGTGACCGCCACCAGGCCGGCCTGGTTGAACACGTCACCGGTGGCCTTGGTCTCACCGGAGAAGGCGGGGCCGACCAGACCGATCGTGTACTGGTCGTCGACGATCTGGGGCGCGACACCGGTGGCCTTCTGCGGGTCGCCCTCGGTGTCGAACGGCTTGAGCTGCACCTGGCAACCCGGATTGGCGGCGTTGTGCTTGTCGATCGCCAGCTGCACGCCGTTCTTGATGTTGATGCCCAATGCGGCGTCGGGCCCGTTGAGGGCACCCGCCATCGCGATCGACACCGGAGGACATGTGGCCTTGCCGTCCCCGGCCGGGTCGGCGGGGGTGGCGCCCTCGGCGGGTGGCACCTCCGCACCGTTCTCGTCGATCTGTACCTGCTCGACGATCGCGAGGTCCGACTGTGACGCTTCCTGTTCGGGTGTCGACTGGTTGCATCCGGCAACACCGAGTACGACCAGACCGGCGCTACCGAGCGCAATTGCTTTCCGTGCCACGCGACCGCGCACGTTTTCACCTCCGGGTCAGTGTTTGGGTGGGCACCGATCGCCGGGCTTGATTCGGCTCGACCCCCGATGCTTCCGGTAGAACATAGCCAACCGGTGGCCGCGGTGCGCCATCTTGAGCAACTGACCGAGGGCGTTTCGCTGTAAAAACCCGCGATTGATCCCCGCCTGAAACGAACTTTTTACGCGCGGGAGCGCCCGGCTAGCCCGACGCCGGCGAATCCTTGGGGCTGTCGAGCGTTTCCAGGACGACCTCCGCGACCCGCTTCATCGTGGTGCGGCGGTCCATCGCCGCCCGCTGGATCCACTTGAACGCCTCGGGTTCGGACATCCCCTGCTTGGCCTGCAGCAAACCCTTGGCGCGTTCGACGAGTTTGCGGGTCTCCAGCCGGTCGGAGAGGGCGGCGACTTCCTTCTCCAGCGCGGCGATCTCACCGAACCTGCTCACCGCGACCTCGATGGCGGGGATCAGGTCGGTGACGTTGAACGGTTTCACCAGATAGGCCATGGCGCCCGCGTCGCGGGCCCGTTCGACGAGTTCGCGCTGGCTGAACGCGGTGAGGACGACGATCGGCGCGATCCGTTTGGCGGCGATCTCCGCCGCCGCGTCGATCCCGTCCCGGCGGGGCATCTTGACGTCCATGATCACCAGATCGGGCCGCAGGCTCTCGGCCAGTTCGACGGCTTCCTGCCCGTCGGCGGCTTCGCCTACGACTTCGTAACCCTCTTCGCGCAGCATCTCAGCCAAGTCCAGCCTGATCAGTGCTTCGTCTTCGGCGACGAGAACGCGGCGCGGCTGTTCGGCATCCGTCGGTGACCCGGTCATGACGCCATTGTGGCGGTAGCGGGCCCACTCAGCGACCGCGGGGGCATCCTCTATGGTGGTAGGCCGCGGTCCCGCGCGGATCACGGCAGGCCCTCGTATCCCAACTGGCAGAGGAAACGGATTCAAAACCCGTCAAGTGTGAGTTCGAATCTCACCGAGGGCACCGAAACGTCGCCGTTACGGCCGCGTCAATCGGCGAAATCACCGCAATCGCCCGAGCCCCGACGACACGCCCGATGGCTGTCGGGAGTTGGGGGCCGGCCAGATTATCGACGGCCCGAATGGTGAGTAGCCCCCATTGGTGTGCTCCCCGGTACGCGGCAGCGGCCGGTCCCGGTCCACTGTCCCCGAAGGCCGATCGCAGTCCGCTCGCGTGATCTACAGTCCGCAGAGAACGCGGACACCACGAGTCGGCCGGGTTCGCAGTGACACGGTGCGCGAGTTGGCATCTCACCGACGCCGCTGCAGGATCACTCCACGAGGGGGCGGGTGGCATGTCCGTTTCGACGTCTTCCACATCGGCATCGCCGGGCCTGCGGGAACTGACCGTCCGGGGCATCGTCCTCGGAGGCCTGATCACCCTGGTCTTCACCGCGGCCAATGTGTACCTGGGTCTCAAGGTCGGCCTCACATTCGCCACGGCCATCCCGGCGGCGGTGATCTCGATGGCGATCCTGCGCAATTTCGCCAATCACTCGATCATCGAGAACAACATCGTCCAGACGATCGCGTCGGCCGCCGGCACGCTGTCGGCGATCATCTTCGTCATCCCGGGCCTGGTGATGGTCGGCTGGTGGTCGGGATTTCCGTACTGGATCACGGTGGCGGTGTGCGCCGTCGGCGGCACCCTCGGGGTGATGTACTCCATCCCGCTGCGCCGCGCTCTGGTCACCAAGTCGTCGCTGCCCTACCCCGAGGGTGTCGCGGCGGCCGAAGTGCTCAAAGTCGGCGAGACGTCCCGCGGTGTGGAGAGCAACCGCGCGGGGCTGCGGGTGATCACCCTGGGCGGGGTCGCCGCCGCGGCGTTCGCCCTGGTAGCCAAGCTCAAGGTGATCAGCGACGGCATCTCGACCGCATTCCGAGTCGGCGCCGGCGGCTCGATGTTCGGCGCGAGCCTGTCGCTGGCACTGATCGGCGTGGGACACCTCGTCGGTCTCACCGTCGGGATCGCCATGCTCGTCGGGCTGGTCATCTCCTATGGTGTGCTGCTGCCGATCCGCTCGTCCGGGCAGTTCGGCGCGGAACCGGTCGCCGACGTCGTGTCCACGGTGTTCTCTTCGGAGGTCCGCCTCATCGGCGCCGGCGCCATCGCCGTCGCGGCGGTGTGGACGCTGGTGAAGATCCTGCGTCCCATCGCGCGGGGCATCGCCGAGGCGGCGGTTTCCGCCCGGTCGCGCCGTGCCGGCGTCGCGGTGGACGTCACCGAACGTGACATCCCCATCACGTACGTCGGGGCGACGGTCGTCGCCATGCTCATCCCCATCTGGCTGCTGCTGCGGGATTTCGTGCACGGCACCGTGATCGCCGGGCGCTCCGGGCCGATCATCGCGGTGACCATCGTGTTCATCGTGCTCGTCGGCCTGGTCATCGCCGCCGTCTGCGGGTATATGGCCGGCCTCATCGGCTCGTCGAACAGTCCGATCTCCGGGGTCGGCATTCTCGTCGTCATCATCGCGTCGGTGCTGGTCAAGATCGTGTTCGGGGAGAGTAACGACGCCGAATCCGCGGCCCTGATCGCTTACACCCTGTTCGCCGCGGCCATCGTGTTCGGCGTCGCGACCATCTCCAACGACAACCTGCAGGACCTCAAAACCGGTCAGCTGGTCGGCGCCACCCCGTGGAAACAGCAGGTGGCCCTGATCATCGGGGTGGCCTTCGGCTCGGTGGTCATCCCTCCGGTGCTCGGTCTGATGTACACCGCGTTCGGCTTCGCCGGTGCTCCCGGCGCGGGGCCCGACGCGTTGTCCGCGCCGCAGGCGAGGCTGCTGTCCGATCTGGTCACCGGTGTCCTCGGCGGTTCGTTGAACTGGGCGCTGGTCGGTCTGGGCGCACTGATCGGGGTAGCGGTGATCGTGGCGGACGAAGTGCTGGGTGCGACGACGCACCGGTTCCGGCTGCCCCCGCTGGCCGTCGGGATGGGGATGTACCTGCCCATGTCGCTGACGCTGGTGATCCCCATCGGTGCGGCGCTTGGGCTGCTGTACAACCGGTGGGCGGACCGCTCCGGCGGCGACGTAGAACAGAAGAAGCGGCTCGGTGTGCTGCTGGCCACCGGCCTCATCGTCGGCGAGAGTTTGTTCGGGGTGGTGTTCGCCGGGATCGTCGCGGCGACCGGCGACGACGGCGTACTCGCGATCGTCGGTGACGGCTTCGACTCCATCGCCCAGATTCTCGGTGTCGTGCTGTTCGTCCTACTCGTCGGCTGGCTGTACCGGCGAACCCAGACAATGGCGCGAACCGCGACCACTCAAGAGTGATCGCGGTCACGAGGTCGGCGCCGGGCGCGTTATCCGGTGGGCACCGGTTCGGCTTCGCCGCGGCTGCGGCGATCCCATTCGGCCAGCACCTCCGGATCGGTCGGCTTGCTGGCCAGGCTGCCCACCACGAACACCACCAGACCGCTGATGAGGCCGAAGTAGATGGGCTCGTTGGCGTAGATGTCGCCGAGCGCTGCCATGGTGACCAGGGTGACGACCGTGCCGACCGCCATCGCGGCGATCGCGCCGACGTTGGTGCCGCGGCGCCAAAGCAGACCGCCGAGGATCGGCACCAGCAGGCCGCCGACCAGAATGTCGTAGGCCACCGTCAGGGCGGCGACCACGTCCTGCAACACACACGCGATGATCACCATCACAATGCCGAAACCCGCCACGTAGAACCGGTTTCCGCGCACATGGTCGTGTTCGGACCCCGCCTCGATGTCGCGTTTGAGCAGGCGGGCCACGATGTCCTGGCTGAACACCGTCGCGGTGGCGATCAACGCGCCGCTCGACGTCGACATGACCGCGGCCAGCGCGGCGGCCAGCACGAAACCTGCCAGCACCGGGTGCAACTGGTTCTCGACGAGCTGCGCGAACGCGTCGTCGCGGGACTCCAGCGCCGGGAGGAGCACCTTGGCCGCCATCCCGATGACGGCGCCGGCGACCGCGTACAGCAGGCAGTACACGCCGGCGCCGGCGCCGGCCCATTTGGCCACCTGCGGGCTGCGGGCGGTGAACACCCGCTGCCAGATGTCCTGTCCGATGAGCAGACCGAATGTGTAGATGACGAAGTAGGTCACGATGGTGCCGCCGCCGATCGTGGTGAGCGACGTGGCGTCGGCGGGCAGTTTCTCGGTCAGCCCGCCCCAGCCGCCGGCATGCACCACGGCGATGGGCAGCAGGATGAAGAAGATGCCGATGGTCTTGATGATGAACTGCACGAAGTCGGTCAGGGTGATGGCCCACATGCCGCCCAGGGTGGAGTAGATGATCACCACGCTGCCGCCGAGGATGATCGCCGGCACCTTGCCGATATCGAGCAGCGCGCCGAAGATCGTCGCGTAGGCGATGGTCGACGTGACCGACAGCATGAGCGTGTAACCCCACATGACGAAGCCGGACAGCACGCTTGAGCCGGGGCCGTAGCGCAGCTCGAGCATCTGACTGACGGTGTACACCCGCAGGCGCTGGATGCGCCCGGCGAACAGCAGGCTCAGCGCCAGGATGCCCACACCGATGCTGATCACCAACCACATCCCGGAGATGCCGTACTGGTAGCCCAGGCCGACGCCGCCGATGGTGGAGGCGCCACCGAGCACGATGGCGGCCATGGTGCCCGAGTACAGCATCGGCCCGAGCCGTCGGCCCGCGACGAGGAAGTCCGACTGGGTGGTGGCCTTGCGTTTGCCCCAGAACCCGAAGGCGATCATGCCGAACAGGTAGAGGACGACGATCGCGATGTCCATGTGTGTCGCTCCTTACGTGAAAGATGAAGTGGTTCAGCGAATGTCGAGGTGGATGACGGTCGGGCCGGCGGCGCCCAGCGCCTCGCCGACCAGTGCGGTCAGGTCGGCGGCGGAGGTGGTGCGCACCCCGCGTGCCCCCATCGCCGCGGCGAGCGCGGCCAGGTCTGGGGTGCGCAGGTCCACCCCGATCGGTGCGATGCCCCGGGCGGCTTCCTGGTCGCGGATCTCGCGGTAGCCGCCGTTGTCGACCACCACGACGGGCAGCGCGACGCACTGTTCGACGGCCGTCACCAATTCCTGCACCGAGAACATCAGCGCGCCGTCACCGAGCAGCACGGCCACCGGGACGCCGGGGCGGGCCAGCGCGGCGCCCAGGCCGGCGGGCAGCCCGTAGCCGAGGGTCGCGAATCCCGGCGTGTAGCAGAACCGCCGCGGCGCGGGCACGTCGAAGAAGTGCACCGAACCGAAGTAGGTGACCTGAGAGCTGTCGCCGGCGAGGATGGCGTCGGCGGGCAGCGCCGCGCGCAGGGCGGCATTGATCTCCGCGTACGGACCCGCGTCGGCCATCGCCTCGGTGCGGCACGCCGCGCGCACCTCGGCGGCCCGCTCCTCCCCCTGACCCGCCACGACCCCGGCGGACAGCGCCGCCAGCAGGGCCGAGGCCGTCGCGCCGGCGTCGCCGAGCAGGACCAGGTCGGCCGGGCAGTTCTTGTTCAGCTGCCCAGGGTCGATGTCGCAGCGGATGACGACCCGACCGCGGATGGCCCCGCCCCACAGATCGGAGTCACCCAGCTCGCTGCCGATGACCAGCAGCGCGTCGCTGTCGGCCGCCGCCTGTTGCAACGCGCGCAGCCGGATCGCCGCACCCACGGACAGTGGGTGGGACTCGTCGACCACGCCCTTACCGTTGACCGTGGTGGCGACGGGCGCGCCGAGCGCGACGGCCAGCGCCGTCACCGGGGTCTGCGCGTCCACCGCACCGCCGCCGGCGATGATCATCGGGCGCTGCGCGGCCGACAACACCTGGGCGGCGCGCCGCACCGCCTCGGGATCGGCGGGCGGCGCGGTGACCGCCGGGCGGACGGCTACCTTGCCCATCCAGGGCTGTTCGAGGATGTCGATCGGGATCTCGACATGCGCCGGGCGGGGGCGCCGGCCCCGGAAATCGGCGAACGCCTCCGCGACGGCATCCGCCGCCTCGTCGGCGCTGCGCACCCGGCGGCTGCGGCCGCCGATCAGTTCGGCCATGGCTCCGCTGGCGTTGCGGATCTCGTGCAGCTGGCCCAGATCCCGGCCCTCGCTGCCGGTCGGCATACCCGTCGAGAGCACCAGCAGTGGTTGGGATTCGGCGTAGGCGGTTGCCGCGGCGGTGAGGGCATTCGTCAGCGCCGGACCGCTGGTGGTGACCATCACGCCGGGCTTGGCGCCCACCCGCGCGTAGGCCTCCGCCGCGTAGCCGGCGCCCTGCTCGTGGCGGGTGGTGACGGCGCGGATCCCGGCGGCCGGCAGATGACGATAGATCTCCAGGTTGTGGGTACCCGGGATGCCGAAGACGGTGTCGACGCCGTGTGCGGCCAGGGTCTCGACGACGGCGGCCCCGCCGTTGCGATGGTCACTCATGGCCGAGCCCCAGCACGGACACCAATTCGTAGGCGACGTGGGCGGCGGCGATGCCGGTGATCTCGGCATGGTCGTAGGCCGGTGCGACCTCGACGATGTCGGCGCCGACGACGTTCAGCCCGGCCAGGCCGCGCAGGCAGTGCAGCAGTTCACGGCTGGTCATGCCGCCGGCTTCGGGGGTGCCGGTGCCGGGCGCGTGGGCGGGGTCGAGGACGTCGATGTCCACCGACACGTATACCGGTGCCTCCCCCAGCCGGGCCCGCATCCGCTCGATGACGGCGCCGAGCCCGTCGAGTTGGAAGTCGTCGGAGCCGATGACCTGGAATCCGAGCACCTTGTCGTCGGACAGATCCGTCGACGAGTACAGCGGCCCGCGGATGCCCACGTGCAGGCAGTGCTCGGGATCGAGGAGGCCTTCCTCGCTGGCCCGCCGGAACGGGGTGCCGTGGGTGAACGGCGCGCCGAAGTAGGTGTCCCAGGTGTCGAGATGCGCGTCGAAATGCAGGACGGCGATGGGTCCGTGGTCGCGGTGCACGGAGCGCAGCAGCGGCAGCGCGACGGTGTGGTCGCCCCCCAGTGTGATGAGCTTCGTACCGCCTTCCCGCAGGTCGTTCGCGGCATGTTCGATCGTGGTGATCGCCTCCGCGATGTCGAACGGGTTGACGGCGATGTCACCGGCGTCGGCCACCTGCTGGACCGCGAACGGTTCGACGTCCAGACGCGGGTGGTACGGCCGTAGCAGCTTCGACGAGGCCCGGATGTGCGCGGGGCCGAAGCGCGCCCCGGGGCGGTAGGACACCCCCGAATCGAACGGGATACCGACCACGGCGACGTCGGCATGCGGAACCTCGTCGGTGCGGGGCAGGCGGGCGAAGGTGGCGGGGCCCGCGTAGCGCGGCACCCGGGTGGCGTCGACCGGTCCGATCAGTGGATTGTTCGTCATATCACTGACGATTCCGCATCGGGTCGCCGATCGACATGGTTCGAATGTCGAAATCGGCAGTGACCAGATGGACGCCGTGTCCAATACTGTGAGGATGCCCACCGTCGAGGAACTACTGGCCGATGAACCCCTCGGGCTGACGCTGGTGGCCGGGCATGCGGGAGCCGGTCGCGAGATCGAGGCCGCGGCCGTATCCGAGCTGAGGCATCCCGGTTCGTGGCTGCAGGGCGGCGAGCTGCTGCTGACCATCGGTCTGCTGATGCCCGCCACCGTCGAGGGCTGCCGAACCTACCTGGCCGAACTGGACGCCGTCGGTGTGCGAGCGCTCGGACTGGGCCTGGGCACCGACCTGCCCCACCAGAGCGCACCCGACCGGTTGATCACCGCTGCCGACGAGATCGGTATGCCACTGCTGACGGTGCCCGACCCGGTTCCGTTCATCGCGGTCACCAAGGCGGTGTTCGCCCACCGGGCACGCGCCGAACGGCGCGACCTCGAATGGGCGCTGCAGGCGCAGCGCACGCTCACCGCCGCCGCAGTGACACCCGGCGGCCTGCACGGCATCCTGGCCGCGCACCGGGCGGCGACCGGCCGGACCGGCGTCGTCGTCGACCTCCTCGGCCGCATCCTCGCCGAAACCGATCCCGCCGGCCAGTCGCTCGTGACGCGGCTGGCCGGGCTGCTGGACTCCGTACGCCACGACGGCCTGAACGCCGCCGGTGTGGACATCGGCGAGGGCCGGCGCCGCGAATTGCACCCGCTGGGTGCACGCCGGTTGCGCGCCTGGCTGTTGATCGACGGACCCGAGGAACTGCCCGCGGCCCATCGTCTCTCCGGCGACCTGGTGTCGCTGCTGTCGCTGGAGCTGGAACGCCGCCATGGGCTCACGGCGACGCAACGCCGCGGACGGGCGCAGGTGATGGACCGGCTGGCCCGTGGCACCGTGGAGGACGTCGTCGCCGCCCGGTGGCTGGCGTCGGCGGGGCTGCCCGACGCGGACCTGCGTGCCGCCGCGATCGCCGCACCCGACGACGCCGAAGACGTCGCGGCGGATCTCCTCACCACGCTGCCCGACGCGCTCGTCCGCACCGCCGACGACCTGGTGGAACTCGCCGTGCCGCCGGACACCGACCTGCCCGGAGTGCTGAATACCCTGGCCGGTGACCGCCCCGCCGGGATGGGCATCGCCGTGCGGCCGGGGGCGCTGGTGGTGTCGCTGCGGCAGGCTCGTTCGGCCCTGCCCGAGAGCCGGGTCCGGGGCAGGCACGTGCACGCCGAGGAGATCGCCAGCAGCCGACTGTTACTCACCGCCGTCGGTCCGCACGCTCTGCAGGCGTTCGCCGATGCGGTGCTCGGACCGATCGACGCGTCCGGCCGCTCGGCCGACCTGTTGCGCGGGTTGGTCGCCTACCTGGAGTTCAACGGGCAGTGGGCGGCGGCCGCGGCGGCCCTGGACGTGCACCGGCATACGATGCGCAACCGCATCGAGACGGTCGAGCGGCTCACCGGACGGCGGCTGGATTCCGCGCAGGACCGCCACGAGTTGTGGCTGGCGCTGCGGGCCAGGGACGCCGCCCGAATGTCGGCCGGGTGAGCCCGGCGCGGCGATACGCTTCTGCGATGGCGGTCAGCGGACTTATGCGCCCTGTCTGTGTGCCCGAGGTGACGCTCGAGAGCCGTGCCGCGGCACAGACCCTGCATCATCATGCGGGGGGCACCGCCAGCCGCCTGCGGGCTCTGATCATCGCAGCCGGGATCGCCGCCGTCGTCTCGGCGGGATTCGGCGTGTTCCAGCTGACGCTGGGCGGGCACATGTGGCCGCTGGGCCTGGTGAACATCGGGTGCGCGGCAGTATTTCTGCTGATCCCCCGCCTGTGCCGGTTCGGTGACCTGGCCGCACCACTGACGTTCTTCACGGTCGCCTACGTCTCGGTCTCGTTCATCTGCTACTCGGTCGGCACCGGCTCGGGACTGCAGTTCTACTTCCTGGTATCGGCGTCACTGGTCGTGCTGGTGCTGGGGATCGAACGCCTCGTGCTGGCGTCCGTGGTGGTGGCGTTCGGCGTGGCGGCCACCATCGCCCTGGAATTGTTCGTGCCCCATGACCGGGGCCTGGGCCCGCCGTGGACGCTGACCGTCGGCTTCATCACGTCGGCGGTGTCGGCGGCGGTGATGATCTTCGCGACCGTCTGGTACACGCTGCGCGAGATGACCCGGGCCGAACAGGCGCGGGCGGAGGAGTACCGGCGGTCGGAGAAACTGCTGGCCAACATCCTGCCTGCGACCATCGCCCAACGGCTCAAGGATCCGCAGCGCAGCATCATCGCCGACAAGTACGACGACGCCTCGATCCTGTTCGCCGACATCGCCGGCTACACCAAGCGGGCCAGCGACACCGCGCCGGGCGACCTGGTGCGTTTCCTGGACCGGTTGTACACCGATCTTGACGCGCTGGTCGACCGCCACGGCCTCGAGAAGATCAAGACCAGCGGCGATTCCTACATGGTGGTCAGCGGCGTACCCCGGCCCCGGCCCGACCATGTGGAGGCACTTGCATGCCTGGCGCTGGATATGGCGGCCGCCGTCGCCGGCCTGACGGACCCCAAGGGCAGGGCCGTTCCGCTGCGGATCGGGCTCGGCGCCGGGCCGGTGGTCGCCGGAGTCGTCGGCGCCCGCAAGTTCTTCTACGACGTGTGGGGTGACGCGGTGAACGTCGCATCCCGGATGGAGACCACCGACGTCGAAGGCCGGATCCAGGTGCCGCAGAACGTCTACGACCGCATCAAGGACGAATTCGTGCTCGAGGAGCGCGGCGATGTCGACGTCAAGGGTAAGGGTCTGATCCATACGTGGTACCTCGTTGGCCGGCGGGGGCGATGAGCGCTTGCGCGAAGAGCATCAACGGCGATGAGCGCCCTCACACCCGCTGGTCCTGCTGGTCCTGCTGTGCGAGCAACCGCGCGTAGCCCGCACCCATACCCAGCAGCACCAGCCCGGTGACGATGAAGACCACCACCCGGAAGATGCCGTCCAGTGTGCCGAGGTCGAACAGGAACAGTTTGGCCATCGCCGCCGCCACCAGGGTGAGGCCGCCGCCGATCGGCATCGAACGTTGCGCCTTGGGTTTGCGCGCCGCATAGAGGAACAACCCGGCCGCCGCGGCGATCCAGCAGATGGTGGCCGCCATGTGGCCGGCGAGGAAACCGCCGCCGGGGCCGCCGACCAGCACCCCCGCCGTGACGGTGAAAGTGGTGACGGCGTACCCGATCACCACGGCACAGCCCGCCCACAGCACGCGGACCGCGTCGTCGGCGACCGGCTGGTCCGACGGTGCGGTCCACGAGCGCACCACGGCCACCGCGACGCACCCGAGCAGCACACTGGCGATCAGGGTCGACACCGCGTCGGGCCGGCTCGTCTCCGTGGCCCTGACCAGCAGGCTGGGCGGGGCGTAGCTCAGATACAACGAGCCTCCCACCACGCCGAAGCCGATCGCCGACCACCGGGCGACGTCGTCGGCGCGCCCGGCGATCGCGACGAGAAGCGCCATCGCCAACAGCACGGGCGCCGCGATCTCACCGTCGAATGCGACCGTCACCGCGACGAGGGCGGCGACCGCGGACAGTGCCGACCACACCTGACGGACGATCCCGGGTACTCCGGGCAGCCGGTCCCCGATGAGCGCCAGCGCCAGCATCGTCGCGGCCAGCGCGGCGATCATCAGCGCCGCCGCGGCGCGCCCGACGGCCAGTGACACACTGAGCACCGGCAATGCGCCCACGCAGGTCAGTACCGCCATTGCCGCGCGATTGGCGGTGTACGGCAGCAGGATCAGCGCGGAGATCACGGCCAGTAGGGCGGCGATGGCGCAGGCACCGGCGAGGGCGACGTCGTCGCGCCCGCCGATACCCGTGGCGGCGAGGGCGACGAGCAGCGGCAAGGTGCACGCGGCGACGCGTGCCGCGTGCAGCCAGATCCAGTCCCGGCCCAGCTGGACCGGCAGCGACGCCGCGGCCAGGGCCAGCATGAACGCGAGGAGTAACAGGGTGATGCCGTCGGTGACCACCGGGGCCAGGCCGATGAGCGGCACCAGCACGAGCAGCCCCAGATGTTCGGAATCCCATCGCCGGGCCAGGGTGAGCCCGCCGCCCGCGATCACCGCGGCCAGCACCAGCCCGACGGGTGCGGCCACCCATGCGTACACCGTCGTCACGGCGATGACGTCGATGTACGCCGCCGCCACTCCGGTCGCGGCGAGCGCGATCGCACCGACACGCCCGCCGGGCCGGGTGTTGAGCCGCATTCCCGCGGCGACCAGCCCCGCCGCCAGCACCGCACCGGCGGCGACCCGCAGCTCCGGACGCAGGATGCCCGCCTGCGCGGCCAGGACCAGCAGCAGGACCACACCCGTCAGCGTCACCGTGACCCCGGCCACCGCGAGGACCTTGCCGATCCAGCCCTCGGAACGGGGCTCCGACGGCTGGGGTGACGCTGCGGGCGGTGGAACGGGTGGACGTGGTGGCACCACGGGCCGCGGCGGTGGTGGCGCCGCGGGCGGCCAGTAGCCGGCGGGCGGCGGGGCATACGGGACGAAGGGCGCGGGGTAGGGCATCGGGTAGGGCACCGGCTGCGGCGCGGGCACCGGCTGCGGTGTCGTGGTGAGCAGCTGGTCGAGTACCCGCAGATCGGCCGAAACGCGGGCCATCTGCTGGGATATCGAGGCGAAATCCGCGGAGAGTCTGGCGACGACGGCGCGGTGGGCTTCGGTCATGCCCTTATCGTGCCGCCGGACCGTCCCCGGCGGATGAGTAGGACTACCCGACTGCCCTATTCGTCGAGCCCGTGCTCGATCGCGTAGCGGGCGAGTTCGACCCGGTTGGCCACCTGGAGTTTACGAAAGGTCGCCTGGACGTGGTTCTCGACGGTCCGGTGGCTCAGCGACAGCCGCGCGGCGATCTGTTTGGCCGTCAAACCCTTGGCGACGTGCCGCAACACCTCCGTCTCGCGGTCGGTGAGGCTGGGGGTGTCACCGCCCGGGATGCGGGCGATGCGCCGGTACTCCCCCAGCACCAGCCCGGCCAGACCCGGCGTGAACACCGCCCTCCCTTCGGCGGTGGCCCGCACCGCCTCGCCCAGTTCGGCTTTCGACGCACTCTTGACGAGGTAGCCCGTCGCGCCTGCCTTCACCGCCTCCAGCACGTCGTCGCGTTCGTCGGACGCCGAGAGCACGAGCACCCGGGACGTCGGCGAGACCGCGAGTACCTCGGCGGTCGCCTGGGCGCCGTCACCGTCGGTGAGCCGCATGTCCATCACGACGACGTCGGGATGGACGATCGCCGCCCGGCGGCGCGCCGCGGCGACCCCGTCGGCGGTGGCGACGACGGTGAACCCGTCGTCGGCCAGATCGCGCGCCACCGCATCGCGCCAGATGGGGTGGTCGTCGACGACCATCACCGTCGGCAGCACCGGATCAGTCATGACCCCCATCCTTCTCCGTGCGGGGCACCGTGAGCTCCCATTCGGTCCCGCTGCCGGGACCGGTGTTCAACGTCGCCGTGCCGCCGAGCCAGTTCATCCGTCCCACAATCGATTTCGCGATGCCCAACCGCCCCTCCCGGACGGCGTCCTCGAGCCTGCCCGGGGGGATCCCCGCGCCGTCGTCGCGGATGCTGACCACGACCGAATCGTCGAGATCCTCCACCAGGACGTATGCGTGCGCGGCGGTGCCGGCGTGGGCGGCGACGTTGTCCAGCGCGTTGCCCACCGCGGCGCACAGTTCATTCGCCACGGCGGTGTCGAGCAGCACCGGTTCGGCGGGCAGGCTCACCGACACCCGGTCCGAGGCGCGCCTGCGCAGCATCGCGGCCACGTCGGCGCGCGCACCGGCCGTGGGTGTCGCGGCGCCGTCGGCCGAACTGACCAGCCGGCGCAGGGCCCGTTCCTGCTGCCCGGCCAGTTCGGCCAAACGTGCTGTCTCACCACCGATCTCACGGCCGCGACGGGCCACCAGCGCCAGCACCTGGATGGCGCCGTCGTGGACCTCGCGCGACAGCCGTTCGCGCTCCTCGAGTGCCGCCGACAGCCGGGCCACCCGTTGCAGTTCGGTGTGGGCGCGCCGGGCGGTCTGCGCGGCCATGCCGACCGCCAGCCCTACGGCGAGTTCGATGACGATGGTGGCGTTGCGGCCCAGGTCGACGTTGACATGGCCCTTGAGGGCGGCGGCCGCGGCCATCACCACCAGACCGGTCAGCATGCCCGCGACCGGACCCAGCAGAATCGCCGCCGAGATGGTCGCGTTGGTGGCCCACAGTGTGGTCGGCAGGGACTGGTTGTCACGCACCCAGTCGTCCGAGGCGATCAGCTGTGTGGCCAACATCAGCGCCACCACCAGCACGATCTCGCCGAGCACCCAGGCCGGGCGCCGGCCGAACCCACGCAGGTAGGCCACCGCGAACACGGCGCTGCCGCCGAGCAGGACCGCGGCCAGCAGCGCGCCCGCCAGCGGCCGGTCCAGGTCGCGGTTCACCGCGATCTGGAAACCCACCGCGTAGACGCAGCTGAGCAGCCGGAACACCTGGGCGGCCCGCCACAGCGGGGCGGCGGGATCCGGCGCCCCCGGCACTACATCACCTTGGACAGAAACGCCTTCGTGCGATCGTGCTGCGGATTGCTCATGATCTCGCGCGGATTGCCCCGCTCCACCACGACGCCGCCGTCCATGAACACCAGCTCGTCGGCGACCTCACGGGCGAATCCCATCTCGTGGGTGACGACGACCATCGTCATCCCCTCGGAGGCGAGCTTCTTCATGACGCCGAGCACCTCGCCGACCAACTCGGGATCGAGCGCCGAGGTGGGTTCGTCGAACAGCATCAGTTTCGGGCTCATCGCCAGTGCCCGCGCGATCGCGACGCGCTGTTGCTGACCGCCGGACAGCTGGGCGGGGTACGCCTCGGCCTTGTCCGCCAGACCCACCTGGTTGAGCAGGTCCCGGGCGCGTTCCACGGCTTCGCCCTTCTTGACCCCTTTCACGTGCACCGGGGCCTCGATGATGTTGGCCAGCGCGGTGCGGTGTGGGAACAGGTTGAAATGCTGGAACACCATCCCGACATCGCGACGCTGCTTGGCCACATCGCTCGGCCTCATCTCGTGCAGCTTGCCGCCCCGCTCGCGGTAGCCGACGAGTTCCCCGTCGACGTAGAGCCGGCCCGCACTGACGTTCTCCAGGTGGTTGATGCACCGCAGGAAGGTCGACTTCCCCGACCCCGAGGGGCCGACGAGAACCAGCACCTGGCCGCGCTGGACCTGCAGGGTGATGCCCTTGAGCACCTTCAGCGCGCCGAAGTCCTTGCAGACCAGCTCGGCCTTGACCATCGGCCTTTCCGCGGAGCCCACCGGCTCCGGGGTCACGGTATCCGTCATGCGTGCCCTGCCTCCGTCTCCGTCTGCGCCTTGGCCAGCGCCTCGAGCTGCTTGGTGGTCAGCTTCCGGGTGGCTCCGCGGGAGAAGTACCGCTCCAGGTAGTACTGACCGACCATCAGGACGCTGGTGACGATGAGGTACCAGGTTGCGGCGACGAGCAGCAGCGGTACCGGCTCGAAGATGCGCGCCGCGATCTCCCGCATGGCGATGCTGTACACGTCGTAGGCGTACGGCACCGCCGTGACCAGCGAGGTGGTCTTCAGCATGCTGATGACCTCGTTGCCGGTCGGCGGGATGATCACCCGCATCGCCTGGGGCAGCACCGTGCGCCGCATCGCCATCCCCCACGACATGCCCAGCGCCGTGGAGGCCTCCAGCTGACCCTCCGGCACCGAGGTGATGCCGGCGCGGATGATCTCGGCCATGTAGGCGGCCTCGTTGAGCGCCAGGCCCAGCACCGCCAACAGGAACGGGATCGACAACGCCTGCAGGTTGAGGTGGAAGAACGACGGCCCGAATGGGATGCCCAGCTGGATGTTCTGGTAGATGACCGGGATCAGACCCCAGAACACCAGCTGGACGTAGATGGGTGTGCCACGGAAGATCCACAGGTACACCCACGACACCGCCCGGAACACCGGGTTGGGTGACAGCCGCATCACCGACAGCAGCACACCGAGCGCGATCGCCAGCACCATCGAGTAGACCGTGAGCTGCAGGGTGTTGAAGACACCGAGCAGGATCCGCTCGTTGAACAGGTACTCGAAATAGGTCGACCAGCCGTAGGCGGGGTTGGTGGCCGCGCCATAGACGAACAGCCCGGCCAGCACGAGGATGACACCCGCCCCGATCCACCGCCACGGATGGCGGAGTGGAACGGCGTCGATGGCTTGCGGCGGCGTTGCGGTGTCAGTCATCACGCACTCAGGAGACTGCGCCGTTGATCACCGGCTTGTCGATCATGCCGTCCTCGAGACCCCAGTTGGCGGCGATCTGCTTGTAGGCACCCGACTCGATCAGATGGTCGAGGGCCTGCACCAGCGACTGCGCCAGCGGCGATCCCTTCGCGACCGGCCAGCCGTAGGGCGCCGAGTCGAACACCTCACCGGCCTTCTCCAGTTTGCCGTTGCTCTGCTTGATCGCATACAGCGTCACCGGCGAATCCGCCGACATCGCGTCGGTCTGGCCGAGCACGACGGCGTTGGTGGCCGCGTCCTGGCTGTCGAACGGGACGATCTCGATCGGCGGCTGGCCCGCGTCGGTGCACTTCTTGCTTCTGGCGGGCAGCTCGTCGGTCTCCTGGGTGGTGGTCGCCTGGACCGCGACCTTCTTACCGCAGGCGTTCTCCGGGTCGATCCCGGAACCGACCCGCTGCGCCCACAGCGACCCCGCGGAGAAGTAGGTCACGAAGTCGACGGTCTCCTCGCGCTCCTTGGTGTCGGTGAACGACGACATGCCGACGTTGAAGGTGCCGCCCTGGATCGACGGGATGATCCTGGCGAAGTCGGCTTCCCGGTACTCCGGGGTGAGGCCGAGAGTGGATGCGATCGCATTCATCAGGTCGACGTCGAAACCGACGATCTTGCCGCTGGGGTCCTTGAACTCGTTGGGCGCGTACGGAATGTTCACGCCGATGATGAGCTTCCCGCTGGCCTTGATGTCCTCGGGCACGGTGTTGGCGATCTCATCGACCTTGTCGGCCTGGGCCGCGGTCGTCTCGGTGGTCGGCCCGCTGGATTCGCTGTTACTCGAGCACCCTGCCAAGACCATGGCGCTGCTGGCCGCGAAGACCACCGCAAACCGCCACATCTTTCCTCGACGAGTCTGACATCCACCTAACACGCTTGCCTCTTCTCTTTCATCGGGCCATCGTCCGCCGTCTCAACTCGACGACGTTAACGGCCGTGGACCCAGCGCGCACTGCCGGTAACGGAACACTAGGACATCGTTAGCGCTATGGTTGGGGAACTTAACCCAGTTGATGCAAAAGCGCTGTCCGCGTAGTTATCCGACAGCCGGCAAACGGTCGAGCCCTCTTATGGCACACGCATCTGCGTTCGCGAGAGGAACTCATTCTATGACCCGCACACTGGCCACGTCCGTCAACCGCGCGAGCGCCTCGCCCGCCGGTCCGTCGAACGACTGCCGGGAACCGATCACCAATCAGTCTCGCGACGTGCGGAAATTCCGCACGTCGACAAGCGCATCGATGCGATCGGAAGATGCTTTGCTAGAACAGGGAATTGGCGACGTAAGTGTTGTACGTACAACAGGTTTGAGTGATCGCCCCGTTTGCGACGTTGCCGATGCTGGGTTAGCGTCACCCGCCATGACCACTGAGACCCTGACCACCCCCGCAGCATCTTGGCGCGACCTCGCCGACCAGCTCACCCCGGAGACCTGCGACTTCTTCGAACGCGCCGAGGCCGAGGGGAAGCTCGCCCCCGCCACCCTCCACGACATCGCCGCATCGGACGTCCGCTTGCGGCAGCAGGCCGCGGAAGCAGCCGCTGCGTTCGTCGGGGTGCCGGTGCCGGACGGCGCGCACGAGGTGGGCGACCCCGAGCTGGACGACGACGGTCACCCCTTTCGCGACCTCACGGTGGTGACCACCGGGCGCGGCGATTGGGGCAGTGTCCGCGTGGACGCGGCCCAGCGCGTGGACGGCACCCTCTACGAGGTGCGTCTCATTGTTGACGTGTCGGACGATTGGCACGACGCGGCGACCGCGCGTGTCATCGGCGACGCCGTCAGTGCGGCCGCCGACCACATGGCGCGGCTCGCTGACCGCCTTGCTGAGATCGACGAGTGCGAACTGTGCGACACGGCCGGGGCCACCGCGGACGGTGGGCGGTGTGATCACGGCGTGCTCGACCTCGGCAGCCGCCCTCGCATCGTCCGCAACGCGATCGAGGCACGCGCCGCGTTGCACTTCTTCGGCGGTGACGCCGCGGCGGCTGAGCAGCTGCAAGCGTGGCGCGAGAGCTTCGGGCACAGCAAGTAGAGGGCACGGAACCCCAGGGATAGGAGCCCATCGCGCGGGGCGCCGTCACATCAACGGCGCCCCGCCTCCCATCCCCTCTACTTGCAGGAGCGCCCCCATGGCGAGCAGTAACCGAGTCCGCACCAACCGCTACCGCGCCAACCGCGGCGGCTTCACCTTCGAGCAGAACGGCGGCCGCTACGCCGTCCGCGACACATCCGGCACCGTGCTCTGCGACGGCGACCTCGACACCGTCGAGGTATGGCTTGTCGAGCATGCCCCGCGTCTGCCTCCCGGGCCGACACCAGCCGCGCCGCCGCTGAACTGGGCGCCGTGGATCGCGCTGTTCGCTGACGAACAGCGCGCGGCGAAACGCCGCCCCCGCACCATTGAAACCCGCACCAAACATCTCGTTGTGCTTGCCCGGCGCCGCCCCGAACTGCAACCGCTGACGATCACCCGGGCCGACCTCGTCGAGTACCTCGCAGCGCACGAAACCCTCTGGGAGCCGCGGACGGTGCACTCAGTCGTGACCACCATGCGGGTGTTCTTCCGCCTGCTCGTCGACCTCGGCCACCGCATCGACGACCCGGCGCGCAGCCTGCCGACGGTGCGGATTCCCCGCGCGCTCCCCCGGCCGTGCCCCGACCATGTTGTCAGGGCAGCGTACGACGAGATCAGCGACGAACGCCTCCTGCTGGCGATCCGCATTGTCGTCGAGACGGGCTGCCGCCGCGGTGAGGTCGCGAATATGCATCCCAGCAACGTCGAGGGCCGCCCTGGCGAGTATCAGCTGCATATCGAAGGTAAGGGCGGCCACGAGCGGGCGGTACCGATCAGCGACGAACTCGCGCAGCGCATCCTCGAATCCGGCGATACGTGGCTGTTCCCCGGCCGCGACGGCGGGCCGCTGACCGCGGGACATCTGGGCAAGATGATCACCGCGGCGCTGCCGGGGCCGTGGACGACGCACACGCTGCGGCACCGCTTCGCCACCGTCGCCTACCAGGCCACCGCGGACCTACGGGCGGTGCAGGAGCTTCTCGGCCACGCCAGTCCGGTAACGACGAGCATCTATACCCGTGTTGCCGACGGCGCGATGCGTCGAGCAGCCGAGGCGGCCCGCATCTGAGCGAATGTCTTAACCCGTACAGCCCGAAGAATCCCCGTCATGAGGTGTTTGCTGGACGTCTCGCCAAACCAGCGAGGTCACGTGAGCGAACTGGACCTGCAACCCGTACGACCGGGCGAACGCTAAGGCCCCTTGGGTGGGCAATCGGGACAGGTTCGAGTACCCCGCCGTACCGCCTGGCTGCCCCGCTGGGCGCCGTTTGCCACGCCCGTGTGGTGATGTACTGGCCTTGATTCTACCGAGGTCAGGGGCGTTTACGGGTGACGGCGCGCAGCCGGTCGAGGCGGCGCCGGCAGCCGTTGCACAGCGGTCCGTATTCGGGGTCATCGTCGCCAGTGGCCGCCAGCTGGCAGGTTTGCGGCAGCCGGGCGGCGCAGAAGCGGGTCGGCCATCCCATCGGTCATTACCTCCTGTTCGCTGTGGTGCTGCGGTGGCTGTGCGGAGAGGTGGACGCACAGCCACCGCAGCGTGTCCTCGGCAGCCGCGCCACGACCGACAAGCGTGGGGCGCCGAGGGATGCTCGGCGGCGGCGGCCAACTGACAGGAAAGCGCCGCCGCCGAGCGGTCTCTACGGGGTGAGCACGACCTTGCCGATCGCGGCCGGATCGGAGAATCCCCACCCGACGCGCAGGGTCGCCCGGATCGCGGTGCGATCGCTGGTGAAGAACGCCGAGCTGTCGGGCACGACGCTCGTGCCTGATCGCATCGCGACGACGACCCGGCTGCGCGGGATCGACCACACGATGTCCTCGGCGATGGCCGGCGAGGTGAGCAGCGGGACACCGGCCACGGTGCGCGCGGCGGGCGCGGTCGGATCGGGCTGCAGAAGTGGACGGTTGGAGCCGGTCTCATCCTTGAGCGAGGCCAGGTCCAGCGCGGTGTTCGGGTGGCAGACGAACGCGTCCACGGTCACGTTGTGCAGCTCGGCGAGGGTTTTCGCCTGCTCGGCCCAATCCAAGTTCACCCACGTGTCCCCGGCGTCGATGGTGGTCGACGCGATGCTCAGCAGCCCCGCGGGTCCGTTGGTGGTGGTGTTCGCGAAGAACGCCGCGTCGATTTTGCGGGCCAGGTCGCGCACCAAGCCCTCGCCGACGACGCCGAGTGCTGCCGGGCTGGAGTCGGCCGCGAGTTCGTTGGACACGACGACGAGGCCGGCGAGCTTCTTCGGCACGACGTCCACCTCGATGAGCGTCGGATCGCTGACGGCGATCTCGGCGCCTTCGGCGGTCCATGCCGCCGACGGGTCTGCGGACACGATCGGCAGGCGCAGCGAGCCTGCGGTGATGGGGACGACGCGGCCGACGCGGGTGGCGACAGACTGCGCGATCAGCGGTCGGACGACGAGTTCGTCGACCTGCTCGACGGACAGGATCGCTGCACCGCCGGAAGTGGTCAGAGCCATGTTGTTCTGTTCTCCTATGAAGTTGTTGTAAATTGTTGTGTTAGTTCGTGTTTCGGCAACTGCGCCTCCGGGGCTTTTAGCCGATCAGCCGCCCCAGCGCCGAGTGCCAGCTGGTGGGCTCGGTGCGCGGCGTGGGTGACGCTCCGGGCGTCAGCTGTTCGATGGGACGGTTCGTGGGCGGTGCCGTCACCGGCGGCGGCGCGGCTACGTGTGGGCGATCGGCGATGAGTTCCTGGGCCGCCGCGGTGACGAGGTTCGGGTCGACGTGGCCGTCTTCGGTCAGGAAATGTGCGACCGAGGTGCGGTCGAGCAGGTCGCGCGGGTCCCGAAGGTGCTGGGCGGCCAGGCGTTCGACTTCACCGCGCCGCAGGGTGTCGACCACATTGAGCAGTGAATCACGTTCCTGCTCAGCAGCTTTCGCCCGGTCGCGCAGGTTCTTGTTCTCCACTCGGATGGCCCGGGCGCGGTGCAGGTCGTGCAGGCTGGCCTCGGGCTGGTCGTCGTCGCCACCGTCGGCGGCCGGCTCGGTTTCGGGTGCCGGATCGGGCTCGGTAGTCGGCGTGGAGAGTTGGCGCGGCATCGCGGCGGGTGACGGTGCGGCCGGGGCATCGTCTGCGGTCCAGCCGGAATCGGTCGTGTCGGGCATATTCTGTTGTCTCTCAGTCAGTTTCGTCGATTTGGTCGAGCTGGGGGAATTCGCGCCGTCGCACGGAGGGTGTCGGAAACGACACCCAGGTGTAGACGAGCAGATCGTCGGGGATCTCGTGGCCGAGATGCTCCAGTAGCGCCAGCTCGGTGGGTGTCGCGTCCCGAACGAACCGCGCGTAACCGAGCCAGCCGAGCCGCAACCGGCCGGCGGCCTGGGCGGCGTCGAACTCCTCGACAGAGTCGGGCACCCAGCTGCGGCGACCACTCGGCGCCGAGGCGGGCACCGTCATCTGCCCGTTGCGCCAACGCAGCTCGACGCTGTCGGGCACACCACCGTTGGCGCGGTCGCGGTCGGCCGCCAGGGTGCTGTCCTCGGCCAGCTGCATCTCGGGCGGAAGGAACTCGAACACGAGCGGGCCGCGGGGGTCGGTGCCCGCGGCGGCACGCTCCAGCTGCGGACCGACGCCGGGGATCATCCACGGCTCGGTCACTGGGCACCGGCCTCGCGGGCTGCGTCGCGGCGAAACTCGTCCACCTCGTCACTAAGCCGCATCACCGCCAGTTCGCGGCCGAGCGCGTCGTCGAGCCGGCGGGAGGCGAGGTCCACCAGGGCCACCAGGACGGCGGCCCACGGGTCACCCTTCGGCGCGATGCTGGCGCGGTGAGTGTCCGCAATCAGCTGCAGGACATCGCGGGCCGAGCGCCCGGAGTCGACGTGCCGATGCTCGACGTGGCTGCGAAGCATGTCGGCGATCCTGGCCGACACCGCAGGGTCGCGATAGTCGGCGAGGTGGTCGTGCGGGGCATCGAGTGGCCAATCTGCCGGGTACGCGTCGCGGTCGTCGTCGTCAAACACTTCGCGCCTCCGGGTAGCCGGCGACGGCCAGCTCGGCGTCGGCGAGCATCCGGTCGACCATCGGGTGCTCGCCGGCTGCGTGAAGGGTTCGGAGGAATTCGGTCGCGGACAGCGCCGCCGCTGCATCATCACGCGCAACACGAGCAGCCTCGCGATGCCACATGCACGTGAGGCCGGTTCTGGCGACCGGGGTGCGGCACGGTTCGCCGCTGGCCTTCGGGCGGCCACAACGGGTTTGATGCGCGGGCACAGGACCGCGAGGATCTTGATACGTCGTCATTGGGTGGGAAGCTCCTGGAATGGGTACGACAAATTCGGGACGAAAACACCGAGTTGTCGTCGCCTCCAGGACGACGCGCGAGGCACGCGCCTCCGGGGCGGCGTGCGAACTCAGCTTCGATTCTACCGGGCGCCACCAACTTTGGCGCAACGTCAATTCGTCGCCGAGCTAGTCGAGCGCCTCTGCGAGAGCGTCGAGCAGTTCGGTGGCCACCGCAGGCGTGATGGCGAACTGCCATGATTCTTGGTCGACGTCGAGCACCTCGATCGAGATCTCGTCATCGTCGGTCAGTGAAACGCGAGTGTCGGGCACGGTCTGGGATCTCCTGTGTTTGGTCGTGGACGGCCCCGGTTGGCCATCGCGGGATTGGTGCTGCAGTTCATTAACTGGGCGGGGGCATCCGTCGCCTGTTCGCTGTTCGCTCTTATAGAGCGAGCGAACAATGCGAACAATGGCTGACGGTGTTTGCCAGGGCTGCCGAACAAGGATCTAGGCGAACAGCTCTGACCTGCTTGTTCGGCATTGTTCGTCGTTGTTCGGACAATGCCGCGAACAATGCGATGCTGTTTGCTGATCATTGTTCGGTCGCTCCGAACAATGCCGCCGGCAGCGCTGACCGAGGCGTGTTTGCTGGCGGGCGTCTATTTGTCGTCATCAGAGCCCGTCCAAGGGTCTTCCGCGGTGGCCGTCGTCCAGCGCCGCGGGTCACCTCCAGCGGTCCCGGCGTAGGTGACAACCAGCAGCCCGGTGGCGGTCATCTTGTCGAGCTGCCGGCGGATGCTACTGCGGTGGCTGCCGATCCTCTCGGCCCCGTACACCGCGGCAATGAGGTCAGCCACGGTGAAGTCGCCGCCCGCGGCGGCGGCCACGAGCTGGTGGATTGGCACGAGCAGCTGCCGCATTGTCTGATCGGCGACGGGCACCTCGCTGAGCCCCCGCGGCACCTGGCTGCGGCTCGTGATGTGCCACCGCGGCGGCCCGTCGAGCGGCTCGTCGAGGACGAACGTGCCGCAGTCGAACAGCCCCCGGGCCAGTGGCTCGCAGTTTGACCGAACACCCGAATGGCGGTCCTTCTGCCCGATCAAAGCCAGCTCGCCCCCCTTACCGCGGACCAGCTTGCGGACCGGATCGACGCGGATCAAGGCACCGCCCAACTTCCGACGTTTCGCCATCGTGCCGCCCGCCCCGTACGCGCGGCTGTCCTTGCCTTTCGCAAAGTGGTCGATCAGGATGACCGCGGCACCCGCACGCACGAGCGGCAGCACATGGGTATTGACGATGCGTGTGTAGTCGTCGGTCGAATCAGAGTTACCGTCGCAGGTCGACACCAACTCGCCGACACTGTCAATCACGACCACGTCGGGCGCCCACGCTGCGCAGTCGGCGACTACCCGCGCCAGCCGGCCGGTGTCCTCCTGCGGGTCGGTGTAGCGGAACCGTTGCAGCTCGCGCAGCGCCTCGGGGGGCGCGCCGAGGGTTAGTAGCCGGTCGACGACCGACGCCAGGCCATTGTGATCCATATCGATGAACGCGGCGCTGCCGCCGTCGATGAGTGCCTGCGCGATCGCGGCCAAGGTCACGAACGTCTTGCCGTCCTCGGGATCTCCGATCAGCGAGTTGATCTCACCGCGGTAAAACAACGCTGAGCCGTCCTCACGCCGAAGAATGGTCGGCGTCGGTGGCGGCGGCAGGGTGCCGTCGAGCAGGGCGGCCACGTCGCCGTAGAGGGGCGGTTCTATGTCCTCGTCGACAATGTGTTGTGCAGAAGTAACGGGCTCCTCGTCAAACGCCTGCCCCGCCGGGTAGCGGCGGTACACGTCACGCAATTTGGCCAGCGCCTCATCCCATGTGACCGGGTACGGGCAGTCGGGGTCATGGTGTTCCGCTTCGGGGATCTGCCCGACAGGCTGAACGCACAGCAGCCATCGGAGCCGGTACGCCGGTTCCGCTTCGGCGTAGTCGAGCCCTGATTTCCGCAGCCGGCCGGCGTAGGCGATCAGGGCTTGGTGGCGGGTGTGCATCTCGATCTTTTCAGGGACCGGACTGGCGCGGTCGACCGCGAGGAACCTCTCTGATGCCGATATCGTCTCGTCGGTCGCGCCGCCGTTGTTGGCAGCGATCAGCATCTCGGCCACCTCGGCAGGCAGTTCCGCCACGTCGAGACCATTGCCCGTGTAGGTGGCACCGCTGGCGTGGCGCGCCCCCTCGGCGATGGCGTACCCACCGTAGCCGCGCACGTCGATCTTCCGGCCGCCGAACACCTTCGGGCTGTTGCCGATCGGTTGGGCGTCGTGGTCCCACCGGAAATACAGGTGCCGCCCGCGTCCGGTGGTCACGATGTAGGTGGCCGGCAAGGTGATTCCGTATGTGGTGCACCATTCATCGAGTGCGCCTGCCTCGTCCTCGTCGAGGATGACCAAGTTGGACGGGCCGCAGGACACGGCGGGATTGGCCTGGCCGCCATGTTTTGTCCATACCAAGTCGATCATCTGCGCCGTGACGGTTTGTGCCCACGTCCCCCAGGAGACGGCCGGGTGCTTGCCCCGCATGCCATCGCAGGGATTGCCGGGGCCGTGCTTGCCGATGCACCGCTGCTGGTCGGGATGATCACACGGGAACACGTGGAATCCGCGTGCGTGTAATTCCCTTGCGGTGGATACTAGTTCGCTCACGCAGCCGCCCCCGCCGCGGCGGCCCGGCGAACATGTCGCCAGCAGGTCGCGCCGCACTCGCGCCGCACCGATCGCGGCGCCCAGATGACGCGGCGGCAGTGGCGGCAACGGGGTGTTGTTGCGGTAGAATCAGGGCGGGTCGTAATGCTGCTGGAGGGCGCCGCATCCGGGACTGGGGTGCGGCGTTTTTCATTTGTCACGCAAGTGACTCCATGTTCTGTTGTGTGAATTCAGTTGTGTTGTTGTGGCGCAATAATTTCGCATCGCGCCTATGCGGTTGCCCGCAGTTCCGCAGCGACAGCTGCGTGGTCGTCAGCCTTGCGCCGCACCCGGGTTCGGCGAACCTGCGCCGATTTCAGCGCCATGCGCTGGTAGTGGGCTTTGCGTGCACTCTCGGCGCGCTTGCGGCGTTCCTCGACGGGCAGCGCGCCGCCAGGGTCGACTAGCTTCTCGAATCGCGCATCAGCAGCGCGGCGGCCGGGCTCAGTGCGCGCGGTGCGGTCCTCGGTGCGCGCCCAGCTCTCGTGGGCGCCGATGCGCCCGAACAGTGTCTTGTCGGCGGGGGTAGTTTCAGCCATTGAGTAGGTCTCCTGATCAGACAGCAGTGATCGATGTCTGATCGGTCCCTCGCCCGCCACTACCCACGATTCCAGTGGGGCGCCTGGCCGATCTAGTGCTTCCGGCTACCTGGGTTTCCTGGCTTCCCGCCGTCGCGATCGGCTGTGCACGTCGTGAGTGAGCGACACGATGCCAATCAGCGGGTCCGTCTATAGCGTAAAGCGCCATGGCCACGTTTCGCCACGTGACTTGTCGTCGCGGTCGCTGCGGGGGCGATCAGTTGAACCAGTCGCGGTGCTCACCACCACAACTGCCCACGGCGACTGGAGCTGTCCCGCGAACTACAGGGTGACGCCGCAGTTAATGTGCGTCGGCACGAGCGAGAACTCGCTCGTGCAATAGGGAAGGCCCAGATTCGCGAGGAGGTTGCGACCCGGTCATCCGCAGCCGTGGCTATGCGCGCCCGGGAGCGAGGTGAAGGCTACATCTCGCTACCGACCGCCAATAGCTACTTTTCTCATTCATACGAGCGGCGCGATGCGGGCCATATGGCGGACGCTTCCGATGAGCAGTTCGACGAAGCGTTAAACGAGGCCATTGCTGCCACCCGCAACGCGAGGGCGACTTCCTGGCGCTATGACAACCTTGAAGATCCCGCACCGCGGCCACACACACACGTGGGGGCGACACTTGCCGACCGGCTACGTCAGGTCCACGCCGATGTTCAGCCGGTCGAACTCGTCGGCGGCCAGCTCCTCGCTCGCCGACCGCACGTACCTGTCGATCATCTTCCGGCTCTGCCAGCCGGCCTGCGCCATGAGCCCGGTCTCGCTGCCGCCGGCCCGCAGCCACCGCACCGCGGCGGTATGTCTCAGGCGATGCGGGTGGAATCCACCGATACCCGCGGCCTCCGCGCGCGCCTTTAGTGCCGACTTCATCCCGGTGTACGACAACGGGCCGCGTGGCCCGACCCACAAGGCGCCGCGATCGCCAGCGTGGCCCGCCTTGCGCCGAGCGCGGAGGTACTTGTCGAGCACCGCGGCGGCCTGCGGTGAGAACTTGCTGCGGCGCCCCTTCGCGCCTTTGCCCCGGCGCACGACGAGGACGCATTCAGCGATGGACACGTCGGAGACGTCGAGCGCTAGCATCTCGGAGGCACGCAGGCCGGTCTCGGTGAACAGCACCACGAGCGCTTTGTCGCGCTTGTCGCGCAGCTCGGCACCGTCGCAGACGCGAATCATCGCCTGCACTGCCTGATCGGACAGGTGCGGGACAACGCGTTGATCAAGCTTTGGTGAACGTACGGTAAGAATCGGATCGGCGTCGAAATTCTCCTCATCGGCCAGCCAGCGCGCGAAAAGCTTGACCGCGGTTAGCCGTAGGCGCGCGGTGGCCGGTTCGGCGTCGGCGAGGTCAGCCATCCACGCCACCACGTTAGCCTTGGTTAACTCGGGCGAAATCCCTTGCGCTGCACAGAATTCGAGGAATGACACGACGCCTGAGCGGTACACCTTGAGCGTGCTCGGGCTTTTGCGCTGCCCTCGGAGTGCGGTTAGCCACGACGGCAGCAGCTCGGCAAGGTCCAGCGAAGCGGTCGACATCCTGTTATCTTACAGTGGAGCGCCATAGTCGTGTATTATCGGCACTCAGATCAGTAAATCTGCTGGTCAAAGCAATTTCGAGGGGATCGACTCACTGCCGGTAACGGAACATTAACGACCGCGCACCGACAACACAGCCGTACTGCTAAATCCACACTCGCCCATCGGGCATGTGCCACACTGCGCGCATGCAAACCACCGCTCCCCCAAGCCTCTTGCCTCATCTGTGGAAGTCCACTCTGGTTTCGGGGATTCTGGCCGTCCTGTTGGGTGTCTCGGTGTTGGTGTGGCCGGGGATCACCATCTGGATCGCCGCGATCTTCTTCGGCGCATACCTTTTGGTGACCGGTATCGCGCAAGTCGTGTTCGCGTTCAGCCTGCACGTGTCGGCGGGGGGACGGGTGTTGCTGTTCATCAGCGGCGCAGCGTCGCTGATTCTGGCGGTCCTGTGTTTCCGCAGCATCGAGAACTCAATTCTGCTGCTGGCCATCTGGATCGGCGTCGGCTTTGTTTTCCGCGGGGTGGCCACCGCGGTGTCGGCGATCAGCGACCCCACGCTGCCCGGCCGCGGCTGGGAGATCTTCATCGGTGTCATCAGCCTGCTCGCCGGCATCGTGATGCTGGCATCGCCATTCGATTCGATCGCCACGCTGACCGTTGTCGTGGGGGTCTGGCTCATCGTCATCGGCGTGTTCGAGGTGGTGTCGTCGTTCGGGATCCGCAGCGCTAGCAAGAAGCTGTCCGGCCCGCGGTGAGCGATGACCTATACCACCGGCCCAAGTGACTTAGTGCCCTATGGCTAGCGGCTAACATGGCTACTACACTCCGTCGTAGAATCCTCTAGCAGCCCGGAAGAGGCCCATGGACGCATTGGACGTGTCACGGTGGCAGTTCGGCATCACCACCGTCTACCACTTCATCTTCGTCCCGTTGACCATCGGCCTCGCACCGTTGATCGCGGTCATGCAGACGATCTGGGTCGCCACCAACAACCCCGCCTGGTACCGGCTGACCCGGTTCTTCGGCAAGTTGTTCCTCATCAACTTCGCGATGGGCGTGGCCACCGGCATCGTCCAGGAATTCCAGTTCGGCATGAACTGGAGCCACTACTCGCGATTCGTCGGCGATATCTTCGGCGCCCCACTGGCCTTCGAGGGACTGGTCGCGTTCTTCTTCGAGTCCACGTTCATCGGGCTGTGGATCTTCGGTTGGAACCGCCTGCCGCGCATGGTCCATCTCGCCTGCATCTGGCTGGTTGCGTTCGGCGTCAACGCCTCCGCGTACTTCATCATCGCCGCCAACTCGTTCATGCAGCACCCGGTCGGCGCCAGGTTCAACCCCGAAACCAAACGCGCCGAACTGGTCGACTTCGGCGCGCTGCTGACGAACAACACCGCCATCTGGGCGTTCCTGCACGCCGTCACCGCCGCATTCCTGACCGCGGGCGTCTTCGTCGCCGCCGTCTGCGCGTGGCTGATGGTGCGGTCGCATTCCCGCCCCGGTGAAGACGTCGAGGCGCGCACCATGTACCGGCCCGCGACGATCCTGGGCAGCCTGGTCGCACTGGCGGCCGCCGGCGGGCTGTTCATCACCGGCGACGTGCAGGGCAAGCTCATGTTCGTCCAGCAGCCGATGAAGATGGCCTCGGCGGAATCGTTGTGCCACACCGAAACCGACCCCAAATTCTCGATCCTCACCGTCGGCACCCACAACAACTGCGACAGCGTCATCCGCGTCATCGAGGTGCCCTACGTGCTGCCCTTCCTCGCGGAGGGCAAGTTCACCGGTGTCACGCTGCAGGGGGTCGAGGATCTGCAAGTCAAGGCCGAGGAGAAATTCGGCCCCGGCAACTACCGGCCCAACCTGTTCGTCACGTACTGGTCGTTCCGCGCGATGATCGGGCTGCTGCTCGTGCCCGTCGCCTTCGCGCTGGCGGCGCTGTGGCTGACCCGGCGAGGCCGAATCCCCGACCAGCGCTGGTTCGGCCGCTTCGCGATACTGACCATCCCGACACCGTTCCTGGCCAGTTCGGCGGGCTGGGTGTTCACCGAGATGGGCCGACAACCCTGGTCGGTGGTACCCAACCCCGACGGTGACCAACAGGTCCGGTTGCTCGTCCAACAAGGGGTCTCCGACCACGCCGCGGGCACCGTGGTGTTCTCCCTGGCCGTGTTCACCCTCCTGTACGGGGCGCTCGCGGTGGTGTGGTTCTGGCTGATGCGCCGCTACGTCATCGAGGGTCCGCAGGAACACGACTCCGAACCCGCGCCGCCCACCCCGCCCGACAAGGACGACGTGGCGCCGCTGTCCTTCGCCTACTGAGAGGACGTCAACTCCCGTGGGACTTCAGGAACTCTGGTTCGTCCTCATCGCCGCGCTCTTTCTGGGCTTCGTCGTGCTGGAGGGCTTCGACTTCGGCGTCGGCATGCTCATGGCCCCGTTGGGCAGAGCAGGAGCGGATCGACCCGGCGCGGGCGACCGGGACACGCGCCGCCGGGCCGTGCTCAACACGATCGGGCCGGTATGGGACGGCAACGAGGTCTGGCTGATCACCGCGGGTGCGGCCATGTTCGCGGCGTTCCCGAATATGTACGCCACCCTGTTCTCGGCCCTCTACCTGCCGCTGCTGGCCATCCTGTTCGCGATGATCGTGCGGATCGTCGGCATCGAATGGCGCGGCAAGATCGACGATCCACACTGGCGCAAGTGGGCCGACATCGGGATCGCCGTGGGCTCCTGGCTGCCCGCCCTGCTGTGGGGCGTCGCGTTCGCGATCCTGGTCCGCGGCCTGCCGATCGACGCAGACGGGCGGGTCCACCTGGGCATCGGCGACGTCCTCAACGCCTACACCCTGCTCGGCGGGCTGGCGACCACATCGCTGTTCCTGTTCTACGGTTCGGTGTTCGTCGCACTGAAGACCCAGGGACCGCTGCGCGACGACGCCTTCGGGTACAGCCGCGCCCTGTCGGTGGCCGCCGTGGTGTTCGCCGGCGGGTTCGGGCTCTGGACCCAGCTGGCCTACGGCACCGCCTGGACGTGGCTGGCCCTGGCGACCGCGGTGGTCGCCCTGCTGATCGCCGTGGCGCTGATGTGGGCGCGCACCCGCGAAGGCTGGGCGTTCGTGTCCATGATGGTGGTGCTCGCGGCCGTGGTGACACTGTTGTTCGGCTCGATGTTCCCCAATCTGATCCCCTCCACCCTCGATCCGGCGTGGAGCGTGACGATCTACAACGGCTCGTCGACCCCGTACACCCTGCGGATCATGACGTGGGCGTCGCTGACGCTGCTGCCGCTGGTGATGGGCTATCAGGCCTGGTCCTACTGGGTCTTCCGGAAACGTATTTCGACCAGTCAGATTCCCCACTCGATCGGATTGTCGAGGCGCCCGAACTGAAACTCCTGCGCGCCCCGGCGGCCTCGCGGGCGATGCGGCGGTACCTGGTCGCATCGGTGGCCTGCGGTGTGCTGATCGCGGCGGCGACCATCGGCGCCGCGATCCTGACCGCGCGCATCGTCGCGGGGGTGATCACCGATCCCGCTGCCCGCACGCTGGCGTACTGGGCGGGACCGCTGGCGGCGCTGGCAGCGTTGTGGCTCGTGCGCGCGCTCGCGAACTGGTATCAGGGCCGGCTGTCGCAGAGCGGCGCCACCGCGGTCATCGGCGAACTGTCCGGCCAGGTGCTGCGCACCGTGACGGCGCTGCCGCCACGGCAACTGGCCGCCGAACGCGATGCGGCCGCCGTGGTGGTGACCCGGGGCCTCGACGGTCTGCGACCCTATTTCACCGCGTACTTGCCCACCGTCGTGCTGGCCGGGATCCTCACCCCGGCCGCGGTCGTCGTCATCGCGCTGTACGACATCGAGTCGGCGATCATCGTGTCGATCGCCCTGCCGCTCATCCCGATCTTCATGATCCTCATCGGCCTGGTCACCAGGGACCGTTCGGCGGCGTCGCTGGCCGCCATGACCACCCTGCAATCCCGGTTGCTCGACCTGGTCGCCGGCATCCCCACGCTGCGCGCGCTCGGCCGCGCCACGGGGTCGGCGCAACGGATCGGCGAACTCGGTGACGCACACCGCCGCTCGGCGATGGCCACCCTGCGGGTGGCGTTCCTGTCCGCACTGGTGCTCGAACTGCTGGCCACCCTCGGCGTGGCGTTGGTGGCGGTCAGTGTCGGCCTGCGCCTGGTGTTCGGCGACGTGACACTGGTCGCCGGCCTCACCGCGCTGTTGCTCGCCCCGGAGGTGTTCTGGCCACTGCGCCGTGTCGGCGTCGAATACCACGCGGCACAAGATGGGAAAGCGGCCGCCGAGCGCGCCGCCGCCCTGCTCGATGTGCCCCCCGCCGCCGCAGCCGGCGGTTCCCGCGTCGTCGACGCCCGGGGCGCGACGATCCACGTCGACACCCTCGGCGCCGACCTGCTGCCCGGGCGGGTGACCGTGTTGACCGGGCCCAACGGTGCGGGCAAGAGCACTGCGCTGCAGTCGATCCTGGGGCTGGACACACCATCGGACGGTGGACGTGTGCACGTGGGCGGCGTCGACGTCTCCGAACTCGACCTGCCTGGCTGGTGGCGCCAGGTCGCGTGGCTGCCCCACCGTCCCGTCCTGGTGCCCGGCACCGTACGCGCCAACCTCGAACTGTTCGGCCCGTTGGATGATCCGCAAAGCGCGTGTCGTACCGCGGGTTTCGACGAAGTGCTGCAGATGCTGCCCGACGGCCCGGACACCGTGCTGGGCCGCGGCGGTGTCGGGCTGTCGCTGGGCCAGCGGCAGCGGCTCGGGCTGGCCCGGGTGCTGGGTTCGGCGGCGCCGGTGCTGCTGCTCGACGAACCCACCGCGCACCTCGACGATGCCCTGGAACGCCGCGTCCTCGACGCCGTCGTGGCGCGGGCACGGGCCGGGGCGACCGTGGTGGTGGTCGGCCATCGCGACCCGATCCTGGCGATCGGCGATCACGTCGTGCACGTCGGGGGCGGTGCGCTTGTTCCGCGGTGACCCCCTGATCCCGGCGTTCGAACTGCTGCGGCCGCGGCTGGGCAGACTGGCGTTGGCCACCGTCCTCGGCGTGCTCTCACTGGGCAGCGCCCTGGCGCTGGCCGGGGTGTCGGCGTGGCTGATCACCAAGGCGTGGCAGATGCCGCCGGTTCTGGACCTGACCGTGGCCGCCGTCGCCGTCCGCGCATTCGGCATCTCCCGCGGCGTGCTCGGCTACTGCCAGCGTCTCGCCTCGCACGATGTGGCGTTGCGCGCGGCAGGCAATGCGCGCACCGGGCTGTACCGCGCGCTGGCCGAATCGCCGCCGGATGTGGCGATGCGCCTGCCCAGCGGGCAGCTGGTGGCCAGGATCGGCACATCGGTCGACGATCTCGCCGACGTGCTGGTGCGCGCCGTGCTGCCGATCGCGGTGGCCGCCGTGCTGTCGCTGGCCGCCGTCGCCATCGTCGCGGTGATCTCGCCGGCCGCGGCGCTGGTGCTCTGCGCCTGCCTGGTGATCGCGGGCGTGGTGGCGCCCGCACTCGCGGCGCGGGCCGTCGCCGCGGCTGAAGCCGTTGCCGCCCAGCATCATTCCGATCGCGACAGTGCGACCATGCTCGCCCTGGAGCATGCCCCCGAGCTGCGGGTCGGCGGCCGGCTGGACGCGGTGATCGGCGAATCCGAACGCCGGCACCGGGATTGGGGTCACGCCGCCGACCGTGCGGCCGCACCGGCGGCGGTCGCGGCGGCCGTACCCAGTGTCGCCATCGGCGCCAGTGTGCTCGGCGCGATCGTCGCCGGCATCTCGCTCGCCGGCTCGGTGGCACCGACGACCCTGGCGATCCTGATGCTGCTGCCGCTTTCGGCGTTCGAAGCGACCACGGCGCTGCCCGCGGCCGCGGTGCAGCTCAGCCGTTCACGGATCGCCGCCCGGCGGCTGCTGACCCTGACCGACCCCGACCCCGGGCATCGCGAGCGGCCCCTGATGCCCGCGGTGGCGCTGCATCCGGGCGAACGGGTCGCGGTCACGGGCCCCAGCGGTTCCGGCAAGACCACCCTGCTGATGGCGATGGCCGAGCAGCTCAACGAAACGCCGGGACAGGCAGCGTTTTTCGCCGAGGACGCCCACCTGTTCGCCACCACGGTGCGCGACAACCTCCTGGTGGCCCGCGGCGACGCCACCGACGAGGAACTGACCGCCGGGCTGCGGCGGGTCGGCTTGGGCACCTGGCTGGACAACCTGCCCGACGGACTCGCGACGGTGCTCGTCGGCGGCGCGGCGGCGGTGTCGGCCGGTCAGCGCCGACGTCTGCTGCTCGCGCGCGCACTCGTCTCGACGTTTCCCGTTGTGCTGCTGGACGAACCGACCGAGCACCTCGACGCCGGCGACGGGCAGCAGGTGCTGGTCGATCTGCTCACCCCCGGAGGACTGTTCCCGGCCCAGCGCACCGTGGTCGTCGCCACCCACCACCTGCCCGCCGACTTCGGCTGTCGCCGACTCACTCTCGACGGACCAGCGGGTAATCTGAGCAATCATGACCGAGTCGGATAAGCCCGGGCTGCCACCGTCGGCTCCGCCGCCCCCGTATCCGTACCCGTACGGCGGGTATCCGGGCAGCTATCCACCACCGCCTCCGCAGCCTTACACCGGGTATGCGCCGCCACCGGCCCCGCCGAAGAACGGCCTCGGAGTCGCCGCGCTGGTACTCGCGGTCATCGCCCTGCTCTCGGTGTGGTCGGTGATCGGCGGGATCGTCCTCGGCCTCATCGCGGTCATCCTCGGATTCGTGGCGCGGGGCCGGGTCCGGCGGCGTGAAGCCACCAACGGTGGTGTCGCCATCGCCGGGATCGTGCTGGGGTTTCTGGCGATCGTGATCTCGCTGGTCTTCATCGCGATCTGGGTCAGCGTGTTCAACGAGGTGGGCGGCGGCGACTACGTCGACTGCCTGTCCGGCGCCGGATCCGACGAGCGCGCCGTCCAACAATGCGCCGACCAGTTCCGGGACCGGATCGAGAACGAGTTCAGCGTCACCATCGCGCCGACGTCCTAGGACTTCCCGGGGAAATACTTGACCACGCCTTCCTGCACGACGGTGGCGAGCAGGAGCCCGGACCGGTCGAAGAAGTGACCGCTGCCCAGCCCCCGCGATTCCGCGGCCACCGGTGACGACGTCGAGTACAGCACCCATTCGTCGAAGCGGGCCGGGCGGTGGAACCACACCGAGTGGTTCATCGTCACCGCGAAGATCCGGTCGAATCCCCACGACAACCCGTGGGTGGTGATGATCGAGTCGAGCACCGTGGTGTCCGACGAGTAGACCATCGCGGCGGTGTGCAGCACCGGGTCGTCGGGCATGTCCCGCTCCGTCTTGAGCCAGACCCGGTTGTGCGCGAGCCGCTCCCCCTTGTCGCGCATCACCCATGCCGGATCGTTGACGTAACGCCATTCGATTGGCCGTAGCGCGTTCGCGAACTGCGGCACGGTCTGCTCGTAGCCGCGCAACAGCTCGTCGATGCGCGGAAGCGTTGCCGGATCGGGCACCTGCGGGGGCTCGATGCCGTGCTCGAGCCCCCGTCCCCCCGCCAGGTAGGAGACCATGGCGGTGGCCAGCAGCTGTCCGTCCTGCACCACGTCGACGCGGCGGTTGGCGAACCGCCGCTCGTCGCGCAGCCGCACGACGTGGAACTCCAGGTCCCGCGCCGGCTCGCCGCCGGCGATGAAGTGCACCGACAGCGCGCTGGGCGGTAACCCGTCCTTGACAGTGCGGCTGGCCGCGACGAAGCCCTGGGCCATCATCTGGCCGCCGAATGTCCGCACCGGGTTCTTGTGCGGATGGCGGCCGATGAAGAGGTCGTCGTCAGGGCGGCGGAGATCCAGGACCGCCAGCAGTTCGTCGAAATCCGAGCCGGCGGACAACGTGGCCTCCTGTCACAGGGTCGTCCTGCTGCCGTTCATCTAGACGTCGTCCTCCCCGATCCGGTGCACGTGGATGAGGTTGGTCGACCCGACGGTGCCAGGCGGTGCGCCGGCGACGATCACCACCAGGTCCCCGCGCTTGTAGCGGCCCAGTTCGAGCATGGAATGGTCGACCTGACGGATCATGTCGTCGGTGCTCTCCATGTGCTCGACGATGAACGTCTCGGTACCCCACGTCAGCGCCAGCTGGCTGCGCACCTCCGGCAGCGCGGTGAACGCCAGCACCGGCAGCGGGGTGTGCAGCCGCGCCAACCGGCGCACCGTGTCGCCGGACTGGGTGAACGCGACGAGCGCCTTGGCGTCCAGGCGTTCACCGATGTCGCGGGCGGCGTAGGAGATCACCCCGCGTTTGGTCCTGGGCACGTGGGTCAGCGGCGGCACGACCACCGAGTTGTCCTCGACGGCGGAGATGATGCGCGCCATCGTCCGGACGGCTTCCAGCGCGTACTTGCCCACCGAGGTCTCGCCGGAGAGCATGACCGCGTCGGCACCGTCGAGCACCGCGTTGGCCACGTCGGAGGCCTCCGCGCGGGTGGGCCGGGAATTCTCGATCATCGACTCCAGCATCTGCGTGGCGACGACGACGGGTTTGGCGTTCTCCCTGGCCATTTGGATGGCCCGCTTCTGGACCAGCGGCACCTCTTCGAGCGGCAGTTCCACGCCGAGGTCGCCGCGGGCGACCATGATGGCGTCGAAGGCCAGCACGATCGCCTCGAGGTTGTCGATCGCCTCCGGCTTCTCGAGCTTCGCCATCACCGGGACGCGCCTGCCGACGCGGTCCATCACCTCGTGCACGAGTTCGATGTCGGCCGGTGAACGCACGAACGAGAGCGCCACCAGGTCCACGCCGAGCCGCAGCGCGAACTCGAGGTCCTCGATGTCCTTCTCGGACAGCGCCGGGACCGAGACGTTCATGCCGGGCAGTGAGATGCCCTTGTTGTTGCTGACCGGACCGCCCTCGGTGACCTGGCAGACCACGTCATTGCCGTCGATGTGTTCAACGACGAGGCCGACCTTGCCGTCGTCGACGAGCAGGCGGTCGCCGGGCGCGGCGTCCTTGGAGAGGTTCTTGTAGGTGGTCGACACCCTGTCGTGGGTGCCCTGGCAGTCCTCGACGGTGATCCGTACCATCTCCCCGGTCGCCCAGTACGTCGGGCCGTCGGCGAACCGTCCGAGGCGGATCTTCGGTCCTTGGAGGTCGGCCATGATGCCGACCGCGTGACCGGTCACGTCGGAGGCTGCTCGCACCCGTTTGTACGAGGCTTCGTGGTCGGAGTAGTCGCCGTGACTGAAGTTCATACGTGCGACGTCCATACCCGCTTCGACCAGCGCTCGGACGGTCTCGTCGGTGGAGGTGGCCGGGCCGAGGGTACAGACGATCTTTCCGCGTCTATTCACGTTGGCTCAGCTTAGTCTCGAGCTGGCTCACACGACGGCCAATGGCAAAGCGCCGGGCCGGACCGGTTCGGGCAGATCGGATTCACCCATCAGGTAGGTGTCGACCGCATGTGCGGCGCTGCGGCCCTCCGCGATCGCCCAGACGACCAGTGACGCGCCCCGATGGGCGTCACCGCAAACGAACACCCCGGGGGCGTCGGTCTGCCAGTCCGATCCGCACGACAGCGCACCGCGCCGATTGAGCTGCAGCCCGAGGTCGTCGAGCAGTGCCATATGCTCGACGCCGTCGAAACCGATGGCCAGCAGCGCCATGTCACAGGGAATCTCCAGGGAGTCCCCCACCGGCACGATGGTGCGCTTGCCCGCGGCGTCACGTTCCACCTTGACCTCGGCGATCTCCATCGCACGCACCTGACCCCTGTCGTCACCGAGGAAGCGCTGCACGGCGACCTGGTAGCGGCGCGCACCGCCCTCGGCGTGGGCCGGGGAGGTCCGCAGCACCAGCGGCCACGTCGGCCAGGGTGAGCGGGAATCGTCGCGGTATTCGGGTGGTTCGGGGTTGTAGTCCAGCTGGGTCACCGATTTGGCCCCCTGCCGGTGCGCGGTGCCCAGGCAGTCGGCACCGGTGTCGCCGCCGCCGATGATCACCACATGGCGGTCGCGGGCCGAGACCGGCGACGGTCCGTCGCCCTCGCACTCCTTGTTGGCCGGCACCAGGTGTTCCATCGCCAGGTGCACCCCGGCGAGGTCGCGACCCTCGACGTCGTTGTCACGGGCCCGTAGCGCCCCCACGGCCAGCACCACCGCGTCGTGCTGGGCGCGCAGCTGTTCGATGGTCAGGTCCACACCGACTTCGCAGTCGGTGACGAAACGGGTTCCCTCGGCGCGCATTTGGCTCAAGCGCTGGTCCAGCGTCGCCTTCTCGAGTTTGTATTCGGGGATGCCGTAACGCATCAACCCGCCGAGACGGTCGTCGCGCTCGTAGACGGTCACCTCGTGTCCGGCCCGGGTGAGCTGTTGGGCGGCGGCCAACCCGGCCGGTCCCGAGCCGACCACCGCGACATGCTTACCCGTGGAGATGGCGGCGGGCTGAGGTTCGACGATGCCGTCCATCCAGGCCTGGTCGACGATCGTCTGCTCGATCCGTTTGATCGTGACGCTGCCGCCGGTCTGCTCCTCGGCGATGGACAGCACACACGCCGCTTCGCACGGCGCCGGGCACAGCCGGCCGGTGAACTCCGGGAAGTTGTTGGTGGCGTGCAGCCGATCACTGGCGGCGTCCCAGCGCCCGCGCCGGACCAGATCGTTCCACTCCGGGATCAGGTTGCCCAGCGGGCAGCCGGCGGTTCCCGAGTGGCAGAACGGGATTCCGCAATCCATGCAGCGGCGGGCTTGCTGGGACACCTCGCCGGACCGCTCATGGGGATCCTGGCGTTCGTAGACCTCGCGCCAGTCCCCCACCCGTTCGTCGACGGGCCGTTTGGCCGCCTCGATCTTGGCAACTTTCAGGAATCCGGTGGGGTCAGCCACGGCTCGCCTCCATGATCGCGGTGTCGACGTCGCGGCCCTCCGCCTTGGCCATCCGGGTGGCCTGCAGGACGCGCTGATAGTCGGTCGGCATGATCTTCGTGAACTGCGCACTGCGCCTTGGCCAGTCGGATAGCACGGAGGTGGCCACGGTGCTGCCGGTCTGCCGGGCGTAATTGGCGACCACGTCGTGCAACCAGGTGAGATCCTCGGGTTCGAGGCGTTGCAGTTCCACCATGTCGGGGTTCACCTTCGCCGGGTCCAGGCCGAGCACGAAGGCGATCCCGCCCGACATTCCCGCGGCAATGTTGCGGCCTGTCGGTCCGAGCACGACGACACGACCTCCGGTCATGTACTCGCAGGCGTGGTCACCGACGCCTTCCACCACCGCCAGGGCCCCGGAGTTGCGGGCGCAGAAGCGTTCCCCGACGTTGCCCCGGAGGAACACCTCGCCGGACGTCGCCCCGTAGAGCAGGGTGTTGCCCGCGATCACGTTGTCCTCGGGCAGGAACAGCACATCGTCGGGCGGCCGCACGATCACCCGGCCGCCCGAAAGGCCTTTGCCCACATAGTCGTTGGCGTCACCGATGAGCTCCAGCGTGACGCCGGGCGGCAGGAACGCGCCGAGGGATTGGCCAGCCGAACCGGTCAGCGTCACGTGGATGGTGTCGTCGGGTAGGCCCTGCGCGCCGTATCGCCGGGTGACCTCCGAGCCCAACAACGTTCCGACGGTGCGGTTGACGTTGCGCACGGGCAGTTCCAGCCGGACCGGGTGGGCGTCCTCCAGCGCGCCTTCGGCCAACTGGATCAGGGTGCGATCCAGCGCGGCATCGAGGCCGTGATCCTGGCCGCGCAGCCGCCTGCGCTGGGTGAGCTTGCCGCCGTGGGCGTCGGTGGGCACCACGAAGATGGGGCTGAGATCGAGCCCCTGACTCTTCCAGTGCGCCACCCCGGGGGCGGTGTCGAGCATCTCAGCGTGCCCGACGGCCTCGTCGATACTGCGGAAACCCAACTCCGCCAGGTATTTCCGGATGTCTTCGGCGATAAACTTGAAGTAGTTCTCCACGAACTCCGGCTTGCCGTTGAACCGTGCCCGCAGTTCGGGATTCTGGGTGGCGACCCCCACCGGGCAGGTGTCGAGGTGGCAGACACGCATCATGATGCAGCCCGACACGACCAGGGGTGCGGTGGCGAATCCGTATTCTTCGGCCCCGAGCAGCGCGGCGACCATGACGTCGCGGGCGGTGCGCATACCGCCGTCGCACTGCACGGTGATGCGGTCGCGCAGCCCGTTGAGCACCAGTGTCTGCTGGGCATCGGCCAGGCCGATCTCCCACGGGGCGCCGGCGTGTTTGAGCGAGGTCAGCGGCGCCGCACCGGTGCCGCCGTCGTGGCCGGAGATCAGCACCACGTCGGCGTGCGCCTTGGAGACACCCGCCGCGACGGTGCCGACCCCGACACTGGCGACCAGCTTGACGTGGATCCGCGCGTCGGCGTTGGCGTTCTTCAGGTCGTGGATCAGCTGTGCGAGATCCTCGATCGAATAGATGTCGTGGTGCGGCGGCGGTGAGATGAGCCCCACACCCGGGGTCGAGTGCCGCGTCTTGGCGATGTTCGGATACACCTTGTAGCCCGGAAGCTGCCCGCCCTCACCAGGTTTGGCGCCCTGGGCCATCTTGATCTGAATGTCGGTGGCGTTGACCAGGTAGTCGCTGGTGACACCGAACCGGCCGGATGCCACCTGCTTCACGGCGCTGCGCCGGCGCGGGTCGTACAGCCGGTCGACATCCTCGCCGCCCTCACCGCTGTTGGAGCGGCCGCCCAGATTGTTCATGGCGATCGCCATCGTCTCGTGCGCCTCGGCCGAGATGGAGCCGTAACTCATGGCGCCGGTGTTGAACCGTGTCACGATCGAGTCGACCGGTTCGACCTCCTCCAGCGGAACCGGTGGCCGCACACCGGTCTTGAACTCGAACAGCCCGCGCAGCGTACCGCCATCCCTGGACAGCCGGTTCACCTCGTCGGAGTACTGCTGGAAGACGTCGTGACGGCCGGTTCTGGTCGAATGCTGAAGCAGGAACACCACTTCGGGGGTGAACAGGTGCAGCTCACCCTCGCGCCGGAACGCGTACTCGCCGCCCACCTCCAGGCGGCGGTGCACCCGTTCCGTCGGGTTCTCCGGATAGGCGCGCCGGTGACGCACTTTGACCTCTTCGCCGATGACGTCCAGGCCGATACCGCCAAGCTGGGACGGCGTGCCGGTGAAGTACTCGTCGACGACGTCACGGTTGATGCCGACGGCCTCGAAGGCCTGTGCGCCGGTGTAGGACGCGACGGTCGAGATGCCCATCTTGCTCATCACCTTCATCACGCCCTTGCCGAGCGCTTTGAGGTAGTTGCGGACGGCCGCCGCGGGTTCGATGCCGGTGAGCTCACCCTCGCGGATCAGATCCTCGATGGACTCGAACGCCAGGTAGGGGTTGACGGCCGCGGCACCGAATCCGATGAGCATCGCGATGTGGTGTACCTCGCGGGCGTCGCCGCTCTCTACGACGAGTGCCACGGTGGTGCGTTCCTTGGTCCGCACCAGGTGGTGGTGTACGGCCGACACCGCCAGCAGTGACGGGATGGGCGCCCGGGTGTGGTCGGAATCGCGGTCGGAGATCACCAGCGTGCGGGCGCCCTTCGCGATCGCCTCACAGGCGCGGTGCTGCAGGTCCTCCAGCGCGTCGGCCAGTCCTTCGCCGCCGCGCTCCACGTCGTAGAGGGCCCGCAGCACAGCGGTTTTCAGTCCGGGCTGTTCGCCGTCGGCGTTGATGTGCACGATCTTGTTGAGTTCGTCGTTGTCCAGAACCGGCCAGCGCAGCACGATCTGGCGGCAGGATGCCGCGGTCGGGTCGAGCAGGTTCTGTTCGGGCCCCATCACGCGGGACATCGACGTGACGATCTCCTCGCGGATGGCGTCCAGCGGCGGGTTGGTCACCTGCGCGAAGAGTTCGACGAAGTAGTCGTACAGCAGTCGTGACCGTTGCGAGAGCACCGCGATCGGGGTGTCGGTGCCCATGGAGCCCAGCGGTTCACCGCCCGACGCGGCCATCGGCGTGAGCAGGATGCGCAGTTCCTCCTCGGTGTAGCCGAACGAAATCTGGCGGCGTACCACCGATTCGTGGTTGGGCTGCACCCGCACCCGGTCGGGCAGGGTCTTGAGGTCGAGCAGCCCGGCGTGCAGCCATTCGCCGTAGGGCTCCGCGCTGGCGAGTTGGTCTTTGATCTCCTCGTCGGGGACGATGCGGCCCGCGGCGGTGTCGATGAGGAACATCTTGCCGGGTTCCAGCCGGCCCTTGGCCACGATCTGCTCCGACGGCACCTCCAGCACCCCGGCCTCGCTGGCCAGGATGATGCGGTCGTCGATGGTGCGCCACCACCGGCCGGGCCGTAAGCCGTTGCGGTCCAACACCGCCCCGACGACGGTGCCGTCGGTGAAGGTGACACATGCGGGGCCGTCCCACGGTTCCATGATGGAGGCGTGGTACTGGCAGAAGGCGCGCCGCTGCGGGCTGATGGTGGTGTTGTTCTCCCAGGCCTCGGGGATCATCATCATCACGGCATGGGGCAGGCTGCGGCCGCCGAGGTGCAGGAGTTCCAGCGTCTGGTCGAAGGATGCGGAGTCCGATGCGTCGGGAGTGCAGATCGGCGACAGCCGCGACAGGTCGCCGCCGATGTTGGCACTTTGCAGCATGGCCTCGCGGGCGTGCATCCGGTTGCGGTTGCCGCGCACGGTGTTGATTTCGCCGTTGTGGGCGATGAACCGGAACGGGTGGGCCAGGGGCCAGGACGGGAAGGTGTTGGTGGAGAACCGGCTGTGGACGATGGCGATGGCGCTCTTACAGCGTTCGTCGCGCAGGTCGGGGAAGAAGTGCGACATCTGCGGGGCGGTGAGCATGCCCTTGTAGGTGATGGTGCGGCTGGACAGGGACGCGAAGTAGACGCCGGTGCCGTCGGCGGCGACATCGGGCGGGACGTGCCCGGCGCGTTTGCGCAGCGGGTAGACGAGTCTGTCCAGTTCCAGGCCGGCGGGGCGCACACCGTCGCGTGCGGGTGCGGCGACGAACAGTTGTGCCATGTGCGGCATACAGCTCAGTGCCGTCATCCCGACCTCCGCACGGTCGGGGTCGACGGGCACCGCACGCCACCCCAGGACCTCGATGTCCTCGTCCGCGGCGATGGCTTCCACCCGGCTGCGCGCCGCGGCGCGGGCCACGGGGTCCTGCGGCATGAAGCAGATGCCGGCGGCAAACGTGTTGCTGCCGTCCGGTGTCTGCTCGGGCAGTTCGAAGTCGACGACCTCGCGCAGCAGTTCGTGGGGCAGCTGGATGAGGATGCCGGCCCCGTCACCGCTGTTGGGTTCCGCGCCCGCGGCACCGCGGTGCTCGAGGTGTTCGAGTGCGACGAGTCCGTCGGTGACGAGAGCGTGTGAACGTCGGCCTTGGATGTCGGTGACCATGGCAACGCCACAGGAGTCCGACTCGTTGTCCGGGTCGTAGAGACCCTGAGCTTCTGGCAAGGCCGAGAACAGCATCGAGAAGTACCTCCGCAGTCCGGAATTTCACTTTCCGGGACTACACCGGCCCGAGCGCCGAGTGTATCAGCGCAGGTCGGAAGCTACCCGTCGAGAACAGTTGGTACCAATGGGAACCCCGGGAGGTTACGCACCACGGTCCAGGCCGCCGCGGCCACGACGATGACGACGACGGCGGGCATCGGCATGATCGTGCGGCCCAGGCGCCACCGCGCCAGGATCCACACGGTCAGCAACGGTAGGCCGACCAGGAGGAACACGTTATCGACGACTGCGGTGGCGATGTCGCCGTGGAGTAGGTCGTGGGTCATCCGCAGCCCGCCGCAGGCCGGGCAGTTCCAGCCGGTGAGCATCTTGAACGGGCATCCGGGGAAGAGGAAACCCGGTCGGTGCGGGTCACCGAGGCCGACATAGGCCAATCCGGCCAGGGCCACGGCGCCGGTTCCGACCGCACCGTAGAGCCGGGCCCGGCTGCCGGATGCGGGGCTACGTCCCGTCACGGAGGGGACGTCCCTGCGGATCGCGGACCTTGTCCGTCAGGATCAGGACGGCGTCGATGATGCCCCAGATGACAGCGCCGATACCGCAGGTGACCAGGCCGACGATGAGTTGCGCGACACCCAGTCCGGTGTAGCCGAGGTAGATGCGTCCGATCCCGACGAGCCCGAGCAGCCCCAGAAGTTGCAGCAGCCCGGCCACCACTTTGGATTTGTCCGACAGCGGCTCCCCGGTGAGAGGGTGGCGTCCGTAGGGTGCCATCGGGTCGCTGTACATGGGCGGGTACGGGCCTGGCGGCGGGTAGGCGCCGGGCGGCGGGGGGTATTGCGGCGGCGTCGAACCGTCGGGGTATCCACCGAACTGCGACGGATCTGTCATGCATTTCAGCATGCCAGACCGGCGCGCCTCAGAAGGGTGGCGGTTCGTCGTTGGCCGCCGGCGCATGGTTGGCCGCCAGCCCGTCCTGCTGTTCTCGCGCCTGGGCGGTGTTGCGTTCGTGGTTGATCCTGCGTTCCGCAGCGATCCGTGCGGCACGCCCCTGGGAGCGGGTCTGCTTGCGCCGGGGCATCATCGTTTCCCGGCCGGGACGATGCGGTCCGGCGGTTCGGGGCACCTCGATCGTGCCCGTCGGAGTGCCGAGCACGGGGAAGAACAACGCCCCACCCGGGCGGGTGGTGTACGTCTGGCCGCTCGGGGCAGTGAATCGCACGGTTCCGTCGGGAAGCTGGCGGTCGGTCCAGCCGCCATCGCCGACGTAGAACGTTTTGATCATGTGGTGATGGGGACAGTAGAGCTTCAGGTTGGAAGGATGCGTGGGCCCGACCGGATGGGGAATCGTGTGGTCGATCTGACACACCTCGGCGGGCTGGTCGCAGCCAGGAAATCTGCAGGTCAGGTCGCGTAGTCGGATGAACTCCGCAAGTGCTGCCGACGGTCGGTACCCTGCCTCGGCCGCCGCGGGAGGGATGATCACGGGTTTGACCTTGGCCGTCGCCGCGAGATCGCGGACCTGCCCGGCGGGCAGCGCTCCGTACCCCGGGACATACCCGGGTGATTGCGATGTGCCGTTCAGCGTTGCCTGCTCGGCCAGCACGTGGATGACAACGTTGCTGACGGGCCGGTCCGCACCCCGCGCCGGGCAGTCGTCGGATCCGCACCGGCAGGGGAGGCTGCGCCGGTAGCCAGCCAGTGCGCCGACCGCGTCGGCACGGCGCTGCTTGCTGGTGCGCGGGTCATTCGGGCAGACGGTGGCCGCGAGCCCGTCGAGCGCCTTGTCCAGTGCCGCGGCGTCGGGGGATTCGATGTTGGCCCAGATTCCAGCCATGCCGGGGTTGGTCGGGGCGATGTCGATATGACGATCCTCGATGGTCTTGTTCGGCACCCGAATCCCGTCGGGATCTATCGAGGTGATCACCATGTCGATTCGCTCATCGAGCTTCGGTCCAGACAAGCGCGTCCATTTAGCCGCGCGGCGGGCCAGCTCCGCGTCGACCCGCGCCATGCGTTCCGGATCGTCGACCAGTGCAGTCCGATTGACGAGGGCCGCCATGACCCTGAAGTCGAACGCCCCGGTGCCGAACACCTCGGCGACGTTGGGGAGTTCGTCGCGCAGTGCGATCGCATAGCGCAGCTGACCCGCGGCACGGCCGCGACTGATGCTCAGAGCCGCCGAGATCTCGGCGACGACATTCGCGTGACCGTCGACAGCCCAGCACAACCGTTCGACATCCTCCTCGGGCGCGCGACGCGCGTAGATCTCCCCGATCGCAGCGAACCGTCGAGCGCATGCGATGTTCTCGTGCCGCGCCGCGGCGGCGAGCTCGTCCAGGACGGCCGCGTCATCGAGATCTTCGAACATAAGTTCGATAGTAGTGGGGGGTCCGACAGATCGAGGTCACCTCGACGGCCCAGGGACGGGTCGGTTGCCGCGCATTCAGCGCCCGCGCTGCCACCATCGACGACGTGTTTGGGGCGCAGGCTGCGGCGCGGGCTCCGCGGCCACCTCGGCTTCGGCAACCTCCTCCGCCGGCGCCTCAGTCACCTCCGCGGCCAGAGCCTCCGCCTCAGCAGCGGCCTCACTCGCAGGCTCCACAGGCTCGGCTTCCTCGATCGCCTCGGCGGCCACATCGGCCTCGGCAACCTCCTCCGCC
>JAFDWN010000014.1:62239-62437 GCA_018268465.1 Actinomycetota bacterium
CACCTCCGCGGCCAGAGCCTCCACCTCAGCGGCAGCCTCACTCGCAGGCTCCACAGGCTCCTCAGCCTCGGCTTCCTCGACTGCCTCGGCCTCGGCAACCTCCTCCGCCGGCGCCTCAGCCACCTCCGCGGCCAGAGCCTCCGCCTCAGCGGCAGCCACACCCACGGGCTCCACAGGCTCCTCGGCCTCGGCAACCTC
>JAFDWN010000014.1:62483-62683 GCA_018268465.1 Actinomycetota bacterium
GGCCAGAGCCTCCGCCTCAGCGGCAGGCTCACTCGCAGGCTCCACAGGCTCGGCTTCCTCGATCGCCTCGTCGGGAGCCTCAGCCACCTCCGCGGCACGAACCTCCACCTCAGCGGCAGCCACACCCGCAGGCTCCACAGGCTCCACAGGCTCCTCAGCCTCGGCTTCCTCGACTGCCTCGGCCTCGGCAACCTCCTCCG
>JAFDWN010000015.1:0-8115 GCA_018268465.1 Actinomycetota bacterium
CTCCCGCCTCCGCCGCCGCGGCCTCTTCCCCCTCTTTTAATGATACGGCGACCACCGAGAGCTCCACGCCTTCCCCCCACGACGCTCTTCCGACCGCAACCGCCTCCGCCGGCGCCTCAGTCACCTCCGCGGCCAGAGCCTCCGCCTCAGCGGCCGCCTCACCAGTGGGCTCAGACTCAACCTCAACCTCGGCCGCAATATCCGCGGTGAGGGCCTCGGCCTCCCCGGTGCCGACATCGTCCGCCTGCCCGTCGGCGCCGTCGTCGCCGACAGCTTCGGCGTCCTGTTTCTCCGCCTCACCGGCCAGTTTCGCCGCCGCAACGACCCCGGTCGTCGCGGCCACCGCCGCGAGCTCCTTCGCGAGTTCGTCGGCGACCTCGCTGTCCTTGACGGGCTGATCCTCTTGATCGGCGTTGCCGCGCAGCGTGGCGGGATCCTCCCGGCCCTTCGGTGCGACCATGATGTACACCACCGCGGCGATGAACACGAACGTCGCCGTGAACGAGTTGATCCGGATGCCCGCGATGTGGGTGGCCGTATCGCTCCGCATCAGCTCGACCCAGAACCTGCCCAGGCAATACCCCGCGACATACAGCGCGAACAGCCTGCCGTGGCCGATTCTGAACCGCCGGTCCACCCAGATGAGTACCGCGAAAACGAGCACATTCCACAGCAGTTCGTACAGAAACGTGGGATGGACCACGCTGATCGCGGGGCCGGTCGCCACGCCGTTGAGCGAATCCAGCGCGCCGCTGGCATTGCGCCGCTCATAGATCTCCAGACCCCACGGCAATGTCGTCGGCCTGCCGTACAGCTCCTGGTTGAAGTAGTTGCCGAGCCGCCCGATGGCCTGGGCCAGAACAATTCCCGGTGCGATCGCGTCGCCGAAGGCCGGCAACGGTATCCCCCGGCGCCGGCACGCGATCCACGCGCCGACACCGCCGAGTGCGACGGCACCCCAGATGCCCAGGCCCCCGTCCCACACCCGCACGGCGCCCCACAGACCGGCGCCGCCCTCGCCGAAATACGTTGGCCAGTCCGTCAGCACGTGGTACAGCCGGCCACCGATCAGGCCGAAGACGATGGGCCACAACGCGATGTCGTAGATGACCCCACGTTCGCCGCCCCGGGCCTCCCATCGCCGGTCGCCGAGCACCAGCGCCACGATGATGCCGACGATGATGAACAGCGCATAGGCGCGGATCGGAAGCGGGCCGAGATGCCAAACACCCTGCGACGGACTGGGAATATATGCCAGCGTCGTCGTCACGCCGAAACCCTCTGCCGCACACCGTCGGCGAGTTCGGATGTCAGCGCCCGCACCGCGGGGAGACCCTCCTGCAACGCCGATACCAGGGCCGAGCCGACGATGACACCGTCGGCGTACGCGCCGATCTGCGCCGCCTGCTCACGCGACCGCACGCCCAGGCCGACCCCCACCGGGATGTCCGACACCGCCTTGACCCGGCGGACGAGTTCGGGCGCCGCATTCGACACCGCGTCCCGCGCGCCTGTCACCCCCATCGTCGACGCCGCGTAGACGAATCCGCGCGACGCCCGCACGGTCGATGCCAGTCGCTCAGGCGTGGACGAGGGTGCGACCAGGAAGATGCGGTCCAGATCGTGCGCGTCGGAGGCCTCGATCCACTCCTGCGCCTCGTCGGGAATCAGATCGGGGGTGATCAACCCCAGCCCGCCGGCGGAGGCCAGATCACGCGCGAACGCATCCACCCCCCAGCGCAGCACCAGGTTCCAGTACGTCATGACGACAGCCCGGCCGCCCGCATTGCTGATCGCCTCGACGGCGGTGAGCGAATCCCGCACGCGCACCCCGCCCTGCAACGCCGCTTCCGTGGCCGCCGCGATGGTCGGACCGTCCATTCCCGGGTCCGAATACGGGATGCCGACTTCCACCAGATCGCAACCGGATTCGACGAGGGCCGTCATCGCCGCGATCGACGTGGGCACATCGGGAAACCCGGTCGGCAGATAACCGATCAACGCCGCCCGGTTCTCCTGGCGGCAGGTTCCGAACACACCGGCCAGCCGGCTCATGACTTCTCCGGTCCCTTGTCGAACAATCCGAACCACTTGGCAGCCGTCTCGACGTCCTTGTCGCCGCGCCCGGACAGGTTCACCACGATAATCGCGCCGGCGCCCAACTCGGGACCCAGCTTGAGCGCTCCGGCCAGCGCGTGCGCCGACTCGATCGCCGGGATGATGCCTTCGGTGCGGCACAGCAACCCGAAGGCGTCCATGGCCTCGGTGTCGGTGACCGGCCGGTATTCGGCCCGGCCCGTATCCCGCAGGTAGGCATGCTCGGGACCGACACCGGGATAGTCCAGTCCCGCTGAGATCGAATGGGATTCGATCGTCTGGCCCTCGTCGTCCTGCAGCAGGTATGAGAATGAACCCTGGAAAGCCCCCGGTGAACCTCCGGTGAATGTCGCGGCGTGCCGGCCGGTTTCGACTCCGTCTCCGGCGGCCTCGAACCCGACGAGCCGCACACCGGGGTCGTCGATGAACGCGTGGAAGATACCGATCGCGTTGGATCCGCCTCCCACACAAGCTGTCACCGCATCGGGCAGCCGACCCGCCTGCGCCTGGACCTGGACACGGGTCTCCAGCCCGATAACCCGCTGGAAGTCGCGCACCATGGTGGGGAACGGATGCGGTCCCGCCGCGGTGCCGAAGCAGTAGTAGGTGTTGTCGGCGTTGGTCACCCAGTCGCGGAACGCCTCGTTGATCGCATCCTTGAGGGTCTTCGAACCGGCTTCGACGGACACCACTTCGGCGCCGAGCAGCCGCATCCGGGCCACGTTCAGCGCCTGTCTGGCGGTGTCGACGGCGCCCATGTAGATGACGCATTCCAGGCCGAGCAGCGCGCACGCCGTCGCGGTGGCCACGCCGTGCTGTCCCGCACCGGTTTCGGCGATGACGCGGGTCTTACCCATCTGCCGGGCCAGAAGCGCCTGCCCGAGCACATTGTTGATCTTGTGAGACCCGGTGTGGTTGAGGTCTTCTCGCTTCAGGAAGATCCGCGCACCGCCCGCGTGCGCGCTGAGGCGTTCCGCCTCGTAGAGCGGTGACGGCCTGCCGCTGTAGTGGCGCTGCAGACGGTCCAGCTCATCGAGGAACGTCTGGTCACCACGCGCCTTCTCGTAGGCGGACGTGACCTCCTCGATGACCGCCATCAGAGCCTCGGGGACGAACCGCCCGCCGAAAACGCCGAAATGGCCCCTGGCATCGGGGTCGTGGATGGTGGGTTCGGCCACGGCCGCGCTGGAACGCGGCAGCTCCGGGCCTGACAGATCGGCCACGTGTCAGCGTGCGGGTTTCGGGCAGGACGGATGCCGCCCCGCGGTGACCAGATCGGCGACGGCGCTGCGCGGATCGCCGCTGGTGACCAACCCCTCGCCGACGAGCACGGCGTCGGCACCGGCGCCGGCGTAGGCGAGGAGATCAGCGGTGCCGCGGACACCGGACTCGGCGATCCGGATGACGTTCGACGGCAGTCCGGGCGCGATGCGCGCGAAGCAGTCCCGGTCCACCTCCAGGGTCTTGAGATCCCGGGCGTTCACGCCGATGACCCTGGCGCCGGCCTGCAGGGCACGGTCGGCCTCCTCCTCGGTGTGCACCTCGACGAGTGCGGTCATACCCAGCGATTCGGTGCGCTCCAGCAGTGATTCCAGCACCGGCTGCTCGAGAGCCGCCACGATCAGCAGCAGCATGTCCGCACCGTGCGCACGCGCCTCGTGGATCTGGTAGGGCCACACGATGAAGTCCTTGCGCAACACCGGAATCGACACCGCGGCACGCACCGCGTCCAGGTCGTCCAGCGACCCGTTGAACCGGCGCTGCTCGGTCAGCACGCTGATGATCCGTGCGCCGCCGTCCTGGTAGGCGCCCGCGAGCTGGGCGGGGTCGGCGATGTTCGCAAGCTGACCGCGAGACGGGCTGGCCCGCTTCACCTCCGCGATGACACCGATGCCGGGTTCGCGAAGCGCCGCCATCACGTTCAGCGGCGGCGGCGCGGCCAGCGCCCGTTCCTTCATTTCGGGCAGGCCGACGACGGCTTCGCGGGCTGCGACGTCGGCGCGGACTCCCTCGATGATGGAGTCGAGCACGGATGCCGAACTCATAACCCGCCACTCCCCTTCCGGTCCGCCGCGGACGAACTCGAACGATCTCCTTCGAAGGGTAGCCGCCACCACACCACCAACTCTCACCGGCCCTTGTTGTCCGGATTCGTCGGGTCGCGCCCCTCGTCCAGCGCGTCCCACATCATCCGCTCCGACACCACATTTCCCCCCTCGCCCGATTCCTGCCGCTGTGCGGCCGCCCGGCGTGCCGCGGGCGCGGCGTACTTCGCCGACGCCGAGCGCACCGCCGTCGCCGACCGGATCAGCAGCACCGCGCCGACGAGGGTGCCCAGCGCCGCCACCAGCGTGACGATCGCGCCGGTGTAGTGCCGCTGCGTTCCGGTCAGGTCGGCCACCGGGACCTCGGCGAGGTGCGCGGCGCGCACCGCGACGTCGGAGATCACCCAGAGGCTGATGGCCAGGTAGGCCATACCGGCGCTGGCCGCCGCCACCAGCACCGCCAGCAGTCGCAGGGTCCATCCGCGCACGGCCAGCGCGGCCACCGCCGCCGCCAGCGCCACGAGCGCCAGTGGGAGCAGCGCCGTCGACCATCCCGCACCCGTCAGCGCGGTGGTCCTGGGCTGGCCCAGGCCGTCGAACGAGTCGACCTCGACCCACGTCGTCCTCGACGCCAGCCACAACGCCGCGGCGGCGAGGACGAGGAGAAGTTGGGCGATGCGGATCACGGCGCCTGCCGGTCGGCAGACGGGCCCGGGATGGGCGCGGACAACGTCTCGGCGGCGGCGACCGCATTGAGGACCGCGCGCGCCTTGTTCGCCGCCTCGGTGTACTCGTAGGGACCGTTGGAGTCGGCCACGACTCCGCCGCCGGCCTGCACGTATGCGGTGCCGCTACGCATGAGGGCGGTGCGGATGGCGATCGCGAAATCGGCGTTACCCGCGAAGTCGAGATATCCGACGACGCCGCCGTACAGTCCGCGCCGGGTCTTTTCGACCTCCTCGATCAGTTCCATCGCACGGACCTTCGGCGCCCCCGAGAGAGTCCCGGCCGGGAAACACGCCGTGACCGCGTCCAGAGCGGTTTTCCCGGCGGCGAGTTCCCCCGTCACCGTCGAGACCAGATGCATGACGTGGCTGTAGCGCTCGATGTGGCTGTAATCCTCCACCCGCACCGTGCCCGGACGGCACACCCGGCCGAGGTCGTTGCGGCCGAGATCCACGAGCATCAGGTGCTCGGCGCGTTCCTTCTCATCGGCGAGCAACTCCTTCTCCAGCAGCACGTCCTCCTCGTCGGTCTGCCCGCGCCAGCGGGTGCCCGCGATGGGATGTGTGGTGGCACGGCCGTCCTGGACCGTCACCAGTGCTTCCGGGCTGGACCCGACGATGGAGAAGTCCAGCTCGCCGGCCGCGTCCGGGATGTTGAGCAGATACATGTACGGACTGGGATTGGACACCCGCAGCATCCGGTAGACGTCGATCGGATCGGCCGCGGTGTCCATCTCGAAACGCTGCGACGGCACCACCTGGAACGCCTCACCCGCCTCGATGTCGCCGACGAGCTTGTCGACGATCGCGGTGTACTCCGCCACGGTGCGCTGCGCGCGGTGGCGTGGCTCGGGGCGGCTGAACGAGGCCACGGTGGAGGCCAGCGGCTGACCCAGCGCAGCCGTCATGACGTCGAGACGGGCGACCGCGTCGTCGTACGCCCAGTCCACCCGGTCGTCGGTGGCGTTCCAGTTCACGGCGTTGGCGATCAGCGTGATGGTGCCCTCGTGGTGGTCCACCGCGGCGATGTCGGTGGCCAGCAGCAGCAGCATGTCGGGCAGCCCGAGATCGTCCAGGGCGAGGTCGGGCAGCCGTTCCAGCCGGCGGACCATGTCGTAGGCGAAGAATCCGACCAACCCGCTCGACAGCGGCGGCAGCCCGGGCATCGCGGCGGTCTCCAACAGCTCCAGCGACCTGCGCAGCGCCTGCAGCGGGTCCCCGCCCACCGGCGCGTCCTGCGGCGTGACACCCAGCCAGGCCGCCTCCCCGTCGCGGACCGTCAACGCCGACGGCGCCCCGGCACCGATGAACGACCACCGCGACCACGATCTGCCGTTCTCGGCCGATTCCAGCAGAAACGTGCCGGGGCGGTTGGCGGCGAGCTTCCGGTAGGCCGACAGGGGTGTCTCGCTGTCGGCGAGCACCTTCCGGGTCACGGGCACCACCCGGTGCTCGGCGGCCAGCGCCCGGAAGTCCTCACGCGACGTCGTGACGGCCAGCGACGAGTCGCGCGAAGACCCCACAACGAGGTTTGCGGTCGTGTGCACAGATCAATCCTCCCAGACCGCGGTCGCGGCCCCGGCGTAGCGTGACACCCATGAAACGTGGTGACCCTGTCGCCGAGTTCGAACTGCCCGACCAGACCGGCACCACACGCAGCCTGACGAGTTTGCTCGCCGACGGTCCCGTGGTCCTGTTCTTCTACCCGGCGGCGATGACACCCGGGTGCACCCGGGAGGCGTGCCACTTCCGCGACCTCGCCGGCGAGTTCGCCGCTGTCGGCGCCGCCCGTGTCGGCATCAGCACCGATGCGGTGGACAAACAGGCGGCATTCGCGCAGGCGCAGGGGTTCGACTATCCGCTGCTGTCCGACGCCGGCGGGGCGGTCGCCGCCCGGTTCGGCGTCAAACGCGGGCTGCTCGGCAAACTCATGCCCGTCAAACGCACCACATTCGTCATCGACACCGACCGCACCGTCCTGGAGGTGATCGCCAGCGAAGTCAACTTCAACGCCCATGCCGACCGGGCGCTGGAGGTGCTGCGCGGGCGGCCGACGGCATGACCCCGGTTCTGGAGCTGGCGGAGGTGACCTTCCGCCGCGACGGAAAACAGATCATCGACGGGATCTCGCTGACCGTCAACGCCGGCGAACACTGGGCGCTGCTCGGTCCCAACGGGGCGGGGAAGAGCACACTGCTGGGGTTCTGCGCCGCCGTCACCTTCCCGACGTCGGGCACCGTGCGCATCCTCGGCGAACAGATGGGCCGCGTCGACCTCGCGCGATTGCGGCAGTCCATCGGCCACGTCAATCCCCGCCACCGCCTGCAGTATTCGCTCACCGTGCGCGATGTCGTCCTGACCGGCATCACCGCCACCATCGACACCCCGATGCACTGGTCGCCCAGCCCCGACGACCTTCGGCACGCCAACGCGATGATCGACGCGGTCGGCCTGTCGCATAAGGCCGGGGACGTCTGGCCGACGCTGTCCCAGGGCGAGCGCGGCCGCACGCTGATCGCGCGCGGACTGATCTCGCGGCCCCGGCTGCTGCTGCTCGACGAACCCACCACCGGTCTGGACGTCGCTGCCCGCGAACAGTTGCTGGAGACGATCGACTCGCTCGACCAGACACACCCCGACGTCGCATCGATCCTGGTCACCCACCACCTGGAGGAGCTCCCGACCACCACGACGCACGCGCTGCTGATCGCGCACGGCCGCACGGTGGCGGCCGGACCCGTGCGCGAAACCGTGACGACCGACAACGTCACCGCCGCCTTCGCCCACCCGGTGACGGTCGGCTACGACGAGGGCCGGTGGACGGCACGCGCCAAGGCGACCCGCTACGACGTGTAGCGCGTCACCGGTCGGTGTCGTCGGCGAGCAGCAGACCGGCGTCGAAACAGGTGTGGTCACCGGTGTGGCAGGCCCCGCCGACCTGGTCCACCTCCAGCAGGACCGTGTCGCCGTCACAGTCCAGCCGCACCGAATGTACGTACTGGGTGTGCCCCGACGTGGCACCCTTGATCCACTGCTCGCCGCGGGAGCGCGAAAAGTAGGTGGCCTCACGGGTTTTCAGCGTGCGGGCCAAGGCGTCGTCATCCATCCAGGCCATCATGAGCACGTCACCGGTGCCGCGTTCGCGCACGACGGCGGCGATGAGGCCGTCGGGGTTGCGTTTGAGGCGCGCGGCAATTGCGGGGTCCAGGCTCGGGCTCGGGTTCGCGCTCATCGGGTTACTCGGCTCT
>JAFDWN010000015.1:8143-355066 GCA_018268465.1 Actinomycetota bacterium
TCTTCGCGCAAGCGCTCATCGCACGGTAACCCCGGCGGAGGCCATCGCGGCCTTCACCTGCCCTATCGTCAGCTCGCCGAAGTGGAACACGCTGGCGGCCAGCACGGCGTCGGCGCCCGCGGCGACCGCGGGTGCGAAATCCTCCACCGCGCCCGCTCCCCCGCTCGCGATCACCGGCACGGTCACCGCGCCGCGCACCGCGCGCAGCATGGGCAGGTCGAAACCCGCCTTCGTGCCGTCGAAGTCCATCGAATTCAGTAGGATCTCCCCCACGCCGAGGTCGGCACCGCGGACGGCCCATTCGATCGCGTCGATCCCGGTGCCGCGGCGCCCGCCGTGCGTGGTGACCTCCCAGCCCGACGGGGTGGGCTCGGCGTCCGGCGGCACCGTCCTGGCGTCGACGGACAGCACGATGCACTGCGACCCGAACTGGCGGGCCAGCTCGGCCAGCAGCTCTGGGCGGGCGATGGCGGCGGTATTCACAGCCACCTTGTCCGCGCCGGCGCGCAACAACATGTCGACATCGGCGACCGAACGCACGCCGCCGCCCACGGTCAGCGGGATGAACACCTGCTCGGCCGTGCGTTTCACCACCTCGAGCATGGTGGCCCGGCCGGACGACGACGCCGTCACGTCCAGGAAGGTCAGTTCGTCAGCACCTTCGGCGTCGTAAGCGGCAGCCAGCTCCACGGGGTCACCCGCATCGCGCAGGTTGACGAAGTTGACGCCCTTGACCACCCGGCCGTCGTCGACGTCCAGGCACGGGATGACCCGCACTGCGAGGCCCTGTCCGGCGGTCACATCAATATCCTTCCGGTTCGCCGACCGAACGCACGACATCCAGGATCGCGCCGTGCACCCCCGGCAGGCCGACCAGCGCCGACCGGGAGTCGATCGTCCAATTCTGCCCCGCCAGATCCGTGACTACGCCGCCCGCCGCCCGCACCAGCGCCACCCCGGCTGCGTGATCCCAGACATGGTGTCCGAAACTGATTGCGCCGCCCAAGATTCCGGCGGAAGTGTAGGCCAGGTCGATCCCGGTGGCGCCGTGCATGCGTACGCGGGAGCACCGGCGGCTCATCTGCTCCAGCACGGCAAGCCGGTAGCGGCCGGGGAAGCGGCCGCGGGAGTCGACGTTGAACGTCCCGACCGCCACGATGCTGTCGGCGAGGTCGCCCGCCCCCAACGGGGCCTGGGCGATCCCGTTGGCGTACAACGGTCCTCCGATCACCGCGGTGTACCGCTCATCGGTGAACGGCAGCCAGGTCAACCCGGCGACCGGCTCACCGTCACGCAACAGGCCGAGCAAGATGGCCGCCATCGGCGAACCCGCCGCATAGTTGAACGTGCCGTCGATGGGGTCGAGGACCCAGACCAACGGCCCGGTGACATCGGCCCCGCCGTACTCCTCGCCGTGTACGCCGATGCCCGTCGCCGCGGTCAGCGCCGCGACCACCTGACGTTCGATCGCCAGATCGACCTCCGTGGCGAAGTCGTTGCCCTTCTTGCGCACCGCCTGTTCGGCGCGGTGCCCGGCGACAAAGGGCCGTGCCGCGGCGTCGAGGATTACCGCGGCCTCGGCTACCAGCCCTTCGAGGTCGGCGTCGTCAATGGCCATGGACGTCCTACTGACCGACCGCCGCGAGCGCCTCGGGAAGTGTGAACCGACCCGCGTACAACGCCTTTCCGACGATCGCACCCTCCACGCCCCGGCCGGTCAGCGTCGCGATGGCCTGCAGGTCCGCCAGGCTCGACACCCCGCCCGACGCGATGACCGGCGCTTCGGTGCGGTCGGCGACCGTGCCGAGCAACTCCAGATTGGGGCCGGTCAGCGTGCCGTCCTTGGTGACGTCGGTGACGACGAAGCGTGAACAGCCCTCACGCTCCAGCCGGTCGAGCACCTCCCACAGATCCCCGCCGTCGGTCTCCCAGCCTCGGCCGCGCAGGCGGTGCTCACCTTCGACGATCTGCACATCCAGGCCGACCGCGACCCGCTCGCCGTATTCGGCGATGACACGCGCGCACCACTGCGGGTTCTCCAGCGCTGCCGTACCGATGTTGACGCGCGCGCATCCGGTGGCCAGCGCGGCGGTCAGCGAATCGTCGTCGCGGATACCGCCGGACAGCTCCACCGCCACGTCGAGTTTGCCGACGACCTCGGCGAGGAGCTCACGGTTGGAGCCGCGACCGAACGCGGCATCCAGGTCCACCAGGTGGATCCACTCGGCGCCGTCGCGCTGCCAGCCCAGGGCGGCGTCGAGCGCCGACCCGTATTCGGTTTCGCTTCCGGCCTTGCCCTGCACGAGGCGTACGGCGCGGCCCTCGACCACATCCACGGCGGGCAGCAGAATCAGGGATGCATGTGATGACACGGCGCTCAACCTAAACCCTCGACCCAGTTGCCCAGCAATGCGGCACCGGCGTCGCCGCTCTTCTCCGGGTGGAACTGGGTGGCCGACAACACCCCGTCCTCCACCGCAGCCAGGAACGGGACGTGGTGGGTGGCCCAGGTCAGCAGGGCCGACGGGTTGCCCTCCCATTGCTGGGCGGCGTAGGAATGCACGAAGTAGAACCGGGTTCCGGCGTCGATCCCCTTGAACAGCGTCGTCCCGGCGGGCGCCTCGACGACATTCCACCCCATATGCGGGATGACGGGCGCGTCGAGACGGACCACCGCACCCGGCCACTGGGCGCAGCCCGTGCTCTCCACACCGAATTCGACACCGCGGGCGAACAGGATCTGCATACCCACGCACACCCCGAGCACCGGCCGCCCCGCGGCCACCCGGTCGGCGATGATCCGGTCGCCGTCGATCTTGCGCAGCCCGGCCATACACGCCTCGAACGCACCGACGCCCGGCACCACCAGACCTTCGGCGGCCATCGCCGCCGCCGGGTCGGCGGTCACTTCGACGTCGGCGCCGACACGTTGCAGCGCCCGCTGCGCCGAACGCAGGTTGCCGGATCCGTAATCCAGCACCACCACCGATCTGCTTGTCACAAGGCGCCTTTGGTGGACGGCACACCCGTCACCCGCGGGTCGTACTCCACCGCGTGCCGCAATGCCCGCGCCACAGCCTTGAACTGCGCCTCGGTGATGTGGTGCGGGTCGCGCCCGTACAGGGTGCGCACGTGCAGCGCGATACGGGCGTTGTAGGCCAGGGATTCGAACACGTGGCGGTTGATGACGGTGTGATACGGCGCGCTGGATCCGGCGATGGTGAAGTCCACCATGTACTCCGGTTCGCCGGTGTGCACGAAGTACGGCCGGCCCGAGACGTCCACGGCGGCGTGGGTCAGTGTCTCGTCCATCGGGATGAACGCGTCACCGAACCGGCGGATGCCCTTCTTGTCTCCCAGCGCCTCGCCGAGCGCCTGACCCAGCACGATCGCGGTGTCCTCGACGGTGTGGTGCGCTTCGATCTCGATGTCGCCCTTGGCGTGCACGGTGAGGTCGAAACTGGCGTGCGATCCGAGCGAGGTCAGCATGTGGTCGAAGAACGGCACCCCGGTGTCGATGTCGACGACACCGGTGCCGTCCAGGTTGAGTTCGACGGAGATGTCGGACTCCTTGGTCTTGCGGTCGACCTTGGCGATACGGGCGCCGTTCGCGGACGTGGTCACTGTGCTCCTACGGGGCTGTCGGGGGCGGAAACCAGTTCGGTGGCGGCCAGCCGGGCGCTGGCGTCGAGGAATGCGTCGTTCTCCTCGGCCAGACCCGTGGTGGCGCGCAGGTAGCCAGGCACGCCGACGTCCCGGATGAGCACACCGGCCTGCAGGTAGTGCTGCCATGCCGCGGGCGCGTCGGCGAACTCACCGAACAACACGAAGTTGGCGTCGCTGGGGATCACCCGAAAACCCATGCCGGTCAACGCCGTCGTCACGCGGTCGCGTTCGGCGATCAACGTGGCGACACTGCCCAGAGTGTCGTCGGCGTGCCGCAATGCGGCACGGGCGGCCGCCTGGGTGACCGACGACAAATGGTAGGGCAGGCGCACCAACAGCATCGCCTCGACGACGGCGGGTGCGGCGATGAGGTAGCCGAGCCGGCCGCCCGCGAACGCGAACGCCTTGCTCATGGTGCGGGTGACCACCAGCTTGGACGGGTAGTCCCCGAGCAGCGTCAACGCGCTCGGCTGGGACGAGAACTCGCCGTACGCCTCGTCGAGTATCAGGATCCCGCCGTCCATGGCGTCGAGGAGGCGGCGCAGCTCCGCGGGGGAAATGCTCTGTCCTGACGGGTTGTTCGGGCTGGCGACGAACACGATGTCGGGGCGGTGTTCCGCGATCGCGCGGACGGCGACCTCGGTGTCGATGCCGAAATCCTCGCCGCGGTTGGCCACCAACCACCGGGTCTGGGTGCCGTCGGAGATGATCGGATGCATCGAGTAGGACGGCACGAACCCGATGGCGCTACGACCCGGCCCGCCGAACGCCTGCAACAGCTGCTGCAGGATCTCATTGGATCCGTTTGCCGCCCAGACATTTTCGACACCGACGGTGACCCCGGTCTGTTCGGTGAGGTAGGTCGCGAGGTCCGCGCGCAGCGTCACCGCGTCCCGGTCGGGGTAACGATGTAGGTCGGAGGCGGCGTCGCGCACCGAGGCCGCGACATCCTCCACCAGCGCGCTGGTCGGCGGGTGCGGGTTCTCGTTGGTGTTCAGCCGGACCGGGACCGCCAATTGCGGTGCGCCGTAGGGTGTCTTGCCGCGCAGAACGTCGCGCAGCGGAAGATCGCCGAGGGTGATACCACTACCCACCGTCATAGCGTCAGCTGTTCCTGTCTGTGTCTTCGCGCAAGCGCTCATCTGGCACTCTGTTCTTCGCGCAAGCGCTCATCACCGCTCAAACCTGCGGCGGACGGCCTCCCCGTGCGCCGGCAGGTTCTCGGCCTGGGCGAGGGTGATCACGTAACCCGACACATCCTTGAGGGCGGCCTCGGTGTAGTCGACGACGTGGATCCCCCGCAGGAACGTCTGCACCGACAGGCCGCTGGAGTGCCGCGCACAGCCGGCGGTGGGCAGCACGTGATTGGAGCCGGCGCAATAGTCGCCGAGGCTTACCGGCGACCACGGCCCCACGAAGATCGCGCCCGCTGCACGGATCCGGCCGGCCACCCGCCCCGCCTCGGCGGTCTGGATCTCCAGATGCTCGGCGGCGTAGGCGTTGACGGTGCGGACCCCGGCGTCGATGTCGTCGACCAGCACGATGGCCGACTGACGCCCCGCCAGCGCCGCGGTCACCCGCTCCCGGTGCACGGTGGTCTGCAACTGGCGGACCAGTTCGCGATCGGTGGCCGCCGCCAGCTCGACACTCGGCGTCACCAGCACACTGGCCGCCATCTCGTCGTGTTCGGCCTGGCTGATCAGGTCGGCCGCGACGTGGACCGGATCGGCGGTGTGATCGGCCAGTATCGCGATCTCGGTCGGACCGGCCTCGGCGTCGATACCCACCTGGGAGCGGCAGATGCGCTTGGCTGCGGTGACGTAGATGTTGCCGGGACCGGTGATCATGTCGACCGGCAACAACTCCTGCCCGTCGACATCGGTACCGCCGTAGGCCAGCAACGCCACGCCCTGCGCACCGCCGACTGCCCAGACCTCCTCGACGCCGAGCAACCGGGCCGCGGCCAGGATGGTCGGATGCGGCAGGCCGTGGAACGGATCAGACGGGTCGGACCGGATCTGCGGCGGGCTGGCGATCACCAGCGATTCGACGCCGGCGGTCTGGGCCGGCACCACGTTCATCACCACGCTGGAGGGGTAGACGGCGTTGCCGCCCGGCACGTACAGGCCGACCCGCTCGACCGGCACCCAGCGTTCGGTGACCGTGGCGCCCGGGCCCAGCGTCGTCGTCGTGTCGGTGCGCCGCTGGTCGGCGTGCACCATGCGGGCCCGGTCGATCGCCACCTCCAGCGCCACGCGCACGTCGGGGCCGAGTTCGGACAGCGCCAGATCCAGCGCGGCGGCGCTCACCCGGACCGTTGCCGGACGAACCCCGTCGAAGGACTCGCCGTACTCCAGTGCCGCGTGCGCACCGCGCTGCGCCACCGCGTCGACGATCGGCCGCACCGTGGGCAGCACGGTGTCGACGTCGACACCGCCGCGAGGGAGCGCCGCGCGTAACCGGGCGGCCGACAGCGCCGCGCCGCGCAGATCGATCCGGGCCATTACCGGACCGCCGGAGACATCAGGGCGGGAAGCCGATACATTCACGCTGACCATTGTCCCAGAGCAGGCCAAATCGAAATGGAGCCCGCCATGTCCGACCTGCCCAGGATGTTCCCGCCGTGGTTCGACCGGTTCCAGACCAAGTACTTCAATCCGGCGATCAAACCCCTTGCGGGCCGCCTGCCAGGCCTTTCGCTGATCAAACACAAAGGCCGCACCTCGGGCCGGGAGTACGAGACGGTGGTCACCGCCTACCGCAAGGGAAACGAGCTGGCGATCATGCTCGGACACGGCAAGACCGACTGGGTCAAGAACGTGCTCGCCGCGGGCGAGGCCGACGTCCGGTTGTTCCGTGACGAGGTGCACATCGTCAACCCGCGGATCGTGCCGGCCGGAACCCACGTCGCCGCCCTGCCGCGGCCGGCGCAGCTCCAGGCCCGCAAAATCGGGGTGTTCGTAGCCGACATCGCCTGACAGACTGCCCCCATGGCGTGGGAAATCTGGCTGACGTTCTTCGGGGCGGCGATCGCGATCAGCGTGTCGCCGGGCGCGGGGGCCATCCAATCGATGGCTACGGGTCTGACCCATGGTGTCCGGAAGGGGTACTGGAGCATCCTGGGACTTGAGGTCGGCCTGATGCTTCAGCTGACGCTGGTGGCGATCGGGCTGGGCGCCGCGGTGGCCAATTCGATCCTGGCGTTCACCATCATCAAATGGGTCGGCGTCGTCTATCTGATATACCTCGCGGTGCGTCAATGGCGTACGGCGACATTCGACGTGCAGGAACGCGTGACGCAGGCCGTGGACGGCGGACGCCTGGCACTTCTGGTGCGGGGTTTCCTGGTCAACGCCACCAACCCGAAAGGACTGGTGTTCTTCTTGGCGGTACTACCGCAGTTCGTCGTGCCCACTGCCCCGCTGCTGCCGCAGTATCTGGCGATCGGCGTGACGATGGTCTCCGTCGACCTCGTCGTGATGGGTCTGTACACGGGACTGGCCGTGCGGCTGCTCGGCTGGTTGCGCACCCCGCGTCAACAAACGGTCATGAACCGGGTGTTCTCCGGGCTGTTCGCGACGGCGGCCGTGGTGCTCTCCCTCGTCCGCCGCGGCCCGGCGGCGGTGTGACGCGATGACCATCGACCAGCACGGCACCGACGTGCCGCAGATCCCCAGCACGCTGACCAATCCCAGCCTCAACCGCGGCGTGGGCTTCACCCATGAGGAGCGGCGCCGCCTCGGCCTGACGGGGCGGCTGCCACCCGGTGTGCTCACCCTCGAACAGCAGGCCAAACGGGTATGGCTGCAGCTGCAGAGCCTGCCCACCGACCTGGCCCGCAATCTGCTGCTCGACCAGCTGCACTATCGCAACGAGACGCTGTACTTCAAGGTCCTCTCCGAGCATCTGACCGAACTGATGCCGGTGGTCTACACCCCGACGATCGGCGAGGCGATCCAGCGGTTCTCCGGCGAATACCGCGGTCAGCGCGGGCTGTACCTGTCCATCGACCGGCCCGAGGAGATCGCCGACTCGTTCGAGTCGTTCGGGCTGCGCGCCGACGACGTCGACGTCATCGTCTGCACCGACGCCGAATCCATCCTCGGCATCGGCGACTGGGGTGTCGGCGGCATCCAGATCTCCGTCGGGAAGCTGGCCCTCTACACCGCGGGCGGCGGTATGGACCCCGCGCGCACCATCGCGGTGGCGCTCGACGTGGGCACCGACAACGAACAGCTGCTCAACGACGAGTTCTACGTCGGCAACCGTCACCCGCGCCGGCGCGGGGCGGAGTACGACGACTTCATCCGGCGCTACGTCGAGACGGCGAATCGTCTTTTCCCCCAGGCGATCCTGCACTTCGAGGACTTCGGGCCCGGCAATGCCCGCGCCATTCTCGACGAATACTCACCGGATTACTGCGTCTACAACGACGATATGCAGGGTTCGGGCGCCGTCGTGATGGCCGCGCTGCACTCCGCGCTGCGGGTCACCGGCATCCCGATGCGCGACCAGAAGGTCGTCATCTTCGGGTCGGGCACTTCGGGAATCGGCGTGGCCGATCAGCTCCGCGAGGCGATGATCGCCGACGGCGCGACCGCCGAGCAGGCCGCCGCGCAGATCTGGCCCATCGACACCCAGGGCTTGCTGTTCGACGATATGGACGACCTGCGCTCCTATCAGGTCCCTTACGCCAAGAACCGCGAGCGGCTCGGCATCGCCCCCGGCCAGCGGGTGCGGCTGCTCGACACCATCGCCATGGCCTCGCCGACGTTCCTGCTCGGCGCCGCGTCGGCGGCGGGCGCCTTCACCCGCGAGGTCGTCGAGGCGATGGCCGCCGCGACCGAACGGCCGCTGATCTTCCCGATCTCCAACCCCATCTCCAAGATGGAGGCGATACCCGCCGACATCCTCGAATGGTCGGGCGGCCGGGCGCTGGTTGCCACGGGATCCGCGTTCGCCCCGGTGGAGCGCAACGGCCTGACCCACACCATCGGCCAGGCCAACAACGTGCTGATCTTCCCGGGCATGGGATTGGGCGTCGTGGTTGCGGGCGCGCGGCGAATCACCGCCGGAATGCTCGACGCGGCCGCCAAAGCGGTTGCGCGCCAAGCCGACCCGACACCGGCCGGGGCGTCGCTGCTACCCAACGTCAAGAACTTGCGCGCCATCTCCGCGGAGGTTGCCAAGGACGTCTACGCCGCAGCGGTGGCCGACGGTGTGGCCACCGTGACCCACGACGACGTGGCGGAGGCCATCCGCGGCGCCATGTGGCAGCCCACGTACTGACCGGGAAGGAGTTCACGACCGATCAGGTCCGCGGTGCCCAGTTCCCGTGAAACCCGGGTGGTACTCGCTGGGGCAGATGCACAGTCGCCATCACCTCCAGCGTCGGCGCGTCGAGAATGAGCAGTTGCCCCTCATCGGCGCGCCGATCGGCCACATACCCGATCAGCACGCCGCCGTCTTCCGAATCGGCGGACGGGTTGGGGACGAAGGACATCTCACCGAACATGGTGGCCGGGTCCAATGCCGTCTGTTGGGTGGATCCCGTGTCGAAGTCGATCTTGACCAGCTGGTGACATGTCTTGTCGGCAATGTCGCCATGACGGAATCCCTCGAGGTTGGGCAGGTAACCGTAGCGGTGCCGCTTGCCGGTGAGCGTCTCGTTGATCTTGGGGAATTCCAGCCAGCGGTCATCGAGGGACTCCATATGCACAGTGCCCCGAGTCAAGTCGATGGTCCAACGGTTCAACGCAGGCGATCCGTCACTCGGCGCCAACACGTCGTCGTCGAACATCCTGTCGTAACGAGGCACATCGAGGACGACAACTTCGGCGCCGTCGCGGTGTTCGGAATAGCCGTTGACCTGATGGAACACGAAGCACGGTTCGATCTCGAACCAGCGCACATCGGAGTTCCCGCCGTCGCGCGGCATCACACCGATCCTGGCGGGGTACTTCGGATCCCATGAATACGGGATGACCGGGCTCATGCGAGTGGCACGTTCTCCCACTACCGCCAGCGGTCCGGGAATCTTGACCTTGCCGATCAGTGACCGCAGCACCGACTCCACCGGCTTGTACAGCGGCCGGGGTAGGTGCATCGCCTGGGCCATCATCGACACGTTCAGGGTGACGGGCAGATCGTAGAACACCACATACTTCTCGGTGAGGGTGAAGTCGTGCATCATCGTTTGGCCGTGCACGTCGATGTCGACGGTCCGGCGGACCCGGCCATCCGTGGCTACCACCGAATACTGGACGGTGTTGCCGCGGAGGAGCGAATACGAAACGGCATGCATCTCACCGGTATCGGGATCGATATGCGGGTGAGCCGTGTAGCCGCCCGGCAGAGTGCCGTCGAAGTCGCACGTCCCGATGGTTTCCAGTTCGTCGGTGAGCTGATAGCAGGCCATTCCGGCCTCGATCAGGGCCAACGTCCGTCTGGCGTGGCTGATCACATTCGTGTTGGGACCGACGACGGTCATGCCGGCTCTCGGTTTGATTGCGGCCGTAGGACTTTCGTTAAGCGCTTTGCTCATGGCCGCGGTGCGCACCCACCGGTTGCGGTACCACTGCGCCTTGCCGTCGCGCAGTGATATCCCGTGCACCATCGCGTCGCCGCTGAACAGGTGATGGGTGGCGGCGTCGACCTCACCAGCCGGATTGGGACCATTGCGCAGGTACCGGCCGTCCAAGAAGTCCGGAATCGTGCCGGTGACCCGGAGGTCCTCGCTGGTCACCTCGCCAACGACGGGTTCCCAGACGTCCAGCGGCATCGGCCGGGCGCCAGTTGCGGTGGTTGCCCCGATCAGATCCATGCGAACCAGGGCAGGTACCGCGACCGGACGCTGCCCCCATCAAGCCGCTTGGCCAGCTTGGCCTTCCACCGCTGGCCGTAGCTGGCATCGAGGAAACCTCTGGGCGCCACCAGACGCCAGGCCGAGTTGAGCGTCATCCAGTAGGGCACGATGACGTCCGGCTCGACCTGCCGCATGAAGTCCAGCTTGTCGGGGATCTGGCTCCAGTGGATGCCGGGATAGCGGTGATGGACGCTGTGGTAGCCCTGGTTGAAGATGAAGAAATTCAGCCAGTTGCCGACGGTGTTCATCGATTTGCTCGGGTCGTCCTCGAACACCCGTGCCGGGGCGTGGGTGAGCCAGGCGAAGTAACCGCCACTCACCTGGGTCACGACGAACGGGATCACGTAGAACAGCGCGAACCGGGTGGTGCCGGCGGCGTACCAGGTGGCCGCGATAAGCGTGAGTACCAGGGTGAAGTCGACTGTGAACTGGTTGCGGCGCTTGCGCCGGCCCGCCGACGCGCCGTCCGCGAAAACCGTTCGTATGGTGTGGCCCTTCACCACGAGGCCGTACCTGATCCAATACCAGATCGCACGCAATCCCTTCTCGCGTCCCTCGGTGGAGGTGACATCGCCGGGACCGTCGTTGAAGCGGTGGTGGCTGAGGATGTGCACCTCGCGCATTTCGGCCGCCGTCAGGGTGGCTGGCAGGCAGCACAGCACGTCGACGACTCGGTTCGCTCGCCGGGACACGAACAGGGGTCGATGGGTGTGCATGTGCAGCACTCCGATGGTGATGGAGAAGTTGGCCAGCATCAGCACGCAGATCAGCGGCACCGCCAGGTACCAGTTCGTGGTGGCAGGCACGAACAGAGCGACGCCAAGCACCCCGATCCAGCCCACGATGTGCGCCAGCGGACCGATATTCGCCGGGTGCTCGAGCTTCAGCACCCGCCGGCTGAACGGGGTCCGTTCGGGCGATGTGGATGTGGTGATGCCGGTACGGACTGATTCGGTGGTCATGGGCGGACTCCCGGGGGTGCGGTGTCAATGTTGTCGGGGTTTTCGAGGGCAGTGACCTGGAATTGGGCCGCAAGGGTCCGCATCGCCTCCACGTCGCCGGGGTCCAATCGTTCGACGGCGCCGAAGGCCAGATGGTCAGCGATCATCATCCGGCGGACCTGGATGTCGGGCAGCTCACCGGTCAGCGGGTCGTCGGGCAGGGCCCGCACGAGGGCGAAGACGTTGCCGACGACCAGCGGCCCGATCGAAGGCGGCAGCGATCGTGTGCCACGCAGGCCGAACACCTGCAGGGCCGGGCCTGGCCGGCCGTCGCGACCGGTCTCGGCACCGCCACGTGACCCGTCGATGGTCCGGTCGATCGCCACGTCGACCGAACTGCGGACCCGATCCAGCATCGTCGTCCAGTAGCTCGACGAGGAACCAGCGAGCAGGGCCGCGACGAGCCGCAGCCGCTGCCGGTAGGGCGCGGGTGCCCCGACGGCGGCGCACAGAAAGGCGGTTGTCGTGATGGCCATGTAGGCGACAGCCGCCCGGGCGCCGCGACTGGCAGTACGTCCGTCGATCATGGCCAGCAGCGCGAAGCCGCCCAAGGCCGGGATCAACAACCGCAGCATGACCGCCGTGGTCAGCTCTTCGAGGTCGCCGGCTCCGTACAACTCGAGTTCGCCGTCGCGCAGGTCGTTGGCGAGTTGGGCGATGGTGCCGATGCATCCGGCCAGCTCACCCAGTTCGGTTTCGATGCCGTCGTCGTCGGTGACGAGCGAACAGGCGTAGAGCACCGCCCGGCCAAGCACACCCTCGCTGTAGGCGGAGCGCGGCAGAGTGGAGTCGAGATTCTGTGCCATCACCCTGCCGACGTCGACCAGCATCCTGCCGGCGCGTTGCCGTCCGTCCGGGGGCAGGGCCGACAGCAGCTCGCGGACGTCGCGGATCCGCTCGGCGAGCAGCAGGTCGACGGTTTCGCTGTCGCGGGCGCCGACCGCGTCCAGCGGCGGGGGTGGCGTGTCGGTCGTGCCGTTGAGATAGCCGACAGCGGTCAGGACCGCGCCGCTGGCCATCGGCCGGTTCATAAGGTCTTCGTAGGCATCGAGCACCCGGCACGCCAGAATTGCGGCGGTGGCCTCGGCACGCAGGTCCGCGGGCAGGATGGCGACCGCGATGCCAAGGTTGCGGGCCGCAGGCATGAGCACCAGCCGTGCCAGCTCTTGCGGTGATCGTGCGGCCAGCAACGCGGGCACATCGGGTGCCGCGCGGAGGTGTCGCAGTCCGTAGGCCAGGGCACCGAGCCGCCCGCCGTTCATCGGGACACCACCCGTCGCGAGAGTTCGCGCAGGTGATCCCGTGCGGGGGACGGCGGGAACACCTCCAGCGCCCGGCTCGCGGTCTCCGCGGCGCCGACAGCGACCGCCCGGGCGGCCCGGGTGGCTCCGCTGCACACCAGGTCCTCCTGCAGGTCGGCACTGGTGGTCAGCTCGCAGAGCCACATGTCATGAGCGCCGTGCCTGCTGGCGAGCCATTCGATGACAGGCCAGGTCGGCACCCGGCGGTCGAGGTCGCCACCGGCCTCCTTGCCCAGGGCGGGGCCGCCCTCGACGTCGCGTACGTCGTCCATGATCTGGAACGCGAGGGCCAGCTGGTCGGCGTAGAGCATCAGGACGCGCAACCGGTCGTCGTCGAGGCCGCCCGCCGTGCCGCCGTAGGAACAACACAGCCGGAACAGAGTTCCGGTCTTGGCGCCGGCCACGAGTTCGTAGTGCCGGCGCAGCGCCCCTTCGTCGAACACCGGCGGTAGGGTCTCGACCAGCTGGCCGAACGACAGGTCCGAGATCCGGTCGAGGTACGTCACGCCCTGAACCTTGCCAAGCCCTGCGAATACCGACGGGTTGTCGGCAACAACCTGCGCGATCGCCTGGAGAGCGTGGCCGGCCAGGTGGAATCCGGCGCGGGCGGCGGTGCGGACACCGAAGGCGGCGGGGACCGACGGCGCATCGCGCCGCAGGTGCGAACCGTCGCAGATGTCGTCGTGGACGAGGGAGGCTTCGTGGAACATCTCCATCGCGCAGGCCAGGTCGACCACGTCGGGCAACGGCGCGACGTGACCCGAGGGCACCAGGCGGGCGCAGGCAAGAAGCATGGCCGCGCGGACCCGCTTGCCGGGGGCCGCGAGGATATGGCGGTAGATCGCATCGAAAGTGCCGCCGGTGACCAGGATTTCGTGCAGCCGTTCGTTCACCAGCATCGCCTGATCGGGTGTCGCCATCAACGAAGGCCGATCCGCAGTTCCGCGGTCGGACGCCGATGAAACCACTGTCATTGCGATATTGTGCCGCCTGCGGCGACACTGCGCATATCACATGCGCAAGTTCGGTACAATGCCCGGTCCGATCCATCGGACTCGGGCCGGCATTTTCCCGTCGAGAGTGCGGTAAATGCGGAACCGTCGTGGCGACGCGCTACAGATCCAGGCCGATGTCGAGGGTCTGCACCGAATGGGTGAGCGCCCCAACCGCGAGGTAGTCCACGCCCGTCCCGGCGTATTCGGCGGCGGTGCCGAGGGTGAGCCCGCCCGAGGATTCCAGCAGGACGCCGGGTGCGCGGGAGTCGCGGCGTTGCACCGCGATCTGCGTCTGCCAGACGGGGAAGTTGTCCAGCAGTACCAGGCCGCCCTCACCCAGATCCTCGCCGAGCACCTCGTCGAGCTGCTCGAGCGAATCCACCTCCACCTCGCATGGCAGGTGCGGTGCGGCGGCGCGGACCTCGCGCAGTGCCCTCACCACCGATCCGGCCGCTGCGACGTGGTTGTCCTTGATCAGCGCGGCGTCGCCGAGACCCATCCGGTGGTTCACGCCACCGCCGGTGCGTACTGCGTACTTCTGCAGGGCGCGTAGACCGGGCAGCGTTTTGCGGGTGTCGCGGATCTTCGCCCGGCTGCCGGCGACGGCGTCGACCCACGCGGCCGTGGCGGTCGCGATTCCGGACAGATGCGTCACCAGGTTGAGCATGGTCCGCTCGGCGGTCAGCAGGCCACGCGTCGGCGCGTCCAGTGTCAGCACGGCCACTCCGGCGTCGACGCGCGCGCCGTCCCCGACCGCGTCCACGACGCGGTAGCCGTCCGCCCCGAGCACCAGATCCATTGCCAACAAGGCGATTTCAGTGCCGGCGATGACCCCCGGGACGCGGGTGACCATCGCCGCGGCGGCGGTCGCGTCGGCGGGCACGGTGGCCAGGGTGGTGACGTCGGGTCCGTAGCGAAGGTCCTCGTCGAGTGCCCGTTCCACCAGTGCGCGCGCCTCGGCCAGCTCGGTGTCGGACATGGTCCTCAGCAGCATGCGGGCACCTTCGAGACGACCTCGGCGCGGCCATCGGCGTCGAGGCGCACGGCGGTGCTGATCGCCCGCGCGGGGTCGGCGGCGGGGTGATCGGCCCGGTGGTGACAACCCCGCGATTCGGCGCGGTCGAGTGCCGCGGTGACGAGGACCCGCGCGGTCAGCGTCAGCGCCGCATCTTCGAAGTCGGCGCGGCCGTCGAGCCGTCGGCGAGCGGCGGAGTCGAGCGCATCTCCGGCACGGGCCAGGCCGGTGCCGTCGCGGACCACCGATGCATATCGCGTCATCGCACGCTGCAATTCGCCGCGCGCCAGCGCGGGGCGCGCGGGTTCGGGTGGCGGGATGTCGCCGAGCCGTGCGGGCGGTCCCGCTGCGGCGGCGTGCTGGGCGGCCGCGCGGCCGGCGCGACCGCCGACCACCAGGCCTTCCAGCAGGCTGTTGGACGCCAACCGGTTCGCGCCGTGCATCCCGGTGCGAGCGACCTCGCCGGCCGCGAGCAGCCCGGGCAGATCCGTGCGGCCGTGTACGTCGGTCACCACGCCGCCGCAGCTGTAATGGGCCCCCGGCACCACCGGGATGGGCTGGCGCACCGGGTCGATTCCGGCGCGCCGACACGCGGCGGTCACGGTGGGGAAACGCCGGGCCACATCGGACACCCCCCGCGCATCGAGATACACGCAGGCGTCGCCACTGGCCACCAGGTGCGCGTCGATGGCCCCGGCGACCACGTCACGCGGCGCCAGGTCCCCCATCGCGTGCACCCCGTCCATCACCGGATTACCGCGCGCGTCAACCAGAATCGCTCCTTCACCGCGCAGCGCCTCGGTAATGAGCGGCCGCCTGCCGCCGGCGTTGCCGTCGAACAGCATGGTGGGGTGGAACTGCACGAACTCCAGATCGCCGACGGGTACACCCGCCCACAGTGCCAGCGCGATGCCGTCGCCGGTCGAACCTGCTGGATTGGTGGTAGCGGAGTAGAGGTGGCCGAGGCCTCCGGTCGCGAGGACGACCGCGGGCGACTCGACGATGCCGATGCCGTCCGCGTTGCGCACCAGCACACCGGTCACCGCCGCGCCGTCGTGCAGGATCTGCATCGCGACGTGGTTGCGCCGGATGTCGAGGAACCGTGCGGCGTGGTCGAGTGCGCGCTGAATCTCGGCGCCGGTGGCGTCACCGCCGGCGTGGACGATCCGGCGTCGGGTATGCCCGCCCTCGCGGGTGAGCGCAAACCGGCCCGGAGCGACTTCGTCGAACCGCGCCCCCTCACCGACCAGGGCGGACAGCGCACGGTAGCCGTCGTCGACGATCGAACGCACCGCGTCCGGATCGCACAACCCACCGCCCGCAGCCAGCGTGTCGGCGACATGCGATTCCACCGCGTCGTCGCCGTCGGGGAAGGCGACGGCGATGCCGCCCTGCGCATAGCACGTGGCGGTTTCGTCGGCCTTGCTGAGCACCAGCACACGCGCGCCGCGGCGGTGCGCGGCCAGCGCTGCGACCAGACCGGCGACGCCGGTGCCGATCACGACGACGTCAGCGTGCTGCCGCCAGGTCACTCGCCACCGCCGGGCTGCCCGATCTCGATCATGCGCGTCACGCTGCGGCGGGCCAGCCGCGCCGTCTCCGGATCGACGTCGACCTCGTCGGCGCCTTCCACCAGGCAGCGCAGCAACGCGGCGGGAGTGATCATCTTCATGTACTTGCACGACGCCCGGTCGTTGACCGCGCGGAAGTCGACTTCTGGTGCCGCGCGCCGCAATTGGTGCAGCATGCCGATCTCGGTGGCGACCAGCACCTGCCGGGCGCCGGTGTCGCGCGCCGCGTCGAGCATGCCGCCGGTGGACAGGATCTTGACCCGGTCGGCCGGGTAGGCACCCTCACCGGCGAGGTAGAGCGCCGACGTGGCGCAGCCGCATTCCGGGTGGACGTACAGCTCGGCGTCGGGATGCGCACGCGCCTGCTGGGCGAGCTCCTCGCCGTTGATGCCGGCGTGCACGTGGCATTCGCCCGCCCAGATGTGCAGATTCCGGCGGCCGGTGACCCGCTTGACGTGCGCCCCGAGGAACTGGTCGGGGCAGAACAGCACCTCGCGGTCGGCCGGGATGGAGGCCACCACCTCGACGGCGTTGGACGAGGTGCAGCAGATGTCGGTCAGGGCCTTCACGGCGGCGGTGGTGTTGACGTAGGACACCACCACGGCGTCGGGGTACTCGTCCTTCCACGCCCGCAGTTCGTCGGCGGTGATCGAGTCGGCCAGCGAGCAACCGGCCCGCTGATCGGGAATGAGCACGGTCTTGTCCGGGCTGAGGATCTTCGCGGTTTCGGCCATGAAGTGCACACCGCAGAACACGATGGTCTCTTCGGGTGCGTCCGCCGCGATCCTCGACAGGGCCAGCGAGTCACCCACGTGGTCGGCCACGTCCTGGATCGCGGGCAGCTGGTAGTTGTGCGCGAGCAAGGTGGCCCCGCGCAGGCTGACCAGGCGGCGTACCTCGGCGGCCCACTGCTCATCAGCGTCGATACCGCCGTAGCCGCCCGGGCCGTCGCTGATCCGGGCCGTCAAATCGTCCGCGAGCGCACGGTCGAGAACCGTCACGACCCACCTCCTCTTATCCCGATCGGTTTTCGACTTATAATCGAAAACATGCCACATACTAGCACTGGGCACGAGGTGCTCGCTGTCGTGTTCCAGATTCGCGGCAGCCTGGGCGCCACCTCCGAGAAACCCGCCCTTCACGTTCTGTTGTGGCAGCGCGCACTGGCGCCCCAGCGTGGCAAATGGTCTCTGCCGGGTGGCCGGCTCGGCGACGACGAGGACCTGACGAGCTCCGTGCGTCGTCAGCTGGCCGAGAAAGTGGACCTCCGTGAGCTGGCCCACCTCGAACAGCTCGCCGTGTTCTCCGACCCGCACCGGGTGCCCGGCACCCGCACCATCGCCTCGACATACCTGGGTTTGGTGCCCTCCCCCGCCACCCCCGCGCTGCCCGACGACACCGCGTGGCACCCCGTCGCCGCATTGCCGCCGATGGCGTTCGACCACGGCCCGATGGTGCGCCACGCCCATAACCGGCTGGTGGCCAAACTGTCCTACACCAACATCGGATTTGCTTTGGCCCCAAGGGAATTCGCACTGTCGACGTTGCGCGACCTGTATGGCGCGGCCCTCGGCTACCAGGTCGACGCGACCAACCTGCAGCGGGTGCTGGAGCGGCGCGACGTCATCACCCGCACCGGCACCACGGCGCGTTCGGGGCGCAGCGGCGGCCGTCCGGCGGCGCTGTTTCGCTTCTCCGACGCCCACTACCGCGTGACCGACGAATTCGCGGTGTTCCGGCCGCCCGGGTGAGTCGACTGGATTCTTAATGGACCCTTAAGTAACAATGTCCAGATGGACCTGGGCAGCGCGGCGCAGACAGGCGGAGCCGAGTGGATCGGTCGCCCGCCGCATGAGGAGCTGACGCACCGGGACCGGCCGGTGGTGCCGGCCAAGGATCCGTTCTACCAACCGCCACCGGGCTTCGAACACTCCCGGCCCGGCACGGTACTGCGTTCACGCGACGTCCAGCTGGCCTTCCTCGGCCTGATCCCGCAGAAGTTCACCGCCACCCAGTTGCTCTACCGGACCACCGATCTGCACGGCAGGCCGCACGCGACGGTGACCACGGTGGTGGTGCCCATCGAGCGGAGCGCGGACCGGGTGTATCCGCTGGTGTCCTATCAGTGCGCGATCGACGCGGTGGCGGGCCGGTGTTTTCCGTCCTATGCGCTGCGCCGCGGCGCCAAGGCCGTCGGCGCGCTCGCACAGGTCGAGTTCCTGCTCGTGGCGGCCGCCCTGGCCGAGGGCTGGGCGGTGTCGGTGCCCGACCACGAAGGCACACAGGGTGCGTGGGCCGCGCCGCACGAACCCGGCTACCACATCCTCGACGGCGTCCGCGCCGCGCTGAGCTCCGAACGCCTCGGCCTGTCGCCCAGTGCCCCGGTCGGGCTGTGGGGATATTCCGGCGGCGGTCTCGCGACCGGCTGGGCCGCCGAGACGTGCGGGACCTACGCACCCGAACTCAACGTCGTCGGCGCCGTGCTGGGATCTCCCGTGGCCGATCTCGGTCATGCCTTCCGCCGGCTCAACGGCAGCCTCTACGCCGGCCTGCCCGCGCTTGCCGTGGCCGCGCTGTCCCCCGTCTACCCGGGCCTGCACAGGATCATCCAGGAGCACGCCACCGAGCGGGGCAAGACGCTGCTGGAGCAGCTCTCGCGAATGACGACCGCCCATGCGGTCCTGCGGATGGCGGGGAAGGATCTGGGCAGTCTCGTCGATCGCCCCCTCGAGCAGATCCTGCAGACGCCCGAGGTGCAGGATGTCTTCGACAGCATCCGGCTGGGCACCGCGGTGCCCACGCCGCCGATCCTCATCGTCCAGGCCGTCCACGACCGGGTCGTCTCGGTCGACGACGTGGACGACCTGGCCCGCACCTACTGCGACGGCGGCGCCAGCGTCACCTACCACCGCGACCTGTTCAGCGAGCACATGCTGCTGCACACGATGTCGGCACCGATGACGCTGCGCTGGCTGCGCGACCGGTTCGCGGGCAAACCTTTGCGCGAACACCTGACCCGCACCAAATGGCCGACGCTACTGAACCCGTCGACCTACCGTGGCATGCTGCGGCTGGCCGTCATCAGCGCGAAGGTCATGACGGGGCGACCGGTTGAGCGTCGCCCGTTGTCTCAATTCGACCAATAGCGGCCGCGGAGTCCATCGGCGGCCACGCGCCCAGATCGTCGCGCGACGTCGACACCGCCGTCAGCGCGTACACCATGGCGGCGATCGCCGCCGGGAACAGCACGCTCACGGCGATCTGCAGCGGCGACGAGCCGAAGAACGCCGCGGGTGCCTCGGTGACGTAGTGCACCCGCCGCTCCGGCGACACCGGAGCCGCGTCGATGTCGATCGTCCCGTAGCGCCAGCGCACCAGGACGGTCCCGACGGCCCCGGCCACCCCGGCGGCCGCGGCGCACCCGGTGGCCAGCGCGGCCACCAGCACCGGCCCGCGATGGGCCCGCCACTGCCACACCCACACCGCGGCCACCACGGCCAGCACGGTGAGCATCCCCCACAGGATGAAGGCCGCGGTGAAGAGGTTGTCCGCCTCCGCACCGAGGTAGGCGTGAATGCGGTCGCCGCCCCGGGTCAGCGCGATCACCCCGCGGGCCGGCGGGGCCAGCACCGACCACAGGGCGCCGACCGCGCCGCCGGCGAGCGCCAGCACGACGATCACGGCCAGCGCCGCGCGCCGGCGCGACCACCGCGGCGGCGTGTCGAGGCTCATCGCCGCGTCTCGAGATCGGCGGCGTCGACCACGCCGTGGCGGGAACATTTGGCCCACCAGCCGTCGGGTCGCACCTGCACGATCATCCGGCGACCACAGGCCGCGCAGAACCGCGGCGGCTCCAGCCCGAGCCGGGCCGCCGCGGGCGTCACACCGCCGGCGGCTTCACCCGTGTACACGTTGTAGACGCCGGCGCCGACGGGTTCTGGCAGCGCGGGGCTCTGTGGGGTGTCCGAAACCATCGCCACCATGTCTACAGGGTGGCGTTGAGCGCCTTGATCGGCATCTGCAGATCCGCGAGGAGTTCCAGGTCGGCCTCGGCGGGCCGGCCCAGGGTGGTGAGGTAGTTGCCGACGATGACCGCGTTGATGCCGCCGAGGATGCCCTTCTTGGCGCCGAGGTCGCCGAGGGTGATCTCGCGGCCGCCGGCGAACCGCAGCATCGTGCGCGGCAGCGCGAGCCGGAACGCGGCCACCGCTTTGAGCGCCTCGGCGGCCGGCAGCACGTCCAGGTCGCCGAACGGGGTGCCCGGGCGCGGGTTGAGGAAGTTCAGCGGCACCTCGTGCGGATCGAGCCGGGCCAGATCGGCGGCGAATTCGGCCCGCTGCTCCAGCGTTTCGCCCATGCCGAGGATGCCGCCACAGCACACCTCCATGCCGGCCTCACGGACCATCTGCAGGGTGTCCCACCGCTCTTCCCAGCTGTGGGTGGTGACGACGTTGGTGAAGAACGACCGCGCGGTCTCCAGGTTGTGGTTGTAGCGGTGCACACCCATCGCCGACAGGCGCTCGACCTGGTCCTGGTTGAGCATGCCCAGCGAGCAGGCGATTTGGATGTCGACCTCGTTGCGGATTGCCTCGATACCCGCGGCGACCTGGGCCAGCAGCCGCTCGTCGGGTCCGCGCACCGCCGCGACGATGCAGAATTCCGTCGCACCGGTCTTGGCGGTCTGCTTGGCCGCTTCGACGAGACTGGGGACGTCGAGCCACGCGCTGCGCACCGGCGAGGCGAACAGTCCGGACTGCGAACAGAAGTGGCAGTCCTCCGGGCAGCCGCCGGTCTTGAGGCTGATGATGCCCTCGACCTCGACGTCGGGACCGCACCAGGCCATCCGCACCTCGTGGGCCAGGGCGAGCAGTTCGTCGAGCCGATCGTCGGGCAGCTGCAGGACCCGCAACGTCTGCGTCTGGTCGAGACCCTCGCCGCGCTCCAGAACCTGCTCGCGTGCCTCCGCCAGAATGTCGCTCACCCGATGGCCTCCTGTTGCCGACAAGCCGATGCCCACAATTGAACAGCGTTCAGGTTAGGGTACCGTCGTGCAGCTTCACAAACGCGACGTGGTCGAGGCGGCCACGGCGATCCTGGACAGCTACGGGATCGCCGACCTGACGATGCGGCGGCTGGCCCGCGAACTCGAGGTCTCCCCCGGCGCGCTGTACTGGCACTTCGCCAACAAGCAGGAACTCCTCGGCGCGATCGCCGACCGCATCCTCGAGCCCGCCCTGGCCGAGCGGCCGGGCGCGTCGTGGCGCGACCGCATCGTCGACGGCTGCGGCCGTCTGCGCAACGCGCTGCTGTCTCACACCGACGGCGCCGAACTCGTCTCGGCGAGCCTGGCCGCGGGCCAGACGCGGGTCGCGGCGGATCTGCTCGTCCGGCTCGCCGACGCGGCGGCGGAGGCCGGGGTGGACGATGCGCACGCCGAACTGGCCGCGCGCACGGTCGTCTATTACGTCCTGGGGTTCACCGCCGACGAACAGTCACGCCTGCAGTGGGACGCCGCGGGCGCGGCCCTGCCCGATATGCGGACACCGTGGTCGCCGGATGCCGACCGCCGGTTCGAATTCGGGCTCCGCCTGTTCGTCGACGGCCTGCACGCGCACGCCACCGAGATCGACGCCGGCGCGACCAAGGTCGAGTAGGGACCGCGTCACCCGATCGGATACTCCCGTCGGGTGTTGCCGTCCCAGCGGCGCAGCCCGACGACACGGCCCGCGAGTTCCGACGGTCGACCGGCGATGCGAAGCGCCTTTCCCAGCGTGGCGGGGGCGACATGGCGGGCCAGCGTGACGTGACCCGTCCACTGGCCCGGCGCGGTGTGCGGCTTCGGGCCCGGCGACTGGTAAGGCGTGCAGAGCCGGTGGACGTCGGCGTGCACCCGCAGCAGCTCGATGCCGGGCACAAGCAGACGGGCCAGCACCGGAGCCGAACGGCCGAACAGGGCCACGGCGCCGATGTGGCATACGAGCGGCAGGCCGGCGGCGACGGGCGCCAGCACTCCGTCGACGTCGGGGGCGATCCGGTCGGCGACGGTCAACGTGGCGTGCGGCCTGCTGGCGGGCGCCTGGCTGGGCACGCCGGCGGCCGCCAGCGCGTCCCAGATGTCGCGGATGGCCTGTTCGGTGGCCGGGTCGAAGACGAGCTCGACGGAGTGGACCACGTCAGATCAGACCCGCCACCCAGCCCGCGTCGAACACGGAGCTGACCAGGTCCTCGAACGCGGCGCCGGCCAGCGCACCCGCCCCGGCGGGCAGCACGGCACGCAGCGGGGCCAGCCGGCCGAGCGCCTCCAGATTGGACACCTCGGCAGGCCCCGGTGCGGCGGGCCATGCGCCGACGACCAGTCCGGCGCAGGCGATGCCCTGTCCGGTCAGGGATTCCAGCGTCAACGCGGTGTGGTTCAGGGTGCCCAGGCCGGGGGCGGTGACGAGCAGCACCGGCGCGCGCAGGTCGGCGGCGATGTCGCGCAGGGTGGTGCCGTCACCGCCGAGTTCGACCAACAAGCCACCCGCACCCTCGACCAGGGTCAGCCGGTCGGGGCCGTCCGCGGTGCGCACCGCCGCGATCAGATCGCCGCGCTGGGGCAGGCCCAGGCCGGCCCGCCCCGCCGCGGCGACCGGCGCCAGCGGCTCGGGGTAACGCCATCCGCCGTGCAGGGCACCGACGCCGGCCAGGCGGGCGACCTCGCCGAGGTCGTCGTCGCCGTCGGCCGTACCGGTCTGCACCGGCTTGCACACCGCGACGTCCAGACCGAGCAGCCGGGCCCGGCAGGCCAGCGCCGCGGTGGTCACGGTCTTGCCGACGCCGGTGTCCGTGCCGGTGATGAGCAGGACGCTCATGGCCGGATGTCGCCGAGGACTTCCGTGAGCACCCGGCAGGCGAGCACGAGTTCGTCGTCGGACAGCGACGCCCGGGCGCTGAGCCGCAGCCGCGACGTCCCCGCCGGCACGCTGGGCGGGCGGAAGCAGCCCACCCGTACGCCACGACCGAGGCAGGCGTTGGCCGCGGCCAGTGCCACGTCGGGCTCACCGAGGATGACCGAGACCACCGCGGAATCCGGGTGCGGGCCGGGCCGGTTCAGCGCGCGGCCGCACGCCGCGGCCAACGTCTCGGCGTGGGTGAGCACGGCCCCGGCCCGCCACGGCTCGGCGATGAGCACCCCCAGCGCAGCCAGTGCGGAGCCGACCGCCGAGGGGGCCAGTCCGGTGTCGAAGATGAAGGGCCGCGCGGCGTCGATCAGGTGGGCCCGCACGGCGGCCGGGCCCAGCACCACGCCGCCCTGACTGCCGAGCGCCTTGGACAGCGTCGTGGTCATCACCACGTCGGGCGCCCCGGCCAGGCCGACCTCGTGCACCAGACCGCGTCCACCGCTGCCCCGTACGCCCAGCCCGTGGGCCTCGTCGACGACCAGCAGCGCGCCGTGTTTACGGCATACGTCGTGCAAGGCGCGCAGTGGGGCGAGTACACCGTCGGCGCTGAACACCGAATCGGTGACCACCACCGCGCGTGCCTCGTCGCGGGCTGCCAGCGCGGCGTCCACCGCGTCGACGTCGCGGTGCGGGGTCACCACCACCCGGGCCCTCGAGAGCCGGCAGGCGTCCACCAGCGACGCGTGGGTCAGCGCGTCGGAGACCAGCACCGACCCCGGGCCCGACAGCGCGACCACCGCGCCCAGATTGGCCGTGTAACCCGAGGAGAAGACGAGCGCCGATTCGGCGCCCACGAACTCGGCGAGCGCGGTCTCGAATTGTTCGTGCACCTCGGTGTTGCCGGTGACCAGCCGCGACCCGGTCGAGCCCGCACCCCAGGTGCGCAGGGCGGCCACCCCGCCGTCGATGACGTCGGGGTGCTGCGACAACCCCAGATAGTCGTTGGAGGCCAGGTCGAGTTCGGCGCTGACCGGGGCGCGGGTCCGCAACGCACGCCGCAGGCCGGCCTCGCGGCGCCGCTGCGCCACCTCGTCGAGCCACGCCAGTGGGGAGATTCCTGTCCGGGTCACCCGCACACCTCCTCCGCACACTTGAACGGTGTTCAGGTTAATGCACGGGCGACGCCGACCATCCCCGAGGTGATCTGGGCGATCTCGTCGGGGGGGCAGATGTACGGCGGCATCGCGTAGACGAGGTTGCGGAAGGGGCGCAGCCACAGGCCGTGCCGCAGCGCGGCCGCAGTGGCCACCGGCATGTCCACCGGTGACGTCATCTCGATCACGCCGATCGCGCCGAGCACCCGCACGTCGCGGACGCCGGCCAGCGACCGCGCGGGTTCCAGGCCCTCACGCAGACCGGATTCGATGGTGTGTACCCGGGTGCGCCAGTCGCCGGCGAGCAGCAACTCCACCGCGGCCACCCCCACCGCGCAGGCCAGTGCGTTGGCCATGAACGTCGGCCCGTGCATGAGCGCGCCCGGCTCGCCGGCGCTGATGGTGTCGGCGACCCGCCGCGTGCACAGAGTGGCGGCCAGGGTGATGTAGCCCCCGGTCAGCGCCTTGCCGATGCACATGATGTCCGGGGAGACACCGGCGTGGTCGGCGGCGAACAGCTCGCCGGTACGGCCGAATCCGGTGGCGATCTCGTCGAAGATCAGCAGGACGCCGTGGCGATCGCAGATCTCCCGCAGATCCGTCAGATACGTCGGCGAGTGGAAGCGCATGCCGCCCGCGCCCTGCACCACCGGTTCGACGATCACCGCGGCCAACTCGCCGGCGTGCGCGGCGAGCTGCTGTTCGAACGCCGCGACGTAGCCGGGGTCGTAGCGGCTCGGCACCGGCGGGGCGAACTCCTGTCGGGTGAGGACATCCGACCACAGACTGTGCATCCCGCCGTCGGGGTCACACACGCTCATCGGGGTAAAGGTGTCGCCGTGGTACCCGCCGCGCCAGGTCATGAGGCGGTGTTTGGCGGGCTTGCCAAGACTGCGCCAGTACTGCAGCGCCATCTTCGCCGCGACCTCGACGGCGACGGAACCGGAGTCGCTGAAGAACACGGTGTCCAGGCCCTCAGGGGTGATCTGCACCAGCAGCTGGGCCAGTCGGGCGGCCGGTTCGTGGGTCAGTCCGCCGAACATGACGTGGTTCATCGTGGCGAGCTGTCGGGTGACGGCGCCGTCGAGGGCGGGGTGGCCGTGCCCGTGGATGGCGGTCCACCACGAGCTCATCGCGTCGAGCACCTCGATGCTGCCGCCGCCCGCGGGGTCGGCGACGGTGAGCCACGCCCCCTTCGCCGCCAGCGCGACGACGGGCGGCAGGGCTCCGTCGCCGATGGGGCTGTACGGGTGCCAGATGTGGGTGGCGTCGAGCGCGCCGATCTGCGCGGGGGTCAGCGCGGTACCGGATTGGGGCGTCGACGCCGGCTCGGACAACACAGGCACCGACCCTATCGCTTTGCTCACAGATCGTGACCCCGTGCGCGCGATATGAGCGGGCGCGCGATGTTGGGTAGATTGACCGTCGACCATGTTGACCCTCGCCCCTGCGCGGCCGGCGCCCGTCACCGATTCCGGTTCCGCTCCCCACCTCGCCCCGGGAACCCGGAAGTCGGGTTTCTACCGGCATGATCTCGACGGCCTGCGCGGCGTCGCGATCATGCTCGTCGCGGTGTTCCACGTGTGGTTCGGCCGCGTTTCCGGTGGTGTCGACGTCTTCCTCGCGCTGTCGGGCTTCTTTTTCGGGGGACGGCTGCTGCGTGCGGCCCTGACGCCGGGCGCCTCCCTCTCACCGGTGCCCGAGGTCACCCGCCTGGTGCGCCGGCTGCTGCCGGCGCTCATCGTCGTCCTCGCGGCGTCGGCGGTGCTGACCATCCTGATCCAACCGGAGACACGCTGGGAGACGTTTGCTGACCAGAGCCTGGCGAGCCTGGGCTACTACCAGAACTGGGAGCTGGCACGGACGGCGTCGGATTACCTTCGCGCCGGTGAGACGGTCAGCCCGCTGCAGCACATCTGGTCGATGTCGGTGCAGGGCCAGTTCTACCTCTCCTTCCTGATCCTGGTGTTCGGGTTCGCTTACCTGGGCCGGCGGGTGTTCGGCAGGCATCTGCGGACGGCGTTCGTGATTCTGCTCTGCGGGTTGACGATCGCCTCGTTCGTCTATGCGATCATCGCCCACAACGCCGACCAGGCGACCGCCTACTACAACAGTTTCGCCCGCGCCTGGGAGTTGCTCCTGGGCGCGCTGGTGGGAGCGTTGGTGGGTGTCGTCCGCTGGCCGATGTGGCTGCGCACGGTGGTGGCGCTGGTCGCGCTGGCGGCGATCCTGTCCTGTGGCTGGCTGATCGACGGCGTCAACGCGTTCCCCGGTCCGTGGGCGTTGGTGCCCGTGGGCGCGACGATGCTGTTCATCCTGTCGGCGGCCAACCGGGCCGCCGATCCCCGCACGGCCCGTCTCCCGCTGCCCAACCGCCTGCTGGCCACCAAACCGTTCGTATCCCTCGGGGCGATGGCGTACTCGCTGTATCTGTGGCACTGGCCGCTGCTGATCTTCTGGCTGGCGCACACCGGCAATACCGGCGTCACCTTCGTCGAGGGCGCGGGTGTGCTGATGGTGTCCGGGGTGCTGGCGTGGCTGACGACGAAGTTCATCGAGGATCCGCTGCGCTACCGCGCCCCGGCCGCGGCGGTCGACGCGTCCGGTCCGGTCATTCCGCTGCGCGTCCGGTTACGCCGTCCCACGATCGTGCTCGGCTCCGTGGTAGCCCTGCTCGGTGTGGCCCTGACCGCCACCTCGTTCACCTGGCGCGAGCACGTCACCGTCCAGCGCGCCAGCGGCAAGGAACTGTCGGGGCTGGCAGCACGCGACTACCCCGGGGCGCGCGCCCTCGTGGAGAACGCCAGGGTGCCCACCCTGCCGATGCGGCCCACCGTGCTGGAGGCCAACCGGGACCTGCCCGCCAGCACCCTCGACGGCTGCATCAGCGACTTCGACAACGCCGGTGTGATCAACTGCACCTACGGCGATAAGGACGCGACGCGCACCATCGCCCTGGCCGGCGGATCGCACGCCGAACACTGGATCACCGCGCTGGATCTGCTCGGCCGCCTGCACCAGTTCAAGGTCGTCACCTACCTCAAGATGGGCTGCCCCCTGACCACCGAGCAGAACCCCCTGGTGATGGGCGACAATCGGCCCTACCCGAACTGCCGAGAATGGAACGAGCGGGTGATGCCGAAACTGATCGCGGATCGTCCCGACTACGTCTTCACCACCTCCACCCGGCCGTGGAACATCAAACCCGGCGACGTGATGCCCGCCGCCTACCTCGGCATCTGGGAGACATTGTCGGAGAACAACATTCCGGTTCTCGCCATGCGCGACACCCCCTGGCTGGTGCGCAACGGCAAACCCTTCTTCCCCGCCGACTGCCTGGCCAAGGGCGGCGACGCCATCTCGTGCGGCATCGAGCGCTCCAAGGTACTCTCCGACGACAACCCGACATTGGATTACGTTGCGCGGTTCCCGCTCCTCAAACCGCTCGACATGACCGACGCGGTGTGCCGTGACGACGTGTGCCGCGCTGTGGAGGGAAACGTGTTGGTATATCGCGACTCTCACCACTTCACCTCGACATATATGCGCACCATGACCAATGAGCTAGGACGCCAGATCGCCGCCGCAACCGGCTGGTGGATGAACTGATGCCGTCGTCTGGACCGACGTCCGTCCCCACCGTGTGGCCGGGCAGCAGCTACCCGCTCGGCGCCACCTACGACGGCGCGGGAACGAACTTCTCGCTGTTCTCCGAGTGCGCCGACCGCGTCGAACTGTGCCTCATCGCCAAGGACGGCACCGAGGAGCGGGTCAACCTCGACGAGGTCGACGGCTACGTGTGGCACTGCTATCTCCCGACCATCACCCCCGGGCAGCGCTACGGATTCCGGGTCTACGGACCCTGGAACCCCGCCGCGGGACACCGGTGTGACCCCAGCAAGCTGCTGCTCGACCCGTACGGCAAGTCCTTCCACGGCGACTTCGAGTTCACCCAGGCGCTGTACTCCTACGACCTCGCGGCCGACGACCTCGCCTCCGGCGGGGTGCCACCGATGGTGGACTCGCTGGGCCACACGATGACCAGCGTGGTGATCAACCCGTTCTTCCAGTGGGCGTCGGACCGCGCGCCGCGCACGCCGTACCACGAGACGGTGATCTACGAGGCCCACGTCAAGGGTATGACGCAGACTCATCCCGGTGTGCCCGAGGAATTGCGCGGGACCTACGCCGGGCTGGCGCATCCCGCCGTCATCGACCACCTCAAGGCGCTGAACGTGACCGCCATCGAACTGATGCCGGTACACCAGTTCCTGCACGACCACCGGCTGGTCGACCTGGGGCTGCGAAACTACTGGGGATACAACACCTTCGGCTTCTTCGCCCCGCACTACCAATACGCCGCCACCCGGCACGCGGGTGGGGCGGTCGCCGAGTTCAAGGCGATGGTGCGGGCGTTCCACGAGGCCGGCATCGAGGTCATCCTCGACGTGGTCTACAACCACACGGCCGAGGGCAATCACCTCGGGCCGACGATCAATTTCCGCGGTATCGACAACGCGGCCTACTACCGGCTGCTCGACGGGGATCCGCGCTTCTACAAGGATTTCACCGGCACCGGCAACAGCCTCAACGCCCGGCACCCGCACACCCTGCAGCTGATCATGGATTCGCTGCGGTACTGGGTGCTGGAGATGCACGTCGACGGATTCCGATTCGACCTGGCCTCGACGCTGGCCCGCGAGTTCTACGACGTCGACCGGCTGTCGGCGTTCTTCGATCTCGTTCAGCAGGACCCGGTGGTCAGCCAGGTCAAACTCATCGCCGAACCGTGGGACATCGGCGAGGGCGGCTACCAGGTCGGCAACTTCCCGGGTTTATGGACGGAGTGGAACGGGAAATACCGCGACACTGTGCGTGACTACTGGCGGGGTGAACCCGCAACCCTTGGCGAGTTCGCGTCCCGGCTGACCGGGTCGTCGGACCTCTATGAGGCGACGGGCCGGCGGCCCAGCGCCAGCATCAACTTCGTCACCGCTCACGACGGGTTCACCCTCAACGATCTGGTGTCCTACAACGAGAAGCACAACGAAGCCAACGGCGAGGACAACCGCGACGGCGAGAGCCACAACCGCTCGTGGAACTGCGGCGTGGAGGGTCCGACCGACGACCCGGAGATCCGCACGCTGCGCGCCAGGCAGATGCGCAACATCCTGGCGACACTCATGCTTTCGCAGGGCACGCCGATGATCGCGCACGGCGACGAGATCGGCCGGACGCAGTCGGGCAACAACAACGTCTACTGCCAGGATTCGGAGCTGTCCTGGATGGACTGGTCGCTGCTGGACAAGAATGCCGACCTGCTCGAATTCACCCGCAAGGTGACCGGTCTGCGCAAGGCGCATCCGGTGTTCCGCCGCCGCCGGTTCTTCGAGGGCACCGCGATCCGCAGCGGTGGCGAGATCCACGACATCGCATGGTTCACCAAGGCCGGCGTGGAGATGACACCGCAGGACTGGGACAGCGGGTTCAAATCCGTCGCGGTCGTCCTCAACGGAATGGCCATCCCGGCACCCAATGCGCGCGGCGAACGCGTCGTGGACGACACCTTCCTGTTGTGCTTCAACGCGCACGCCAAGCCGGTCGAATTCGTCACGCCCGACGGAGGTTACGCCGCGGAGTGGACGGCAACCCTGGATACCGCGCACCCGACCGGAGCCACCGACCTTGTCATCACGGCCGGCGACACCTTTACCCTGCAAGGACGTTCGCTGCTTGTGCTGCGTAAGACCGCCTGACGCATGACGTCTCCGGTCGTCTCCACCTACCGCGTCCAGATGCGCGGTGACGCTTTCACGTTCGCCGACGCCGAGGCGCTGCTCGGCTACCTCGACGAGCTCGGGGTGTCCCATCTGTACCTGTCGCCGATCCTGACCTCGGCGGACGGTTCCACCCACGGCTACGACGTCACCGACCCGACCACCGTGTCGGCGGCGCTGGGCGGGCCGCAGGGTTTGGCTCGGCTGTCGGCCGCGGCGCGGGAGCGCGGTATCGGGCTGGTCGTCGACATCGTGCCCAACCATGTCGGCGTCGCGGCGCCACGGCAGAACCGGTGGTGGTGGGACGTTCTCACGCACGGCCGGGATTCGGCGTACGCGTCGTATTTCGACATCGACTGGTCGGTGGACCCCGACGGCCGGATCGTGTTGCCGGTCCTGGGTTCTGACGACGACGTCGCGGAGCTCGTCGTGGACGGCGACTCGTTGCGACTGGGTGATCTGGAATTCCCGATCGCGCCGGGCACAGGTGCGGGACCGGGAGCCGAGGTGCATGACCGTCAGCACTACCGGCTGATCGGCTGGCGCAACGGGACGTGCGGTTACCGCCGGTTCTTCTCGATCACCTCGTTGGCGGGGTTGCGGCAGGAGGACCCAGCGGTGTTCGAGGCCAGCCATGCCGAGGTGGCGCGGTGGTTCACCGACGGTCTCGTCGACGGGATCCGCATCGACCACCCCGACGGGTTGTCCGATCCAACCGGCTATCTGGGCTGGCTGCGCGACATCACCGGCCCGGACGCGTGGATCGTGATCGAGAAGATCCTGGCGGTCGACGAGCCGCTGGACCCGGCGCTGCCGGTGGCCGGCACCACCGGGTACGACGTGCTGCGCGAAATCGGGGGCTTGTTCGTCGATCCCGCGGGCGAGCACGCGTTGACGGCGCTGTACGAGTCCGCCGGTGTGCAGTACACCGCGACACCCGAGGTGGCCCGCGTGCTGAAGGAGGAGGCCGTCACCGACACCCTCGGCAGCGAACTGCGCAGGCTGTGCCGCGCCGTCGCCGCCGCCGTCGGCCCGGCGGGTCCGGACCGCCCGGAGCTTGCGGCCGCGGTCAGCGCGCTGGTGAGCCGAATCGGGGTGTACCGCAGCGACTACCGGTCGCTGGCCGCGGTGCTGCCCGTCGCGATCGCCGAAACCGCCCACGAGCGGCCGGAACTCGCCGAGGCGCTGGCCACCGTGTCCGCCGCGACGATCACCGACCCGGACTGCGCCACCCGGCTGCAGCAGCTGTGCGGGGCGGCCACGGCGAAGTCGATGGAGGACTGCCTGTTCTACCGCGACGCGAGGCTGGTGTCGCTCAACGAGGTCGGCGGTGAGCCCGGGTGTTTCGGTGTGACGCCGGCCGAGTTCCATCAGCGCGCGGCGGTCCGGGCACAGCTGTGGCCGCGGGCGATGACGACGCTGTCGACGCACGACACCAAACGGGGCGAGGATGTGCGGGCGCGCATCGCGGTGCTCTCCCAGGTGCCCGACCTGTGGGCCGAACTGGTCGGCCGGTGGGCGCTGCTGACTCCCCCACCGGACACCGCCACGGCACTGTTCCTGTGGCAGAACATCTTCGGCGTGTGGCCATCGGACGGGCAGCTCGGCGACGCACTCCGTGACCGGTTGCACGCCTACGCCGAGAAGGCGATCCGGGAGGCGGCGGTCCGCACGTCGTGGCATGATCCCGACACCGGATTCGAAGCCGCCGTGCACGCCTGGCTCGACGCGGTCACCACCGGACCCGTCGCCGCCGAACTCTCCAGGCTGGCAGCCCAACTCGAGCCGCATGCGCACAACGACTCGCTCGGCCAGAAGCTGTTGCAGCTCACCTCCCCCGGTGTGCCGGACGTCTACCAGGGCACCGAGCTGTGGGACGACAGCCTGGTGGACCCGGACAATCGCAGGCCGGTGGACTACGACACCCGCCGCGACGCGGTGCGGACGCTGCGACATCCGAAGATCCGGGTGACCGCCGCGGCGCTGCGGCTGCGCCGGGAACGGCCCGACACCTTCCTGTCGGGAAGCTACGCACCGGCGCATGCGACGGGTGCGGCGCGCAACCACCTGGTCGCCTTCCTGCGTGGCGGTGACGTGCTCACGGCAGCCACCCGATGGTCGGTGACTCTGGGTGAAACCGGTTGGGGGGAAACCGAACTGGTGTTGCCGTCCGGTTCGTGGTCCGATCGTATCAGCGGCGCGCGCCTGCGCGGAGCGGTCCCGGCCGCCGAGTTGTTCGCCGAATTGCCCGTGGCGTTGCTGGTGCGTGACGATGGCTGAGTTCGCCGTCTGGGCGCCCAGGCCCGACCGGGTGCGCGTCGACGTCGACGGCGCCGTCCACGAGATGAGCCCCTCCGGCGGCGGATGGTGGCGTGCGGATGTCGACGCCAGGGACGGCGCGCGTTACGGGTTCGTGCTCGGCGACGACCCGAAGGTGTACCCCGACCCGCGTTCGCCGCGCCAGCCCGACGGCGTGCACGAACGCTCCCAGCTTTGGCAGCCGGCGGTCGGCGCCTGGTCCGACGGGGCTTGGCGGGGCCGCTCCGTCGAGGGTGCGGTGATCTACGAACTGCACGTGGGCACGTTCACCGCCGGCGGCACGTTCGACTCGGCGGTCGAACGGCTGGACTATCTGGTGGATCTCGGCGTCGACTTCGTCGAATTGATGCCGGTCAACGCATTCAGCGGCACCCACGGCTGGGGGTATGACGGCGTGCTGTGGTACGCCGTCCACGAACCGTACGGCGGCCCGGACGGGCTGGTCCGGTTCATCGACGCCTGCCACACCCGCGGCCTTGGTGTGCTGATCGACGCGGTGTTCAACCACCTCGGCCCGTCGGGCAACTACCTGCCGCTGTTCGGCCCGTATCTGTCCTCGGGACGCAATCCCTGGGGTGAATCGGTGAACCTCGCCGACGCGCACGCCGACGAGGTGCGGCGCTACATCCGGGACTGCGCACTGCGCTGGATGCGCGATTTCCACGCCGACGGCCTGCGGCTGGACGCGGTGCACGCGCTGGTCGACACCACGGCGATCCACATCCTGGAGGAGCTGTCGGCGCGCACCGACGCACTCGCCACCGAGGTCGGGCGGCCCCTGTCACTCATCGGCGAGAGCGACCTCAACGATCCGAGGCTGATCACCCCGCGCGACCGCGGCGGTTACGGTCTGACCGCACAGTGGGACGACGACATCCACCACGCCATCCACACCGCGGTGTCGGGTGAACGGCAGGGCTACTACGCCGATTTCGGTTCGCTGCGGGTGCTGGCCCAGACGTTGAAGAACGGCTTTTACCACGCCGCGACGTACTCGTCGTTTCGCCACCGCAGGCACGGGCGCCCGCTGGACACCGCGACCGTCCCGGCGACCCGGTTGCTGGCATACACGCTCACCCACGACCAGGTCGGCAATCGCGCCGTCGGCGACCGCCCGTCGCAGAACCTGACGTTCGGCCAGCTGGCCGTCAAGGCGGCGCTCGCACTCGGCTCTCCCTACACGGCAATGCTGTTCATGGGTGAGGAGTGGGGCTCCTCGTCACCGTTCCAGTTCTTCAGCTCCCACCCCGAGCCCGAACTGGCCCGCGCGACCGCCGAGGGCCGCAAGGCCGAATTCGCCGAACACGGCTGGGATGCCGACGAGATCCCCGACCCGCAGGATCCTGAGACGTTTCTGCGCTCCAAACTCGACTGGGACGAGATCGACGACGGCGAACACGGACGGCTGCGCAGGCTATACCACGACCTGATCGCGTTGCGCCGCAACGAACCCGACCTCGCCGACCCCTGGCTGGACCACCTCGCGGTCGACTTCGACGAGGATCGGCGCTGGATCGTCATGCGCCGCGGCGCACTGTCGATCGCCTGCAACCTCGGTGCCGAGCCGGTGACGGTCCCCGTCTCGGGCGACGTGACGCTGGCCTGGGGCGAGCCGGTGACGCATCCGGAAGGCACTGACCTGCAAGGATATTCATTCGCGGTACTGCGCAACGACTGACCCGCCGCCCGCGCGCGCCCTCCGACGCTCGGTCAGGTGAGGTAGCGGTAGGCGGGTGAGCCCGGCTCCAGCGCCTCGACGTGGATCTCGGAGGCCGCCATCCTGGCCATCAGGCCGTCCAGTCCGGCGGCCGAACCGAGTTCGACGCCGACCAGCGCCGCCCCGGTCTCGCGGTTGTTGCGCTTGACGTATTCGAAGAGCGTGATGTCGTCGTTGGGTCCGAGCACCTCGTCGAGGAAACGCCGCAGCGCCCCGGGCTCCTGGGGGAAGTCGACAAGGAAGTAGTGCTTGAGGCCCAGGTGGACCAGCGAGCGCTCCAGCACCTCGTTGTAGCGGGACACGTCGTTGTTGCCGCCGGAGATCAGGCACACCACCGTCGACCCGGGCGCGATGTCGGCCTCCCGCAGACCCGCCACGGACAGCGCACCGGCGGGCTCGGCGATGATGCCCTCGTTCTGGTACAGGTCGAGCATCGCGGTGCACACCGCACCCTCGTCGACGGTGGTGATCGACACCATGTCGCCGGCGGCGGCCAGCGCCGCGTAGGTCAGGCGGCCCGCGCGGTTGACCGCGGCCCCGTCGACGAACTGGTCGACGTGGTCGAGGGTGACGGGCTCGCCGGCGGCGAGCGCTGCCATCATCGACGCGGCGCCCGCGGGTTCGACCCCGAGCACCGATGTGTTGGTGGTGCGTTCGGCCAGGTAGGTGGTGATCCCGGCGATACAGCCACCGCCACCCACTGCCACGATCACCAGATCGGGCTCGTCGTCGAGCTGGTCGAGCACCTCCGCGGCGATAGTGCCCTGACCGGCGATGGTGCGCGGATCGTCGAATGGCGGCACGAGGGTTGCGCCGGTCGCGGCCACATCCTCCAGCGCCGCCGCGGCGGCCAGGTCGTAGGTGCTGCCGACCGCGATCAGTTCGATGAACTCGCGGCCGTGATAGCGGATGCGGTCGCGCTTCTGCTTGGGCGTCTTCGCGGGCACGTAGACACGGCCGTGGATGCCCATCGACCGGCACGCCAGCGCGAATCCCTGGGCGTGGTTGCCCGCCGACGAACACACCACGCCCGCGGCGATCTCCTCCGCGCTGAGCTGCATCAACAGGTTGTAGGCACCCCGCAACTTGTAGGAGCGGACGGTCTGCAGATCCTCGCGTTTGAGATAGACGTTGGCGCCGGTGACCTCCGAGAGCCGTTCGCTGTACTGCAGCGGGCTGCGGGCGACCACCCCGGCGATTCGCTGAGCGGCCTGGTCGATGTCGGCCGCGGTGATCGGCGGCGGCGTACGCAGGGGCTGACTCAGTTCGGCACTCACCGGACAATGGTGCCACCGCCGGGGCCTTTTCCCGAACCGGGGTCCCGCCGTGCCCGCACTGCACGGGCCGGAAACTGACTCACCGGATCCAAGGTTTCGGCTAGCCGAAACCTTGGTTACGAGCTATGGTCGTTTCATGACCACGGCAGACGAATTCCGATCGAGGGCCACCCCCGGCGATTCGGTGGTGCTGATCGCCGGTGCGCCGTGGCCGATGTACAAGCTCGTCGCGCTCGCCATCGGATTTCTCGTCCTGGTGGTCGTCGGCGTCGCCACGACCAGCGCCGGACCGGCTGTTCTGGCCGCCGCCGGCACCAGCACCCTGGTGTGGGTGATCCTCGGCGCGTTCGCGCCGCGCCGCTAACTCTCCAGGACCCGGCGCAGCACCTGCAGATCGGCCGTGACCGCGGCGACGTCCGCGGCGAATTCGTCGTCGGTCATCCCTGCCCTGCGCCGCACGGTGAAGACCGCTTCGCAGCACCCCTGCCCGCCACCCCCGGGGATCACCCGGAACGGGTTGTAGAACGCCTGACCCGCCGACGTGCGAACCACATGGTCCAGTACCCCGAACGCGTTGTGCGGTGAGAATTCGATCGTCACCCGGGAGGTGTCCAGACCGGCCGCCCAAGCGGCCAGGTTGCGCGGATCGGCGATGAACGCGTAGGCCACCGGCGCCGTCACCCCGATCCACACGCTGACATGCCGTGAATCGTGCCCGTCGTTCGACGCCGCTTCATCCCCCACGACACACATCGTGAACCCCTCATCCCAGCCGCGCCGGGCGAATGCCGCATGTGCAGGCGTCCAGGGACAGACATGCGCATCCCACACCCCGCTCGATGAGGTCGCGAGCACGGGCCAACTCGGCCATCTGATCGTCGATTCGAGCCAGCTTCGCCGCTGCCGGCGCCGGGCCTCGCGCTCGTCGAGAAGGTGCGGCGCGCCCGCTCCCGGGATCTGTGGCCCGACAGTGTCATCGTGCGGGTGAGGCTCGACGCAGGCGTGTAGTGGCGTCCCCCGCACCCGCGTCACGTCCCCCAGACTGTGGGGTTATGACGCATCCCGCCACGATGTCCGCCCGCGCCGAGAGCCGTCTGCCGGTGCTGATCGCCATCGCCTCGGTGCTCACCCTGCAGATCGCCATCCCGGCGCGCTACACCGCGGTGCCGCGGTGGCCGTTGATCGTGCTGGAACTGCTGCTGCTGTTGGTGATCCTGGTCATCAATCCCCTGACCGCACACCGCCATACGGTCGTCGGTACGTGGGCCATGCGGTTGCTCACCGGTGCGATCACCGTCGACAACACCACGTCGGCGGCGGTGCTGGACTACCGCATCATCAGCGGACAGATCGGCGACAACGCCGCAGTGCTGTTGGGCAGCGGCGGGGCGATCTACCTGACGAATGTGATCGCGTTCGGTATCTGGTTCTGGGTCCTCGATCGCGGCGGACCGTGCGCGCGGCTCAACGGCGAGGGGCGGTACCCGGCGTTTCTGTTCCCGCAGATGTCCGATCCCGACCACGCCCGGCCCGACTGGCGGCCGATCTTCGTCGACTACCTCTACGTGAGCTTCACGAACTCGGTGGCCTTCTCCCCCACCGACACCATGCCATTGGCGCGCTGGGCCAAATCGATGATGACGGTCCAGGCGCTGGTGGCGACCACCACCGTCGCGCTGGTCTTCACCCGAGCGGTGAGCCTGCTGAACTAGTTTTCGCCCCGCACCACACGGCCGAACTGTCCGATCAACTCCAGTGGCAGCGCCAGGTCCGTCGGGTCGGCACCCGCAGCCCCCTGCAGGGCTCCGTCGCGGGCCAGCACCACCAGGCCGTGTGCGAGCGCCCAACTGGTCAGCGCGAGCACCGGTATCCCCGAGGGGGCCGTCTCCGTGGGGGCAATGGCGGCGGCCGCGGACGATAGTGCCGACAGCGCGCCCGCCTGTGCGCGCGCCAGCTCGGGATCGTCCTGGTGCAACTCGGCGGGCCGGAACATGAGGTCGAACAACGCGGGATGGCGCAGGCCGTAATCGACGTAGGCGCGGCCGAGTCCGTTGATCCGCTGCTCCGGGGTTGCTTGCTCATCCGCCGCCGTCTCCTCGGCCGCGACCAGCGCGGCGGTCAGGGCGTCGAAGCCCTCGGCGGCGATGGCGGTGAGCAGGCCGGCGCGGTCGCCGAAATGGTGTTTCGGGGCGGCGTGGGACACCCCCACGCGCCGGGCGACCGCACGCAGACTGATGCCCGCCCTGCCGTGTTCGGCCAGTTCGTCGCGCGCGCCCTCCAACAGCGCCGCTCGTACATCCTGGCGAGGTCCCGTGGTCGTCATGCGCCGATTGTCGACGCCGACCTTGACAGTGTCAAGCAGCGATGAGATGCTGGAACACATCAACTTGACAGTGTCAATCACATCCGTGGGAGTCGTCATGTCCGTCACCGACCACCGGCACAACGTCGATCTGCGCATAGGCGATCCCGAACGGGAGCGCACCGCCCAGCACCTGGGACAGGCCCTGGCCCAGGGCTACCTGACGATGGAGGAATACGAACGGCGGATCGGCACGGTGTTCTCGACCGGAACACAGGACACCCTGCGCAACGTACTGGCCGATCTGCCGATCGCCCGGATCCGTCAGCAGGACCCGAGCCGGCGCGCGCAACGCCAGGCCGCCGCTCGCCGCGGCGTCACCCTGCACCTGGCCGCCTACCTCGCGATGGCGGTCATCTGCCTGACGGTGTGGTTCGTCGTCGCGCTGACGGCGGGCGCCTGGTATTTCTGGCCCGTCTGGCCCATCCTCGGCGGTGCGATCGGAGTCGTCTCCCATGCACTGCCGGTGCGGCTGCGCATGAGGTGAGACCTCGGACCGGCCCGGGCGCTCAGCCCCCCAGACAGCCCGGCCCGAGCAGCGCCTTCAAATCGCCCATCAATGCCGGCGACGGCGTGACCCGCAGCGACTGATCGAGTTCGAGCGTGGTGATCCGCTCACCGCTGATCAGCCGCAGATGGACCTGCGACGTGCCGGGATGGTTGCTCAGCACCTGCTTGAGCGCGCTGACCTTGTCGATGGTGCACTGCCGGGTGGGCAGGCTGACCGCGATCGGTCTATCCGCCGACGCGCTGGTGAAGTCGGGCACCACCAGCTCGTGGGCGATCAGCGCGATCCGGTCGTCGCGTGCGGCCACCTTCGCTTTGACCAGCACCACCGTGTCGTCGGTGATCTCCGCCCCGTGCATCGAATAGGTCTGCGGGAAGAACAACACCTCGATACCGCCGGTGAGATCTTCCAATTGTGCTGACGCCCAGGGCAATCCGTTCTTGTTGACGCGGCGGTTGACGCCGGCGAGGATACCGCCGACGAGTACCTGGGCGTCGTTGGCGACATCGCCGTCGAGGATCGCCGGAATCTGGGTGTCGACGTTGGCCGAGAGCAGGTGGGCCACACCGTTGAGTGGATGGCCGGACACGTACAGGCCCAGCATCTCGCGTTCCAGCGCGAGCTTGTGCTTGTCCTCCCACTCCTCGTCAGGCACGCGGATGGTGAACGCCGAATCATTCGTATCGCCGTCACTATCGCCCCCACCGAACAGGTCGAACTGCCCCATCGCCTCGGCCTTCTTGGTGCCGAGCACCGAGTCCACCGCATCGGTGTGCACCAGGAACAGTCCCTTGCGCGGGTGGCCGAGCGAGTCGAACGCGCCGGCCTTGATCAGCGATTCGGTGACCTTCTTGTTGCAGGCCGCGATGTCGATCTTGTTCAGGTAGTCCGAGAAGTCGGCGTACTTACCCTTTTCGGTGCGGGTGGCGACCAGCGAGGCCACGACGTTGGCCCCGACGTTACGCACGGCGCCGAGGCCGAACCGGATGTCGGTGCCGACCGAGGCGAAGTTCTGTACCGACTCGTTGACGTCCGGCGGCAGCACGGTGATGCCGAGCCTGCGGCAGTCGGCCAGGTACACCGCCGCCTTGTCCTTGTCGTCGCCGACCGAGGTGAGCAGCCCGGCCATGTATTCGGCCTGGTAGTTGGCCTTCAGGTAGGCCGTCCAGTACGAGACCAGGCCGTATCCCGCCGCGTGCGATTTGTTGAACGCATACCCGGCGAACGGGAGGATGGTGTCCCACAACGCCTTCACCGCACCGTCGGAGAAGCCGTTGGCGGTCATGCCCTCGTAGAAACCCTTGTACTCGGCCTCGAGCACTTCCAGCTTCTTCTTGCCCATGGCCTTGCGCAACGCGTCGGCCTTGCCCATCGTGTACGACGCGACCTTCTGGGCGATGAACATGATCTGCTCTTGGTAGACGATCAGGCCGTAGGTTTCGGCCAGGATCTCCTTGAGCGGCTCCTCGAGCTCGGGGTGGATCGGTTTGATCGGCTGGCGGCCGTTCTTGCGGTCCGCGTAGTCGTTGTGGGCATTCATACCCATCGGCCCGGGCCGGTACAGGGCGAGCACGGCGACGATGTCGTTGAACTCGGTGGGCTGCATGCGGCGCAGCAGGTCCCGCATCGGCCCGCCGTCGAGCTGGAAAACCCCCAGAGTGTCGCCGCGCCCGAGCAATTCGTAGGCTTTGGGGTCGTCCAGCGACAACGACTCCAGATCCAGGTCGACACCGCGGTTGGCCTTGATGTTCTCGATCGCGTCGCCGATGATCGTCAGGTTCCGCAGACCCAGGAAATCCATCTTCAGCAGGCCGATGGCCTCACAGGACGGGTAATCCCATCCGGTGATGACGGCGCCGTCCTGCGGGCGCTTCCACAGCGGAATCGCGTCGACCAGCGGCTCGGAGCTCATGATCACCGCGCAGGCGTGCACACCGGCATTGCGGACCAGGCCTTCGAGTCCCCGCGCCGTCTCGTAGATGGTCCGGACGTCGGGATCGTTGTCGATCAGGGCGCGGACCTCGGCGGCCTCCTTGTACCGTTCATGGGTGGGATCGGTGATCCCCGACACCGAGATGTCCTTGGCCATGATGGGTGGCGGCAGCGCCTTGGTGATGCGGTCGGCGATGGCGAACCCCGGCTGGCCGTAGTGCACCCGCGCTGAATCCTTCAGCGCCGCTTTGGTTTTGATGGTGCCGAAGGTGATGACCTGAGCCACCCGGTCGCTGCCCCACTTGTTGGCGGCATAGCGCAGCATCTCGCCGCGGCGGCGGTCGTCGAAGTCGATGTCGATATCGGGCGCCGACGGCCGCTCCGGATTGAGGAACCGCTCGAACAGCAGCCCGTGCGGGATCGGGTCGATGTTGGTGATGCCCAACGCGTAGGCGACCAGCGAACCGGCCGCCGACCCGCGGCCGGGACCCACGCGAATGTCCACCGAACGGGCGTAGTTGATCAGGTCGGCGACGATGAGGAAGTAGGACGGGTAGCCCTTGTCGCAGATGACCTTTATCTCGTACACGGCGCGATCGGTGTACTCCTGCGCCACCCCGCCCGGGAAGCGCCGCTGCAACCCGGCGGTGACCTCGTGGAGAAGCCAGGTCTCCTGGGTGTGGCCGTCGGGTACCGGGAAGATCGGCATCCGGTCCCGCGGCTCCCACACGTCGGCGTAGGACTGCACCCGTTCGGCGATGAGCAGGGTCGAATCGCAGGCGCCGGGGATCTGGGCGTCCCACAGGCTGCGCATCTCGGCGGCCGATTTCAGGTAGTAGCCGTCACCGTCGAATTTGAATCGGGTCGGGTCCGACAGCGTCTTGCCGGTCTGGACGCACAGCAGCGCCTCGTGGTTGTGGGCGGCCTCGCGCGTCACGTAGTGGCAGTCGTTGGTCGCCAGCGGCGGAATGCCGAGTTTGCGCCCGACTTCCAGCAGACCCTCGCGAACCCGGCGCTCGATGTCGAGGCCGTGGTCCATCAGCTCCAGGAAGAAATTCTCGGCGCCGAAGATCTCACGCCACCTGGCCGCGGCCTCGAGGGCTTCGCGGTCGTGGCCGAGCCGCAGCCGCGTCTGGACCTCCCCGGACGGGCAGCCGGTGGTGGCGATGATGCCGGCGGAGTGCTCGGCGATCAATTCGGCATCCATGCGCGACCACTTGCCGAGTTGTCCCTCGAAGGACGCCAGCGACGACAGTTTGAACAGGTTGCGCAGCCCGGTGGCATTCTCGGCCACCATCGTCATATGGGTGTAGGAGCCGCTGCCCGAGACGTCGTCGCTCTTCTGGCTCGGGTCGCCCCACAGCACACGCTTGGTCTCGAAGCGCGACGCCGGCGCGATATAGGCCTCGACCCCGATAATCGGCTTGATCCCGGCCTTGGTGGCGGCGTTGTAGAACTCGCTGGCGCCGAACATGTTTCCGTGGTCGGTCATGCCGATCGCCGGCATCTGCAAGCGCTGCGCCTCGGCGAGCATCGGGGTGACCTTCGCGGCGCCGTCGAGCATCGAATACTCGGTGTGGTTGTGCAGATGCACGAAGGAACCCGGCGAAGAACCACTGTTACCCATAGGCCCGTCAGTCTAGGACGGCGGCCCGACAGGTCCGGGCGTGTCGCCGTCGCGCCGGGGGTGTGTCTTCAACCCCCCGGCCCCGCAGCCGCCTCAGCGCGCGCCGACGGCCGACGGTTTACGGGCGGCGCGGTAGATCGCGTCGGCGGTGAACACCGCCAGCGCCAGCCAGATCATCGCGAAACCCGCCCAGCGGGCAACGGGCATCGGCTCGTGACCGACCACCACACCCCAGGTCATCTGCATCGCCGGGGTGAGATACATCAGCAGTCCGAGCGTGACCAGCGGAAGCCGCTGGGCGGCGGCCGCGAAGAACAACAGCGGGATCGCCGTGATGACCCCCGAGACGACCAGCAGCAGAGCGTGGCCGGCGCCGTGCCCGGTGAACGTGCCGTGACCGGTGACTTCCGCGACCGCGAGGTAACCGACCGCGAACGGCGCCGCCAGACCCGCCTCCACCCCGACGCTGAGCGTCGGATCGGTCGGGACCACCTTCTTCACGGCACCGTAGAGACTGAAGCTGGCCGCCAGCACCAGCGCGATCCATGGCGGCGCGCCCATCGACACCGCGAGTACCGCGACCGCGAGCACCGCGACGACCAGCGCCACCGATTGGGCGACGTTGAGCCGCTCCCGGAAGATCAGCACCCCCAATGCGACGCTGAGCAGCGGGTTGATGAAGTACCCGAGCGCGGCGTCCACGACGTGACCGTTGTTGACGGCGTAGATGTAGGTCACCCAGTTCGTCGAGATCAGCGCCGCCGCGCAGGTGAGCAAAACCCATGTGCGCCCGCTGATCCGGCGCAGATCACCGAGGCGGCGCAGCACGGTGACCACCACCGTCATGAACACCAGCGTCCACACGATGCGGTGCGCGAGCACCTCGATGGCCCCCGCCGGCTTCAGCAGCGGGAAGAACGCGGGGAACATGCCCCATGACGCGTAGGCGCCGACGCCGTACCAGAGGCCGCCCGTCCGCCGCGCTGTCCCGCCGGCGCTCACCAGCTAGTGCCGGCGCAGCACGTCGAGCGCATGCCGCAGGTCTTCCGGATAGGGGCTGGTGATCTCCATACGCCTGCCGTCCGCGGGATGGGCGAAGGCCAGCGAACGGGCATGCAGCCACTGCCGCTCCAGGCCGAGTTTCCTGGCCAGGGTGGGATCGGCGCCGTAGGTCAGATCCCCGCAACAGGGGTGGTGCAGCGCCGCGAAATGCACACGGATCTGGTGGGTGCGGCCGGTTTCCAGCTCGATGTCGAGCAGACTCGCGGCCTGGAACGCTTCCAGCGTGTCGTAGTGGGTGACGCTGTGCCTGCCGTTCTCGGTGACCGCGAATTTCCAGTCGTTTCCGCGATGACGCCCGATCGGCGCGTCGATCGTCCCACTACTGGGATCGGGATGTCCCTGCACCAGCGCGTGATACTGCTTCTCGACGGTCCGCTGCTTGAACGCCCGCTTGAGCAGGGTGTATGCGCGTTCGGACAATGCCACCACCATCACGCCCGAAGTGCCGACGTCCAGGCGGTGCACGATGCCCTGCCGTTCGTGGATGCCCGACGTGCTGATGCGGAAGCCGGCCGCCGCCAGACCGCCCAGCACGGTGGGACCGTGCCAGCCCACCGTCGCGTGCGCGGCGACACCGGGGGGCTTGTCGACGGCCACGATGTCGTCGTCGGAGTACAGGATCGCCATACCCTCGATCTCGACCGGGGTGTTCTCCGGCGGCGCGGGCGCCTCGGGCAGCCGCACCTCCAACCATGCGCCCGGGGTCAGGCGTTCGGATTTGCCGACGGCCACCCCGTCGAGGTCGACTCCCCCGTCCTCGGCAAGCGCGGCCGCGGCCGTCCGCGACAAACCGAGCAGGCGCGCCAGGCCGGCGTCCACACGCATGCCGGCCAGACCCTCGGGTACGGGCATTGATCGTGTGTTCACTAGGACGGCTCGGCCTCTCGTCCGCCGGCGCCCACCGCATCGTCGCCCGGCTGGCGCCGTCCGACCCCGGCAGCATCGTCGCCCGGCTGGCGCCGTCCGACGGTGTCATAGTCGAAGCCGAACAGGGACAACACCACCAAGAAGATCGCGCCGCCCACCACCGCGGGATCAGCCACATTGAACACCGGCCACCACCCCACCGACAGGAAGTCGACGACGTGGCCGCGCAGCGGGCCGGGTGACCGGAAGAACCGGTCCACCAGGTTGCCCATCGCGCCGCCCAGGATCATGCCGAGCCCGATCGCCCACCACGGCGACACCAGGCGGCGGCCCATCCACACGATGCCGATCACCACACACGTCGCGATCAGGGTGAGCACCCAGGTGTAGCCCGTGGCCATCGAGAACGCCGCCCCGGAGTTGCGTACCAAGGTCCACGTCACCGTGTCGCCGATGATCGAGACGGGTTGACCCGGCGTGAGCAACCGGACCGCCAGCACCTTCGTGACGACGTCGAGGGCGAGAACCACCGCGGCCACGGCGAGCAGCAGGCGCAGCCGGCGGCGCGGCGCAGCGCCGGCCCCCGTGGGGGTCTCGTCGGCGTCGGCAACCGGCTCGGCCGGCTCGGGGGTTTCGTCCGTCACGCCCCCCATCATCCCAAAGTCGCGATGCGGGACAATTCCGCCCGTGAGCCTCGTGATGATCACCACCGGCGGCACTATCGCGACCAGCACCGACAGCGCGGGTGTGCGCCGCCCGACACGTTCGGGTGCCGACCTCGCGGCGAGTCTGGGCACCGCGGCGGACGTGCGGGTCGTCGATCTCATGTCGGTGGACAGCTCCCAGCTGACCCCCGCCGACTGGGACCGCATCCGCGACGGGGTGACGCGGGCCGCGACGGCCGACGGAGTGGTGATCACGCACGGCACCGACAGCATGGAGGAAACCGCGCTGTGGCTCGAGATGACCTACGACGGCAATGCACCCGTCGTCCTCACCGGCGCACTGCGCAGTGCCGACGCACCCGATGCCGACGGTCCCCGAAACCTGCGGGACGCGCTGGCGGTGGCGGCCAGTCCACACGCACGCGGCCTGGGCGTCGTGGTGTGTTTCGCGGGCATGGTGTGGCAGCCGCTCGGATTGCAGAAGGTGGCCACGACGGATCTGCCCGGGTTCGCCGGAGCGGTGGTCGGATCCGTCGCCGACGGCGAATTCCGTGCGCACGGCCCCAAGACCAGGCCCTACCTGGGGGCGATCTCGGCTGCGGCGGCACCGCGGGTCGACATCGTCGCCGCCTACCCCGGCAGCGACGCGGTGGCAATGGACGCCTGTGTCGGCGCTGGTGCGCGAGCGGTGGTGCTAGAGGCCCTCGGTTCGGGTAACGCCGGCCGGGCCGTGATCGACGGAACACGTAGGAACTGTCTTGCCGGGGTGGTGGTCGCGGTGTCGACCCGGGTGCCCGGTGGACAAGTCAGCCCGGGCTACGGGCCGGGCCGCGATCTCGTCGACGCCGGGGCGGTCGTGGTGCCGCGACTGCGCCCGGCCCAGGCCCGGGTGCTGCTGATGGCGGCGCTCGCCGCGGGCACGCCGGTCGCGGAGGTGCTCGACCGTTGGGGCTGAGGAGGGGTGATGACATCGCCGGGCGGGGTACCGGCCGAATACCCGCCACTCCGACGTGGCGTCTTTCACGCGGAAGGTCGATGTACTGCGGCCGGGGCATCGACTGGAGAACTGGGGAGCAGGCTGCGCGCTCGACTTCCAGGGTGCGGTGACCTGCACCACCTACGGGCGGCACGGATTCATCATCGCCGCCGACTACGGCGAGCTCTGGTAGTCGGCCAGCCCCCGCACGTAGTCGGGCCAGTCGAGACTGTCGACCGGATTCGCGCGGACGATCTCCGGTGTGCCCGACGGGAATGTGCGCACCGGTCCGGGGCCGGTACTGCGCGTCTCGAACCGCACCGTCATCACCCCGTGCCCGGCACCCTGAACCCAGCCGTGCCCATGGTCGGGATGGCTGACGTCGTCGCCGATCCGCCACGCCGGCGCCGTCGACGCCGTCTCGGACAATGTCGCAGGCACCTGCTCCGCGGAGTTGTCCGCGGCCGGGCCGAACTGCTCCAGGTCGGGAAAAAGCGACTCCTGCTGAACCTCCGTGAGACCCGAAAACCCGACGCCGAGAAGGCGAATGGGCCCGATATCGACCGGATCGAGCAGCAGCCGGCGGGCCGTGGCGATCAGCGTGGCGGCGTCGGTGGTGGCATAGGGCAGGGTGGCCGAACGCGTCAGCGTGCTCATGTCGGCCTTCTTGAGTTTGACGGTGACGGTGCGCGCACCACGACCGTCCTTCGCCAGCCGCCGGTGGGCGTGTTCGCCGATCGGCGCGACGGCCTCGCGCAGCTGCTCCAGCGTCGTCAGATCCTCGGCGAACGTCGACTCGGCGCTGATCTGCTTGGCTTCGGCGCGCTCGGCCACCGGGCGGTCGTCCACACCGCGGGCCAGCCGGTGCAGGGCCGGACCGATGGTCCCGCCGAGAATGTCGGCCGCCTCGGCGTCGGACAGTGCAGCGAACGCGCCGATCGTCTCGATGCCCAGCCGGTGCAGCTTCTCCTCGGCGACGGGCCCGATCCCCCACAGCCGCCGAACCGGCAGCCCGTCGAGCAGCACCGACTCCTCGTCGCGGCGCACCACCCGGACACCGTCGGGTTTGGCCAGCCCGGAGGCGATCTTGGCGATCTGTTTACCCGAGCCCGCTCCCACCGACGCGATGAGACCGGTCTCGTCCCGCACCCTGGCCCGCAGTGCCTGGCAGAACGCCTCGACGTCACCGGCCGTAGCGTCGGCGAGTTCGGCGGGCTCCCCGAAGGCCTCGTCGAAGGAGAGTTGTTCGAGCACCGGCACCACCGAGCGCACGGTGTCCAGCGCCCGCCTGCTGGCCACGCCGTAGACGACGCCCCGCGGCGGCAGCACCACCGCCGGCGCCCCGACCATCCGCCGCGCCTGGTGCATCGGCATCGCCGAGCGGGCGCCGAACCGGCGCGCCTCGTAGCTGGCGCCCGCCACCACTCCGCGAGCGCCCAGTCCCCCGACCAGCACGGGCCGCCCGCGCAGGGTGGGACGGGTCAGCTGCTCGACCGACGCGAAGAACGCGTCCATGTCGAGGTGCAGAACCCAGCGACCCGTCATCTCGGTGGCGAGATCCGGGTTACGACACGTTCAATCCGCCGCACCGGGCCGCAACCCTGATCTCGTCAGGCCTTGGCGATCGCGACCCGCACACCGTCACCGATCTCCGAGCCGTCGGCCGGTTCACCGAATTCGAAACTGGTGGCCAGGATTTCGCGGGCGATCAGCTCACTGTGCACACGCGCCCAGTCGCGGTAGTCGTCGGGTACCGACATCACCACCGAGATCCGGTCCGAGACGTCCAGGCCGGTGGACTTGCGTAGCTCCTGCAGTTCCCGGATGCGGTCCTTGGCCCAGCCCTCGGCCTCCAGTTCCGGCGTGACGGTGCCGTCGAGCACCACCAGGCCCGCCCCGTCGGGCAACGCCGCCGTCCACTCCTCGTCGGCGGCCACCAGCCTGGAGCTGTACTCGCCGGGCTGCAGCACCGCGGGTCCGGCCGTCAGTGTGCCGTCCGCGTTGAGCACACCTTCGCCGGCCTTGACCGCCTTGATCGCCGCCTGCACGTCCTTGCCGATCCGCGGACCCGCGACACGCGCATTCACCGCCAATTCGAAACGTCCGTAACGGTCGATGTCGTCGGTGAGCTCGACCTCCTTGACGTTGAGCTCGTCGGCGATGAGGTCGACGAACGGTGCGAGCGCGGACGGATCCACCGACTTGTCCAGGGCCACAGTCAATTTCGGTAGCGGCAGCCGAACACGCAGTTTCTTGGCCTTGCGCAGCGACGATCCGGTGGAGCACACCTCCCTGACCTCGTCCATCGCCGCCGCCAGCTGCGGATCGGCGGGCAGAACGCCATCCTCGGGCCAATCCGTCAGGTGCACCGACCGGTCGCCGGTCAGCCCGCGCCAGATCACCTCGGTGGTCAGCGGCAGCAGCGGCGCCGCCAGCCGCGCGGTGATCTCCAGGACGGTGTGCAGCGTGTCGATGGCGTCGCGATCCTCCTCCCAGAAGCGCGAACGCGACCGGCGCACATACCAGTTCGTCAGCGCCTCGGTGAACTGTCGCAGTTCGTCGCAGGCACCGGAGATGTCGCACACATCCAGCGCCGCGGTGAGATCGTCGCGCAGCCGCGCGAGCTTGGCCAGGATGTAGCGGTCCAGCACGTGGGCCGAATCCGTGCGCCAGGTCCCGCGCTGCGGTGCGTAGAGGGCCAGGAAGGTGTACGCGTTCCACAGGGGGAGCAGCACCTGGCGCACGCCCTCCCGGATCCCCTGTTCGGTGACGATCAGGTTGCCGCCGCGCAGGATCGGCGACGCCATCAGGAACCATCGCATCGCGTCGGAGCCGTCGCGGTCGAACACCTCGGTGACGTCGGGGTAGTTGCGCAGCGACTTACTCATCTTCTGCCCGTCATTGCCGAGCACGATTCCATGTGCCACACAGGTTTTGAACGCGGGACGGTCGAAAAGCGCGGTGGCGAGCACGTGCAGGGTGTAGAACCAGCCGCGGGTCTGCCCGATGTACTCGACGATGAAGTCGCCGGGGAAATGCGGGTCGCCGCCGTCGCCGCCGTCGCCCTCGAACCACTCTTTGTTCTCGAACGGGTAGTGCACCTGCGCGTAGGGCATGGACCCGGAGTCGAACCACACATCCAGCACGTCCTCGATGCGGCGCATCGTGGACTTCCCGGTCGGATCGTCGGGATTGGGCCGGGTCAGCTCATCGATGTAAGGCCGGTGCAGGTTGTCCGGCCGCACCCCGAAGTCCCGCTCCAGCTCGTCGAGGCTGCCGTACACGTCGATGCGTGGATAGGCCGGGTCGTCGGACGTCCACACCGGAATCGGGGTGCCCCAGTAGCGGTTCCGCGAGATCGACCAGTCCCGGGCGCCCTGCAGCCACTTGCCGAACTGGCCGTCCTTGACGTGTTCGGGATACCAGGTGATGTCCTGGTTGAGTTCGACCATGCGGTCGCGGAACTCGCTGACCTTGACGAACCACGACGACACCGCCCGGTAGATCAGCGGATTGCGGCACCGCCAGCAGTGCGGGTAGGAGTGCTCGTAGGTTTCGTGACGCAACAGCACCGCGCCGTTGACGCCGGCCGATCCCCCGCCGGACTTGAGATCGCGGATGATGTGCGGGTTGGCGTCGAACACGTGTTGACCCGCGTAGTCGGGCACGCTGGCGTCGAACCGGCCCTTGGCGTCGACGGGCGTGACGGCCACGATGCCCGCCGCCTGCGCCGCCAGCATGTCTTCCTCGCCGTAGGCCGGCGACATGTGCACGATCCCGGTGCCGTCCTCGGTGCTGACGAACTCGCCCGGCACGACCTGGAACGCGTTTCGCGCCTCGTCACGGTCGGTGAAGTACGGGAACGGCGGCAGGTAGCGCACGCCGAGCAGGTCGGCACCGGTGTAGGTGGCCAGCACCTCGGGCTCCTCGCCGAGTTCTCGCGCGTAGGCCGCCAGCCGTGCCCGGGCCAGCACGTAACGCCCGCCGTCGGGAGCCTGCACTACGACGTAGGCGATGTCGGGGTTGACCGCCACCGCCTGGTTGGACGGCAGCGTCCACGGCGTCGTCGTCCAGATCAGCAGATACGCGCCGGCCAGCTCCTGCCGATCCGTCCGCCCCTCACGCGGCTGCTCGTCGGGAACCACCCGGAAGCCGACGGTCAGCGCCGGGTCCTGCCTGCTCTGGTAGACGTCGTCGTCCATCCGCAGTTCGTGGCTGGACAGCGGCGTCTCGTCGTTCCAGCAGTACGGCAGAACCCGGTTGCCCTCGTAGGCCAGGCCCTTGTCCCACAGCTGTTTGAACGCCCAGATCACCGATTCCATGAAGCCCAGGTCGAGCGTCTTGTAGTCGTTGTCGAAGTCGACCCAGCGGGCCTGGCGCGTGACATAGGTGCGCCACTCGCCGGTGTACTTGAGCACCGACTCGCGGCACGCCTCGTTGAACTTCTCGATGCCCATCTGCTCGATCTGCGCCTTGTCGGTGATGCCCAGCTGCCGCTGCACCTCGAGTTCGGCGGGCAGGCCGTGGGTGTCCCACCCGAAGCGGCGCTCCACCAGGTAGCCGCGCATGGTCCGGTACCGCGGGACGATGTCCTTGACGTACCCGGTGAGCAGATGCCCGTAGTGCGGCAGGCCGTTGGCGAAGGGCGGGCCGTCGTAGAAGACGTATTCGGGAGCGGGCGGGGTCTGGGTGGCCCGGCGTTCGATGCTGGCGGTGAAGGTGTTGTCGGCGTCCCAATACTCGAGCACCTCGAGTTCGCGCTGCGGGAAGTTCGGTGCGGCCGGCTTGGGGTAAGCGGTCACGGCGTGTCTCCTGTGCCAAATGTCGCTGGCCTCCCGGTGCGGAAGCCCAGTTTCGTTCAGGCACGGGGACGACGTCGCGCGGGTGCGCGAGCGCCGCGGTACCACCCCGCTTGCCCACACTGACGTGTGCGCCGCTCGACTGCGGGCGATGACGGGCCCACCCGTTCGGTTCTACTGCGCCGCGGTGATATCCCGCGGCGGTTCCTCCGAAGGCTCCCCGGTGATCGCCGGATCAGTGCCGTTGGACGAATTCTAGCCCGTCAGACCAGGGCGACAGTCTCCGAGGTCAGCTCGATGAGCGCCAGGGGAAACTGCTCGGCGAGTTCCTCCACGGTGGAGGACTCGAACCGGTCGACGTCATACCACCAGTCCAGCTGGAGCCGCCCCGAGTCGCGGTACGCCCGTAGCGACAGCGGCACGCCGCGAGGCGGGCGGTCGACCGCACCTCGGGCACCCTGGGCGAAGTGGGCATCCGCGCGGCGCGGCGCGGCGGTATCCGTCGGGTGCGTGCAGGCCGTCACCAGCGAGTAGCGGATCGCCCCGAGACGTTGCGCCGGGGACAGCGCGAGCGCGCACGTCAGCGTGAGGACACCGGCGCCGTCGACGGTGACGCTCACCGCGCCCTCGCCGATCGTCTTGGCGATCGCGCGGCCCAGCGCGGCGAGCAGCACGCCCTCGGTCGTCAGCTGCAGTCCCGGCTGCGCCCCGTCGAGTTCCATGGTGAGGACCCCGGACAGGGGCGCGGAGAGCTTGGCCCACCGCGGCGCACGCGCCGCGTCGGCATCGTGGTCGGCGAGGCACAGCGGCCGATGTGTGGTCGCTGAGGGGGCAGTGACGACGTCGCTGAGCCGGCCAGCCGGGTACTGCGCCACCATGTCGGCCACAGTACAACCGGTGTCCCAGAAATGGGAGATCCGTGCCATATCTGTGACGCCGCGGTCAATAACGCGGTGGCCCCGGCACGAATTGCCGGCGCCCTGCCCGTTTCGGATGGCCGAGCCCCGCCGGGGGCTATCGTTGACCGATGCCGCGTACCGATGAGAACGGCAGACAACTCAAGGCGCTGCTGGACTATCTGCTCGACGGGGACGTCGAGGCCAAGGACATCTACGATGCCCTCGGCGTGTCCAGCAGTACCTACTACCGGCGCATCAAGGATGCCGACTACCCCAGCGCCGAGGAATTGCGCAGGGTCGCCGACAGATTCGGCCTCAGCTACCCCGACCTGCAGATCCGGTTCGGGTTGATGAGCCGCCAGGAGGTGTGGAACTACCTCGAGTCCGCACCGTTCTCGGTGGCCAATGCCACCGACACCGTCAACGGGCGGCGCACCGCGCGCGGCCTGCCGCGGCTGTCCGAACTCGCACCGCGCGACGACGCGCCCCCGCTGTAACACGCAGTTTTGCTGACCCCGGTCCGGCCCGAAGGGGCGTCCGCATGACTCTCGCAGTTCTGATCACGATCACCACCTGCTGTATCGGGTGGAGTCTGTGGATCCGGCGGTTCACCTGGACCTGCCGGTGGGAGGTTGCCGCCACGCTCAATATCGCGTTGCAGGGAGCCGCGCTGCTCCTGATGACGCCGGTGGCGTCGGAAACCCTCGGGCGCACGCTGCACGCGCTGACCGGTACGTGGAACGTGGAGGACTACATCGGTCACGACCTGTACGTGGTCGCGGCGTCGGCCGTCGTCTACAACGCCATGGGCAGGCTTCGTGACGACGGCGCCATGCAGCTCGCGTTCAAGCAGTACGTGGAACGTCCCGCGACGCTGTGCATACCGGTGCTGCTGGCGACGTTCGCGGTCGGCAACGGTGCGCGCGTCTACCGTCCCGATTTCTTCGACGTACCCACCGATTTCTGGCTGAGCATGTACTGGCTACTGCTCTGCGGCACGCTGATGTACCTGCTCGGCTACGGCGCGCGGGCGCTGCTGGTCCTGCGCAGGGATCCCCGGTCACGGCGGGTGGCCAATGCCTACCTGCTCGCGTCGGCATGCGGCATCGCCGCCTGCACGGTACGCCTGGTCACCGCCTTCGCGCCCCGGATGCAGGAATTGGAGGGCGGCACGCTGGTGTGGTTCTTGGCCTGCGCGTGCGGAGCCGGCTTCGCCCTGGCTTCGGCCCATTCGTGGCAGCTCAGGACCCGCTGGTTCACCCGGGCCAGCCGGTGACGGCGGGCTATCCGGCCGCGGGGCGCGGGACGTCGAAGGGCGCGCCGAAGTCCGGCACCGTGCGGTAGCCGCGCCTGCGGGCGCGGGCGGCGTCGCGGCGGATCAGCACGTCCAGACCGACGAAGGCGCTCATGTCGAACAGCATCGGCGTGATCAGCCGGTTGTGCACGAATCCGAACGCCAGCCCCGTCGACGGATCGGCCCAGCCGAGCGAGCCACCGAGACCGACGTGGCCGAATCCGGGCATCACCCCGAAGGGCACGGTGTGGAAGCCGAGATGGAAAGCCAACGGAAAGAGCAGATTGCGGTCGGGCCACCAGTCCCGGCGGCCGGTCAGGCCGGCCGCGGTGTCCCGCGACAGGAACGGGGTGTTCTCGATTCGGCCGCCGTTGGCGATCGCCCCGTACATCCTGGCCAGCCCGCGCGCGGTGGCCACGGCGTTGGCGGAGGGGATCTCGGCGTCCAGGAAGGGCATGTCGCCCTGCACGACGGCCTTCATACCGGGGAAGTACATGGAGCCGAACACGCCGGAGAACTGCAGTGCGGCCACCCGCGGCGCGACGAAGTCGAAGACAGGGTTGACGAAGGTGTTCTGCGGCGCGAGGGTCTGCGCCGGCCGCGTCGGCGCGCCGGCCGGCGGCCGGCCCAGGTGCAGCCCGTCGGTGTTCAGCGGTCCGGCGAGTTCCGTGCGGATCAGTTCGCGCATGCCCTTGCCGGTGACGGCACGGGCCAGACCCGAGATCAGCCATCCGTAGGTCAGGGCGTGATACGCCGGTTTGCCGACGAGCATGCGATTCACCGGGGCCGCGGCCATCCGCTGCTCCATCACCTGGTGATCGAGCAGATCGCCCTTGGACAGCCCGTTGAGTTGTGAGAGCCCGGCGCGGTGCTGCATGACGTCGCGTACCGTGATGCGGGATTTGCCGTTGGCGGCGAACTCCGGCCAGTACGCGGCGACCGGTGCGGAATAGTCGACCAGGCCGCGGTCCGCCAGCCGGTGGATGACGGTCGACGCCATCCCCTTCGTTGCCGAGAACACCATCGCGCCCGTGTCGGCCGACCAGAACTCGGTGCCCGCCCGGTCGGCGTAGCCGGTCCACACGTCGACGACCGGCTCGCCGTGCAGGTAGATCGACAGGGCTCCCCCGCCGAACCGCCGGCCGGGGAACATGCGCGCGAACCCGCGCAGGGTACAGGCGAAGTTCGGGTCGGCCGCACCCTGCACACCGTGCGGAAGCGCTGTGCTGCGCTGCCGTTCGTGTACGTCCGTCACAAAATATGAATTTACCTGGACACGCGGCTAATAAACGGCGTGTTACCGATCTGTTAAAACCCCTCGGCATGGCACCGCCCGCCAACGCGGCGCGGTGACGCGCAAACGGTCAGGAAGCCCGGCTAACCGTCGTTCGGGTCGCCCGGCGCCGCCGCGTCCAGGATGCGCTGCGCGGCCAGCGCCGGCGTCAGTTCACCGTCGCGTACCTGACGCTCCACCTCGGAGCGAATCGAACGCACCCGCGGGTTCGACAGCACCCGGTCCAGCACGGTGTCGCGGACCATCGACCACGTCCAGTCGATCTGCTGGGCGCGCCGCTTGGCGTCGAACTCGCCGGCGTCGCTGAGCACCCGACGATGTTTGAGCACGGTCTCCCACAACTCGGGCAGACCCGTGCCCTCCATCGCACTCATCGTGAGAACCGGTGGGCGCCAGAGACTTTCACGCGGATGGATGAGTCGCATCGCGCCGGCGAGCTCGCGCGCGGCAACCTTTGCCTCAGCAGCGTGCGGCCCGTCGGCCTTGTTCACCACCACGATGTCGGCCAGTTCCAGAACACCCTTCTTGATGCCCTGCAACTGGTCCCCCGTGCGCGCCAGGGTCAGGAACACGAACGTGTCGACCATGTTGGCGACGGTGACCTCGGACTGCCCGACCCCCACCGTCTCCACCAGGATGACGTCGAAACCCGCCGCCTCCAGCAGCACGATGGTCTCCCGGGTCGCCCGCGCGACCCCGCCCAGCGTGCCCGACGTCGGAGACGGGCGGATGTAGGCGTCGGGGTGCACCGCCAGACGCGCCATCCGCGTCTTGTCACCCAGGATCGAGCCGCCCGTGCGAGTGGACGACGGGTCGACCGCCAGCACCGCGACACGGTGCCCCGCCTCGATGAGGTACATGCCCAGCGCCTCGATGGTCGTCGACTTGCCGACCCCGGGCACGCCGGTGATACCGACGTGCAGGGCCCGTCCCGCCTGCGGCATCAGCTCGAGCAGCAGATCCTGGGCGCCGGCGCGGTGATCTGCCCGCGTCGACTCGACCATGGTGATCGCCCGCGCCAGGGCGGATCGATCACCGTCACGGAGCAGTTTTGCCAGTTCTGCGACAGTGGGTGCCATCTAGCTCAGGGTGTAGCCGAGCCGTTCGGCCAGCTTGTGCAGCAGGCCGATCGCGGCGTCGGCGATCACCGTTCCCGGCGGGAAGATCGCCGTCGCACCGGCCTGGTAGAGCTCGTCGAAGTCACCCGGCGGGATGACACCGCCGACCACGACCATGATGTCGGGACGGCCCGCCTCGGCCAGCGCGTCGCGCAGCGCGGGTACCAGCGTCAGATGCCCGGCCGCCAGCGACGACACCCCGACGACATGCACGTCGTTGTCGGCGGCCTGCCGGGCCACCTCCTCCGGGGTGGAGAACAGCGAGCCGACGTCCACGTCGAAGCCGATGTCGGCGAACGCCGTCGCGATCACCTTCTGGCCGCGGTCGTGGCCGTCCTGACCCATCTTCGCCACCAAGATGCGCGGCCTGCGGCCGTCCGCCTCGGCGAAGCGCTCCACCAGTTCCGTTGCAGCTCCCACGTTGCCGGCCTTCCCGACCTCATCCCGGTAGACGCCCGCGATCGTGCGGATCTCCGCCTGGTGGCGGCCGTAGACCTTCTCCAGCGCGTCGGAGATCTCCCCGACGGTCGCCTTGGCGCGGGCGGCGTCGATGGCCAGCGCCAGCAGGTTGTTGCCGAGACCGTCCTCCCCCGCCGCCTCCGACGTGGACGCGGCCCTGCTCAATTCGGCCAGCGCGGCGTCGACGGCCGCCTGGTCCCGGTCGGTGCGCAACTGCTCCAGCTTGGCGATCTGCTCGGCACGCACCCGGCTGTTCTCGACCTTGAGCACCTCGATCTCGTGGTCCTCGTCGACCTGGTACTTGTTCACGCCGATCACGGTCTGCTGACCGGAGTCGATCCGCGCCTGCGTACGCGCGGCCGCTTCCTCGATACGCAGCTTGGGAATGCCGTCGCTGATCGCCTGCGCCATACCGCCGTGGTCGGCGACCTCGCGGATGTGGGCGCGGGCCTTCTCGGCCAGTTGATGGGTCAGCCACTCCACGTAGTACGAGCCGCCCCACGGGTCGATCGGCCGGGTGGTGCCCGATTCCTGCTGCAGCAGGAGCTGGGTGTTGCGGGCGATGCGCGCCGAGAAGTCCGTGGGCAGCGCCAACGCCTCGTCCAGCGCATTGGTGTGCAGCGACTGGGTGTGGCCCTGGGTGGCCGCCATCGCCTCGATACACGTGCGGGCGACGTTGTTGAATACGTCCTGGGCGGTCAGCGACCAGCCCGACGTCTGCGAGTGGGTGCGCAGCGACTGGGATTTGGAACTCTTCGGGTCGAATTGGCCGACGAGTTCGCTCCACAGCAGCCGGCCGGCGCGCAGTTTGGCGACCTCCATGAAGAAGTTCATGCCGATGCCCCAGAAGAACGACAGCCGCGGGGCGAACTTGTCGATGTCCAGTCCGGCGTCCAGCCCGGCCCTGATGTACTCCACCCCGTCGGCCAGCGTGTACGCCAGCTCCAGGTCGGCCGTCGCACCGGCCTCCTGGATGTGGTAGCCCGAGATCGAAATGCTGTTGAACTTGGGCATCTTGGTGCTGGTGTAGCCGAAGATGTCGGAGATGATCCGCATCGACGCCTTGGGCGGATAGATGTAGGTGTTGCGGACCATGAACTCTTTGAGGATGTCGTTCTGGATGGTCCCGGCCAGCTTCTCCGGCGCCACCCCCTGCTCCTCGGCGGCCACCACGTACAACGCCAGCACCGGCAGCACCGCACCGTTCATCGTCATCGACACCGACACCGACGACAGGTCGATGCCGTCGAACAGCTGGCGCATGTCCAGGATCGAGTCGATGGCGACCCCGGCCATGCCGACGTCGCCCTGGACGCGGGGATGGTCGGAGTCGTAGCCGCGGTGGGTGGCCAGGTCGAAGGCGACGGACAGCCCCTTCTGCCCGGCCGCGAGGTTGCGCCGGTAGAACGCGTTGGACTCGGCGGCGGTGGAGAACCCGGCGTACTGCCGGATCGTCCACGGCTGGTTGACGTACATCGTCGGGTACGGACCCCGCACGTAGGGCACCGCGCCGGGGAAGCTGTCCAGTGGGTAGCCGGCGGTCACGGCCTCATCGCGGTCGGCGCCGGTGTAGACCGGTTTGACCTCGATCCCCTCCGGGGTCGTCCAGTCCAGCTGGTCGGGGGTGTAGCCGTGCGCCGCCGCGGCCGCCGCGACGTGGTCGGCCACCGCGGCCGGGGTGGCCGCCACCCCGGCCCGGTCACCCTGCAGCGGAACGTCTTCGAAGCTGCCGATCCGCCCCGTCGCACCCTGTGGTGTCGGCTGGCCGACGACATCGTTGACAGTCACCTTCAGGCCCCCATTCGGCTGAGCAGATCCGACAATGCCTCGACCGCGTCGATCTTCGCGGTGAGAAATCCGTCCGGGTGGTTCTCGGCCCCGGCGACCGCCTTCTCCGGGCCCGCCAGCAGGACGGTGGACAGCCCGGCGGCGCGCGCCGCCGCGACCACGCCGGAGGTGTCGGTGCCGTAACGGGCGTCGGTGCCGCAGACGACGGCGATGCCGCTGCCGGAGTCCGACACCGCCTGCGCGACGGTGGCGGCCTCCACGGTTCCCGGGTTCACCGCCTCGATACCGCCCGAGGCGAGCAGATTGGTGGTGAATGTGGTGCGGATGTTGTGTTCGGCGAGCGGCCCCAGCGGGAGCAGCACCACCGTGGGGCGTGCGCCGGTCCGCTCCAGGAATCGGTCCGAGCGGTCGCGCAGCGCCTCGAAGCCGGCACCGTAGGAGCGCACCGCCGAGTCTCGGGCCCCCTGCTGCGGCAGCGGCGGCTCGGCCAGGTTCGGATACTCGTTCACACCGGTCAGCGAGGTGCGGCGGTGGGCGATGTCGTCGGCACGCTGCGCGGCCACCTGCTGCACCTCGGCGACGATGTGATCGCGGGCGGCGGCGAACCCGCCGCGGGCTTCGACATCCTGGAAGTGCCGCCACGCCTGGTCGGCCAGTTCGCGAGTGAGATCCTCGACGAACCACGATCCGCCGCCCGGGTCGAGCACCCGCCCGATATGCGATTCCTCGAGTAGTAACAGCTGGGAGTTGCGGGCGATACGCCGCGCGAAACCGGGTGAGGTGCGGGGCGCGCCACCGGGGATCGCGATGTCGAAGGGATGGACGAGCACGGTGTCGGCGCCGCCCACTCCGGCCGAGAACGCCGCGAGCGTGGTGCGCAGCATGTTCACCCACGGATCACGCTGGGCCATCATCGGCAGGGAGGACACGGCGTGCACGGTGGCCGCACCCGCCTCGGGGGCGCCGACCACCTCGGCCACCCGGGCCCACAGCTGGCGGGCGGCGCGCAGCTTGGCGATGGTCGTGAACTGGTCGTCATCGGCGGCGTAGCGGAAACTGATCTGACGCAAGGCGTCGGCGACGGCGATGCCCGCGTCGGTCAGCAGCCGCAGGTAGGCCACCCCCGCCGCGACGGTGCCGGCGATCTCCCAGGCCGCGCTGGCACCGAGACCGTGGAACGCGGGTCCGTCGACGGTGATCGCCCGCACCCCGCCGTCGTAGCCGAGTGCCGTTCTGGCCGCCTCGACGACGTCGGCCGGTTCCGGAGCCGTCCGACCCGACAGCGGCGCCGTGAGTGGATCGGCACCGAGGTCCACCGACAACCGCGACCGCTGGTCGGCGTCCAGCCCGGACAGCAGGGGCAGCAGCGCCGCGGCGGCGGCCGGATAGTCGGCCCCGTCGGACTCCAGCACCACCGGCACCAGGTCGAGGAACACTCCTTCGAGCAGGCGGTCGAGTGCGTCAGGGCGGACGCCGTCAGCGCCGCCGACGCGCAACACCAGGGCGCTCACCCCTTCGGTGAGGGCCAGCAGGATGGTGCCGTTGCCGTCGTCGGTCTCCGCGCCCGCGATCGGGAACGCCTCGGCCACCTTCCACCCGGACTTCACGTCGCGCAGCGCGTCACCGCCGCGCACGAACGGCCACTGCCCCGGCAGCGACGGTTCCGGCGATTCGTCCAGCCCCGTGTACAGGGGGCGGATGGGAAACCCGTCGTAGGTGGGCGAATCCAGCAGCCGCTCCGGCTCGGGGGGCAGATCGGCGGGGTCGCGTTTGGATCCACGGGTCAGCACCGCCGCGACGGCACCCCGCCACCGCTCACGATCAGCCTCGATGGCACCGAGCCTGGCACCGGACCCTGTAGACGACACCGGCAACTCCCCCTTGTACTCGCAGTATTCGGTCGATCACCGCCCATCAGGCTAGGTGATCGGCCGCCCGCCGGTTTCTCCCGACAGACGCCACGCGGCGCTGCGGACAAGTGTTGTTAACGAATGGCCCGTAGTCTTGAAGATCGTGAAAACCGTCGTGACCGCGCTGCGTGCTGCAGCGACCGCCACGGCGGCGCGCCTGCCCGGACGTCGGTTTTTACCCGTACTGGCGGTCGTTGTGATACTTGTCGCAATCGCGATTCTGGTGCCGCTGCCGACCGCGGTGCAGTTGCGCGACTGGGCGACGTCGGCCGGTCCCTGGTTCCCACTGGCGTTTCTGGCCGCCCACACCGTGGTGACCGTGTTCCCGTTCCCGCGTACCGCGTTCACCCTGGCCGCGGGGATGCTGTTCGGTCCGGTCCTCGGTGTCGCGCTGGCCGTCGTGGCCAGCACCATCAGCGCGGTCATCGCGCTGCTGCTGGTCCGTGCCATCGGGTGGCAACTCAACCGGCTGGTCAACCACCCGCGCATGGATTCCCTGGACGACCAGCTACGCGAGCGCGGCTGGCCGGCGGTGATGTCGATGCGGATGATCCCCGCCGTGCCGTTCTCCATGCTCAACTACACCGCCGGCGCGTCGGCCGTCCGGGTGCTGCCCTACACGCTGGCCACGATCGCCGGCCTGCTGCCCGGTACCGCCGCGGTCGTGATCCTCGGCGACGCGCTGACGGGCAATGTCAGCCCGCTGCTGTTCCTGGTTTCGCTGTGCACGGCCAGCGTCGGCGTCGCAGGGTTGGTCTACGAGATCCGTAGGCACCGCCGGCGCCACCGCGACTGACGGTCACAGGGCGCGGTGGGCGCCTCCCGGCGGCGGACCGTCCGGCGGGGGCGCTGTGGCGCCGGTGGACGGCTGCGAGAGGCTCGGCAGCGACGACGGCAGGGTCGGCGGCGTGATCGCCGGAGCACTGGTGTTGCGGGCTTCGGCCTCGGCTTTGGCGACGGCCCGGGCGATGGCGGGGTCGGTCTGGGTGTCGAACCAGTCCGCCACCTCGTCGGCGTCGTCCTCGGGTTTGGGCAGATCGGTATCCACCGGCGAGGGCTGATAGCGGAACACCCCGTCATCGCCGGGCGCGCCCAGCAGTTTGGTGAATCCCTGCAAGGCCGAACCGAAGTCGCTGGGCACCACCCACACCTTGTTGGCCTCGCCCTTGGCCATCAGCGGCAGCGTCTGCAGGTACTGGTAGGCCAGCAGTTCGGGGGTGGGCCGGCCGGCCTTGATCGCCGCGAACGTCTTCTCGATCGCCTTCGCCTGCCCCTGCGCCTGCAGATACTGCGCGGCGCGTTCGCCCTGGGCCCGCAGGATCCGGGACTGCCGGTCGGCCTCGGCGGACAGGATCGCGGCCTGTTTGGCCCCCTCGGCCGCGAGGATCTGCGCCTGCTTCTGCCCCTCGGCCTGTTTGATGGATGCCTCCCGGCTGCCCTCGGCGGTGAGGATCATGGCGCGCTTCTCGCGGTCGGCGCGCATCTGCTTTTCCATCGAGTCCTGGATCGACGGCGGCGGATCGATCGACCGCAGCTCCACCCGGGCCACCCGCAGACCCCAGCGGCCGGTGGCCTCGTCGAGCACACCGCGCAACTGCCCGTTGATCTGGTCGCGTGAGGTCAGCGTCTGCTCCAGCGTCATCCCGCCCACCACGTTGCGCAGCGTGGTGGTGGCCAACTGTTCGACACCGACGATGTAGTTGCTGATCTGGTAGACCGCCGCCTGCGGGTTGGTCACCTGGAAATAGACGACGGTGTCGATGTTGACGGTCAGGTTGTCCTCGGTGATCACCGGCTGCGGCGGGAACGACACCACCCGTTCGCGCAGGTCCACCCTGGCCCTGATCTTGTCGATGAACGGCAGGAGCAGCGTCAGCTGCCCCGACACCGTCTTGCTGTAACGGCCGAGCCGTTCGATCACTGCGGCCTCGGCCTGGGGAATCAGCGCCACCGATTTGGCGACGACGATCGCCGCGAACACAACCAGCACGACCAGCAGGACCAGGCCGGCGACGGCACCTTCCATGAGCGTTCTTTCCTTCCCGGATCAGGGGTTCTTCCAGACCACCGCCGTGGCGCCGTCGATGTGCATGACGGTCACGTGGTCGCCCGGTTCGTAGACGTCGTGGTCATTGAGGGGACGCGCGGTCCAGATCTCGCCGTCCAGCTTGACCTGGCCCGCATGCTGGGAGATGCGGTCCAGGACCAGCGCCTGCTTACCTTCCAGCGCCTTGACGGGCTCCGGCAGCGGCGCCCCGGAGTTGAACCGCCGGCGCAGCGCGGGCCGCACCAGCACCAGCAGCAATACCGACACCACCAGGAAGACCCCGCCGTCGGCCCAGATCGGCCAGTCCAGCAACCAGCTCGTACCGGCCGCGGCCAGTGCGCCGCCGCTGAGCATCAGCAGGAACAGATCCCCGGTCAGCGCCTCAGCCCCGGCCAGCGCAAGCGCTGCGATCAGCCAGATCAGCGGGACAGGCATATTCCCAGCCTATCGTGTAACCAACCCATTCCGCGGCCAACAACTACACTGCGGAAATCATGTGGTGTCCCAGTGCAACACTCGCGGTGTGGGCCAATGCCTGGCTGGCAGGAGCGGCCGCACCCGACGATGTCCTCGACGCGCTATCACTATGGGCGCCAAAGCATTCCGTGACCGCCTACGATTCGGTGGCCGCGGGCCGCACCGGGTTGCCGTGGCCCGACCTGAACGACGCGGGCGCGGTGTCGCTGCTGCAGACGCTGCGCACGGCGGCAGGCACCGGCCTAACCGGCCCGGCGATCGGCGTGGCGCTGCCGGTACCGGGCGACGTCCGCGGGCTTCCGCCGGGCACCCAGTTCCAGCGCGATGCACTCACCTCAGGTGAGGCGCTCATCGTCACCCGGGCCGCGGCACCCGCGGTCGGTATCGTGCCCGACTTCGAATACGACGACACGCACGAGGATTTGGACTACGATCCCGAGCCGTCGTCGCTGGCGTGGACGGTGTACTCGGTGCCCGAGATGACGGAGTCGGGCTATCTCGACCTCGGTGAGGCGGAGTACGAGTTGCGCTCGGCGGTGCGGGCCGCGGCGAACGCGCTCGGCGCGCTGCGAGCGGGCGCGGCCGGTGCGGATGTCGCAGATCCCCGTGGGCTGGTCGAGCAGGTTCTGGAATCGGGCCGCGCACATCGGATCCCCGACCACGCACCCGAACGGGCGCGGCGGGTGCTGGAAAACGCGGCGCACATCGACGCCATCATCACCGTCAGCTCGGGCCTCATGCCCATCGGACTGCAGTCGTCGTCGGAGATCCAGATCGCCAGCGACGCCCTCCGGCCGCTGACCGGTGTGGTGCGCTCGGCACGGATGGCGGCCGTCAGCGCGGTGCTGCAGTCCGCCTGGCGGTGATCATCGCGGCCGCCCTCACCGACGCGGCGGCGCCGTGCAGCAGTCGGGCGTGCACGACACACCGTTGACGCTGAACCCAAGGGCGCGCGCCGGATTCGGCCCGAGCACCCGTTCGGGCGCTCGCCCCAGTCGCACCTCGTCGACCAGGTCGACGGCCAGCCGGGCGAATCGGCGGTCGGCGTTGGGGGTGGCCGCCCGCGCCAGCGCGACGCCCAGCTCCGCGGCGTGATCCCGCAGCTCGTGGTCGAGATCCCACACCACCTCGATGTGGTCGGCGACAAAACCGATCGGGCACACCACGACCGCTTTGACCCCGTCCGCCGCCAGCGCCGTCACGTGGTCGGCGACATCGGGCTCCAACCAAGGGATCTGAGGCGGACCCGACCGCGACTGCCACACGAGGTCGTAATCGCCACACCCGACCGCCGCGGCGACGAGCCCGGCGGCGTAGGCCACCTGTCCGCTGTAGAGGTTCGGACCGTCGCGCCGGTCGGCGGCCACGGGGATGGAATGCGCGGTGAACACCAGCCGCGCCGCGCCGCGCAGTTCCTCGGGCAGCGTCGCCGTCGCGGCGGCGACACCGTCGGCGAACATCGCCACGAACAACGGATGGTCGAAGTACTGGCGCAGCTTGACCAGTTCGGGGGCCCGGTCACCGGCGGCGGCCCTGGCCCGCGCGATGTCCTCGACATACTGCCGGCAACTGGAATAGCCGCCCCACGCCGAGGTGGCGAACACCGCAGCACGACGAACACCGTTGTCCCGCATGGCCGCAACGGTGTCCTCGGCGAAGGGCTCCCAGTTGCGGTTACCGAAGTAGACATCGAGGGGCAGCCCGCGTTCAGCCAGTTCGGCCCGGAGTTGCTCCATCAGCGCACGGTTGATGCCGTTGATCGGTGACACACCGCCGAAATGCAAGTAGTGCTCGGCCACCTCGTCGAGCCGCTGCGGCGGGATGCCGCGTCCGCGGGTGACGTTCTCCAGGAACGGCCGCACCTGGTCGACCCCTTCGGGGCCGCCGAATGACAACAGCAGCAGCGCGTCGAACTCCCCGCCCGCCATCAGGCAGCCATCAGAGCAACTGCGTGTGCGCGCCGCCGTCGGCGTACACGACCGTCCCCGTCGTGGCGGGCAGCCAGTCCGACAACAGGGCGCACACCGTCTTGGCGACCGGTGTGGGGTCCTTCATATTCCAGCCGATCGGAGCACGCTGATCCCAGCCCTCCTCCAGCAGCTTCATCTGGGCGCCGGCCTCGTCGCCGAGGGCGCCGCCCACGATCGCGCTCATCGCCAGCGTCCGGATCGGACCTGCGGCAACAAGATTCGATCGAACGCCGACCTTACCCGCCTCCCGCGCGACGAACCGGTTGACCGACTCCAGCGCACTCTTGGCCACCGTCATCCAGTTGTAGGCCGGCATCGCCCTGGTGGGGTCGAAGTCCATGCCGACGATGCTGCCGCCGGGATTCATGACCGGCAGCAGCGCTTTGGCCAGCGACGCGTAGGAGTACGCCGAGATGTGGATGCCCTTGGCGACATCCTCGTACGGCGCGTCGAAGAACGGGTTGATGCCCATCCCGCTCTGCGGCATGAAACCGATCGAGTGCACGGCGCCGTCGAGTTTGTTGCCCTCCCCGATCACCTCGGTGACGCGGTCGGCCAGCGTGGCGAGGTGATCCTCGTTCTGCACGTCGAGTTCGAGCAGCGGTGCGGGTGCCGGCAACCGGTCGGTGATGCGCTGGATCAGACGCATCCGGTCGAACCCGGTCAGCACCAACTCGGCTCCGGCCTCCTGGGCGACCTTGGCGATGTAGAACGCGATCGACGAGTCGGTGATGATTCCTGTGACGAGGATCCGCTTGCCTTCGAGAATGCCTGCCATTTGCTTCTTCTCCGTCTCTCGGTGCCTACTCAGTGACCCATGCCCATGCCGCCGTCGACGGGGATAACCGCGCCGGCGATGTAGCTCGCATCTTCGGAGGCCAGGAAGCTCACCGCGCCGGCGACCTCCTCGGCCGTGCCGACCCGCTTGGCGGGGATGAAGTCCAGGGCGCCCGCCTGGATCCGATCGTCGAGGGCCCGGGTCATCTCGGTGTCGATGTAGCCGGGTGCGACGACGTTGGCGGTGACGCCGGCCTTGGACAGTTCCCGGGAGATCGACCGCGCCATACCGATCAGGCCGGCCTTGGCGGCCGCGTAGTTCGCCTGGTTGCCGATGCCCCACATACCCGAGACCGACCCGATGAAGATGATCCGGCCGAAGCGCTTGCGCTGCATACTGCGCGAGGCGCGCTGGGCGACCCGGAACGCGCCGGTGAGGTTGGCGTTGATGACGTTCTCGAACCGCTCCTCGGTCATCCGCATGAGGAATGCATCCTGGGAGATGCCGGCGTTGGACACCAGCACCTCGACGGGGCCCTGGCGCTCTTCCACCTCTGTGAACGCGCGGTCGACGGCGGCGCTGTCGGTGACGTCACATTCGACGCCGAACAGCCCCTCGGGGGCACCCGAACCGCGGTGGGTGACGGCGACCTTGTGCCCGTCCGCGGCCAGGCGGCGGGCGATCGCAAGTCCGATACCGCGGTTGCCCCCGGTCACCAGCACCGACCGGGCAACGAACGGACGGCGGCCGCCGTCGGTCTGGTCGGAGGTGTCGGGCTCGGCGGTGTCGGTCATGCCCGTCAACTTAGTGCCTGCCGTGCGGGAGTCAGAAATCGCTCCGCCCGGGTCAGTTGGGTAACCGCCGGTTGATCAGCAGCGCCGCCAACGCGGCCAGCGCGAGAACCAGCGAACCGAGCCGCAGCCAGCCGACGCTCGCGTCACCCTTGATCGTCTCGTACCCGATCTGCTGCTGCAGGTTGGTGAACACCTCCTTGAGCTGCTCCAGACTGGACGCCGTGTAGTGGTCACCGCCGGAGAGTTCGGCGATCTTCTTGAGCATGTCTTCGTCGACGGGTACCGGCTGACGCTGGTCGTTGATCTCGACGTAGCCGTACGGCGTGCCGAAGGAGACCGTCGAGATGGGCACCCCCTGGTCCTTGGCGGTGCGGGCGGCGGTGAACGCCCCCTTGGGGTTGTCCGGATTCGACGGCACCGTCTCCTTGCCGTCGGACATCAGCACGATGCGCGCGGGCGGCGGCTCGTCACCGCCGCCGATCACCGCACCCACGGTGGCGATCGCCTGCAGCGCCGTGAAGATGCCCTCGCCCGTGGCCGTGCGATCGGCCAACTGCAGCTTGTCGATCGCATTCTTGGTGGCTTCGCGGTTGGTGGTCGGCGACACCAGCACCGTCGCCGTGCCGGCGTAGGCGATCAGACCCAGGTTGATGCCGGGGGTGAGCTGATCGGCGAACTGTTTGGCGGCCTCCTGGGCTGCGACCAGCCGGCTCGGTGACACGTCGGTGGCACGCATCGACTGCGACACGTCGATCACCAGCATCACCACGGCGCGGTTGCGTGGTATCCGGACGTCGTGGGTGGGTCCCGCCATCGCGACCGTCAGCAGCAGCAGCGACGCGACGAGCAACATCGCGGGCAGATGCCGCCAGCGGGTCGGCCGCTTGGGCGCCACGCTGTCGAGCAGCTCCATGTTCGCGAAACGCAGCATGCGTTTCTGGCGCGCCTGCTGCACCACGATGTACAAGCCGACGAGCCCGAGGACCGCGAACAGGAACAGAAAGAACCAGGGGTGTTCGAACCCGGTCAACGTCATGGGTCCGAGCAACGGTAAAGTCATGTGCTGCTTGTCATTTCATGTGTCAGTTGGTTGGTCGTGGCACTGATCGCTTCATCGCTGCCTTCTGCTCTTCGCGCAAGCGCTCATCGCTGCCTTCTGCTCTTCATCTACGGCTCCTCACGCAAGCGCTCGTCGCGGCGCAAGCGCTCATCGCCGCCTTCTACTCTTCGCGCAAGCGCTCATCGCCCAGCCATGGCGCCGCGTCTCCGACTCGCCACGAACCGCACCACGTCGGCGATCCAGTCCCGATCGGTGCGCAACGTCAGCAGCGGGGCATCGCAGCGGCGCAGTGTGCGAGCCACCTCGGCGCGGTGGGCTGCGGCGGCCTTCTCGAAGTCCTCCCGCAACTGTTCGTCGATCGTGTACTCGCGGGTGGTCCCGGACTCGGTGTCCTGCAGGATGACGTCGCCGACCGGGGGCAGTTCGATGTCACGCGGATCCAACACCTCGATGCCCAGCACCTCGTGCCGTCCGGCGATCGCGCGCAGCGGGCGCATCCAGTTGATCGGGCCGAGGAAGTCGCTGACGATCACCGCCATGCCGCGGCGCCGTTCGGGACGTCTAAGCGCATCGATGGCCTCGGCCAGGTTTCCGCGCACCCCCAGCGGGGCCCGCGGCGTTGTCGCGATCGCGCGCAGCAGTTCCTGCTCGTGCATGCGGCCCGACAGCGCGGGCACCCGCCGCGTGGTCTGGCCGTTGGAGATGATCGCGCCGAGCCGGTTGCCGCCACCACTGTTGAGGAACGCGATCGCCGCCGCCGCCGCGACGGCGAGGTCACGCTTCTCGCACCCCGCCGTGCCGAAGTCGAGGCTGGCCGACATATCCACCACCAGCCACGTCTCCAGCTCGCGGTCGGCGATCATCTCCCGCACGTGCGGGGTGGTGGTCCTGGCGGTCACCGACCAGTCCATCCGGCGCACGTCGTCACCGGGCTGGTAGATCCGTGACTCCCCCGGCTCCGAACCCGGTCCCGGGATGAGGCCGAGGTGGTCGCCGTGCAACACGCCGTCGAGCTTGCGGCGCACCGTCAGTTCCAGTTTGCGCAGCGCCGCCGACAGCGCCGGGTCCCGGATCTCGCCGCGCTGCAACGACGGCAGGTCGACCGTCCGGTCCTTGGAGCCGCTCACCGTCGCCCGGTCACCGGCCGCTGCCCGCCGCCGCGGCGGCCGCGGGCACGACGGGTGGCACCGAATGGCCTTGCTGCGGAATGGCGTTGACCTGCGGCAGGGCGACGGTCTGCAGGATCCGGTTGACGACCGTCTCCGCGGAGATCTCGTCGGCCAGCGCGTCGTAGGTGAGCACCAGCCGGTGGCGCAGGACATCGGGGATGACCTCCACCACGTCCTGCGGGACGACGTAGTCACGGCCCCGCACCAGCGCCAGCGCGCGCGCCGCGGCGATGATCCCCAGTGACGCGCGCGGCGAGGCGCCGTAGGCGATCCACGCCCTGGCGTCAGGCATGCCGAACTTCTCAGGTTCGCGAGTGGCGGTGACGATGCGGACGACGTAGTCGACCAGAGCATGGTGCACGAAGGTGGCGGCGGCCACGTCCTGCAGGCGCAACAGGTCACCCGGGGCGAGGATCTGCTTGGGCTCGGGCGGTTTGACGCCCATGCGGTAGATGATCTCGCGTTCTTCCTCGGGCGAGGGATAGTCGATGTTGATCTTGAACAGGAAACGGTCGCGCTGGGCTTCCGGCAGCGCGTACACGCCCTCCTGCTCGATGGGGTTCTGTGTGGCCATCACCAGGAACGGCTGCGGCAGCGGGAAGGTCTTGCCGCCGATGGAGATCTTTCGCTCGGCCATGACTTCCAGCAACGCCGACTGCACCTTGGCCGGTGCGCGGTTGATCTCGTCGGCCAGCAGGAAGTTGACGACGACAGGACCGAGTTCGATGTCGAACTCCTCCTTGCCCTGCCGGAAGATTCTCGTACCGATGATGTCGGTCGGCACCAGGTCGGGGGTGAACTGGATGCGGGCGAAGGTGCCGCCGACCACTTTGGCGAACGTCTCCACGGCCAGGGTCTTGGCCACGCCGGGGACGCCCTCGAGCAGGACGTGTCCCTTGGCCAGCAGACCCACCAGCATCCGCTCGACCAGACGATCCTGGCCCACGATGATCCGCTTGACCTCGAAGATGGCGCGCTCGAGGGTGTGCACCTCGGACTGCAGCCCACCGTTGGCCGGTGCCGGGGGTGCCGCGTGGGCGCCGGGCGCATACCCCTGCGCGGGGCCCGAACCGGAATACCCTCCGGCGCCCTGCGGCGGCCCACTCGGTGACGTCATCAACGATCCTCCCACTGTGTCTCGGTAACCCCGGCGCCCTCGGGGTGCCGGGGCGTGTCAAGCCCGGTCGTTCGCCGCATCCGGCTCCGTCCCGGCTCAGCGCACGTCGTCAACTATTCCAGGCAGTGTGGAATCCGTCGACGTGCCCCGGCCGTCCCCACGGGTTGCTCAGCGAAAGTTCAGGTTTCGATGATGCGCGCGGCGTAGGGCTGCAGCCCGCCCTGCCGCACCGGGCTGACCCTCACCCTGCCCGCGCTGCCCGACGCCTCGAGCATCTGCCCGCCGCCCAGGTAGATGGCGACGTGCTGGCTGCCGCCGGGTCCCCAGAACAACAGATCGCCGCGTTTGGCCTGGGAGATCGGCACCTTGCGGCCGGTGTCGTACTGGTCGCCGGAGTACTTCGGGATCAGCACCCCTACCCCGGCGAAGGAGAACTGGGTGAAACCCGAGCAGTCGTAGCCCACGATGTTGGCGCCGGAATCGACGCCGCGGCTGGGGCCGGTGGGTTTGCCCCCGCCCCACGAGTACGGCACGCCCAGCTGGGTACCGCCCCGGCGGATCACGTACTCGATGGCCTGCGGACCTCGCACCCGGCCAGGAGCCACGCCGGCCTGCGCCGCGGGAGATCCACCGATGCCGATGCTGGCCAGGAACTTTCGGCCCAGATCCATGGTGGCCTGGGTGGCCTGCGCGGTCGCCGCCAGCGACGCGTTCGCAATCGCCAGCGGATCCCCGGGGGCGCCCGCACTGATCAGTTTGGGCAGGGTCGGATCCCATTGGCCGTCGTCGGGCTGGGCGGCTGCCGGGCCCGCCAACCCGATCAGCAGTGCTGCGAACGCGACGAACGCCACGATGCAACGCCGCACTACGTCACCACTCGATCATCCTGGTGACGTAGGGCGTCATCCCACTGGTGCGGACGGGCGAGATCTTCACCGTCGACCCGGTGTAGGGCGCCTCGAGCATGGTGCCGTCGCCCAGGTACATCGCGACGTGCTGGCTGGCGTTCGGCCCGTAGAAGATCATGTCGCCGCGGCGCATCTGTGACGACGGGACCTTGCGGCCGGCGTTGTACTGCGACCCCGAGTAGTGGTCGAGCTTGATCCCGACACCGGCGAACATGAACAGCATCAGTCCGGAACAGTCGAAACCCACTGTGCCCGCGCCGGAGTCGATGCCGCGGCTGGCGCCCGCGGCGTTGCCGCCACCCCACGAATACGGGACACCGAGCTGAGACATCCCGCGCCGGATCACGTACTCGGTCGCCTGCCTGCCGTAGACCCGCGGGATGGCGCCGTTGGTGAAACCGCTCGGGGTCGACACCAGGCCGAGCCTCTGCAGGAAGGTGCGGCCCATGTTGGAGGTCACCTGCGCAGAGGTGGCCGTGATGCCCAGCACTGCGTTGATGATCGCGATCGGGTCGCCGCTGACGAACGCACTGGGGATCGCCGGCAGGGTCGGGTCCCACAGCGCGGTGTCCCAGCGCCCCGGCGCGGCCGGCGCACCGGGTGCGCGGTCCCAGTCCCTGGACGGAACCGCGGCCTGGGGTGCCGCGGCGGCACCCGCGGGCACGGCCGCCGCCGGCGCCGCCGGCGCCGACCAGCTGCGCACCGCATCGAGTTTGGCCTGGGCGGCAGCCCGCTCCCCGCTCAGACGGTCGAGTTCGGCTTGCTGGTCGCGGAAGGTCTCCTGTGCGGTGGTGAGCGCCGATACCGCGGTGTCCTGGCTGGCCAGGGCGTCGACGGCGGCCTGGTCGGCGTTCTGCTTGGCCAATCGGGCCGCGGACTCGCGGTTGGCCTGTTCGGTGCGGGCCCGCTGAAGGCCGGTCATCACCTGCTGGGCACTGGCTGCCAGCGCCTGCCCCGTGGCAGCGGTGTTGAGCATGTCGGCGGGGTCGGTGGCGGTCAGATACGAACTCGAGGGCCCGCTGACATAGGTGGCGGCCGCGAAAGTGTCGAAGCGTTGCTGCGCGGCGGTGATAGCCGTGTTGGCGTCCGTCACGCCCTGTTGGCTGGCGTCGAGTTCGGCCTGCGCGGCGGCGGCGGCATCGCGAGCGGACTGCACGTCGACGATGGCCTTGTTGACGCTTTCCTGTTGGGTCTGGATTGCTGCGCCGAGTTCCTGCAGCTTCTGGTTGGCGTTTGCGACGGCGGCGACGAGCGAGGCGACGCTGCCGGGGGCGGCAGGCTCGGCGGCGGCGGGAACTCCGCCCGACAATGCCGTTATCGCGAATACCCCGATGGCCAGCGGAACCGCGCAGACTCGGCCCAACGGCCGGTGATCAGAGGCGCGAGTGATGCGTCTCATTCGACTCAAGTCTCCTATGGCTCAACGCGAACGTGCCGACAGGTAGGTGAGCACCCAGTGCACAGCAGTCACAAATAGAACAACTGCAACAATAGGTACCGTCTGCACCGTACGTCACATCTGACGCTAAAGAAACTTTAGTCGCGAATTACATTTATGTAATTAAACGAGTGTGACCGAATGGTGATGTTCGAATTTGCCGGGAATGCGGCGCGGCGATCGGTTCAGACAACCGCGTGCGGCTGCCCGCCGCCGTCGGCCTGCGCGGTTCGCCGGGCACGAACCTGCAGCATGCGGGTGGCCACGCCGGCCCCGGCCACCAGCAGCACCAGCAGGATCGTGAACGCCGTCCACGGGAAATCCGGCGTCGTCAATTCACCGACGAAATTCTTCGACGACACCACGGGGTCACCCGTCTTGGCGAGGTCCTGGCCGGCCTCCAGGGTGACCCGGTCGAATGTGGGACTGTAGGTGCCCGCGAACGACGGACTGATCGCGAGCACCGTCGAACCGGGAAATGCCTCCCCGACCTCGGTGGCGATGTCGCGCAGCGGCGTGTCGATCGGCGGATTGGTGCCGATCACGACGATCTTCAGATCGATACCCTCGCTGCGGGCATCGGCGACCACCTGCTGCAGCGCTCCCACATCGGCCCCCGGCGCGCTGACTCCACCGTCGGCGATGTCGGCCCTCACCTGGTTCATGTCGACATCGGGCGGGATATACGCCGGCAGGAACGGAAGCGTGTGCGGTCCGGTCACAGGGGCACGGTACGCGATGGGCGCCCCGCCCCGGGCGAGGCGACACCGAAGCGATGCGACACCGCAATGAACACCGCCGTATGCCGGCCCGGCGGCCGGGTGGACATTTCTCCGTCCGGGTGGCATCCCCGGCGGCCGCACGGAAGACTGACATTTACCGGGGTTGTTTAATGCAGGACAAGCGTACTGTTAGGATTGTGACCGCCGTCGACACAGCCCGTCGCGGCGAAACTGAGCCGGGAGTGGATGTGAGCAGCACAGATTCCGTCAATTCGTTTGGAGCCCGCGACACGCTGACCGTCGGGGACGACAGTTACGAGATCTACCGCCTGGACGCGGTGCCCGGCACCGAGAAACTTCCCTACAGCCTCAAGGTGCTCGCCGAGAACCTGCTGCGCACCGAGGACGGCGCCAACATCACCAAAGAGCACATCGAGGCGATCGCCGCGTGGGATCCCTCGGCCGACCCGAGCATCGAGATCCAGTTCACTCCCGCCCGCGTGATCATGCAGGACTTCACCGGCGTCCCCTGCGTGGTCGACCTCGCCACGATGCGTGAGGCGGTCGCCGCACTCGGCGGCGACCCGGAGAAGGTCAACCCGCTGGCCCCGGCCGAACTCGTCATCGACCACTCCGTCATCCTCGACGTGTTCGGCAGGGCCGATGCGTTCGAGCGCAACGTCGAGCTGGAATACGAGCGCAACGGCGAGCGGTACCAGTTCCTGCGCTGGGGCCAGGGCGCCTTTGACGACTTCAAGGTGGTGCCGCCCGGTACCGGCATCGTGCACCAGGTCAACATCGAATACCTGGCCCGCACCGTCATGGTGCGCAACGGCGTCGCCTACCCCGACACCTGCGTGGGCACCGACAGCCACACCACGATGGTCAACGGCCTCGGCGTGCTCGGCTGGGGCGTCGGCGGTATCGAGGCCGAGGCCGCCATGCTGGGCCAGCCGGTGTCGATGCTCATCCCGCGCGTCGTGGGATTCAAACTGACCGGTGAGATCAAGCCCGGCGTCACCGCGACCGACGTGGTGCTCACCGTCACCGACATGCTCCGCAAGCACGGTGTGGTCGGCAAGTTCGTCGAGTTCTACGGCAAGGGTGTGGCCGAGGTGCCGCTGGCCAACCGCGCCACCCTGGGCAACATGAGCCCCGAATTCGGTTCCACCGCAGCGATGTTCCCGATCGACGAGGAAACGATCAACTACCTGCGGCTGACCGGGCGGCCCGCCGAGCAACTCGCGCTGGTCGAGGCCTACGCCAAGACACAGGGCATGTGGCACGACCCCGAGCGCGAGCCGGTGTTCTCCGAGTACCTCGAGCTGGACCTGTCCACCGTGGTGCCGTCCATCTCCGGCCCCAAGCGCCCGCAGGACCGTATCGAGCTGTCCGACGCCAAGAACGCCTTCCGCAAGGACATCCACAACTACGTCGAAGAGAACCACCCGGCCCCGGAGACAAAGCTCGACGAGGCGGTCGAAGAGTCCTTCCCCGCCAGCGACTCGGCCGCGCTGTCGTTCGCCGACGACGGCGCTGTCGACGTGACACCGTCGGCGGCCAACGGCGCCGAGGGCCGGCCGACCAAACCGGTCAAAGTCCACTCCGAGGACCGTGGAGACTTCGTGCTCGACCATGGTGCGGTGGTGGTCGCCGGCATCACCTCGTGCACGAACACCTCCAACCCCTCGGTGATGCTCGGTGCGGCCCTGCTGGCCAAGAAGGCCGTGGAGAAGGGGCTGACCACCAAGCCGTGGGTCAAGACCAACATGGCGCCGGGTTCGCAGGTGGTGACCGACTACTACAACAAGGCCGGCGTATGGCCGTACCTGGAGAAGCTGGGCTACTACCTGGGCGGCTACGGCTGCACCACATGTATCGGAAACACCGGACCGCTGCCCGACGAGATCTCGGCCGCGATCAACGAGAACGATCTGTCGGTGGCGGCGGTGCTCTCGGGCAACCGCAACTTCGAGGGCCGCATCTCCCCCGACGTCAAGATGAACTACCTGGCCTCACCGCCGCTGGTCATCGCCTACGGCATCGCGGGCACCATGGACTTCGATTTCGAGGTCGATCCGCTCGGCACGGACAGTGAGGGCAACGACGTCTTCCTCAAGGACATCTGGCCGAGCGCCGCGGAGATCCAGGAGACCATCGCGTCCTCGATCGACCGCGACATGTTCACCGCCTCCTACGCCGACGTGTTCAAGGGTGACGAGCGCTGGCGCTCACTGCCCACACCGGAGGGCAACACCTTCGACTGGGACGAGAACTCGACCTATGTCCGCAAGGCCCCGTACTTCGACGGCATGCCCGCCGAGCCCGCGCCGGTGACCGATATCAAGGGCGCCAGAGTGCTTGCCCTGCTGGGCGATTCGGTCACCACCGACCACATCAGCCCGGCCGGCTCGATCAAGCCAGGCACCCCGGCCGCGCAGTACCTCGACGCCAACGGCGTGGAGCGCAAGGACTACAACTCGCTGGGGTCGCGGCGCGGCAACCACGAGGTGATGATCCGCGGCACCTTCGCCAACATCCGGCTGCGCAACCAGTTGCTCGACGACGTGTCGGGCGGCTACACCCGCGACTTCACCCAGGACGGCGGTCCGCAGGCGTTCATCTACGACGCGTCGCAGAACTACCAGGCGGCGGGCATCCCGCTGGTGGTGTTGGGCGGCAAGGAGTACGGCTCGGGCTCCTCGCGTGACTGGGCGGCCAAGGGCACCACCCTGCTCGGTGTCCGTGCAGTCATCACCGAGAGTTTCGAGCGCATCCATCGCTCCAACCTCATCGGCATGGGTGTCATCCCGCTGCAGTTCCCCGCCGGGGAGTCGGCGGCCAGCCTGAAGCTCGACGGCACCGAGGTCTACGACATCAGCGGCATCGACGCGCTGAACACGGGCAAGACGCCCAAGACGGTGAAGGTCACCGCCACCAAGTCCGACGGCTCGACGGTGGAGTTCGACGCGGTGGTCCGCATCGACACCCCCGGCGAAGCCGACTACTACCGCAACGGCGGCATCCTGCAGTACGTGCTGCGCAACATGCTGAAGTCGAACTAGTTGCGGCACTGCGACAGTAAGGCGTTTCGTTGCCCCGGGTGACCGACGACCATCTGGCGGCACGCCGCCGCCAGATCCTCGACGGCGCGCGGCGGTGCTTCGCCGAGTACGGCTACGACAAGGCGACCGTGCGGCGGCTCGAACAAACCATCGGGCTGTCGCGCGGCGCCATCTTTCACCATTTCCGCGACAAGGACACGCTGTTCTTCGAGTTGGCCCGCGAGGATGCCGAGCGGATGGCCGACGTGGCGTCCCGGGAGGGCCTGATCCAGGTCATGCGGGACATGCTGGCCGCCCCGGACCAGTTCGACTGGCTGGCCACCCGGCTGGAGATCGCCCGTAAGCTCCGCAACGACCCCGTGTTCAACAGGGGCTGGTCGGAGCGTTCGGCCGAACTATCCGCGGCGACCACCGACCGTTTGCGCCGCCAGAAACAAGCCGGGCGGCTGCGCGACGACGTACCCGCCGCCGTCTTGCAGACCTACCTGGACCTGGTTCTGGACGGACTGGTGGCCCGCCTGGCGTCCGGCGACGAGCCGGAAAGGCTCAGTGCGGTACTGGATCTCGTGGAGGATTCGGTCCGGCACCGCTGAGCGGATCTCGCAGCGCACCCTCCGGGCCCCGATCCGGTGCGCATTGGTGACTTTGGTCGCACGAGACGATGACCACACAACCCTGGCAACATGCTGTGACCGTGCCATGATGGGTATATACCCCTAGGGGTATATACCCATCATGGAAGGAGTCCAGTATGACCACCGCCGAGACGACCCCCGACGCGCCAGTGCTGCCGCCGAGGATCGGCGATGCCGCACCCGAATTCACCGCGATGACCACCCAGGGCGAGATCAACTTCCCCGCCGACTACGCCGGCAAATGGGTGATCCTGTTCTCCCACCCTGCCGACTTCACCCCGGTCTGCACCAGCGAATTCATGACATTCGCCTCGATGATGTCGCAGTTCGCCGGGTACAACACCGAGCTGGTCGGCCTGTCGGTCGACGGGCTCTACAGCCATATCGCCTGGCTGCGCACCATCAAGGACAAGATCACGTTCCGCGATATGACCAACGTGGAGGTGACCTTCCCGTTGATCGAAGACATCACCATGGCGGTCGCCCGCAAGTACGGCATGATCATGCCCGGCGAGGACACCACCAAGGCCGTGCGCGCTGTCTTCGTCATCGACCCGAACGCGGTGATCCGCGCGATCGTGTACTACCCGTTGAGCCTGGGCCGCAACTTCGATGAACTGCTACGGGTCGTGAAGGCCCTGCAGACCGCCGACCACTTCCAGGTCGCTACTCCGGCGGACTGGCGGCCGGGTGATCCGGTGATCGTGCCACCCGCCGGATCCTGCGGGGTTGCCAAAGACCGGATGGGCGGCGCCGAGGACGGGGTCACCTGCGAGGACTGGTTCTTCTGCACCAAGGACCTGCCCGCCGACACAGTCGAGGCCGCCATCAAAGCGGGCTGACCCGAACGGACTCAGCCGCGGCGGGCCCGATGATTCGGTCCGCCGCGACTGCGCATGGTCGTACCCGACTCGCGCAACATGCTGTGGATGGACCCGTAGGATCGCCCGGTCGTCGCGACCAACGTGCGGATGCTCGCACCGCCCTCGTAGGCGCTCCGCAGCTCGTGCATCAACTGCTCCCGGCTATTGCTGGTCTTCTTCATCGACATCTCCCACTTCCGATGCCTCGACGCATACCCAGCGTAGAAACGCTCTACACGCGGCGGGAGGATTTGACCAAACGGCACCCAGCGGACGACGTACCGGCTCCGCCGGTGGGGCTCAGGCGAGTTCGATCAGATCGCGGTAATCGTCGGACCAGAAGTCCTCGGTACCGTCGGGAAGCAGGACGACCCGCTGCGGATCGAGCGCCTCCGCAGCGCCGGGGTCGTGGGTGACCAGCACGACGGCGCCGACGTAGCTACGAAGCGCGTCGAGCACCTGCTCGCGGGAGGCAGGGTCGAGGTTGTTGGTCGGTTCGTCGAGTAACAGCACGTTCGCGGTCGAGGCGACCAGACCGGCCAGCGCAAGCCGGGTCTTCTCACCACCGGACAGCGTGCCCGCGGGCTGTTCGAGCTGGGCGCCGCTGAACATGAAGGCGCCCAACAATCCCCGCAGATCCTGCTCGCCGGTGTCTGGTGCCGCGTGGCGGATGTTCTCCCACACCGTCGCGGTGTCGTCGAGGGTGTCGTGTTCCTGCGCGAAGTAGCCGAGTTTGAGTCCGTGACCGGGCTCAAGTCCCCCCGCGTCGGGTGTCTCCGTCCCCGCCAGCAGCCGCAGCAACGTCGTCTTGCCCGCGCCGTTGAGGCCGAGCACGACCACCCGCGAACCCCGGTCGATGGCCAGGTCCACCCCGGTGAAGACCTCCAGCGAACCGTAGGTCTTGGTCAGCCCCTTGACCACCAGTGGCGTACGTCCGCACGGCGCCGGTGTCGGGAACTTGATGCGGGCCACCTTGTCGGCCACCCGTTCGTCGTCGAGGGCCGCCATCATGCGGTCGGCCCGCCGCAGCATGTTCTGCGCGGCAACGGCTTTGGTGGCCTTCGCGCCCATCTTGGCCGCTTGCGTCCGAAGGGCGGCAGCCTTGCGCTCGGCGTTGGCACGTTCGCGGCGGCGGCGCTGTTCGTCGGTGGCGCGCGCGTCGAGGTATTTCTGCCAGCCCATGTTGTAGACGTCGGCCTCGCCGCGGACGGCGTCGAGGAACCACACCCGGTTGACCACCTCGGCGAGCAGGTCGACGTTATGGCTGATGACGACCAGACCGCCGGTGTGGTTGCGCAGGAAGTCCCGCAGCCAGCCGATCGAATCGGCGTCGAGATGGTTGGTCGGTTCGTCGAGAAGCAGTGTCGTCGCCGACCCGGCTCCCGAATCCGATGCCGCGAACAGAATGCGGGCCAGTTCCACACGCCTGCGCTGCCCGCCGGACAGCGTGCGCAGCGGCTGGGTCAGCACCCGATCGGGCAGGCCGAGGCTCGCACAGATGCGCCCCGCCTCACTCTCCGCCGCGTAACCCCCGAGTGCGGCGAACCGTTCCTCCAGCTGACCGTAGCGCCGGACGGCCTTGTCCCGCGCGGCGTCGTCGGCGATCTCGGCCATCAGCACCTGCTGTTTCTCCAGGTCGGCGAGCAGCCGGTCGAGACCGCGGGCGGACAGCACCCGGTCGCGAGCGAGAACCTCGAGGTCGCCCTCCCGGGGATCCTGCGGCAGGTAACCGATGTCACCGCTGCGCGCGACGGAGCCTGCGTAGGGTTCGCCCTCGCCCGCCAGGATGCGCATGGTGGTGGTCTTGCCCGCCCCATTGCGCCCGACCAGTCCGATCCGGTCACCCGGTTGCACGCGCAGGGCCGCACCGTCGATGGCGAGCAGGGTGCGCGCTCCGGCGCGGACCTCGAGGTCCGTTGCGGTGATCACGCTGTACTCCTCATCGCATCGTCGTTCGGTGCCGTCATGGCTGTTTGGCGTCGGTGAAGACCGGGTCACGCCTCTCGGCGCGCGCAGCCACCGCCTCCTCGAAGTTGGCGGTCAGCAGTCGCACGAAAAGCTGGCCCAGACCCTCGGCCTGCATGTGCCCTTCCAGGCTCGTGGCGTCTAGTCCACTCCACAGCGTCCGCTTGGTCAACTCGGTGCCGGGCCGGGAGAATCCGGCGATCCGCTCCGCCATGGCGTAGCAGGTGTCGAGGAGGTCCGCGGCCGGGACGGTGCGCGACACGAGACCGATGCGTTCGGCCTCAGCGGCGTCCACGTCGCGGCCCGTCAGCATGATCTCGAAGGCCCGCGACGAGCCCACCGCACGCGGCAGCAGATAACTCAGCCCCAGTTCGCTGGCGGTCAGCCCGTTGTTGATGCCGGCAGCGCGGAAATAGGCGCCGTCGGCGGCAACCCTGATGTCCGCGGCCAGCGCGAGGCACAGGCCCCCGCCGATGGCCGCGCCGTTGACCGCCGCGATGACGGGCTGGTGCAGTTTGCGCAGCGTGAGGATCACGTCGTCGAGCAGTTCCATCGACCGCAGCGCATAGGTCGGTCTGGTCAGCCCGTCGACGTCGGGCACCAGACCAGCCGATTTGTGGTCGGCACCCGACGAGAATCCGCGACCGGCACCGGTCAGCACAACCACTCGCACCGCGTTGTCGGACGTGAGTGCGCGCAGGGCGTCACGCAGCGGCACCATGACGTCGAAGGCCATCGAGTTCATCCGCTCGGGACGGTTCAGCGTGACCAGCGCCACATGCGGACGCGGACGCTCGACCAGGATGAAAGGGTCTCCACTCACGCCCTGCACGCTATCGCGTGCGGGTCGTCAGGCTTTGTCGGCGTCGGCACCGGCGGCCATCGCCGCGTCGATGTCGAACTCCTTGACCTTCTGCACGAGATCCTCCAGCGCGGCCGCAGGCAAGGCGCCCGCCTGGTTGAACACCAGCTTGCCCTTCTTGAAGGCCATCAGCGTGGGGATCGACCGGATGTCGGCCGCCGCGGCCAACGCCTGCTCGGCCTCGGTGTCCACCTTGGCGTGCACGACGTCGGGGTGCTTCTCGGACGAGGCGGCGAACGTCGGCGCGAACGCGCGACACGGGCCGCACCAGGACGCCCAGAAATCCACCAGCACGATCTCGTTGTCGTTGATGGTGTCGTTGAACTGCTCAGCGGTGATGTCTTGCGTTGTCACGCCTCTCCTAACGCCGCGAACTGGACAGATGTTCCCGTATACCCCGTTGTGTCCCCTGTCAGCGGAACCCCCGGAAGGCGTCGAGCAGCCGGGCGCAGAAGGCCGGGTCGAGTTCGTCGTCGCGAATCCTGCCCACCGTGGCGATCGTTTCGCGGAACTGCTGCAGGTAGTTCTCGCACCCGTCGCATTCCACCAGGTGCAGGTCGAACCGCGCCCGCGTGTCGAGGTCCAGCGACCCGTCCAGGTAGGCGGTGACGAGCTCGACGATTTCGTTGCAGTTCAGTTCGCTCATGGCGCATCCCTCACGTAGTCCTCGAGCACCTGCCGGATCGCCGCCCTGCCGCGGTGCAGCAGCACCCGCTGATTCGCGACGCTGATGCCGAGCAGTTCGCACACCTCACCCGATTCGAATCCGAGCATGTCGCGCAGGGTGACCACGGTGCGCTGCCGGTACGGAAGGCGCTCCAGCTCCCTGCGCGCAACCGCGACCAGTTCGCCGGCCAGCACCGAACCCTCGGGTGTCTCGGGAAACGGCGACGGCAGTTCGTCGGCCTTCCAGTGCCCCGGGTAGGGATCGTCGGTCCCCCGGAAACGTGCCGGGTCGACGGTGCCGCCGGTGAACGCGGCGATCGCGGCGTCGGAGTCGCGGCGCTCCCGCACGCCGCGCGCCTTGGCGATGTTGATCATCACCGTGAACAGCCACGTCCGCAGCGACGACCGTCCCTCGAATTTGTCGACGCCTTTCACCAGGGCGATCCAGGTTTCCTGCACCACCTCTTCGGCGATCTCATGGCTCGGGACATACCCGCGCGCCACCCGCAGCAGCGCGGGCGTATGCAGCTCCACCAGCCGGGCAAAAGCGGTCTCGTCGCCGGCGCGCAGCGCGGCGATCAGCTCGGCCTCGTCCACCGTTCCGGTCATCGGGGCCCGATCGTATCCGCTCAGCGGTACTCCGGGTTGGAGAAGTCGTATCGACAGCCCGCATCCCAGCCGGAACGGACGTTGCCATAGGCGGGCAAACCGCCCGCGGCCGAGAGCATCCGCGCCGTGTGCATCAGATTCCACGTCATGAATGTGGTGTTGCGATTGGTGAAGTCGTTCTCCGGGCCGCCGGAGCCGGGATCGAGATAGGACGGCCCCGGTCCCGCCGCCCCGATCCAGCCGGCGTCGGCCTGCGGCGGGATGGTATAACCGATGTGCTGCAGTGCGTACAGCACGTTCTGGGCGCAGTGTTTGACGCCGTCCTCGTTGCCCGTGATCAAGCAACCGCCCACCCGGCCGTAATACAGGTACTGGCCGCGGTCGTTCAGAAGGTGCGAACCGCCATAGAGCCGTTCGTGCACTCGCTTCATCACCGAACTGTTGTCCCCCAGCCAGATCGGCCCCGCCAACACCAGAATGTCGGCGGACAACACTTTGTCGAAGATTGCCGGCCAGTCGTCGGTGTCCCATCCGTGCTCGCGCATGTCCGGCCACACCCCGGTCGCGATCTCGTGGTCCACGGCCCGCACGACGTCCACGGCGACGCCGTGTTTGGCCATGATCGAGGCACTGACGGCAATCAACCCGTCGGTATGGCTGCGTTCGGGCGAGCGTTTAAGGGTGCAGTTGATGAACAGGGCGGCAAGCCCTTCGAAGCCATGCGAATCGTCGTCCACGCCGGTTAGTGGCTCGCACCGGGCGCACCGTTACGCCCGATGAAGCTCTCAGACGGTGAAGCCCAGCGCGCGGAGCTGTTCGCGGCCGTCGTCGGTGATCTTGTCCGGACCCCACGGTGGATTCCACACCCAGTTGATCTTGATGTCGCTGACCAGACCGGCACCCACCAGGGCGGTGCGCGACTGGTCCTCGATCACATCGGTCAGCGGGCAGGCCGCCGACGTGAGGGTCATGTCGATGAGCGCCACCGGACCCGCCTCGCCGGCCTCCAGGTTCAGCCCGTACACCAGGCCCAGGTCGACCACGTTGATCCCCAGTTCGGGGTCGACCACGTCGCGCATCGCCTCTTCGAGGTCGGCGAGCAGTTCGTTTTCGGGCAGGGCTGTGTCGCTCATCTGGTCTCCTCGCTAACCTGGGAAAATTCTGCGCCCGGTGCGCCGGCCTGCGCCAGGGCTCCATCTGATGCGCTGGCCTCCGCCAGCGCGGCCTTGAAAGCGGTCCAGCCCAGCAGCGCACACTTCACCCGGGCGGGGTAGCGGGCGACGCCCGCGAATGCGACGCCATCGCCGAGTACGTCCTCGTCGCCCTCGATCGTGCCGCGCGACGACACCATCTCGGTGAACGCGGCAACGGTCTTGAGCGCATCGCCGACGGTCTGGCCGATCACCTGATCGGTCAGCACGGAGGTCGACGCCTGGCTGATCGAGCAGCCCTGGCCGTCGTAGGAGATGTCGGCGACGGTCTCACCGTCGTCGCTCAGCGCCACCCGCAGGGTGACCTCGTCACCGCAGGTCGGATTCACGTGATGCACCTGCGCGGCATACGGATCACGAAGTCCGCGGTGGTGTGGCCGCTTGTAGTGATCGAGGATCACTTCCTGGTACATCTGCTCCAGCCGCATGCACGCCCCGCCTATTCCGCCGAACCGAAGAAGTCGACGGCGCGTTTCACACCTGCCACCAGGCGATCGACCTCGTCGAAGGTGTTGTAGACGGCGAATGACGCGCGCGCGGTCGCGGCGATGCCGAAGCGGCGGTGCAGCGGCCAGGCACAGTGGTGTCCGACGCGCACGGCCACCGCGTCGTCGTCGAGGACCTGACCCACGTCGTGGGCGTGGATTCCGTCGACGACGAAGGACACCGGAGAGCCACGATCTGCCATCGTGGTGGGGCCGATGACACGCACGCCGTCGATCACCGACAACCCATCAAGGGCCGCGGCAACCAGCGCCGCCTCGTGCGCCTCGACCCGCGCCATCCCGATCGCACCGAGATAGCGTGCAGCAGCAGCCAATCCGACCACCTGCGACGTCATCGGGGTGCCGGCCTCGAACCGCTGAGGCGCGGGCGCGTACGTGGCACCCTCCATCGTGACGGTCTCGATCATGGAGCCGCCGGTGATGAACGGCGGCATCGCCGCGAGCAGTTCGCGCCGCCCGTACAGCACACCGATCCCGTTGGGGCCCAACATCTTGTGCCCGGAGAACGCGCCGTAGTCGACACCGAGCGCACGGAAGTCGATCGGCTGATGCGGCACCGACTGGCAGGCGTCCAGCACGGTGAGTGCACCGACCGCCCCGGCCCGCGCCACGAGTTCGGCGACCGGCGCGACAGCGCCCGTCACATTCGAATGGTGGGTGAACGCCACCACCTTCACCCGCTCGTCGAGTTCCAGCGAGTCCAGGTCGATACGCCCGTCCTCGGTCACCGAAAACCAGCGCAGCGTGGCTCCGGTGCGGCGGGCCAGCTCCTGCCACGGAATGAGATTGGCGTGGTGCTCCAGCTCCGTGGTGACGATGACGTCCCCCGGTCCGACAGCTCGGTCGAACCTGTTGTCCCCCAACACATACGACACCAGGTTGAGCGCCTCGGTGGCGTTCTTGGTGAAGACGAGTTCGTCGGGGTGGGCACCGACGAACGCCGCGATGTCCGCCCGGCCCTGTTCGTAGGCGTCGGTGGCCTCCTCCATCAGCTGGTGCGCACCGCGGTGCACGGCGCCGTTGGAAGTGGTCAGGAAGTCACGTTCGGCGTCGAGGACCTGCAGCGGCCGCTGCGAGGTGGCCCCCGAGTCGAGGTAGGCCAGCCGGCCACCGCCGCGCATCACCCTGCTCAGGATCGGGAAGTCCGCCCTGATGGTGTCGACGTCGAGGTCGGAACGGTTGACCGAGATCGTCATGGCTCAGCCCTTCAGGACGCGGACGCGGCCGCCTGCTGGGTGAACCGCACATACCCGTTGGCGTCGAGTTCCTCAGCGAGTTCGGGCCCCCCGGATTCGACGATGCGGCCGCCCATGAACACGTGGACGAACTGGGGCTGGATGTAGCGCAGGATGCGGGTGTAGTGGGTGATGAGCAGGATGCCGCCGTGCACCTCGGCGGCGTAGCGGTTCACCCCCTCGCTGACCACTCGCAGCGCGTCGACGTCCAGACCGGAGTCCGTCTCGTCGAGGATCGCGATCTTGGGCTTGAGCAATGCCAGCTGCAGAATCTCGTGCCGCTTCTTCTCGCCGCCGGAGAAGCCCTCGTTGACGCTGCGTTCGGAGAACGCCTGGTCGATCTCGAGTTCGCCCATCGCGGTCTTGACTTCCTTGACCCAGTGGCGCAGCTTGGGCGCCTCGCCGCGCACGGCGGTCGCCGCGGTGCGCAGGAAGTTCGACATCGACACCCCGGACACCTCAACGGGATACTGCATCGCCAGGAACAGCCCGGCGCGGGCCCGTTCGTCGACGGTCATCTCCAGCACGTCCTGGCCGTCGAGCGTGATCGAGCCTGAGGTCACCGTGTATTTCGGGTGTCCGGCGATCGCGTACGACAACGTGGACTTCCCGGATCCGTTGGGCCCCATGATGGCGTGGGTCTCACCGGAGCGCACCGTGAGGTTGACGCCCTTGAGGATCGGGATGTCGGACCCGTCCTCTTTCGACACGACGCTGACGTGCAGGTCCTTGATCTCCAGTGTGGTCATCGGTGTGTGATTCCTTCGGTCAGCTCGAGTTCGTGTTCGATGGCTTCGGTGAGGCGTTCGCGAATCTCGGGAACGGCGATCTTGGAGATGATCTCGCCGAAGAACCCGCGCACGATCAGCCGGCGCGCCTGGTCCTCGGGAATGCCGCGGGCCTGCAGGTAGAACAGTTGTTCGTCGTCGAAACGCCCGGTCGCACTGGCGTGTCCGGCCCCGACGATCTCACCCGTCTCGATCTCGAGATTGGGCACGGAATCGGCGCGGGCACCGTCGGTGAGTACCAGGTTGCGGTTGGTTTCGAAGGTGTCGGTGCCTGTCGCCGCGGCGCGGATCAGCACATCGCCCACCCACACCGTGTGCGCGTCGGGCTTTCGTGATTCCGGATCACCTTGCAGGGCACCCTTGTACGTGACGTGGGAGCGACAGTTGGGTTTCGCGTGGTCGACGAGCAGGCGGGCTTCGAAATGCTGGCCGTCGTCGGCGAAGTACAGGCCGAGCAGTTCGGCGTCGCCGCCGGGCGCGTCGTAGCGCACCCGGGCGGTCAGTCGCACCACATCGCCGCCGAGGGTGACCGCGACGTGCCGCAGCACCGCGTCCTTGCCCAACGCGGCGTGGTGGGAGCTGACGTGCACCGCGTCGTCGGCCCAGTCGGCGATCGACACAACCGTCAGGCGAGCGGATTCGTCCACCAGGAATTCGACGTTGTCGGCGTAGGTGCCGCTGCCGCGCTGGTCGATGACGACGACGGCCTCGGCCAGTTCCTCGACGCGCACCTGCAGGTGCCCGTACGCCGTCTCGCCCGCCCCCGGCCCGGAGATGGTGATGTCGATCGGCTCGGCAATCTGCCTGTCGCGACCGACGGTCACGATCGTGGCGTTTCCGAACGATGAAAACGCCTGTGCTGCAACACGATCAGCCGGAGCTCCGACGTGACCGAGCCGAGCGTCACCACGGTGCACGGTCTCGATGGTCACACCGGGACGTTCGGTCACCTCGATCAGCGCGCTCGCGGTCGCGTGCGCGGCGCTGCCGTCGTGCAGGCCGCGCAGGCGCTTGAGCGGGGTGAACCGCCAGATCTCGTCGCGGCCGCCGGGTACCTCGAAGGCGTTGACGTCGAAGGAGGTGAAGATCTCGCCCTTGTTGGCGTTAGCCAACGTTGAGCCGGAGTTGGCGTTAGCCAACGTTGAGCCGGAGTTGGCGTTAGCCAACGTTGAGCCGGAGTTGGCGTTAGCCAACGTTGAGCCCAGCGCCGAGCCCTCGACCGCCGACGTGAGATTGGACGCCATATCAGCCCACCGCGCCTTCCATCTGCAGCTCGATGAGCCGGTTGAGTTCCAGTGCGTATTCCATCGGCAGTTCCTTGGCGATCGGCTCGACGAATCCACGCACCACCATCGCCATGGCCTCGTCCTCGGTCAGGCCGCGGCTCATGAGATAGAACAGCTGATCCTCACTGACCTTGGAGACGGTGGCCTCATGGCCCATCGTGACGTCGTCCTCACGGATGTCCACGTACGGGTAGGTGTCGCTGCGGCTGATCGTATCGACCAGCAGCGCATCGCATTTCACGCTCGAGCGCGATCCGTGCGCGCCCTTGTTGACCTGGACCAGGCCACGGTAGGACGCCCGGCCGCCGCCGCGGGCCACCGACTTGGACACGATGTTGCTCGAGGTGTTGGGAGCCAGGTGCAGCATCTTGGCGCCCGTGTCCTGGTGCTGGCCCTCGCCGGCGAACGCCACCGAGAGCACCTCGCCCTTGGCATGTTCCCCAGTCATCCACACCGCCGGGTACTTCATCGTGACCTTGGAGCCGATGTTGCCGTCGACCCATTCCATCGTCGCGCCTGCCTCCGCACGCGCCCGCTTGGTGACCAAGTTGTACACGTTGTTCGACCAGTTCTGAATGGTCGTGTAGCGGCATCGGCCACCGGGTTTGACGATGATCTCGACGACCGCCGAGTGCAGCGAATCGCTCTTGTAGATGGGCGCCGTGCAGCCTTCGACATAGTGGACGTAGGCGCCCTCGTCGACGATGATCAGCGTCCGCTCGAACTGGCCCATGTTCTCGGTGTTGATCCGGAAGTAGGCCTGCAGCGGGATCTCCACGTGCACGCCCGGGGGCACGTAGATGAACGAGCCGCCGCTCCACACCGCGGTGTTCAGCGCGGAGAACTTGTTGTCGCCGGCAGGGATCACGGTGCCGAAGTACTGCTTGAAGATCTCCGGATGCTCACGCAGACCCGAATCGGTGTCCAGGAAGATGACGCCCTGCGCCTCCAGGTCCTCGCGGATCTGGTGGTAGACCACCTCGGATTCGTACTGGGCGGCGACGCCCGCGACGAGCCGCTGCTTCTCGGCCTCCGGGATACCCAGCCGGTCGTAGGTGTTGCGGATGTCCTCGGGCAGTTCCTCCCAGGATGCGGCCTGCTTCTCCGTTGACCGCACGAAGTACTTGATGTTGTCGAAATCGATGCCGTCGAGGTTGGACCCCCAACCCGGCATCGGCTTCTTGTCGAAGGTGCGCAGGGCGCGCAGCCGGATGTCGAGCATCCACTCGGGCTCGTTCTTCTTGGCCGAGATGTCACGCACGACGGCCTCGGACAGGCCGCGCTGGGCGCTGGCGCCCGCCGCGTCGGAGTCGGCCCAGCCGTAGCCGTACCGGCCCAGCGAGGCGAGCGTCTCCTCCTGGGTCAAAGGCTCAGGCGTAGCGGTCATGTCGACGCTCCTTGTCGGATCGGGGTGGGAGGTGGCTGTGACGGGTTCGTCTCGTCACCGAGCGGGACGTGGGTGGTGCAGGCGCAGTCGCCGTTGACCAGGGTGGCCAGCCGCTGCACGTGGGTGCCCAGGATCTCGGCGAACGCCTCGCGTTCGGCATCGCAGAGTTCCGGGAATTCCTCGGCCACATGCGACACCGGGCAGTGGTGCTGACAGATCTGCACACCGTGGACCGGGCCGCTGACCGGTGTCGTGGTCGTCGCGTAGCCCGCGTCGGTCAGTGCGGAGGCCACCCGCTCCGCGGTCGCCTCCACCCCGCCGGGGGCCTCGGTGACGTCCGCGAGGATGGTGTCGATGCGGCGCCGCGCGAAGGTTCGGATCGCGGCATCGCCGCCGATCTCACGCAGCTGACGCATGGCTGCGACGGCGAGGTCGTCGTAAGTGTGGCCCAGTTTGGCCCGTCCGGCCGCCGTCAGCCGGTAGCGTTTGGCCGGCCGGCCCCGCCCGCTGTGCTGCCAGGTCGCCGCCGCGCTCGCCGCGGCATCGCCGGCCTCGATCAGCGCTTCGAGATGCCTGCGCACACCCGCCGCCGAGATGCCGAGCCGTTCACTGATCTGGCCGGCCGTGATCGGGCCCTCCAGCAACAGCTGGATGATGGCGGTGCGGGTATGACCGTCCGCGACGACGCCGACAGCGGCGTGGACGTCCGGACGGATTTTCACAACACCATTGTGACGGAATTACCCGCCAGGTTTCTAGCAAGGGCAGCCTTACATGACTCGGCGCCCGCACTGCCTGCGGCTACTCTGCTGTGATGGCTCCGACCGCCGGGCGGCTGTCGTCCCTCAGCTCGTCGATCGCCGGCTGGCACGGCGACGAGCGCACCGTCAGCTCACCGCTCAACGACGCCGAACTCGTCGCGATGCGGCGCACCCGGTTGTTCGGCGCGACCGGCACGGTGCTCATGGCGATCGGGGCACTCGGCGCCGGTGCCCGTCCCGTCGTGCAGGACCCGACGTTCGGCGTGCGGCTACTCAACCTCCCCTCCCGCATTCAGACGGTGTCACTCACCATGACGACCACCGGCGCGGTGATGATGGCGCTGGCCTGGCTGATGCTGGGCCGGTTCGCACTGGGCCCGCGCCGGATGTCACGCAGCCAGCTCGACCACACGCTGCTGCTGTGGGCGCTGCCGCTGCTCATCGCACCGCCGATGTACAGCAAGGACGTCTACTCCTACCTGGCGCAGAGCCAGATCTCGCTGATCGGCCTGGACCCCTACCGGGTCGGCCCGGCGACGGGACTGGGACTCGACCACGTGTTCACACTGTCGGTGCCGAGCCTGTGGCGCGAGACACCCGCGCCGTACGGACCGCTGTTCTTGTGGCTCGGCCGGGGTATCTCGTCGCTGACCGGCGAGAACATCGTCGAGGCGGTGCTGTTGCACCGGCTCTTCGTGCTGTTCGGGGTCGGCCTGATCGTGTGGGCCACTCCCCGGCTGGCCCGGCGCTGCGGGGTTGCCGAGGTCAGTGCGCTGTGGCTGGGCCCGTGCAACCCGCTGTTGTTCATGCACCTGGTCGCGGGCATCCACAACGAGGCACTGATGCTGGGCCTGATGCTGGCCGGCACCGAGTTCGCACTGCGCGGCGTCGACGCGACCAGCCGGCTGGTACCCGTCGGCAAGGGCGAACCGCTGCGCAGGCCGGTGGGCCGGGCGGACTGGGCGCGGTGGTATCCGCTGTCGATGTTGGTCCTGGGCACCGTCCTGATCACGATGTCCTCGCAAGTCAAACTGCCGTCGTTACTCGCCCTGGGATTCGTCGCGATGGCGCTGGCGTGCCGCTGGGGCGGCACCTTCAAGGCTTTCGTGATCGCGGGCGGGTCGTTGTCGGCGGTGTCACTGGCGGTCATGGTCTTCGTCGGCTGGGCCAGCGGGCTCGGTTTCGGCTGGCTGTTCACCCTGGGCACCGCCAACGTCGTACGCAGCTGGATGTCCCCGCCGACGCTGCTCGCGCTGGGCACCGGCCAGGTCGGGATCCTGCTGGGGCTGGGCGATCACACCACCGCCGTCCTGGGGCTGACCCGAGCGATCGGCGTCAGCATCATCGCGGTCGTCGTCACCTTGTTGCTGCTGGCGGTGTTGCGCGGAAGGCTGCACCCGGTCGGCGGTCTCGGCGTCGCACTCGGCGCGACCGTGCTGCTGTTCCCGGTGGTGCAGCCCTGGTATCTGCTGTGGGCGATCATCCCGCTGGCCGCATGGGCCACCCGGCCGGGCTTTCGCGGCGCGACCATCGCGATCACTCTGGTCGTCGGGATCTTCGGCCCGACGGCCAACGGGGACCGGTTCACCCTTTTCCAGATCGTGATGGCGACCCTGGCGAGCGCGATCATCGTGGCGCTTCTGGTCGCGCTGACCTACCGCAGGCTGCCGTGGCGGCCGCTGCCCGATTCCGCCTCCGGCGCGGCGGGCGACGACGCCGCCGCGGCCGACGACGCCGGGCCTGCGCGGCCGCCGCTACCACCGGCGCAGCGGCCGCCGACGTCCGACGCCTACGCTGAATCCCCGTGACCTCCCGATCCGGTGCTGTCGGCTCCGTGCGCACGCGCTCGTCAGCGGAGCCCGTACGGCTGCGCGGGGTCACGAAACGGTACGGGTCGACGACGGCGGTCGCCGACCTCGACCTGGACGTGCAGCGCGCCGAGGTGCTCGCCCTGCTCGGCCCCAATGGCGCGGGCAAGACCACGACCGTGGAGATGTGCGAGGGGTTCATCCGGCCCGACGCCGGCACCATCGAGATCCTCGGCATGGATCCCGCGGCGGACAACGCACGCGTGCGGGAGCGGATCGGGGTGATGTTGCAGGGCGGCGGCGGCTACCCGGCGGCACGCGCCGGTGAGATGCTCAACCTCGTCGCCGCCTACGCCGCCGATCCGCTGGACCCGGCGTGGCTGATGGACACGCTCGGGCTCACCGAATCCGCCCGCACCACCTACCGACGGCTCTCGGGCGGGCAGCAGCAGCGCCTGGCGCTGGCGTGCGCCGTGGTCGGCAGGCCCGAGCTGGTGTTTCTCGACGAGCCGACCGCGGGCATGGATGCCCACGCGCGGATCGTGGTGTGGGAGCTGATCGACGCCCTGCGCCGCGACGGGGTGACGGTGGTGCTCACCACCCATCAGCTGACCGAGGCCGAGGAACTGGCCGATCGGCTGGTCATCATCGACCACGGCGTCGCGGTGGCCACCGGCACGCCCGCCGAGTTGATGCGCACCGGAGCGGAGAACCAATTGCGCTTCAGTGCGCCGCGCATGCTGGACCTCTCTCTACTCGTCTCCGCGCTGCCGGAGAGCTACAAGGCCACCGAGACCGCACCGGGCGAATACCTCGTCGAGGGACACATCGATCCGCAGGTGCTGGCCACCGTCACGGCGTGGTGTGCCCGCCTGGACGTGCTGGCGACCGACATGCGCGTCGAGCAGCGCAGCCTTGAGGATGTCTTCCTCGACTTGACGGGACGGGAGCTCCGGCCGTGACGCCACCCCTGAATCGCTTCGCCCCGGGCACGTTCACTCCGGATCCCCGGCCGGCGCCGGTGCCCAGGATGCTGGCCGCGCAGTTCGGCCTTGAGCTCAAACTGCTGCTGCGCAACGGCGAGCAGCTGCTGCTGACGATGTTCATCCCGATCACGCTGCTGGTGGGTCTGACGCTGTTGCCGCTGGGTTCGTTCGGACCCAACCGGGCCGCGACGTTCGTGCCGGCGATCATGGCGCTGGCGGTGATCTCGACGGCGTTCACGGGACAGGCCATCGCGGTGGCGTTCGACCGCCGTTACGGTGCGCTGAAGCGCCTCGGCGCCACCGCGCTGCCCGTGTGGGGGATCATCGCGGGCAAGTCGCTGGCGGTGGTGACAGTGGTATTCCTTCAGGCGATCCTGCTGGGCGCGATCGGCGTCGCACTGGGCTGGCGGCCACCGATCGCGGGGCTGGCACTCGGCGCGGTGGTCATCGCGCTGGGCACCGCGGGTTTCGCGTCGCTGGGGCTGTTGCTGGGCGGCACGCTGCGCGCCGAGATCGTGCTCGCCGTCGGCAACCTGCTGTGGTTCGTGTTCGCGGGGCTGGGCGCACTGACGCTGGAGGGCGGGCTCGTCCCCGGCGCCCTGCGCTGGATCGCACGGCTGACCCCGTCGGGCGCGCTGACCGAATCGCTGACCCGGGCGTTGACCCTGTCGGTGGACTGGTTCGGGCTGGCGGTCCTGGCCGTCTGGGGCGGGGTCGCCGCGGTGTGCGCGCTGCGCTGGTTCCGCTTCACCTGATCGCGGCGGCCCGCAGCCCCGGCAGCAGGTGCTCCAGCTGTCCCACCTCCTCGATGTTGTGGCGCACCCAGGCGCGCAGCATCGGCTCGGGGAATCGGCGCCGCAGCGCCAGGTTGACCGGCGTCATGGCCAACGAGCGCGCACCAATGTCGAGGACGCTGACATAGTGCGTCCCGTCGCTGCCGTGGGACCAGGTGTGTTCGAGCTGGAAGACGATCACCCCCGCGACGCGCTGCACCAGGCGGATGCCGGTCTCGTCCAGTTTCTCGACCCGGTCGACGACGTCGACTCGGTATTCGGGACGGCCTCCGAACGCCTCAACGATGCGAAAGCGTGCACCCTCGGCGGCCCCGCCGCCGGGTGCGGGCCGCGCGAGCTCCCAGGCGATGTGGTCCACCGGATGCCACGCCAGGTAGCGGGGTACGACAGCGCCGCCGTACGTCATGGTTCCGTCGAGGTGGCTGAACCAGTCCAGCAGCATGGCGGGTGTGACATCGGCCAGCGGGCGGTGGTCGATCGTCACCCGCCTGCGGTGGTGGGCGGCGCTGCCGTAGGTCACGGTGGCGCTGTCGACGGTACGGAGCGGGAAGAGAATCGGTTGGGGCGCCGGTGACATGTCGAACCCTTCTAGATACGGATACGTTTCTTACATGCCGAGGTTAGGTGGTTGCATTAGGATACGCAAGCGTATCTTTAACGGGATTCGAGGAGGACCATGCGGCGACGCCGGGGTGAGGAACTGGACACGGCCATCCGTACGGCGGTCATGACGCTGCTGACCCGGGGCGGCCCGGCGGCCGTGACGATGGAGGCCGTCGCCGCGGCCGCCCAGACCAGCAAGCCGGTGCTGTACCGGCGCTGGCCCGACAGCCGCGCCCTGCTGCGGGACGCACTGCTGCGCACGGCGGTCGCGGAGGTGCCGCATTCCGACACCGGCAGCTACCGCGGCGACATGCTCACGGTCCTGCGCGGCTGGGCGGCGCTGTTCACCGGTCCGCATGCCCCCGCCGTGCGGGCCGTCATCGCGGCCATGACGCACGACGCCGACCTGGCGGAGGCATTCCGGGCGGATGTGATCGGCTGGCGTAAGGAGGAGATGGCCGCCCTGCTGGCCCGGGGTGTCGCACGCGGGGACGTCCGATCCGACGTACCCGTCGACATCGCCCGCGAACTCGGGCAGAGCGTGCTGTGGCACCGGCTGCTCGTCACGGGCGACCCCATCACCGACGAACTGGTGGTACGGATCGTCGACGAGGTGCTGGTACCCCTGACCGCGCCGAACGAGAAGTCTGGGTCGCTGACGTCGCCGCCAAGCGACCCAGACTGCGCGTTCGGCGGGGGCTAGCCCTACTACGTCGTGTAGTGAGGGGTCCTCTACGATCGGGGCCGTGCCCGTCGGACGACTTTTCCAGCGGCTGGTCGACCTGCTGCCGATGCCGAGCCTGCGGGCCCAGCGCCTCATCGCCGCCGCAGTCATCCTCACCCAGGGCGGCATCGCCGTCACCGGGGCGATCGTGCGCGTCACCGCCTCCGGGCTGGGCTGCCCGACCTGGCCGCAGTGCTTTCCCGGCAGTTTCACCCCGGTGCCCGTCGCCGAGGTTCCGGTCATCCACCAGGTCGTCGAATTCGGCAACCGCATGCTCACGTTCCTGGTGGTCTTCACCGCCATCCTCGCGGTCCTGGCGGTCACCCGCGCGCGACGGCGCCGCGAAGTGCTCGTCTACGCCTGGCTGATGCCGGCCTCGACCGTGGTGCAGGCGGTGATCGGCGGCATCACCGTCCTCACCGGCCTGCTGTGGTGGACAGTGGCGATCCATCTGCTGGCATCGATGACGATGGTCTGGCTGGCGGTCCTGCTCTACGTGAAAGTCGGCGAACCCGACGGGCCGGCCGGAACGGTGGTGACCGGGCTGGTGGTCCCCCGGCCGCTGCGTCAGCTCACATTGCTGAGCGGGCTGGCCCTGGCCGCCGTGCTGGTGACGGGGACGCTGGTCACGGGGGCGGGCCCGCACGCCGGCGACAAGAGCGCCGATCAGCCGGTGCCCAGGCTGCAGGTGGAGATCACCACACTGGTACACCTGCACTCGTCGCTGCTGGTGGCCTACCTCTCGCTGCTCGTCGGGCTCGGCTTCGCGCTGCTGGCGGTGCGGGCGCCACACCCGGTGCGCGTGCGGCTGGCGGTGCTGGTGGCGCTGGTGTGCGCACAGGGATTGATCGGCGTCGTCCAGTTCGCGACAGGAGTTCCGGCCGTACTGGTCGCGGTGCACGTTGCCGGCGCCGCCGCGTGCACGGCCGCCACCTCCGCGTTATGGGCGTCGATGCGAGAACGGACCGAGGCCCAGCCGGTCCAGGGCTGATTCGACGGCCAGCGCGAAGTCACGCTGGCGCAGCGCCCTGGCGGAGGCGCCGATCTGGCGCCAGCCCAGCGACGGTTCGACGAGTTCCAGCTCCAGCACGCGCGGGTCGTCGACACCACCCAGCACGTCCACGCGGGCGTAGAGGAGGTCGGCGGGCCCGAGACCGAACCGCGCCGCGACCGCCGACAGTGCCGCATGCCCGATATCCCACAGCTCGAAGTCCGGCTCCGCCGGGCTCAGCGACTCCTCGGCGTAGGTGCCGGACTCGTCGAACACCGGGGTGCTCCCGGCCGGCGGCAGCATCGGCCCCTTGGTGAACGCGTGGGACTGCCGGCCCGCCACGAACACCAGGGCAGTCTCGCCGTCCTGCACCCGCGGGTCGTAGGGCTGCACCAGCACCGTACGGCCCTCGCTGTGCAGCACGGCCGCGTGTGCGCGCGCCGGCGCGGCGGCGGTGAACCGCTGCGCCCCCACCGACCCGGCGCCCACCGCCGGCTTGACGACCACCTCGCCGTCGGGAACCTCGACCTGCTCCCCCGGCGCGAAGAACCGGCCCGGCACCACTGGCACGCCCACCCTCGCGAGGTCGTCGAGATAGCGCTTGTCGCTGTTCCACGCCACGATCGGCACCGGATTGAGCAGGTTGCGCACGCGCCGCGTCCAGGCCAGGAATTCGTCGAGCCGGTCGATGTAATCCCATGTCGCGCGCAGGACCACCAGGTCGGCGTCGAGGGTGGCCGGGTCGTCCCACGACAGCCAGCGGGCGTGCAGGCCGCGCTCACGCAGTGCCGCGACCAACCCCGCGTCGTCGCCGTCGCCTTCGGGTAGCGCCGGGCAGCCGGCGAGCACGATGCGAGGATGGAACACGTCCGGCCGGGCCAGTTTCACACCCGGGATAGTAGACACGCGAGGATGGTCAGCATGTACGCGATCGAAATCACCGAGGTCGGCGGCCCCGAGGTCCTGACCTACGTCGAGAAGGAGCGACCCGCACCCGGCCCCGGCCAGGTCTTGATCAAGGCCGAGGCGATCGGGGTGAACTTCATCGACACGTACTTCCGGTCCGGGCTGTACCCGCGGGAGGTGCCCTTCGTGGTCGGCTCCGAGGTATGCGGAACCGTCGAAGCCGTCGGTGCGGACGTCGCCGCCCTGCAGGTCGGCGACCGCGTGGTCACCGACAAGGCGCTGGGTTCCTACGCCGAGTACTGCCTGGCGCCAGCAGACTTCGTCGCCTATGTGCCCGACGCCGTGAGCGCGGAGGTGGCGGCCTCGTCGCTGCTCAAGGGGATGACGGCGCACTACCTGATCAAATCGGTGTATCCGGTGCAGCAGGGTGACACCGTGCTGCTGCATGCGGGCGCCGGCGGCGTGGGGCTGATCCTGACGCAGTGGGCCACCAGCCTGGCCGCTCGGGTCATCACGACGGTATCGGCGCCGCACAAGGCGGAGTTGTCCCGCCGGGCGGGTGCGGTGGAGGTGCTCGACTACCCGGTCGACCCGCAGGAGTTCGGCGCGACGATCCGCGAGCTCACCGACGGCCACGGGGTGGCCGCGGTCTACGACGGGGTCGGCGCCGCGACGTTCGACGCCAGCCTGGCCAGCCTGGCCGTCCGCGGCACACTGGCGTTGTTCGGGGCGTCCAGCGGGCCTGTGCCGCCGGTGGATCCGCAGCGGCTCAACGCCGCCGGCTCGGTCTACCTGACCCGGCCCAATCTGGCGCATTTCACCCGCACCCCCGACGAATTCGCGTGGCGTGCCGGGGAGTTGCTCGACGCCATCGCCTCCGGCACCCTCACGGTCACCGTCAGCGAGCGCTACCGGCTCGCCGACGCCGAACAGGCCCACCGCGACCTGCAGGGCCGCAAGACCGTGGGCTCGGTGGTGCTCACCCCGTGAGCGCGGCGCGGGGTGGTCAGCCGAGCAGCGTCGGCAGCGCGAGCGCCGAGTCGACCGCCAGTGCGCAGAACACCACGGCGAGGTAATTGTTGGACTGCAGGAACAGCCGCAGCGGTTTGACCGGCTGACCCTTGCGCACACCCGCGTAAAGCTGGTGTGCCATGAGCAGGAACCACGCCCCCGCCAGGCCGGCGACGGCCGCGTACAACCAGCCGGCAGCCAGGGTGAGCACCAGCGTCGACAGCACGGTCAGCCACGTGTAGATCACGATCTGGGTGGTCACCTGGCGCTCGGTGGCGACCGCGGGCAGCATCGGCACGCCGGCGGCTCGGTAGTCGTCCTTGTAGCGCATCGCCAGCGCCCAGGTGTGCGGCGGCGTCCAGAAGAAGATGATCGCGAACATCACCAACGCGGGCCACTGGATGGTGCCGGTGACCGCCGACCAGCCGATCATCACCGGCATACAGCCGGCCGCGCCGCCCCACACCACATTCTGCGGGGTGCGGCGCTTGAGCAGCAGCGTGTACACGAAGACGTAGAACAGGATCGTGGCGATGGCCAGCAGGCCCGACAGCAGGTTGGTGGTCCACCACAACCAGCCGAACGAGACGGCGCTGAGCACCAGACCGTAGATCAGGGCGTGGCTGGTCGGCACGCTGGCGCGGGCCAGCGGCCTGCGGGCGGTGCGCTTCATGACCTTGTCGATGTCCGCGTCGGCGACGCAGTTGAGCGTGTTGGCGCCGGCCGCCGCGAGCATCCCGCCGACCAGGGTGTTCAGGATCAGCAGTGGATCAACGGTCCCGCGATCGGCCAGCAGCATCGCCGGGATCGCCGTCACGAGCAGCAGTTCGATAACCCGCGGCTTCGTGAGCGCCAGGTAGGCCAGGAGCGTGGACTGTATTCGGCTCGGCGCAACGCGCTGGCGAATGCTCACGCAAATAACTCCTCAAGGTTCGCGGGCAGCAGCGCGCAGCTTCTACTACAGACGATGGTAGACCGCGCGCCGATCTGCCCGACACCGCAGGGTCCCCAACAGGTGAACGCGGGGGCAATGCTGCCCGACGCGGCCTGCACCCGTAAAGCATCCCGCACTAGGGTAAGGGGGATCATCTTGTCGACACCGAGGAGTGAGCGCGTGACCGCCCTGGAAGAGATTTCTGCCCTCACCCGCCCGAACCATCCCGACGATTGGACCGACCTGGATTCGACCGCTGTCGACACCGTCCGGGTGCTGGCGGCGGATGCGGTGCAGAAGGTCGGCAACGGCCATCCCGGGACGGCGATGAGCCTCGCCCCGCTGGCGTACACGCTGTTCCAGCGGCAGATGCGCCACGATCCCAGCGATACGCACTGGCTCGGCCGCGACCGGTTCGTGCTGTCCTGCGGGCACAGCAGCCTGACCGTGTACCTGCAGCTGTATCTGGGCGGGTTCGGTCTGGAGCTCTCGGATATCGAGGCGCTGCGCACGTGGAAGTCCAAGACGCCCGGCCACCCGGAATTCCGCCACACCAAGGGTGTGGAGATCACCACCGGCCCCCTCGGTCAGGGCCTCGCGTCGGCGGTGGGCATGGCGATGGCCTCGCGGTACGAACGCGGCCTGTTCGATCCGGACGCGCCGCCCGGGGAGAGCCCGTTCGACCACTACATCTACGTGATCGCCTCGGACGGTGACATCGAAGAGGGCGTCACCAGCGAGGCGTCGTCGCTGGCCGGCACCCAGCAGCTCGGCAACCTGATCGTCTTCTACGACAACAACAAGATCTCCATCGAGCACGACACCGACATCGCGCTCTCGGAGGACGTCGCGGCCCGCTACCGCGCCTACGGCTGGCACGTCCAGGAGGTCGACGGCGGCGAGAACGTCGCGGGCATCGAGGAGGCGATCGCCGCGGCGAAGGCCGTGACGGATAAACCGTCGTTCATCTCGCTGCGCACGATCATCGGCTATCCGGCGCCGACGAAGATGAACACCGGCGGCGTGCACGGCTCGGCGCTGGGGGCCGACGAGGTGGCCGCCACCAAGCGGGTGCTCGGCTTCGATCCGGACAAATCCTTCGAGGTGCGAGACGACGTCATCGCCCACACCCGCGAGCTGGTCGAACGCGGCAAAGAGGCCCACGACAAGTGGCAGGGCGAATTCGACGCGTGGGCGCAGCGCGAGCCGGAGCGCAAGGCGTTGCTCGACCGGCTGCTGGCCCACGAAATGCCCGAAGGCTGGGATGCGGATCTGCCCTACTGGGAGCCCGGCTCCAAGCCGCTGGCCACCCGCGCCGCCTCGGGCGCGGTGCTGGCGGCGGTCGGGCCGAAGCTGCCCGAGCTGTGGGGTGGTTCCGCGGACCTGGCGGGCAGCAACAACACCACCATCAAGGGTGCGAACTCCTTCGGTCCGCCGTCGATCTCGACCGAAGACTGGAACGCCACGTGGTACGGCCGGACGCTGCACTTCGGCATCCGCGAGCACGCGATGGGTTCGATCCTGTCCGGCATCGTGCTGCACGGGCCCACCCGGGCCTACGGCGGAACTTTCCTGCAGTTCTCGGATTACATGCGCCCCGCGGTGCGTTTGGCATCACTGATGGACATCGACACCATCTACGTGTGGACCCACGACTCGATCGGCCTGGGTGAGGACGGCCCCACCCATCAGCCGATCGAGCATCTGGCCGCGCTGCGCGCCATCCCGAACCTATCGGTGGTGCGCCCGGGTGACCCGAACGAGACCGCCTACGCGTGGAAGACGGTTCTGGAGCGCGGCGCCAGCTCCGGGCCGGTCGGTTTGATCCTGACCAGGCAGGGCATACCGGTGCTGGAGGGCACCAGCGCCGACGGGGTGGCCAAGGGCGGCTACGTCCTCGGTGGCGGCGACCCATCCGAGGATGCGGACGTCATCATCATCGCCACCGGCTCGGAGGTGCAGCTCGCCGTCGAGGCGAAGGAACTGTTGGCGCAGAAGGACATCGTCGCCTACGTGGTGTCGATGCCGTGCGTGGAATGGTTCGAGAGCCAGCCCAAGGAATACCGCGACGCGGTGCTCCCACCGGGTGTGTCGGCCCGGGTCGCGGTCGAAGCCGGCATCGCGATGCCCTGGCACAAGTTCGTCGGCGACACCGGCGAGATCGTCTCGATCGAGCACTACGGCGAGTCCGCAGACGACAAAACACTGTTCCGCGAATTCGGGTTCACCCCGGAAGCCGTCGCCGCCGCAGCGGAACGTGCGTTGGAGAACTAGACAACTAACCGAAAGAGCAAGCGATGACTCAGAATCCGAATCTCGCGGCGCTGTCCGCCGCCGGCGTCTCCGTATGGCTCGACGATCTGTCCCGTGAGCGGTTGCAGACGGGCAATCTCCAGCAGCTCATCGACACCCGCAGTGTCGTGGGTGTGACCACCAACCCGTCGATCTTCCAGGCCGCCCTGTCCAAGGGTGATGCCTACGACGCGCAGGTCGCCGAACTCGCCGAACGCGGCGCCGACGTCGACGCCACCATCCGCACGGTGACGACCGACGATGTCCGCAACGCGTGCGACGTGCTCGCCAAGCAGTACGAACTGTCCGACGGAGTGGACGGCCGGGTGTCGATCGAGGTCGACCCGCGGCTGGCTCATGAGACCGACAAGACGATCCTGCAGGCCGTGGAGCTGTGGAAGATCGTCGACCGCCCGAACCTGCTGATCAAGATTCCCGCCACCCTCGCGGGTCTGCCCGCGATCACCGCGGTCATCGCCGAGGGCATTTCGGTCAACGTGACGCTGATCTTCTCCGTCGAGCGCCATCGCGCGGTGATGGACGCCTACCTCGCCGGCCTGGAAGCGGCCGGGCAGGCGGGTCACGACCTGTCCAAGATCCACTCGGTGGCCTCGTTCTTCGTCTCCCGGGTGGACACCGAGATCGACAAGCGGCTGGAGGACATCGGCTCGCCGGAGGCACTCGCCCTGCGCGGCCAGGCCGGCGTCGCCAACGCGCGGCTCGCCTACGCCGCCTACGAGGAGGTGTTCGTCGGCGGAGCGCGGTTCGAGGCGCTCAAGGCGTCGGGGGCCCGCGTGCAGCGGCCCCTGTGGGCGTCGACGGGCGTGAAGAACCCGGACTATTCCGACACCCTCTACGTCACCGAACTGGTCGCCCCCAACACGGTGAACACCATGCCGGAGAAGACGATCGAGGCCGTCGCCGACCACGGCGTGGTCACCGGCGACACGGTCACCGGCACGGCGGGCGCCGCGCAGGGGATCTTCGACAAGCTCGCCGCCGCCGGTATCGACCTCCCGGATGTGTTCCGCCTCCTGGAGGACGAAGGCGTCGACAAGTTCGAGAAGTCGTGGCAGGAGCTGCTCGAGGCCACCGCGGGCCAGCTGGCCGCCGCCAAGAAATGACCTCGGAAACCGAGAGCGGCGCGCCGTCGGACTGGCGAAATCCCCTGCGCGACAAGCGCGACAAGCGCATGCCGCGTATCGCGGGGCCGTGCGCTGTGGTGATCTTCGGCGTCACCGGCGACCTGGCGCGCAAGAAGCTGATGCCGGCGATCTACGACCTCGCCAACCGCGGCCTGCTCCCCGCGTCGTTCTCACTGGTCGGCTTTGCCCGAAGGGATTGGGACGACACGGATTTCGGCAAGATCGTCTACGACGCGGTGAAACAGCACGCGCGTACGCCGTTCCGCCAGGAGGTGTGGGACCGGTTGGCCGAGGGGTTCCGGTTCGTCCAGGGCACCTTCGACGACCCCGCGGGGTACCAGCGGCTGGCTGAGACGTTGGAGAAACTCGACGCCGAACGCGGCACCGGCGGCAATCACGCCTTCTACCTGTCGATTCCGCCGAATGCCTTCCCCGTGGTGTGCGAACAGCTGCACACATCGGGGCTGGCCCGCCAGCAGGATCACCGGTGGAGCCGAGTGGTGATCGAGAAACCGTTCGGTCACGATCTCAAGAGCGCGTGCGAGCTCAACAAGGTGGTCAACTCCGTCTTTCCCGAGGAGAGTGTGTTCCGCATCGACCACTACCTGGGCAAGGAGACGGTGCAGAACATCCTGGCATTGCGGTTCGCCAACGAACTGTTCGAACCGGTGTGGAACGCGCACTACGTGGACCACGTGCAGATCACCATGGCCGAGGACATCGGTCTGGGTGGACGCGCCGGCTATTACGACGGCATCGGCGCGGCCCGCGACGTGATCCAGAACCACCTGCTGCAGCTGCTGGCGCTCACCGCGATGGAGGAGCCGGTGAGCTTCCAGCCGCACGAACTGCAGGCCGAGAAGATCAAGGTGCTCTCGGCGGTGAAACTGGCACAGCCGCTGGACGAGACCACGGCGCGGGGTCAGTACGCGGCGGGCTGGCAGGGCGACCAGAAGGTCGTCGGCCTGCTCGACGAGGACGGGTTCTCCAAGGACTCCACCACCGAGACCTACGCGGCGATCACACTCGAGGTCGACAGCCGCCGCTGGGCCGGGGTGCCATTCTACCTGCGCACCGGAAAACGACTGGGGCGCAGGGTGACCGAGATCGCGCTGGTGTTCAACAGGGCGCCGCATCTGCCGTTCGACGAGACGATGACCGAGGATCTGGGCAAGAACGCCCTGGTGATCCGGGTGCAGCCGGACGAGGGCATCACGCTGCGGTTCGGTTCGAAGGTGCCCGGCAGCGCCATGGAGGTCCGCGATGTGAACATGGACTTCTCCTACGGGTCCGCGTTCGCCGAGGATTCGCCCGAGGCGTACGAACGGCTGATCCTCGATGTGCTGCTGGGTGAGCCCTCGCTGTTCCCGGTCAACGCCGAGGTCGAATTGTCTTGGCAGATCCTCGATCCGGTGCTCGAGCGCTGGGCGGCGCAGGGGAAACCCGATCCGTACGAGTCGGGCACGTGGGGCCCCACGTCGGCCGACGAGATGTTGCAGCGCACCGGAAGGGAATGGAGGCGGCCCTGAATGATCGTCGACCTGCCCGCGACGACGACGAACGACGTCAACAAGAAAATCACCGGGTTGCGCGAGGAGGGTGGCGCACTCACCCTCAGCCGCGTGCTGACACTCGTGATCGCACCGAATACCGCTGAGCTGGTCGAGGATTCGATCGAAGCGGCGACATTCGCCAGCCGCGAGCACCCGTGCCGGGTGATCGTGGTGGCACCGGGCGACCGCGATGCCGCCGAACCGCGGCTCGATGCCCAGCTGCGGGTCGGTCACGACGCCGGCGCCGGTGAGGTGGTGGTACTGCGGCTCTCCGGTCCGCTGGCCGATCATGCCAGCAGCGTCGTCCTGCCGTTCCTGTTGCCCGACACCCCGGTGGTGGCGTGGTGGCCCGAGGTGGCGCCCCGCGTTCCCGCCGAGGACCCGCTCGGCAAACTGGCCGTCCGGCGCATCACCGACGCGACCAACGGCGCCGATCCGCTGGCGTGCATCAAGAGCAGGCTGGAGGGATACACCGTCGGCGACACCGACCTGGCGTGGAGCCGGGTCACCTACTGGCGGGCGCTGCTGACGTCGGCACTGGATCAGCCCCCGTACGAACCGGTGACGTCCGCACTGGTGTCGGGGCTCAAGGATGAGCCCGCGCTGGACATCATGGCCGGCTGGCTGGCCAGCCGGATCGACGGTCCCGTGCGCCGCGCTGTCGGGCCGCTCAAGGTCGAACTGGTCCGGCCGACCGAGACGATCACGCTCAGCCGCCCCCAGACCGGGGTCACCGCGACGCTGACCCGCACCGCCAGACCCGATTCGCATCTGCCGCTCGCCCGCCGCGACACCAAGGAGTGCCTGGCCGAGGATCTGCGCAGGCTCGACGCCGACGAGATCTATTTCGGCGCGCTGCAGGGCCTGGACAAGGTGCAGTACGTGCCGGAAAGCGAAAACGACGCAGGCGGGGATCGTTGATGGGCACCGTGATCGAGCGGTATCCCGACGGTGCGGCACTGGTGGCGGCGGCGGGTGACCGCCTGCTCGGCGCGATCAGCGCGGCGATCGCGGCCCGCGGCCAGGCGCTGATCGTGCTCACCGGCGGCGGCACCGGGGTGGGGATGCTCAAACGCGCCGGCGCACGCGCCGATGAGATCGACTGGTCGAAGGTGCATCTGTTCTGGGGTGACGAGCGGTATGTGCCCGAGGGCGATCCCGATCGCAACGACGGGCAGGCGCGCGAGGCCCTGCTCGACCACATCGGCATTCCGGCCGCCAACGTGCACGCGATGCCCGCCAGCGACGGAGAGTTCGGCGACGACATCGACGCCGCCGCGCTGGCCTACGAGCAGGTGCTCGCCGCCAACGCCGCACCGGGCGAGGCCGCACCCGATTTCGACGTCCACCTGTTGGGGATGGGCGGCGAGGGCCACATCAACTCGCTGTTCCCGGACACCGCGGCGGTGCTCGAGACGCGCAGGCTGGTCGTCGCGGTCACCGACTCCCCCAAACCGCCGCCGCGCCGGATCACGCTGACCCTGCCCGCGGTGCGCCGTTCGCGTGAGGTCTGGCTGGTCGTGTCGGGAGCGGCGAAGGCCGATGCGGTGGCCGCCGCGGTGGGGGGCGCACAGCCGGTGGATGTGCCGGCCGCGGGTGCGGTCGGCACGGAGGCCACGGTGTGGCTGCTGGACGAGGACGCCGCCGCCGGGCTCTGACGCCTACGGGCGCACGGAGCTGTCGCGTTTGTCCTCACCCCGGTCGTCGGACTGCCCGTCGGCGTAGCCCGCGGCGTATTCGCCACTGCGGCGCGTGAGGTCTTCGGTGCCGGATGGCCGTGCGGTGCTTCGGCAATAGCTGTGCTGCACGAGAATCAGACGGCGGGCGCCGCACGGGGGTTCCCTCCCCCGACGGCCCTCAGGAGAGCGCGTTCTTGACGACGACGCCGTCCTTGACGATCAGCGCGAGAGTGGCGGCCGGGTCGCCGAGCACCTGCAGATCCACCGTCGGGTCGCCGTCCACCAGCAGGAAGTCGGCCCATGCGCCGGCGGTGATCTCCCCGAATCGGGCCGCCCGGTAGGGGTCTCGTTCGCCGGCCAGCCGGCACAGTGCCGCGTTACCCGACGTCACGATCTTCAGCGCCTCAACGGTGGTGAAGTACCTGCCGAGGCGCGTGACCATCTCGCTCTGCCGGTCGGCGCGGTCCGGTTCGAACAGCAGGTCGGTGCCCCAGCCGACGTTGACGCCGTGTTTGCGTGCCCACCGGTACACCCGGTCGGTGCCGCCGCAGATCTCGCGGTTCTTCGCCGCGCTCTCCGGGGCCAGGAATCCGTGGTCGTCCTCGGCGAAGGGCTGTGTGGACAGCCAGACCTCCCGCTCGGCGAGCATGGCGATCGTCGCCTCGTCGGCCAGGTGTCCGTGCTCGATGGACGCCACCCCCGCGTCGACCGCCCGGTGGATGCCGGGCACGGTGTACACGTGGGCGGCTACATAGGTGCCGTAGTCGGCGGCCGCGTCGACGGCGGCGCGCAGCTCGCTTGGTGTGAACTGCACCGTGGACAGGGGGTCGTACGGTGACGCGGCGCCGCCACCGACCATCATCTTGATCTGGGTCGCACCCCGTTTGAGCTGTTCGCGCACGGCGGCCAATACCCGGTCCACGCCGTCGGCGACCCGCAGGAAGCCGATGGTCTCCGCCCTCGATTCCGCGCCGCCCAGCGCGGTCGGCCGTTCGAAGACGGGCCCGAAATCGCCGTGCCCGGACGTCTGGGAGATACCCGCCTGGCTGGAGTAGATCCGCGGACCCAGTGCGGGATCGCCGTCGACGACGTTGCGGATGCCGACGGTGTCGCCGGCCATGTCGCGCACGCAGGTGAAGCCGCGCAGGAGTGTGTCCCTGGCACGGGCAAGGGTGGACGCGGCAATCTGCGTTTGCGTCGCTGTCATCAGGTCCGTCAGGGAGTTGGCCATTCCGACGAGGTGGACGTGCGCGTCGGTCATGCCGGGCATCAGCACCCGGCCCGCCCCGTCGATGACGACATCCACGCCGGTTTCGCTGATCGGCGAGGTCTCGACGGCCTCGATGGTGGGGCCGCGGACGAGAACGTGGCCGGGATGGACGCGGTCCCGAAGACCGTCGAATATTTGCACATTCTTGACCAGCAAGCACTGTTGGTCTGCGGGCCCGGCCATCGTTCCATCATCCCGCCGACGGCGCGATCGGGCTATCCCACGACGATGACCGACAACGTGCGCGGTCCGTGCACCCCCTCCACCCGGTCCAGTTCGATATCGCTGGTTGCGCTCGGTCCGCTGATCCACGTGAGCGGTCGGGTATGGGACCCCGACCGGATGAGACGCTGGACCGCCTCCGGCACGTCGCCGACGATCTGCTCGACGGTGACGATGCAGACGTGGACGTCGGGTACGAGGCTGGTGGCGCGCCGGCCCTGGCCGGGACCGTGATCCAGGACGATCGTTCCGGTGTTCGCGATGGCCACCGTCGCGGTGGTGACCACGGCGTCGATCCCGTCGAGGTCGTCGGGGGTGAGGCGGTCGTCGGTCAGCCATCCGGCGGAGATCTCACCGGCGCAGGTTTCGCGCACGGCGTCGTCGGCGATCACTGTGGTGGCTCCGGCCCGTGCCAGCGCGGCGGCGACGGCCATGCCGACATCGCCTGCGTCGACACGGTCGACGATGGCGCGATAGTCCACGGTGCGCTCGATGAAACGCTCCACGATGTCGAGTTCACCGGTGCCGACGGGTTGTCCGTAGGTCCACGGCACGGCGACCTCGGTGTCGGCGGGCCGGTCTGCCAGCGCCGTCCGGATGCGGCCCAGGATCTCCGCACGCGCGGATCCGTCGCCGGCGCGGTGGGTGTCGGTCATTTCTGCTCCTCGCGTCCGCCGTCGGTCCGCTTCCACCAGGACCGGAATGATTCCGTCGGGGGGACGGGGACATCCCGCGCCCCCGACCAGATGCTGGCCGGCCAGGGCAGCGATCGCAGCACCTGTTTGCGGCCCAGCAGCCGGCTCCGCAACGCCTTGCCGCCCGCGCCGGCGACCGATTCCGCCGCCTCGAGCCGGCGGTGGTCGCCGAACATCCAGCTCGCCGCCTTCATGGCGACCTCCTCGGCCGACGGGATCCCGCCGCGCTTCTCGTCGACGACCCGGGTACGCAGGTGCACCAGCAGCGACGGGATGTCGATGCGCACCGGACACACGTCGAAACACGCCCCGCACAGACTCGACGCGTACGGCAGCGATTTGTCCACTTCGCTTGCGGTGCCCCGCAATTGGGGTGTCAGCACCGCCCCGATCGGACCGGGGTACACCGAGCCGTAGGAGTGCCCGCCGGCCCGCTCGTAGACCGGGCACACGTTCAGGCATGCCGAGCAGCGGATACAGCGCAGCGCCTGACGTCCCAGCGTGTCCGCCAGCACGTTGGTGCGGCCGTTGTCGACGAGCACGATGTGCACGTCACCGGGTCCGTCGCCGGCGGCGGTACCCGTCCAGATCGAGGTGTAGGGGTTCTCCCGTTCTCCGGTGCTGCTGCGCGGCAGTACCTGCAGGAACACCTCGAGATCCTGCCAGGACGGCAGCACCTTCTCGATGCCGACGACCGAGATCAACGTCTCGGGAAGGCTCAGGCACATCCGGCCGTTGCCCTCCGATTCCACGACGACGAGGCTGCCGGTGTCGGCGATCGCGAAGTTCGCACCCGAGATCGCCACCCTGGCGCGCAGGAACTTCTCCCGCAGGTGCAGCCGCGCGGCCTCGGCCAGCCGGCGGGGCTCGTCGGTCAGGTCGGCGGGTGCGGGCCTGCCGACCTTGCCCATCTCCCGCAGGAAGATCTCCCGCACCTCCGCACGGTTGCGGTGGATCGCGGGCACCAGGATGTGGCTGGGCCAGTCGTCACCCAGCTGCACGATGAGTTCGGCGAGGTCGGTCTCCCACGCGGATATCCCCGCGGCGTCGAGCGCCTCGTTGAGTTCGATCTCCTGGGTGGCCATCGACTTGACCTTGACCACCTCGTCGGTGTCCCTGGCCTTGACGAGGCCGACGACGATCCGGTTGGCCTCCTCGGCGTCGCGGGCCCAGTGCACCGTGGCGCCCGCCGCGGTGGCGTTGGCCTCGAAGGCCTCCAGGTGTTCGTCGAGTCGCAGCAGCGCCCGGTCCTTGATGGCCTCCGCGGCCAGCCGCAACTCCTCCCAGTTGTCCAGTTCGCCGACGACCTGGGCGCGTTTGCTGCGGATGATGCCGGTGGCGTGGGCGAGGTTGCGGCGCTGGACCGAGTTCCCGAGGGCGGCCCTGGCCGCTTCCTGGAATTTGGGCATTCCCAGGAATGCCGACGTCACCCCGACGTGCGGATGTCCCTGCTGCAGTGTCATGCCGGGTCCCCTTCGGTAGACGCCAGGATTTCGGCCAGGTGCATCACCCGCATACCCGAGCGCTGGCGCGACAGCATCCCGCCGATGTGGGCCAGGCACGAATTGTCGCTGGCAACAAGCACTTCGGCCTGCGTGTCACGCACGTTGCGGGCCTTGTCGGCCCCCATGGCCACCGAGGTGTCGGCGTTCTTCATCGCGAATGTGCCGCCGAACCCGCAGCATTGGTCGGCCCCGGGCAGCTCGACGAGGTCGATCCCGCGCACCGCCCGCAGCAGCTGCAGCGGACGGTCGCCGACCCGCAGCATGCGCAGCGAGTGACAAGTCGGGTGATAGGTGACCCGGTGCGGGAAATAAGCCCCGACGTCGGTGACGCCCAGCACGTCGACCAGGAACTCGCTGAGCTCGTAGACCCGCAGTGCCACGGTGTCGACCTCGGTGCGCAGCGCGGCATCCCCGCTGCGGGCGGCGACGTCGCGGTGCTGGTGGCGCACCGACCCGACACACGACCCCGACGGGGCGACGATCGCGTCGTAGCCGGCGAATGTCTCGACGAACGTGCGGACCGCAGGCTCGGCTTCGGCGGCGTAACCGGTGTTGGTGAACATCTGGCCGCAGCAGGTCTGCTCGACCGGGAAGTCGACGTCACACCCCAGCCGGCGCAGCAGGCGTACGACGGCCTTGGGCGTGTCCGGCCACATCATGTCGTTGAAACATGTTGCGAACAAAGCGACCTTCTGCACCGTGGTCCTCGTCTCGGTCGTCATCAGGGCAGCATCCAGGACAGCACAGTCGACTGTAGGCCGACGAGCAGACACAACACCGCAAGCATGCCGAGGCTCCACCAGATCACCTTGCGGAAGATGTCCGATTCGCGACCCAGCAGACCGACAGCGGTGGCCGCGATGGTGAGGTTCTGCGGGCTGATCATCTTGCCGACCACACCGCCGGAGGTGTTGGCGGCGACCAGCAGGGTCGGGTCGATGCCTGCGTGCTGGGCTGCGGTCTGCTGCAGGGTGGCGAACAGCGCGTTGGCGCTGGTGTCCGAACCGGTGACGGCGGTGCCGAGCCAGCCGAGGATCGGCGAGAGGAATGCGAACACGGCGCCGGTGCCCGCGATCCACGTGCCGATGGTGATCGTCTGCCCGGACTGGTTCATCACGTAGGCCAGCGCGAGCACCGAGGCGACGGTCAGGATGGAGAATTTGAGTTTGACGAGGTTGTGGGCGTAGACACGGGCGGCGTCGAGCAGCGACACGCGGTACACGATGGCGACCACGATGCCCGAGAGCAGCAGCAACGAGCCGGGCGAGGACAGCCAGCCGAGGGTGTAGACGGTCGAGGTCGACACCTTGCCCGCGGCGGTCAGGACGTTTCCGTCCAGTCCGGGCCACGGGATCTTCGCGTCGGTGCTCGCCAGCCAGCTCTTGATCGGCGCCCACAGCTTGGCGGCGGAGAACACGGCGATGACCAGCAGGTACGGGAAGAGCGCCAGGAGTACCCGGGCGGGGGTCAGCGCGACGCTGGTGCTGGTGTCGACGGTGGGTTCGGTGGCGACGCGGCTCGGGGACACCGGCATCGGGGTCGGATCGCCCGGCTGCCCCTCGGAGCGGCGCTCGGCGAGCATCGCCTCACGGACCTCTGCGGTTCCGGTGGGACGCCAGACGCGCAGCATGAGCACGGCGGCGGCCAATCCGGCCAGCGAGGCGACCACGTCGGTGAGCTCCACCGAGATCCAGTTGGCCGAGACGAACTGGGCGATGGCGAAGGTGACGCCCACCACGAGCGCGATCGGCCAGGTCTGGCGCAGTCCGCGGCGTCCGTCGGCGAGCAGGACCAGGATGAGCGGGACGAACAGGGCCAGCAGCGGGGTCTGGCGACCGACGACGGCACCGATTTCGGTGTAGTCGATACCGGTGAGGTTGCCCGCGGTGATGATCGGGATCGCGATGGCACCGAAGGCGACGGGCGCGGTGTTGGCGACCAGCACCACGACGGCGGCGCGCATCGCGGTGAACCCGATCGACATGAGCATGACGCCGGTGATGGCCACCGGCGCACCGAAGCCTGCCAGGGCCTCCAGCAGGCCGCCGAAGCAGAACGCGATGATGATGGCCTGCACGCGTGGGTCGTCGGAGATGGTGTCGATGACCCGGCGCAGGTCCTCGAACCGGCCGCTGGTCACCGTCAGCTCATAGAGCCAGATGGCGTTGAGGACGATCCACATGATGGGGAACAGCCCGAAAACGAATCCCTCGGTGGCCGACAGCCCGGCGAGGTGCACCGGCATGCCGTAAGCGGCGATGGCCACGACGAGCGCGACGGCCAGTGCGCTCAGGCCCGCCCAGTGGGCCTTCCATTTCAGGACGCCGAGCGTCACGAACACGGTCAGCAGCGGCAGAAACGCCACCAGCGATGACCAGAACAGGCTGTCGCCGATCGGGGCGAGGTCGGGTTGGAACATCTATCGGACTCCCTTGGGGCTGTTCGGAGGAACCTCTTAGTGGTCTGACCACACTGTGGTTGGTACGCTAAGGGTGATTGGGTTCACAGTCAAGCCCGGCGTGTGTCTGGTACCGCACACTTACCGACCGGGCCGGGTGCGGACCCGTCACCCCAGGAGTACGACGTGGTAAGGAATGACCATGACCGAGGCCGCCGACACCGGCAGTTCCGTTCCCGCACCGCAGTGGCGTCCCGTGACGCGCGCCCGATCGCATGAGCTTGTCGTCGAGGCCGTCGAGAACCAGATCATGAGCGGCGCGCTCAAGGTGGGTGACCCGTTGCCGCCCGAGCGCGAACTGGCCGCCCGGCTGCAGGTCAGCCGGGCCGGCGTGCGGGAGGCGATCCGGGTGCTCGAAGCCCAGGGCGTGGTGACGTCCAGTGTCGGGGCCGGCCGGGATGCCGGCACCTTCATCGCCGCGATGCCCAGTGCCGCCCTCACCAAATTCCTGCGCCTGCACGTCGCGCTGTCGAACTTCCCGATGGCCGACATCGTCGACGCGCGCGTCATGCTCGAACGCAACAGCGCGGTGCTGGCCGCCGCGAACGCCGGTGCGGAGGAACTGACGGCCATGCACGAACCGCTGACCCGGATGGACATCCCCGGCTCGGACTGCGAACCGTTCAACGACGCCGACACCGCATTCCACGTGGCGATCGCCGAAGCCGGTGGTAACCGCCTGGTCGCCGACATGACGGTGGCGATCAGGGCGTCGCTGCGCGCACCCATCCTGGCGGCGATGCGCCAGGTTCCCGACTGGCCCGCGATGGCCCGCAGATTGCAGTCAGAGCACCGTGCGATCTACGCGGCCATCCGGGGCGGCGACGGGCAGCTGGCCGCCGACCTCACCGAACGGCACATCCGGGGTGCATTCGACGCGCTCCCGGCGATGCACGACGGTGCGTAGCGGCTAACCGCTGTTGCGCAGGGCGGTCGCCAGGCCGCTCATCGTCAACAGGATGCCCCGCTTCACCAGGTCCTCGGTCTCGCCGGCGCGGTATCGGCGCAGCAGTTCCACCTGCAGGTGATTGAGCGGCTCCAGGTAGGGGAACCGGTTGAACACCGACCGGGCCAGCGCCGGGTTGTCGGCCAGCAGGTCGTCGTGCCCGGTGATCAATTCGTGCATCCGGATGGTGCGCGCGTGCTCGGCGACGATCTTGTCGAACACCCGGCTGCGCAGTTCCTCGTCCTCGACGAGTTCGGAATACCGCGCGGCCAGCCCGAGATCTGACTTCGCCAGCACCTGGGCCATGTTGGACAGCACGGTGCGGAAGAACGGCCAGCGCCGGTAGAGATCCTGCAGCACCCGCAGCCGGGCGCCCTCGTCGGGCCCCTCGGAGATGAACTGCTCGAACGCCGACCCGGTGCCGTACCAGCCGGGCAGCATCACCCGCGATTGGCTCCACGCCAGCACCCACGGGATCGCGCGCAGATCCGCGATCGACGTGGTGGGTTTGCGTGAGGTGGGCCTGCTGCCGATATTGAGCGCGCCGATCTCGCTGACCGGTGTGGACGCCTTGAAGTACTCGACGAAACCTGGCGTCTCATGGACTAATTCGGCATAGGCGCGTTGTGCGCGGGCCGCCAGGTCGTCGAGCAGTTCGTAGGCCGGGCCCGCGGCGTCGCCCAGACCCTCGACGTCGAGCAGTGTCGACTCCAGCGTGGCCGCGACCAGGGTCTCGAGATTGCGGCGCGCGATCCGCGGTTCGGCGTACTTCGCGGCGATGACCTCACCCTGCTCGGTGATCCGCAGGGACCCGTTGACCGCACCCGGCGGCTGGGCGAGGATCGCGTCGTAGCTGGGGCCGCCGCCGCGGCCCACGGTGCCGCCGCGACCGTGGAAGAGCCGCAACCGGATACCCGTTTTCTGGGCCATCTCCACGAGGTCCAGTTCGGCGCGGTAGAGGGCCCAGTTGGCCGCGAGGTAGCCACCGTCCTTATTGGAGTCGGAGTAGCCGAGCATGACCTCCTGGCTGTCCCCGCGTGCCTCGACCAGCGCGCGGTACAGCGGGAGGTCCAGGACGGCCTCCATGATCGACGCGCCGCGCTGCAGGTCGTCGATGGTCTCGAAGAGCGGGACGATGCCGACGGGCGCGTACGGCGCCGCCGCGGGCGACGCGTCGAGCAGCCCGGCCTCCTTGAGCAGCAGCGCCGCCTCGAGCATGTCCGACACCGACTGACACATCGAGATGATGTAGTTGGGGACCGCCTGCGGGCCGAAGACGTGGACGGCACGCGCCGCGGCCCGCACGATCCCCAGTTCCTTGTGGGCCAGCTCGGACAGGTCGGCGCCGTCGCCGACGAGCGGGCGCCGGGTGCTGAGTTCGCCGACCAGCAGCTCGACGCGGTCCGGTTCGGGCAGCGACCGGTAGTCCGGATGGACGCCCGCCCATGCCAGCAGCTCTGCCACAACCTCCTCGTGTACATCGGAGTTCTGCCGCATATCCAGACCGGATAGGTGGAATCCGAAGACGCGCACGGCTTCCCGCAGCCGCGCCAGCCGATCGTCGGCCAGCACCCGGCTGCCGTTGGCGCGCAACGAGGCATCGACGACGTCGAGGTCGGCGAGCAGTTCGGCGGGCGTCTCGTACCGCTGCAGTCCCAGATCCAGCACGTGCTCGGGCTGGCGATCGAGGATCTCGGCGGAGGTTGCCGTCAGGCGGCCGTGGATGACGCGCAGCGCCCGGCGGTAGGGTTCGTCGGAGCGCACGGGTTCGTCACAGGCGCCGGCCAGCGCGGCCAGTTCGTCGTTGATGTGCACCAGCCGCACCGACATCGACAGTTCCTGCTCGAGCGCGGTGATCTCGGCGAAATAGTGCTGCAAGGCGGTGTAAGCCGCGCTGGAGGTGGCCAGCCGCACGACGTCGGCGGTCACGTTGGGGTTGCCGTCGCGGTCCCCGCCGATCCACGAACCGGGGCGCAGGATCGGCTCATCGAGGAGGTGCGCACCGGGCCAGCGGGCGGCGAACGCGGCCCGTACCTCGGCGTTGACCTGCGGAATGACCTCGAAGAACGCGGCCGGGTAGTACCGCAGCCCGGTCTCGATCTCGTCCTGGATCTTCAAGCGGGACAACCGGATCACCGCGGTCTGCCACAGCGTGAGGATGTTGCGGCGCAATTCCTGTTCGATGTCGCGGCCGTCGGCGGTCTCGGTGTGGCCGCCGGCGCGCAGCCGCATGAGTTCGGTGACGCGGTGTTGGGTGTCGAAGACCGTCCGGCGGCGGGTTTCGGTGGGGTGAGCGGTGATCACCGGTGACACCAACGCCCCGGTCAGCGCTTCGGACACGCGTTCGACGTCCAGGTCGGCCGAGTCGAGTTTGCCGCACGTCGCGGCCAGGCTGCTGTTCTGCGGCGGTTCGCCCGCGCGGACGTGGACGGCGCGGCGGCGCTCGCGGTGGATGTCCTCGGCCACGTTGGCCAGCAACGCGAAGTGGGTGAACGCGCGGATCACGGGGACGGCCTGGTGGACGTCGATGCCGTCGAACATGCGGGCCAACTCGGCGCGGTCGATCTCGGATCTGCGCACCCGGAACGACGCCACCCGGGCTCGTTCGATGAGTTCGAACACCGCATCGCCGTTCTGCTCCCGCACTGTGTCGCCGAGGATCGCGCCCAGCAGGCGGATGTCCTCGCGCATGGGTTCGGTCGCCTCACGCCCGACCTGCGTGCGTAACACCGCGCCGATGGGTTCCAGGGCCAGATCGGACTGCTCAGCCATGCGTCCAGTATCGGCGTAGGCCTTGACGGCCGCATGGCGAGGGCGTGACGGTCATGCCGCCAGCAGCAGGAGTACGGCCATCGCGACCACGACCACCACGGCGGCTGCGACGGCGGTGCCCGCGACGACACCGACCCCGTTGTATGCCTGCGGGGGTGGCCCCAGCGAGCCACGACTGAAGGCCCACAACGGGGCCCGGTAGTGCAGGTCCACCACCCGTCCGGGAGGGACGTCCACCGCGTAGTCCGCGGGACCGACGCGGGGCGGCAGGAGGTAGGGGGTGTACACGTGCACGTGATACCGGCCGGGATGCAGCGGTACGACGGTGCGGCCCCAGCCGGCCCAGGTGATCGGGTGGCCGTTGACCCAGACCCTGGGTTTCACGAACGCGAACTGCCACGCCAGCGGGAAATACTCGGCGGTGAGGGCGATCCCCTGCCACGGGCCGTATCCGGGGCCCCAGCCCTGCTCAGGCTGCATGACCGGGCCGGGTTGCTCAGCTGTACTTGATCTGCAGCGCCATGCCGATGATCGAGACCAGCCAGATCCCGGTGACGAATAGGGTCAGCCGGTCGAGGTTCTTCTCGACGACCGTAGATCCGGACAGGCTGGACTGCACGCCGCCGCCGAACAGGGTCGACAGACCGCCGCCCTTGGCTCGATGCAGCAGCACCAGCAGTACCACCAGCACACTGGTGATCACCAGCACGATCTGCAGGGCCAATTCCATGGCGGTCAGCCTACACGGACGTGACTCGGGCGCGGATACCGACGGCCGGCGTCGGTATCCGCCCCGACATCACTCAGGGCAGTGGCCCGCCGGCGGCGATCGCCGAGAGGGTGGCGAACTGCTCACCGTCCAGCGACGCTCCCCCGACCAGCGCACCGTCGATATCGTCCTGCGCGACGATCTCACCGACGTTCTTGGCATTCACCGAGCCGCCGTAGAGCACCCGGATGCCTGCCGCGGCGTCAGCCGATGCCAGTGCCGCCAGCTCCTTGCGGATGGCCGCACACACCTCCTGGGCGTCGGCGGCGCTGGCGACGCGACCGGTTCCGATCGCCCATACCGGTTCGTAGGCGATGACGGACTGGCCGATCTGCTCGGCCGACAGCCCCGCCAGCGAACCGCGCAACTGCTCGACGTTGTAGGCCACGTGGTCGCCGGCCTCGCGGACGTCGAGATGTTCGCCGATGCACACGATCGGCACGAGTCCGTGCTTGAACGCTGCCGCGGCCTTGGCCGCGACCAGTGCGTCGTCCTCGTGGTGGTAGGTGCGCCGCTCGGAGTGCCCGACGACGACGAAGGTGCAGCCGAGCTTGGCCAGGAACGCGCCGCTGATCTCGCCGGTGTAGGCGCCCGCATCGTGCTGCGAGACGTCCTGCGCGCCATAGGTCAGCCGCAGCTTGTCCCCGTCGACGAGGGTCTGCACGCTACGCAGGTCGGTGAACGGCGGGACGACGGTCACGTCGACCTTGTCGAAATACTTGTCCGGCAACGCGAACGCGATCTTCTGCACCAGGGCGATGGCCTCGAAATGGTTGAGGTTCATCTTCCAGTTGCCCGCGATGAGCGGTTTACGCGCCACGGCCGTGACCCCCTCGGGCGAAGAGCATCAGTTCAGTCTCCTAGGAATCCAGTACGTCGATACCGGGCAACGTCTTGCCTTCGAGGTATTCGAGCGATGCGCCGCCACCGGTGGAGATGTGGCTGAACCCGTCCTCGGGCAGACCGAGCTGGCGGACCGCCGCAGCGGAGTCACCGCCGCCGACCACGCTGAAGGCACCTTTGCCCGTTGCGGTGATGATCGCCTCGGCCACACCCTTGGTGCCCGCCGCGAACGCCGGGAACTCGAACACACCCATCGGCCCGTTCCAGAAGACGGTCTTGGCGTTGGACAGCAGCGCGGCGAAGCGCTTGACCGACTCGGGGCCGATGTCGAGACCCATCTTGTCTGCCGGAATGGCTTCTGCCGAAACGGTTTCCGGCGCAGAGTCGGCCGCGAACTTCTCGGCCACCACGATGTCGACGGGCAGGTGGATGACGTCGCCGTATTCGTCGAGCAGCTTCTTGCAGGTCTCCACCATTTCCGGCTGCAACAGCGACGAGCCGACCGAAAGACCTTGGGCAGCAAGGAATGTGAAGCACATTCCACCGCCGATGATCAGACTGTCGGCTTTGGTGGCCAGATTCTCGATGACCGCGAGCTTGTCGGACACTTTGGAACCACCCAGCACCACCGCGTACGGCCGCTCGCTGGACTCGGTCAGCTGCCGTAGCACCGTCACCTCGGCGCCCACCAGATTGCCCGCGAAATGCGGGAGCAGCTTGGCGACGTCGTAGACCGAGGCCTGTTTGCGGTGCACCACACCGAAGCCGTCGGATACGAACGCGGCGCCGGAGCCTTCACCGCCGACCAGTTCGACCAGGGCCTTGGCCAGCGATCCGCGGTCGGTCTCGTCCTTGCTGGTCTCGCGCGGGTCGAACCGGATGTTCTCCAACAGCAGGATGTCGCCGTCGGTGAGGCCCTCGGCGCGAGCCAGTGCATCGCTGCCGACGACGTCGCCGGCGAGCTGGACGTGGCGCCCAAGCCGCTCCCCCAGCTCCTTGGCCACCGGGGCCAGCGAGAACGCGGGGTCGGGTGCACCTTTGGGGCGGCCCAGATGCGCGGTGACGATCACCTTGGCCCCGGCATCGGACAGCGCCTTCAGTGTCGGCAGCGACGCGATGATCCGGCCCGGGTCGGTGATGGTGCGGGCGTCGTCCAGCGGCACGTTGAAGTCGGAGCGCACCAACACGCCCCGACCCGAAACCCCTTCTGCCAGAAGATCGTCGAGCGTCTTGACACTCATCGATCAGAGCGACTTGCCGACCAGGCCGACGAGGTCGACGAGGCGGTTCGAGTAACCCCATTCGTTGTCGTACCAGGACACGGCCTTGGCCTGGTTGCCGATGACCTTGGTCAGGCCGGCGTCGAAGATCGAGCTGTGCGGGTCGGTGACGATGTCGCTGGACACGATCGGCGCGTCGTAGTACTTGAGGATGCCCTTCAGCGGCCCCTCGGCGGCGGCCTTCATCGCGGCGTTGATCTCCGCGGCGCTGGCCTCCTTGGCCAGTTCGACCGTGAGGTCGGTGCACGACCCCGTGGGGATCGGCACCCGCAGCGCGTACCCGTCCAGCTTGCCCTTCAGCTCCGGCAGCACCAGGCCGATGGCCTTGGCGGCACCGGTGGAGGTCGGCACGATGTTGAGCGCGGCGGCGCGGGCGCGGCGCAGGTCCTTATGCGGGCCGTCCTGCAGGTTCTGGTCCTGGGTGTAGGCGTGCACCGTGGTCATCAGGCCCTTGACGATGCCGAATTCGTCGTTGAGCACCTTGGCGAACGGCCCCAGGCAGTTGGTGGTGCAGGACGCGTTGGAGATGATGTTCTGGCTGCCGTCGTACTTGTCGTCGTTCACGCCGATGACGATGGTGATGTCCTCGTCGGTGGCGGGTGCGGAGATGATCACCTTCTTGGCACCGGCCTCCAGATGCCCCTTGGCCTTGGCGGCGTTGGTGAAGATACCCGTCGACTCCACGACGACGTCGACACCCAGGTCACCCCACGGCAGGGCCGCGGGGCCCTCCTTGACCTCCAGCGCTTTGATCTTGATGCTGCCGATGACGATGGTGTCGTCACCCTCGAGGCTGACATCGTCGGGCAGCCGGCCCAGGATGGAGTCGAATTTGAGCAGATGCGCCAGGCTGGCGTTGTCAGTGAGGTCGTTGACCGCAACGATCTCGATATCCGTGCTCTTGCCCTCGGCCTTCTGCGCGGCCAGGGCCCGGTAGAAGTTGCGCCCGATGCGGCCGAAGCCGTTCACGCCTACCCGGATCGTCACGTCGTCTCTCCCTATCTTTTCCGATGACCGGAATGGTCCACCACCTCGTTACTCGGCCGCCAGCCTAGTGGTGCACCAGAGAAGGCGCCCGGTTTGGGTGGCCCAATTAAACCGCGAACAGTTAGGTATTCACCCAAGTCCGCAACATCCACAGAAGCGGACATGAACCGGACACAACTCCACGGTCAATGCACCGCGACCCGCTGATCGGCGTAGGGATTGCCCAGCCAGGTGCGGCGCATCCGCTGCAGTGTCCCGTCGCGCTCGAGCGCGGATTGCGCCGCACCGATTCGCCGGAGCCGGTCGCGGTCGGTGCGGCCGACAGCGACGGCGATCTCTTCCACGGTGATGCCGCGCTGGACGACGTCCACGCCCGCCAGCGGTTTGACGAGTTCGGTGAGCACGGGCGCCAGTTTCATCACCACGTCGCAGCCGCCGGTCGTCAGGTCGGCCAGCGCGGTGTGGATGCTGCCGTAGTCGTAGACGCGGACCCGGCCCGCCCTGCCGTCGGCGACGAGGCGTTCGGCGACCGCCACACTGGTGTTTCCCCGCTGCACTCCGATGGTCAGACCATCGAGGTGGTCGACCGAAGCCACGTGTGGCAGCCGCCGGGTGTCCACGGCGATGGCCTGTCCGGAAATGAGGTAGGGCGGTGCGAACGCCGCCTGCTGCTGCCGCTGCGGTGTGACCGTGGTGCCCGCGGTCACACAGTGGTAGGTGCCCGCGGCCAGACCCGCGAAGATGCCGTCGAAATCGGCTCCGCCGTATGGCACGAACTCGACGGTGGCGCCGAGTTCGCGCCCGATCGCCGCCATCAGTTCGATGTCCAGACCGCTGCCCCCGGGCATGCCGTTGAACGGCGGATCGGGAAGGGCGATACCCACCTTCAACGTCGGCATCCCCCGACCGTAGGGCGCTGGACGCCCGTACGCCAGCGCCGCCCGCCTTGCTCATGCCAAAACTGTTGAGAGCCAACTAGATAACGAGGACCTCCGCGACCGGCGCGCCGATGTCGGCCGACGGGCACGGCAGGCGCGCGGGCCGGCCCGTGTACCGCACCGGTGGCGTACTCTCAGCTGTGCCGGCCACGCCTGCATCCGGGGACGCGATGTCGCGACCAAACTACGACATCTCATATTCGCCAATCGGCAGTCGGCCTCGGTCCCGCCGACAATAATGGCCCGCGTACTCATCGAGGGAGGATTGCTCGTGACCACAACCGTCGATCAGGTCGGTGAATCGGAGTCAGACGCGTTCCGTGGCGGCAAATTGCGCGGCCGTGTCGCCTTCGTCACGGGCGGCACCCGAGGTATCGGCGCATCGATCAGCAAAAGCCTCGCCGGCCAGGGCGCCACGGTGGCGGCCGGTTACGGCAGGAACACCGTGCAGGCAGAGAAGTTCCTCGCCGAACTCACCGCCGCCAGCGACGATGCCGAAGTCAGCATCCATCAGGGCGACGTGGGCTCCGCCGCGGACTGCCGCAGGACCATCCAAGAGGTGATCGACCAGCACGGCCGCCTGGACATCCTGATCAACAACGCGGGCATCACCGCCGACAAGACGGTGGCCAAGATGACCGAGGACGACTGGGACAAGGTGATCTCGGTCAACCTGTCCGGGGCGTTCTACCTCGCTCAGGCCGCCCTCAATCACATGCTCGAACGCGGCACCGGCCGGATCGTCATGGTGTCCTCGGTCATCGGCGAGATGGGGGCCATCGGCCAGGCGAACTACGCCGCATCGAAGTCCGGACTGTTCGGTCTGACGAAAACCCTTGCGCGCGAGGCATGTTTCCAGCTCGCCCGGGCCGGCAAGCTGACCGAGGACGGCATCGGCGTCACCGTGAATACGATCACACCCGGCTTCGTGGAGACCGAGATGATCGAGTCGATTCCCGATAAGGTGCTCGAACGCATCAAGGGCACGATCCCGATGAACCGGTTGGCCAAACCCGACGAGATCGCGCGGGTGGTGCATTTTCTGTCCGCCGACGCATCCGGCTACATCACCGGGCAGATCTGGGGCGTGAACGGAGGTCTGGATATGTGATGCCGCCCGTCGGCTCACAGGGGCCCCTCTCCCTCCAACACCCGAAACCGCAAAACCCCTCATCGATAAGGTGGTAGCAAGTGCCTGCGTTTGAATTGAACAAGCACGGCAAACTCGTCTTTCCCGCAAACTGCTTTCCCGACCTCGACTTCTCCACCTTCGACAGCCTCGACCAGCTCGAAGCCGTCATCCAGCGCGATTTCGATTCGAAGGCGCCGACAGGCAGCGAGATCCTGGAGCGGATCAAGACCGGCGGATACACCTCGAAGTTCGAGTTGATGCGCGATATGGCCCTCAATCTGTTCTGGGCCAACCGTTTCAAGATCACGATGTATGAGGTGCAGCCGACCAGGTGGGCCGACGTGCCGCGGCGTCGCGACGACGTCTTCGTCCCGATTCAGACCCCGTGGCAGGACCGGGAGACGAAGGTCTCCTCGGTGTTCTCCGCGTATCCGAATCTGGCCGCGCAATGGGACGACGAGGCCGAAGACCGCATCTTCGACATCCTCTTCGACGTGTTCGCCCATCGGCGCAACCACGCGACCAAGCTGTCGGCCATCATCCCCACCGTCGCCGAGCTGTGCGCGGACCCTGCGAATCAGACGCTGCGGCTGAACAAGTACGACCCGGACTTCCGGCGCTACAGCTACCGCGAGATCATCGACTGCGACGAGGATGTCGCCGAGCTGGAGGCCCTGCGCCGCTGGTCGATGGTGCTGCACAATCAGTACCCGTGGTCGCGCAGCGACGCGGCGCTCACGCCGGTGGGCGAACTGCGCGACGACGACTACATCGTCGTATTCCACCCGCGGGACCGCGAGGTCGCCAACTTCCTGTCCCGCGTCAACTCGGGCCAGGCCCCGGCGAAGCCCAAGGCCGCCGCGGCCAAGGTGGAACCGGTCGCGCCCGCGCGCGCGTATGCCCCGATCGACGTGCGCAACGACCTGAAGGTCGTGCCGCACATCAAGGCGATCGCCGCGGTGCACGGTGAACAGGTGTGCAGCAACGAGGACCTGATCCGGAACAGCGCCTACAACTGGTCGCCGATGTCGGCCGACGAGATCAGCTCGAAAACCGGTATCGAGCAACGTCGTTACACGTGGAGCAGCCTCGAGGAGATCTCGTTGCGGGCGGCCAGGGCGGCGCTGACGCACGCCGGCGTCGGGCCCGAGGAGGTGGGTGCGGTGATCGTGTGCACCTGCACCAGCTCCCGGCTCATCCCGTCGATCGCGGCCTGGCTGTCGGGCCAGTTGGGTATCCAGCAGACGCACTGCTCGTTCGACCTCGTCGCCGCGTGCGCCGGGCTCAGTTACGGCCTCGCCGAGGCGTCACGGGTGCTGCAGACGGTCCAGCGCCCCGTGCTGCTGGTGTGCTCGGAGAAGTTCTCCGACAAGATCGGCAATGTCCGCCCGTCGCGGATGATCTTCGGCGACGGCGCGTCGGCCATCGTCCTCGCACCGGCACCCGAGGGCACGCCGCCGGATATCGAGTTCATGCAGACCTACGCCAGCGGCCCGATCAGCCAGGTGAACTCCATCCTGTGGCCCAACCCCGCGTTCGCCAACAACATCACGGTGTTCGGCCCCGAGGTGAAGTCGCTGGCCGGCCGCTACCTGCGCCAGATGCTCGAGGACATCCGGGCATTGCCCGACCCGGACGGGGCGGCGGAATCGCTGCTGGCCAGCATCGAACTGATCATCCCGCACCAGGCGAACAAGACGATGGTCATCGAGTTGGCCGCCGCCGCCGGAATCACGGCCGACCAGTTGTATTTCAACATCGAGCAGGTCGGCAACGCGTCCTCGGCGAGCATCCCGCTGGCCATCCACGACGCTGTGCGCGACGGCGTGATCAACAAGCCGACCCGCGTCTTCGCACCCGGCTTCGGCGCGGGCGCGGTCGCCGGATACTCCATCCTGCGTATCGATCCCGCCGTCGTCACCTCCGAGGATGCGGCATCGAGCGGTGAGAGCACGATGGTGCCGGATTCCGCGCCGACGCCGTCGGGCAACGACGTGGCGCTGGCGTTCGGCTGACACAACGGGCGTTCGGCCGCCTCCCGATGTGGAGGTGGTCGAACGCCGAATGTGAACTGGCTGCGAGNNTCCTCGCAGCCAGTTCACATTCGGGGGGGATCACACCTCGTCGAGGAACTCCTGAACCAGTTCGGCGACGTCCTCGGCGACCCCCGGCTTCTGCAGGTCATGTCCGGCGCCGACGGTGACCAGTCGCGCGTTGCGGATACGCGCGGCGAGCAACCGGCTGTTGACGGGCGGCACGGCCCGGTCACCGTCGCCGGTAACCACCAGCGTGGGCGCGGTGATGCCGCCGAGCAGCGGAATGCTCGTCCACGTCGAGATGGCGGTGAGCTGCCACAGCAGGCCCAGCGGGTCGGGTGGCGCCCAGCGGGTGCCGTCGTTGGGCCGCAACATGATGCGGGTGACGTCCCGGCCACGCCCGGGCACCGCACCGAGACCACACGAAGTCGCCAGCAGCACAAGCCGATTCACCCGATCGGGGTGACTCGCCGCGATCTGCTGCGCCAGGGCGCCGCCGAACGAGAACCCGACGATGTCGGCCTTGGCGAAACCGAACGCGTCCAGCACACCGATCGCCATATCGGCCAGCATCGGCATGGTGTACGGCACCACCGGGGCGTGGCTCTCCCCCACGCCGGGCACGTCGATCGCGATCGTGGTGCGGTCGCGCAGCGCCGCGCCGAAGGACGCCCAGCTCTGCATCGGACGCGACAGGCCGTTGAGGAGCAGGCACGGGTCACCGGATCCGGAGACCCGTGCGGCGACGCGCACTCCGCGGATCGACACGAATTGCGGGTCCGCCGAAGCCCGTTCGATAACGGACGTCGGGACAACCGTCGTCACGCGGTGGCCCGGACGTAACTTCCCGGCGCAGCCTCGATGACGGGGTGATCTTCGCTGCCCAGGTGGTCGGGGGCGGGGACCTTCGGGCCGCCACGCTCGCCGATCCAGGTCGTCCAGTCCTGCCACCACGTGGCGTCCACCAACTGCGCGTTGGCCTTCCACTCGTTGGGGTCGGCGGGGAGGCTGTCGTTCACCCAGTGCTTGGCCTTCGGGTTGGGCGGATTGACGATGCCGGCGATGTGACCCGACGTGCTCAGGACGAACCGGTTCTTGCCGCCCAGCAGCTGGGTGGTCTTGTAACCCGACGTCCACGGCACGATGTGGTCGTCGACGGCGGACAGGACGTAGGCGTCGACGTCGACCAGTCCGGGATCCAGGCGGCTGCCGTCGATCTCGAACTCGCCGCGGGCGAATTCGTTGCCCAGGTAGCAGGACCGCAGGTACTCGGAGTGCATCCGTGCCGGCATCCGCGTCGAATCCTCGTTCCACGCAAGCAGATCGAATGACGGGGGCTTCTTGCCCATCAGCCAGTTGTTCGCGACGTACTGGAAGATCAGGTCGTTGGACCGCAGCGCGCTGAACGTCCTGGCCATATTCGACGAGTCGAGGTAGCCCGTCTTGAACATCTGCTTCTCCAGCCGCGCCACCGTCTGTTCGTCGGTGAAGACGCCGAGCAGCCCGGGCTGGGTGAAGTCGGTGTGGGTGTTGAGGAAGGTCGCGGAGTTGATCGACTCGTCACCCCTGGCGGCGTTGTAGGCCAGGCCCAGCGCGGTCAGCGTGCCGCCCAGGCACACCGACACGGTGTTGACCGACGGTGCGCCGGTGATGTCCTTGACCACCTGCACAGCCTCCAGCGGCCCCTTGAACAGGTAGTCACGGAAGCCCAGGTCGCTCATCGACTTGTCCGGGTTGCGGTAGCTGATGGCGAAGCAGGTGTGGCCGTTCTTGACCGCCCACTCGATCAGGCTCTTACCCGGTGCGAGGTCCATGATGTAGTACTTGTTGATCCAGGGCGGGCAGAACAGCAAAGGCACCGAATAGGTTTCGGGGGTTTGCGGCGAGTACTGAATCACCTCGATGAGGTCGCTGCGGTAGACCACGCTGCCGGGTGTGGCGGCCATGTTGACGCCCACCTCGAACCCGGTGGTGTCCACCTGCGACGGCCAGCCGCCGTTGTGCAGTACGTCGTTGACCATATTCTTGAGGCCGCGGACGACACTCTTGCCGCCGGTGTCGAATGCTGCGCGGATGGCGGCGGGGTTGCCGGCCAGCAGGTTCGTCGGCGACAGGGCATCGACGAGGAAACTGGCTGCGAACCGCGCCTTAGCCGCCCGGGAGCCGCTGACGTCGGCGGCGTCGAGCAACTCGTTGACCAGCTGGCTGAACAGCAGGTACTCCTGGGCCAGCAGGAAGTAGGCGGCGTTCTCCTGGAAGGCGGCGTCGGAGAACCTGCGGTCACCGCGCGGCACCGCGATGGGCCCGGCGGTGTCCTTGCCGATGGCACGGTCGGCGGCTGCGCGCACCGCCGCGATCGAACCCCACGCGAGGCGGGCGTTCGCCGCCGCGACGGCGGCGGGGTTCTTCAGTGTCAACGCACCGGTGACCAGGAGTTCTCTCATGAGAGACGCCGGGTCGGCGACGTAGCTGAAATCCTCGGCGATGCCGACCAGGTCGGAGACGGGACGCGACAAGGACCGTTCGGGTGCGTCTGACGACGACATTGTTCTCCTCGGTTTATCCGCGACGGGAATGCGGAAGGGTGCAGAAAGGGTACTGCTCACTCGCGTGCAAGTATGTCGCGCCCCGGGCGGGGCCACGGGGATTCGGCGCGAGTGTGCCGACCGCCACGTCGGCGGTCCCGGGCATCACGGTTCGGCGCGCCCATCGTTGTCGCGATGGTCCCCCGCGGCGACGTAGCTGCGGTACACCGCGAGCAGCGCCAGCTTCTGCGATTCGCTCAGGCGCGAGTCGGTCCGGATGGCGGTCTCGGTGGAGTTGTCGTCGCGGGGCGGAGATTCGGGCATCAGTCCGGCCTGGGCGAACAGCGCTTCGGCCGAGAGGTTGAGCGCCTGTGCGATCGATTTCAGCACCCGCGCCGAGGGTTCGGACAGGCCCCGTTCGATCTGGCTGAGGTAGGGATTGGAGATCTCGGTGAGTGCGGAGAGCTCGCGCAGCGACAGATTGGCCATCTGCCGCTGCGCGCGAATGAACGACCCCAGAAGATTGCCGTTTCGTGCCGGCCCCTCTGTCATCGCCGTCTCCTATCGCCACCACGCGGGGACGATTATGCCCCGGGTATTCCTCAGACGGACTTGGCCGGGGTGAAGGTGCTGGCCAGGGTGACGGCGAAATCCTTCTGCGCGGCAAGCAGTTCGGCGGCGAGGTCGAAGCCGTAGGCGGTCAGCGCGGAGACGTCGGGCAGCGCGGCAACGGCGGTCGAATCCGACACGCGCGAGGGGACCGCGGGCAGGGCGTCGGCGAAGGCGCGCGCGACGTCGAGGGCAAGGCCCTGGCTCTGCTTGACGGCGGCGACGAACTGCTCGCCGACCTTCTGCGTGGCGTCGAGGACGTCGATCTTGGTGTCAGTCATGTTTCTCCTAGAAGTCGGTGAGGAAACGACGCGCTAACAATAACAGGCGCGCGCTAGGTCCATCAAACACTTTGTGTCTGACATCTCACATCTGCTGCCGCTGCAGGGCGCAGCCTGCGAGTAGGCGCGGATGTGGCCCGTGTCGTTTTCACCACGCAGTTGCCGATTCGACACGTGCTCCGCATCGGCAGACATAGACTGGCCGCGTGTTGGACGCCGACAAGTTGAACGTCAATTTCCCCCGTCGAATCGCAGTGGTGAACCGGGGTGAGTCCGCGGTTCGCCTCATCCGAGCGGTGCGCGAACTGAACGCCGAATATGGCTGTGGCATAAAGACAATCGCGCTTCATACCGAAGCCGAGCGCCGCGCGATGTTCGTCCGCCAGGCCGATGAGGCGGTGACACTGCACAAGACTACCGACGGTATCGCCTACCTCGACCACGCCGCCCTGGAACGCGCGCTGCGCGAGTCGGGCGCCGACGCCGTATGGGTGGGCTGGGGGTTCGTCGCCGAGGACATCGCCTTCGCCGAATTGTGCACCCGGATGGAACTCACGTTCATCGGGCCCACGCCGGCCGCCATGAAGACACTGGGCGACAAGGTGGAGGCGAAGATCCTCGCGGAGAAGGTCGGTGTACCGCTCGCCCCGTGGAGCGGCGGGCCCGTCGGCACGCGTGACGACGCCATCCGGCACGCCGAGGCCATCGGGTACCCGTTGATCATCAAGGCCCGAAGCGGCGGCGGCGGCCGGGGTATCCGCAAGGTGTTCGCCCCCGAGGAACTCGAAGTGGCCCTCGACCGCACGCAGGGTGAGGCCGAGCGTTCGTTCGGCGATCCGGTCGTCTTCCTGGAGCGCCTCGTCCTCGACGCCCGTCACGTCGAGGTGCAGATCATCGCCGACAACCACGGCAACGTCTGGGCGCCGGGCGTGCGCGACTGCTCGATTCAGCGGCGCAACCAGAAGGTCATCGAGGAGTCCAGTTCGCCGCTGCTCACCAAGGAGCAGGCCGACCATCTGCGCAGCGTGTCCGCGGAGCTGGTGCGCGCGGCCGGGTACCGCGGCGCTGGCACGGTCGAATACCTCTACCAACCCGAACAGAAGACGTTCACCTTCCTCGAGGTCAACACCCGGCTGCAGGTCGAACACCCGATCACCGAGGTGACCACCGGTCTGGACCTGGTCAAGCTGCAGATCCTCGTCGCCAGTGGCTACGTGCTGCCCGGTGAGTGCCCGCCCGAGTTCGGTCACGCCGTGGAAGCCCGACTCAACGCCGAGGACGCCGACAATGAGTTCGCCCCGGCGCCGGGCAGCGTCCAGCTGCTGCGATTCCCCCTGGGCTCGGGTCTGCGGGTCGACACCGGCATCGCGCAGGGCGACGTCATCCCGCCGGACTACGACTCTATGGTCGCCAAGATCATCGCCTGGGGCCGTGACCGCGACGAGGCGCTGGCCCGGCTGCGCACCGGGCTGCGGGAGACGACCGTCGTCATCGACGGCGGCACCACCAACAAATCGCTGCTCATCGACCTGCTCGACCGCGAGGAGGTCATCTCGGCCACCGCGGACACCGGATGGATGGACCGGGCCGGCATCGGGACGGCCACCGGCCCGACCCCCAAGGCAGACATCGCGCTGATCTCCGCGGCGGTCGATGCCTACGAAGCCGAGGAGAGCCTGGAACGCGCGAGCTTCCTCGCCTCGGCCAGGGGCGGCCGGCCGCGCGCCACCCACGCCATCGGCCGCAAGGTGGAGCTGAGCTATCAGGGCCATGCCTACAGCCTCAACGTGAACCAGATCGGCCCGCACAGCTACCGCATCGAGGGCGACAGCGGCGAACTCGTGGTCGACGTCGAGCGGCTCGGCGAGTTCGAGAGCCGCCTGGCGCTGGGTGACCAGCGGTTCCACATCGTCACGGTGGCGGGGCCGACCGGATTCCTCGTCGAAGTGGACGGCATCAGTCACCGCATCAGCCAGGACGAGGCGGGACTGGTCCGCGCGCTGGCCCCCGCGGTGGTCGTCGCGCTGCCGGTGTCCGTCGGCGACGAGGTCGAAGCCGGCGCGACGCTGGTCGTGCTGGAGAGCATGAAGATGGAGACGGCCCTGCGCGCGCCGACGGCGGGACGGGTCCGCGAGATCCTGGCCACCGTCAACGGCCAGGTCGACGCGGGTGCCGCGCTGCTGCGGTTCGACCAGATCGGCGACGAGACGGCCACCCAGAAGCTGCCGCGCGTCCAGTTCCGCAGCCAGCCGGTCAACCCGGATGCCAACGCACGCACCGAGGCACTGGCGCGGCTGGCGGAGTTGCGCGGCCTCATCATCGGCTACGACGTGAGCGCCGATCGGGCCCGCATCCTGGTCAAGGAGTACGAGGCGTTGCGCAGCGGTCAACCCCGCGACGACGCCGAGCTCGTCGGCGCCGAACTGGGGCTGCTGGAGACCTTCGCCGACATCTGCGAAATGTCGCGCAACCGCCCGACACTGGGCGAGGAGGACAGCGACGAGCGGGTGCACAGTCCGCGCGAGCACTTCCACTCCTTCCTGCACTCCCTGGACGCCGAGGTCGAGGGGTTGCCCCCGAGCTTCCGCACCAAGGTCACCCGGGCGCTGCGTAACTACGACATCGGCGACCTCGAGCCGGGTTCGGAACTCGAAGAGGCGGTCTACCGCCTGTTCCTGGCCCTGCAACGGATGGAGAACCAGGTCCCGGTCATCACCGCGCTGCTCGGCAGGTGGCGCACCGCCGACGACCTCGGTTCGGCACCGACCGCGGCGGTCGGCGACATGCTCGACCGGCTCATCGGCGCCACCCAGGTGCGCTACCCGGTGATCGGCGACATTGCGCGCAATCTGCGGTTCCGGCTGTTCGACGAACCGCAGGTCACGAGGGTGCGTGAGCAGATCTACGACGGCGTACGCGAAGGAGTGCGCTACCTGGAGCAGAATCCGGGCGCGGCGGATTACGCCGAACGCGTCGAGGCACTGGTCGCCACCCCGGAACTGTTGATCGACCTTCTGGCACAGCGCATTTCAAGCCCGGGGCCGTTGCTGGAGATCGTCACGCGCCAGTACTACGAGATCCGCGCACTCGAGGACGTCAAGACGTTCGAACGGGCCGGCGGCCAGTTCGTCACCGGCAGTTACGAATTGGCCGGCGATCAGTTGCATCTGGTGTCGACGGTCACCGACTGGGAGCGGTTGTCGGCGACGCTGCACGCCGTGGACGAGATCGGCGGATCGAAAGCCGACGACCTCGTGGTCGACATCTACCTGTCCTGGCCGGGCGCACCGGCCGACGTCGACCAGTTGTCCGCCGCCCTGTGTGAGGTGCTCGACGGCCACCCCGGTGCGACGAACTGGCGGCGGGCGACGATCACGGTGGTCGGGCGCGAGGTTCACCAGCTCACCTTCCGGCCCGCCAAGGATGGCGCCACGGCCGGCCGGATGGCCGAGGACCTGACCATCAGGGATATGCATCCCCTGACGGGCCAGCGTCTGGATCTATGGCGGCTGAAGAACTTCGACGGCAACCGCCTGCCCGCCGCGGCCGGCACGTACCTGTTCCACGTGACCGCCAAGGAGAATCCGTCCGACGAGCGCCTCATCGCGCTGGCCGAGGTTCGCGACGCCACGCCGCAGCTCAACGAGGCCGGCGAGATCGTGGGTATCCCCGCACTCGAACGCACCCTCGCCGCATGCATCGACGGCATTCGCCGGGTGCAAACCGAGCGGGGCAAGAAACGGCTGGAAAACAACCGGGTGGCCCTGTACGTGTGGCCGGTACTGGAGATCCCCACCGACCGCGCACCCGCGATCGTGCGGCGCATCGCGCCGCTGACGATCAACGCCGGGCTGGAAGAGGTCACCATCCTGGCCAGCCTGAAGGGCGACGAGTCCCAGCAGCCCAGCCGGGTCGCGATCCGCTTCACCAACACCCCCGGCGCGGGCGTCGCCGCGAGTGTGACCGCACCCCCGACCGAAGCGCTGCGTCCGCTCGACGGTTATGCGCAGAAGGTGGCGCGTTCGCAGGCCCGCGGTCTGGTCTATCCCTACGAGCTGATCCCGCTTCTCACCGGAGGCGAGGGCAGCTTCGTCGAGTACGACTTCGACGATGCGGGCGCGTTCGTGCCCGTCGAGCGTCCCTACGGGCGCAACACCGCGGGGCTCATCGTCGGGCTGGTGTCGCGGCCGACCGACCGTTACCCCGAGGGCATGACCCGTGTCGCGCTGTTCGGCGATCCGACCAAGGCGCTGGGTACCGTCGCCGAAGCGGAGTCCGCCCGGGTGATCGCGGCACTGGATCTGGCCGAGGAACTCCGCGCGCCGGTGGAGTGGTTCGCCCTGTCGTCCGGGGCGACCATCTCGATGGACAGCGGCACCGAGAACATGGACTGGATCTCGCGCGCCCTCAAGCGCATCATCACGTTCACCCAGGACGGCGGTGAGATCAACGTCGTCGTCGCGGGCATCAACGTCGGCGCCCAGCCGTATTGGAATGCCGAAGCGACGATGCTCATGCACACCAAGGGCATCCTGGTGATGACACCGGACAGTGCGATGGTGCTCACCGGCAAGCAGTCGCTCGACTACTCCGGCGGCGTGTCCGCGGAGGACAACTTCGGCATCGGCGGTTACGACCGCGTGATGGGCCCCAACGGTCAGGCGCAGTATTGGGCGCCGAACCTTCTTGCGGCATGCGACATCCTGTTCGCGCACTACGACCACGCGTATGTCGCTCCGGGAGAACGGTTCCCGCGGCGTGCGGACACCACCGATCCGCTCGACCGCGATATCCGCTCCTATCCCCACCAGCATCCGTCGAGCGAATTCACCACCGTCGGTGACATTTTCGCCGACGCCACCAACAAGGACCGCAAGAAGCCGTTCGACATCCGCACGGTGATGCGCGCGGTGGTCGACCAGGACCATCCGGTGCTGGAGCGGTGGGCCGACATGGCCGACGCGGAGACCTCGGTGGTGTTCGACGCGCACATCGGCGGTATCCCGGCGTGCGTGCTCGGCATCGAGTCGCGGGTGATCCCGCGTAAGGGCTGGGCTCCCGCCGACGGACCGGACCAGTGGACCTCGGGCACGCTGTTCCCGCAGTCGTCGAAGAAGACCGCGCGGGCGATCAACGCCGCAAGCGGGAGCAGGCCGCTGGTGGTGCTGGCCAACCTGTCCGGTTTCGACGGTTCACCGGAGTCACTGCGTAACGTCCAGTTGGAGAACGGCGCCGAAATCGGCCGTGCCATCGTCAATTTCGACGGCCCGATCGTATTCGTCGTGGTATCCCGTTATCACGGCGGCGCATTCGTGGTGTTCTCCCAGGCACTCAACGAGAACATGGAAGTGCTGGCGGTCGAGGGTTCGTTCTCCTCGGTGATCGGCGGCGCACCCGCCGCCGCGGTGGTCTTCACCCGCGAGGTGAACTCGCGCACCGCGGCGGACCCGGCGGTCCGCGAACTGGAGGCTCAGCTCGCCGCAAGCACCGATCCCGCGGCCAGCGCGAGCCTGCGGGTGAAGCTGGCCGCGACCCGCACTGCGGTGCGCTCGGACAAACTCGGCGAGGTGGCCGCGGAGTTCGAGGCGGTGCACAACATCGAACGCGCCCAGCGGGTGGGGTCGGTGCACGCGATCATCGCCGCCATCGAGCTGCGCCCGAAGATCGCCGAAGCGCTGGAACGCGGCATGGCCCGGGTCGGCGGGGCGGTCAACGCCTGACGCTCGTGCGGTGAGTCGCCGTCCGCCACCGCGGGCGGCGACTCACCGCGTTAGGCGTCTTCGAGCAGGTCGGGTGTGACGGCCGATTCCGTATCGGGGATGCCGTCCTGTTTGGCCTTGCGGTCGGCCATCGACAGCAGCCGCCGAATCCGCCCTGCCACGGCATCTTTGGTCATCGGCGGGTCGGCAAGACGGCCCAACTCCTCCAGGGAGGCCTGGCGGTGTTCGACGCGCAGGTGGCCCGCGGCGGCGAGGTGGTCGGGCACGGTGTCGCCGAGGATATCCAGCGCACGCTCCACCCGTGCCGCCGCGGCGACGGCGGCACGCGCCGAACGGCGCAGATTGGCGTCGTCGAAGTTGGCCAGCCGGTTGGCGGTGGCGCGAACCTCGCGCCGCATCCGGCGCTCCTCCCAGGTCAACCTGGTGTCCTGCGCACCCATCCGGGTCAGCAAAGCACCGATCGCCTCACCGTCACGCACCACCACCCGGTCGCTGCCGCGCACCTCCCGCGCCTTGGCGCTGACGCCCAGCCGTCGGGCCGCACCGACCAGGGCCAGCGCGGCCTCCGGCCCGGGGCAGCTGACCTCCAGCGCCGAGGACCGTCCCGGCTCGGTCAGCGAACCGTGCGCGAGGAACGCGCCGCGCCATGCCGCCTCGGCATCGGACACACTGCCGCCGACGACCTGCGCGGGCAGTCCCCGCACCGGGCGGCCGCGCAGATCCAGCAGGCCGGTCTGGCGGGCCAGTGCCTCGCCGTCCTTGGCGACACGCACGACGTAGCGGGTGTTCTTGCGGATGCCGCTGGCCGACAGCACATGCACGACGGCGTTGTACCCGTACAGGTCGTAGATGTCCTTCCGGAGCCGCCGGGCGATGATGCCGAGATCAACCTCGGCTTCCACCACGACTCGTCCGCCGACGATGTGCAAACCCCCGGCGAACCGCAGCAACGACGCCACCTCGGCGCGACGAGCGCTCACCGAATTGACCACCAGCCGGCTCAGCTCGTCCTTGACCTCGGCTGTCATCGCCACGGATCGTCACCTCTCGGTCGGTTCTGCGTCGGCGCCTCGAAGCCGGAAGCCGACGGTGTCGCGGGTGCGGCGCCACGCAGGCGGACGCCGTCGAGGGCCGCCGCCAACTTCGCCGGGTCATGTAAAGGTGTACCAGGTCTGGACACGTCAGCAAACTCCACTCTGGCGTCGAGAAGAGCCGCGGCACGGCTGAGTTCTTCGCGCTCACGCTGGCTGGGCACCTGGGCGGCGTCGACGACGATGTCGTGCACGGTGAAGTCGGGGGCGTGCTGGGCCAGCACGTGGATATGCCGTTCACTGGAGAAGCCCGCGGTCTCCCCCGGCTCGGCGGCCAGGTTCAGCACCAGCGCCCGGCGGGCCGGCGTGGCTTTCAATGCGTCGGCCAGCTGCGGCACCAGCACGTGGGGTATGACGCTGGTGAACCAGGATCCCGGCCCGAGCACCACCAGGTCGGCGCCCATGATCGCGTCGACGGCCTGGCGGGTGGCCGGCGGGTCCCCGGGAAGCAGCCGCACCCGGCGCACCTTTCCGACCGTGGTGGCGATCGCCACCTGACCGCGGATCACCCGGCTCATCCGTGGATCGGAGTCCAGACCCGCCACATCGGCCTCGATCTGCAGTGCGATCGGGCACATCGGCAACACCCGACCCTTCAGCCCGAGCACGCGTCCCAGCTCGTCGAGTGCGGCGACCGGGTCGGCGAGCACCTCGTTGAGGCCGGCCAGCATCAGGTTTCCGATGGGATGGCCCGCCAGTGCGCCGCTGCCCCCGAACCGATGCTGGATGATGGTCGCCCACAACCGCCCATGCGGCGTGTCAGAAGCCAACGCCGCCAATGCCATTCGCAGATCGCCCGGCGGGACGACATCCAGTTCGCTGCGCAGGCGCCCCGACGAGCCGCCGTCGTCGGCCACGGTGACCACCGCCGTGATGTGGGGGGTGAGCCGCCGTGCCGCCGACAGGGTGGCATACAGACCGTGACCACCGCCGAGGGCGACGATTCGGGCGCTCATTCGCGACCCAGGTCCCGGTGCAGCACCCGCACCGTGAGTTCGTCACCGCCTTGCAGACGGTCGGCCAGCGCCTCGGCCATCGCGACGCTGCGGTGCTTGCCGCCCGTGCAGCCGATCGCCACGGTCATGTAGCGCTTCCCCTCCCTGCGGTAACCGTCGATGACGACGTTCAACAGCCGATGGTAGGTGTCCAGGAATTCCGCAGCGCCCGGCTGTCCGAGCACGTAGTCACGCACGGCGGGGTGCTGACCGGTCTGCGGACGCAGTTCGTCCACCCAGTGCGGATTGGGCAGGAACCGCACGTCCATCACGGTGTCCGCGTCCATCGGCAGCCCGTACTTGTAGCCGAACGACTCCACGGTGACGCTCGTCTCCGTCGCGGCCTGCCCCGAGAACGCCCGTTCGATGCTGCCCCGCAGCACGGGTACCGACAGCGTGGAGGTGTCGATGACCAGATCGGCCGTCGCGCGCAGCGGCGCCAGCAGCGCCCGCTCCGCGGCGATACCCTCGGCGAGGGTCTGATTGCCCTGCAGTGGGTGGCTGCGGCGGTTCTGTTCGTACCGGCGCACCAGGATGTCGTCGGAGGCCTCCATGAACAGCACCCGCGGCCGGATGTTGCGGGTGGCCAGATTGCCGCGCACCGAATCCAGGTCTCCGGTGAACCCCCGCGAACGCACGTCCATCACCACGGCGAGCTGGGTGATGCGAGATCCCGCGGCCAGCCCCAGGTCGACCATCTGAGCGATGAGTTCGGGCGGCAGATTGTCCGCGACGTACCAGCCGAGATCCTCCAGCACCTTGGCCGCGGTGCCACGCCCCGCACCGGACAGCCCGGTGACCAGGACGACGTCGATACCCGACTCCGCGCCCGGCCGCCCGGTGAAGTCCTGGTGGCCGTCCCCCCGCGTCGTGTCAGTCATCCGCGATCCGCCTCCGGCTTGTCGCTGTGCTGATGCGCGATCGGCCGCCGGCGTCTCGCTGTCGTGGTCGCGCGTCACTCAACTCCGTATCCCGATGCCCTGTGTCGATCTTCGTCGATCGCCGCTGCCTGCGCCGCCGAAGCCGGCGAATCGGGCGCTGCCGCCACCGGGCCGGCGCCCAGCGCGTCCAGCACCGCCCGTGCGGTCGCCTGCCCGATGCCGGGCACCGCCGTGATCTCGGCGACGGTGGCCTCCCGCAGCCGCGCCACCGACCCGAAGTGCGCCACCAGGGCCTTGCGGCGGTGCTCGCCCAGGCCACGCACCGCATCCAGAGCGGACGCGGTCATCCGCTTGGAACGCTTGCTGCGGTGGTAACTGATCGCGAATCGGTGCGCCTCGTCGCGCACCCGTTGCAAAAGGTACAGGCCTTCGCTGTTGCGCGGGAAAATCACCGGATCCGGCCCCCCGCCCGCCGCGGTGGGCACCCACACCTCTTCCAGCCGTTTGGCCAGCCCGATCACCGCGACGTCGGACACCCCCAGATCGTCGAGCACCGACTGCGCGGCGTTGACCTGCGGTGCACCCCCGTCAACGACGAACAGGTTCGGGGGGTAGGCGAATCGGCGCGGTTTGGGCGACTCGGCGCCCTCCGGCTGCCGCGTGTCGCTGACATGGCGCTGGAACCGCCGCCGCGTCACCTCCGCGATCGACGCCACGTCGTCGGAGCGTCCGTCGCCGGCCGCCTCCCGGATCGCGTAGTGGCGGTAGTCCGACTTGCGGGGCAGGCCGTCCTCGAACACCACCAGTGAGGCCACCACGTCGGTGCCCTGCACGTGGCTGATGTCGACGCACTCGATGCGCAGCGGCGCATCGGCGAGTCCGAGGGCGTCCTGAATACTCTGCAGCGCAGCCGATCTGGCATTGAAGTCACCGGCGCGCTTGAGTTTGTGCTGGGCCAGCGCCTCCTCGGCGTTGCGGTGCACCGTATCGGCCAGCGCCCGCTTATCCCCGCGCACGGGCACCCGCAGCATCACCCGGGATCCGCGCAGCCCCGACAGCCACTCGGCGAGCTCGTCGGCCGACGGCGGCAGCACCGGGACCAGGATCTGTCGCGGCACCGGGTTGAGGGCCTCGTCCACGGATCCCCCGGCCGGCACCGCGCCGCCGAGTTCGGCTTGATCCCCGTAGAACTGGGTGAGGAACTGTTCGACGAGCTGTTCCTGTCCGGACTCGCCCGGCTCGCCGGACTTCTCGACCACCCACCCGCGCTGGCCGCGCACCCGGCCGCCGCGCACATGGAACACCTGTACTGCCGCTTCCAGATCGTCGTCGGCGAATGCCACCACATCGGCGTCGGTGCCGTCGCCGAACACCACGGTCTGCTTCTCCAGCGCGCGTTTGAGCGCGGAGATGTTGTCGCGCAGCCGGGCGGCCCGCTCGAAATCCAGCTGTTCGGCGGCCTCGTGCATCTGCTGTTCCATGTCACGGGCGAGCCGGTCGGTCTTACCCGCCAGGAAGTCGCAGAAATCCAGCACGATCCTGCGGTGTTCCTCGGCGCTGACCCTGCCGATGCACGGGGCCGAACACTTGTCGATGTAACCCAACAGACAGGGCCGCTCGATCTGGTTGTGCCGCTTGAAAACTCCCGCCGAGCACGTGCGGGCCGGGAACACCCGGGTGAGCAGGTCCAGCGTCTCGCGAATCGCCCACGCATGCGAGTACGGGCCGAAGTACCGCACCCCCTTACGGCGGGGCCCCCGGTAGACCATCAGACGCGGGAACTCCTCGTTGAGCGTGACCGCCAGCACGGGATAGGACTTGTCGTCGCGGTAGCGGATGTTGAACCGCGGGTCGAACTCCTTGATCCAGTTGTACTCGAGCTGCAGCGCCTCCACCTCGGTGGTGACGACGGTCCACTCCACGCTGCCCGCGGTCATCACCATCTGTCGCGTGCGCGGCGCGAGGCTGGAAATGTCGGCAAAGTACGACGTCAGCCGGCTACGCAGGCTTTTGGCCTTGCCGACATAGATCACCCGCCCGTGCGGATCCCGGAACCGGTAGACGCCGGGTTCGACGGGGATCGATCCGGGCGCCGGCCGGTACGTCGCTGGATCGGGCACGCTGTCAAGATTAGTGGTGCGCGGCGACGACGACGCGGGGCACCGCCGGAACCCGGATGTGATCCGGATGCCGGGTCGATGCTCTACCGTCGAAAGATGCGGAACGTGCCCTCCACCCGAGCGGCGACGGCTTTGCTGGCAGGTCTGGCGCTCGTGCTGGCCGGATGCGGGGGCAGCCAGCCGGCACCGCAAACGCGCGCCGCGGTGCCCTGCGAGATCGTCTCCAACGGCACCCCGACACCCAAGACGCCGACCGCGCCGGTCACTCCGACCTCACGTGACCTGGCCACCGGCCCCGAATTGGCCACGGGCTACCGCAAGGACATGACCGCCGTGCACACCGCCGGCTACGCCGTGGCGACCGCGAACCCGCTGTCCACCCAGGCGGCGTGCCGCGTGCTGCGCGACGGGGGCACGGCCGCCGACGCCCTGGTGACTGCGCAGGCGGTGCTCGGCCTGGTCGAGCCACAGTCCTCCGGGATCGGCGGCGGCGGCTTCCTGCTCTACTACGACGCCGGATCGGGCACCGTGCAGGCCTACGACGGTCGGGAGATCGCCCCCGCCGCGGCCACCGAGAACTACCTGCGCTGGGTGAGCGACACCGATCGCACCGCGCCGAAACCCGACGCGCGCGCATCCGGCCGGTCCATCGGGGTGCCCGGCATCGTGGCGATGCTGGCCGAGGTGCACGACGAACACGGCACGACGCCGTGGGGCGAGTTGCTGCAACCGGCGGTGCGGATGGCCGACGACGGTTTCGACGTCAGCCCGCGGCTGGCCGACGCGATCTCCGACGCCGCACCCCAGCTGGCGCGCGACCCGGCGGCCGCCGAGTACTTCCTGCGGCAGGACGGCACACCCAAGCCGGTGGGCACCCGGATGACCAACCCCGCGTACTCGAAGACGTTGGGCGCCATCGCCACCGACGGTGCGCAAGCCTTCTACACCGGCGAGATCGCCGCCAGCATCGTGACCGCGGCCGCCGACACCACGGGCGGGCGCACCCCGAGCCTGATGACGCTGGCGGACCTCGCGGGCTATACCGCCAAGAAGCGCGACGCGCTGTGCGCGGAGTACCGGGGCCGCGACATCTGCGGTATGCCTCCCCCGTCGTCCGGCGGCATTGCCGTGGCGGCGACCCTTGGCATCCTCGAACACTTCCCGATGGCCGACCACAAACCCTCCGACATCGACCTCAACGGAGGCAGGCCCGCGGTGATGGGTGTGCACCTGATCTCCGAGGCCGAACGGCTGGCCTACGCCGACCGGGACAAGTACGTCGCGGACACCGACTTCGTGCCGCTGCCCGGCAACAGCCCCGACACCCTGCTCAACGGTGCGTACCTCGCATCCAGGGCAGCGCTGATCTCCGAACAGCGCACCATGGGAACGGCCAAACCCGGCGAGTTCGGGGCCGCGCCGACGGCCGCAGTGCCGACACCCGAACACGGCACCAGCCAGATCAGCATCGTCGACGCGCAAGGCAACGCCGCCTCACTCACCACCACCGTCGAGTCGGCGTTCGGGTCGTTCCACATGGTCGACGGCTTCATCCTCAACAATCAGCTCACCGACTTCTCCGCCGAGCCCGCCGCACCCGACGGCACCCCGGTGGCCAACCGCATCCAGCCGGGTAAACGGCCGCGCAGCACCATGGCGCCGACGCTGGTGTTCGACGCGCCCGCCGCGGGCGTGCCTGGATCCCTGGGGCCGCTCTACGCGGTGCTGGGTTCCCCCGGCGGGTCGGTGATCATCCAGTTCGTCGTGAAAACCCTTGTCGGCATGATCGATTGGAGCCTGAACCCCCAGCAGGCGGTGTCCATGGTGGATTTCGGCGCGGCGAACACACCGAAGACCAACGTGGGCGGCGAGCACCCCGTGATCGACACCACCGACAACGGCGACCACGACCCGCTGGTGCTGGGGCTGCGGGCGCTGGGCCACCAGGTCGACCTCGCCGACCAATCCAGCGGCCTGTCGGCGATCGTTCGCGACCCGGGATCGGGGTGGGTCGGCGGGGCGGATCCGCGCCGCGAGGGACTGGTCATGGGCGACTTCACGAGCGCCGGCGGATGACATGACGGGCAGTGGGACGACGTGGCCGAGTCACGAGCCGAATCGCTGAACCGGGCACGGGTGGACCGGCTCGCCGAATCCGACTGGCGGCTGTTCGCCGTCGTGCGGCTGCGCGCGTTGTGCGACGCGCTGGGTGTCGACGACCCGCAGTACCGGCAGGAGGCGTCGTTCACCGCGGCGCAGTGGCGACGGCGGCTGCGGGAGCATGCGCAGTTCGTGGCTATCGTCGACGAGCGGCCGGTCGGGCTGATCGGCGCCCAGCAGGAGAGCACCCAGCGCGTGTATCTGTATTCGCTGTGGCTGGATCCGGCCGCGCGGGGATTGGGTTTGGCGCGCGCACTGGTCGGCGCGGCGTTGGCGTGGGCCCGCACCCGCCAGGCGCATACCGTGACGCTGCGGGTGGCGACGGACAATGCGGTGGCGCGCGGTGTCTACGAGGGTATGGGGTTCGCCGTCGCGGTCGGCGACACCGCCGCGCCGCCTGGCGAACTGACGATGACGCGCAGCGTGTGAATCACGGCGCCCGTCAGCCGATGTCGGGGCGGTACCGTCGCATCAGCTGCCGGACGCGGTCCATCGCGTCGACCGCACGCTCCTTGTCGACGGCCTGGATGGCCAACACCGCGACGTACTCGTCGTCCGGCAGGTCGATGCGGGCCCACCTCGCCCCGGCCGGGAAGGACACCCCGGCGACGTCGGACCACGGAATGAGCCGGTAGCCGAGCAGGTTGCGTACGGCGACGCCGGAGGGACCGACGCGCAGCCGTGGCCGGGTGAGCAGCAGCACGCACCCCGCGATGACCACGCCGACCAGCGCGATGCCGACCTGGTCGGAGGTGCGGAAGATCACTCCGCTGGACCCCACCTTGAGCAGCAGGCCGACCACGACGTGCACGGCGACGATGATCAGGGCTGCGCCGCAGGCGAAGTAGGGGGTCAGATGCGACCGGACCTCGATATCCCAGTCGGGTGAGCCATCCGTGCGTGCGGTCACGGCGCCGCTCTCAGATCGCGCAGCGTGAGCGCCGTGGACAACGCCGCGGCGGCCGCCTGGGCGCCCTTGTCCTCGGCCGAACCCGGCAGTCCGGCACGGTCGAGGGCCTGTTGTTCGGTGTTGGTGGTCAGCACGCCGTTGGCCACCGGTGTCGACGCGTCCAACGACACGCGGGTCAGGCCCGCCGTCACCGCGTCGCACACGTAGTCGAAATGTGGAGTCTCACCACGGATCACCACGCCCAGCGCCACCACGGCATCGTGGCGGGCAGCCAGTTCCTGTGCCACCACCGGGATTTCGATGGCGCCGAGCACGCGCGCCACCGTGGGGTCGTCGATTCCCGCCTCCGCGGCCACTTTCCTGGCCCCGTCGAGCAACGCGTTGCAGATGCGCTCATGCCACGTGCTGGCGACGATGGCCAGCCTCAGCCCGGAGGCGTCCAGCGCGGGCAGGTCGGGCACTCCGGCGCCACCGCTCATCGCAGGCCTCCGCGCGCGGTGCTCATCGGTCGGGCTGCGCCCTCGGTGCGCACAGCTCTGCTCACAGGGCTCCTCCGAACTCTCCGGGTACCACGTCGTCGTAGTCGTCCAGGCCGGTCAGATCGTGGCCCATCCGGTCGCGTTTGGTCATCAGGTAGCGGATGTTCTCGGCGTTGGCGCGCACCGGCAGCGGCACCCGTTCGATGATGTGCAGTCCGTAGCCGTCCAGCCCCACGCGTTTGGCCGGATTGTTGGTCAGCAGCCGCATCGACCGCACCCCGAGATCCACCAGGATCTGCGCACCGATGCCGTAGTCGCGCGCATCGGCGGGCAATCCGAGCTTCAAGTTGGCGTCGACGGTGTCGTCGCCGGCGTCCTGCAGCTGGTAGGCCTGCAGTTTGTGCATCAGCCCGATACCGCGGCCCTCGTGGCCACGCATGTAGAGCACCACGCCGCGGCCCTCCCGGGCCACCATCGCCATGGCGGCGTCCAGCTGCGGGCCGCAGTCGCAACGGCGTGAGCCGAACACGTCGCCGGTCAGGCATTCGGAGTGCACCCGCACCAGCACGTCATGTCCGTCGCCGTGCGGGCCCGCGATATCGCCGCGCACCAGCGCCACATGTTCGACGTCGTCGTAGATGCTCGTGTAGCCGACGGCGCGGAACTCTCCATAGCGCGTCGGGATACGCGCCTCCGCCACCCGCTCGATGTGCTTCTCGTGTTTACGCCGCCATTCGATGAGATCGGCGATGGAGATCAGGGCCAGCCCGTGGTCGTCGGCGAACACCCGCAGTTCGTCGGTCTGCGCCATGGCGCCTTCGTCCTTCTGGCTGACGATCTCGCAGATCGTCCCAGCCGGCTGCAGCCCGGCCAGCCGGGCCAGGTCGACGGCGGCTTCGGTGTGGCCGGGCCGGCGCAGCACGCCCCCGTCCTTGGCGCGCAACGGCACCACATGGCCCGGTTTGGTGAAGTCGCCGGCGTCGCTGGCCGGATCGGCGAGCAGGCGCATCGTCGTCGCGCGATCCGAGGCCGAAATTCCAGTTCCCACACCGTTTTTCGCGTCAACTGTGACGGTGTAGGCGGTACCGTGCTTGTCCTGGTTCATCGCATACATCGGCAGCAGACCCAGCCGGTCGCAGATCGCGCCGTCCAGCGGCACGCAGAGATAGCCCGACGTGTAGCGGACCATGAAGGCGACCAGTTCGGGAGTCGCCTTCTCGGCGGCGAAGATCAGGTCGCCCTCGTTCTCCCGGTCCTCGTCGTCGATGACGACAACGGCCTTTCCCGCCGCGATATCGGCCACCGCCCGTTCGACCGAGTCGAGCCTGGTCATCTACGCCACCTTTACCGGTCCCGCCGCGGAACCCTCGTCACTGCAACCAGTATGAACCACCGAGTGCCTGCGATTATTGCCCCTGGTGACCGAGCAGCCGTTCGACATACTTGGCGATGATGTCGACCTCCAGGTTGACGTGCGCGCCGACCTCGGCCGCGCCCAGCGTGGTGAGGTCCAGCGTCGTCGGGATCAGCGACACCTCGAACCAGTCCAGACCGACACCCGAAACCGTCAGCGACACCCCGTCGACGGTGATCGACCCCTTTTCCACGACGTACCGGGCCAACGCGGTGGGCAGCGCGATCCGCACCACTTCCCAGTGCTCCGACGACGTCCGGGCGATCACGTGCCCGACACCGTCGACGTGGCCCTGGACGATGTGCCCGCCCAGCCGGCTGTTCAGCGCCGCCGCCCGTTCGAGGTTGACCCGGCTGCCCACGCCGACGGCACCCAGGCTCGACCTCTGCAGCGTTTCGCCCATCACGTCGGCACTGAACGCCCCGTCGGGCAACACCTCCACGACGGTCAGGCAGACACCGTTCACCGCGATGGAGTCGCCGTGTCCGGCGTCGGAGGTGACGACGGGCCCGCGGATGACCAACCGGGCGGCGTCGGTGAGGTCCTGCTTGCCGACGACTTCGCCCAACTCTTCGACGATTCCGGTGAACACAGCGACCAGGCTAGGCGGCGCGCCGGTCCACCCGACACACCAGTCGCCCCGCACCGGCCCGCGCCCTCCACTGTCGCCCGGACACGCCGTCGGCGCAGCGGTGGGGCAGCGGCCGCGTGTCCACCCCGCGCCGGATGCCAAAAGCCCAGTTCAGAGGCGATAAACCCGAGTTCGCCGGATGCCGGCCGGGCGGGCGCATGCAGGCGAACCCTCTACGATGCACTCATGCAGAAGCGCCCCCGCATGGCTGTTCGGTCCCGCTTGTCCGTCCGGCCCCTGCTCGCCGCAGCATTCGCCGCCGCAGTTCTCGTCGCCGGGTGCTCGTCGGGGTCCGACACGTCCAGCGAACCGCTGCCCGATGCCGCGACACTGCTGCAGCAGTCCGGCGACACCACCCGAAACCTGAGCAGCGTGCACCTCGTCCTCACCGTGCAGGGCGAGATCAAGGAACTGCCGATCGAATCCCTCGAGGGTGACCTGACCTCCACCCCCGCGGTCGCCGCACAGGGCAAGGCCAACATCATCTTCCTCGGCCAGCGCCTGGAGGGGGTCGAGTTCGTCGTCACCGACGGCACCCTCTACGGCGCCATCACCTCCGGAGGCAACTTCCAGGACTTCGGGCCGGCCTCCGACATCTACGACGTGTCGGCCATCCTCAACCCGGAAGTCGGCCTGGCGAACGTCCTGGCCAGCTTCTCCGACGCCAAGGCCGACGGCCGGGAGAGCATCAACGGCGTGGACACCGTCCGGGTGACCGGAAACGTCACCGCCGACGCCGTCAACAAGATCGCGCCGCAGATCGGCGCCACGGGCCCCGTCGCTGGCACCGCGTGGATCCGCGAGGACGGTGACCACGAACTCGTGCAGGCCAAGCTGGAACCCACTCCCGGCAACAGCGTGACGATGACGCTGTCGGACTGGGATAAGCCCGTCACCGTCACCAAACCCGCGGTCTGATGCCACCGTCTGACGGCGTGACGCAACCGGCGTCCTCCAACCGGCGCATCGCGATCACCGCGGGCAGCCTCGCGGTGCTGCTGGGCGCCCTCGACACCTACGTCGTGGTGACGATCATGACGGACATCATGCGCGACGTCGGGATCGCCCTGAACAAGATCCAGCAGGTCACCCCGATCGTCACCGGCTACCTGCTCGGCTACATCGCCGCGATGCCCCTGCTGGGACGCGCGTCGGACCGGTTCGGCCGCAAACTGCTCCTGCAGGTCAGCCTGGCCGGGTTCGCACTGGGGTCGGTCGTCACCGCACTGTCCAACGACCTCACCATGCTGGTCGTCGGCCGGGTGATCCAGGGCGCCGCCAGTGGGGCCCTGCTGCCGGTGACGCTGGCGCTGGCCGCCGACCTCTGGTCGGCGCGCAACCGTGCCTCGGTGCTCGGCGGCATCGGCGCCGCGCAGGAACTCGGCAGTGTCCTGGGACCGCTCTACGGCATCGCCGTGGTGTGGCTGCTCAACACGTGGCGTGACGTGTTCTGGATCAACGTGCCATTGGCTGCGGTCGCGATGGTGATGATCCACTTCAGCCTCCCCGCACGCCGGAAGGACCATCCGCCCGAGAAGATCGACGTGGTCGGCGGGGTGCTGTTGGCCATCGCGCTGGGACTGGCGGTCGTCGGCCTCTACAACCCCGAACCCGACGGCAAGCAGGTACTGCCCAGCTGGGGTCTGCCCGTGCTGGCCGGTGCGCTGGCCGCGGGAATCGCGTTCTTCGTCTGGGAACGCTTCGCCACCACCCGGCTCATCGATCCGGCCGGCGTGCGGTTCCGGCCGTTCCTCGCCGCGCTGGGAGCCTCGCTGTGCGCCGGTTCCGCACTGATGGTGACGCTGGTCAACGTCGAGCTGTTCGGTCAGGGCGTACTCGGCCTCGACCGCAATCAAGCCGCCGGCCTGCTGGTGCGGTTCCTCATCGCCCTGCCGATCGGCGCGCTCCTCGGCGGCTGGCTTGCGACACGGATCGGCGACCGCATCGTGGCATTCGCCGGGCTGCTCATCGCCGCCGGCGGATTCTGGCTCATCTCCAAGTGGCCGGTCGACCTGATGGCCGCACGTCACGCGCTCGGCCCGATCAGCCTGCCCGCGCTGGACACCGACCTGGCCATCGCCGGCCTCGGACTCGGCCTGGTGATCGGCCCACTCACCTCGGCGACGCTGCGGGTGGTGCCGTCGGCCCAGCACGGCATCGCCTCGGCCGCGGTGGTCGTGGCCAGGATGATCGGCATGCTCGTCGGCATCGCGGCGCTCAGCGCCTGGGGCCTCTACCGCTTCAACCAGCATCTGCAGAGCCTGCCCGCCGGCCCGGGCGGCAACACCCTGGCCGAACGACTCGCCGCCGAAGCCGCCCGTTACCGGGAGGCCTACGTCATGCAGTACGGCGAGATCTTCGCCATCACCGCCGTCGTATGCGTCGTCGGCGCGCTACTCGGACTGCTGATCAGCGGCAAACACGAGCACGCCGAGGATCCCGAACCGCAGACCGAGGTGATCGGCCTTCAGCGGTAGCCGCCCGTGCGGCCGGGTCAGCAGCGTTCGATTCCCGGCCGCAGCAACGTCCGCCCGTGGCGAACATCGCCACGCTTGCCGGGCAACAGGGTGCGCAGCGGGTTGCAGACCAGGGATCTGACGGACTTCGAGGTCACCAGCGTGTTGCCGAGCCAATCCTGCAATGCGGTCACGCTTGTCTGTCCTTTGCTGAGGTACACAGGGTGCGCAGCTCGACGGTGAAAGCGCTTTAGGACAAGTGTACCGATGTACGCCTGTCGATTGCCCCGGCGACACCCGGGGTATCCCCTGCGGACACGATCCGAAACCGAAGGGAGTTCACCGATGGCCGGCACGCGGGCGACGTTGGACGGTAAGAAAATCGCGTTCCTGGTAGCGCCGGAAGGTGTCGAACAGGTCGAGTTGACAGAACCGTGGCGGGCCGTGCGCGATGCCGGCGGCACACCCGAGCTGGTGTCCACCGAGGTCGGCAAGATCCAGGCGTTCCATCATCTGACGCCGGCGGACACGTTCGACGCCGAGAAGGCGACGGCGCAGGTGAACGCGTCGGCCTACGACGCGCTGGTGTTGCCCGGCGGGGTGGCCAATCCCGATTTCCTGCGCACCGACGAATCGGCGATCGCCTTCGTCAAGGGCTTCTTCGACGACGGCAAGCCGGTGGCCGCGATCTGCCATGCGCCCTGGGCGCTCATCGAGGCCGGCGTCGTCGATGGCCGCACCATGACGTCGTGGCCCAGTCTGAGAACCGACCTGCGCAACGCGGGAGCTCAGTGGGTCGACGACGAGGTGGTCGAATGTTCGCATGGGCCCAACACTTTGGTGTCGAGCCGCAAACCCGACGATCTGCCCGCCTTCTGCACCACCCTCGTCGGCGCGTTCGCGCGCGCCTAACCCACTAGGAGTCGATCGCCGAGTGTGGAGCTGGTGTACGCCATCGGGGGACATTGGCGTACACCGGCCCCACAGTCGGCATTCTCAGCGGCCTTCGACACCTGGGACGAGACTCAGCCGCACGTCGGGGCCCACCGCGGTGACGCCGTCGAACCGCCACCGCTGAGCCTGCGCGATGGTGAGCACGCCGACGTCGTCGACCGCGGTGACGGGGCCGCCCAACAGTATCGGCGCGACATAGGCCAGAATCCGATCGATGACGCCGGCGCGCAGGAACGCACCGGCCAGCGTCGGCCCGCCCTCGAGGAACACGTCGGTGCGATCCGACAGCGCCCTCAGCACCTCGCGCGGATCGTGGGTGCGAATCACCATCGTCCGCGAATCGTCGTTCATCACTCGCGCGTCGGCCGAAACCTCACGTTCGCCGACGACCACACGCAACGGCTGGCGTTCGGCGAGGCTGCCGTCGGGGCGACGCGCGGTGAGCGTCGGGTCGTCGGCGAACACGGTGCCCGTACCGACCACGATCGCGTCCGCGGCGGCACGGTGCCGATGCACGTCGGCACGGGCGGCCACACCGGTGATCCACTGGCTGCTGCCGTCCGCGGCCGCGCTGCGCCCGTCGATACTGGTGGCGAATTTCCATGTGACATGCGGTAATCCGGTACGGGTCTTATGCAGCCATTCCCGCAGCGGACCACCCGCCACCTCCTCAGCGAGGACACCGCCGACCACCTCCACCCCCTGGGCGGCGAGCCGGGACGCTCCCCCGGCCGCGACGGGATTCGGGTCGGCGACGGCGTAAACGACGGTGGAAACACCCGCCGCGATCAGAGCATCCACGCAGGGCGGCGTTCTGCCGTGATGATTGCACGGTTCCAGGGTCACCACCGCCGTACCGCCGGCCGCCCGGCCCGCGGCCGCGCGCAGCGCCACGACCTCCCCGTGCGGCCCGCCCGCGGGCTGGGTTGCGCCCGTCGCGACCACCCGCCCGTAGGCGTCCAGGATCACCGCTCCCACAGGCGGATTGGGATACGTGCCGCCTTTGACTCGGTCGGCCTGCTCGATGGCCAGCCGCATCGCGACGGCGGGGCCGACGGCCGCATCCGCGGACACGGTCACAGGGTGAGATGTGCCGACGCGTCGGCGGCACGTCGCCGCAGCGACTCCACCGCCGCGGCCGGATCTCCCGCACTGTAGACCGCCGAACCGGCGACGAAGCAGTCCACTCCGGCCTCGGCCGCCGCGGCGATGGTGTCCTCGTTGATGCCGCCGTCGATCTCCACGACGATGGTCAGCTCACCCGCATCGACCAGCCGGCGCGCCGTGGCGACCTTGGCAAGCACCTCGGGGATGAAGTTCTGGCCGCCGAATCCCGGTTCGACCGACATGACCAGCAGGGTGTCGAATTCGCGCAGGATCTCGAGATAGGGCTCCAGCGGAGTTCCGGGCTTGACGCTCAGCCCCGCCTTCGCACCCGCGGCGCGGATGTCACGCGCCACCCCGACCGGATTGTCGGTCGCCTCGGCGTGGAAGGTCACGTTGTACGCGCCGGCTTCGGCATAGGGCGGGGCCCACCGATCCGGGTCGTCGATCATCAGGTGGCAGTCCATCGGGATGTTGGTCACTTTCAGCAGCGACTCGACAACCGGCAGGCCCAGGGTCAGGTTCGGCACGAAGTGGTTGTCCATCACGTCGACGTGCAGCCAGTCGGCGCCGGTCACGGCGGCCACCTCGTCGGCAAGGCGGGCGAAGTCGGCGGCCAGGATCGACGGCGCGATCAGCGGTTCTGCCATGGGCTTACCCTATCGCCACCGATCGGCCCACCCCGAAAGCGGCCTCAGCCCACTCGCCGCAGGGCGTCCTCAGCCCACTCGCCGCAGGGCGTCCTCAGCCCATTCGCCGCAGGGCGGCCTCAGCCCACTCGCCGCAGGGCGGCGGCGAACATCGCGTCGGTGCCCTGCCGGTGCGGCCACAGCTGAACATGGGGTCCCGGTCCGAGATCGTCGGCGGGTTCGAAGAACGGGCGGGTATCCAGCGCGACGACCGGATGCCGGCGCAACGCGTCGGCAACCACACCGACCGTCTCGGCCAGATGCGGCGAACACGTCGCGTAGAGCACCACCCCGCCGGGCCGGGTCAGCGTGATCGCCGACGCCAACAGCTCTCGCTGCAGTTTGGTCAGATTCGGGATGTCGGCGGGCTGGCGGCGCCACCGCGATTCCGGCCGGCGGCGCAACGCGCCCAGCCCCGTGCACGGCGCGTCGACGAGCACACGGTCGAATCCGGGCGTCAGCCCCGGGTCACGGCCGTCCACGCGCAACACCTCGACATCCAGTCCCCGGGTGTTCTGCTCGACCAGCTCCGCCCGCCGCGAGGCAGGTTCGACAGCGGTCACCCGTGCACCCCGCTCGGCGCCCACGGCCGCGAGCAGTGCGGTCTTGCCGCCGGGACCTGAACACAGATCCAGCCAGCGACCCGCATCGTCGTCCACCGGCGCCAGGGTGAGCGCGCGGGCCACCAACTGGCTGCCCTCGTCCTGGACCAGGGCCGCACCCTCACGCACCGGTTGTAGCGAGCCCGGGTCGCCGGCAGGCAGATACACCGCGTACGGCGAGTACCGGCCGACATCGGCGCCGAGCGTGCCGGCGAGTGCTTCGGCGGTGAGCACTCCGGGACGCGCCGCAAGGTGGACCACCGGCCGCTCGTCGTCGACCGTGAGCAAGCTGTCGAGTTCACCGGCCCTGGCCCCGAGCGCGTCGGCGAAGGCCTGCGCGATCCAGCGGGGGTGCGCGCGGGCGAACGCGAGGTGCCCGATCGGATCGGTGACGGCCGACGGCGCCAGCTCGGCCACCCACGACGCCTCATCGCGACGCGCGATGGTGCGCAGCACACCGTTGACGAAACCCGCTCTGGCCGAGTCGAACTCGATCGCCGCCTGCTCAACGGCGGTCGAGACCGCGGCATGGTGTTCCACCCTGGTGCGCAGCAGCTGATAGGCCCCGAGACGGAGCAGATCGAGCAGCACCGGGTCGATCTTGTCCGCGGCCCTACCGGCCGCACCGGCGATGATCGCATCCAGTAGACCCCGGACACGGCAGGTGCCGTAGGTCAGTTCGGTGGCGAACGCCGCGTCCAGCCCGGTGATCCCGCGTTCGCGCAGCAGGGCCGGCAACGCCAGGTTGGCGTACGCGTCGCGCTGCGACACCATCTGCAGGACGTCGAACGCCGCCCGGCGCGCCGGATCCATCGGTTTGCGCGCCAATCGCCGCGGACGGGATTTGTCTCCGCGTCCGCGCGGTTCGTGACCGCGGATCTGCCGGTTCATCGGGCCCGCACCGCCGTGTCGAGGCGAGCCCCCCGCGCCCAGTCCGCCGCCTCCATGGGCCGCTTCCCCGGCGGTTGCACCGTTCCCAACCGCACTGCGTCCGAACCGGTTCCGACGAGCACACGGTTTCGTTCGACCAGCAGCTCACCGGGTTCGAGCCGCGGGGCGTCGTGCACCGCCGCGACGGGTCCGAGTTTGACGCGCATATCGTCGAGCATCGTCCACGCTCCAGGATTGGGTGTCACCGCCCTGATCCGGCGGTCGACGCTGTGCGCGGGCAGATCCCAGCGCACCCGCGCCCCTTCGACCGTGATCTTCGGCGCGACGCTGACCCCTTCGGCCGGTTGGGGCGTCGGCCGCAGCGAGCCGTCCTCGATGCCGTCGAGAGTGGCCACCAGCAGCCCGGCGCCCGAATCGGCAAGTCGGTCAAGGAGTCCCCCGGCGGTGTCCTGCGGACGGATGGTCTCGGTCACCACCCCGAATACGGGGCCGGTGTCGAGACCTTCTTCGATCAGGAAGGTGCTCGCACCGGTGACGGGGTCACCGGCGGCGATCGCGGCTTGAACCGGCGCGGCACCCCGCCACGCCGGCAGCACGGAGAAATGCAGGTTGATCCAGCCGTACCTCGGCACGGCACGCAAGGCGTCCCCGAGCAGCGCTCCGTACGCCACCACCGGGCAGCAGTCGGGGGCCAGTTCGGCCAGTTCGGCGACGAATTCGGCGCTGTTGGGACGCGGCGGCTTCAGCACCGGGATACCGTGCCGTTCGGCGAGTTCGGCGACCGGCGACGGCGCCGCCTTCCCGCGCCGACCCGCGACGGCGTCGGGTCGGGTGAGCACCGCCACGACCTCATGCCTGGACGAGTCGATGAGTCGGTGAAGCGCCGGCAAAGCGGGTGCGGGGGTACCGGCGAACACCAATCGCATCCCGACAGTCTAGATATGCCGTCGGGCCGGCCGATCCGGGCCGACCCGTACCCGTGCGTGCCACGCCGGGCGCGACGAACCGTGCCGCCCCTACCCACTGCCACGGCGGACGCTCGGGACGGCAGGTGCTCCTGGTCCGCGCGGACACATGCCAGGGCTGCGCGCAGCAGGTTTCAGCGCGGCGTCTGGTAGTACTCGCGCTGCGACACCCCGGCGATGCCTGCGACGTACATCCACGGGATGGTGGTGGTCAGCCGGTTGAGCGTGGCGACGGCGTCGTTGTAGTACTGGCGCGCGAAGGCGAGTTTGTTCTCGGTGTCGGTGAGATTGCGCTGCAGGTCCAGGTAGTTGTGCGACGAGTTCAGTTGCGGGTAGCTCTGCCCGAGCGCCAGCAGCGGGGCGAGTGCGGCGTCGAGGTCGCGCTCGGCCGCGCTGCGTTGCGCCACGGACTTGCCGCCGGTCGCCGAGGTCAGCGCGGCGCGGGCGTCGGTGGCGTGGTCGAGGATCGCCTTCTCGTGCGAGGCGAAACCGGCCACCGTGTGCACCAGGCTGGGGATGAGCGACGCACGCCGGGTCAACTCCACGTCGATGCCGCTGAGCGCTTCGGCCACCCGCACGTCGGCGGCGCGAAGCTTGTTGTAGCCCATCACGAATCCGACCAGCACCAGCACCGCGAGGGCGAGTGTCAGTATCAGCAGGAATCTCACCATGATCCGCCTCCTCCTCCGCCACCACCACCGCCGCCACCTCCGCCGGAACTGCCGGAACTGCCGCCGCTGCTCGAGGACGACTGCGACGCGGTGTAGGCCCCGATCGACGACGACAGCGCCGACTCGAAACTGTCGAAACCTCCACCACCGGACCCGCCCGATAACCCCCAGCCGCTCGACGACGACGAGGAGTGGTACCAATCCGGCTGTGGTGCGGCGGCGCCCATGGCCGCCTCGTACTTTCTGGCCCACAGCGCCGCGGCACCCGCGGCGACCGCATAGGGGATGTAGGCGGTGTAGAGATCCTTGCGCGCGGCGAAGTCGAACCGGCTCTCCGCCGAATCGGTTGCCAGCACCCGGTGGAAACCGCCTGCCTGCGACCACAACTGGCGTCCAGCCGGGGTGCGCCGGGTGCCGACGCCGTCGAGCCACGCGGGCAGGGAGAACAGGAAGAACGCCGCGAACGGCAGACCCCACATCGTCGTCGGGAAGCCCCAGCGCAGAAACCCGCACACGGCGAGCACGAACGCGAGGGCACTGGCGGCACGCACCCACAACTCCTTGCGCCGCTTGACCAGCAGACCGTAGTCGATCGCCCATTTCTGGACGGCCTTACCCATGTCCGCCTTGGCCTTACTGAGCCGCTCCCCCGATTTGGCAGACTTCTTGGCCTCGAATTGGGTGCCGCGTGACATCACCTTCAAGGCCGACGCCACCGCGACACCGACGGGGTCGGCACCCGCCCAGACGCTGCGGTCGGCGTTACCGCGGATGGTCCACTGGGTGGCGCTGTCCTGGCGCAGCGAGATCAGCCCGCGGTCGGCGAGGTGGAACAGCGTCGCCGTGAGGCCGTTGGCCGGCACACTCTCGGTGCGGATGTATTCGGTCTGCACCGGGCCCAGCCACGGCGGCGGTGCGTACTGCAGCGGAAACCCGGGGGGCCGCTCGAAGGTGGTGCGGGTCCACAGCACCGCGATGAGGACGCCCGCCGCGATCAGGCCGGCGACCCACAACACGCCGGACACCGACTGGCCCAGAATGCGGTCCCAGCTGTAAGACCACGGCAGCGCGCTACGCGGCGGAGTCGGAATGTCGACGCCCGCGCGCACGGTGACCGGGGTGCGCGGGGGCAGGTCATCGACCGCCAGGGTGACCCGGCGCCCCGACACCACCAGGTCGTCGCACGCCCGCCCGACGCCCTGGCCGACAGAGCACTGCGCACCGGTGACCGAGTCGGGCAGGGTGACCGTGATGTCGGCGCGCCGGATCTCGTTGTTCCACGCCGGTGCGATCACATTCCAGAAGAACACCGACCTCGCGTCGGGATCACCGGTGGAACCGGCGAACCGCTTGCCCGCACCGGCGCTACCCGGATCCAGCACGCCCGGAATGGTGTAGCGGATCTCGAAGACATGGGTGCCGTAGTCCAGCGTGCGGTCCGGGTCGCCGATCTTGGCGATCCGGAACCGTTCGGTGTCGTCCCACATCAGCTCGTAGGGGACCGACCCGCCGTCCAGGGAGATCGACGTCACCGTCGGCATCTGGCGCACCCGGGGTTCGTTGGGGTTGGCCACATCCCAGTAGCGGAAGATGCCGTGCCGGCCGCTGGGGAATTCACCCGTGATCGTCTCGACCGCGTCGAGGGTGCCTTCGGCGTCGACCCGAAGTTCGGCGCGGTAGTTGCTGAACACAACCGGATCGGTGGCGTCGGATGCGTCCGATCCACCTCGGAACACCAACGGCCATAACAAGCCAATCACGATGAGCACCAACGGAAACGACCACGCGATGAGCCGCCGCACGCCGTCCTCCTGTCCCGCGTTCGCCGCCGCCCGGGCGCGGTGTTCCGACCTACCCTATGTGTAACGGGTCGATTTGCACACGCGCCGGATCGTTGTCGTGGCGCGCGCTGAGCACACCGGTGGCCCTGCGCAGCGCGGCCGCCAACGCCAGCCCGCCCTCGCGGGGCACCCGCACCAGCATCCGCTCGACCGCGGCGCCGTCAGGTGTGCCGGGCGGCCTGCGCACTCCCGGCGGGAGTTCCACCGGCCCGAGGACGTCGGCCGCGTCGGGCAGGCGGGCCGCGTGCACCACCGCGGCGACGGCCGTTGGCGTCCCGTCGACGGCGGCCATATGCACCGCCGGCGGTAACCCCACCTCGTCGCGCGCGGCGAGTTCGGCCTCGGCGTGCCCGACCGGATCCCACCGGACCAATGCCTGGACGGTCGGGATCGCCGACTCCGCGACGACCGCCACCACACCCCCCTCGCCGCGAGGGACGACCAGCGCCGCCGCCGCCATCCAGCGCCGCAACGCATCCTCGGCCGAGCGCAGGTCCTGGCGTCCCAGCAACGCCCAGCCGTCCAGCAGCAGGGCGGCGCCGTAACCGCCCGGCGCCGGCGGCTCGGCACCCGGCGTCGCGACCACCAGCGCAGGCGCGTCGGGTATCGCGGAGAGCACGGCATCGCCGCCCGAGGTGATCACCGTCGTGCCCGGGAACGCCCTGCCGAGTTCCTCGGCGGTGCGCCGGGCGCCCACGACGACGGCGCGCACCGCATCCGAGCCGCAACGGGTGCAACGCAGCACGGGTTCGTGACGCCCGCACCACCGGCACACCGCACCCGCGGCGTCCCTGTCGGGCAGTGACAGCGGTCCGGTGCAGTGTCTGCACCGCGCGACGGTGCGGCAGCGGGCACACGCCAATGCCGGCACGTAACCCCGGCGCGGGACCTGGACCAGCACCGGCCGGCGCGCGTCGAGCGCCGACCGCGCGGCGCGCAACGCCATGGAAGGCAGCCGCGCGGTGCGCGCGGCCGAGTCGCGTTCCTGGGCGTAGCCGCTGTCCTCGACCGCGATCACACGCGGCGCCCTGGCGCGCACACCCTGACGGGTCGCCACCAGGTCGTGGGCCCATCGGTTGCGCACCAGCGCCTGGGCTTCGGCGGTGCGGGCGAAGCCGCCGATGAGCGCCGCGCAGCGCACCTGGTGCGCACGCAACATCGCCACCTCCCTGGCATGCGGGTACGGTGCGCGCGGTTCGGCCAGTGTGTCGTCGCCGTCATCCCACACCATCACCAGGCCCAGGTCGGCGACGGGGGCGAACACCGCGCTGCGCGTGCCGATGACACAGCGCGCCGTGCCGCGCAGCACCGACAGCCACCGCCGGTAGCGCTGCGCAGGTCCCAACCCGGCCGAGAGGGCCACCACGACGGATGCGTCGAGGTGCCCGACCGCCGCGGCGTGCAGCGCATCCACATCACGCTGGTCGGGCACGACGGCCAGCACGCCCCTTCCCGCGCCGACCGTCACGGCGGCAGCCTCGGCGAGCCGGTCGGCCCAGTTCTCACCGGGCAGCGCCTGCCACACCGCGCGCGCGGCGCGCCCGTCGCCCAGCGCCGAGAGGAACTGTTCACCGCGCCCGTAGCCCTGCCAGGCCGACACGTCGACCGGGTGGGCGGCGGGCGGCACCGAGACGACGCCCGCCTGGCGTTCGGCGCTGGCGTGCCGGGGCGGGATGGCCAGCCGCAGCACATCGGCGCGGGTCCCGGCGTAGCGGGCAGCCACCCCGTCGGCGAGGCGGCGCACCTCGGGCGTGAGCACCGGTTCCGGCGAGATCACCCGGTCCAGAAAGCCGAGCCTGCCGGTGTGGTCGGTTTCCGACCGGCGCTCCAGGACGAACGCGTCGACCAGCCGGCCGTTGAAGCGGACCCGCACCCGCACCCCGGGCTGGGCGTCGTCGGATTGTTCGGCGGGGACCAGATAGTCGAATTCGCGGTCGAGATGGGGCACCGACAGCATCGGCAGCACACGCGCGATGGGCTCGTGCTCGGCCGCCTGCCGGGTGGTGGTCACCCCTACCGTTTAGCAGACGCCCCCGTCACGTGGGTGTCGCGGCCGAATAACAGCCCTGCGGTGATCAACAGGAGCGACGTCGCGTAGGCCCACCAGATCGGCACGGCCAGCGCTTCGGATTCCAGGATGAACCTGCCGACGCCGATCATCGCATCGCTCACCGCGAAACACACCGCGCCCAGCGCCGTCCACGGAGTGGGCAACCGCGCGAGCAGCGCCGCGCACACCATCGCGCCGAGCACACCGATGTACAGCGTCACCGGGGCCGCCATGTCCTGGGCGGTCAACCGCGGCCAGAACCAGATGAGCAGCGTCAGACACGCCACGACGGTGAGAGCGGCGGCGGCCAGACGCGGCCGGGAGGCCCCTCGCAGCGGCAGCAGCGCGCCGAGAAAGCACAGATGAGCGATGAGAAACGCGGACAGGCCTAACACGAAAGACGGTGCCCACCATGGCATTGCGAGCAGGACGTCACCGGCGGCGGAGAACACCAGCGCCACGACCAGCCAGCGGCGTTCGGACACGATCGGGTGCGTCGACGCCGCGGCGGCCAGCAGCAGCGCCGTCATCGCCTTCACCGCGGGCTGGCCGCCGAACTGCCCGGTCAGTTCCGCTCCTGGCGGCAACCGCACCGCAGTCACCGCGAGGAACACTCCGTAGCCGATGCCCGCGGCGGCCGCGGCCAGCCACCAGGCCCTGGTACTCGGCCGCACGACGGATGCGGTCCCACCCGTCGGCAGAACCGGTCCGGCACCGTGGGAATCCATGGTGCAGAACGTACTCGCGCCGGCCCGTCGGCCGTCGGCGGCTAGGGCCGCGACGGGGTCGTGCCGATGGACCAGGCGTAGGGCGGGGGTGTGCCGTTGACCGCGAAGTCGCCGAGCACCCGCGCCTTGAACAGGCGCGGATTATGCGAGGCGACGGTGCGGGCGTTGCGCCAGTGCCGATCGAGGCCGCGCCGGGCCGACGTCGCCGAGGCGCCCAGCGCGTCGAACAGGTCGGATGCGGCCTGCACCACCAGCCGCGAGACGACGACCTGCGCGGCGGCCGCCTCCAGTTCGGCGGCCTCACTGGCCGTGGCCAGCTCCTCGGCCGACAGCGCAGGATCGGCCGCGGCGTCGATCGCGACGGCCACCCGCTGTGTCAGCGCCTCCGAGGCGGTGGCCGCGGCCGAGATCTCCCCCACCAGGGCCAGAATCTGCGGATCGTCGCGAACCCGGGACGTGTTGGCGTGGGAGTAATTGCGTTCACGCGCACGGACTTCGGCGACGACATCCCGCACGATGGCGCGCGCTATCCCGGCCAGGGTGGCCACCAGGTTCAGCTGGTAGAGCGCCGTCTGGTACGGATGCCGCAGTTCGAACGGCGTCACCTCGGCCGGATCGACCACCGCGTCGGCGAACTCGGCCGTCCCGCTGCCGGTGCCGCGCTGACCGAAACCGTCCCAGTCGTCGTGTACGACCACACCGGACTGCCCGGTGTGCACCGCGGCCACGACGACATCCGACCGTGCGCCGTCGTCGAAGCGGGCGTACACGTCCGCCCATTCGGCGAAGCGCGTTCCCGTGGTGTAGTACTTGCGCCCGTTGACCACCAGCCGATCCCCGCGTGAGGTGACGACGGTCTGCAGGTCACCGATCGCAGTCGACCCGGTCTCGGTCCACGCGTTGCCGACGATCTGACCGTCGACGAAACGCCGGAACCAGCGACTCTCGTCGCCACCGCGGCGGTGGTGGAACACCCGGTCCTCGACGAAGGTGAAATGCCCGCGAAGCGCCTGGGGCAGGTTCGCGTCGGCTGCCGCGAGATCCACCCACAGCGGGGCGATCTCGGTCCACGACAGGCCGCCACCGCCGAATTCCGCGGGCACCCGCAAGGCCCCGAAACCCGCCGACTTGAGCAGTTCGACCTCGGCGAGCGGTAATTCCGCGTCGGTCTCCCGTTCGAGCGCGCCGGCGCCGATCGTCTCGAACAGGTCGGTGAATGCGTCGCGCACACCGCTCACCCGCTGCGACGCGTATGGAGCCGTCGGCCAGGACATCTGGGATTCCTCTCCCCCGATCGTTGCCATCACCGGATTGAATCACCACGCCCGGCGGCACGGCCCCGGCGGCGGCGGCCCCCCGCCCCGCGCCGACCCTGCTGGCGAGGTGTGTCGCCACTCGGCCCGGTTATGTTCATCGTGACGGGAATTCGTGCGAGGCAGCCGGCGCCGCGGGTCCGCCATCCCGCACGGCGATTGCTGGACGTGGCCAAACCCCATGGCCGACCGGTACTGGTGTGGTTGCCGGGAGTGCCGGCGCACCCGCCGCCGTGGCCGCACCCGCACCCCGATCCCGTTCGGCGGGTGGCGAATCCGCTGACGCGTGCGGACCGCCCCATCCACCCACACCGTTACGGTCGTGCTGCCATCCCGAAGGAGCACACCATGCCACGCACACCGTGGACCACCCGGCCCGCCGAGGCCGAAGCGGCGCGCTGGGACGCCGTCGCAGCCGAGGTCGGTACGACGCTGTCGATCGACGCGCTCGCCCGGGACCGGGCCAATGCGCAACCCGAGGCAGAACTCAAGCTGCTCAAGCAATCCGGGCTGGCCAACCTGCTGATTCCGGCCGAGTTCGGCGGCCACGGCGGCCACTGGAGCAGTGCGCTGCGCGCGGTGCGCATCATCGCCCGGTCGGATGCTTCGATCGCCCAGATCCTGGCGTACCACTACGTCAACCATGCCGGCATCGTGTTCTTCGCAGACCCCGCCCGGTGGCGGCACTGGTTCACGGCGTCGGCCCGGGACGGCTGGCTGTGGGGCGACTCCGTCAACCCCGTCGATCCCGAACTGACGCTCACCCCGACCGAGAGCGGTTATCTCCTCAACGGGCGCAAGCGATTCTCCACCGGCGCGGCCACCGGCGACGTCACGCTCGTGATGGCCGCCGAGGACGGCACTGGGCGGGTACTCGCGCTGGTACTCGACCACGACCGCCCCGGCGTCACCTTCGTCGACGATTGGGACGCACTGGGCCAGCGTCTGTCCGCCAGCGGATCGGTGACGTTCCAGGACGTCGCCGTGGCGCCCGCCGACCTCCTCGGCGAGGTGGGCGAAGAGCCTTACTCGACGTTGGTGACACCGGGTGTGCAGCTGGGATTCGCCAACCTGTACCTCGGGATCGCCCAGGGGGCGCTGGACCGGGCGCGCCGGCTCACCCTCGACCGGCGCGGCTCGTGGCTGCTGAGTACGGCCGCGCACTACTCGGCGGATCCGTTCGTCCAGAGGGTTTTCGGTGAACTGCTGGCACGGGTGGCCGCGGTGGAGGCCCTTGCCGACCGCTGGAACGGCCGTTACGACGAGGTGATCGCGCGCGGCGAGGAGGTCACCGCACAGGACCGCACCGACGCCGAGATCGGCATCGCCCAGCTGAAGATCGTGGCGACCGAGACGGCACTTGAGGTGGCGCACCGTGTCTTCGAGGTCACCGGATCGAGTTCGGCGCGCAGCGAAGTCGGGTTGGACCTCTACTGGCGCAACATCCGCACCCACTCACTGCACGACCCCGTGGACTACAAGAAGCTCGAAGTCGGGGCGCACTACTTGACCGGCGCTGTCGCGCCCATCACGCTCTACACGTGACGTGACCCCGTCGCGATCGTCGTGAGTTTATCCCTCGCACACACCGAAACCTCTGAATAGGTTGAACTTTCGTGACTACTCCCGCCCTGTCGCGCCGCCGCGCGCTGCAACTGCTCGGGCTGGCAGGCGGCGCCGCACTCCTGGCACCCGCGCTGGCCGCATGCGGCTCGTCGACCACCGAGAGCGCCCTGCCGTCCACCGCACCGGTATCGGGCCGCTTCGACGGCAGCACCCTCAAGCTGCTGGTGAACCAACCGCATGTGACGTCGTTCCGCGACATCCTGGCGCCGGCGTGGAATGCCGCCACCGGCGGCACGCTCGAGGTGACCGCCGCGCCGTATGACCAGCTGACCAGCAAGCAGATCCTCGACGTCCAAAGCGGCACCGGTGAATTCGACGTCTTCGACTACATCTACTTCGGCCTGGGCGATCTCGTCGACGCCGGTGCGCTCACCGACGTCACCGACTGGATCGACACCAACGCCGACGCCATCGGCGTCTCGGGATACCTGCCGTCGGTCTATGACCCCTACACCCTGCTGGACGGCAAACGCTACGGGCTGCCCTACGACGGCGACATCCACATCCTGTTCTACAACGCCGAACTGCTGGACCGGTACGGACTCGAACCGCCACGGACCTGGGATGACTACGACGCGGTCGCCGCGAAGATCACCACCGACGCCCGTGGCGCCGCGTATGGCGCGATCGTCTCCGGACAGCAGGTTCCGATGATCCTGGGCTGCTCGTACATCAACCGGCTCACCGGGTACGGCGGCGAACTCATCGGCGCCGACGGCAAGCCGGCGCTGACATCCGATGCCTCCGTCGCGGCGCTGCAGCATCTGGTCGACGTCACCCCCAACGCGCTTCCCACGCCGCTGCAGATCGGATTCGACCAGGCCAACCAGGCGTTCCTGGCAGGGCAGGGTGCGCTGTTGGACACGTGGACCGATATGGCGCTGCGGGCCGAGGATCCGTCCGCGTCGAAGATCGCCGGCAAGTGGGGTGCGGTGTCGCTGCCCGTCGGCGGCTCCAACACCACACCGCGCGCCGCGCTGGACGCCGGCTTCGGACTGGGTATCTCGACCGCGTCGCAGCACAAGGACGCCGCGGCGGCGTTCATCGCGTGGGCGACCGCGGCCCCGCAGAATCTGGCGGTGTCGTCCACCGCCGGCGCCGGTATCGATCCGGTGCGCGGCGAGGTGCTCAACTCCGATGGCTACGCCAACGTCGTCACCGCCGCCATCGGCCCCATCCGCGAAGGCCTCAACGGCCATCCGCTCGTGTGGCCCAAACACGCCGGAGCACCGAAGCTGCTGCAGGACCTCGTCGATCAGCTGGCCCTGGCGATCGCGGGCGGCCAGACCGTCGAGCAGTCCCTGCAGAACGCCCAGACCAGCTGGGAAAACGCCACCGTATGAGCCGGCGCGTCCCGCTGTGGCTGGCGTTGCCCGCCGCGGCCGGGCTGGTGGTGTTCCTGGTCTACCCGACGGTCTATCTGATCGCACTGGCGCTGACCGATTCATCGCTGGCACATCCATTGGGCACTTTCACCGGCGCAGCGAATTTCGGCACCGCGCTGTCCTCGCCCGCGTTCGTGCCGTCGCTGTGGCGGTCGACGGGATTCGCGGTCATCGTCGCGGCGTCCACCACGGTCCTGGGAGTGGCGGCGGCGGTGTTGCTGCGGCTGCGCGGCAGCCGGTTCGGTGTCGTCGGGGCGCTGCTGCTGCTTCCTTTGGTGACCGCGCCCGTCCTGATCGGGGTGGCGTGGAAACTGCTGCTCGCGCCGGTCGGCGGCGGGCTGGCGGGCGTCTTCGGTGCCGTCGGGCTGGCCGGGTTCAATCCGCTGGGCTCGGGTGCGGGCGCGTTCCTCACCCTCGCGGCGATCCACATCTGGCAGTGGACCCCGTTCTCGGTGCTCATCGTGTTCGCCGCCCTCGGGGCGGTCCGCCCGGAACTGCTCGAATCGGCCCGCATCGACGGCGCCGGCCGGCTGCGCACCTTCACCACGGTGGTGTGGCCGACGGTCGCGCCGACGGTGTGGGCGGTGGCCATCCTGCAGCTGGTCTTCGGGTTCAAGGCGTTCGACCTGGTCGCGGTCATCACCTCGGGCGGGCCGGGGTTTGCCACGACGCTCTCGCCGTACGCGATCTACCAGACCGGGCTGCGCGGCAGTTTCGACATGGGCACCGCGGCCGCGCAGACCCTGATCTTCGCCTTCGTCGTCGGCGCGGTGGCGACGGTGTTCACCACCGCCAGGGCCAGGGCCGTCGGGGCCGAGCACCGATGAGCACCTCGTCGTGGCGCCGGGTGCTGGTCTGGGCGGGACTCTTCGGCGTGGTCCTCGTCGCGCTGACCCCGATCGGCTACCTCGTATCGCTGGCGGCCCGCAGACCCGACGACGTGCTGAACTCGAGCCTGTTCCCGACGTCGCTGACAACCGAGAACGTCACCAGGGTGTTCGACACCATCGCGTTGGGCACCATGTTGCAGAACTCGTGGATGTCGGCGCTGGGCGCCGCGGTGCTCGCGGTGCTCATCGCCGTCCCGGCCGCGTATTTCACCGCCCGCCGCTTCCGCGGGGAGCGGCTGCTGACCGTGCTGCTGGCCAGCTATTGCGCGCCCCCCATCGTCGCGATCATCCCGCTGTTCTTCCTGCTGCGCCACGCCGGCCTCACCAACACCGTGGCGGGACTGATTCTCGTCAACGGCATCGCCAATGTGCCGGTCGCGGTGTGGCTCCTGGACGGCTTCGTGCGGCGGATCCCGGTCGAGATCGACGAGGCCGCCGTCGTCGACGGACTGACGGTGGGCGGGGCCTTCCGCAAAGCGGTGCTGCCGCTGCTGTGGCCGGGTGTCGTCGCCGCGTTCCTCGTGGTGTTCTTCTTGAGCTACAACGATTTCCTGTTCGCCGTGTTCCTCGCCGTGACGAAGGAGAGCCAGACGTTGACGGTCGGTTTGTCACTGTTCCAGGGCGACCGCAACGTCCAGTTCGGTCAGCAGGCGGCCGCAGGCCTGCTCGGGATCGCCCCGGTCTACCTGCTCGCCCTGGCGGCGCAACGCCACCTGGTCGGCGGCCTGACCACCGGGGCCACCAAATGAGCCCGGTCGAGCTGACGGGCATCACCAAGAGCTACGGCGGAGGACCGGTGGTCGACGACCTGAGCCTGACCCTCCCCGACGGTTCGCTGACCGTGCTGGTCGGGCCGTCCGGCTGCGGTAAGTCCACGACGTTGCGGATCGTCGCCGGGCTGGAGTCCGCCGACGCAGGGACGGTGCACATCGGCGGGCGTGACGTCACCGGCGCGACACCGCGGGAGCGCGACGTCGCGATGGTGTTCCAGAACTACGCCCTCTATCCGCAGCTGACGGTCGCAGGCAACATCGCATTCCCGCTGCGCAACGCAGGTGTACCGAAAGCCGTTGTGGGCCAGCGTGTCCGAGAGGTTGCCGAGCGGGTCGGGATCGAGGGGCTGCTGGCGCGCAAACCCCGGCAACTGTCGGGCGGTCAGCAGCAGCGTGTCGCGATCGCCCGCGCGCTGGTGCGGACACCGTCGGTGTTCCTCTTCGACGAGCCGCTGAGCAACCTGGATGCCAAGTTGCGGGTGGAGTTGCGCTCGGAGATCCGGCGGCTGCAACAGGAGCTGGGTATCACCGCGCTGTACGTGACGCACGACCAGGAGGAGGCGATGACGATCGCCGATCAGCTCGTCGTGCTCCACGCCGGCCGCATCGAGCAGCGCGGCACGCCCGAGGAGCTCTACCGGACGCCGGTCAACCCCTTCGTCGCCGGCTTCATCGGCTCCCCCACGGCCAATCTGGTCGACGGCCGGATCAGGGCGGGCGTATTCGAGGCGGGCGACGTCCGCCTGGTGCTCGGCACCGCCGATCACGCCGCGGTGACGGCCGGCATCAGACCGGAGGATCTGCTCGTCGCACCGGCGCCCGACGGTAGCGGGCGCGTCGGTCTGGTGGAGTTGCTGGGACCGCGGTACGTGTTCATCGTCGAGGTCGGGGCGCTGCGGCTGACCGCCGTCGTGGAGACCGCGACCGTGGCCGGCTGGGGCGGCCCGCCGCAGCCGGGTGACCGGGTCAGCGTGTCGGTGCGCCCGGGTCGCGCCCACGTCTTCGACACCTCGTCGGGTTCGCGGCTGTCCGCATAGCCGTTTGGAGAGACGCGGGGCAGGATCTCGCGGATCCAGCGGTTCGGTCCGCGCAAACCCGGCAGTGCCCGGCCGGCGCCGTGACGGGCAGCCCCCGTCGCCCGACAATACAATCCGCGTGAATACAACCGGCGACATTGCGTTGGGCGAGAACCAGTATCGGGTCAGTGAGTCGCGTAATCCGCTTCAATGCCTTCGACATGAACTGCGTCGCCCATCAATCGCCCGGCCTGTGGCGGCACCCCCAGGACCAGTCCTGGCGGTACAAGGACCTCGAATACTGGACGGGTCTGGCACAGCTGCTCGAGCGCGGCCGGTTCGACGGGCTGTTCCTCGCCGATGTCCTGGGCACCTACGACATCTACGGCGCCAGCGACGAAGCCGCGATCCGCCAGGCCGCGCAGGTGCCCGTCAACGATCCCCTGCTGCTGGTCTCGGCGATGGCGCTGGTGACCGAGCATCTCGGGTTCGGCGTCACCACCGGCACCGGATTCGAACACCCTTATCCGTTCGCGCGCCGGCTGTCCACGCTCGACCATCTCACCAAGGGCCGCATCGGCTGGAACGTCGTCACCGGCTATCTGCCCGCCGCGGCCCGCAATATGGGCCAGACCGACCAGCCCGCGCACGACGCCCGCTACGACCATGCCGACGAATACCTCGAGGTGCTGTACAAACTGTGGGAAGGGTCGTGGGAGGACGACGCCGTCATCCGCGACCGCGAGCGCGGGGTGTTCACCGACCCGGCGAAGGTCCACCATATCGGCCATGAGGGAACCCATTTCAGCGTTCCGGGCATCCACCTGTCCGAACCGTCCCCGCAGCGCACACCGGTCATCTATCAGGCCGGAGCATCCCCGCGCGGGGTGCGTTTCGCCGCGGAGAACGCCGAGGCCATTTTCACCGCGGCACCGACCAAAGCCATCCTGCGCGAAACCGTTTCGACGATCCGCCGGGAACTGGAGCTGGCGGGACGCGACCCCTACGCCGCGAAGATCTTCAACCTCTCGACCGTCATCACCGCCGCCACGGACGACGAGGCCCACGCCAAACACGCCGAGTACCTGTCCTACGGCGACCCGGAGGGCGCGCTGGTGTTCATGTCCGGCTGGATGGGTGTGGACCTGGCCCGCTACGGCCTCGACGAACCCATCGGCAACGTCGACTCCAACGCGATCCTGTCCGCGGTGGCCGCATTCCAGTCCGCCGATCCCGACGGGCGCGAATGGAAGGTCCGTGACATCGCCGAGTGGGGCGAAATCGGCGGCATCGGACCCCGTTTCGTCGGATCGGGGTCGCGGGTCGCCGACGTCCTGCAGGAATGGGTGGACGAGACCGACGTGGACGGGTTCAATCTCGCCTACGCCGTCACCCCGGGTTCGTTCGCCGATGTCGTCGACCACGTCGTACCCGCGCTCACGGCTCGCGGTGCATACCAGGACCGTTACACACCAGGCACGTTGCGCAACAAGTTGCTGGGAGCGGGCGACCGGCTACCCGACGATCACCGCGGCGCGCGCTACCGGGTCGGCGGTCCCGGCTCGACGGTCATCGACCGGCCGTCGACGCTGCCGTCGTCGTCGACGTCGGCAGCGTCCCAACCCGCCCGCGGGCGGTAGCCACCGCGCGGCTACGCGGCGGATGCCGCTGGCGGACTGCGAAACCGAGTAGTCATCTACTCTCGATCCGTGCGGCGGGCCGCCCCTACCGTTCCTTCAACCGTCAGTTGCGACCGGACCGAAGGAACCTGCTGTGACATCACCACGCCCTCTCACCAGCGTCTCTGCCACCCCGCATGCCGCCGACGCGCCCGCGCGCGACCCGATCGCGATCGTCGGCATCGGCTGCAGGCTGCCCGGCGGGATCACCGACGCCGGCGAATTCTGGCGCGCCCTGCTCGAGGGCCGCGACTGTGTGGTGGACATACCCGGCAGCCGGTGGGATCCGCGAAAATTCCTCGACCCCAGCGGACGATCCCCCGGCCGCAGCTACGTCCAGAAGGCGGGCATGCTGCGCCACGATCCGCGTGAGTTCGACCCCTCGTTCTTCGGCATCCCGCCGCGTGAGGCGGCGATCATGGACCCTCAGCAGCGCATGCTGTTGCAGTGTGCGTGGGAAGCCTTCGAGGACGCGGGCGAACCCCCCAGCCGGCATGCGGGCGCCCGCACAGGGGTTTTCGTCGGCGGGTTCATGATGGACCACCTGACACTCAACTCCGACCTGCAGAACCGTTTCCGCCTCGGCACGCACGCCCCGACCGCGGGAACGCTGACGATGCTGTCCAATCGGTTGTCCTATCTCCTCGACCTGCGCGGACCCAGCGTGTCCATCGACACCGCCTGCTCGTCGTCGATGGTCGCCCTCCATCAGGCATGTCAGAGCATCTGGTCGGGTGAGAGTGACGCCGCCCTGGTGGGCGGCGCGAACGCGCTGCTGTCACCGACCACCCACGTGACCATGGCCAAGGGCCGATTCCTGTCGCGGACCGGCCGCTGCCAGGCGTTCAGCGCGAACGCCGACGGCTATGTGCGGGCCGAAGGGGCCGCGGTACTGCTGGTCAAACCCCTCGCGGCGGCCCGCCGCGACGGCAACACGGTCCATGCGATCGTCCTGGGCACCGCGGCCAACTCCGACGGGCGGACCAACGGGATCACCGTGCCCAACGGTGACGCCCAGATCGCGGTCATGCGCACGGCGTACGCGCAGGCCGGCGTCGCCCCCTCCGACGTCACCTACGTCGAGGCGCACGGAACGGGAACTCCCGTCGGGGATCCGGTCGAGGCCAGGGCGATCGGCGCCGTGGTGGGCCCGAATCGCGCGGACGGACCCTGCCGGATCGGCTCGGTGAAAACCAATTTCGGCCACACCGAAGCGGCATCGGGCGTCGCCGGGGTCATCAAGGCCGCACTGTGCCTCAAGTACGGCGTGGTTCCGCCGCACCTGCATCTGACCGCGGTCAACCCGGCCATCGACCTGGACGCGCTCAACCTGACGATCCCCACCGAACCGACTCCGCTGCCCCGCCTGAACGGCCGCCGGGTCGCCGGGGTGAACTCGTTCGGCTATGGCGGAACGAATGCGCATGTCGTGCTGGCGGAGCCGCCGGAAGACATCTGCGGGTCGCCGGGCGCCGACGCTCCCGAAACGCCGGCCACCACCGGACCGGAACCCGTTCTCGTCATCAGTGCCCGCAGCGCCGGCGCTCTGCATGACCTGGCGGCGCGGCACGCCGATGTCCTCTCCGACTCCGCGGTGGAGGTCACCGCACACTGCCGCAGCGCCGCTGTGCACCGTAGCCACCATCGTCTGCGCGCCTCCTTCCCGGCGGCCGACCGGTCGCTGCTGCTGGAATCGCTGCAGAACTACTCGCAGGAGTCCGCCGAGGCCGTCGAGCCCGCGCTCGACTCCCCCAAGGTGCTGTTCGTCTACACCGGGATGGGACCGCAGTGGTGGGCGATGGGACGCCAGCTGCTCCAGACCGAGGACGTGTTCCGTAGCACAGTCCTGGAGTGCGACAAGGCTTTTCGTGCGGTCAGCGGGTGGTCGATCCTCGACGAGCTGTGCGCGGACGAGAACACGTCGAAAATGGACAGAACCGAGGTCGCGCAGCCGGCGAACACGGTGCTGCAGATCGCGCTGACCCGGCTGTGGCAATCGTGGGGTGTCCGTCCCGACGGTGTGCTCGGCCACAGCGTCGGTGAACTCGGCGCCGCCTTCGGGGCCAATGCGCTCAGCCTCGAGGAGACGATGCGGGTGGTCTACCACCGCAGCCGGCTGCAGGCCACGCTCGCCGGCCGCGGCTCGATGCTGGCGGTCGGGTTGGATCCCGACGAAGCCGAGGCGTGCGCGCAGCGCGCCGGCGTGTCGGTGGCGGCGGTCAACAGCACCACCTCGGTCACCCTCGCCGGTGAGCGCGCCGCGTTGGAGACGATCGCCGCCGAGCTGGCCGCGGCCGGCAGGTTCAACCGCATGCTGCAGGTCGAGGTGCCCTACCACAGCGCCGCGATGGCCGACATCAAAGACGAACTGGTGGCCTCGCTCGGCGACGTGCGCCATGCCGCGCCGACCGTCGAAGTGTACTCGACGGCGCTGGGGGCACGGTTGTCCGGCGCCCGCCACGACGTGGGGTATTGGTGGCAAAATGCCAGGGGCACTGTGCGATTCGCCGATGCCCTGAAGGCCGCGGTCTCCGACGGATACCGCGTGTTCCTGGAGATCGGGCCGCATCCGGTGTTGGGGGCGGCCATCCGCGACGTACTCGGCGAGGTCGGCGCCAAGGGGGTCAGGATCGCCTCCCTGACGCGAGGCGCGCCGGAATCCGCGACGATGCGCTCGGCGTTCGGCGCCCTGTATGCGGTGGGTGCCCCGATCGACTGGGAGGCGTACTTCGGCCCGGGCTCGTATGTTCCGCTGCCGAAATACCCCTGGCAGAACACATGTCTGTGGGAGGAGAACGAACGCGCCCGGCTGGCACGGGTGCAGTCCGACCGGCATCCGATGGTCGCCGACGTCGAACCCGGTGCGCCGCGCCGCCTCATCTCGGACCTGTCGTTCGGCGCCATGCCCTACCTGGAGGATCACCATGCGGCGGGCACCGTGCTCTTCCCCGGGTCCGGCTACGTCGAACTGGCTCTCGCCGCCCACGCGGACCTCACGGGCGGCACCGCGTGCTCCATCGAAGACCTCGAACTGAAGTCCGCTGTGCCGCTTCAGGCGGAATCGCCGGCGCGGCTGGCCGTGTCGATCACGGCGGATACCTCGGTGGTGTCCATCCATCAGGAGAGCGACGACGCCGCACCGGTGTTGTGTGCCAGGGGCCGGGTCTTTTCGGCGGGACGGGTACCCGACGCCGTCGACATCGCGGTGTTGCACGCCCGCCTCGCCGAGGACATGGCCGCCGATACGTTGTACGCGGCCCTCGCCAAACGGTCCCTGCGGTACGGACCGCGGTTCCAGGCGGTCCGGTCCGTGCGGCGCACCACCGGCGAGGTCCTGGCCACCCTTGAACTTCCCGAAGGCGTGGAGTCCGACGGCTATCACCTGCACCCCGTGCTTCTGGACGGGGCGTTCCACAGCCTGATGGCGTCGGTCGACGACGGGCCGCGGCAGGACCTGATCCCGGTCAGGATCGGTCGGATCCACTACTTCGGCGCAGGGTTGCCGGTGGCGTACAGCCACGGCCGAATCGTGCACGCCGACACCGGCAGCGTGACCGGCGACATCACCCTACTCGCCGCGGACGGCACCGTCGTCGCCGAGATCACCGGCTTCACCTGCCGGTTACTGCCCCGGGCCCCGCGTCTCGACCAGCACCGGCGGCGACTGCACACGCGCAGGTGGCTGCCCCTCGAGGAGGTCGCGATCGCCCCGACCACGTGGCTGACCATCGCGGCCGGTGACACCGATTCGACCGTGTTGGAGGAGCTTTCGGGATGCACCGAGCCCGTGGCGATTCTCGATCTGCGGTGGGCGTCGGCGCCGGCGCAAGACTCCGCACCCGTGCAGGCGGGGACGTCGGCGGTCGAACAACTTCTACACACCGTGCGATCGCTGCCCGCCGACACCGTCACCCGCTACTTCGTGGTGACCAGGGGCGCCGAGGTGCTCGACGGCGATTCCCACGAACCGGCGATCGATCGTGCACTGCTGCACGGCTTCTGCCGCACGCTGATCTCGGAACGCTTCGACCTGGCCGTCACGCTCGTCGACGTCGACGGACCGGTGGACACCGCCGAATTGCCGGGTCTGCTGCAGCGGGTCGGCGCCGAGCAGGAGATCGCGCTGCGCGCCGGCCGACTGTACTGCGCGAGGGTCGACCGCGTCCCGGCGCCGAATCCGGACGAGTCCCCGCACCTCGCCGCCGTCCCGGTGTCTTCCGCGCCGGCGTACGCCCTGGCCGGCGGCGTCACGGGAAGCCTTGAGAACATGGCATTCTCGGTTGCCGAACGCGGCGACGTGGATGTGGACGAGGTGGAGATCGACGTCGATCTGGCACCACTGAACTACAAGGATGTGCTCAAGGCGATGGGTCTGGTCTCCGACCGGATCATGCAGGACACCTTCTCCGGTGCCGCGCTCGGCATGGAGGTGGTGGGCCGGATCTCCCGGGTCGGCAGCGCCGTGACCGCCCTGCGACGCGGCGATCGCGTCTACGCCCTGTGTCCCGACGCCATCCGATCCCATGCGATCGTCCCCGCCTCGCGCGCATTCGCGTTACCGGAATCGGTGCCGTCCGAGGCGAGCGCGGGTGTCCTCGCAATGGTCACCGCCTACCACGGCCTGGTCAAGCTGGCCGGCTTGCAGAGGGGTGAGACCGTGCTCATCCACGGCGCCACCGGCGGCGTGGGGCTCGCCGCGGTCGCGTTGGCGAAGTGGATCGGTGCGGAGGTCATCGCCACCGCCGGATCGCCGGAGAAGCGCGATCACCTGCGGTCATCGGGCATCGAGCGGGTATCGGCGTCGCGCGACGTCACATTCGCCGACGACGTCATGGCCTGGACGCAGGGGCGTGGCGTGGATGTGGTGCTCAACTTCTCCCCCGGCGAACTGATGACGAAAAGCGTGGCCTGCCTCGCGCCGTTCGGCCGCTTCATCGAGATCGGCAAGATGAGCGCGGAACAGGACACCGCGCTGGGGCTGCGACCGTTCAACGAGAACCTGATCTTCGCGTCGGTCGACCTCGATCGGCTGATGGCGAGCAGACCCGACTACGTCTGCCGCCTCTGCGACGAAGTGCTCACGCTGATCGCCGAGAAGAAGGTCGAGCCGATTCCGGTGACCGTCTTCCCCGCCGGCCGCATCGAGGAGGCGTTCCGGCTGATGGCCCGGTCGATGCACATGGGCAAGGTCTGCGTGGATATCCACGATCCGCAGCTAACCCTGCTCGGCCGCTCACCGCGACGCATCCGCCAGGACGCGACCTACCTGGTGACCGGTGGCCTGGGCGGGTTCGGACTGGAAACCGCCAAATGGCTCGCCGACGAGGGGGCGCGGCACCTCGCGCTGGTCAGCAGGCGGGGCGCAACGGCCACCGAGGCCCGCGAAACGATCCGGCATCTGCAGGTGCGGGGGGTGGACGTGCGCGTGTTCGCCGCCGACGTGGGCAACCGGGACGATATCGCCGCGGTCCTCGGCGATATCGCCGCGACGATGCCGCCGCTGCGCGGGGTCATTCACAGCGCCGCGGTGTTGGACGACCGACGAATAGCCGACCTCGATCGCGACGCCCTCGACCGGGTGCTGGGCCCCAAGGCCCAAGGTGCGATGAACCTACACACCCTCACGCGCGACCTGGATTTCTTCGTGCTGTACTCATCGATCTCGTCGCTGTTCGGCAACCCGGGGCAGGGCAACTACGTCGCCGCCAACTCCGTACTCGACGCACTGGGCACACTGCGCCGCCGCCGCGGGCTGCCCGCATCGGTGATCCAGTGGGGGGTGCTGGGCGAAACGGGGATCGTCGCACGCGACGCCAACACCGCCAGGCACCTCGAACACATGGGGCTCACTGCCATCAGCATCGACGATGCGCTACTGGCGCTGGGTGAGGTGCTTCAGCACGACATCGACCGCCTCACGCTCATGGAAGCCGACTGGCCGCGGTTTGCGGCGGCCCTGCCCGCCATGGCGGGCAGGTGCAGGGTCGCCCTGCTCGCCGACGCCGAGCACGGCGGTGACGCCAACGGCGGGGCCACGGTGATCGACCTGTTCGCCGGGTTGGCCGACGAAGCCCGCCGTGAGCGCATCACCGCCCTTCTCGGCGAGATCATCGCCGGGGTCATGGGCATGGACGAGCCGGACTTCCCGCTCTCGCAGCCCCTGCACGAGGTCGGACTGGATTCGATCATGGCGCTCGAGATCGCCGCCGGAATCGAAACCAAACTCGGACTTCGGCTCTCCGCGGTCGAATTGGCGATGGGGCCGTCGGTCGAACAGCTTGCCGACATCATCCTCGGCCGGTTGTCCGGTCCGGCAACACAGGAACGCGCCGCGTAGCACCGCGTGCTGAGGAACCGGCCGGGGCGGCTCTCTCGTCGCCCCGGCCGATTCGTGCATGTCATCGGCGTCCGGCGCGGGCGGCACCCGACACTCGTGCCACAAGTTTGCGCATTCCACCGCAAACATGTTGCGGCACAGACAATTCGGCTCGACACCGCAGGTGTCGAGCCGAATGGGCGACGCCGATCAGGCGGACCAGCCCAGCGCTGCCAACTCCAGTGAGGAATCGTGGCGCAGGATGAGCTGGTGCTGGCGTTGCAGGGCCGGACCCGGCTCCACTCCGAGCCCGTCGACGAGCGTGTCCCGGGTGCGCCGGAAGACACTCAACGCTTCGACCTGACGACCCGATCGGTAGAGCGCGATCATGTACAGCTGTACGAGGCGCTCGCGGACGGGCTGGGCCGTGGTGAGCATCTTGAGTTCAGATGTGACCTCACGGTGTCTGCCGCAGGCCAGTTCGGCGGCGAAGCAGTCCTCGTAGGCGCTGATCCTCTCGTCCTCGACCGCCGCGAGTTCCGGCCAGTGACCGGCCGATTCGGCGAGGTCGGCCAGCGCACGCCCGCGCCATAGATCAAGACCCCGGCGCAGCTGGTCGCGCGCGGCGTCCGGCCGGCCCGCGTCGAGCTCGGCACGGCCCTGTGCGACGAACCGGCGGAACACGTTCACGTCCACGGTGTCGTGGTCGACGTGGAGCTGGTAACCGGGCGCCTGAGTGATCAGCGCGGCGCCGCCGGTGTGCGCGGCGAGCATCTTGCGGATCGCCGCCACTGAATTGTGCACCATCTTGCGGGCGGTGAACGGCGGGCAGTCCTGCCAGATCGCGGAGAGGATCTCGCCGTTGGACACCACCCTGCCCGAATTGAGCAGCAGATACGCCAATACGGATCGCTGCGTCACACCCCCGGCGGGGATGGTCGTGCCGTTGTCGGAGATCTTGATCGTTCCCAGCACCGAGAACTGGATGCCACACTCCATGTCTTCCACCCCGTGTCACTCGTCCGAGTCTGTGGCACCGTCACCCGACACGCTCGTGTCGACCGAGGCGGCCTCGCTCCGGAGGTGGGTGCCGATACGACGCCAACATTACGTCGTTGTGCACCAAAGGGATTGAGTAGTCGGCTACTTGGATTTGACGCGCGCCGCGCGCAGCCCGCCGCGCGCACCCGCGGCCGGTGTTCACGGCGCGCTTCAGGTGACGGCCCCGGGTCACACCCGGGCGGGATGAGCGTCGCGTGCGGTGCGGTCGCTGGTCATGCCGCGGATTCCCGGTCGTCCGCGGCGACGTTCGTCGCCAGGTGGCGCGCCAGTGCTCCGATCGTCGGGTGGTCCCAGGCGAGCAGCGCCGGCACCGGCGCGCCGATCCAATCGCCGAGCCGCGCCATCATGTCGACCGCGTCGACCGAACGCAGCCCCAGCGCCGCGAACGGCGCTGCGCTGTCGACATTCTCCGGATCCATCCCGGATCGGCTGGCGACCAGATCGACCAGCCACGCCTCGATCTGCTCCGCGGTCACGACACCGTCCGGACGCGGCGGATCGTGGCGCCGCCGATGGGCTGCGGGGTCCAGAACCGGGGTGCGCGATTCGAACAGCACGTCGAATTCGCCGGCACGCAGCATGCTGCGAGTCTCGGCGCGCCGGATCTTTCCGCTCGACGTCTTCGGGATCTGGCCCGCCGGGATCAGGGTCACCGCGCAGATCGCCAGTCCGTGCTCGGTGGCGATCGCCCGATGCAGCGCCGCGGCGGCTTCGGCGAGGTCGCCGTTCCAGTTCGGACGGACCTCGTGCACGAAGGCGATCCGTTCACCCTCGTCGTCGGGGGACGCCGGGTCGCGCAGATCCACCGCGGCAGCGCAGCCGGGGCGCAGCGCCGGATGGCTGCTCTCGGCGGTGTATTCGAGATCCTGGGGGTACACGTTCCGTCCGCGCACGATGATCACATCCTTGCGACGTCCGGCGACGTAGAGCTCGCCGCCGTGGAGAAAACCCAGATCCCCGGTGCGCAGATACGCCGCGTCGGCGCCGGCCAGCCGGGCGCCGAAGCTCTCCGCGGTCTCCACCGGACGGTTCCAGTAGCCGTGGCCCACGCTGGTGCCGGCGACCCAGATCTCACCAACCGTGCCGGGAGCGCACTGGGTGCCCGAACCCGGCTCGACGATGACGACCTCCTGACCGTCGAGCGCCGTGCCGGCACTCACGATCGGGATACCGCCGTCGGATTCGCCGCGTTCGACGGCGCGGCCGTGCCCGAGTACGAGCGGGTCGAACGCCGTGATCCGCGGCGGCACGCCCGTCTGACCGGACGATACGCACAGCCCCTCGGCGAGGCCGTAGAGGCTCAACGCCGCCGAGGCGCGGAAACCCGCGTCCGCGAACGTGGCGGCGAAGCGCGCCAACGTGTCCGGGCGCACCGGCTCGGCGGCGTTGCCCGCGACCTTCCAGCAGCTGAGGTCCAGTTCGGCGCGTTGTTCGGCGGTGGTCTTGCGAGCGCAGAGGTCATAGGCGAAATTGGGGGCGGCACTCGCCGACGCCCGGAACCGCGAGATGGCCTGCACCCACCGGGCCGGCCGGCTGAGGAAATCGATCGGCGACATCAAGGTGATCGGGTTACGTCCGAACACCGGCTGCAGAATGCCGAAGAACAGTCCGTAGTCGTGGTACTGCGGCAGCCAGCTGAGCAGGCGAACCCCGGGCGCGACGAGGCGCGCGGCAGTGGCGTTGCCGCAGTGCATAAGATTTCCGTGGGTGAGGACGGCGCCCTTGGGTGCAGACGTCGAACCGGATGTGTACTGCAGGAACGCGATGCTGTCCGGCGTGAGGCGCGGTGGACGCCAGTCGGAGGCGCGGTCATCGGGTGTCTCGTCGGTGACCAGCCAGCTCAACCGACCCAGTGCCGGCTCGATGGCGATGATCACGTCCCGGCCGGCGATGATCTGCCGGTTGGTCAGGGCGACCTCGATCGACGCGTCGCCGATGATGTTGGTCAGCTGCGAGACCGAACGGTTCAGCGTGGGCGGATACGCGGGTACGGCGATGACGCCCGCGTAGAGGCACGCGTAGAAGGCGACGACGTAGTCGAGTCCGGGCGGGTAGATCAACAGGACACGCTGCCCCGCCAGGCCGAGGTCCTGCATCTGAGCGGCGATGGCCCGGGCGCGTAAGTCCAGCTCCGCCCAGGTGAGCTGGGCGACCTCGGTCTCGCCGTCGACGAGGTAGGTGTAAAGGGCCTCGTCGCCGCAGTCCTGCGCTCCCCTGCGGGCGAGGTCGACGTAGGTGTTCATGATGCCGGGGCTCCCATCCAGCTCGGTGCCGAAACATGCTGCAGGAGACGCTGTGCGGCCAGTCGACCCGAGCGGAAGCAGGCTTCCAGCGGCGCCCCCATGAGGTAATCTCCGGCCAGTTCGATGCCGGGTGTCGCGGCGACGTGGCCGGCCAGCTCGGTCAGGAACTCACCGTAGAACGGCAGATAGGCGCAGTACGCCGCGGGCCACACCCGCGTCCGGACGTTGACGCGGTTGAGCGGTCCGGTGCCGAGCAGCTCGGTGACCGCTCCCTCGGCGTCGTCGAGCCAGGAGCTCAGCTGTCCGGCTGACGGCGCGGGCCGCGCGTCGCGCCCACTGAAGGTGTACCGGACGACGTTGCGGTCATGGACGCCGTACACCCCGATATTGCTGCACGGACCCCCGTCCACGGCGATGGCACGGACCACGGTGTCGAACACGGGACGGTCGTACTCGACCACCGCGACCGCGGCGGGAAAGTACCGCACCCGCGCCAGCTGTCGGCTCAGTTCGGGGAGCGCCGATCCGGCGATCTCGGCGGCCGCGTAGGCGGGCGTGGCCAGCACCACCCCGGCGTAGGCGACCGGTCGCGGTGCTTCACCGTTGCGCGACACCTCGATACCCTGCACCCGGCCGTCCCCGACGAGGAGACTGTCGACCCGCGAATCCAGTTGTACGGATACGTATTCCGCCAACCTGTCGAGGGCGGGCCGGATGCTTCCGACGAGCTGGTCGAAGGTTCCGGCGATGCCGAGGTTCACACCGAGGTTGCCCAGGTACATCTCGTCGGGCTCGGCGCCGTTCATCCGTACCGTCAGCGCCCGGAACATGTTGTTCACCAGGTCCGGCCCGAAGTACGCGGTGAGTGGCCGGTGGTCGTGCGCCGAACCGATCCTGGTGAACGCCTTCGATCCGAGGTACCGATTGCCCTCGTCGCGGCGCACCTTGGCCAGCAGCCACGACAGTCGCACGAGATCTCTCGGCGAGCCCAGCTTGGTGATCTTCCTCAGCAGATCCAGCCGGTTGTTCGTGCTGTCGAAGGTGATCAGCTTGCCGTGCACGATGCGTGAGGTATTGACCCCGAAGTATTCGAAGTCGCCGGCTCCCATCGCGGCCAGGAAGGCCCGAAGCTCGGTATAGCTGCGACCGATGTTCTTGCCGCCCATCATGATCGGACGCTCGCCGAGTCGATCCACGCCGAGCCGTCCGCCGAGCACACCGTCGGATTCGATGAGATCGACGGGGTAGCCCGCGGCGCGCAGATGGTAGGCCGCGGCGATACCCGCCATGCCGCCGCCGACGACCGCGAGCCGCGAGGCGCCGTCGGACTGCGGGCTGTCTGGAGTGCCTCTGGTCATGCCGACTCCTGTTCGTCGTGTTCGGAAACCTGGGGATGCGGTGACAGCTCGAGGCTGCACAGGCCGATGCGCTGGCCGAACTGGTAGGCGGCGAGTTCGACGGTGGCGCCACCGGAGTCGGGATCGGCGAATACGGCGGCCGAGAATCCGACCGGCGGGCCCAGTTCGGCGAACCCGTCGAATGTCATCGCGCACGATGTCAGCGCGACGACGGGCGAGTCGAGCACCTCCGCGTCCACCGCCGCGAGAATCGCCGCCTGACGGCACCCCTCGAGCAGCAGCGGCCCGGGCACATGGTCGTAGGGGTGGTCGAAGAACGCTGGGTGGCGCTGATCGACCACCAGCGGGATGAGCGCCGTCCCGTCGGGTCCGCAACGCACCGGCTCGGCTCCCACGACAACGTTGCGGCGATCGGTCCGGCCCACCGTGGCGGGATGTGCCCGTTCGACGTCGGCGTGGTCGCCGGCGTTGTCGGCGGGCCGGGTGGCCTGCTGGTGTATGCGCAGCTGCCGGTACACATCGGCGGGGAAATGCGCGCCGCGGCCCCGAATGGTCAGGGCGAGGGACCCTTCGATGGTCAGCGACGCGTCGAAGGACGACTCGCCGACGCACAGATGGCTGCTCGGCGGTGGCGTCAGGCGGATGCGTGCGATGCCCTCCAGCGGGACGTTACGGGCATCCCGAAACGCACTGATGTCCTCGACGGTGACCTCGATGCTCTGCAGGCTCACCGGGGTTCCGGCCGGGACACCCAGATACCGGTGCCCCAGCACGATCACCGCCTGCCTGATCGCCTCCACCATCGACAACGGATCGTGGTATTCGGCGCAGCGGTCGAACCACAGCAGGTGCGCCCTCGGGATCTGCACCGCGGCAACGTATTCATCAGGACCGGCCTCGGCGGTGTCGGTGACGAAAACCTCGCCGATGGCGCGACGGTGCGCGAGCGAACACGGCACCGTGCGCTCGAAACTCAGCATGAGGCTGTCGGTCATCGTTCGTCCCTTTCGGTTGCTGCGGTGGCGCTGACCAGGTTTGCGAGTGCGCCGATGGTCGGATTGGCGAGCAGCAGTTCCAGCGGAATCGCCCAGCCGGTCATGCGGTCCAGCCGCGCGCGCAGTTCCAGGATGGACAACGACGTCAGGCCGGCATCCGAAAGGGTTGCCTCGACGCTGATCTCGCTGTCCACCGCGAGGATCTCCTCGATCTGCGACCGCACCGCCCCGAGCGCGAAGCCGGCCTTGCCATCCTCGGGCAGCGCAGCGAGTTGCGCCCGGAACGTCTGCGCCGCATCGGGTTGTGGAGCCGGTTCGAACCGCGGGACCAGTTCGGCCCCGTCGCTCTCGGCGCCGCTCCAGTAAGTCCGGTGGTCGAAGGCGTAGGTGGGCAGGTCGACAACCCCGGCAGCGCGGCCCGCGTACACCGCACCCCAGTCCAACTGAGCACCGCGGACCCACGCCGCCGCAACGGCTTTCAGCAGACCGGCGCCTTCCGGTTCGCCACGCCGCAGCGTCGCGACCGCCGTACCGCCGTTGCCGGCCAGGCACTCGTGGGTCATCCCGGTGAGCACGTCGCCGGGACCCACCTCGACGAAGGTGCGTACCCCGGCAGCGGCCAGGGCCGCCACGCAATCCCGGAACAGGACGGGTTGCCGCACCTGACTCACCCAGTAGTCGGGTGTGCACAGGTGCTCGCCCCGCGCCGGCTCGCCGGTCACGTTGGACACCAACGGCACCGTCGAGGGGTGCAGGTCGACTCCCGCCAGGACCCGGCGGTACTCGGGCAGCATGGGATCCAGGTGCGACGAGTGGAATGCCCGGTCGACCTGCAGGCGTTTGGTATGCCGGCCACGCGTACGCCAGTACTTGGCGACCACGGTCACGCTTTCGTCCTCCCCGGCGACCACGGTCGCATTGGGCCCGTTGCTCGCCGCGACCGACACGTCGAGGCCGTAGGCGGCCAGCGCTTCGCTGACCTCGGACAGCGACGCCCGGATCGACACCATCGCACCGGGTGGCAACTGCTGCATGAGCGCTGCGCGCGCGGCGACGACCGTCGCCGCGTCCTCGAGTGAGAAGACGCCGCCGAAATGTGCGGCGGCCAGTTCGCCGATCGAATGCCCGACCACGAAGTCCGGTGTCATACCCCATGTTTGGAGAAGTCGCAGCATCGCGACCTCGATCGTGAACAGCGCGGGCTGGGTGTACTCGGTCCGGTTCAGAAGCTCGGGATCGACGCCGTCGTCCCCGAAGATCACCGACCGCAACCGACGGTCCAGGTGCCGGTCGAACTGCGCACACGCGGCGTCGAACGCTCTGGCGAACTCGGGATACTCGCCGTAGAGCCGACGGCCCATACCCAGCGCCTGGCTGCCCTGTCCGGGCAGCAGCAACGCGGTCTTACCGCGTGCCGGCGCGCGGCCGCTGATCACGCACGGAGCGTGCCGGCCCTGCGCCAGCGCGGCCAGGCCTTCGGAAAACTCGGCGCGCGTCGTCGCGATGACCACGGCGCGGTGGGCGAGTCCGGCGCGGGTGGTGGCCAGCGAGTACCCCACGTCGGCGAGCGTCCCCGCCCCACCGAACGCGCCCAGCCGCCGGGCCTGGGCGCGCAACGCGGATTCGGTCTTGGCCGACACCACACACGGCAGCGCCGGGTGCTCTTCGGCCGTCCGGTCCGCCGCGGATCGGCCGGATCCGCGGTGCACCGGTTCGAACTCGACGATGACGTGGGCATTCGTACCGCTGATGCCGAACGACGAGATACCGGCGCGGCGCGGCTGGTCGCGGTCGGGCCACGGCTGCGACGATTCCGCGACGAGACGGATCTGTCCCGCCGTCCAATCAACCTGCGACGACGGCGAATCGACGTGCAGGGTGCGGGGCACCACACCGTGGTGCATCGCCTGCACCATCTTGATCACTCCCGCGACGCCTGCCGCGGATTGGGTGTGCCCGATGTTCGACTTGACCGACCCGAGCAGCAGCGGCCGTTCGGGGGGCCGCTGTCCGTACGTGGCGAGGATGGCCTGCACCTCGATCGGGTCGCCGAGCACCGTCCCGGTGCCGTGTCCTTCGACGACGTCGACATCGGCGGGCGACAATCCGGCGTTGGCCAGCGCTCGGCGGATCACCCGTTGTTGCGCCAGCCCGTTCGGCGCCGTCAGCCCGTTGGACGCGCCGTCCTGGTTCACCGCCGAGCCGCGCACGATCGCCGCCACCCGGTGACCGTTGCGCCGGGCCTGCGAGAGCCGCTCGAGAACGAGCAACCCGACACCTTCTGACCACGCCGTCCCGTCCGCGCCCGACGCGTAGGACTTGCAGCGGCCGTCAGGGGCCAATCCCCGCTGCTGGGCGAACAGGACGTAGCCGAGCGGCGACACGGTGACGGTCACCCCGCCGGCCAGCGCGAGTGACGATTCACCAGACCGCACCGATTGGACCGCCTGATGCAGGGCCACCAGCGACGACGAACACGCCGTGTCCAGCGACACCGCCGCGCCCTCCAACCCGAGGAAATAGGCGATCCGTCCCGATGCGACGCTGGGCATGTTGCCGGTCAGCAGGTAGCTCTCCGCGCCCTCGACCTCCGCCCCTGATGCCAGCGTGCGGTACCCCATGTCACTCACGCCGACGAACACCCCGGTGTCGCTTCCGCGTAACGAACCCGGATCGATGCCCGCCCGCTCGAACGCCTCCCACGCCACCTCGAGCAGCAAACGCTGCTGTGGATCCATCGCCAGGGCCTCCCGTGCGGACACCCCGAAGAATCCGGCGTCGAACTCCCCTGCACCGTCCAGGAATCCGCCCTCGCGAACATAGGTCTTGCCGGGCACCCCCGCCTCGGGGTCGTGGATGTCGGCGGGCCAGCCACGATCTCCGGGGAACGGCGACATCACGTCCCGCCCTTCGGCAATGACCCGCCACAGGTCCTCCGGCGAGGTCACCCCGCCGGGAAACCGGCACGCCATCCCGATGATGGCCACCGGGTCATCCGCGGCCGGCGTATGCTCACACATCTTCTCTCCCACAATCCGGTCGAACATGTTGTGCCGACGGGCTTTCACATCGATCACAGCGGAGCATAGATCCGTTCGGGTGCCGTCCCGCCCACCGCCGGGTAATTGGCCGACCACCGCGACCCACTTCGTTCGATGCGCGAAACAACCGGGAGGACAACCGGATTACCGGACGATTACCGGCACCGGGATACCGTCGTGCAACGCCGCAACCTGACCACTCGAACGTTTGGGAAACCGCCATGAATGTGTCATCCACCATCGGATCACTGGACGTGCCTGCCGATTTCACGGATTTGATCCGCGAACACGCGCTCCGCCGGCCCAGCGCCGGCGCCATCGTCTGCGGCCCGAACACCGTCGACTATGCCACGCTCGACCGGGTGTCCAGTCAGATCGCCAACGCCCTACTCGCCGCAGGTGTGTGTCCCGGTGACCGTATCGCGTACGTCGGGCAGGACTCGGAGATCATCTACGAACTGCTGATCGGCGCGGCCAAATGCGGGGTGGTGCTGATCCCCGTCAACTGGAGACTGGCCGCCCCCGAGATCGCGCATATCCTGCGGGACTCGCTGTGCCGGCTGGTGTTCGTCGACCCGGTGGCCGAAAGTGTGCTGGCCCAAGCGCAATCCGAGAACGACAGATCGGTGGACACCGTACCCTTGCCGGCGTTCGCCACGTGGCTTCGAGGCCATCCGGACACCGACCCCCACATCGAATCCGGCCCCGACGACCCGTTCCTGCAGCTGTACACCAGCGGCACCACCGGACTTTCCAAGGGTGTCGTGATCGCCCAGCGCAGCATCTACGCGGCACGGCAGGCGTTGCTGTCACCGGAGGCGGACTGGCTGGACCTCGGGGCGGACGACCGGATCCTGGTGATGATCCCCAGTTTCCACATCGCCGGCCTGGGCTGGATCATCCAGGGTCTGTTCTTCGGCGCGACGAATGTCATGCTGCCCGAATTCGGTCCCGCCGCGGCGATGGACGCCATCCGGGCACACGAGGTGACCGTTCTTGTCGGCGTCCCGGTGATGTTCGCCTTCATCCTCGCCGATCCCACCGCCAACCGGGCGTCACTGTCGACGCTTCGGATGGCCGCCTACGGCGGCTCCCCCATTCCGGAAACCCTGCTGGCCCAGTGCATCGAGCGGTTCGGCTGCAAGTTCCTCCAGTTCTACGGCATGACCGAAGCGGCGTGGTGCATCACCTACCTGCCCCCGTCGGATCACACCCCGGGCAATCCCCGGCTGCGGTCGGCGGGCCGCGCGGCGCCAGGGGTGGAGCTCGTCGTGCGGGATGCGGACGGGAATGCGCTCGCACCCGGGGAGACCGGTGAAATCGTCCTTCGCAGCCCGGCGACGATGGTCTCGTACTGGAACAACCCCGACGCGACCGCGGCCACGGTGATCGGCGGCTGGTTGCATACCGGGGACGCCGGCTGGATCGACGAAGACGGTTACCTGTTTCTGTGTGACCGGATCAAGGACATGATCATCGTGTGCGGTGAGAACGTCTTTCCGGCCGAGGTGGAGAACGCCATCGTGGCCCATCCGGCCGTGCGGGAGGCCGCGGTGATCGGCGTACCGGACGACAAGCGGGGCGAGGCGGTGCACGCATTCGTGGTCGTGCACCAGGGCCACAGCGTCACCAGCCGTGAGCTGACCCGTTTCCTTCGGGAACGGGTCGCACCGTTCAAGATGCCGGCCAAGTTCGAGTTCATCGACTATGTCCCGCGCAACGCCACCGGCAAGATCCTTCATCGCCAGCTGCGTGAGGACTTCTGGGCCGGACGCCAGCGGGCGATCAACTGACCACCCGGCCTCCCCCTCACTGCGCGAACTCGACGACGGCGTGCCATGGAGTGGCGCTGCGCAGGCCGGGCACGCGGTCCATCACCGGCGTGGCACAGCCGAACACCACTCCCCGGCCGGCGGGCACCCGGGCGAAGCGGACCGCGGCAACCGCGGGATCGCGCCGCAGCCTTTTGCGGACCGCGGCGAAACTCGCGCCCCACGGCATCGGCGGCAGCCGGTAGCCTTGCCCGCCTTCGCGTTTGCCGCGCACGAAGAACGCGTTCTGCACCGTGTTGCCCCGGACCGAGATGGTGAAAGCGCGCGGCATCATGTCGAACATCATCGCGGCACCGGGAAAGGCGCGGGCACACCCGAGAATCAGGTCGTAGGCCTCGCTCTCCTGCAGGTAGAACAGCAAACCCTGGGCGGTGATGAACACCCCGTCGCGGTCCTCGACCGTGGCCATCCATCGAGGATCCAGCGCCGAACAGGCAAGGTTGCGCGAGCGGTCGGTGCCGGGGAGAAGTCTGTCGCGCAATTCGATCACCTCGGGCAGGTCGATCGACAGCCAGCGCGCCTGACCGTTGTCCAGGCGGGAGAACTGCGTGTTCAGTCCGTCGGCAAGCGCGACGACGGTGCCGCGCGGGTGGTGCAGCAGGAAACGCCGGACCTGCGCGTCGAAGGACAGTTCGCGCAGCGCGAGCACCTGGGGCGCCCTGCCGAAGCGCGCCTCGAACGGATAGTCGATCGAATCCAACAGGGCGACCGCCTTGGTATCCCGCAGCCGCGCGTCGGGGCGGCGCGCCTCGGCGGCGCGGGCATAGAGCGGCCAGAGAAGGGTTTCCGGCACGCCGCTGAGGTTGACGGCGATCGCGTCGTCGCTCATCTGGGCTCCTCGAGGTTGGGTGCAACACACGTTCAGCCATCGATCATCGTGACCGCCCGGCGCGGCTGCGCGCGTATCGCACTACTCGAATCGGCGATCGATGCCCGCTACGCAGGAGCCTGCGCGGCGTGTACGGACTGTCGAGTAACAAGCTACTCGCGACACCGGCCGCCGGACTCACCACACTGAATCTCCACCGGCGCACGAAGGGTCCGCGAAAAGTACACGGCCTGTTGCGTTTACGGGATGAACACCATCGCAGATCGACACCTGGGGGTCGCCATGACGCCGCACCGCGTCAGCCCGAGCGCGGGCAGCAACGCCATGGCGGTCGGGGTATGACCCGCGCGACGCGGACGTCGAGTGGCGGGATCCGGACACCGGTCGCCGAGCCGGGCTGCAGGCCACCGGCCGCCGCCGGATCCGACGGCGTGCTGGCGCACATCGCAGCCATGGCGATCCGCGCGCCGCGGCGCATCATCGCGGTCGCGGTGCTGGTCATGATCGGCGCGGCGCTGTTCGGCGTCCCCGTCACCACCCGTCTGTCGGCGGGTGGTTTCCAGGACCCCACCTCGGAATCGTGGCAGGCCGCCCGGATGCTGTCCGACACCTTCGGCCGCGGCGATATGCAACTGCTCATCACCGTCACCTCGGACGCCGGTGTGGACAGCGCCCCGGCACGCGACGCGGCCACCGACATCGTCGCCGCGCTGCAGTCCTCCCCGCATGTGGGGGACGTCAGCTCGGCATGGACCGCGCCGCCACCCCTGGCGCCCGCGCTGGTCAGCAAGGACGGTAAGACCGGGCTGATCGTCGCGGGCGTGACCGGCGGCGAGAGCGGTGCGCAGCGCAACGCCAAGGCCATCACCGATCGTCTGGTACGCGACCGCGACGGGGTGACGGTGCGGGCCGGCGGTGAAGCCATGACGTACGTGCAGATCACCCGCCGCATCGAGATCGACCTGCTGCTCATGGAATCCATCGCGATCCCGCTGAGTTTCGTGGTGTTGGTGTGGGTGTTCGGCGGTGTCGTCGCCGCCGCGCTGCCGGTGGCGGTCGGCGGGTTCGCCATCCTCGGCTCGATGGCGGTGCTGCGCGCGGTCACCCTCGTCACCGACGTCTCGATCTTCGCCATGAACCTCACTGTGGCAATGGGTTTGGCCCTGGCCATCGACTACACGCTACTCATCATCAGCCGGTACCGAGACGAACTCGCCGACGGATCCGATCCCCGCGCCGCACTTGTCCGCACGATGGCCACCGCGGGCCGCACCGTGCTCTTCTCCGCCGTGACCGTCGCCTTGTCGATGCTGGTGATGGTGCTCTTCCCGATGTACTTCCTCAAATCATTCGCCTACGCAGGCATCGCGACGGTCGCTTTCGCCGCCACCGCGGCGATCGTGGTGACCCCGGCGGCCATCGCGCTGCTCGGTATGCGTCTGGACTCCGGGGATGTGCGGCGCCTGGCCCACCGGCTGACCGGCGGGCACGCACCTCGCCCACAACCGGTCCACAAGCAATTCTGGTATCGGTCAACGACATTCGTGATGCGCCGGGCGGTCACCGTCGGCATCACGATCGTCGTCGTCCTGCTCGTGCTCGGCGCACCGTTCCTCGGTGTGAAATGGGGCTTTCCCGACGACCGGGTGTTGCCGCAAGGGATGTCGTCGCGTCAGATCGGCGACGAACTGCGCGACGAGTTCGCCGTCGACTCCGCGACCAATGTCACCGTCGTCGTCCCCGATACCGCAGGCCTGACCCCGGCGGAGTTGGACCGCTACGCCTCGGAGCTGTCGCAGGTGCCCGACGTGATGTCCGTGTCCTCCCCCCGGGGCGGCTTCGTCGACGGAATCCTCGCCGGCCCGCCCACGGCGGCCACCGGGGCGGCCGACGGCAGCGTGTACCTCACGGTGGTGAGCGCCGCGCCGCTGTTCTCCCAGAGGTCGGACACACAGTTGGACCGGCTGCACGCGGTCACGGGACCCGGCGGCCGCGACACCCTGTTCACCGGGGTCGCGCAGATCAACCGCGACAGCTCCGAGGCGATTTCGTCCCGGATTCCGCTGGTCCTGGGCGCCATCGCGGTGGTCACGTTCATCCTGCTGTTCCTGCTGACCGGCAGTCTGGTGTTGCCCCTGAAAGCGTTGGTGCTCAACGTCTTGTCGCTGACGGCGGCGTTCGGCGCGCTGGTGTGGATCTTTCAGGACGGCCATCTCGGCGCACTGGGAACGACGGCCACCGGCACGCTGGTGGCCAACGTGCCGGTGCTGCTGTTCTGCATCGCCTTCGGCCTGTCGATGGATTACGAGGTGTTCCTGGTCTCCAGGATCAGGGAGTACTGGTTGGCCTCACCGCAGGGCCCCGGCGACAACGACGAGAGCGTCGCGCTCGGCCTGGCGCGCACGGCCCGCGTGGTGACCGCCGCCGCGCTGCTCATGACTATCTCGTTCGCGGCGCTGATCGCCTCACACGTTTCGTTCATGCGGATGTTCGGTGTGGGTCTCACCCTTGCCGTATTGGTGGACGCGACGCTGGTGCGGATGATGCTGGTACCCGCGTTCATGCACCTCATGGGCCGGTGGAACTGGTGGGCCCCGCGACCGATGGCCCGGTTGCATGCCCGCCTGGCGATCGGCGAGTCGGGTGACCGGGGGTGAAGGTCGCGATGGCGTCCTGGATGGCCGCCGCCATGGCGGGGCTGCCGGTGTGCCCGGAGTCCTCGATGATGTGCAGTTCCGCGCCGGGCCACGCCTGCGCCAGCTCCCACGCGGTGAGCAGCGGGGCGGACAGATCCAGACGCCCGTGGATCAGACTCCACGAATACCGCTGAGGTGGTGGACATCTCGAAGCAGCTGCCCGTCGTCCAGCCATGCGTGGCGGGAGAAGTAGTGGGTGCAGATCCGCACCATCGCCAGCTTCGCCGTGTCGGGTTGGGCGCAGCGACCGTCCACAATCCCGCCGAACGTGCGCAAACTCGGTCGAAAAGGCGGCGTGGCGGCTGCAGACACGCACGCTCGCGGGGATGGGAAGGGATGGGATTCGAGTACCCCGATACTCGGGACAACGCAGGCCACAATCGGCAGGCTGTGTGCACGTCGGAAGTGAAAGCGCCACGGGGCCTTGCGCTTACGATCGCACCAGCCGACACCCCAGGAGGCCGTCGTGACGCACCCCCCGACCCCCCTGACCGCGCGGCGGCGCGCGGCCGGCGGGCCCGCACACCGCGATTGCATCACGCTGCCCACCCACCGAGGCCGCGCCCGCCGCACCGGGGCAGCGACCTACGGTCGCGTGGTGTGCGCCCGTACCTCGCTGGTGACGACCGATGACGGGGTCGCCCTGGCCGTCCACGAGGTCGGGCCGCCGACCGCACCCGTCACCGTGGTGTTCTGCCACGGCCTGTGCCTCGACATGCGCTCGTGGCGGTACCAGCGTGCGGGTCTGAGCCGGATGTGGGGCGCAGAGGTCCGCATGGTGTTCTACGACCAGCGCGGGCACGGCGCCTCGGCGGACGGCCACCCGCGCGACTGCACCATCGAGCGTCTCGGTCGCGACCTGTCCACCGTGCTCGACGTGGTGGCGGACGGACGACGCGTCGTACTCGTCGGCCACTCGATGGGCGGCATGGCGATCCTGGCCTACCTCGGCGCCCATCCGCACGTGGTGGGGACACGGGTGATCGGCGTAGGCCTCATCGCCAGCGCGGCCGACGCGGTCGCCAGGGCGGGCCTGGGCCGCGCACTGCGGGTTCCGGTGATCGAGGCGCTCCGACTGGCCACCAGCGGCCCCGACCCCCTGGTGCAGGGCGGCTGGCGCCTCGCCCGGCTGCTCGCCGAACCGCTCGTGGGCGGTGGCGTCACCCCGACGCGGCTGCGGGCACGTGCCGTCGTGTCGTTCCTGTCGGCCATCCGCCTCTACGACGAGTCGCGGACGCTGGCGCTGCTCGCTACCGTCCCCGCCCTGGTGCTCTGCGGGACCGACGATCCACTGACACCCGCCACCCACTCGATGCGCCTCGCCGACTCCCTTTGCGACGCCGAACTGGTGATGGTCGACGGCGCCAGGCACGAGGTCACCACCACCCACCCGCATATCGTGTGTTGTGCGATCGCCCGCCTGCTGACGCGGGCCGTGGACCGGTGCCGCGAGCCCGCGTGACTCGGTCGTCGGTCAGGCCCGCGGCGCGGTGAGTTCGTCGACGGGGCGCCGGGTGCGGCCCTGACTGGTCTCGACCGCCAGGCCTTCCCGGGCCCAGTACTCGAAACCCCCGATGAGTTCGCGCACCCGCCGGTACCCCATGTCACTGAGGGTGAGGGCTGCCCTGGATGCGCCGTTGCAGCCCGGCCCCCAGCAGTAGACCACGATGTCGGCGGTGAGGTCGGGTAGTTCCGTGGCCGCGCGGCGGGACAGCTCCGGCCCCGGGATGTGCACGGCGCCGGGAATGTGGCCCTGGTCCCAGCTCGCCGCGGACCGGGTGTCGACGACGCGTGGAGCCGTACCCGCGGCCCGCAGGGCGGCCAGGTCGGCGGGGTCGATCTCATGGGCGAGTTTCGCGGCGAAGAACGTCCGGGCATCGATGGTCATGGTCCACCATCGAACCGCGCCGGGACGTGCCCGTGAAGGCCCAGTCGACGGCGATCAGCGCCGACGCCCTGCGTTTTCCCGGCATAATTCGATAAATGCCGAACAATCCACGGATCGCTCTCGATCGCACCGACGAGTCGATCCTGGAAACGCTGCAATCCGACGGGCGCATCAGCACCGCCGACCTCGCGCGCCGGGTGTCGCTGTCGGCCAGCGCGGCGGCCGAGCGGGTGCGTCGCCTTGTTGAGGGCGGCGTCATCACCGGCTACACCGCCACCCTCGACGCGACGACACTGGGCTATCCGATCATGGCGTTCGTGCGTCTGGCCTACCCATCCGGTAACTACCGGTCCCTGCACGACCTGCTGGCCGATACACCCGAGGTCGTCGAGGCACACCATGTCACCGGCAACGATTGCTTCATCATGAAAGTGCTCGCGCGGTCGATGCCGGACCTGGAACGGGTCACCGGCAAGATCGCGGCCCTCGGCGCGATCACCACCAGCGTCACCTACTCCAGCCCGCTGGCCCGCCGCCCGATCGCGCCGGCCTGACCGGCGCCGGCATCGACCTGTGGTGGCCTGCCGTCAGGCCCGTTCTTCCTGCGCCGTTTACGGCGGTAGAGGTCTGCGTCGGCCGCGGCGAACAGCACCGGTAGCGCGCCGTCCACGGCGTCCCCGACCGCGACACCGACGGTGACGTCGACCGCCTGTCCACCGATCAGGTCGGCGGCCAGCGCCCGCGCGGCGGATTCGTCATATCCGCGGACAACGACGAGGAATTCGTCGCCGCCCACGCGCCCGATGACACCGGACTTCGGTATCCGCGCGAGCCATCGGCGGGTGAGATGAACCAGCACCCGGTCGCCGGCGGCGTGCCCGTCGCGGTCGTTGACGGTTTTGAAGTCGTCGACGTCGAGGACGAGGACGGCCACAGGCTCGCCCCGCCGCTGCGCCCGGGCGATCACCCGGGCCGCCTTCGCGTCCACGCCGGCGCGGTTCCACACCGAGGTCAGCGGATCCCGCAGTGCCGCTTCGGCCAGCGCCGAACTCATCACGCCGAAGAACTCCGCCGCTCCCACGATCGAGGTCACGTAGAGGATCGCCCACAGCGGCGGGACCTGCGCGGGCGCGATCACCAATGCGGTCACGGCGGTCAGCGCGATCGCCGCGGCCGCCGCGCGAGCCACCGCCGGGCGATGCCACGTCCGCAGGTACACCGCCACGAACATCAGCGGAACCACCGACCAGACCTGCGCGGCGAGTTGGTCGTGGAACAACAGCGCGGTGATCGGGGCTGCGCTCGCGCAGAGCACCGCCCCGACATAGCGCAGGCGCCCCAGTCGGGCGCCGGACGGGAGGCACAGCCCGAACCCGATGGCGCACACCACAACCGACAGGCTTTCGCCCGTGGCATCCGGGTCCGGTGTGTCGGAGACGAACGCCGTCGCGACGCTGGCCGCGTACAGCAGCCCCAGCAGGCCCAGGTAGCTCAGCAGCATCCGGCTGCGCAACGCCCCACCGAATCCCGCGCTCGCGACCCCGATCGGAGAGCCCGCGGCAACCTCATCGTTGTCGACCATTTCGGCGCGGCGATGCTCCCTGTCCGGCAGTGGGATCCGGTCCCCGGGCGGCGTCCTCCCCGCCGAGCCCCGTGTCAGACCCTAACTCAGCGCACGGGTTACGTCGCGCACAGCACCGTCGCACCGGCGTGCACCGCGGCGCGCCGCATCAGCGCCATGCCGCCAGGTGTGCGCGCCGTTCGGCGACCCGCGCCACCGTGTCGACGGCCGGAGCCGATCGCCGCCCGTCGGCCGCGCGGCGGCACCGCTGGAGGCGACCAGGAGTGCGGCCAGCAGTGCGGCCAGCTCTTCCGGCGTGGGGTCACCGCTGATGATCTCGATCACGGCCCGGCCTCACAGCGGGATGTTGCCGTGCTTGCGGTTCGGGGCCGACCGCCGTTTCGACCGCAACATATCGAGCGCCCGGATCAGCGCGATCCTCGTCTCACCGGGGTCGATGACGTCGTCGACCATCCCGCGTTCGGCGGCCACGTACGGCGTCATGAGCTGTTCGCAGTACTCGCGCACCAGCTCCGCGCGGCGCCGCGCCGGATCGGGCGCCTGCGCGATCTCCTTGCGGAAGACGATGCTCGCCGCACCCTCGGCACCCATGACAGCGATCTCGTTGGACGGCCACGCGAAGGACACGTCGGCGCCCAGCGATTTCGAATCCATCACGATGTAGGCGCCGCCGTACGCCTTGCGCACGATGACCTGGACGCGCGGCACGGTCGACTCGCAGAATGCGTAGAGCAGCTTCGCGCCGCGCCGGATGATCCCGGCGTGTTCCTGGTCCACGCCGGGCAGGAAACCCGGCACGTCGACGAGGGTCACCAGCGGGATGTTGAACGCGTCGCAGGTACGCACGAATCGGGCCGCCTTCTCGGATGCGTCGACGTCCAGCGCGCCCGCCAGGACCTGCGGCTGGTTCGCGACGACGCCGACCACGTGACCGTCGAGGCGCGTGAAGGCGCACACGATGTTCCTCGCCCACAGCGCCTGCACCTCGAGGTACTCGCCGTCGTCGGCGAGCGTGGCGATGACGTCGCGAATGTCGTAGGCGCGGTTGGGTTCCACCGGGACGATGTCGAGCAGTTCGTCGCAGCGGCGCGACGGCAGATCCGTCGGCACGACGTAGGGCGGATCCTCCTGATTGTTCGACGGCAGGAACGACAGCAGATACCGCACCTCGTCGAGGCAGCTCGCTTCGTCGTCGAGCAGGAATCCGGCCACCCCGGTTCGGGTGGCGTGGGTCAGCGCCCCGCCCAGTTCCTCGCGGGTGGTGGCCTCACCGGTCACCGCCTCCACCACGTCCGGGCCGGTGATGAACAGGTTGGTGGTGTTCGCCACGGTGAACACGAAATCGGTCAGCGCCGGCGAGTACGCCGCGCCGCCCGCGCAGGGCCCGAGGACGACGGACAGTTGCGGGACGACGCCCGACAGGCTGACGTTACGCACGAAGATGCCGCCGAATCCGGCGAGAGCGGTGATGCCTTCCTGGATGCGGGCCCCGCCACCGTCGTTGATGCCGATGACGGGAGCGCCCGTCTCGGCGGCCAGGTCCATCAGGGTGTGGATCTTGGTGGCGAACGCCTCACCGAGCGAACCACCGAAGATGCGGGCATCGTGGGCGTAGACGAACACCTTGCGACCTGCGACGGCGCCCCACCCCGTCACCACACCGTCGGTGTCGGGGCGGTGGCGTTCCATGCCGAACCCGGCCGAGCGGTGGCGGGCGAGCAGCCCGATCTCCACGAACGAACCGCCGTCGACAAGGGTCTCGATGCGCTCCCGCGCGGTCATCCGCCCCGGCGGGCGCGGCTTCGCGTCGCCGCCCGATCGGGCCGCGGCCTTGCGGGCCGCCAGTTCGGCGGTGGCACCGTGCATCGATGCGGGTCGAGGTGGGCGCCGATAATCGGTGCCCGTCTGTTCGGCGTCCTGCGCGGTCGCGAGGTGCAGGCGGGGTGCCGGTGCATCGGCGGGCCCGCGGTTCCTCAGTGCAGCGGTTGGGTTCATCCTGTGCTCCATATCCTGCGGGCACGCCCATGGCCGCACCGCGTGATGCGCCCAGTCTGAGCCCCCGGCAGGCCCGCCGGCACGAGTAGTCCATTACCCGTCGCGCCGGACCGCCCCGGTCCTGCGCCGAGTAGCGACGCTCAGAACTGCACGCCGCGCGTCAACGCGCCGTCGACGACCAGATTGGTGCCGGTGATGAAGCTGGCCGCCGAACTGCTCAGAAAGACAACGGCGTTCGCGACCTCCTCGGCCGTAGCCATCCGGCCGGTCGGGTTGAGGGCGAGCGCCTTGGCGAACAGCTCCGGGTCATCGCGCTCGATGGAGGGCCAGATTCCGCCCTCGAAGTAGGTGTTGCCCGGGCTGACGCTGTTGGCCCGCACCCCCTGGGCCGCCAGCGTGTGGGCCAGCCCCTGGGTGTAGTGGATGATCGCCGCCTTCATCGTCCCGTAGGGTCCGGCGGCGAAGTCGATCTCGCGGCCCGACACGCTCGAGATGGTCACGATGGAACCCGCACCACCGGCCAGCAGGTGCGGCAGCGCCGCGTCGACGAGTCCGATGGTGCCCATCAGGTCCACCTCGAAGGTGGCGCGCCAGTTCTCCGGAGTACCCGCGATCGCCAGCGCGCTGACGTTGGCCACCACACCGTCGAGACCGCCCAGCGCGCCCGCGCTGGCGTCGACCCATTGCGCCAACGCGGCCGGATCGCCGACATCGACTGCCGTGCCGACGGCGGTGGCCCCGCCCGCGGTCAGCTCCGCCTGCGCAGTGGTCACCGCGTCCGCCGTGCGGGCGCAGAACGCCACCGTCGCACCTTCGGCCAGCAGACCTTCCACGACGGCACGCCCGATACCGCGTGTGCCACCGGTGACCGCGAAGCGTTTGCCCGTCAACCCCAGATCCATGATGCCCCTTCCTGATGGGTGCTCAGTACGTGATGGTGCCCAATGAGTGTGCGGCGCTGCGCAAGTCGGCATGAATGCCGCCGTACGCCTGGGCCGCGGGCAGCAGCCGCCTGTCGATCTTGGTGACGGCGCTGTAGTTGGTGTCGACGACGTTGGCGATCGGCACCTGCGAGATCTGGGTCAGAAGCTGATAGGCGTCGAGGCGGTCCAGGCCGTAGAGCGCGCCGAGCCAGTCGATCATCTCCACCTGGCTTGCCCGCCACGCCTCCTCGAGAGGGCGGCCCGAGCCGATGCACATCAGGTGCGTGTCGGTTTCGATGCGGGGCCACGCCGGCCCACCGCCCTTGACCAGGTCGACGATCGCCGTCACGTGCATCGCGCCCTCAACCGCCGTCCCGCAGGACTCACCCTCACCCTGGCGGTAGTGGCCGTCGCCCAGGGAGAACAACGCACCCTCGACGTTGACCCGCAGGAAGCATGTCGCCCCCGCGGCCATCTCGGGGGTGTCCATGTTCCCGCCGAACGCCTCGGGCACTAGGGAGCTGCGCACCTCACGGCGGGCGGGCGCCACTCCGACGGTGCCCAGCATCGGGTTGGCCGGCAGGCTCACCTCGAATTCGCTGCCACGCGCGGAGAACCCCAATGTGTCGGTGGCGGAGTCGTATTCGTAGATCCAGGTGCGCTCGGGCAGCGCCGCCTGCAGCGTCGGGCTGGCCGGGATGCTGGTGAGCCCGCCGAAGAACGGGATCAAGGTCGAGGCGCCCCAGCTGCGGGCCGGGGTGAGGTCGACGAGGTGGATCGCCAGCGTGTCGCCGGGCTCGGCACCCTCGATCCAGAACGGCCCCGTCTGCGGGTTGAGGTCCTCGGTGTCGAGCGCGACGCTGGCGACGTCGTCGCGGCTGGTGATGCGCCCGCCGTAGGCGTCCTCGGTCCACAGGGTCAGCGCCGTGCGGGGTCGGATGCGCATCACCGGCGCGGCGCCGCCGAATGTGTAGGCCAGCTGGTCGGGAGACGGCACGAACGTGACATGGTCCACGGCGTCCATCCTGCCCGAACCGGCAGCCGTCGCGCCTGCGGACCGGCAGAGCCGCGCGACCGGGCCCCGTCAGCCGGTGAACAGGGCCGGGATCTTGAGAATCAGCTGGACGAGCCCGTAGAGGAACGGTATGCCCACCCACAGCCAGCCGATCGAGCCGAGAACGCCATTGCGCGACGAGGACCCGGCGTCCGGCGCGACGACGGCCGACTGATGTTCGCTCATGCTCTTCCCCTGGTGGCAACGGTGTCGGCGGACGCGCTGGTCCGGGTTGGCGGCAGACCGTCCGATGGTGGTTTGGGTGTCCGGATCAACTCGTTGCACAGGAACGCCACGAGCAGCAGCGCGATCATGATCATGAACGACAGCCGGTAGCGGTCGGGACCCAGCGCGCCTGCGGCGATGCGATTGTCGGCGATCGCGTTGACGATGAGCGGCCCCAACACACCCGCGGTCGACCAGGCGGTCAGCAGCCGGCCGTGGATCGCGCCGACTTCCTTGTAGCCGAACAGGTCTCGCAGGTATGCCGGGACGGTGGCGAATCCGGCGCCGTAGAAGGACAGGACGAGGATGCACGCGACCAGGAAGACCGGTTTGCTGGTGTCGGCGACGAGGATCAGCGCCAGGTACAGCAGCGACCCCACTCCGAGGTACATGCGGTACATGTTCTTGCGCCCGAAGACATCCGACAGCGACGACCACAGGATGCGCCCGATCGAGTTGGCCAGCGAGAGCACGGCGACGAATCCCGCGGCGGCCGCGGCCAGCGCCGACGCCGATGTCGCGTCGGGGAAGTAGTCGCGGTAGATCGGCGCCGCCCGCTCCAGGATGCCGATGCCGGCGGTGACGTTGAAACACAGCACCACCCACAGCAACCAGAACTGTGGTGTCCTGACCGCCTGGCCGGCGGTCCGGTCGGGTCCCGCCGGCCGCTGGCGCCGCGTCGCGGGTTGCCGCGCGACGACGGTGGCGCGCCAGTCCGGCGGTGGGATCCTGATCAGCACGATCCCCAACGTCATGAACACCGCGTAGACGACCCCCATCGTCAGGAACGTCTGCGCCAGCCCCATCCGGTCGGTGCCGAACCACGCCATCAGCTGCGACGACCACGGTGAGGCGATCAACGCTCCACCGCCGAAGCCCATGATGGCGAAGCCGGTCGCCATGCCGGGCCGGTCGGGGAACCACTTCATCAGGGTCGACACCGGTGAGATGTATCCGATACCGAGACCGACGCCGCCGACGACGCCGTAGCCGATCACGATCAGCCACATCTGTCCCATCGACGCCGCGAGGGCGGAGATCAGCAGTCCGGTGCAGAAACAGATCGCCGCCACGGTCATCGCCCAGCGGGGTCCGCGTCGGTCGACCGCGGTGCCGAACACCGCCGCGGCGAGGCCGAGCATCACGATGCCGAAGGTGAACGGCAGCGCGCTGACCACACCCGAGACCCCCAGCGTCTCCTGAAGCGGCAGTTTGAACACACTCCACGAATAGACGCTGCCTATCGCCAGGTGGATGGACAGTGCCGCCGGCGGCACGAGCCAGCGACTCCAGCCCGGTGGGGCGACGACGCGATCAGGACTCAGTGCGGCGGCAATCGACAACGTTGTGACTCCTAAACCCTTGAGCACCAATGCTTGTGGCTACCGTATACCCGTCACCGGGACGGCTGGGGCACGGCATGCCATCAGCCTGCGGTACCCGCAGTCGCCCAGGAAGCGACGACCTCCCCGAATATCCCACGCCGACACGTCGCGAGATATCCCACAACAAGGGGATTGCCGTTCGGTATCTGACATGCTCCGATAGTTGAAAACTATCAACACCGGGGTCCCGGGAAGGGTGGTTCCAGTGCACAGCGACGTGCTCATCCAGCAGCTCGAGTATCTGATCGCGCTGTCGCGCGAACGTCATTTCGGCCGCGCCGCGGCTGCATGCCACGTCAGCCAGCCCACCCTTTCGGTGGCCATCCGGCGTCTCGAAAGCGAACTGGGCGTGGTGATCGTGCTGCGCGGTCGCCGCTTCGAGGGCTTCACCGAGGAAGGCAGCCGCGTACTGACCTGGGCGCACCGCATTCTCGCCGAGCGCGACGAACTGCTCGCCGACGTGGAACGGATGCGGGGGCGGCTGAGCACGATGGCGCGTGTCGGGGCGATTCCGACGTCGGTGCCCGTCAGCCCGTTGCTGACGGCCCCCTTCCTGCGGGACCATCCGGCCGCGAGCATCCGCATCGAGGCCACGTCGTCACGCGAGATCGCCAGGCGACTGGCGGATTTCGAGTTCGACGCGGGCCTGACCTACCTCGATGACGAAACCCCGCCCGGCAGTAGGCGCTTCCTGCTGTACCGCGAGCGGTATGTGCTGCTGGCACCTGCGGCGCACCCACTGATGCGCAACGCAGAGGTCCGCTGGTCGGACGCGGCCAAGCTGCCGTTGTGCGCGCTGACACCGGCGATGCGCAACCGCCGGATCATCGACGGCTACATGGCGGCCGAGGGCGCATGGTTCCAGCCTGCGGTGGAAGCCGACACCGTCGGCGCGTTGTACGCGCACCTGGCCGCCTCCGAACTCGCGACGGTCGCCTCCCACACCTGGCTGCACGCCTTCGGCGTGCCGCGCGGCATGGCGGTCCGCCCGATGGTGCGCTACGGCGCCGGCCCCGCGGTCGGCCTGATCATCCTGGACCGCAGACCGACGTCGATCGTCGCCGAAGCGCTCGTGGCGGCGGCTGCGACGGTGGATTTCGCCGCCGTGCTGCAGTCCGCGCTGGATACACAGCTGGGCGAGCCGGTGGGTGAGCCGGCCTGAACGCACAGGCCGGCGCGCGGACTTAGACGGCAGCCCTGAGCTCGTCGACCTTGTTGGTCTGCTCCCACGGCAGTTCGATGTCGGTGCGGCCGAAGTGGCCGTACGCGGCGGTCTGCGCATAGATCGGGCGGAGCAGGTCCAGGTCGCGGATGATCGCCCCGGGCCGCAGGTCGAACACCTCGGTGATGGCTTTCTCGATCTTGTCGGGATCGACGGTCTCGGTGCCGAACGTCTCCACGAACAGGCCGACCGGGGCGGCCTTGCCGATGGCGTACGCCACCTGCACCTCGATCCGCTCCGCCAGACCGGCTGCGACGGCGTTCTTTGCCACCCAGCGCATCGCGTACGCCGCGGAACGGTCCACCTTGGACGGATCCTTGCCGGAGAACGCTCCCCCGCCGTGACGGGCCCATCCGCCGTAGGTGTCGACGATGATNNGATGATCTTGCGGCCGGTCAGACCCGCATCGCCCATCGGTCCGCCGAGGACGAACTTGCCGGTGGGATTGACCAGCAGCCGGTAGTCCGAGGTGTCCAGCGTCTCGTGCGCCAGATCGTCGAGCACCGTGTTGACGACCTTTTCGCGGATGTCGGGGGTGAGCAGGTTGTCCAGGTCGATGTCGGCGGCGTGCTGGGTGGACAGCACCACGGTGTCCAGCCGCACCGGCCGGGTGCCGTCGTACTGGATGGTGACCTGGGTCTTCCCGTCCGGACGCAGGTAGGGCAGGACGCCGTTCTTGCGCACCTCGGTCAGACGTCGCGCAAGCCGGTGTGCGAGCGCGATCGGCAGCGGCATCAACTCGGGGGTGTCGCCGATCGCATAGCCGAACATCAGGCCCTGGTCGCCGGCGCCCTGCAGGTCCAGCGGATCGGCCGCCCCTTCGACGCGGGCCTCGTGGGCGGTGTCCACACCCTGGGCGATATCGGGCGACTGCGCACCGATGGCGACGTTGACCCCGCACGACGCACCGTCGAAACCCTTGGTCGATGAGTCGTAGCCGATGTCGAGGATCCGGTCGCGCACGAGTTTGGGGATGTCGACGTAGGCGGAGGTGGTGACTTCGCCGGCGACATGCACCTGCCCGGTGGTGACGAGCGTCTCGACCGCGACCCTGGACTGGGGATCCTGCTGCAACAGGGCGTCGAGCACGGAGTCGCTGATGGCGTCGCAGATTTTGTCGGGGTGTCCCTCGGTCACCGACTCACTGGTGAACAGGCGAGCTTTGCTCACGGTTGTGCCATCCTTCCGAAACTTAGTTAGTCGAATTATATCGGCGCCCAGTCGCACCCAAGCGTGTGTCCGGCCTCGGCGCAACCCTTACGCGCAGTGTGAAGCGCTGCCGGTCACCCGGCGCTGTTGTGCAGGAAGGCCGCGATCGCGTCCACGATACGGCTGGCCACCAACGTTTTCGAACCGTGCTCCAACGCTGACTCGGTGCCGTCGGCCGCCAGCAGCCAGCCGTCGTTGTTGTCCACCTCGAACGCCCGATTCTCGCCGACGGCGTTGACCACGAGCATGTCGCAACGCTTGCGCGCGAGTTTGGCCCTGGCGTGGAACAGCACGTCGCCGTTGGCGTCGCCGGTCTCCGCGGCGAACCCAACGATCGCGCGCATATTGGGCAGCTGTCCGTCGAGCCGCGCGCGCACCGCGCCGGCGAGCACGTCATCGGTGCGGGTCAGCGCGATCACCGGGGCCTTCTCGTTCGGGTCGCCCGACTTCTTGATCTTGTTGGTCGCAACCTGTTCGGGCCGGAAGTCCGCGACGGCTGCCGCCATCACCAGGACGTGGGCTTCAGGGGCGTGTTTGGACACCGCATCCCGCAACTGGCCTGCCGAACCGATGTGGACGACGTGCACGCCGGCCGGGTCGATGAGGCCGGCGGTATTGCCCGCGATGAGCGTGACCTCGGCGCCGCGCTGCGCCATCACCCGCGCCATCGCGTAACCCTGCTTACCCGAGCTCCGGTTGCCGATGAACCGCACCGGGTCGATCGGCTCGCGCGTGCCGCCCGCGGTCACAAGCACCTTGACACCGGCCAGGTCGTACGTCAGCGCATCGCCCCTGGCAAGCAGCAGCTGGGCCAGCGTGGTGATCTCCTCGGCTTCGGGCAGCCGCCCGGCACCGGTGTCCGCGCCCGTGAGCCGGCCCGACGCCGGTTCGAGCACGATCGCACCGCGGGCGCGCAACGTCGCGACGTTCTCGACCGTCGCCGGGTGGAACCACATCTCGGTGTGCATGGCCGGCGCGAACAACACCGGACATCGCGCGGTGAGCAGCGTCGCGGTCAGCAGGTCGTCGGCGCGGCCGGCGACGGCGCGGGCCAGCAGGTCGGCGGTGGCCGGTGCGACGACGACCAGGTCGGCCTCCTGCCCGATCCGGACATGCGGCACCTCGTAGACGTCATCGAACACTCCGGTGTGGACCGGTTCGCCGGACAGCGCCTCGAACGTCGCGGCGCCCACGAACCGCAGGGCCGACTCGGTGGGGACGACGCGGACCGAATGGCCGGCCTCGGCCAGCTGGCGGACCACCGTGCAGGCCTTGTAGGCGGCGATGCCGCCCGCGACTCCGACGATGACCCGCTTGCGCCCGGTCACCGGTGTTCCTCGGCCCAGCGGCTCATCGCCGACTCCTACCGCTACTCGCTGCCCTCGGTGTGCTCGAGCAGGTCCTCGTGGATCTCGCGCAGCGCGATCGACAGCGGCTTCTCCTGCAGACCGGGTTCGACGAGCGGACCCACGTATTCGAGGATGCCGTCGCCGAGCTGGTTGTAGTAGTCGTTGATCTGGCGGGCCCGCTTGGCGGCGTAGATGACCAGCGCGTACTTGCTGGACGCGCGGTCCAGCAGCTCGTCGATGGGCGGGTTGGTGATGCCCAACGGGGTGTCGTAGGCGCTGGCGACAGCCGAGCGGTCCACGTCGTCCACGGCGGTCAACTTGGCGTCGGCGTGCGGGGTGCTCACGTAGAAAATCTCCTGGCGGTGTGCGTGAATCGGGGGCTCTCGAAAAGGGTCACGCCTGCTCGTCAGAGCCGGCGGGCGCCTGTGCCACCAGCAAGGATACCAATTCTGCGCAGGCAGACTCCAACCGGCTGTTCACGACCACTTTGTCGAAGTCGTCCTGAGCTGCCAGTTCGGCGCGCGCGGTCTGCAGGCGGCGGGCGATCGCCTCGGGCGATTCGGTCCCGCGGCCGACCAGTCTGGTCTCCAGCGCCTGCCAGCTCGGCGGCGCCAGGAACACCGACATGGCCTCCGGCATGGCGGCCTTGACCGCGCGCGCCCCGGCCAGGTCCACCTCGATCAACACCGGCCGACCGGCGCCGGCTGCCTCGCGGACGGGCCGCGCCGGCGTCCCGGAGCGGTGCAGGCCACCGTGGATGTCCGCCCATTCCAGCAGCGCGCCCTCGTCGATGAGCTGCTGGAACCGCTCGGCGGTGACGAAGGTGTAATCCACACCGTCGACCTCACCGGGACGGGGCGCCCTGGTGGTCACCGAGACGCTGAAATGCAGGTCGGGAATGCGCTGGCGCAGGCAGTGCACCACCGTGGACTTCCCGACGGCAGAGGGGCCGGACAGCACGATGACGGGAGCCGTCCCGCGAGCGTTCGGGCCGGGCCGGCTCGTCGCCGCACCCAACCCTTCGCCCTGCTGCCCGGCCCCTCGGCCGGAACTCAACCGTCTCGCCTCTAGGAGAAGTCGAACTTTTCCAGGAGGGCTTTGCGCTGCCGGTCGCCCAGTCCGCGCAACCGGCGCGTCGGGGCGATCTCCAGCTCGGTCATGATCTCCTGCGCCTTGACCTTGCCGACCTTGGGCAGGGCCTCCAGAAGCGCAGAAACCTTCATCTTGCCCAAGACCTCATCGGTCTCGGCGTCCGTCAGCACCTGCTTGAGGTTGGTGCCGCCGCGCTTCAGCCGCTCCTTGAGCTCGGCTCGCGCTCGACGTGCGGCGGCAGCCTTCTCCAACGCTGCCGCGCGCTGTTCGTCGGTCAACTGGGGAAGGGCCACGGGTTCCTCCGTCTCTCGTTGCCATATCGATGACCTCGGGTTGCCAGGGATAAACCTGCCAAAACCATCGATGTGTTCCTTCTCGGCCGGGGTACTCCAGCCAGCGACGACGACCGTACCCACGCTGCCTGACGAAATCTAACCCCACCCCCAGGTTGGGCCGACATCGCGCCCGGAAAAGCCCAGCGTGCAGGCCCCGCCGGGGCGCCGGTCGCGGCGTGTGCATGGGCGCGGCGCCGCGACCCGGACGACGTCGCCCGCGACCACCCTTTTGCGCCGAAAGCCCTGCACAACACGAATTTTCACGGATCCGAGGGTTGTCTGCGCACCGACGTGACCGCCGCGGGCGATCCCGCCGGGAGGCGCCGCGGGCCCGCGGCACGCCCACCACCCGGGGTGCGGCGACATGTCGCGGCGTGTCGCGCGTGTCGCCGACAGCGGCGCGCACCTTCTCGCGCGGCCTCGTCGGCCCGTTGCGTGCCGAAACCGCGCCGTCAGGCCGACAGGGCCCGGGCGATCGCGCCGCAGGCGCGCAGGGTGTCCACCAGGTGGGCGACGTCCTGGGCATCGGGCCAGGAGGACATTTTGACGACGACGACACGCGCGGCGCGGTCGACGAACACCAGCTGACCGTGGATCCCCAGGCACAGCAGCACCGGGCCGTGATTGTGGTAACCCCACAACTGGCTGCGGTACCAGCCGTCCGGCAGGACGGGAGCGTGCTCGGTCCGGGCGAACGCCGCCCGCACGCCCGGGTCCGGAGCGAACGCATCGGCGACCCATGCCGCGGGCACCACCTGACGCTCCCCCGCCATACCCTCGTCGGCGAGCAGTTGCCCGAACCGTGCGAGATCGCGCAGGGCCAGGGAGACGCCCCCGTCGTGCGTCGCGGTGCCGACGGGATCGCAGGTGATATCCGCGTCGAATTCGGCGCCCATCGGCTGCCAGATCAAGTCGGAGATGAGGTCGGCCATCCGCGCACCTGCCGCGCGTTCGCACACCCAGCCCAGCATGTCGGTGTCGGCCGAGCGGTAGGTGAACGCGCCGCCGTGGGCACCCGCCGCGCGCAGCGTGGCCAGGTAGGCGTAGGCGCCAACGGGGTCGTGGCGCCGCGCCGGCGCCCACCCCACAGACCGCTCCATGGCCCTGACCTCCGATTCGGCATCGGTGTACGCCTCGCTGAATGCCACACCGGTGCGCATGTCGAGTACATCGCGCACGGTGGCGCCGCGGTAGCCGCAGCCGCCGGCCTCGGGCACGTAGTCGGTCAGCGGCGCGCCGGGATCGAGCAAGCCCCGGTGCGAAAGCACGCCGGCAACGCAGCCGATGAGCGATTTGGACACCGACATGATGAGGTGGCGGGTGGACGCGGTCATCCCGGCGAAGTACCGCTCGTCGACCACCGCGCCGTCGTGCAGCACCATGATGCCGTCGGTATGGGTATCGGCCATGACCTCCTCGACGCTCGCATGGCGCCCGTCCAGGCGGACCACCGGCAGGTCGGGCAGTGTCGAGGTAGCGGCCGTCAACGGGCGCGGCGCGGGGGGCGCCGAGATCGGTTGGGTCGGAATGATTTCCCGCATGTGGCGGAAAGCCCACCGCACATTCTCGCGACACTGCCAGTTCGGCAGGCCGACCACACCGTCGGGCGGCGGCGGGAAGCCCTCCATCGGGTCGCAGTGCACCGGCGCATCGTATAAGCGTGTGTCCGCTCGCGCGCCCCGCCAATCCCGCGCCCCGGGAATCGCCGATCCCGTCGGTTCCGCACGCGGATACCATCGGAGTCGTGTCCGACGGCGGCGATATCACTGCGGCCGTCCCGACCACGGCGGAAAACTGGCAACTGCCACCGTTCAACCGCTGGTCGTACTGGAACGCCGAGAAGATCCTGCCGACGCAGCCGATCTCCGCGGGCGGGGGTCCCGGCCGCGCGCTGCCGCAGGGCAGCGCCCGCGTCGATGTGCTGCAGGTGGGGTTGGTCCGCCTCGACGGTGCGTCCGCCACGGTGGCGGACGTCCTGGCCGACACCTACACCGACGCCTACGTGGTGTTGCACGACGGCGAGCTGATCACCGAGTGGTACGGACCGCAGGGTGCACCCCATCGCAGGCACGCGCTGATGTCGGTGACCAAATCCGTCGTCGGCTGTGTGGCGGCCGTGTTGGCCGATCGCGCTCTGCTGGACACCGATCGACCCGTCACCGACTACGTCCCCGAACTGGCGCACAGCGGATACGCCGGCGCCACCGTCCGCCACGTGCTGGATATGCGCAGCGGGGTCCGGTTTCGCGAGGACTACATCGACCCCACCGCCGAACTCGGCCTCCTCGGGGACGCGCTCGGCTGGACCGCACCGCCCGGCGCACCGCCAACAGGGCTGTACCGATTCCTGTGCGCGTTGACCGCCGACGCCGCGCACGGACAGCGATTCCTGTACCGCTCCGCGGAGACCGACGTGCTGGGCTGGGTGTGTGAACGCGCGGCGGGCCGGGCGATGGCCGACCTCGTCGCCGAACTGATCTGGCAGCCGATGGGCGCCGAGTTCGACGCCGAAATGCTTTGTGATGCAACGGGAACGGCGATCCACGACGGGGGTATGTGCGCCACGGCCCGCGATGTCGCCCGCTTCGGACAGATGTTGCTCGACGGCGGCGCGGTACCCGGGGGCGATGGCGCACCACGCGCGGTGGTGCCGCCGGCATGGCTCAGGCAGGCATGGGCCGTCGACGCCGACGTCCGCACGGTGTTCTCCGCGTCCCCGGCCGAGGTGTCCATGCCCGGCGGTTGGTACCGAAACCAGTTCTGGTTGCGGCCCGGCGAGCACGGTGACGTGCTGCTGTGCCTGGGCATCCACGGACAGATGGTGCATGTGTGCCGGCGAACCCGCACGGTGTGTGTGAAGTTCTCCACCTGGCCCGATCCGCAGCAGCCCGGCTACCTGCAGGACACCCTGCGCGCCTTCGACGCCGTCGGCGGGGCGCTGTCCGGGCGGCCGCACGGCGCCGACCGGCACCGGCTGCCGGGGATCGTCGCGGGGATCAGCCGCCACGGTGCGTCGGACCGGTCGGCCACCCCGCCGGGGGTGTAGCGGGCGCACCCCGGAACCGGGTTTGCGCTATTCCGCGCGATGGCAGGCGGCGTTCGGCCTAGGCTCATCCTGAGCACGAGCGGCGCGGCACTGTGCGGACACGGATTCGGATGTTCCAGGAGGCGAACATGTCTGAGGACCAGCAGGCGCGGCCGACGCGGCGGCGGCGGCCGAAGGTCACCGCGAGCCTGACCAAACGGTTGCCGTTCGGCAATGCCGGCCTCAACGGGATCTCCGAGATCCGCACGTTCTTCCGGACCAACACGCAGCCCATCTACTTCGTCGGGCCGACGGCGTTCAATCTGCTGGGTATCGACCGGTGGGTGCGCAACTTCGGCTATATCGCCTACTACGACTCATGGGACGGTGCGCATCCCCGCGTGTTCTCCCCGCAGAACAAGCCGTACGTCGAGTTCGAGTCCTCCGAGGGCATCAACAACTACCTCTTGCGCGACCCGGAGGTCAGGGCCCACCTCGAGAGGCGTGGTGGCACCCCGATGGTGGCGATGGTGTTCTTCGACGAGGAGACCGAGGAGATCTGCGAGGAACTGGGCTACAAACTCATCCTGCCGCCGGATTCGCTTCGGCGACGGCTGGATTCGAAGATCGTCACGACCCAGTTGGGTAACGAGGCCGGTGCGCCGTCGGTGCCGAACGTGCTGGGCACCGCTGACAGTTACGAGGAACTCGGGGCGCTGGCCGACCAGAACAAGCTGGGCAGTGACCTGGTGGTGCAGACACCCTACGGCGACTCCGGCAAGACGACGTTCTTCATCAAGTCGGAGGAGGACTGGGACGCCAACGCCGATGACATCGTCGGCCAGCAGCTCAAGGTGATGAAGCGGATCAACAACAAGGCCGCCGCGGTCGAGGCCTGCATCACCAGACACGGCACGATCGTCGGCCCGTTCATGACCGACCTCACCGGTTATCCGGAACTGACCCCGTACAAGGGCGGCTGGTGCGGCAACGACCTCTTCCCCGAAGCGCTGTCGGACACCCACCGCGCGACCGCCATCAGCCACGTCCGCAAGATGGGCGACCGGCTCGCCCAGGAGGGGTACCGCGGATTCCTCGAGGTCGACGTGCTGGTCGACCTCGACACCGACGAGGTGTACCTCGGGGAGATCAACCCCCGGATCTCCGGTGCGTCGTCGATGACCAACGTGACCGCGGGCGCCTACGCCGACGTGCCGCTGTTCCTGTTCCACCTGCTGGAGTTCATGGACGTCGAGTACACGGTGAACGTCGAGGAACTCAACGATCGCTGGCGCGATCTGGCAGCGGTGGACGTGTGGTCGCAGCTGATCATGAAGGAGCCGACGGATTCGGTGGAGCGCATCCTGGCCGCGCCGCGGACCGGGACGTGGCACCTCGGCGAGGACGGTTCGCTCACGTTCGCGCGGGTGACCAACGACTGGCACGACATCACCGGCGAGGACGAGGCGTTCTACCTACGGGTGTACGGACCGGGTGATTTCCGCTTCAAGGGCGCCGACCTCGGCATCCTGGTCACCAAGGGCCGGATGCAGACCTCCGAGGGCCTCACCCAGCGGTGCCGCCGGTACATCGACGGGATCCGCGGCCACTACCAGTCCGAGCCGCTGCCGGATCCGCCTGCCGTCACCCCGCTCGCCTACGTGAAGTAACGCCCCGCGGACTCGACATTTCGTCGGGCCGTTACGGAAGCCTGGACACAATGTCCCTACGGTTTGGGCGCTCGTGCTCCCTAGAGTCGGACCCACCGACGTCCAGGAGGGCCCTTCATGACCACCGTCGACACACCGATCGCAGCCGATGTTCCGCTCACCCGCAGGGTCGTGACCAGCATTCCCGGGCCGCGATCGGTCGCGCTCGCGGCCCGCCGCGGCGCCGCCGTGCCCGCCGGTCTGGCCAGTTCGGCCGCGGTGTTCGCCGCCGACGCCGCCGACGGTGTGCTCATCGACGTCGACGGCAATGTGCTGATCGACTTCGGCAGCGGCATCGCGGTGACCGGCGTGGGCAACGGGGCACCGCGGGTGGTCGACCGGGCCGCCACGCAGCTCGGCCGATTCACCCACACCTGCTTCCTGGTCAATCCCTACGAGAGCTACCTCGAGGTCTGCGAAACGCTCAACCGGCTGACCCCCGGGGACCACGACAAGCGCACCGCGCTGTTCAACACCGGCAGCGAAGCGGTGGAGAACGCCGTCAAGTACGCCCGCGCGGCCACCGGGCGGCCCGCGGTGGTGGTGTTCGACCACGCCTTCCACGGCCGCACCCTGCTGACGATGACGATGACGGCCAAGACCATGCCCTACAAACGGAGCTTCGGGCCGTTCGCACCTGAGGTGTACCGCGCACCCATGCCCTACCCCTACCGCTGGCCCGGGGGGCCGCAGCATGCCGCGGACGAGGCCTTCGAGCAATTCCGCCTCATCGTGGACACCCAGATCGGCGCCGACGCCGTCGCCGCGGTGGTGGCCGAGCCCATCTGCGGCGAGGGCGGTTTCATCGTGCCCGCCGCCGGCTTTCTGGCCAGGGTCGCCGAATTCTGCCGCGAGCGCGGCATCCTGCTGGTCGCCGACGAGGTCCAGACCGGCATCGCCCGCACGGGCGACTGGTTCGCCAGCGAATACGAACACATCGTGCCCGACCTGGTCACCACCGCGAAGGGGCTGGGCGGCGGCCTGCCGATCGCCGCGGTGACCGGGCGCGCCGAGGTCATGGACGCGGTGCATGCGGGCGGGATCGGCGGCACCTACAGCGGCAACCCGGTCGCCTGCGAGGCCGCGCTGGGGGTGTTCGAGACGATCGTCACCGGCGACCTGCTGACCAGGGCACGCCACATCGGCGACGTGTTCCACCGCGAACTGCGCCGGTTCGCCGCGGACACCGACATCATCGGCGACATCCGGGGTCGCGGCGCGATGGTCGCCGCCGAATTCGTAACCGGATCCGACCGGACCCCCAATCCCGCCGCGGTCGCCGAAGTCGTGCGCCTTGCCCAGGCGCAGGGCGTCCTGCTGCTGACCGCAGGCACGTACGGCAATGTGCTGCGATTCCTGCCGCCGCTGACGATTTCCGACGCCCTGCTCGCCGACGGCCTCGGCGTGGTCGGCGACGCGATCGCGCGACTCTGACATCACCGAAGGTGGAGATAGCGATGAGCCTGGAGAACCTGGAGAACACTGCGAACACCGTCGTCGGCCTGAAGAGCCATATCGACGGGGACTGGGTCGACGGCACCGCCGGCGAACTGGTCGACGACAATCCGGCACGTCCCGACGAGGTGGTGGCGAGGGGTCTCCTCATCGGCGAGACGGAGGTCGACCGTGCGGTCGAGGCCGCCCGGCGGGCCGCGCGCGACTGGGCGCGCCAACCGATCCATGCGCGCGCCGCCGTCTTGTCGCGCGCGGCGGATCTCATCGAGCGGTCGGCACAGGCGTGGGGGCGCGAGCTGACCCGCGAGGAGGGCAAGACCCTGCCCGAGGGGGTCGGCGAGGTGATGCGGGCCGCCCAGATCCTGCGCTATGTCGCCGGCGCCGCAGACCGCGAATCAGGCAGCGTGTACTCCTCGCCGCGTGCCGGTGAGCAGATCCTCGTCACCCGCAAACCCGTCGGTGTCGTCGCCGCCGTCACGCCGTTCAACTTCCCGATCGCGATCCCGGCATGGAAGATCGCGCCCGCGCTGGTGTATGGCAATACGGTCGTGTGGAAACCGGCCAGTTCGGTGCCCCTGCTCGCGATGCGGCTCACCGAGGCCCTCGCCGACGCCGGCCTGCCGCCGGGAGTGCTCAACCTGCTCATTGCCGGCGGTCGCGTCGGCACCACCCTCATCGAGCACCCCGGCGTGGACGCGATCACGTTCACCGGCTCGACGGCGGTCGGGCGGACGATCGCGGCATCCGCCGCCGCGCGGGGGGTGCCCGTCCAGGCGGAGATGGGCGGAAAGAACGCCGCGGTGGTGTTGCCCGACGCCGACCTCGACCTGGCAATCGAGCAGGTGATGCTGGGCGCGTTCCGCTCCGCGGGACAGAAATGCACGGCGACCTCGCGGCTGGTGCTGCACGAGGCCGTCGCCGACGAATTCCTTGCCGGGCTCGCACTGCGGGTCAAGGCGCTGGAGGTCGGCGATCCCCTTCTGGATTCGGTGGCGGTGGGACCGGTCATCAACGCGGCGTCGCGGGCGCACATCGAGGGCAGGACGCGCGACGCCGTGCGCGACGGGGCGCGGGTGCTCGCCATCGCGGGCGCCAGAGAATCCGGCGCGGACGACGGCCATTTCGTCACCCCGACGGTGCTGGAGGCCCCGTCCACCGAGTCGGCACTGTGGTCGGAGGAATTGTTCGGCCCGGTGCTGGCGGTGCTGCGGACGCCGGACACCGATGCGGCGTTCGCGGCCGCCAATGCGGGTGAGTTCGGCTTGTCCGCCGCGGTGTTCACCCAGGACGTCACGCGTATCCTGCACGCGATGGACGACATCGACGTCGGTGTGCTGCACGTCAACTCCGAATCGGCGGGCGCCGACCCGCACGTGCCGTTCGGCGGCGCCAAACGCAGCGGGTACGGGCCCAAGGAGCAGGGCAGCGCGGCGCGCGACTTCTTCACCCACACCACCACCGTCTACCTGCGGGGAGGTCAGCCGGCATGACCGTCGCGCCGGGCGCCCTGAACGGCATCGTCGTCGCCGACTTCAGCCGTGTGCTGGCCGGGCCGTACGCGACGATGCTGCTCGCCGACTACGGCGCCGAGGTGATCAAGATCGAGCGACCCGGCACGGGCGACGACACCCGCGCCTGGGGACCCCCGTTCGACGCGAACGGCCAAGCGACATACTTCAATTCGGTCAACCGCAACAAGCGTTCGGTGTCGATCGACCTGAACACCCCGGACGGCGCGGCCCGGGCCCTCGACATCGTGCGCGGTGCGGACATCGTGGTGGAGAATTTCCGCACCGGGACCATGGAGCGGATGGGGCTGGGCTACGACCAGCTGCGTGCCGTCAAACCCGACCTGATCTATTGCACGATCACCGGATTCGGGAATGCCGACGGGGCGCACCTGCCCGGCTACGACCTGCTGGTACAGGCGGTGGGTGGGCTGATGAGCATCACCGGGCCACAGGAAGGCGCGCCGACGAAGGTGGGCGTGGCTGTCGTCGATGTGCTGACCGGTCTGCACGCGTTGAGCGGCATCCTGGCCGCATTGCACTACCGCGACGTCACCGGCCGAGGCCAGCGGGTGGACACCAACCTGCTCTCGGTGCTGCTGTCCTCGCTGGTCAATCAGTCCTCGTCCTACCTGGGCGCCGGCGTGGTCGCGGGCATCCTCGGCAACCGACATCCGAGTATCGCGCCCTACGAGGTGTTCCCGACCGCCGATCGGCCACTGGTGGTGGCCGTCGGCAACGACAAGCAGTTCCTGGCTCTCGCGCGGGCGCTGGGCCGCGAAGAGCTCGCGACCTCGGCACGCTACGCGGACAACAAGTCTCGCGTCGAAAACCGGGAATCGCTGGTGGCCGAAATCTCCGCGCGGCTGGTCGAACGGGGCTCCGACGAGTGGTTCGCGATCCTCAACGAGGCGGGTGTGCCCGCGGGCCCGATCAACGACATCGGGCAGGCCTTCGAACTCGCCAAGCGGCTGGGCCTGGAGCCGACCGTCGACATCGACGGCAGCCCGGCGCCGCAGGTCGCCAACCCCGTCGCCATGTCGGTGACACCACCGACCTACCGGCTGGCCCCGCCACCGCTCGACGCGAACGGCTAGGCTAGGCACCGCCATCCGGGCGGGACACGCTCAGCGACAACAACTCTCGTGCCTTGAGCGCGATCCACAACTCCGAACGGGTATGCGCGGAATCGAGATCCTGACCCAGGATCTCGGCCACCCGGTCCATTCGGCTGCGCACGGTGTGCCGGTGCACACCGAGTTCGGCCGCCGCGGATTCCCAGTGCCCGTTGTGGTGCAGGAACGCTTCCAGCGACGCGACCAGCCGGGTGCGGTGACGGCGGTCGTGTTCCTCCAGCGCATCCAGCCACCGGGCCGCGATCGCATGGAGCACCTCGTCGGGCTGGGTGCTCAACAACAGGCTGAACGTCTCCAGTTCGGCGAACCGGACCAGCGTATGCCCGCTGACCCTGCCGACCCGGGCAGCCGAAAGCGCTTGCCGGAGACCGAGATCTGCCTTGCCGATCGGAACAGGCTCGGCGACCCCCCCGTTGACGGCGCGCCGCAGGCGGGTCCGCACCGCGGCGTAGAGCCGGCCCGGCAGATCGTCGTCGCCCGCCTGCGCATCCAGCGCGAAGACGACCCCGTCGCCGTGCCCCAGCGAGGTCATCAGGTAGGGCGCCGCGGTCTCCTCCAGCGCGGCGGTCAACTGCTCCTCGGCCCGCAGCAGCGGACCGACGTCGGTCAGCGCCACCACGATGACGAGGGCTTCGGGGGTGAACCCGAAGTAGCGCAACAGACCGGCGTCGGCGGGCACGTCCCCGTCGAGCACCGCGCTCGTGACGACCTTGCGCAGGCGCTGTTCGGCATCGACGACCTTGGCCGGTTTGGCCAGCTCGATGGACAGCAGCGCCACCGCGTGACCGACGAGCATGCGGTCGGTGGGCGACAGCGGTGCCGCCGAGGCCACCGCGAGGTGCCCCTCCCCTTCGGCGGACCCCGGCAGTTGCTGAATGGTCAGCACACCGCGTTCGTCGACGACCGCACCGCTGGCCGCCTGCCGGCGCCGCTGGTCGCGGTGCAACTCGTCGCGCACGCGGATGAGCAGGTCGGCACCGTCCGCGCCGGCCTCGGCCAGCACCAGCCCGGTCCGGTCGAGCACACACACCGCGGACTCCAGCGCCCGGCTGAGCGCGGCGACCAGCGCGGTGATGCCGCCCCGCATCGTGGCCCTGGCCAGCTTCTCCTGGCCCGCGACCACAGCGCGAACCACGCGGACCTGCTCTGCGGTGAGGTCGTCGATCACCGCACGCGATATCGCGATGAACGGCGTCTCGGGTGCGACCGCGAGCACCGGCAGACCCAGCTCGTCGGCTGCGGCGGCGATCGCCGTAGGCACGCTGGAGAAGCGCACACCGGTGTCGAACGCCAGTGCCGCGCTTCCCGCGCGGACCAACCGCCCGACGTAGTCCCGCTGCCCCGCCGCGGCGTCGGGCAGATGCAGGCCCGTCGTCATGACCAGCTCACCGCCGGAGAGCCAGGGACTCGGATCGGCGAGTTCGATCGCGTGCGCCCACGTGATCGGGCGGTCCAGCCCGTCCGCGCCGGCGACCACCGACAATCCCAGTGCTCGATGGGCGGCCAGCCGCCGGACGGTCATCACCATCGCGCGACCTCCTTGCTGTACATCCTGTCCATAGTTGACGGTACAGCCAGCCAAAATGCACATCTAGATCTGATGGTCTTCCCCGTAGGGTCGAAGCCAGCCCCGGAGCCGGTGCACGCCGGCCCGCCCGCTCGATCCGAAACCGAGGACGCCCGATGACGACCATTGCCAAACAGGACAACAGCACCGGAACCCGGCCGCTGGAGCTGTTCGGCGTCGACACCCTGCTCGACGACGACGAACGCGACATCGCCGCCACCGTGGGGCGCCTCGTCGACACCCGGCTGCGCCCCCAGGTTGCCGACTGGTTCGAGTCGGCAACCCTGCCCCGCGAGCTGGCCAGGGAGTTCGGCAACCTCGGACTGCTCGGCATGCATCTGGACGGGTACGGCTGCGCGGGGACCAACGCGGTGAGCTACGGCCTGGCCTGTATGGAACTCGAGGCCGGCGACAGCGGCTTCCGCAGTTTCGTATCCGTTCAGGGTTCGCTGTCGATGTTCTCGATCCACCGGTACGGCTCGGAGGAACAGAAGCAGCAGTGGCTGCCGCGACTGGCCACCGGCGAGGCCATCGGGTGCTTCGGGCTCACCGAGGCCGATTTCGGCTCCAACCCCGCGGGCATGCGCACGCGCGCACGTCGCGATGGATCGGACTGGGTGCTCTCGGGCACCAAGATGTGGATCACCAACGGTGGCCTGGCCGACGTGGCCACGGTGTGGGCGCAGACCGACGACGGCATCAGGGGTTTCCTGGTGCCCACCGACACCCCCGGATTCACCGCCAACACCATTCACCACAAGCTGTCCCTGCGCGCCTCGATCACCTCCGAACTCGTGCTGGACAACGTGCGGCTGCCCGCATCGGCACAGCTGCCGCACGCCACCAGCCTCGGCGCACCCCTGTCCTGCCTCAACGAGGCCCGCTTCGGCATCGTGTTCGGCGCCCTCGGCGCCGCCAGGGACTGCCTGCAGACGGCGATCGACTACGCGGGCAGCCGGGAGGTGTTCGACCGCCCGCTGTCCAGCTATCAGCTCACCCAGGAGAAGCTGGCGAATATGACGCTGGAGCTGGGCAAAGGGATGCTGCTGGCCCTGCACCTCGGGCGGCTGAAGGACGGCGCGGGTGTGACGCCCGACCAGATCAGCCTCGGCAAGCTGAACAACGTCCGCGAGGCGCTGGCCATCGCCCGCGAATGCCGGACCATCCTGGGTGCCAGCGGCATCACCCTGGAGTACCCCGTGCTGCGCCACGCCAACAATCTCGAATCGGTCCTCACCTACGAGGGCACCAGCGAGATGCATCTGCTATCCATCGGCAAGGCACTGACCGGCCAGTCCGCGTTCCGGTAGCGACCGGACGGCGAGTCGAAACCCTCTCGTGACCAAGGTGATTCCGTCTCGACACCGTCGCACAGCGGGCACTTAACACCACCACATCGCGTCCCAACATCCATTTCCTAACGTCGTGCGGGCGGCGAATCCGCGCCGCACACATAGGAATCTGGAGTGGACGATGAATCTGAGACGTATCGTGGGCGCTGCCGTGCTCGCCGCAGGCGTGGGCGCCTCGAGCCTGTTCGGACTCGGAATCACCAGCGCTGCAGCCGATCCCGGACAGCAGTGCGGCAGGCCGGGAACGCCGAACTGCCAGCAGGGCGGCCCCGGCCCCGGTCCCGCCCCGGTCGAACAACGCGGTATCGACCAGGGGCGCCAGGATCACCAGCCCTTCACCTATCGCGGCCAGAAGGTGACACCGATGCCCGCGGGCAACGGCGCGGGCTGGGGTTTCTGGTTCCTCGGACAGTGGATGCCGCTGTAACCACCGGCCTGCCCGGTGGCGGGACGACCCGCCACCGGGCCCGGTGTGATCGGTCAGGCCAGGTACGCCACGGCGTCGCGCATCCGCTCGGCCGCCGCCCGCAAAGCCGACAGCGACGGACCCGCGCGCAGCACCTCCCGTGACACCGCGGGCAGCAGCTGGCCGGGCACCGCCCCGCCGAGACCGGCCAGCGCGTCGGGCCGGCCGCCCTGCGCACCGACCCCGGGCACCAACACCGGGCCGGCAAGTCCGCTGACGTCGGGGACGTCGGTCAGCGTCGCGCCGACGACGACACCGACCGAACCGGGTTCACCCGCCCGGTTCTCCTCCGCCGCGGCGTCGACGATCGACTGGGCCACCGTCGTGCCGCCGACCCGCGCCAGTTGCACCGACGCGCCCTCCGGATTGGAGGTGGCCGCCAGCACGAACACACCACGGCCGTGCGCGGCGGCAGTGTCCAGCAGCGGCCGCAACGACTCGAACCCCAGGTACGGCGAGGCCGTCACCGCGTCGGCCGCCAGGGGTGAATCCCCCACCCACGCCGCGGCGTAGGCCGCCATCGTGGACCCGATGTCACCGCGTTTGGCGTCGGCGAGCACCAGCACCCCACTCTGGCGCAACCCCTCGATGGCGCGTTCGAGCACTGCGTATCCCGCTGAGCCGTACGCCTCGAAGAACGCCACCTGCGGCTTCACCACGGCGACGTCCGCATAGGCCTGTACACAGATGTCGCAGAACGCGGCCAACCCGTCCGCGCTGACGGGTAGTTCCCACGCCTCCAACAGCCCGGGATGCGGGTCGATACCCAGGCACAACGGGCCCCTGGCCGCAATCGCGCCGCTCAGCCGCGCCCCGAAACCGGCCCGCCCGCGCTCGGCGCTCACCGCTCGGCGCGTCCGCCGAGCAGGCTGTGCAGTTCCTGCAGCGAGCGCACGCCGATGTCACCGCGAATACCCGCCTCGATGCCCTGCACGGCCGCCGACGCGCCCTGAACCGTGGTCACGCACGGGATGTTCACCGACACCGCCGCCGACCGGATCTCGTACCCGTCGATACGCGGACCGGAATTGCCGTAGGGCGTGTTGATCACCATGTCGACCTCGCCGGCACGGATGGCTTCCACCGCCGACATGGCGGGCCGGTCCGGACTGGGACTCTCGAAGTGCTTGCGCACCACTTCACACGGAATCCCGTTGCGCCGCAGCATCTCCGCAGTGCCCTCGGTGGCCAGCACGCGGAAACCCAGGTCGGCCAGCCGTTTCACGGGGAACACCAGAGAGCGTTTGTCGCGATTGGCCACCGACACGAACACGGTGCCCGCGGTGGGCAGTGACCCGTAGGCCGCGGTCTGGCTCTTGGCGAACGCGGTGCCGAAATCACGGTCGATGCCCATCACCTCGCCGGTGGACTTCATCTCCGGCCCGAGCAACGAATCCACCTGTGAACCATCGGATTTACGGAACCGGTGGAAGGGCAGCACCGCCTCCTTCACCGCGATCGGCGCATCGGGGGCGGCACTGGCGCCGTCACCATCCCGGGTCAGCAGCCCCTCCTCACGCAACTGGGCGATGCTCGCGCCCAGCATGATCCGCGCGCACGCCTTGGCGAGTGGCACCGCCGTCGCCTTGGAGACGAACGGCACCGTCCGGCTGGCCCTGGGGTTGGCCTCCAGCACGTAGAGCACGTCGTCCTTCAGCGCGTACTGGACGTTGAGCAGTCCGACGACACCGACGCCGTGCGCAATCGCCTCGGTGGCGCGCCGCACCGACTCGATGTCCTGACGGCCGAGGGTGACCGGGGGCAGGGCGCACGCGGAGTCGCCCGAATGAATCCCGGCCTCCTCGATGTGCTCCATCACGCCGCCGATGTAGACCTCGGTGCCGTCGCACAGCGCGTCGACATCGATCTCGATCGCGTCCTCCAGGAACCGGTCCACGAGCACGGGGTGCTCCGGCGAGAGCTCGGTGGCGCGGGTGATGTAGCCCTCCAGCGTCTGATCGTCGTAGACGATCTCCATGCCGCGACCGCCCAGGACGTAGGACGGGCGCACGAGAACCGGGTAGCCGATGTCCGCGGCGATCCGGCGGGCCTGCTCGAAGCTGGTGGCGGTGCCGAATCGGGGCGCGGGCAGACCGGCCCGGGTGAGCACCTCGCCGAACAGGCCGCGGTCCTCGGCGAGGTCGATGGCCTCGGGTCGGGTGCCGACGATGGGAACCCCGGCCTTCTCCAGCCGTTCGGCCAGCCCCAGCGGTGTCTGCCCGCCGAGTTGGACGATGACCCCGGCCACACCGGGACCATTGCCGTCGTCTCCTCTGCCGGAGGCCTCCTCGGCGTGGTAGACCTCAAGGACGTCCTCGAAGGTCAGCGGTTCGAAGTACAGCCGGTCGGCGGTGTCGTAGTCGGTGGACACCGTCTCGGGGTTGCAGTTGACCATCACGGTCTCGAAACCGGCCTGGCTCAACGTGGTTGCGGCATGCACGCAGCTGTAGTCGAATTCGATGCCCTGTCCGATGCGGTTGGGTCCGGACCCCAGGATGAGCACCTTGGGGCGCTCGGTCTGCGGGGCGACCTCGGTTTCGGCGGCGGGATCGAGTTCGTAGGAGCTGTAGTGGTAGGGCGTGCGGGCTTCGAACTCGGCCGCGCAGGTGTCGACGGTCTTGTACACCGGGTGGATGCCAAGACGGGTGCGCAGTGAGCGCACGCCCGACTCACCGGCCAATTCGGGTCGCAGGGAGGCGATCTGGCGGTCGGACAGCCCGCTGTGCTTGGCGCGGCGCAGCAGCTGTTCGTGCAGCACGGGGGCGTCGAGCAACTCGGCGCGCAGCGCCACCAGGCCCGCGATCTGCTCCACGAACCACGGGTCAACACCCGAGGCCGCCGACACCTGTTCGACGGTAGCGCCCAGCCGCACCGCCAGCTCGATGTCGTAGAGCCGCCCGTCGGTCGGGGTCTTGAGGCGGTCGAGGACCTCGTCGACGCCGCCGTCGGGATCAGGTCCGGTCCAGAAGCCCGCCCGGCTCGTCTCCAGCGAACGCATCACCTTGCCGAGAGCCTCGATGAAGTTGCGGCCCAACGACATCGCCTCGCCGACCGACTTCATCGTGGTGGTCAGCGTCGCGTCGGCGCCGGGGAACTTTTCGAACGCGAACCGGGGCGCCTTGACCACGACGTAGTCCAGGGTCGGCTCGAAGCAGGCCGGGGTCTCCTTGGTGATGTCGTTGAGGATCTCGTCGAGGGTATAACCGATGGCGAGTTTGGCGGCGATCTTGGCGATCGGGAATCCGGTTGCCTTGGAGGCCAGCGCCGAGGACCGCGACACCCGCGGGTTCATTTCGATGACGATGAGGCGGCCGTCGAGGGGGTTGACCGCGAACTGGATGTTGCAGCCCCCGGTGTCCACGCCCACCTCGCGCAGGATGGCGATACCGAGGTCGCGCATCTTCTGGTATTCACGGTCGGTGAGCGTCATCGCCGGGGCGACGGTCACCGAATCGCCGGTGTGCACACCCATCGGGTCGACGTTCTCGATCGAGCACACCACCACGACGTTGTCGTGGCCGTCGCGCATGAGCTCGAGTTCGTATTCCTTCCACCCGTAGATGGATTCCTCGATGAGCACGTTGGCACTGGGGGACGCCGCCAGCCCGTCGCCGGCGATCCGCTCCACGTCCTGGGTGGAGTAGGCCATCCCCGATCCCAGCCCGCCCATGGTGAACGACGGTCGCACCACCACCGGCAACCCGAGGTCGGCGACGGTCTCGCGGACCTCGTCCATGGTGAAACACACACGGCTGCGGGCGGATTCACCGCCCACCTTGGCCACGATGTCCTTGAACCGCTGACGGTCCTCGCCACGTTGAATGGCTTCGAAGTCGGCGCCGATCAGCTCCACGCCGTAGCGCTCGAGGGCGCCGTTCTCGTAGAGCGCGACGGCGGTGTTCAGGGCGGTTTGTCCACCCAGGGTGGCGAGCAGGGCGTCGATCCTGTTGCCGCGCTCCGCCTGTTGGGCGATGACACGTTCGACGAAGGCCGGGGTGATCGGCTCGACGTAGGTGTGGTCGGCGAATTCGGGGTCGGTCATGATCGTTGCCGGGTTCGAGTTGACCAGGCTGACCTCAAGACCCTCCGCCCTCAGGATGCGGCAGGCCTGGGTGCCCGAATAGTCGAATTCGCAGGCCTGCCCGATGACGATCGGCCCGGAACCGATGACCAGCACATGACGCAGATCGGTGCGACGTGGCATCAGCGTGCCCCTCCCTCTCCCTGGCCCACTTCTGATTCCCCTTCCGCGCGAGCGTGCGCAAACTTCGTGCCAACGTCGGCGTGTCGCCTGCAGACGCGCACGCTCGCCGGGGTGGTGGGGGGCGGGGTGGGGGTCATCGGCGTTCCGCCATCAGGTCGGCGAACCGGTCGAACAGATACTCCGCGTCGTGCGGGCCCGCGGCCGCCTCCGGATGGTACTGCACCGAGAACGCCCTGCCGTCGGCAAGTGTGATGCCTTCCACCACACCGTCGTTGGCACAGGTGTGGCTGACTAGCGCGGGGCCGAAGGGGGTGTCGAAACGCTCCCCCGCTTCACCCTCCAGCGCGAACCCGTGGTTCTGCGCGGTGACGGCCACCCGGCCGGTGGCGTGGTCGATCACCGGGATGTTGATGCCGCGGTGCCCGAACACCAGCTTGTAGGTGGAGCGACCGAGCGCGCGGCCCAGGATCTGGTTGCCGAAACAGATGCCGAACAACGGTATTCCCGCACCGAGCACCTCGCGGGTCACACCGACGATGTGGTCGGCGGTGGCCGGGTCGCCGGGGCCGTTGGACAGGAACACCCCGTCGGGTTTGAGTTCGGCGATCTGCTCGAAGGTCACCGACGACGGCAGGATGTGGCTGCGGATGCCGCGGCGGGCGAAGTTACGCGGCGTGTTGGTCTTGATGCCCAGGTCGATGGCCGCGACGGTGAACCGGTGCGCCCCGTCGGGTTCGACGGTGTAGGTGACGTCGGTGCTGACCGCACCGGCCAGGTTCGCCCCGAGCATCGACGGCTGGCTGCGCACGCGCTCCAGCAGCTCGTCCGGCGCACCGTGGGCGTCGCCGCTGAACACTCCGGCCTTCATCGAGCCCCGGGTGCGCAGGTGGCGCACCACCGCACGGGTGTCGATACCGGCGATGCCGACCACGCCCTGCCTGACCAGTTCGTCCTCCAGCGTGCCGGTGGCCCGCCAGTTCGACGCCCGCGGGGAGGGGTCGCGCACCGCGTAGCCGGCCACCCAGATCTTGTCCCCGCGGCTCTCGCCGTCCTCCCCGTTCCAGCCAGTGTTACCGATCTGCGGGGCGGTGGCAACCACGATCTGCCCGTGGTAGCTGGGATCGGTCAGTGTCTCCTGATACCCCGACATCCCGGTGGAGAACACCGCCTCACCGAGCGTCTGGCCGACCGCGCCGAACGCGGTACCGGTGAAGATGCGCCCGTCCTCGAGCACCAGGACCGCCACCCGCGATCCACCCCCTATCGCTGTGGAACTCACGACGCCCCTTCCAACCACTTCGCCAGCTCGCGCTGGTCGTCACCCCGGAACCCGGTGTCGATCTCCGTTCCCGACGGCAGCTTCCAGCGGATCGCCAGAATCGCCTCGTACGGCTCTGATGGACCCGCGGGGCCGCCCGCGGAAGTCCGGTCACCGCCGCGCGGGATCACCTTGCCCGCAATGCCCTTCTCGGTGCGGATCGTGGTGATCGACTCGTCGGGAATCCAGATCGGCCCGGCACCGGTGCGCTGCACCATGATGCCCTCCGGATAGCGGGTCAGCACGGCCTTGCTGCGAAACCCGAGGTCGCCCACCGCGATCCGATCCAGCCAGCTGGGCACCAGCGTGCTCCCGACGTAGAGACCCTTGGTGGGCGCGATGATGGCGGGCCCGACGCTGTCGGGCAGCGGCGGCAGTGTGCCGATCAACTCGACCTGCCGCTTGGCGCGGTTGACCCAGCCGCGCATCATCTGGCGGATCAGGAAGGCGATGAGCACCACCAGCACGGCGGCCATCACCAGCGACCCGACGAGTGTGCCGGTGTTCACAGGCGATCCGGGGTCTTGCCGTCGCGGGCGGTGACCTCGCCGCGCAGCAGGGTGAGCGTGACGACCGCCGGCAGGACCATCGCCTCGTACGGGGTGTTGTCCGAACGGCTCGCCAGTTCCGCGCCCGCCACCGTCCACGTCACGTCGGGATCGACGACGGTCAGGTTGGCCGGTTCGCCGACCTCGAGCGGCCTGCCCTGGTCGGGCAGCCCGACGATGCGTGCCGGATTCTCGCTCATCACCCGTGCGACACCCCGCCAGTCGAGCAGACCCGGCCGAACCATCGTTTCCGCGACCACCGACAACGCCGTCTGCAGGCCGAGCATGCCGGGCCGGGCCGCGGAGAATTCGCAGACCTTCTCGTGTTCGGCGTGCGGGGCGTGATCGGTGGCCACACAGTCGATCACCCCATCGGCCAGCGCCTGCCGCAGCGCGGCCGCATCCGCGGCCTCCCGCAGCGGGGGGTTCACCCGGTCACGGCCGTCATAGCCCGCCAGCCGGCTGTCGTCGAGCAGCAGGTGATGCGGGGTGACCTCGGCAGTGATCGAGATACCCTGCGCCTTAGCCCATTTGACGATCTCGACGGTTCCAGCAGTGGACGCGTGGCAGATGTGCACACGCGCACCGGCATCGCGGGCGAGCAGGGCGTCCCTGGCGACGATTGATTCCTCGGCGGCGCGGGGCCAGCCGGCCAGACCCAAGCGGGCGGCGTTGGGGCCCTCGTGCGCGACGGCACCGTTGGTCAGCCGCGGCTCCTCGGCATGCTGGGCGACAAGCACCCCCAGGCCGGTGGCGTATTCCAGCGCGCGCCGCATGACCAGCGGATCGTGCACGCAGCTGCCGTCGTCGGAGAACATCCTGACCTGGCCGGCACCCGCGGCCATCATGCCCATCTCGGTGAGTTGCTTCCCGGCCAGCCCCATGGTGACCGCTCCCACCGGGTGCACGTCGACCAGACCGACCTGCTGACCGCGATGCCAGACGTGGTCGGTGACCACGGAGCTGTCGGCCACCGGTTCGGTGTTGGCCATCGCGAACACCGCGGTGTACCCACCCAATGCTGCTGCCGCCGAGCCGGTTTCGATATCCTCAGCGTACTCGCGGCCCGGTTCGCGCAGGTGGGTGTGCAGGTCGACGAAACCCGGCAGGAGGATCTGCCCGGCCGCGTCGATCACGTCGACACTCTCGTGCACGCTCAGATCCGCACCGATACCGGCGATCTGGCCGTCCTCGATAAGGACGTCCACCGGTTGGCCCTCCCCGTACAGCCGCACCCCACGGATCAGAATGCTCATGCGCTCATCGCCTCTCCGCCGTCCCCCTCATCGGGGCTGCTCGCTCTTCGCGCAAGCGGCTCATCGGGGGTGGTCTCCGCCCCGACGAGCAGATGGAACAGCACCGCCATCCGCACATGCACACCGTTGGAAACCTGTTGCAGCACCGCGGATTGCGGCGAGTCCGCCACCGACGACGCGATCTCCATGCCGCGCAGCATGGGCCCGGGATGCAGCACCACCGCGTCGTCGGACAACAACGTCTGACGCTTCCCGGACAGCCCGTATCGCAACGAATACTCCCGGGTCGACGGGAAGAATCCGCCGTTCATCCGCTCGGCCTGCACCCGCAACATCAGCACCGCGTCAGCAGCGGGCAGTTCGGCGTCCAGCTCGTGCGACACCGTGACCGGCCAGCCCTGGACACCCACCGGCAGCAGCGTCGGCGGCGCCACCAGCACCACCTCGGCGCCCAGGGTGTCCAACAGTGTCACGTTCGAGCGTGCCACCCGGCTGTGCAGGATGTCGCCGACGATGACCACCCGCCTGCCCTCGATACCGCCGAGGCGCTGGCGCAGCGTCAGCGCGTCCAGCAGCGCTTGCGTCGGATGCTCGTGGGTGCCGTCACCGGCGTTGATCACCGACGGACCCGACACCCCGTCGGACCCGGCCTCCGCGGTCCACATCGCCAGCTGCTGCGCCGCACCGGAGGCGGGATGGCGGATGATCAGCGCGTCGGCGCCGGCCGCCCGCAGCGTCAACGCCGTGTCCCGCAGCGACTCACCCTTGGCCACCGACGACCCCGACGCACTGACGTTGATCACGTCGGCGCTCATCCATTTCCCCGCCACCTCGAATGACACCCGGGTGCGGGTGGAGTTCTCGTAGAACATCGTGATCACCGTGCGGCCGCGCAGCGTGGGCAGCTTCTTGACCTCGCGCCCCAGCAACGCCCGGCTGAAGCGGTCGGCGTCGTCGAGGATCGCCGTCGCCTCGTCGCGAGACAGGTCCCCCGCCGCCAACAGATGCCGCGCGCTCATCGATACTCCCTGCTCTTCGCGCAAGCGCTCATCGGTGCCCCTTGCTCTTCGCGCAAGCGCTCATCGCGAAATCACCACGCCGTCCCGCTCGTCGTGCTCACTCAACAGCACATGCACACTCTCCGTCCGCGACGTCGGCACGTTCTTGCCGACGTAGTCGGCGCGCACCGGCAGTTCGCGGTGGCCGCGGTCCACCAGCACCGCGAGCTGGACCGCCCGGGGTCGGCCGATATCGCGCAGCGCGTCCAGCGCCGAGCGGACCGAGCGGCCGGAGAACAGCACGTCGTCGACCAGCACCACGAGCGCATCGTCGATGCCGCCCTCCGGTATGGAGGTGTCCTCCAGCGGCCGGGGCGGCTTGAAGTTGAGATCGTCGCGGTACAGCGTGATGTCCAGCGCTCCGTGGGGCACGGTGACGCCGGCGAACTCATGGATCCGCTCGACCAGCCGGCTGGCCAGGATCACACCCCGCGTGGGTATGCCGAGAAGCACCACCCGCGGCGCGTCGGGGCCGTCCAGAGCGGTTTTCTCGATGATCTGATGCGCGATGCGGGAGACGGTCCGGCCGACGTCGGCGGCGGACATCAGCTCCCTGTCGGTGCCGGAAGAGCCCATAGGAGACTCTGACCTCCTTCTCCGCCTCACAGGACGGATCGTTAAAGGATGTCGAACTGCCGGGCAGCTTAGCACCGGGGACGGCGCCAGGCGAAAACGGCGAGCCGCCGGATCGCCATACGCGCGCGTGCCCGTCGACCAGCCCGGCCAGCTCAGGAAAGCCACGCTTACCAGACCTCAGTTCCCGATCGTGGACAGCCGTGGACACCGCCCCTTCACTGGTGGGACAAGGCCGTCCGGCGCGGGTGCCGCGCTGGCCGACCACCCGCCGGCGGACCGTCCGGCAGACCCATCGGAGGCGAGTATGAAGGTCGGTGCCGACCCGACACCGAGCGCCGCGGCGGCGCAGTCAGCCGCCCCGGGGGCGTGGGCCCACGTGCTGCGGGTCGCCTGCGCGCTCGCGGCGGCGATGGGCGTCGGCCGATTCGTCTACACCCCGATCCTTCCGCTGATGACCGCGCAGGCCGGGATGAGCCCGGCGCAAGGCGCGACGCTGGCCACCGTCAACTACGTCGGCTACTTCGCGGGCTCGCTGCTGGGCATGGTGGTTTCCGCGACCGGCCGCTCACCGGCGCTCTACCGGATCTCGCTGATCCTCGTCGTCGGCAGTATGGCGGCGATGCCGTTGACCCTCGCCGTCGATCTCTGGCTGGCGCTCCGCTTCGTCGCGGGCGTGGGCAGCGCGGTGGCCTTCGTCTTCGCGGTCAGCTCGCTGCTCGGCCATCTGCGCGGCCACCCCGGCCAGATGCCCGGATGGGGATTCAGCGGCGTGGGCGCGGGTATCGCGCTCGCCGGGGTGCTGGTCCTCATCGTCGGCCACGTCGGCGACTGGCGGACCGCATGGTGGGCGGCGGCCGCGCTGTGCGCCCTGCTGACCGCGGGAGCATGGAGCCTGCGCCCGGAAGCCACTGCGGCACAGGATTCATCAACGCCCGACCCATCGCGTCTCCGCACCCATCGATGGTTCTCCGCGCTGTTCGCCAGCTACACCCTCGAAGGGCTGGGTTACATGATCGCGGGCACGTTCCTGGTCGCGGCCGTGGCGGAGACGACCTCGGACTGGCTCGGCGCCACCGCGTGGATTCTCGTGGGGCTGGCCGCCGCACCCTCGGCGGTGCTGTGGGGACGTCTCGGCGTCCGGTTCAGCCGTCCCGCACTGCTGTTCGCCGCCCTGATCGTGCAGGCCGTCGGCATCGCGCTGCCCGCCGTCGCCGGCGGAGCGACCGCGGCGATCCTGGCCGCGCTGTTCTTCGGCGTCACGTTCGTCGCGGTGAGCACACTCACGCTGTCCACCGGCGCACACCTGCGGTTCCCGCGTTCGGTGCCCCTGCTCACGGCCGGCTATTCACTGGGCCAGATCGCCGGGCCCGTCGCGGTCGCGCCCCTGCTCGCCCGCGGCTACCACCCGGCGCTGCTCGTCGGGGCGGTGCTGGTGCTCGTCGCGGCGGCCGCGGCGGCCCTGCTGCGCATCGGATTCCCGCACCACCTCCCGGTGCCACATATCGTCGCCGATCCCGTGTGACGAGACGCTCAGCTGTCCGCGGTGTCGCGCAGGGCCCAGCTGCCCGGCGATGCGATCCGCAGCCGGTCGGCGAAACCCGCGTCCGCAAACGATTTTCGCACGTCGTCGAGCGACTGGCTGTACAGCGACCACCCCTCGCAATGGGCGGGCACCACCAGCGCGTCACCCAGCAGCGCGGCGACGTCGGAGGCGCGGTCGGCGGTCAGGGTGAGCGGCCTGCCCGCGTTCTTGGCCGCCACCCTGGCCGAACCGATATGCAGGACCGCGACGGCGATGTCGGGAAAGCGCCGGGCGATCTCCAGCACCGGGACGATGGAGGCGTTGTCCCCGCTGACGTAGACCACCGGCAGGCCGGCACCCTGCAGCACGAATCCCGTGACCTCGGTGTTGATGTTGCCGTACTCGTCACGTTCGCCGTCGGCCGGACCGTGCTGGGCGGGCACCGCGTGCACCGTCACCTCCACACCGCCGTCGGCGCGGGCGGAGAGCACCGTGGATTCGAACGGTGCCAGGCCCCTGGCGTTACCGCCGAGGCGGCTCGCCGCCTGGGCTCCTGTCAGCACGACGGGCACCGTGGCAGCGAATTCCCTTCCGGCAGTGTCGAAATTATCGTGGTGCAGATCATGACTGAGGAGCACCGCGTCCACCGGGCCGAGCTGTTCGGGCCCGGCCGCGGGGCCGACGGTCTTGCGGTACGGGCCGTAGTCGCGGGGCGCGTCGAAGGTCGGATCACTGACCAGCCGCAGCCCGCCGTAGTCGAGAACCACCGTCGACCCGCCGATCACACCGACCGCAAAACCGTTGCGGTCCAGGCCTATCGCGGTGGCCATCAGGAGATCCTCCGCGCCGCGGCGAGGTCCACCGATCCCAGCGCCGCAGGGTCGTCGCGTTCATGGGTGTGCCACAGGAACCGCGACAGCGCCGGCGTCATCACGGCGTCGGCCCTGCGCACGAATACCGTCTCGACCCGGGACTCCGCGGGCGAGAGGTGATGCACCCGCAGCCCGGCGGCGGCCGGCGAACCCTTCACCACCTCCAGCGGAAGCAACGTCATACCCATCCCGGCTGCGACACAACCGAGGATGCCTTCGAGGGTGCCGAATTCGACGACCTCGGGGTCCGGTAGGCCGCGATCGTCGAACAGGCGCTGCAGCCGGGCGCGGTAGGCGCACCCGGCACGCAGCACCAACAACTTGCGGGGGCGTTCGGCGACGGCGGCCCAATCCAGATCCGGTATCCGCACACCGCTGATCAGCACGAGCTGCTCGACGAACATCGGCTCACTGACCAGGTCCGGATGACGCACCGGCCCACAGACGAACGCCCCGTCCAGGCGATGATCGGCCACCTGTGCGGTCAACGCGTCGGTGGTGTCGGTCGTCAGGGTGAGGTCCACCCGCGGGCACTCCGCGCTGAACGCGGCGAGAATACGGGGCAGCCGGAGACCCGCGGTGGTCTCCATCGACCCGATGGCCAACCGCCCGCGCGGGTCCCGCTCGTCTCCGACGACCTGGGTCATCTCGCGCACCAGCTGTGTGACACGTTCGGCGTACGGCACGAGCATCTCGCCCGCATTGGTCAGGGTGACCCCGCGGGCGTGGCGGCGGAACAGCTCCACACCGAGTTCGTCCTCCAGTGACCGGATGCGCGTGCTGATGTTCGACTGAACGGTCAGCAGTTCCTTGGAGGCACGGGAGATCCCCCCGGCCCTGGCCACCGCCAGGAAGAAATTCAAGTCGGCGATCTCCATCCGCGTTCTCCTCTGAACGATCAACGGTGCCGCGCGGTCGGGCACACCGGTCCCTGGCCACGACCGCACAGGCCGCACCGTCGCGGGGTGCCGCGTCATGCCAGTATCCGTCCTGGCGGCGCCGATGGCGATGGCACTGCCCCGGATTCCCGCGTCGTAGGGCGCAGCCCGGCGATCTCGACGCGCACGACCACGGCCCGGTCGCAGCGGACGGTGACCGGGCCGCCGCGATGCTGGAGGTAGGGCCACCCGGTAGGTGTCACCGTAGCCATGAAGAACGAGTCGGCCACGCCGATGAGTGCCGCGATCCGGGTGCTCAGTCGGTCGGCGGTGCCGATGTCGTCACCGTTGCGGCGCAGCGGTCCGTCGTCGTTGATGCTGCCCGTTGCGGCCTGGCGGGCGGCGACGGGTGCCGAGAAGGCAATAGACCCGTACCGCGACGGCCCGTTCACGGGCGACGGTCCCGGCGGCGGGCACGGCGAGGGCTCCGGTCACATACTGGGCCGCACCGAATCCGAACGACCAGTCCTGCGGATGGTTCTCGAGCAGGCCGATGACCACGTCCTCGCCGGCGACGCCGACGGCCGCCAGCCGGTGCGCGATCCCGGCGTACAGTCGCTGCTTCGTCTCCACCGTTCGGCCGGCCTGGGTGAAGACCTGGACGATCACGACGTTCTCGGTGCGTTCGAAGCCCAATCCGGCGTCCTGGGCCACCAGTTCGCCCGGCCGGTGGGTGGTGACGATCTGAAAGCGGTCGCGCGCTGGGATGTTCAGCACATCCACCACGGCGGCGTGGACGGCGTCGGTGATCGCGCGGATCTGGTCGGCGGTGCGCTTGTCGACGAGGTCGATTCGAATCAATGGCATGGCTACACCGTGGCCCGGTCGCCGTCGGGACGGTCTGCGGGCACGTCGGCACCGAGCCGCTGCCACGCCCGCCGCACGATGGCGCTCGCCGTGCCCCTGCGCAGGGCCACGAGGAAAACCACCGGAGTGGCGGCTGTTACGGCGACGGGATAGATCAGACCCGCCATCACGGTGCCGGTGGCCGAATTCAGCGACAGCGCCACCAGCGGGGTGAATCCGCCGAACACGCCTGTGCCGACGTGATAGGCCAGCGACAACCCGGTGTAACGGATCTGCGGCGGGAACAGCTCGCACAGGAACGCAGCGGTGGGCCCGTAGATCATCGCCACGAAGACGACCTGGATCGTCATGGCGGCCACCAGCTGGGCGCGATCGCCGCGCAGCGCGGCGTCGCGGATCCACCCGAACAGCGGCAGATAGCCGGCCGCCGACAGCACCAGACCGGCCAGGATGATCCTGGTCCGCCCGTGTCTGTCGGACAACCAGCCGAACAACACGAAGAACGGCGTGGCGAGCACAAGGGCGATCCCGACACACACGTTGGCGGTGACGAAGTCCACCGCCAGCACCGTTTGCAGGAAGTACAGCGTGTAGAACTGGCTGGTGTACCAGGCGACGCCCAACCCGGCGGTGAGCCCGAAGATCACCGCGACCAGCAAGATCAGCGACGGCCGCGCACCGATGGTGTCGGAAATCGGTGAGCGCGAGAGAGTTCCGCTACGGCGCATCTCCTCGAACACCGGCGACTCGTGCATCTTGAGCCTGATCTTCAGCGAGAACAACACCAGGACCGCCGACAGCAGGAACGGGATGCGCCACCCCCACTGGCTGAATGCTTCCTCCCCGACCGCCACCCGGCAGAGCACGATCACGCAGATCGACAGCAGCAGGCCGCCCGTCGCGGTGGTCTGCAGGAAACTCGTATAGGTGCCACGGCGGTTCGGCGGCGCATTCTCCGCGATGTAGATGGCCGCGCCTCCGTACTCACCGCCGATCGCCAGGCCCTGCAGGAGCCGAAGCAAGACCAACAGCAGCGGCGCGGCCATCCCGATGTGCTCGTAGGTGGGCATGAGTCCGAGCAGAGTCGTCGCACCGCCCATGATGAGAAGGGTGGCCAGGAAGGTCTTCTTGCGCCCGACGCGGTCGCCCATCCGCCCGAACAGCACCGCGCCGATAGGGCGGACCACGAATCCCGTACCGAATGCGGCGATGGTCACGAGAAGTGCCGCGGTCCCGTTGCCCTCGGGAAAGAACATCCCGGAGAACACCACCGCGAGGCTGCCGTAGATGTAGAAGTCGTACCACTCGATGAGTGTTCCGACGCTGGACGCCGTGATGATCTTTCGCAGGTTGCGCTTGGGCGCTGCCGCGGCGGGCGTCTGTGGCGCTTCCGATGTGCTGCTCATGGGAATCCTGTTCATCAAGAAGGTCAGTGGGACAGCGGAATTGGACGACGTCGACACCCTGCCGGGATTACCGGGCCAGCCCCGTCAGTGCGCCGACCCGACCGAGAATCCGGGTGGCCGTGGCGACCATGTCGCTGATGATCGAGGCCGCCGTCTCGATACGGTCGATCTGACCGATGGCCTCGCCGACGATCACGTTGGCGACGTCGTAGTCACCGGCGTTCACCGCATCCGCGAATCGGGTCTTGTTGTCCGCCAGGCACTCTTGCAGCTGCGACTCGCTGCCGTGCCAACGCTGCACGAAGTCGTTTCTCAGCACTCGTCCGCTGTACGGCGCGGGCCACGACTTTCCGCGGACGATGTCGAACACGCTCTGCCGGACCGTGTCGTCACCGCCGGCCCGAAGTCCGCGCATCTGGCATGCCGGCGGGATCGCGGCCTCCCGGGCAGCCCAGAAGCGGGTACCGACCAGGACCCCGTCGGCGCCCAGCGCGAGGGCGGCGGCCAGTCCCCTGCCGTCGGCGATACCGCCCGCGGCGAGCAGCTGGACGTGGGGTGCGCGGGTTCGCAGCAGATCGGCCAGTTCGGGCACCAGCGTGAAGGTGGACCTGGTCCCGGTGCCGTGTCCGCCGGCCTCACCTCCCTGGGCGGCGATGACGTCGGCGCCCACCTCGATCGCGCGGTGGGCCTGTGCGACGGTGTGCACCTGGCAGATGAGCGGGATCCCCGCGGCCCGCACCGCGGGCGCATGGGGCGCGGGGTCGGCGAACGACAAGAAGATGGCGGCCGGCCGGTGGGCGATCGTCGTGTCGAGCAGCCCCGGGTGCTGCGCCATCGACCAGGTGATGAAACCACACCCGATCGCATTCGACACCCGGGCGAACTGCTCGTCGAGCCACGCCTCGTCGCCGTATCCGCCGCCGAGCAATCCCAGCCCGCCCGCCTCGGCCACCGCGGTGGCCAGCCGCCAGTCGGCGACGTAGTCCATCGGGGCCAGGACGATGGGATGCTCGATACCGAACTTCTCGGTCAGACGATTCCGTAGGCTCATGCGGGTTCCTCTCGATTCCAGCGTGTTTCACGTCACGCGGGCCGGTGGAACCACGCTAGGTCGGACCTCGGCGCGGGGTCCAACGGTTTGTGGGGAACCCTGCGTTCTGCAAAACAGAACGCTCGTGCGTGCCGCCGACGGCACCGGGTACGCCACCGTACACCCGGCCGACGGCTTTGCGGCACAACGCCTTACACCGCTGGTATGGGCGTGGGAACGTGGCAGCTCGGACGGGCGTGGTGTCCCGGACTCGCATGGCGTAGACGGAATTGTTCGCATACTTCGTCAGGTAAATGTCGCCGTGCGGATCGTCGGCCAGATCTCGATGGTCCGCGCGTAGGCGCGTTTTGCCGTCCGCACTGACTACCGTCTCCTCTGGCCCCAGTAGGCTGCCCCGATGAATCTCGACGGCAATCAGGCATCGGTGCGCCAGGCCATAGACGCCGGCCTGCTCGCCGGGGCGGTGACCCTCGTCTGGCACGCCGGGCGCATCGAACAGGTGAACACGCTGGGCTTCCGCGATGTGGAGGCCCGGCTGCCGATGCAGCGCGACACGATGTTCCGCATCGCGTCCATGACCAAGCCGGTGACCGTCGCGGCCGCCATGACACTGGTCGAGGAGGGCCGGCTGACCCTTGCCGACCCGGTCGCCACCTGGTTGCCGGAGTTGGCCCAGCCCCGGGTGCTGCTCGATCCCGACGGCCCCCTCGACCGCACCGCCCCCGCCCGGCGCCCGATCACGATCGACGACCTCATGACCCATCGCAGCGGGCTGGCCTACGTGTTCTCCGCCTCGGGACCGTTGCGCACCGGCTACGCGAAGATGTCGGTGCACCAGGACCAGGACCGCTGGCTGGCCGAGTTGGCGCGCCTTCCACTCGTGCACCAGCCCGGCGACCGGCTCACCTACAGCCACGCCACCGACGTCCTCGGCATCGTCCTCGCCAGAGTCGAAGGCAAGCCACTCGGCGATATTCTCGCCGAGCGTGTCTTCGCGCCGCTGGGTATGACGGACACCGGGTACAGCGTCGGACGAGCGGGCCGCGCACGCGCGGCGACGATGTACCGGCTCGACAAGGACGGCGAGCTGCGCCACGACGTCATGGGTCCGGCGCCGATCGTCCCGCCGACGTTCTGCCGCGGCGGCACCGACCTGTGGTCGACGGTCGACGACTACCTGACGTTCGCGCGGATGCTGCTCGGCGGCGGCACGGCCGACGGTGCGCGGGTGCTCTCCGAGGAATCGGTGCGGCTCATGCGCACCGACCGCCTGACCCCCGACCAGAAGCGGTATCCGTTCCTCGGGTCGCCGTTCTGGCTCGGCCGCGGCTTCGGGCTCAACCTGTCGGTGGTCACCGATCCGGCCAAGTCACGCCAGCTGTTCGGGCCAGGCGGCGCGGGTACGTTCGGCTGGCCCGGCGCGTACGGCACCTGGTGGCAGGCCGACCCGGCCGCGGATCTGATCCTGATCTACCTGATCCAAAACCATCCCACCGCCGCGGTGGACGCCGCCACCATCGCGGGCAACACGTCGCTGGCCACACTGCAGTCCGCCCAACCGAAGTTCGTCCGGCGCACCTATCAGGCACTGGGTTTGTGAGCGCGAGGCCGATGAAGCTGCCGGTCTTGCCGCCGGTTTCGCCGATGCTGGCCAAATCGGTGGCCACGATCCCGCCGGGTGCGTCCTACGAGCCCAAGTGGGACGGGTTTCGGTCGATCTGCTTCCGTGACGGTGCACAGGTCGAGCTGGGCAGCCGCAACGAACGGCCGATGACGCGGTACTTCCCCGAACTGGTCGCGGCAGCCGCCGCCGAACTGCCCGATCGCTGCGTGATCGACGGCGAGATCGTCATCGCGACCGGCCGCGGCCTGGATTTCGAGGCGCTGCAGCTGCGTCTGCACCCGGCCGAATCGCGAGTGCGCATGCTCGCCGAGCGAACCCCCGCATGCTTCATCGCATTCGACCTACTCGCCCTCGGCGAGGCCGATTACACCGGCCGGCCCTTTCGCGAGCGGCGCGCCGCCCTCATCGAGGCCATGGCAGGCTCGGGTTCCTCGTTCCACATCACCCCGGCGACCACCGATGCGACGACCGCGCAACGGTGGTTCGACCAGTTCGAGGGCGCCGGCCTGGACGGAATCATCGCCAAACCCCTCGCCCTCACCTATCAGCCCGACAGGCGTGCGATGTTCAAGATCAAGCACGTACGGACCGCCGACTGCGTGGTGGCCGGCTACCGCGCGCACAAATCCGGCCCCGATGCCGTCGGCTCCCTGCTGCTCGGGCTCTACCGCGACGACGGCACACTGGCTTCCGTCGGCGTCGTCGGGGCGTTCCCGATGGCCACACGACGGCAACTGTTCACCGAATTGCAGCCGCTGGTCACCACTTTCGACGGCCATCCGTGGAACTGGGCCGCTCACATCGCAGCCGAACGCCCCTCGGCCCGGAACGCGGGGTCCCGCTGGAACGCCGGTAAGGATCTGTCGTTCGTGCCGTTGCGCCCGCAGCGCGTGGTCGAAGTCCGCTATGACCACATGGAAGGTGAACGGTTCCGCCACACCGCCCAGTTCAACCGCTGGCGGCCCGACCGCGACCCACCATCGTGCACCTACGCCCAGCTCGATCAACCGCCGACGTTCCGCCTCGACGACATCGTGCCCGGGCTACGTCCACACACGATCCCGGGTTAGGCTCGCGCCCATGGCGCAACCAACGGTCCTGATCAGCGGTGCCGGCATCGCGGGCCCGGCGCTGGCGTTCTGGTTGGCGCGCAACGGGTATCGGGTGGTGATCGCGGAGTCGGCGGCGGGTATCCGTCCGGGCGGCCAGACCGTGGACCTGCGCGGCGCAGGCGCCGAGGTGGTCGAGCGGATGGGCCTGCTGGCCGAGATGGAGAACCGGTCGCTGTTCCAGCGCGGAATCGCGTGGGTGCGCGCCGACGGGCGCAGGCGTGCGGAGATGCCGGTGACGGCGTTCGGCGGCAACGGACCGGTGTCGAAGCTGGAGATCCTGCGCGGTGACCTGGTCGACGTGCTCTTCCAGGCCACCAGGGACAGCGTGGAGTACCGCTTCGGCACCCGCATCGCCGGCCTCGAGCACGACGGCGACGCCGTCGCGGTCACGTTCTCCGACGGCACGGATCTGCGCGCCGAGCTGGTGGTCGGCGCCGACGGACCGCACTCTGCGGTGCGGCGGTTGGTGTTCGGACCAGAGGAGCGGTTCGTCACCCCGCTGGGCGGCTACAACGCCTGGTTCAGCGCACCCGACCACGTCGGACTGGACGGCTGGTATCTGATGTACCAGGCGCCGGGCGGCCTCAACGCGTCGCTGCGCCCGTCCCACGATGCGGCGATCGTCAAGGCGGGCTTGGCATTCCGGTCCGAACCCATCGCCTATGACCGCCACGATCTCGACGCTCAGCGCACGATCCTCGCCGAGCGCTTCGCCGGCGCCGGATGGGAATGCGACGCCCTGGTGGCGGCCGCGCGCGACGCCGACGATTTCTACTTCGACGCCTTCGCCCAAGTCCACATGACCGGGTGGTCGTCGGGCCGGGCGGTGCTGGTCGGCGACGCGGGCTACTGCGCCTCACCGCTGTCAGGTATGGGCACCAGCCTGGCGCTGGTCGGGAGCTACGTCCTGGCCGGCGAGCTCGGTGATGTCGGCGACGGCGTGGACGCAGACCGTCTTGCCGCGGCGTTCGACCGCTACGACAGGGTGATGCGCCCGTACGTGAACCGCTGTCAGACGCTGGCCAACACCCTCGACCGCTACGCCCCGATGACGGAGAAGGAAATCTCCGACACTGCCACGGCGATGGCGTGGATGCAGCGCTGGCCGCTGCGGCCGATCGCCTCGCGCCTGTGGTTCAAGACCGCTGAATCGATCGCGCTGCCCCACTATTCGGCGTGTACCCGCTGACCGCGCCCGCACGGAGGGTCACCATGTCGGTGTGCGCAGCCACCCGTCCCAGCAGATCCGGCCGCTAGTCAGCCTGCGATATCGTTCGGCCGCATCCTGGTCGGGGCCGTCGTCGGTGACCGCCGCGGGCTTTGCCGGGTCGGCCGAGTCGGACTCGGTTGCGGTCGTGAGGGGTTCGCGCGACACCATGGCATCTCCTCCGTTCGGCGCGCATCGTGCGCGCCGGGCGTACTTCACCGTCGTGTCGATGGTCACGCCAGTCACTCCAGGCCACACGGGTAGCTGACTACTTGACTTGCGTCGCCGCCTCCGTGGCGGTACTTGTCCGCAGCAGCCCCACCCGTCAGGGCGTCCCACCCGGCGCACCGACCTGGAATGCGGGCAGCAGGGCGGTCAATTCGGCGCGGGTGCCGGTGCCCGTCTTGGCCATCGCACGGTAGATGTGACCCTCGACCGTGCGGACCGACAGCGTCAGTCGCTCGGCCACGGCACGGCTGGACAGCCCGTCACCGATGAGCATGAGGATCTCGCGTTCCCGGGCGGTCAACGGCAACCGCTCGCCCGCGGCAACGATCGCCGGCGTGGTCAAACCCCCGCAGCGCCGGGAGATTTCGCTGCAACGATGCGACGATGCGAACGCCGAACCCCGCAAGCCGCGGTGCCGGTGGGCGATGGCCGCATGTGCGGCTGCGTCGGCGGCCCCCACCAGATCGCCGAGTTCCTCGAATTCGCCGGACACCGCGAGCAATTCCGCGCCACCGCCGCTGCCCAGCGCGGCCGCGAACCGTGCGGCAAGCTGTGCGCGCGGTCCTTCGACCGTCTGTGCGAGCGCCCGCAGCCGGGGCGCACCCGACGGATCGCCGAATTGGGCGACCGTCTGCAGGCATACCACCTCGGCGGCGAACTGGCGGTTGGCCCTTGCCTTCTCAGCCGCCTCGGCGGCCAGTGGAATTGCCTGGCTGACCGCCCCTTGGCGCGCGCACACCCAGGCGCGGGCCAACGTGTGCTCGAAGTCCAGGAACTGCCAGCCCGGATGCCGCAGCCGCTCCAGGGCGGCCAGCGCGGCGACCGCCTCGGCGCTGGTGGCGCTCATCGCCAAAGCGATCGTCAACGACAACTGGTAGCGGTAGCCGAAACCGTTGGTCTCCCCCGAAGCGTCGAGGACCTCCACCACCGGCGCAAGCAATGCGCGGGCCGCGTCGAGCTGCCCGGCACCGAGTGCAGCCCTGCCCGCGACGGCCGCGCTGAGGAGCTGCGCGGCGCCGGGCAGGTCGGCCGCCTCGGTGCGCAATCGCTCGGCCACCGACCGCGCGTCGGCGATACGCCCGCTCTGCAGCAGGGCGCCGACATGGGCGTCGGCGAGGACGAAACGCATCTGCGCCGCGTCGACGGCCTGCGACATCACCGCGTCTGCGGCGCCCGCCGCGGCGCCCGCGGCACCGGTGCAGCCGGCGTCGCCTGCAGCGATTACGGTTCCCCAGGCGGTGACGGTCTGCACGAGCGGGGGCAGGCGGTCCGCGTCGAGGGTACGGCGGATCTCCAACGCCCGTTCCGGGGCGCCCATCGCCGCCCAGTACACGACGCCGAACGCGTCGAAGCTGCCACCGGGATCCGCGGCGAGTGGGGGCGGGTCCACGACGGCGTACGCCCCCGCCGGGTCCGCCAGGGCGAACAGCCTGTTGACGGCGCGCAGGAAGGCCACCCTGGCGTGGTCGTCGGCCGAGAACCCGGCGGTGGGGATCTGCAGAAGCACCTCCTCGGCTTCCTGGCCCCGGCTGAGCCACGAAAGCGCGTGCGCACGTACGAAATTCGCCTCGGGCCCGGCGCCGGCCCGGATCGCGGCGTCGGCCAGACGTTCGGCCAGCGGCAGGTCGGCAAGCCAGACGGCGCCCTGCGCCGCGCGGACCAGCAGAGCCGGATCGGCGTCGAGGTCGGACTCCAGACATAGTGCGGCACGGCGCACTACGACGTGGATGTCGTCGCGGTCATCGCAGGCGGCGAGTTCGGTGGCGACCAGCCCCCGCAGCCGGCGCAGCCGGATGGGTGCGGCTCCGTTGCGACGCACCTCGCCGTAGAGCGGATGGGCCACCCGTGCCCGCATCCCGCCGTCGACGCGCTCCAGCGCGATCAGGCCACGTTCGTCGGTCTCTTCCACCGCGTCGGCCCCGGCGATCCTGCGCAGCGACGCCAGGCCGATCGGTTCACCGACGGCCAGCACGTCCAGGACGTAACCGACGTCCGCGGGCAGGACTCCGACCCGGGATTCGACGAGTTGGACCAGGCTGGGCGGCACGACCGGGTCCCCGACCCAGCGCCAGACACCGTGCCTGCGCACCAGCCGCCCCGCACCCACCTCCTGCTCGACGATGTTGCGCAGGTACAGGGTGTTGCCGCGAGTCATCCTCCACAGGCGCCGCACCGCGTCGGGTTCCAGCGGCCCGCCCAGCGCGGCGCACACCAGTGACCCCGTTTCGGCGCGCGACAGCGGCTGGAGGTCGAGTCGCTCGAACGGTGCAGCCCGCCAGACCTCTTGCAGCCCCGCGGGCACGGGTTCACCGGCGCGGATGGTGAGCACGAGTCGGGCGGCGCAGCGCTGGACGATCTGGTGCAGGACGAAGATCGACAGGTCGTCGAGGAGGTGCGCATCATCGACGCCGATGACGACGGTGCGGTCCCCGGGGGCGGCGGTGAGCGTGTCGATGACGCCGCGAATCATCTGTAGATCACCGGTGGCGGTGGGCGCCGTCCATGCTTCGAACGCGCCGAGGGGAACGGCATGCGCCGAGGATGTCCCCACCACCCACCGGACGTGGTGGCGGCGGGCGGCCGCGGCGCCAAGGGCCTCCCGCGCGATGCGGCTCTTGCCGACCCCCGTCGCCCCGCAGATCACCGTGCCGTGCACGTCCGTGGCGGCGAAGGAGGTGTCGATGAGCCGCAACTCCGCCGCGCGCCCGGTCAGCGGCCAGTCAAGGGGCACCGTCGGCTCCCTGCGCGGATGACGCTCTCCCCATGTCGCCCGTCCCCCAGCCAGGTGCGGCCCGCGCTGCACCTCGCCTCAATGTAGGAGATCCGCGCCACAGGCACGACCCATTTACCGCCAACGGACCGCGCAGCGTCAGGCCGATGCGGGCATTGTGTCGAGAAGGGCCCGGGCCAGTTCCTTGCGGTCGTGGGCGCCGATCCGTTCGGCAGCACGGTAGATGTGGCCCTCGACCGTCCGAACGGACAGCTGAAGACGTTGCGCGATAGCGCGATTGGTCAATCCGCGTGCCGCCAGCGCGACGATCTCGCGTTCGCGCCCGGTCAGCCCGGCGGGCGCGACGGCCTCCGTCAGCGCCGGGGTGCGTACCTCGCCGCACCGTGTGGCCAGACCGCGGTAGCGCGCGGCGGCGGCCAACGCCGACCCGCGGCGATCGGCCCTGGCGAACGCGGTGGACGCCTGGGCGGCGGCGTCCACCGCGGACAGCATGTCGCCCATGGACTCGTACCGGCGGGAGGCGGTCATCAGCTGGTCGCCGTCCCCGGCGGTCAGGGCCGCCGCGTGGCCGGCGGCGACGCTCACCCGCGGCCCGTCCACCGCGCGGGCCAACTCTGCCAGCCGCGGCGCCGTGGTCCTGTCACCGAACCGGGTCGCCGTCTGCAGGCACACTGTCTCGCGGGCGGCCTGCCCCCGGGACGCCGCGGCGACGGCAGCCTGGCGGGCCGCGGCGACGGCACCGCTGACCGCGCCGGAGGCGGCCGAGATCCAGGCGTGGGCGAGCGATTCCATGGGATCGAGGTACACAACCGTCGGATGGGGCAGGGCACCAAGCCGATCCAGGCAGGACCTGGCCGCGTCGGCCTCACCGCGCTGGGCCAGCGCGACGGCCAGGTCGAACCGGTACCGGCACAACCAGCCGCCGAGGAACTCCAGACGAGGCGAGGTCATGACGTCGCGGATCTGGCTGACGGCGGCATCGACGCGACCGAAACCGAGGCTGACGGCCCCGGTCATCACACGCACCCAGCAGTACACGTCGGCAGGCAGATCGTCGTCGCGCACCGCATCGACGGCCGCCATGGCGCCGTCGAGATCCCCGCGCAACTGCAGGGCCACAGCGGTGGCTTCTGCAAGCGCAAACCGCAGGAATGACGTTGCAGTGGAACGTGATCCTAGAGTCGCCGCGGGTTCGGCCAGCGACGCCGGCGCACCGTGCCCGGTCTCCCCCGCGGCCACCACCTTGGCGATCGCCGCGTATCCGGCAGCGGCATCGGGCAGTCCCGGATCGGTGCGGGCACGATCGGCCGCGAGGGATGCGCCGGTCAGATCGCCGTCGCACGCGCGGAGAAACGCCACCATCGCGGCGGCACCACCCGTACTGGCCGGTCCGGCCGGCACCGGGCACAATCCGGCCAGTGCTTCGCCGGTGCGCGATCGCAGGTAACGCGTCTGGGCGCGGGTCAGGACGAGATCGCCGCCCGGCTCCGTGTCGCCTGCGGTAAGCACCGATTCGGCCTCGGTGGTCCGCCCGAGCATATTCAGCGCCTCGGCGCGGACCCCGCTGGCGCTGGGCCCGCCGCCGGCGGCCGCCGCGGTGTCGGCACAGCGCAACGCCAGCGCGCCGTCGCCGCGCCACAGCGCCGCGCGGGCCGCCTGCACCATGTCCTCCGCCGAGGCGGCGAGGTCGGATTCGAGCACCAATTCGGCGCGCCGGGCACACCAGCCGGCGTCACCTGCCGAACCCACGTGCGCACGAGCCATGCGCGCGGCCACCGCACCGCGCAGCCGCCGCAACCGGATCCGGCCCGCCGTGGCACGCCGGACCGCGCCGTAGAGCGGATGCGCAAGGCGCACGTGCGATTCCGCACCGCCGTCGACGACGATCAGGCGGCGGCCCTCCGCATCCTCGGCGGCGGATGCCCCCACCAGGTCGACAAGCACCGCGACCGGCAACGCTTCCGCGACGGCCAGCAGATCCAGCGCCTCGGCCACGGCGTCGGGCAGTTCGCCGAACTGTTGCTCGACGAGTTCGCACACCGAAGCCGGCAGCGTCGGTCCGGGTGACCAGGTCCAGGTGCCGTCGACGCGGTGCAGGCGCCCCGCGTCAGCTTCAACAGTGAGGATGTCGTGCAGATAGCGCACGTTGCCGCGGGTGAGCTGCCACAGGCGCCGCTCACCGACGGGATCGACGGGTCCGCCCAGTATCGACCCGAGCAGCGTCGCGCATTCGGGACGGCCCAGCGGCTGCAGATCGAGTCGCCGTAGTGCGCCGTCGCGCCACAGCGCAGCGAGCGGAGCGGGTACCCCAGCGTCGTTGCGGACGGTGAGCACCACCGTGGCCAGCCGGTGCGCGCTGAGCCGGTGCAGCACGAAAACCGAGGTGTCGTCCAGCAGATGCGCGTCGTCGACGCCGACAACGGGCCGCTGACCCGAGGCGAGTCGGGCCACCACCCGACCCGGGGCCCTGGCGTCCAGGTCGGCACCGTCGGGCAGCCACTGCACGAACGCACCCAGCTCAACCTTCCGCGCCGCCGACGAGCCGGCGACCCAGTGCACGTTTCCCGATGGAGCCTTGGCGAGCGCATCCCGCACCAGCCGGGTTTTGCCGACACCCAATGCCCCGACGACCGCCACCCCGGCCGGTTGCGCCGCCGCACCGAGCGCCCCTGCGATCAGCGCCAACTCCTCGGCCCGCCCGACCAACGGCCACGACCCCCATTCGTGCACGCCTTTCAGTGTCGCCGCGAACGGCCCCGCCGCCCAGGGACGACGACCGAAGGATCAACCGTAGTGTTTTCCCATCCCCGTTCTCACGGCTCGAGGGCCACGGCAAGCTCGTGGCGGGAGCGGATCTCGAGCTTGCTGTAGGAGTTGGACAAGTGCAGTTCAACCGTGCGCAGTGTGACGAACAGAGACTGGGCGATCTCCTTGTTGCTGACCCCCGATGCGGCGAGCTCGGCGACGCGGCGCTCGCTGGCGGTCAGCGCGCCCGCACCGATTCCCGCGCGCCGGCGGGGCCGGCCGCCCGCCGCACGCAGCTCCGCCTCCGCACGGTCGGCCAGCGGCGTGGCACCGCATCTGTGCGCCAACTCCATCCCTTCGCGCAGCACGGGCCGCGCGCTGACGGCTTGCCCGTCGGCGCGCAACGCGGCGCCGAAGTCGACGTAGGAGTGCGCACGCCACAGCAGCGCAGGCGAGTCGGCCAGGGTGTCCGCCGAACGTTGCAGCAGCTTCCTGCCGGCACTGCCCCCAACCGCGAGACCGGAGATCCGCAGCGCACCGCCCATTCTGCGCCGCGAACCCGACGCGGTCGCCGCGGCCAGCGCTTCCGACGCAATGTCACGCGCCGCGTCCTCGTCGCCCAACGCCTGCAGCACACCGAACACACACACCCACGCGTCGACCGCCCACGGGAAAAGGCCACGACTGCGCGTGATGTGGTGCAGCGCCGCCTCCAGGTCGGTGCGGGCGCGCCCGTGGTCGGCGGCGGCCCGCAACCGTCCGCGCGCCAACAGCGGCAGCACCGAGAACAACGTCGGCGTCAGTTCCCCGTCCATCCCCCGTTCGGCGAGCAGGACTTCCCCTTCGTCGGCACGCCCCTGATCGGCGAGCGCGTCGATGACGACGACCAGACCGGGCAGTTTGGTGTAGTCGGCCGCCATGCCCTGGATGTCGACCGACGCCCGGCCGTCGGCCTCGGCGGCGCGCAGGTCACCACGTCGGTGCCGGGCCAGGCCGCGCAGCCACAACGCCCGGGCCAGCCACTGGGGGGATCCGGTGCGCTCGGCATGGCGGACGGCCCCCGACAGGATGCGTTCGGCGGTGTCGTAACGCTCGGCCTCGACCAGACACACGGTGATGTTCGTGCGCCACAACGGATGTCCGCCCTGGCTCACCAGGGCGGGGTGCGCGGCAGCCTCTTCGGCGAGATCACCGGCGACGGCGATCGGCCCGCCCTCCAGCGCCCTGCGCGCGACGAAGGATCGCAGCAGGCATTCGGCGCCGGTCAACGCCGGCAGGTCGCGGAAGCGGTCGGCTTCGTCCTCGAACCGGGCGGGCAGGTCCGGGTTGAGCAGCAGCGCGCCGAGCCTGGCCGCTTCCAGCTGCAAGCTGAGCTCACGGTCGAGGGAGCCCACCTCGGCCGCGGCCCGCTCGTAGAGGGGCAGTTGTTCGCGCTGCCTGCGCGCATCGGGGTGGGTGGTCCAGGCAAGCGCGGTGAATGCGCGCCCGCGGATCAGCGGGTCGGCGGCCGTTTCACCGGCCGCCCGCAGATGTCCCGGCGCGGCGGGATCGCCGATCTCGTGCTCGCAGGTACCCAGCTCGAACAACACCGACGGCCGGTCTTCCGTGTCGGCCGGTTCGTCGAGTGCGCGGCGCAGCAGCGCCGCGGCGGTGTCGGGTGCGCCGCCGACGAGCGCCGCCCGGGCGGCCTCGCGCAGCAGGGCCACCACATCGCGGTCGCCGCGTGGCGCGGTCGCCAGCAGGTGCACGGCCACCGCACCCGAATCGGCCCGCTGACCCGACAGCAGCCGTGCCGCACGCGCATGCCACTCCGATTTCTCGACCGCCGAGAGGTCCTCGTAGATCGCGGTGCGCACGACGGGGTGCACGAAACGCAGCGGCTCGCCGGAGACCAGCACGGCGATATCGGCCAGGCCGGCGGCCAGTGCGTTCGCGGATTCGGTGCTCACGCCCGCCAGCTGCGCGCAGAACCCCATCCGCGCGTGCTCGCCGAGCACCGCCGCCGACCGGGCCAACGCCGGGGCGTCGGGGTGGAGTCGACTGACGCGCAACAGAACCGCGCTGGCGATGCGTTCGGGTGCAAGGCGATGCACGGTCTGCGGATCGATCCGGTCGGCGGGCGTGCCGTCGCGAACGAACTCACCGAGCAGTTCGGTGAGGAGGAAAGGGTTGCCGCCGGTGGCATGCGCACATGCCCGGCACAGCTGCGCACCCGCCACGGCGCCCAGACTGGCGCGGACCAGTCGGCTGACGGCATCCTCGCCGAGCGGTCCGGGACGAAGCACCGGCGGGCGCGCCTCGAGCATGAGTGCCGCCAGGTCCTGGCCGTGCCGGTCGGATCCGGTCCGCACGGTCAGCACCACCGCCACCGGCAGCCCGGTCAGCCGGTGCGCGAGGTGCAGCAGGAACCGGATCGAGGGTTCGTCGGCCCAATGTGCATCGTCGACCGCGAGGACCAGCGGACCGCGTTCGGTCAGGTTCACCACCAGCCAGTACAGCCCGTGCAACGTCGCGAACGCGACGTCGGCCATGGGCTGCGCCGACGGGACGTCGGTGAACACCGCTTCCGCGAGCGCCGCGGCCCCGACAAGCAGCCGCTGCCGCTCGGCGGTGCCCGCGCCGACGAGCGCGGCTTCGAGCAGCTGGCGCACCACCCCGAACCCGAACGCCCGTTCCAATTCGCCACCGCGCGCGGCGAGAACGGTCATGCCGACCGCCGCGGCCCGGCGTCGAAGCTGTTCGAGCAACGCCGTTTTCCCGATACCCGCCGGACCTTCGATCAGCAGGATGCGGCCGGCGCCGTCGGCGGCCTCGCGCAGCGCGATGTCGATCGCGGCGAGGTCGGCATCGCGGTCGAGCAGGACTACCGCCGCGGCCGGTTGGCCGGTCGGGCCCCCTTCGGCCGGCACCTCGGACTGCACCTCGGTCGCGACCCCCTCACCCGTGGTTCTGCCTGTCCATCACATCACCTCCGGGGCGGGACCCGTCGTGAATTCACCCGCTTCGCGAACCCGGCGATTCCCGCGTGCGGGGCCGCTGCCTGGCCTAACCTTCGAACGCACGGACCGCGGGGGAAGGGGCCGCTGGTGAGGCAGCACCGCGAGCGGGGCCGGGTCGCGGCCCGACAGGTGGTGACCCTCGTCCTCGCGGCGGTGCTGGCGCTCGGCGCATGCGGGGCGAACCCGGCCGAGCACACCGGCGGTGAGCCCCAGCGGCCGACCGGCCCCACCGTGCTGCGCGTCGCGCTGTTCCCCGCGGGCGCCACCCTGCCGGCGAGGATCGCGCTCACCCAGGGCATGTTCGAACGTCACGGGCTGCGCGTGGAGATCACCGAGGGCACCGACCTTCCAGTGTTCATGGCTGCTCTGGCCAAGGGCCAGTACGACATCGCGCAGAGCGGGCCGACACTCGCCCTGATCGGCGCGGAGAAGCACCTCGACGTGCAGATCGTCGCGGGGCTGGCGCGTCAATCGCAGGAGCGGCCGAATGCCGTGTGGGTCACCAAGGATCCGACCATCGACACCGTCACCGAATTGCGCGGCAAGACGGTGGCGGTGCCGTCCCTGACCGGCCTGATCGTGGACTCGCTGGTGTATCTCCTCGGCCTCGGCGGCGTCGGCCGCGACGAGGTGAGGTTTGTCGCCGTCCCGTTCCCCGCCATGGGCGACCAGCTGGAGGCCGGCAACGTCGACGCCGCCGTGGCGACCATCCCGTTTTTCACCAGCTTGGCCGCCCGCGGCTTCCTGGTGCACGACGACATTGTCGTCGCGGCGGTGCATGCCGCCAGTGCGGGCTCGCTCGATACGGCGATCACGTCGGTGTGGGCGGCCCCGAACCGGCTGGGGCGCGATCATCCCGAGACGGTGCGCGCGTTTCGTCGGTCGCTGACCGAGGCCGTCGATTTCCTCGAGGCCGACGAATCCCGGGCCCGCACCCTGATGCAGTCGTGGCTGAAGATCCCGCCGCAGGTCATCCAGCATGCCCCGCTGCCCGACTGGACGGTGGAGATGACCGCACAGCAACTGGCGCCATACAGCACCATCGCCAGGGCGGCAGGCTCGACCACCTCCGAACCCGATGTGGGTTCACTGGTCTGGCAAGGGCCGTGAACACGCCTGTCTACCAGGTCGATTCGCTCGGGGTGCGGCTGCCGTCCTCGAACGGCACGCGGCATGTGTTGCGGAACATTTCTTTTCGGATCGGTGCCGGCGAGGTGGTGGCCATCGTAGGCCGTTCAGGCGTGGGCAAGACGACACTGTTGCGCGTCCTCGGCGGACTCAGCACAACCTATTGCGGCACGGTGCTTTTCGACGGCAAAGAGGTCAGGGCGCCGCCGATGGGAGCGGTGATGGTGTTCCAGGACTACGAGAACGCACTCCTGCCGTGGCGCACCGTCGCCCGCAACGTCGCGCTCGGGCTGGAACCGTCCGTGGGACGCGTCCAGCGACGCCGACGCGTCGCGCAGGCGCTGCGCATGGTGGGCCTGCAGGACCACGGCACGGACTACCCGGCACGGCTGTCCGGTGGTATGGCACAACGGGTCCAGCTCGCTCGCGCCCTCGCACTGGGTCCCCGTGTGCTGCTGATGGACGAACCGTTCGGCGCACTCGACGCGATCACCAAAGCCGCGTTGCAGGACGTCCTGCTCCGTGCGGTGCGGCAGACCGGCGCGACCGTTGTTTTCATCACCCACGATCTCGACGAGGCGATCTATCTGAGCGACCGGGTGCTGGTGATCAGCGGCCGGCCCGGCGACCTCACCGACGACGTCGCCACCGGACTTCCGCGTCCGCGCGACCAGCTGGCGACCCGGGAACTGGCGCGCTATCTGCGGGTGCGGCACCAGCTCGGGCACTCACTACGGGTGCGCGATGGCTAAGCGGCGCGCGACGCGTCTGTGCGCGCTCGGGGTCCCGCTCGGGGCCGTAGCGCTCTGGCAGCTGCTGCGGTCGACGGGCGTGATCGGCTACGAGTACCTGCCCGCCCCGAGTCACATCGCGGCCGCAATGTGGGACCTGGCGCGCACCGGTGAACTCGCCAGGGATCTGAGTCACACGGTGGGCGTGGCGCTGCTGGCCGCGGTGATCGTGCTGCCGCTGGGCGGCGCGGCCGGTCTGGCCATCGGGCTGCTGCCCGCCGTTCGGGACCACGTGCTGGGTTCGGTCGATTTCCTGCGCACCGTCCCCGCGGTCACCCTGGTGCCGGTGGCACTGCTGACCTTCGGTCCGGTCACGGCCACCCAGCTGATGCTGGCCTGCTACGCCGCTCTGTGGCCGGTGGTGCTGAACACTGCAGGCGGGGTCGCCGCCGTCCATCCGCGCCAGTACGACGTCGCACGGGTGCTGCACCTGCCGGGCGTGGCGGTCGTCGGCAAGGTCGTGATTCCCGCGGTGGTGCCCGCATGGCTGGTCGGCGCACGGCTGGCCGTCGTCATCGCACTGCTCGTCACCATCGTCTCCGAGATGATCATGTATCCGGTCGGCCTCGGTGGCGGGCTCGTGGAATCGCTCAATGCACTTGCGCCGGAACGGATGTGGGCCTATGCATTGACCTGCGCGGGCGTCGGCTATCTGCTCAACGCTGGACTGCGCCACCTCGTCGCACAAGCGTTCCCCGGCCTCCCGACCGGCCGCGCCGGCGCTCTACCCGCCTCAGTTCAGCCCCCGGTCGCACAGCCCGCCGCGACGATTCGCGGCCTGCTGCCGGTCGCGGCGCTGCTCGTGGTGTGGCAGGTCGTCGGCGACAGCGATTCGTTGTCCTTTCCACCACCCGCCGACTGGCTGGGCGCGCTGCGCCGCCTCTACACCAACGGGATACTGGGGCCCGCGGTCATCCACACACTGACGACATACGCGATGGGGCTGCTGGCGGCGGTGGTCGTCGGGGGCGCCGCCGGCGCCGCGCTCGGCGCATCACGCGGACTGGACCGGGCGCTGACACCGTCGATCGACGTCATCGCCGCGGTCCCGGCCGCCGCCCTGGTGCCCGTAGTCGTGTTGATCTTCGGACCCGACCAGCTCAGCGGTGTGGTCGCGGTCGCGGTGATCGTGTCCTGGCCGATTCTGCTCAACACCGTTGCGGCCATGCGGGCGGTGCCCGCCGTGCGCATGGAAATGGCGCGCTCGCTGGGTCTGCCCACCCCGGCGCGCTGGACCAAGGTCGTTCTGCCGTCGCTCGCGCCAGGTCTCATGCTCGGGGTGCGCGTCGCATCGGCGCTCGCGCTCATCAGCACCCTGCTGGTCGACATCTTCGGCACCGGAGCGGGGATCGGCCGGGTGCTGCTGGAGAGCCAGCAACGCTTCGACGCCTCCGCCGCGTGGGGACTTCTGCTGATCATGGGCATCATCGGCTATCTCACCAGTGCGTGCCTGGCCCGGGCGGGCCGCCTGCTCGCCGAACCCACCGGCGAACAGGCGTGGAGATGACGGATCGATATGCCGGCGCCGACGTCACACCTGATCCCAGGCCGCCATCAACTTGGCCTCCGCTATTCGGTAGAAACCGTCGAGCGACTCCTCGTCGATATCGACGTATTCGCACACCTGATCCGGAGCCACGCCGGCATCGCGCAGTCGCAGGGCCAGCGAATAGGGCAACGGCAACGCCCGCAGTGCTCGCTCACGCGCGGTGATGTCGTCGGTCATGCCGCCAGCATGCGCCCACCCCGGCCCGCCGGCCTGAGTATGTCGGTACCCGAAAATGCCGCGGTCGGCGTGCCGCCGCGGCGAGATCAGGTCTCCGTGCCGCCCTGCACACCACCGCGGACAGCGTCGGCGGCGGCCCGGATCTGCGGGGTCACCAGCATCACCTGGCCCAGCACGCCGTTGACGAATGCCGGCGAATCATCGGTGGACAATTGCTTGGCCAATTCGACGGCCTCGTCGACCGCGACCGGCTCGGGCACGTCTTCGGCGTGCAGCAGCTCCCACACCGCGACCCGCAGAATGGCCCGGTCCACCGCGGGCAACCGATCCAGCGTCCAGCCCTGCAGATGCGAGGAGATGAGATCGTCGACATGCGCCCCATGCTCGGTCACACCGCGGGCCACGGTCACCGTGTAGGGGTTCAGCGGCGACACCTCGGGGTCCTTCTCGGCCAGTGCCGAGCGGACGTCGGCGATCTCCGCGGGGGTCAAACCCCGGGCCTCGGCCTCGAACAGCAAATCGACGGCGCGTTTGCGGGCCTGATGTCGGCCGCGGTCCCCGCGACGGTCAGACATCGCACACGGCCTTCCCGGCCGGCGTCCCCGGCGCCGGGCGGCGCCGGGCGTCAGGCATTGACGCGACCGAGGTAGCTGCCGTCGCGCGAATCCACCTTGAGTTTGTCGCCGGTGTTGATGAACAGCGGAACCTGGATCTCCGCGCCGGTCTCCAGCGTCGCGGGCTTGGTGCCCGCACTGGACCGGTCACCCTGCAGACCCGGTTCGGTGAACGTGACCTCGAGCTCGACCGTCACCGGGAGCTCGAGATACAGCGGCGCACCGTCGTGGAACGCGACCTGAACCGGCATCCCCTCCAGCAGGAATCCGGCGGCCCGGCCGACCAGCGCCTCGGGCAGCGGATGCTGCTCGTAATCCTGGGCGTCCATGAAGACGAAATCGCTGCCGTCGCGGTAGAGGTAGGTGGTGTCGCGACGGTCCACGGTGGCGGTCTCGACCTTCACCCCGGCGTTGTAGGTCTTGTCGACGACCTTGCCCGAGAGCACGTTCTTGAGCTTGGTACGGACGAACGCCGGGCCTTTACCCGGCTTGACATGCTGGAACTCGGTGATCTGCCAGAGCTGGCCGTCGATCTGGAGGACGAGCCCGTTCTTGAAGTCGGCGGTCGTTGCCACTTTGTGTACTACTCCTAGCTTGGCGTTAGAGGACGGCCAGTTCCTTGGGGAACCGGGTGAGCAAGTCGGGGGTGTCGTGCCGGTTGTCTGTGCCCGCGGCATGGCCACCGCAGCCGACCACCAGCGTGTCCTCGATTCGGACCCCGCCGCGGCCGGGCAAGTAGACACCCGGCTCCACGGTCACCGCGGAGCCAGCAAGCAGTGTACCGGCGGCCAAGGAGTTGATCCCCGGCGCTTCGTGGATCTGTAGGCCGACCCCGTGGCCGAGCCCGTGTCCGAAGTTCTCGGCGTATCCGGCGTCGGCGATCACCCGGCGGGCGGCGGCGTCGACGTCGCACAGCGTGGCACCCGGCGCCAGAGCTTCCCGGCCGGCCCGCTGCGCGTCGGCCACCAGCGCGTAGATCTCGAGCTGCCAGTCCGCGGCGGGCCCCAGGATGAAGGTGCGGGTCATGTCGGAGTGATAGCCCGCCACCAGCGCGCCGAAGTCGATCTTGACGAAGTCGCCGGCCGCCAGCACCGTGTCGGTCGGCCGGTGGTGCGGAATCGCCGAGTTCTGCCCGGCCGCGACGATCGTCTCGAACGAGACGCCGTCGGCGCCGCGGTCGAGCATGAGCGACTCCAACTCGCGGCCGACTTCCTTCTCGGTGCGTCCCGGTCGCAGCCCGTCGCGTTCGACCAGATCCAGCAGCGCGGCATCGGCGGCCTCACAGGCCAGTCGCAGCAGGGCGATCTCACCGGCGTCCTTGACCTCGCGCAGCGCCTCCACAGTCCCGGCGGCCCGGATCAACTCGGCGTCGCCGGCGGCGTCGCACAGGGCGCGGTAGCCGTCGACGGTCACCACGTGGCTTTCGAAACCCAGCCGAGTCACCGCCGCGCCCGCGGCGCGGGCAGCCAAGTGCGGACCGCACGCCCGCTCGATGACGATCTCGGCGTCGGGTGTCTGCTGCGCGGCCTGGGTGCGGTAGCGGCCGTCGGTTGCCAGTACCGGTGTCTCGTCATCCGCACGGATCAGCAATGCCGCATTGGAACCGGTGAAACCGGACAGATACCGGACGTTGACGAGGTCGGTGACCAGCATCGCGTCGAGGTCCGCGGCGACCAACTGTGCCCGTAGCCGGTCCCTGCGCTGAGATATCGTCACAACCGGTGACGCTACTCGCTACGCTGTGGCGTCATGACACCAGCGAGGAGCCGGAGGCGGATCGCGCTATGAACAAGTGGTTGCTGCGCGGGCTGGTGTTCGCGGCGCTGATGGTGATCGTGCGACTGCTGCAGGGCGGCTTGATCAACGTCTGGGAGACCCGCGCGGGGCTGATCAGTATCGTGCTGGTCGCCGCGTTCGCCGTCGCGGTCTTCGTGTGGGGGCTCGTCGACGGCCGCGCCGACGCCGGGGCCAACCCGGACCCGGACCGGCGCGGGGATCTCGCCATGACGTGGCTGCTTGCGGGCCTGTTCGCCGGTGTGGTCAGCGGTGCGGTCGCATGGTTCATCGGCTTGTTCTACGACAACATCTACGTCGGCGGCTTCGTCGGCGAGGTGACCACGTTCGCCGCCTTCACCGCACTGCTGACATTCCTGGTCGCGACCGTCGGCGTGGCGATCGGACGCTTCCTGGTCGACCGCAAGGCCGCGCAGGCGTCAAGTGCGGACGACCGCGCCGACACCGATGTGTTCGCCGCCGTGCGCGCCGACGGGTACGACGTGGCCCCCGCCGGCACCGAAGCCGCCCCGCAAACCTCTCCGGTCGCGCTGGCCGAACGCGACGAGAAGCAGTCACCTGCCGCTGACGACGAGGCCGACACCACCGTCGAACGACGCGACACCACGTAGCCGCCCGCGCCGGCCAGCCCGCACCGGGTCCGCCGCCATGATGAACCCGAATGAGTTCTGCACCTCCGACAACTGGAGCATGCTCTCCTCGGCGTCGGCGAACTCACAGCTGGCGGGCGTACTCGGCGGATTCCTGATCACCGCGATCGCATTATTGTTCGACCGGAACAGTAAAGAGGGCGTGCACACCCTGGCGCTGTTCGCCTCCGCCGTCCTGATCCTCATGCTGGACGCATTCCTCTTCAGCCTGATCACCGGCACACAGGTACCCGACGACGGAGACCGCCGCGGGATCTGCGCCATCGCCTGGACACAGGGCGCGGTCTCCACCGGCATGCTCGCCGCGGGCACTGCAGCCCTGTTCGGCGGGCTGGGCTGGATGCTGGCCGGGCACGCGGTCAACAAACTGTCCACGACGAATCCCGACGAGGTCCGGGCGTACTCGTTCCTGGCCGATCTCGGCGGCTGGCTGACGTTCGCCGCGGCGATGACGACGACATTGATCCTGTCCGAGACGTCGATCGACTACCTGCACTTCATGTTCGACCGCAGCCCGGACACCTGGGTCGTCGGCGTCATCACCACCTCGGCGGCGGCCGTCATCGTCGTCGACTTCGTGCTGGTGTACGTCCGGTGCCGGTCACTGCGCACCTCGTTGGCCGACGTCAGCCGACCCACCCGGCTCGCATTGCGCTCGATCAGAGTCGCGACCATCGGAATGACCGGGCTGGCCATCGTGTCGTCCTGGCTGGCCCTGACCCTGGCGCGACTCCCCAAGGACTGGCTGACGGTCCCGAACACGGCCATCGTGGTCTTCGTGCTGGTCCTCACGTTTGTCGTGCCGACGGTCGTGTCAACCGCGATCTGCTACTCGGTCCCCAGCACCGACGAACGTCAGCTGTCGGCGGCGACCACCGAATAAGCCGCCGCCAGCAGGGCGGGGTCGGGACCTTCCAGGCGCCCCGGCTTGCCAAGTCCGTCGAGGACGACGAACCGCAACACACCGGCGCGGGTCTTCTTGTCACCGGCCATGTACTCCAGCAGCTGCGGCAACGCGTCCGCGTCGTAGGTGACCGGCAGGCCGAGAGACGCCAGCACCGAGCGATGGCGATCGGCGGTGTCGTCATCGAGCCGACCCGCCAGCCGCCCCAGCTCCGCGGCGAACACCAGCCCGACCGACACCGCGGCACCGTGGCGCCAGCGATAGCGTTCCCGCCGCTCGATGGCGTGGGCCAGGGTGTGCCCGTAGTTGAGGATCTCGCGCAGTTGCGATTCCCGCTCGTCGGCGGCGACCACCTCGGCCTTGACCGCCACCGCACGCCGGATCAGCTCCGGCAGCACCGCGCCCGCAGGATCCAGCGCCGCGGCGGGATCGGCCTCGATCAATTCCAGGATCACCGGGTCGGCGATGAATCCCGCCTTCACCACCTCGGCCATACCCGCGACGATCTCGTTGCGCGGCAACGTTTCCAGCGTGGCCAGATCGACGAGGACACCCGCAGGCTGATGGAAAGCCCCGACCAGGTTCTTGCCCGCGTCGGTGTTGATGCCGGTCTTGCCTCCGACAGCCGCGTCGACCATGGCCAGCAACGTGGTGGGGATGTGCACGATGTCCACCCCGCGCAGCCAGGTGGCAGCGGCGAACCCTGCGACGTCGGTGGCCGCGCCGCCGCCGAGGCTGACGACGGCGTCTTTGCGGCCGAGGCCGATACGGCCCAGCACATCCCAGATGAACCCGACGACCGGCAGGTCCTTACCCGCCTCGGCGTCGGGAATCTCGATGCGATGGGCGTCGATTGCCTTGTTGGACAGGTAATCCCGGATCGCCTCCGCGGTCTGCGACAGCGCGGGCTGGTGCAGGATCGCCACCCTGTGCCGACCGTCGAGGAAACGGTCCAGCTCACCCAGCAAGCCCCTCCCGATCACGACGGGGTACGGCGGATCGACCAGCACGTCGACGGTTACCGGCTCGGTCATTTCAACACTCCCCCGGTCGCTTCGCTCCTGCCCGCCGGGTCCAATCCCCGAGTCGCTTCGCTCCTGCCCGCCGAGCGTTCTGCCTGGCGGGCCGCCAGCGTCGCCGGGGTCGGAGCCGCGTCGTCGTTCTGCGCGGGTACCAGCGTCACCGGGTCGCGCCGCCACGGCGGCCTGCGCCGCCTGCGGGTCTTCACCGGTATCTCGGTGGGTGGTTTCTCCAACCGGGACGCGATCGTTCGGACAACCGCGCCGGGATTGCGGCGATTGGTGTTTACCCGCATCGTCGAGACCTCGCGGTACAGCGGCACCCGCTGGGCCATCAACTCGCGGTACTTCTCGGCCGGATCCGCCCCCGCGAGCAGCGGACGCACGGTGCCCCCGGTGGTGCGGCGCACACCTTCGGCGGCGCTGATCTCCAGATAGATCACGGTGTGCCCGGCCAGCGCCTCACGCACACCCGGCGACGTGATCGCCCCGCCGCCCAACGACACGATGCCGTCGTGTTCGGCGAGTGCGGCACGCACGACATCCTCTTCGATGCGGCGGAACTCCTTCTCACCGCTCACGAAGAGTTCGGCGATGCTCTTACCGGTGGTCTCGACGATCTTCGCGTCGGTGTCCAGCAGAGGCAGCCGCATGTGCTTGGCCAGACGCCGCCCGATCGTCGACTTTCCGGACCCCGGCATGCCGACGAGCACGGCTCGGGGCGCCATCAGCCCGACGCCTGCGCGGGCTCGGCCGCGGCGCCGCGCCCGCTGTCCGCCGAAGGCTCCCTGGCCGCGACCGCCTGCAGGTAGGCATCGATGTTGGCGCGGGTCTCCGCCAGCGAGTCCCCGCCGAACTTCTCCAGCGCGGCGCGGGCCAGCACCAACGCGACCATCGTCTCCACCACCACACCCGCGGCCGGGACCGCGCACACGTCGGAGCGCTGGTGGATCGCGACCGCTTCGTCACCGGTGGTCATGTCGACCGTCGCCAGCGCACGCGGCACCGTCGAGATCGGCTTCATCGCTGCCCGGACCCGCAACGGCTGGCCGTTGGTCATACCGCCTTCGAGGCCGCCGGCCCGGTTGGTCGAGCGCACGATGCCGTCGGGTCCCGGGTAGATCTCGTCGTGGGCCACGCTGCCGCGCCGGCGCGCGGTCTCGAATCCGTCGCCGATCTCGACACCCTTGATCGCCTGGATTCCCATCACCGCGGCGGCGAGCTGGCTGTCGAGCCGGTTGTCGCCGCTGGTGAACGACCCGAGGCCGACCGGAAGCCCCGCAACGACCACCTCGACCACACCGCCCAGGGTGTCGCCGTCGCGCTTGGCGGCCTCGATCTCGGCGATCATGGACTGTTCGGCGGCGGCGTCGAAGGCGCGCACCGGGCTGTCGTCGATGGCGGGCAGGTCGGCCGGTGACGGCGGCGGCCCGGCGTAGGGCGCCGACGCCCCGATGGAGATGACGTGGGAGAGCACCTCGACACCCAGGGCCTCACGCAGAAACCCGCGCGCGACGGTACCCGCGGCGACACGCGCCGCGGTCTCGCGGGCACTGGCCCGTTCGAGGACCGGCCGGGCATCGTCGAAGCCGTACTTGAGCATGCCCGCGTAGTCGGCATGTCCGGGCCGGGGCCTGGTCAGCGGCGCATTGCGCGCGACATCGGCCAGCTCGGCCGGGTCGACCGGGTCGGCCGCCATCACCGTCTCCCATTTGGGCCATTCGGTGTTACCGACCTCGATGGCGATGGGGCCGCCGAGGGTGACGCCGTGGCGCACCCCTGCGAGCACGGACACCGCGTCCTGTTCGAACTTCATCCTGGCGCCGCGCCCGTAGCCGAGGCGCCGCCGTTTCAGCTGTTCGGCGATGTCGTCCGACGTGACATGCACCCCCGCAACCATGCCCTCGACCACGGCTACCAGCGCGCGGCCGTGTGATTCACCGGCTGTGGTCCATCGCAACACACCCGCCATCTTTCCACGCCGCCGTGGGGCCCCCGACCACTGCGGGCCCCTGGGCTCCGGCACGGGCTACGGCCACGGCAGAGTGAGAGCCAGCGCGCCGCCGCTGGCCAGGCACATCGACGGGCCATGCGGCACCGTCGCCGCCCGCCTCGCGACGGATGCGACGACGGCCAGCCCCGCCGTGAGCACCGGGGCGCCGACCGCGGCCAGCACCCACACGTCCACTCCGAACGTCCCGGTCAGCGCACCCAGGCCCGCGGCGAGTTTGACGTCACCGCCGCCCATCGCCCCGGGGGCGAGCAGGTACACCGACAGGTAGACCGCAAACAACGCGACCGCGCCGCACGCCGCCGGAAGGCCGCGGCCGGTCGCCGCGGCAACCGCGAGCACCACCGCCGCGCCGGAGAGGGTCAGGGTGTCGGGCAGGCGCCGCTCACGGATGTCGCAGATACTGAGCGCCAGCAGCCAGGCCAGCACACCGACGATTGCCCCCGCCCCCATGGCTCGAGGGTAAGGCGGCCGGGCGGGCCATCACGCCGAGTGTGCGGTTGTCTACCGGCGTACCCGCGTTTCGTGTGCACGTTCCGTGCAGTCGGCGCGACTAGCTGTGATGCAGGGCTGCTCTCATCCGCTCCTTGGGTGCGGGCTGCCCGGTGAACTGCTCCACCTGCGTGCACGCCTGGTTGAGCAGCATGTGCAGTCCGCTGATCACCCGGCCCCCGGCATCGCGCACGGCGGCCGCCAACGGGGTCGGCCACGGGTCGTAGATGGCGTCGAGCAGGGCCGGGGTCGCCGCGAACGTCACCGCATAGGGTGCGACCGCGTCGGCCGGGATGGTGCTGACGGTCAGGTCGCTGTCCGCGACGGCCTTGGCCAGCGCGGTGGCATCGTCGATGTCGCACCACACCGCGTCCACCCCGAGGGCCGCGGCCAGATCGACCAACCGGGCGGCGTTACCCGCGTTGCGGGCCACGATCGCGATCCGCGTGACCCCGAGCTGGGCCAGCCCGGCCACCGCCGCGGGTGCGGTGCCTCCCGAACCGACGACGATCGCCGCGCCCGCGCGGACACCGGATTCATCCAGCGCGCCCGTGACACCGTCGATGTCGGTGTTGTCCGCACGCCAGCCGGCGTCCGTGCGCACCAGGGTGTTGGCCGAACCGACCAGTTCGGCGCGGTCGGTCCGGACGTCGGCGAAGCGCAATGCCGCGAACTTACCGGGCATGGTCACCGACAGCCCCACCCACTCCGGGCCCAGCGCACCCACCAGTGCGGGCAACTCGTCGGCGGTGCACTCGATGCGGTCATACGTCCAGTCGGGCAGGCCCAGCGCCCGGTACGCGGCCAGGTGCAGCTGCGGTGAGCGGGAGTGGGCGATCGGGGAACCCAGTACGGCGGCCTTGCGCCGGCCGCCCAGCACCGGCTCGCGCCCGCCCGGGGCCGTCATCGAGCGCTGTCGAGCACGCCGTTGCGTTTGGCCAGCTCGATATTCGCCAGGTGCTGTTCGTAGTCGCGAGTGAACAGCGTGGTGCCCTGCAGGTCGATGGTGACGAAGTAGAGCCAGTCCCCGGGCTCGGGATGCTCGGCGGCGACCAGCGCCGGCTGACCGGGTGAACAGATCGGCGTCGCGGGCAGGCCGGGACGCACATAGGTGTTCCACGGCGTGTGCTGGGCGCGGTCGGCGTCGGTGGTGGCCACTTCCTGGCGATCCAGCGGATAGTTGACCGTCGAGTCGAACTGCAGGGTGCGGTTCTCGGCGAGCCGGTTGTAGATCACCCGGGCGACCTTGGCGAAGTCCTGCGGCTTGGATTCACGCTGCACCAGCGACGCCACCGTGAGGACCTCATAAGGTGACAGCTTCATCGCGGCCGCCGTCTCGAGCAGACCGTTCTGGGCATACATGGTCGCGCTGGCGCCGATCAGCGACGACAGGATCGCCTCGGCGGGCGCGGACGGGTCGATATTCCACGTGCCCGGCCCGATGAGGCCTTCGATGCGCCGGTGGTCGTTGCCCATCGCCAGCACCGGATCGGTCGCCCAGCCCGGGATGGACAGCGCCGACGGCGCCGCCGACACGGCCGCCTCGCGCAGCTGGTCGACGGGCACGCAGCGGCGCTCCCCGTTGAGCTCGACGCAGGAGGCCTGCGAGATCAGGCTGAAGATCCCGTCGGTGACGGCGTTGGTCTTGACGTCCTGGATGTCGTCGAGCTGCCGGCCTTCCGGGATCACCAATTTGCCCACCCGGTTCTCCGGATCAGCAAGCCGCTCAACGGCATTGGCCGCGGGTACCTCGGTGCGCACCTTGTAGAAGCCCGGCTGGATCGACGAGATGGCGGCATTGCCCGCCGACGCGTCGACGAAGGACTTCACCGTCGCGACGACGTTGTTGTCCTTGAGGGTCTGGCCGATCGCCGTCGTCGAGTCACCGTCGTGGACCTCGATGACCACGTCGGCGACGCCGCCGCCGGCGAAGTCGCTGGGCGCGCCGAACAGGCTGTGCCACATCCGGGAGCCGAGGAAGACCACGCCGACGACGATGACGATGAGCACCGCCACCGACAGCCCGCCCACCAGACGCCGCCTGCGACGGCGGCGCACCTCGCGCATCCGATCCGATCGGGACCTGCCGCGCCGCGGAGGTCCCACCGCCACGGGCTGTGCTCGGTCACGTGGCCAGTCGTCAGCCATTACCGCCCTCTCTCAGGCCCTCGTCATGGGCGGCCAGTACTGCGCGCCGCTGATCCAGCCAGCTCTGCAGGATGCCGACAGCGGCGGCCTGGTCGATCATCGCGCGCTGATTCTTGGCGCGGACACCGGCCTCCCGCAGCGATCGCTGCGCGCTGACGGTGGTCAGACGTTCGTCGGCGAGCCGCACGGGCGTCGGGGCGATCCGCCGTCCCAGCGCGTCGGCCAGATCCATCGCATCGCGGGCGGCCGGGCCGATGCGATCGGCCAGGGTGCGCGGCAGACCCACCACGACCTCCACCGCCTCGAACTCGGCGACCAGTTGGGCCAGCCGCCGCACGTGTCGGCCGCCGCGACGGTCTCGCTGCACCGTCTCCACGGGTGTGGCCAGGATCGCGTCCGGGTCGCTGACGGCCACTCCGATGCGCGCACTGCCGGCGTCGATGCCCAACCGCCGGCCGCGTCCGGGGTCGGAGGTCTCGTCGGGGCCTCCGGGCCGATCCGGTAGACGGTGATCGGATTCCGACACGAAGTCAGCTCCGGCCTATCTCCGCACGCAGCGCGGCCAGTGCGGCATCGATACCCGCCGCGTTGGTGCCGGAACCCTGTGCGGTGTCGGCCTTGCCGCCGCCGCGACCGTCGACCGCCGCCGCGAGGTGTTTGACCAGGTCGTTGGCGCGTAATCCGGACTCCTGCGCGGCGGCGTTGACCGCCACCACGAACGGCACCGCACCTTCGTCGCCCTCGGCGATGAGCGCCACCACGGCCGGGTCGGCACCGAGCTTGCCGCGGATGTCGCCGACCAGGCTGCGCAGATCCGACGCCGACATCCCGGCCGCCATCCGCTGCGCCACGACGCGCACCGCGCCGATGAGCTCCGCGCCCGACGCGGCGTTCGCCGCCGCCGCCCGCGCATTCGCCAGGCGCATCCGGTCCAGTTCCTTCTCGGCCGCGCGCAGGCGCTCCACCAGGTTGGCCACCCGGGCGGGCACCTCCTCGGAGGGCACCTTCAGCGACGACGCGAGGCCCGCCATCAGCGCGCGTTCCTTGGCCAGGTGTTTGAACGAGTCCAGTCCGACGTAGGCCTCGACCCGGCGAACCCCCGACCCGACCGATGATTCACCGAGCAGGGTGACGGGTCCGATCTGCGCGGAGTTGCGCACATGGGTACCGCCGCACAGCTCCAGCGAGAAGGGTCCGCCGATCTCCACGACGCGCACCTCGTCGGGGTATGCCTCGCCGAACAGCGCCATCGCACCCATCGCCTTGGCCTGTTCGAGCTGGGTGTTGAAGGTGTTGACCGCGAAGTCGGCCTCGACCGCCTCGTTGGCCACGACCTCGATCTCGCTGCGCTGCTCCTCGGTGAGCGGGCCCTGCCAGTTGAAGTCGAACCGCAGGTAACCGGGGCGGTTGAGCGAGCCGGCCTGTACCGCGTTGGGGCCGAGCACCTGGCGCAGCGCGGCGTGCACCATGTGGGTGCCCGAATGCCCCTGGGTGGCGCCGTGGCGCCAGCCGGGATCGACCGCCGCCGACACCGTGTCGCCCTCGACGAACTCGCCGGACTCCACGTTGACGCGGTGCACGAACAACGTCTTGGCGATCTTCTGCACGTCGGTGACCGCGGCCCTGGCGGTGCCGCCGCTGCCCGAGATCGAGCCCACGTCGGCGATCTGGCCACCGGATTCGGCGTAGAGGGGCGTGCGGTCCAGCACGATCTCCACCCGCTCCGGCGGCGCGGCCTCGGAGTGCACCCGCGGCTGATGCGCCACCACGGGCACCCGCTTACCGTCCACGAAGATACCGAGAATGGTTGCTTCGGAAGCTAATTCATCGAACCCGGTGAACACCGTCGGTGCGGAGTCCACCAGTTCGCGGTATGCGCTCAGGTCGGCGTGGGCGTGTTTGCGCGCGGCGGCGTCGGCCTTGGCGCGCCGGCGCTGTTCGGCCATGAGTTCGCGGAATCCCAGCTCGTCGACCGAAAGGCCGGCCTCGGAGGCCATTTCGAGCGTGAGGTCGATCGGGAACCCGTAGGTGTCGTGCAGGGTGAAGGCGTCCGAACCCGACAGTGTGGTCTTACCCGCGGATCTGGTGGCCGACGCGGCGTCCTCGAACAAGCGCGAACCCGCGGTGAGGGTTCGGTTGAACGCCGTCTCCTCGGCCACCGCGATGCGGTTGATCCGGTCGAAGTCGCTCACCAGCTCCGGATACGACTGGCCCATCGCGTCGCGCACCGTGACCATGAGATCGGCCATCACGGGCTGCTCGACACCGAGCAGCTTGGCCGCCCGGATGATGCGTCGCAGCAGCCGGCGCAGCACGTAGCCGCGCCCCTCGTTACCCGGGGTGACGCCGTCGGCGATGATGATGGCCGCGGTGCGGCTGTGGTCGGCGATGATGCGGTAGCGGACGTCGTCATCGTGGTTGCCTGCGCCGTATCCGCGGGGTGCGCGCGCGGCCATGACCTCGATCACCGGCCTCAACAGGTCGGTTTCGTAGACGTTGTCCACATCCTGCAGCAGACACGCCACCCGCTCGACACCCATGCCGGTGTCGATGTTCTTCCGCGGTAGCGGGCCGAGGATCTCGAAATCCTCCTTGCTGGTGCCCTGGCCGCGTTCGTTCTGCATGAACACCAGGTTCCAGATCTCGATATAGCGGTCCTCGTTGGCCTCGGGGCCGCCCTCGACCCCGTAGTCGGGGCCGCGGTCGTAGTAGATCTCCGAGGACGGACCGCATGGACCGGGAATCCCCATGGACCAGTAGTTGTCGGCCATGCCGCGGCGCTGGATCCGCTCGGGCGGCATACCCGCGATGTCCTGCCAGAGCTGCGCGGCCTCGTCGTCGTCGTAAAACACGGTGGCCCAGAGCTTTTCCGGTTCGAAGCCGTAACCGCCCGCGTCGACCGGATTGGTCAGCAGCGCCCAGGCGAGCTCGATCGCGCCACGTTTGAAGTAGTCGCCGAACGAGAAGTTCCCCGCCATCTGGAAGAACGTGTTGTGCCGGGTGGTGATGCCGACCTCGTCGATGTCCGGGGTCCGGATGCACTTCTGGATGCTGGTCGCCGTCGCGTAGGGCGGGGTGCGCTGGCCCAGGAAGTAAGGCACGAACTGCACCATGCCGGCATTGACGAACAACAGGTTCGGGTCGTCGAGGATCACCGAGGCGCTGGGCACCTCGGTATGGCCCGCTTTCACGAAATGATCCAGGAAGCGTTTCCTGATCTCGTGTGTCTGCACGTCCCCACTGTCCTCGTTGTGTTCCGGTGCGCGTCCTGGTGGTGCTCGGAGCTCACGGTGACTAATTCGACCGCACCACAGTACCGGGCTCCCTCGGTGCGCTGAAACGCAAACTGACCTGTGCGGCGCCCCGTCAGGAGCCGACGAAGCTCAACCGTACCGAGCGCCGCGGGTTGTCCCGGTTCAGGTCCACCAGCACCACGCTCTGCCAGGTGCCCAGCAGCGGCCTGCCGTCCTGCACGGGCAGCGTGACCGACGGCGACACCAGGGCCGGTAGCACGTGGTCGGCACCGTGACCGGGCGATCCGTGGGCGTGGCGGTAGCGGTCGTCGCGGGGCAGCAGCCGCTCCAGCGCCTCGACGAGGTCGTCGTCGGATCCCGCCCCCGTCTCGATGATCGCGACGCCGGCGGTGGCATGCGGGACGAATACGTTGCACAGACCGTCGCGGTGGCCGCGGCAGAACGCGCGCACCGCGTCGCTGAGGTCCACGAGGCGCCTGCGGGCGGTGTCGACTTCGATCACGTCGGTGTCCACGCCATCGAGCCTAGGAGACGCGCGAGCGCATGCAGCGACACCTCGCGGCAACCGACCCCGTTCAGACGGGCGGCCGCGGCTCGCAGATCAGCAGCGGGATCTCCCGGTCGGTCTTGCGCTGATATCCGGCGTATCCCTTGAAGGTCTTGACGACCGTGGGCCACAGTTCGGCGCGTTCCCCGGCGGTTGCCGTGCGTGCCCGCATCGGCCGCGGGTCGCCGTTCACTGTCACGGTCACGTCCGGATTGGCCGTTGCGTTCTTGTACCAGTCGGGGTGGCGCTGATGGCCGCCCTTCGACGCCACCACCACGATGCGGTTGTCGTCGTGCACCGGGCTGGTCAACAGTGTGGAGTAGGGCTTGCCGGACCTGCGTCCGACCGTGTGCAGTTCGACGGTCAGCATGCCCATGACGGTGCGGGGAAAGCGGCCCCCGGTGAGTGTGAGCAGGGCGCGGTGGCCGTTCTCCAGGAGCCATGCGCTGGCTTCGGCAACGCGATCGGGTGTACGCATGTCGCCCTCTCGTATCCGGTCGTGGCTGCCGTAACGCTAGCCGAGGCCGGTTCGCTCACGGCATCGTTCGCATTTCCGGCACGGGTCGTTTATCTCGCGCGCCGGCAGGGTATTTCAGAGCCACCAACTACCCACTCGACGCAGTCGTGGAGGAGCAATGACAATCACCGGCATTATCAGCGCCATTCTCATCGGCATCGTGGTCGGCGTACTCGGGCGACTCGTTCTCCCAGGTAAGCAACCCATCGGCGTGCTGGTGACGATCCTGGTCGGCATCGTCTCGGCGTTCATCGGCACCGCGATCGCCCGCGCGATGGGCATTCCGACGGCGACCAGCGGAATCGACTGGCTTGAACTGCTCGTCCAGGTCGTCGTCGCGGCGGTGGGCGTCGCCCTGGTCGCCGCACTCATGGGGCGCAGGCGCACCGGGGTGCTCGGCCGCAGGCGGTCGGGTCTGCTGCGCTGACCCTGGCACCCCCTCGCGATCCCGGCTGGCCGCCACCAGCCGGGATCGTTCATGTCGACGGGCCCCCTCAGCGCCGCCTGCGGATGATGGCCCGCAACCGCTCGAGCCGGCCCGTGATGTCGCGCTCGGCGCCGCGGCCCGCCGGCCGATAGTAGTCGACCCCGACCAGGTCGTCGGGTGGATACTGTTGCGGCACAACACCGTCGGGGTGGTCATGGGAGTACACGTAGCCCACGGCATTACCGAGCTTCGCCGCCCCGGCATAGTGCCCGTCGCGCAGGTGAGCAGGCACCGGCCCCGCCTTCCCCGCCCTGACGTCGCCCATTGCCGCGGCCAGCGCCGTGGTGACCGCGTTGGACTTGGGCGCCGTGGCTAGGTGGACGGTGGCGTGCGCCAACGTGAGCTGGGCCTCCGGCATCCCGATCAACGCCACGGTCTGCGCGGCGGCCACCGCGGTCAACAGCGCGGTGGGATCGGCCATACCGATGTCCTCGCTGGCCAGGATCATCAGGCGGCGCGCCACGAACCGGGGATCCTCCCCCGCGACCAGCATCCTGGCCAGGTAGTGCAGGGCGGCGTCGACGTCGGAGCCACGGACCGATTTGATGAATGCGCTGACGACGTCGTAGTGCTGGTCGCCCTCGCGGTCGTAACGCACCGCGGCCTTGTCCAGCGACTGCTCGATCGTCTCGGCAGTGACCGGCACACCGGGTTCGGCCGCCACTTCGAGTGCGGTCAGGGCACGCCGGGCGTCGCCGGCCGACAGTTGAACCAATAGCTCGACGGCGTCCGCGCTGACCTCGACGCGTCCCGCCAGGCCGCGGGAATCGTCGATGGCGCGCTGCACGACGGCGCGCACGGCGTCGGCGGTCAGCGGCTGCAGCTGCAGAATCAGCGACCGCGACAACAGCGGGGCGACGACCGAGAACGACGGATTCTCCGTGGTGGCCGCGACCAACAACACGACGCGGTTCTCCACGGCGGCCAGCAGCGCATCCTGCTGGGTTTTGGAGAACCGGTGCACCTCGTCGATGAACAACACCGTCTGTTCGCCATGGACCGCGGCCCGCCGGGCGGCGTCGATGACCGCGCGGACCTCCTTCACCCCTGCCGAGAGCGCCGAAAGGGCCTCGAACCGACGACCGGTGGCCCCGGAGATGAGGGACGCCAGGGTGGTCTTCCCGGTGCCGGGCGGCCCGTACAGGATCACCGATGCCGCGCCGGAACCCTCGACCAGACGACGCAACGGCGACCCGGGCTGGAGCAGATGGTCCTGGCCGACGACCTCGTCGAGCGTGGCGGGACGCATCCGGACGGCCAGCGGCGACGAGCCCGACACCCGGGGACCGCGCTCGATCCCGTCGGGCTCACCGGGCAGGTCGAACAGGCCATTGGACACGGCTCAGGCTTACCACGAGGCGGGGACGCCGGTCCAAGGCTCGGGGCGCAGGCCCGTGCCGATCGGCGTCCGACCTGCCGCGGACAGTTAACTGAACGTTCATACAGGCGTTGGGGGGTCCGGCGCCGCGGCGGCGATATGGTGCAGGAAGCCTGGGCCGAGGGCAGTCGGCCCATGAGCGGGCCGCGCCCTGGAATGTTCCCGAAACGCTTGGCGCTGCGGGGTTTCCACACCACGAGGACGCCATCTCCCAGGATCGTGACCGCCCGGCGGCCCGCCGGATCCACCCACCAGAAAGGTGATATGCCAGTGCTTGAGGGAACCGGCGTGTTCCAGCGTCCCGGCGAATGGCTCCGGTGCGCGCTGCACGCGCACTCGACCGTGAGCGACGGCGACTTGCCACCGTCGGCGGTCGCCCGCCAATACCTGACGGCCGGGTTCGATGTCCTCGCGATCACCGATCACTGGCGCTTGACCACCGTGACCGACGTACCCGATCTCGTTCTGCTGCCCGCCGCCGAGCTGACCGCCGACCTCGGTCGAGTCGGGTGGACGGCCGACCTGCTCGTCTACGGCATCCACGACATCCCCGAGGATCCCGGTGGCGACCGCCGCAACTGGATGGTCAACACCGCCGAACACTGGGAGCAGCGCACCTTTCCCTCCGTCGAGGCCGGCGCCCTCTGGGCCCGGGCCCAGGGCGGCGTCGCATACCTGGCGCACCCGTACTGGACCGGTGCGGGCTCCTACGCATTCGACGACGCCCCGCACCTCTGCGGTGTCGAAGTGTTCAACGGATCGGCCGAATTCGAAGGCGGCCGCGGGGATTCCTCGGTGCTCTGGGATGAAGCACTCGAGCGCGGAATCCGGTTGCACGGCATAGCCACCGACGACTCGCACATGCCGCTGTTCGACATCGAGCTGGCCTGGACATGGGTGAAGGTCACCGAACGCACCCCTGAGGCCGTGGTCGCGGCGTTACGGGACGGCCACTCCTATTCGTCGACCGGACCGCGCATCATCGATCTGGAACACCGTTCGTGTGAGATCGAAATACACTGCAGCCCGGTGCGTTCCGTTCACGTGACAACGAGCCGGGAGCACGGCGCGAGCGTCTCCGCCGGTCGCGGCGGACGACGGTGCGGCCGGATCCTGGAGACCGACGCCAACGGCCTGATCACCCGCGCCGTCGTCGACTACAGCGGGGCCGACGCCACGTACACGCGAGTACGCATCGTCGACGCCGGAGGTCAGCAGGCATGGACCAACGTCCTGTGAACGCGCGCAGCCGAATTGCCCGCCGCGCCATCGCGGCCCTCCTCGCGGTCACCGTCGCCCTCACGGGTTGCTCACGCGCCTCCGACGTCGCCGACAATGTCCTGACCGTCGGAACCACCTATTACATCGACTCGCTGAACCCGTTCGTCGGCATCGAGACCCAGACATCCACCGCCTACACGATGATCTACCCGCAGCTGGTGCAATACGGGCCCGGATTCACCCTGGAGGGCGACTGGGCAGACTCGTGGACCGAGTCGCCCGACGGCACCTCGATCGCATTCACGCTACGCGACGGCCAGTGGTCCGACGGCACCGCGCTCACCGCCGACGACGCGGTGTGGACGATCGAGACGATTCTGAAGTACGCCGACGGCGCAACGGCCTCGATGGCCAACACACTGGCGGGTATCGAGTCGGCGGAAGCGCCCGACCCCCATACGCTGGTGGTGAGGTACTCGCAGCCGATGGGCGCGGCGCTGGCCAACCTCGGGCAGCTGTTCATCCTGCCCAAGCACGTCTGGGCGCCCCACGCCACCGGTGCGGACGGCTCGGGGCTGACGGCGTTCAAACCCGACCAGCAGTTACCCGTCGTCGCCGGGGGGCCGTTCACGATCACGAAATTCGAGGAGAAGGGGACCACGGTGTTCGAGCCCAATCCCCACTTCTACGGACCGAAACCGCACGCGTCCGCTGTCGCGCTGACCTACTACACCAACCCGACCGCGATGATCGCCGACCTCAAAGCCGGGCGCGTCGCATTCACCGACACCATCCCGTACAAGGACGCGGCGCAACTCACGTCGGTACCCGGCGTCGAACTCGGTACGCAGCCCGGAAACGAGGTCACCAACCTCGGTTTCAATTCCAGCGACGCCAAGAAACTCAACCGGGAACTGCTCGACCCGCGGCTGCGGGAGGCCTTCGAATACGCGCTGCCCCGTCAGCAGATCGCCGACACGGTATTCGGCGGCCAGGCCAAGCCCTGGGCCAACATCCTGTCCGGATGGTCGGGTGACTGGCTCGATCCCGAGGTGCAGCCACTGCCCCGCGACGTCGGCAAGGCCAACGCGGCCCTGGATGCGCTGGGCTACCGGCGCGGTCCGGACGGCATCCGTGTGGTCCCCGCGACCAGCGGCGAACACACCCAGCCCGCACATCCGATGACGTACTCGGTCATCGTGCCCAACGACACCGACTACGACGGGCACCTGCAGTTCACTTTGCTGCAGACCGCATTCCGGGAGATCGGCGTCGAGTTGACCGAACAGGCAGGCGGTGACGGCACCCAGGCCTACCAATTGATCACCGGCCCGGACGGCAGCCACCAGGACGCCGATATGTTCACGTGGTATTGGCGACCGTACATCGACCCCGACTTCAACCTCGGCGTCGTCAGCTCCGGGGAGCTGAACAACAACAGCGACACCGGGTGGAGCAACCCCGACTACGACGCGTTGTACGACAAGCAGCGGGCCGCCGTCGACCCGCAGGTCCGCAGAGCCCTGGTCTGGCAGGCGGAGCGGATGATCTCCGATGCCAGGCCGTACATCCAGATCGTCGAGACCGACCTCGTCACCGCGCACTCGACGGACTGGACCGGGTTCGAGCCCACCCTGATGGGATACGGGAAGGCGTATCTCACCAGTCCCCGGCACCAATGATGGCGGCGTTGCCCCGTATCTGGTTCGCCGTCGCCACCACCTTCGTCGCGGCTACCATCAACTTCTTCCTGTTCCGCGTAATGCCGGGAGACGCCGCGTCGGCGTTACGCTGCCGGGCCTGCACTCCGGAGTTGCGCGAGGCGCTGCAGGCGCGTTACGGGCTCGACGAGCCACTGGCCACCCAGTACGCACGTTATCTGGGCCAGCTGGCTCGCGGTGACCTCGGAATCAGCATTGCCAGCGGAAAATCCGTGTGGGACAGCATTATCGGTCCGCTGCTCAACACCCTGCCGATGCTCCTCGCCGGTACGGTCATCGCATTGACCCTCGGGGTTGCCAGCGGCGTCGTGTCGGCCTGGCGGCGCGGCACCCCGGTGGACGCGGCCTCCCAGTGGACCAGCCTGGCCTGCTATGCCATGCCCACGCAGTGGATCGGGTTGCTGGTCGTGTTCTACCTCGCCGCGGCAACGGGCCTGCCCGCCGTGGGTATCGGCACCCCGACGCTGGGAGTGCTCGGCGACCCGACGTGGTGGGAGGTGCTCGCCGACCGTACCGAACATCTGATCCTGCCCGCCCTGACCCTGGGCATCGGAACCTACGGGCAGTACGCGATCGTCGTGCGGTCCGCGCTGCTCGACACCTTCGGTGAGGATTACATCCTCACGGCCAGAGGAAAAGGCCTCAGCGACTGGATGGTGTTGCGCCACCACGCATTCGGAAACGCGATGCTGCCACTGATCACGATCGTGGCGCTCTCGGCCGGGTCGGTGGTGGCCGGCGCGATCGTTGTCGAGGACGTATTCAGTTATCCGGGAATCGGTTTCGCCGCGGTCGACGCCATCAACAAGCGTGACTATCCGGTGCTGCAGGGCATCTTCCTGCTGCTCACCGTATCGGTGATCGCGGCGAACCTGGTCGCCGACCTGCTCTACACCCGCATCGATCCGAGGATCCGCCGTGGTGGCCACGCCTACGCCTGAGTCCATCCCGCAGCGCGCCGGTGCGCTCCGCAGGCTGGTGACCGGCAACCGGCAGACCGTCGTCGGGCTCTGCGCGCTGTCGGCGTTCGCCGCGATCGCCGTGCTGGCACCGCTGATCGCGCCGACCCCTGTCAACCAGCAGTTCGCGACCGGATTCGCCGCACCGTCGGGGGCCCATCCGCTGGGCCTGGACGGCGGCGGCTTCGACGTGGCCACCCGCCTCGTGCACGGTGCGCAGACCTCGCTGCTGGTCGGATCGGTGGCCGCGCTGGTCGGCATGGTCATCGGCGGGTCCGTCGGCATCGTGGCGGGCTATTTCGGCGGGCGCACCGACGGTGTGCTGATGCGGATCACCGACTACTTCCTGGTGATCCCCGACATCCCGCTGATGATCGTCGCCGCCGCGGTGTTCGGCCAGAGCCTGGTCAACATCGTCATCGTGATCGGCGTCGTCTACTGGGCGTCCACCGCGCGGCTGATCCGCGCGCAGGTGCTGTCGGTACGCCAGCGCACGTTCGTGCGCCGGGTCGAGGCGATGGGCGCGTCGCCGGCTTCGGTGCTGGCCCGACACGTCGTCCCCCATGTCGCACCCCTGCTCGTCGCCAACACGGTGCTGATGATCGCCAATGCGATCTTCGCCGAGACCTACATCAGTTTCCTCGGGCTCGGCGATCCGTCGGTGGTGTCCTGGGGCCGGATGATCCAGGACGCTCTCGACCAGGGTGCTGTCGTGGCCGACGCCTGGTGGGTCGTGCTGCCGCCCGGTATCGCCGTCACCGCCGTCGTTCTGGCGGCCACCGTCGCCGGACAGGGTATGGAGGACACGATGAATCCCCGGCTCAAGGTCAGCCATCTGGCCGTCCGGCGTTTCCGGGTGCGACCACTGCACGGCGAACTGGACCGGATATGAGCCGGCCCGTGCGCGCGGCAGGAGCAGGCCGGGATGTGCTCGAGGTCGAGGATCTTCACGTGCGCTTCGACCTGGCGGGCGGGCATCTGCACGCGGTACGGGGTGTCTCCTTCGCCCTGGCCGCCGGGCAACGAACCGGTGTCGTCGGCGAATCGGGGTGCGGCAAATCCACCGCGGCACTCGCGCTCATGGGGCTGTTGCCGCCCAACGCCGAGGTCTCCGGCCGGGTGCTGCTCGAGGGAACCGACATCCTCGCCGGCGGCGACGAGTCCGTGCGTCCGCACCGGTGGCGCGACATCGCCATGGTGTTCCAGGGCGCCATGAACGCATTCAATCCGGTCCGCACCGTCGGCGACCAGATCGCCGAGCCGATTGTGCTGCTGCAGGGCCGATCCCGCCGATATGCCCGCGGGCGGGCCGGCGAACTCCTCGACCTGGTCGGCATCCCCGCGGCCCGGGCGGGCCGGTATCCGCACGAGTTCTCGGGCGGGATGCGCCAGCGCGCCGCCCTGGCGATGGCGTTGGCATGCGAGCCGAAGGTGTTGATCGCCGACGAGCCCACCACCGCACTCGACGTGATCGTGCAGGCCGAAATCCTCACGCTGCTGCGCAATGTCACCGACGAGCTCGGCGTGGCCATCCTGTTCATCAGCCACGACCTGCCTGCCGTCGCACGAGTCACCGAGAGGATCGCGGTGATGTATGCCGGGCGGATCGTCGAGGAGGCACCCGCGGCAGCGCTGCTCGACGCGCCGCGACATCCATACTCGGCCGCCCTGATCGCGGCGCTGCCTGATCCGTGGTCGGACATCCCGGCTCTCGCGGGGATCCCGGGCGAACCGCCCCGGCTCGACGTCCCCGTCACCGGATGTGCGTTCGCGCCCCGGTGCACGTGGGCCGCCGGGGTGTGCCGCACCGCCGAACCGGCGGCCGAGTCGATCGCCGGGAGCACCACCGAATGTCATCTGCTGCCGCTGTCGGGGACTCCGCGGTGAGCGCGCCGGTGCTGGAACTGGTGGACCTGACGGTGCGGTATCCGGTCGGCGGCGGCATCGCGGGCAGGCGTCACGCCACGGTTGTCCACGCCGTCGAACAGGTCTCGTTGACCGTCGGAACCGGCGAGATCGTGGCGTTGGTGGGCGAATCCGGTTGTGGTAAGAGCACGCTGGCCCGGACTGTTGCGGGCATTCAGCAGCCCGCCGGCGGCCGGGTGATGCTCGACGGTGTATCCCTCGCCGAGCTGCGTGGGGCGGCAGCCACCTCCCATCGCCGCCGCATCCAGCTCGTCCACCAGGATCCCTATGACGCTCTCGACCCGCGTCTGTCGGTGCGGTCGATCGTGACCGAAGGTCTGCGCATCCACCGGGTGCCGCGGGCCGAGCGTGACGCCGCGGTGCGCCGGGCGCTGGAGCGGGCCGGGCTGGCACCGGCCGGGCGCGTCCTCGACCGCCTTCCCCACGAGCTGTCCGGGGGGCAGCGGCAGCGCGTGGCCATCGCGGCGGCGATCGCGCTGACGCCCCGCCTGCTCGTCGCCGACGAACCCGTCTCGATGCTCGACGTGTCGATACGGGCCAGTGTGCTGCGGCTGTTCGACGAACTTCGCCGCGACGGTCTCGGCATCCTCTTCATCACCCACGACCTGGTCAGCGCGGCGGTGCTGGCCGACCGCGTCGCCGTGATGTACCTCGGGCGAATCGTCGAGGAAGGACCGGCCCGGCGGGTGCTGCGCCAACCGGAGCACCCCTACACCCGCGCCCTGGTGTCCGCGGTTCCCCGCCGCGACCAGATCTCGCGCACCGGGCCAGATCTGGTGTCCGGCGAACCTCCCGATGCGGCTGCCCCGCCGCCCGGCTGCGCGTTCTCCCCCCGTTGTCCGGTGGCCGAGACACGCTGCAGCACCGCGGTTCCGGCACTGCGACCGGTGGCCGACGGACACCGCGCCGCGTGCCTGCGGGTCGGCTCCCCCGCCACCCGGGCGGGTTAGCTCAGTAGCCGGCCGACGCATAGTCGGTCAGCAGGGTGTCCACCTCTGGCACCCCGTGGTCGGTGGCCGGCGAACCGGGCGAGTCGCGCAGCACCCACATGACGTGGCCATCCGGGCGGATCAGGATGCTGCGCAAGGAATTCCCGCCGCCGCCAAGCCGGGCGGACGCCGCGTCGTCGATGTGGGCGGTCACGACGGAATCGTCCCGGTCGTGCGTGCGGGTGCCGTCGCGCTCCAGCAGGACGAACCGGCCGGTGCCGAAAAGGTCGAAGAGCCGGGCGGGGCCGGTGTCGGTGGTGACGTCGAGGTTGGGCGTTCGGGTGCCGACGAGCCGATCGGCCCCGTCGCCGGCCGGGTAGCGCACCGACAAGCCCGAGAGTCTGGCCGCCAGGGTCGAACCGAGATCACCGACGTCGCCGAGCAACTCGTTGAGCAGGCATCGCAGCGCCTGCCCCTCCGCCGAGAACGCGGTGATGATGGCCGTCTGGGCCTGACTGCTGACGAGCAGGTCGGCGCCGACCGGATGCCGTTCGGCGTGGTAGGTATCGAGCAGCGACGCCGGGGCACGGCGCCGGACGACGGCGGCGAGTTTCCACCCCAGGTTGAAGGCATCCTGCAATCCGACGTTGAGGCCGACACCGCCTGCCGGGAAGTGGATGTGCGCGGCGTCCCCGGCCACCAGAACCCGGCCCGCGCGGTACGTGGCCGCCAGGCGTGCGCTGTTGCCGAATCGCGACAGCCAGACAGGATCTCGCATCCCGAAATCGGTGCCTGCGATCCGCGTGACGGTGTCGCGCAACTCGCCGAGATCGAGTGCGGCCCCGGGATTCTGCCGGGCCGGATCGACACCGACGAATCGGAACAGGCCGCCGGGCAGCGGCACGATCATCACCACCCCGGAGCCGCTGTGGTGCGACAACACCCCGCCGGGCGGCGGATCGTCGAGGACCACGTCGCCGAGGTAACCGAAGGTCGTCGACTCCGAGCCGGGAAAGTCTATGCCGGCCGCGGCGCGCACAATGCTCTGCGCGCCGTCGCAACCCACCACATAGTCGGCGGTCAGCGCGTAAGTCGAAGCGCCGTCCTGCACCTCCAGGACGACCGTATCGTCGGTCTGCCGCAACGTCCGCACGCGGTGTCCGAATCGGATCTCCACACCCGCTCGCAGCGCGGCGTCCTCGAGCAACTGCTCGGTGTCACGCTGCGGGACGACGAGCGTGAACGGGAAGTCGGTGTCGAGCTCGGTGAAATCCAGGCGCTGTTCCAGGACACCGAAATGGCCGCTCGGAATCCGCGGGGCGCTTTCGAGCAGTGCTGCGGCCAGTGCCCGCATCGCCAGGATCTCCGCCGTGCGCGGGTGCAGCGTCAGCGCCTTCGAGTGGGGCGAGCGCCGCGTCCGGCGTTCCAGGACGACAGTCGACACTCCTGCGATGCGCAACTCCCTGGCCAGCAGCAATCCGACAGGGCCGGCACCCACGATGACCACGTTCGACACAAAAACCCTCCTTGGTCGCTGTACAAGAGCAACCCTACCGTATTCTTGTACAGTGACCAACAACGAGGGCGCCGGATCCGTCGGGGAAGACCGAAGAGAGCAGGTCCTCAGCGCAGCGCTGGACATTCTCAATGACGGTGGCCTTGAGGCCGTCACCCTCAGGGCGGTCGCCGACCGGATGGGCGTACGCCTGAACACCGTGACATGGCACATCAAAACCAAACAGAGACTCGTCGGACTGATGGCCGACCGGATCCTCGCGGGATGCGCGGACGGCGACCTGCCCTCGTCACCCGCAGAGCGCGCGAGGGTACTGATCGGACGGTATCGCGCTGCGCTGGTCGCCGTTCGCGACGGCGCGCGCCTCGTCGCGGGAACCCATGTCGCGGAGGCCAACACGCTCGGTTTCGCCGACCGGCTCATCCAGGCGCTGCTCGACTGCGGCGCCCCGCCACGCGAGGCCGCGTGGACCTGCTGGACCCTGATCTACTTCACCCTCGGCCTCACCCAGGAGCAACAGAGCGACACCGAGACGGTCCCCGCCGAACTGGCCCGGATCGCCCGGCAGGATCACTACCGCGCGCTGGCCATCGTCATCGACGATCTCGGCGTGGAGGACTTCGACGATCGATTCCGTTTCGGCGTGGATGCGATCCTGGGATCCGCCGGCACGCGGAGCGAACCGGGGTGATCCGACCGGTGGCGGGGAGATGGGCGCCGGCGCCCGCGGCGGGTCGATCAGACCGCAACGACCCGCCGGGCCCAGTCCCGCAGCCGGGGATCGGTGAGCGTGGGCAGCGTGACGTCACCCGCGAGGCGCACCCCACCGGTGGTGGCGGACACCGCCACCACGAACGAGCCGGCACGCCGGGCGGCAGCCACGCCGGTCGGCGAATCCTCGATCGCCACACCGCGGTCCGGCGCGGCGCCGATGCGCCCGAACGCGCTCAGATAGACGTCGGGGGCGGGTTTGGCCTCGGCAACCTCGTCGGCGGCCACGGTTGCGTCGAAATAGCCTGCCAGTCCGGACGACCCGAGGATGTCGTCGAGCATCGTCCGCGGGCTGTTGGTGGCCACCGCGATCGGGATGCGCCCCGATAGCGACTCCACGAGTTCGGCGGCGCCGGGCATCGGCGACACCCCGGTGCCGAGTTCCTCTTCGACCAGTGGGACGAGCTCGGCCTGCAGTCGGGACTCCGCACCGGGCAGGCCGAAGCGCACCGCCATGGCCGCACAGACCCCCTCGAGTGTCAAACCGACGAACAGACCCTTCTCGGGCTCGCCGTAGACATGGCCGTACCGCGCGAACAATGCGGCCTCGGCCCGAAACCAACACGACTCGGTGTCGAGAAGTGTTCCGTCACAATCGAACACGACCCCGCTGACCGCACTCGGCAATTCGCCCACGCTTACCGACACTAGTAGGCGACCGAGAGCCCGCCGCCGGATGGGGAACTCACGAGGGCTGCGTGACGAAGTCGATGAGTTCCTCCACCCGACCGATCAGCTCGGGTTCCAGGTCGTTCCAGTCGCGCACCCGCCCCCGGATCCGCTGCCAGGCCGCCGCGATATCGGCCTGCCCGGCGTGCGGCCACCCCAGCGCCTGGCAGATGCCGTGTTTCCAGTCCTGGCCCCGCGGCACCGCAGGCCACACCTTCAGACCCAGCCTGGCCGGTTTGACGGCCTGCCAGATGTCGATGAACGGGTGCCCGACGACCAGAGTGTGCTCCCCGCCGGGACCGCGGCCGACCCGATCGGCGATACGGGACTCCTTCGACCCGGCGACGAGGTGGTCCACCAGGACCCCGAGCCGCCGACCCGGGGCAGGGCGGAAGTCGGCGACGATACCGGCCAGGTCGTCGACACCGCCGAGGTACTCCACCACCACACCCTCGATCCGCAGGTCGTCACCCCAGACCTGCTCGACCAGTTCGGCGTCGTGCCGGCCCTCCACATAGATGCGGCTGTTCAGAGCAACCCTGGCCCGCGCGGTGGGCACCGCGACCGAACCGGATTTGGTGCGCGCCGCGCCGGTGTCCTGCCGCGGGGGCGCGGTCAGGCTGACCGGCCTGCCGTCGACGAGAAATCCGGGACCCATCGGGAACGACCGGGTGCGGCCGTTGCGGTCCTCGAGGTCGACGCGGCCCTTCTCGATCCGCACCACCGCGCCGACGTACCCCGACTGGGCGTCTTCGAGCACCAACCCCAGTTCCGCCGGCCGTTCGGTGGACCGGGTCAGTTTCGGGGCATGCGGGTTTCGGGCCAGGATGTCGGAGCCGTAGCGATCGTCCACCCGAGCGATCCTAGGAACACACCCGGCGAAATCTCGGCTGCGACATACGATCGCTTGCGTGTTGATCGACCGTGCGACCGCGGAGGGGATCGCCGCCGGGACCGTCACGCTGGTGCTGCGCCGCTGGGACGCCCCGCGCGCCAGGGCCGGGGGGACGCAGCGCACACCGGCGGGAACCATCCGCATCGACGGCGTCAGCGCACATCCGGGCACCTACCGGGTCACCGCGGCGCAGGCGCGGGCCGCGGGGTATCCGGACACACGTACCGCGCAGGCCGAATTGGACCGCCGCGACGCGGCGCACACCTACCTGATCACGGTGTCCTTCCTGGCCCCCGACGAACGCCCCGGCCTGGCCGCCGCCGACCGCCTGTCACCCGCCGACGTCGAACTCATCGGCGCACGCCTGGACCGCTGGGACGCCGCGACCGGCCCGTGGACCCGGCAGTATCTCGAGCTCATCGCGGACAACGAGGCGGTGCGCGCACCCGATCTGGCCGCCGAGGTCGGGTGCGACGTGCCCCGGTTCAAACGCCGGGTGCGCCAGCTCAAAGGACTCGGGCTGACCATCAGCCTCGACGTCGGCTATCGGGTGTCGCCGCGCGGGCGGGCGTTTCTGCGCACCACGACCTAGCTCTTCCCGCGCGAACAGACGCAACGGGCCCGCAAACGGCATGTTATGGGTGAGTTGGCGTCTGCGCGGCGGGAAATCTCGGGAGATCTCAGCCCTGACGCTGCCGCTGGCCGCCGGTCCCCGCGTCGGCGAGTTTGCTTGAACCAGAGGCGATCTCGTCGACGACGATGTGCACGAAGCGCATCTTCTCCAGCACCGCGGGCGGGAGTACGAACGGGTAAAGGTCGGCTTTGCCCATCGAGCGGTTGACCATGTTCAGTCCCCAGGCCAGCGGCAGCCACATCTCGATGATGGTGTCGAATCCGCTGGGCCCCAGCATCCGTCGTTCGAATGTCGCACCGGCGGGCGCGAAGCCGAACGCGGCCGCGGTGTCGAGGGTGTCGCGGATGTGCAGGTAGTGGGCGTACGTCTCGGCCCAGTCCTCGGCGGGATGCATGGTCGCGTAGGAGGACACGCAGGTGTCCTCCCAGCCCGGTGGCGCACCCTCGTTGTAGTGGCGGTCGAGCGCGGCCTGGTAGTCGGCGTCGGGATCGCCGAACAGCTCCCGGAATCGCTGCAGGTACTGCGCCGACGGTTCGATGAGGCGGTAGAAGTAGTAGTGCCCGATCTCATGCCGGAAGTGGCCGAGCAGGGTGCGGTACGGCTCGTCCATCTCGACGCGCAACTGCTCGCGATGGACGTCGTCACCCTCGGCCAGGTCGAGGGTGATGACGCCGTTGTCGTGTCCGGTGAACACCTTCTCGTACCCGCTGGACAGCAGGTCGAACGCCAGGCCGTACTGCGGGTCCTGCGCGCGGCCGACGATCGGCAGCTTGAGTTCGTGCAACTCGGCGATCAGCCTGCGCTTGGCACCCTCGGCATCGGCGAACGCGGCCATGGCCTTGGTGTCGGAGTCGTTGGGCCGGGTACGCGTCAACGCGCACGACGTGCACAACGCTTCGAACGGAGCCTTTTCTACCAGCCAATTGCATTGGGCCAGGTGAAGATTCGCGCACAGCTGGTACTGGCCGGAGTCTACGGTACCGCCGTGGCCGCCCTGTTCGGGCGGAGCGATCACCAGCAGCGCCATATCGTCGAGCGAGAAGCCCAGCGGGCTCCCGCAGTTCAGGCATACCGAGTTCTCGAACGCCAGATGCTGACCGCAGTTGGGACAGGTGAAATCACGCACGCAGCACACCCCCCTCGAATGGCGCCACGTCGACCGCCACGTCGATCACACTACTCTCCGAGTCGGTGTAGATGATCCCGCGCAGCGGCGGCACATCGGCGTAATCGCGCCCGAATCCGACGGTGATGTAACGCTCGTCGACCATCTGGTCGTTGGTGGGATCCAATCCCAGCCACTGGTTCTGCGGTGTCCAGACCGACGCCCATGCGTGGGTCGCATCCACTCCGACCATACGTTCCTTCCCCGGGGGCGGGTCGGTGGCCAGGTAACCGGACACGTAGCTGGCAGCCAACCCGTTGGCACGCAGGCAGGCGATCGCGAGCCGCGCGAAGTCCTGACATACCCCTTCCCGGGCCGCCAAAACCTCGCTCACCTTCGTCGACACCGTCGTCGAACCCGACCGGTAGGTGAAGTCGCGGTAGATCCGGGACGTCAGATCCCGCAACACCTCCACCAGCGGGCGGCCCGGCACGAAACTGGGCTGCGCGTAGGCGCGGATCGCGTCGGTGATCTCGGGCGGTTCCAGGTCGAGGGTGAACTCGGTGGCGATCGCGCCGTCGAGACCGACGGGCCTGGCGATCTCCCATGGCGCCCTTGCAGATCCGCCGCCGTAGAGCTCCGGCGGGGGCGGATCGACCTCGACCACCGAGGTGCTGACGATGCTCAGCGTCTCGTGGCGCTCGGTGACATGGAAGTACGAACTGATGTTGCCGTAGATGTCGCGGCTGGTGGAGCTGTCAGCCGCCGCCGGCTCGATCGCGAGCTCATGGGTCAGGCAGCGCTGCCGCGACGAATCGCGCGGGGTCAGGAAACCCCGGCCGTAGGAGCTGGTGACCACGTCGGAGTAGCGGTACACCGTACGGTGGCTGATCTGGTAGCAGCGGCTGCCGCCGGACGCGGTGGGACCGTCGGGGAAGGCCATCCCGGGGCCGTACGCGCCGGTCACGGCACGACCCTGCGCTCGTCGGGTCCCCACAGCGGCTGCATACCGCCGGGCAGCGACAGTTGCGTCGCGGTGATGACGACCGACAGCTCACGCAGGTCCCGCTGCATCCCGTCGAGCAGATCGATGAGCTCCTCGCGCCTGCCGTCGTCGGTGACCTCTTCCAGATCGGCCGGGTCCAGCCTGCGCAGCCGGGTGGCCAACTCGTCGACGAGACGCTCCGGGCGCGACGACCCCGACGAGCCGGGCAGCGCCTTCAGGCCGGCACGCAGCCGCCCGAACTGGTAGACGAGCGACCGGGGGTTCTCGGCGTCGAACAACACCAGGTCGGCCACAGCGGCAACACTAACCGTGCCCGGATTGCGTCGCCGGTAGATGACCGAGGACTCACACGCCACCAGCACCGACTCGATGATGGTCTGCTCGGCGCCCGGATTGCGCACCGTCGAGAGGGTGGCGCGCAGCAACGCCGTCAAGCCCAGGCCGCGCTCGATCCGTTTGCCGATGTCCATCATCGACCAGCCGACGTCCTGCACCATCGACTCGGCCGCCACCCCCGACAGTGCCAACATGCCCGACAGGGTCAGGTTGTTCGCCGAGGCCAGGTAGGCGTCACCTTCGGTCTGCGACTCCGGCGGCATATCCGAGGGGCGTAGCACCGCACGCTCGACCGCGGCCAGCACCATCCAGGTGTCGTTGGACATCTGGTCGCGCACCGACCGGGCGGCCAGCCCGAGCCGCTCGATCGACTGGGCCAGCGATCCGGGCCGGTGCCGGTCGGAGGTCACCGACCACAGCGTCGTCGGCGCGATCGCGATCATCTCGTGGTCGTCGCCGCCCGCCCCGGTATCGGTCCCGGTGATCTGCCCGATCGCGGTGAGCAGCACCGGCACACACTCGCTGCCCTCCATATCCTGGCGATACCGGTACTCGTGATAGCGCTCTCGCGTCACGGTCAGCAGACGGGCCATCCCCTCGGCCCGTTCGGCGTAGCGGCCCATCCAGAACAGATCCGACAGCACGCGCGGCGAACTGACCGCGCGCGTCGGGCTCGGTGTCATCGCGGGCAGCTCCACCGCGGGGACGGTGGGCAGCCGCTCGGCCTTCACCCGGGTCGGGCTGCGCACCCAGACGTCCTTGGCCGCGACGGTGTTCAGTTTGTAGGCGGCGTCGCCGGGGGCGACGAGATAGCCGAGCCCCCCGATCATCGGCGCATAGCCGCTGCGCTGCGCGACGGTGAACAGCCGCATCCCGACGCTGGCCGCCGACAATCCGGCCGCGTAGTAGTCGGTGGGCGCCGTGGAGAACTGCGGCATCTCCTGGCCGACCCACTGCCACGGGGTGGCCTCGATCCGCGCGGCCAGCGCCTCGCGGTCAGCCGCCGACAACCCCGCCCCGACGATCGTCTCGCCGCCGTTGACCGGTTTGATCAGCAACGACGACAGGTGAGTCAGCAGGTGGGAGCGCTCCACGTGGATACCGCCCCAGTAGATCGGGGCGGTATCGAGCAGCGGCGTCTCACCGAGTAGCGCCTCGGCCAGCGCCGGCAGGAACCGCAGCAGCCCGGGACTCTCCAGGATCCCGCTGCCCAGCGTGTTGACGACGGTGACCGCGCCGCGGCGCAGCACCTCGACCAGGCCCACCACGCCCAGACGGGAGTCGGCGCGCAGATCCAGCGGGTCGGCGTAGTCGGCGTCGACGCGGCGCAGCACCACGTCGACGCGTTTGAGGGTGCCCAGCGAACGCATCCACAGCTTGCCGTCACGCACCACCAGATCGGCGCTCTCCACCAGCGGGAAGCCGAGCACACTGGCCAGGTAGGCCTGGTCGAACGCGGTCTCGGAATGGATACCCGGGCTGAGGACGACCACCACGGGTTCCTCGGCGGATTCGGGCGCGGCGTCGATCAGGGCCAGCCGCAGCGCCTGCGCCCACGGGGAGGCCGGGCGCGGACTGATCCGCTCGTAGAGTTCGGGGAACGCATGTGCCGCCACCCGCCGGTCGGCCAGCGCGTATCCCGCACCCGACGGCGCCTGGGTCCAGTCGGCGTTGACGCGGAACGCGCCGTCCGCGCCGCGGCTGACGTCACAGCCGTGCAGGAACAGCTGGTGGCGGCCCGGCACCTCGATACCGCGGGCGGCGCGCACGTAACCGGGATGGGCGAACAGCAGCTGCGGCGGCAGCACCCCGCTGGTGACCGAGCGGCGCGGGCCGTACAGGTCGGTCAGCACCGCATCCAGCAACCGGGACCGCTGCACAAGCCCGGATTCCAGGACGTCCCAGTCACGCGCCGAGAGCAAAAGGGGAAGCGCGTCGAGATGCCACGGGCCGGGCACCGCCGTCCCGTCGCCGTTGGTGACCGCCTCGCCGTTGCGGTCCACCTGGACGTAGGTGATGCCGTCGTTGTCGACGAGGCCGCGCACGATCGAGCGGAGCCGGTTGAGCCCGTCGTGACCGCGTTCGCCGACGCATTCGGCGAGTTCGCGCCAGGCCGGGCGCACCTCGCCCGCCGCGTCGACGAATTCGTCGTAGCTGGTGCCCGCGCGGCCGCGCAGGTCGAACAGCGCCTGCTGCGCGCGGTTGGCGCGATACCCGTCCAGCAAACGGTCGATGTCGTGGGTGCCGATGTCGCCGCCGGCACCGGGCGGCTCTGGCGAGCCGCTTGCGCGAAGAACCATTACCGCAGAACGGTACGCACCCGGCGCAGATCCAAGATGCCCGGCGCGCCCACGTCGGTCGATTGGCGGGCTTGTTTCTCCCGAATGTCGGACATGTCCACCTTGCCCGGGGTGAACCCGGTCGCCTCGAACCGGCGACCCCGGCGGGATTCGGCCTCCACCGCGTTGACCGGCGGGGTGTCGTAGGAGCGGCCGCCGGGATGGGACACGTGGTAGGTGCAGCCGCCGCGGGACATCCCGGTGGCGGTGTCGACCAGTTCGAACCGCAGCGGACCGTCGACGGTGATCGTGGGGTGCAGCGCGCTGGGCGGCTGCCAGGCGCGGTAGCGCACCCCGCCGACCTGGATGTCGGGGTTGTCGGTGGCGAGCATCGGGATCGGGTAACCGTTGCAGGTGACGACGTAGCGCCTGCGGTCGGCGCCGATCAGGCGGACCTGGATGCGCTCGACCGACGAGTCCACGTAGCGCGCGGTGCCGCCGGCGGTGGATTCCTCCCCCAGCACGTTCCACGGTTCGATGGCGCCGCGCAGCTCCACCTCCACCCCGTCGAATACCGCGGTGCCGATCCGCGGGAAGCGGAACTCGGTGAACGGGTCCAGCCAGCTGGTGTCGAATTCGACGTCGTGGGCGCGCAGGTCGGCGGCCACGTCGGCGATGTCGTGGATGAGGAAATGCGGCAACAGGTACCGGCCGTGCAGATTCGCGCCGTGGCGGATCAGCGGCGCGCGCAGCGGTTGATCCCAGAACCACGCCACCAGCGAACGCACCAGCAGCGACTGCACCATCGCCATCTGGAAGTGCGGGGGCATCTCGAAACCGCGCAGTTCGAGCAGTCCGAGCCGGCCGCGGGCGCTGTCGGGGCTGTACAGCTTGTCGATGCAGAACTCGGCGCGGTGGGTGTTGCCGGTGATGTCGGTGAGCAGATGACGCAGCGCCCGGTCGGTGACCCACGGCTGAGGGGGCCGCGAACCCGCCGACGACGATGACAGCCGCGCGATCTCGGCGAACGCGATCTCCAGCTCGTAGAGCGACTCCGGCCGGCCCTCGTCGACTCGCGGCGCCTGCGAGGTCGTGCCGATGAACCTGCCGGCGAACAGATACGACAGTGACGGGTGGCGCTGCCAGTACGTCAGCATCGAGACCAGCAGGTCGGGGCGGCGCAGCAGGGGTGAATCGGCCGGGGTGATGCCGCCCAGGGTGATGTGATTGCCGCCGCCGGTGCCGCCGTGGGTGCCGTCGACGTCGAACGACTCGGTGGACAATCGCGACAGCCGCGCCTGCTCGTAGAGCGCCTCGAGCTGGTCGCGCTGTTCGGCGAAACTGCGCGTCGGCGCGACGTTGACCTCGATCACCCCGGGATCCGGCGTGATCGTCATCGACTCCAGCCGCGGATCGGACGGCGGACCGTAACCCTCGATGACCACGGGGCAGCCGGTCGCCGCCGCGGCGGCCTCCACGCGGGCGATCAGGTCGAGGAACGCCTCGAGGTCCTCGGTCGGCGGCATGAACACGTACAGCAGGCCGTCCCGGATCTCGGCGACCATCGCGGTGGTGGGCGCATCCTCGGCATCCTCGACCTCGGCGGCGGCCACCTCGGCACCGGGCTCGAGCGGACCGCGCTGCAGCAGCGGATCGGCGGGATAGGTGGTGCGCGGCGGCTTCCAGTTGATCGAGTTCAGTGGCAGCCGCAGACCGGCCGGGGAGTCACCTTCGAGCAGCACGATGCGGCCCCGGCGCAACCGCCAGTCGGCACTGGCCCAGCCCTCGTCGTCCTCACGGCGGTGCAGCGGCAGCACGAAGGCCGACGGTTCGGTCACCGCGGCGTCGAGGCGGGCGATCAGGGCGGCACGGGCGTCCGCCGCGTCGGTCTCCAGGTCGTCGCCGGTGGCAATGGGGTCCCCGGCGGGCAGCCGCGTCGCGGTCGCCAACCGGCCCAGCGCATCCTCGTAGGCCGCGCGCACCTGGCTGGACGGTAGCCCCAGCCCGGCGGCGATGGCGGTGAGCAGCTGCGCCCCGGCATCGGGTGCCAGCGCCTGCTTGCCCGGACTCTCCGGCCACGGGTCGGCCAGCAGGGTCTCGTCCCGCCACACGGGCGCGCCGTCCGCGCGCCAGAACACGCCGATCTGCCAGCGCGGCAGCGGTTCACCCGGATACCACTTGCCCTGACTGCGCTGGACCAGACCCTGCGGGGCCCACACCTTCTTCAGGCGCGCGGCCAGGGCCGAGGCCCGTTGCCGTTTGTGCGGTCCGTCGGCGTCGGTGGTCCACTCCGGGTCGACCTGGTTGTCGATCGAGACGAAGGTCGGCTCGCCGCCGACGGTCAGGCGGACGTCGCCGTCACGCAGGCGCTCGTCGACGCTGGCGCCGAGTGCGCAGATGGTCTGCCACGCGTTCTCGGTGTACGGCAGCGTCACCCGTGGGTCCTCATGGACCCGGGTGACGACATTGGCGAAGTCCAGCGTCGTCTCGCAGGGCTCGGTGGCGCCGGTGATCGGCGCCGAGGACGCCGGGTGCGGGGTGGCCGAGAGCGGGATGTGGCCCTCCCCGGCGAACAGGCCCGACGTCGGATCCAGCCCGATCCAGCCCGCGCCGGGAATGTAGACCTCGGTCCAGGCGTGCAGGTCGGTGAAGTCGGCCGCGGGGCCGGACGGGCCGTCGAGCGCCTCGACGTCGGAGGTCAGCTGCACCAGATACCCCGACACGAAACGGGCGGCCAGGCCGAGCTGACGCAGGATCGACACCAGCAGCCACGCGGAGTCACGACACGAGCCGATGGCGGTGCGTAGGGTGTGGTCGGGGGTCTGCACCCCGGGTTCCATCCGGACGCTGTAACCGACGTCGGAGTTGACGGCGTGGTTGAGCGCCACCAGGAAGTCGATGGTGCGGATGCCGCCGCCGAATCCGGGAGCACTGCGGTCCAGCCCCCCGAACGGCTTCATGAAGTTCTTCACCCATTCGCGGGAGATCTCACCGGGCCCGGAGTCTTCGCCCTGCTCGTCGACGGGCCGCAGGTAGGGCTTGAGGTCCTCGGCCAGCGCCTTGGGGTAGTCGAAGCCGATCTGTTCGGCGTAGTCCTCGATGAAGAAGTCGAACGGGTTGATCACCTTCAGGTCGGCGATGAGACCCACGGTGATGGTCAGCCGGCGCATCCGATTGGGGAACACCAGCCGGGCCACGAAGTTGCCGAACGCGTCCTGCTGCCAGTTCACGAAATGCTCGCCGGGCTCGATCGTCAGCGAATACGCCTCGATCGGAGTGCGCGAGTGCGGTGCCGGCCGCAGCCGGACGACATGCGGGTACACCTCCACCAGCCGGTCGAACGTGTAGCTGGTGCGGTGCTCCAGCGCCACCTTGATGCCCATTGTTTGATCCCATCACAACCGTTTGTCGCTCGCATCGCACGTGGCCGGCGCGATGCATCATCGCTGCGCCGGGCGCGGAATCGGCGTCCCGCGCGGACGCAACACGAGCACCATCACATCGGGCAAGACGATACCCACAGGATCGGCCGCGGGCTGGGTGGAGGATGTTCGCGTCGCGCGTCGGCCGGTGTGAGAAAGGCCGCGCTGTGCCATCCCTCGCCGGTCCCGGCGGCGTCACGGTGGCCCGCAATCGTCGGATGGCCACGCGGGAGGACGTCGCCGCGCTTGCCGGCACACTGCCCCAGACCACGGAGTTTCTGCAGAACCGCGAATAGGGATCTGCGTGCGGAGGATCATCGGAGCATGGCTGCACCTGATCCCACCTTCTATCGCAGCCCGGACGCCGCCGCCACGGCGGCGCCCGAGCAGCTTGCCTACGTCGTCGCCTACGACCCCGCCGGGCGGCAGCGCGACGCGCTCGCGGTGCTCGACTGTGACCCCGATTCGGCCGGCTACGGCCGCGTCACGGGCTGGACGGAGTTCCCCAGCGCCGGTAACGAACTGCACCATTTCGGCTGGAACGCGTGTTCGAGCGCGCTATGCCACGACCACTCCGGTCACGACCACGACGGTCCGCGGCGTCGTTATCTGCTGGTGCCGGGGCTGCGGTCGTCGGCAACCTACGTCCTCGATACGGCCACCGACCCGCGAAACCCGGTGCTGGCGCACACGATCGAGGCGGCCGAGCTGGCGGCCAAGGCGGGGTACTCCCGTCCGCACACGGTGCATTGCGGACCCGGCGGCATCTTCATGTCCGCGCTGGGCGGCGCCGACGGTGCCGACGGTCCCGGCGGCGTCGCACTGATCGACCACGACACGTTCGAGGTGGTGGGTCCGTGGGAGCGCGACCGCGGCGAGCAGTTCCTCGCCTACGACGTGTGGTGGCATCTGCGCCACGACACCGTGGTCACCTCCGAGTGGGCCACCCCGTCGATGATCGAGAACGGTCTGGACCCCGAGGATCTGCTGGGCCGCAAGTTCGGCCATCACCTCAACTTCTGGAGTATGTCGCAGCGGGCTCTGACCCAGCGCATCGACCTCGGCGACCAGCATCAGATGGTGCTCGAGCTGCGCCCCGCCCACGACCCCGCACAGGCGTGGGGGTTCGTCGGGGTGGTGATCAGTGTCGAAGATCTCTCCTCGTCGATCTGGCTGTGGCACCGCGCCGATGACCGCTGGGCCGTCGAGAAGGTGATCACGGTTCCCGCCGAGCCCGCCGAAGCCGGTGATCTGCCGCCCGCGCTGCGGCCGTTCGCCGCGGTGCCGCCCCTGGTCTCCGATATCGACCTTTCGGTGGACGACCAGTGGCTCTACGTATCCTGCTGGGGCACGGGCGAACTCAAACAGTACGACGTGAGCGATCCGTTCCGCCCGCGCTACACCGGGTCGGTGCGCCTTGGCGGGGTGGTGGGCCGCCACCCACACCCGGGCGCACCCGACGAACCCCTCTCGGGCGGGCCCCAGATGGTCGAGGTGAGCCGCGACGGGCGCCGCGTCTACGTCACCAACTCGCTCTACGCCGCCTGGGACGACGTGTTCTACCCCGATGGCGTGGGAGCCTGGATGGCCAAGCTGGACGCCGACGTCACCGCGGGCGGCCTCTCCCTCGACGCCCGCTTCTTCCCCCGCGGCGAAGACTTCCGCGGCCTACGGGTCCACCAGACGCGGCTGCAGGGCGGCGACGCGTCCAGCGATTCCTACTGCTTCACCAGCTGATTACGGACCCCGCCGGGGCGCAATGTCGGGTTCGGTCTGCGCGAAGCCGGTGGCCGCCTCGAAGGCCCTGGCGATGCGCAGCAGGCCGTCCTCGTCGCGGTAGCGGCCGACCAGCTGTAACCCCACCGGCAGCCCGGCGGAGGTGAATCCGGCCGGCACGGAGATCGCCGGATGCGCGGTCACGGTGATCCGCGAACACGACCTCAGCCAGGCGACGTAGTGCGGCATCACGTGGTCGCCGATCGCACGCACCCATTGCACCTCGGCGGGAAACGGGGCCACCTGGCTCACCGGCAGCGCCAGCACGTCGTAGGAGCCCAGAAAACCACGCATCCGATGGTAGGACCGGGTGCGCAGCGTCTGGGCGCGGGCGACGTCGCGCGCGGTCAGCTGCGCGGCACGTTCGGCGTTCCACCGCACGGTGTCCTTGATCCGGCCGGATTGGCGCTCCACCAGATCGCCGAAGGCGGCCGCGAACGCGACGGCGCGCAGCACGTCGAAAGCCTCGTCCGCGATGGCCAGCCCCGGCGCGGCGTCCACCACCTCCCATCCCATACTGCGCATCGTTTCACGATGCGGCGCAAGGACTTCGGTGATCTCGGGGTCAACCGGCAGATCACCCAGATCGTCGGTCCAGGCCACCCGGATCCGGTCACGTGTCGCGGCCGCCGGTGCGGCGGCGTGCCCGCCGGGCAGCGAGATCGGATAGCGATCGTCGCGCCCCGTCAAGGCGTGGTAGAGCAGTGACACGTCGTCGACCGACCGTGCGATGGGCCCCAGCACCGACATGGGATCCCAGGCATCGCCGCGGGTCACCAGATCCGGCCACCGCCCCGGCGACGGCCGCAGTCCCACCACGTTGCAGAACGCGGCCGGATTGCGCACGCTGGCAGCGAGATCCGAGCCGTCGGCGAACGGGAGCATCCGCGCGGCCACCGCCGCGGCCGCTCCCCCGCTGCTGCCCCCGGCCGTGCGCCGCAGATCGTAGGGATTGCGGGTCACCCCGAACACCTCGTTGAACGTCTGGGAACCGGCGCCGAACTCGGGGGTGTTCGTCTTGCCGACCACGATGGCCCCCGCCGCGCGCAGCCGCTCGACCATGGGCGAATCCCGTTGCGGCACATGGTCGGCGTAGAGCGGTGAACCGTAGGTCGTGCGCATCCCCGCGGTGTCTTCGAGATCCTTGACCGCGATGGGCATACCGTGCAGCGGGCCCGGCGCCGCACCGGCGCGCAACAGCGCGTCGGCGTCGCGGGCCTGGGCCGCCGCACCGTCCTCGTCGAGGGTCACGATCGCGTTCACCGCGCCGTTGACCCGGCCGATCTGCGCCAGATGCGCCTCGAGCACCTCGACCGCCGAGACCTCGCCGGTGCGCAACGCGGCGGCCAGCGCGGTCGCCGGCCACCGGTGCAGCTCCCCGCCTGCGCCATTCATGTCCGGGCCGTGGATGCGCGGACCTCCAGCCGGGTCGGCAGGATCCGGCTGGCGGGCGGGGTGTCGGCGGTGAGTCGCGCGACGAGGAGGTCGATCGCGGCCACCGCGAGATTTCCCGGGTCGACGCTCAGGGTGGTCAGGTCGATCCCGAACCCGGCGAAATCGGTCCGGTCCGAACCGGCCACCAGCATCAGGTCTTCGGGGATCCGCAGGCCCATCTCGGCCGCGCAGTGCACCACCGACCGGCTCAGTGCGTCGTCGTTGGCGTACACGCCCAGCGGCCGGCCGCGCCCGGCCAGCGACTCCAGGGCGGCGGTCACGCTGGCCCGGTTCTGCGGCAGCAACGCATGCGACGACACGGCGACACCGTGCGCGGCGCACCACTTCTCGTAGGCGCTTTGGCAGTCGGCGGTGTACGAGTCGCGCAGGTCGGCCACGAACAGCGCCGGCTCGGGGGCACCCACCGCGACCAGATGGTCCAGGACGCGGGTCGTCCCTTCCACATGGTCGTTGTCGACGTAGGTGAGATCGTCGCCGCCGTCGAGGACGCGGCCCACCGTGACGATGGGCGGCATGCGCCGGGGGTCCCCGGTGAGCGGCTCGTCACGGACGGGGTCGAAGACCACGACCCCGTCCAGCGGCATCCGCGCGACCAGCGACGCCTCCTGCCCCGGGGGGATGATGATCAACGAATAGCTCAGTCCCAGAGCATGTTTGGTCGCAGCACGGATTGCCCGGTCGAAATAGTCGATCTCGGTCAGCCCGAAGGGCGGCGTATAGGCCCGCGGGAAGGCCAGCGCCAGGATGTTCGATCGGCCGGTTGCCAGCGCGATGGCGGCGGCGCTGGGCCGGTAGCCGAGGCGGTCGGCGATGGCCAGGACGTTGGCGCGGGTCGCCTCGGAGATCCGGCCCTTGCCGTTCATGATGAACGACACCGTGGTGGGCGAGATTCCGGCCTCGTCGGCGACCTGCTGAATGCTGACCTTGCGGTGTTTGCGGGTCACAGGCACGACTTCGGGAAGGAGACGCCGCAGGTATAGAGTCCGTCGCAGGCCTGGAAGATCGAGGCGCGCACCAGGGAATTGGCCGTCATGTGCAGGTAGGCCTCGCGCCGGGACATCCCGTAATCGTCGGTCAGCCAACCCATCAGGTGAAGGTAACAGCTGTCGATGGCCCGTTCGAGGGTGCCCGCGTTGCGGGCCGAGTCGAGCTGGATGAGATCGGTGGCGGTTTCGATGCGGCACACGCCCGGCACGGCGCGCTCCGGCAGCGCGGTGCACCGCATCCGTACGTGACCGGCGGTTTCGTCCGCTGTGCCGGTGAGTTCGCCGTCGCCCTGGCTGGCGTGGATGTCACCGAGGAACAGCAGCCCGCCGTCGTGGGCCGCGTTGAGGTAGACCGTTGCGCCCGGAGCGATCTCGCGACAGTCCAGGTTCCCTCCCCAGGGCCCCTGTCCGAGCACCGTGTTCTCCGAACCACGTTCGGGTGCCGTGACGATGGTTCCGATGAACGGAGCCAGTGGCCAACGGTGTTCACGTTTGAGCCGCATCACCACCTCGCCGTCCCGCAGGGTTCCCGAGGGGCCCGGCTCGTGCTCGAGGCGGGTGGCGGTCGCACCGTGCACCTCCTCCCAGCCGACCAGACCGTCGACGATGCCAGAACCGGGATAGGTGATCGTCCACCCGTGATCGCGTACGTCGATCGATTCGATCTCAACGCACAGCGTGTCGCCGGCGCGGACACCGTCGACGTAGACCGGCCCGGCGACGGGGTTGGAACGGACGCACTGGCTGGCCGCCAACCGCGGGTGGTGGATGACGGAGCCGATCGCGTCCTCATCCTCGACGAGGTCGTGGAAGAAGTCCTTGGTCTCGACGACGAACGACTCCCCTGCCGCGACGCGCAGTTCCGGCTCCAGGTGGGCGCCGTACTCGGTGTGCACGGCGCGTTCGGCGGGGATGCGGGGCACAGTCATGGCTGCTCCTGTCGGTGGTGTGGAGGGATCAGCGCGGCGTCGGGGGCGGGGTCGAGCCCCCGGGCGGCGCTGCGGCCGGCAGCGGCAGCGACGGTGTCGCCGACGAGGTTCATGCCGACCACCAGAAGCGCCAGCGGTACCGCGGGGGCCGCGACGGCCCACGGATTGAGCGCCAGGATGGAGCGGTTTTCCGAGATCATCAGCCCCCAGTCGGCGGCGGGCGGCTGCAGGCCCAGGTTGAGGAAGTTCATGCTTGCCACCAGGACGACGGCGTAGCCGAACCGGACGCCGATGTCGGCGAAGATCACCGAGACGAGGTTGGGCAGGATCTCCCGCACGCAGATCACCAGCGGCCGCTCGCCGCGCAGCCGCGCCGATTCGACGAACGGCAGCACCGAGAGTTCCTGGGTCGCGGTGCGCACCACCCGGGCGATCCCGGGCACCTGCACCAGCACCACGCCGAGGAGCAACACGGGAATGGCACTGCCCAGGCCGCCGACGAGGACCAGCATCAGCAGCAGCGCCGGGAACGCCAGCAGCACGTCGATCCCGCGCATCAGCAGCGGGTCGATCCAGGTGCGCCGCAGACCCGCCAGCATGCCGATGGACACGCCGGCCAGGTAGGCCAACAGGGTCGCGCACACGCTGATGGCGATGACCGACACACCGCCGTCGAGAAACCGGCTGAGCACGTCGCGGCCGAGGGCGTCGGTGCCCAGTGGGATGCCAGGCCCCGGCGGTGAACCGGGCACCCCGACGGGGGTGTCGATCGGATGCGGCGCGACCAGCGGTCCGACCAGGGCGACGAGGGCCACCGCGACGATCATGATCGCCCCGATCCGGCCGCCCGGGGTGGCGCCCACCGACCGCAGCACCGCGGGAACCGCCATCCTCACGCCTCCGTCCGCAGCGCCGGGACCAACCACACGGTGACGAGGTCGGCGACGATGTTCACCGCGACGTACACCGCGGCCAGGATCAGCGCGATATCGCAGATCACCTGCACGTCGCGTGTCGACACCGCCTGCACGAGTTCCTTGCCGATGCCCGGATAGTTGAAGACGTTCTCCACCACGATCACCCCGCCGACCAGGTACAGGCCGGCTTGGGCCAGCACCTGCACGCTGGGGCCCAGCGCGTTGCGCACCCCGTAACGCCACAGCACACGGCGCTCGGGAATGCCGTTGAGCCGGGCCATGGTGACGTACTCGCGCCGCAGCACGTCGGCGGTTCCGGCCCGCACCATGCGGGTGGCGCCCGACAGCGTGACCAGCAGCAGGGAGAGCACCGGCAGGATCAGCGCCGTCGGGTCGTCCAACGGTGTCTGCCCCGGCCCGATCGACGAAACCGGGGGCAGCAGCCCGAATCCGGTGAAGAACACCAGCACGAGCACCGTGGCGACGAGGAATTCCGGCAGCGCACCGAACACCAGCGCCACCACCGACACCGCGTGGTCGACGGGCCGGCCGGCGTGCACGGCGGCCAGCGCACCCAGCGCCAGGGCCAGCGGCACCAGCAGCAGCACACAGGTGACGGCGAGGATCGCCGAGTTCAGCAGCGGGCCCGAGATCGCATCCCACACCGCGGGGTGGGGGTCGCCCTGGGCGACCGCCACCGAGGAGTTGCCCAGGTCGCCACGGACTACACCCGTGAGCCAGCGCAGGTAGCGGACCGGCAGTGGATCGTCGAGGCGCAGGTCGGCGCGCAACGCGGCCAGCGATTCCGGTGTCGCGTTGCGTCCCAGCACCGACGCCGCGACGTCGCCGCGCAACGCCTGCACGGCGGCGAAGATCAGCGCGGACGCGACCAGCAGGACCGCGATGCCGGCGAGCAGCCTGCGGATCAGGAACGCCAGGAAGGGATGCCGGGCGCGGGTGGCGGACGGCGGTGCGGCTGGGAACGGGGCTGTGACGGTCATGCGCTGGCCACTTCGCGTCCGGTGTCGACGACGGGCGCCGCGGCGATGAGCTCGCGGGTGTAGTCCTCGCGGGGGTCGGACAGGACCTGCGCGACCGGTCCGCGCTCGCAGATGCCGCCCCGGTCGAGGACGAGGACGGTGTCGGCGATCGCGGCCACGACACCGAGGTCGTGGGTGATGAACAGCAACGCCAGGTTCATCTCATCGCGGATCTCGGCGAGGGTGGCCAGCACCGCCGCCTGCACCGAAACGTCCAACGCCGAGGTGATCTCGTCGCACACCAGCACGCGGGGGCGCGCGGCGAGCGCGCAGGCGATGGCCACACGCTGGCGTTCTCCGCCGGACAGTTCGGCCGGGTACCGTCGCGCCGTCCCTGCCGGCAGGCGCACCGCGTCCATGAGCCGCGTCGCCTCGGCCCTGGCCGCGCCGCGGTCCAGCCGGCGCAGCACGATCGCGGGCCGCATCACGGCGCCCAGCACCGCGCGGCGCGGGTTCAGCGCCGCCTCGGGTTGCTGGAAGATCATCTGGACGGCGCGCAGTTGTTCGCGCGAACGCCGGCCCACGCTCGCGCCGAGGGCCGCGCCGTCGAGCCGGATCTCACCGGCACTGGGCGTGTGCAGTCCCGCCACCGCCCGCGCGATGGTGGTCTTGCCGCTGCCGGACTGCCCGACGAGTGCCACGCACTCGCCCGCGCGGATGTCGAAGTCGATGTCGCGGGCCACCACCGCCGCGTCGCGTCCCGACCCGTGCCTGGCGGCGAGTCCGGTGACCGACAGCACCGGCGCTCCCGTGGGCGCGGGCCGAGATGTCCGCGTCTGCACCGGCTCCCGCGTCAAGGCACCATCGGTGTCGGTGGTGCGCAGGCAGCGCGCCTCGTGCCGCGGCCCGACCGGCACGGGGGCAGGGTCGTCGCGCAGGCAGGCGTCCTCGGCCAGCGGGCACCGTGGCGCGAACGCGCAACCGCGCACGACGCTGCCCGTCCGCGGCGCCGACCCGGCCATGGCGCGCGGCATGCCGCCGCGGCGGTGGTCGGGAGTCGAGCGCACCAGACCGACGGTGTAGGGGTGGCGCGGGTTGGTGAGGATCTCGCCGACCGGTCCCTGCTCGACGATTCGCCCGGCGTAGAGGACCGCGACCCGGTCGGCGATCGAACTGACGACGGCCAGATCGTGGGTGATGTACACCGCGGCCACGCCGTCTTCGGCCCGCAGCCGCGCCAACTCCTCGATGATCTGCGCCTGGGTGATGACGTCCAGGCCGGTGGTCGGCTCGTCGAGCACGACCACCGGCGGCCCGCCGGTCAGGGCCACGCCGATGCACACCCGCTGCTGCTGGCCGCCGGAGAGCTGGTGGGGGAACCGGGCGGCGAATCCCGCGTCCGCGGGCAAACCGACCTTGCGCAGGGTGGCGCGGACGGAATCGTCACGGCCGGAATGCATCTCGGCGATGACATCGCGGACGCGCATGGACGGGTTGAGCGCCGCACCGGGGTTCTGGGGCACGTAGGAGATCAGTCGGCCCCGGATCGCGCGGCAGGCCCGCTCGTCGCGCAGGTCGACGTCGCGACCGGCGATCCGCAGCGTCCCGCCGCGGATCGACACCCCGGCCCTGGCGAAACCCAGAAGGCCCAGCGCCAGCGTCGATTTGCCGGCACCCGACTCGCCGACGACACCGAGGATCTCACCGGCGGCCACGGACAGCGACACGTCGCGCACGATGTCGCCGCCGTCGCCGGCGGCGACGAATCCGCACATGTCGATCACGCTCGCGCGTGCCGGGTTCACTGGGTCAGCCACGCGCTCTTGAAGTCGTAGTTGTTGGCAAATCCTGACGGCGTGGCCTCGATGCCCTGCACGGCGTTACGGTAGCCGTCGATGTAGGGCTGGGCCGACCAGATGATGTAACCGCCCTCGTCGAACTGCGCCTGCTGCACGTCGCGCCAGCGGTCGGCGGCGCGCACCGGGTCCGTCTCGGCGATCGCCGCCCGCACCTGGCCGTCCGCGGCCGCGCCGCCCCAGTGGGTGACGTTGTACGGGGCATCGGTCACCAGGCCCTGCAGGTAGAACGCGGTCAGCGACGGGATCAGCGTCCAGTAGTCCTGGCTGAAGGTGTTGCGCATGTATCCCCCGGCGTCGGTGAAGAACACCGACGGATCCTGGCGGGTGATGTCCACGGTGACCCCGCCCTCGGCGGCCTGCTGTTTGAGCAGCGTCGCCGATTCCACGAAGCCGGCGGTGATGGGCGAGGTGATGAGCTCGATCCGCAGATCCTGCTGGCCGGCGGCGCGCAGCAGCGACCGGGCCTGGTCGACGTCGCGCGAGCGGGTGAGATCGCCGGCGAAGTACTCCAGCCCGTAGCCGGGCAGGTCGTTGCCCAGTTCGCCGAAACCGGCCAGGACGTTCTGGATCATCGCGTCGCGGTCGACGAGCAGCCGCATCGCCTGTCGCACCCGGACATCGCGGGCCGGACCCTCGTCGACGCGCATGTAGAACATCTGGCACTGCGGGCCGTTGCCCACGCTGACCCGGAACTGGTTGCCGCCGGAATACTGGCGGGCCTGGGTGAACGGCAGCTGGGGAGCAACGTCGATCTGTTGGGCCAGCAACGCGTTGAGACGGGCCTCGTCGTCGCTGAACGACGAATTGATGACCAGTTCGTCGACGTAGGGCTTGCCCTCCTGCCAGTAGTTCTTGTTGGCGCTGAACACACTTCGTGTGCCCGGCTGGAAGGACTCGTAGACGAACGGCCCGGTGCCGACGGGGGTGTCGAAGTCGGTGAACCCGTCGGGGATGACGCCGGCGGTGTAGTACGCCAGCAGCGACGGCAGTTCGGCTATGCCGCTGTGCAACGGCACCTCGACGGTCATCGGGTCGCGGGTGCGCAGAGCCGCGAAGTCGATGAGCGGCCCGACGACCGGGTTGAAGTAGGACTCCTCGGAGGCCCAGGAGCGGATCGTGTACAGCACGTCCTCGGCGGTCAGCGGTTTGCCGTTGTGGAACTGCACACCGTCACGGATCCGGAAGGTCCATAGCGTGGCCTCGGCGTTGTGTTCGCCGGAGGCGGCCAGGGCCGGCACCGGCTTGTTATTGCTGTCGAGCGCGTACAGCCCCTCGTAGAGCTGATAGTTGCGCGCGGTGTCGGGAAGGGTGAAACCCTTTCGTACGTCCAGTGTTTCGGTGCGCCCCGCGGTGATCATCCCGACGGTGAGCCGGCCGCCGCGACGGACTTCGCCCGGTGCGCCGGCACTGCCCGGGGAGCCGCCGTTGCCGCCGCACGCGGCCAGCAGGGGAATCCCCAGCAGTGCCGCACCGCCCCATCGGAGAAGCTCGCGCCGATCGACACCCTGCCGGACTGGATACACACCCTCGGTCATGTCGTTCCGTCCTGTCGGTCGCGGCCGTCCTCGAGCCGCGGGAGTTGGGGTATCGCAGCGCGCAGGAATCGGCGCAATGCGTTGGTGGTCATCCGAGCGACCGGGTTGCGGAAGTCGTCGACGGGCATGGCGGTGGCCCAGCACATCGACGGCGCCGCGAACACGCCTCCCCCACAGGGGTTCTCGTAGATCGCGATCTCGCTGCTCGGCGCCCGGCGGCCACCCGCCAGGCCGTCGTGGTGGCTGTGGCCCCCGGAGACGGCCACGACAGCGGTCACCGGAGGGGTGCCGTACCGCGGGTCGGTGCGGTCGTACTCGTCACCGGCCGCGCCGCCGAGCGCCAGACCGTCAGTGCCGATCGGCCCGTCTCCGACACCGTCGTAGAGCGCGTCGGCGATATCCCCGGGCAGGTCGGGCGCCCGGTGGTACGGGACCGCATGGCGCCAGCCCTCCGCGGCGAACGTGGTGGCCAGGATGGACGCGGCGTCACGCCCGCGGCCCCGCCAGGTGCCGCCCTGCTCGCCGGTGGTGCTCAGTCTCAGTTCGGCGCCGTCGACACCCCAGCGGGGTTCGGTGTGCGTCAGATCCTCCTTGCGCACCTCGATGACATACGGCCGCTCCGGATGGACGCCGACAACCCACCACATCTGGTTCCCGCCGATGTTGAGGACCCGTCCGCCCCCGGCGACGTAGCGCTCCAGCGCGGTGCGCATGGGTGCGCTCCAGTACTCGTGGTGGCTGCCGAGGACGACGACCCGGTACCCGGCCAGCAGCCCGGCACCGCGGTGGTGCAGGTCGTCGTCGGTGAGGACGTCGTGGGGGACGCCGAGGCGGCGCAGCCAGGCCACCCGGTACATGTCGGCCACGAAGTGGCGCGGCGCGCCGGTCCAGTACTGGCGCTGGCGGGGGCGCAGGTTGAGGATCGGCCGGCGCGCCGAGGAGTAGCAGACGGGTCCGCTGCCGTCGTCATGGAGGTCGTAAAGCGATTTACCAAACTCGGGATGGGCGGCGATCAGCGCGTCGTGCGGCTGCAGCGCGGGTTCTGCCCCGGTGTCGTCGCGCCAGTCCACCAGCGGTGAGGCCCAGTACCGTTCGTTGGCGTACGCGAGGTAGGTGAACGTCGGGAACACCACCGCCACGTCGGCCGTCGCAGCCGCCGGGGTGACGAACAGCGGTACCTCCTCGCGTTCGCCCTCGTCATCGGTGAGCTCGCAGGCATAGACCCCGCTGGGCAGGTCGCCGGGAATGGCGAGTTCGAAATCGGCCGACCAGCCCGCGTCCTCGATATCGTCGGCGTGGAAGCCGATCGCGTCATAGGTGTCGGCCGCCAGCAGCCGATTCGGCTCCCCGCCGTCCCATCGCGGCCCGGTGAGGCCGCGGGCGGGCATGTTGAGCAGCGTCGCATGCGCAGCGTGGGGGCCGCGATCGACGACCGTCACGGACTCGGGCGCCGCGGCGAAATCCCATGCCGCGATCACCGGCGCGGAGTGCTCCCGATAGCCGACCGGATCTCCGATGCCGTTGCCTGCGAACAGCATCGGCGCCGCGATACGCCCGTCGAACTGCTCGGTCCAAGATCGCTGGACCGTCAGCGAGCCGGCCATGCCGAGGGGGAGGGAGCGCTGGGGCTCCATGCCGGCCGGCTCGCTGACGGTGGACTGGAGGGTCGGAGGTGCCGGATCCCACGGCGCGGGCGCCCCCCGGTATGAGACCACGGTACGGCCGCTGCGGGCGTCGTGCGCAGCGACGCACGCCCACCACCGGTCCGGGGTGACAGGATCGTCCGCGACGACGCTGACCACGCCCGCGCCGTCGCCGAGCCAGAACTCCAGGCGTCCGTCCGGATGCAACCGCACGCCGTAGCCCGCGCGCTCGGCGCGACAACCGGCACCGATCAGGGTGGCCACACTCCTCGGCGCCCGGCTGAAGCGCACCCACAGCGCGACGCTGAAGGCGGCGGGCAGCGGCGGCGGGCGCTCGACGACGGCACGCGAACCACACGCGGTGGTCTGCTCCCGGCCGGGCCAGCGGCCCGCGCCGACACCGTCGACGGCGTCGACCTCCTCGGGCAGGCCGGCGGCACCGCCGTCGGCGAGCCAGTGCCTGGTCAGCCGCGACCGGTACCACGGACGGTCGGTGCTCACCCGCACCGGCACCTGCTGCCCGGGCGACACCGACAACCTGTCCAAGTACGCGATCAACACACCTGCTCCGTAGGGTGGTAAAGGGCTTCACCTAAGCTCTCACCGGCATGTCACGCTGTCAACCGCAGACGGACAACCCGTTGCCTGCCGGTCGGCGCGGGCCGTCGTGCACGTCGAGGCACGCCGCCCAGGACGGAGGTTTGTCGTGGACACCACAGCCGGTCACCCACTGCCGGTCGTCGCCGTCGCGGGCGCCGCCCGCGACCGCGGCACCCAGTACGGTGCGCAGGCCCGCGCGGCGGTACGCCGGACCCGGGACGCGTACGAGGCGGTCTTCGCCCACTACGCGCTGTGGGACTGGGAGCGGGTGCGTGACGAGTCGATGGCTTTCGTCGACCCGATCACCGCATTCCATCCCGCGTCGGTCGAGGAGATGCACGGCATCGCCGACGGCAGCGGGCTGACGTTCCCCGATGTGCTGGCCATGAACCTGCGTACGGAGATTTTGTTCGCCGCCAAGGTCCGCACCGCCGGAGCGACCATCCCGCCCGTGCTGGAGTGCACGTCGTTCTCGGGTCTGGACGCCCGGGGCAGACGCCTGATCGGACAGAACTGGGACTGGCTGACCTTCGCCGCGGACACCGTCGTCATCCTGGAGTCCACCCCCGACACCGGACCGCGGTGGATGACCGTGGTCGAGGCTGGACTGCTGGCCAAGTTCGGGATGAACTCCTGCGGGCTGGCGTTCACGACCAACGCGCTGGCCTCGTCGGCAGATACCGGCGCGCCGGGTGTCCCCTACCACGTGATGCTGCGCGCACTGCTGGACTGCCGCACCCCGACCGACGCCGCCACGCTGCTGCAGTCGGCGCACCGCTCGTCGTCGGCGAACTACATGTTCGCCAGCGGCGACGGCCTGGCGGTGGATGCCGAGACCAGCCCGGGCGGGTTCGAACGGATCACCTGGGAGCTGCCCGACGACACCGGGATCCTGTTGCACGCCAACCATTTCTCGGTGAGTCCGGCCCGCGACGGCGGCCTGGCCGACGTCGGCATCAAGCTGATGGCCGACTCACTGTTCCGGTTGCAGCGCATCCGTCACCTGACCCGGTCCACACCGGCCGCCGGCGTCGAGGACTGGAAGCGCATCATGGGCGACCATGCCGGCCATCCGTCGGGCCTGTGCTGCCATCCCGACCCGCATGCGGACGCGGCCGACCGCTGGCTGACGGCCAGCGGCGTGGTGTTCGAGCCCGCCGCACTGCGGGCCCACGTGTGTGCGGGCAATCCGTGCGAGGCCCGGTGGACGGTGCGCGACTACGCGCAGGAGTGGGCAGGCGCGAGCTAGGAGTGGTCGGCGTCCTGGGTGTGCCCCGCCTCGAGGGATTGACCCGCGGCCATCCGCACGCCCAGTTCGTCGGCGGGCACGTCGTGCCCTTCGGCACAACGGATATGCACGGTGGCCTCGGCCCCGCAGCCCAGGTGTGTGAGCCGCAGCCTGCTGTCGCCGAGGTGTTTGCGGCCCCACTCGAACATCGACCACACCACCGGCATGAAGTCGATCCCGGCCTGGGTCAGCACATACTCGTCACGGCTGCGCTGACCAGGCTCCCGGTAGGGGCGGCGCTGAAGCAGCCCGGCCTCGACCAGGTCGGCCAGCCGCGCGGATGTCGCCGCCTTGGTGATACCGACGCGGCGCACGAAGTCGTCGAATCTGGTGGTGCCGTAGTAGGCCTCACGCATGACGAGCATCGTCGATTTCGAGCCCAGCGCGCCCATCGTCTTCTCGATCGGGCACCGGCCCACGGCCGACCAGGACTCACGATCACTGAGCGCGCCTTGGAGCACTGCCACGGAATTCCCCTCACCCCTGAGTTGTTTTAACTATACCCAGATATGGGTCTGGGTGTGAACGAAAGTACTCAGTGCTGAGTTACAGGAGGTAGAGATGGTCCTGGACGTCGGATACTCCGATCGCGACGCGGTCATCGTCGATGCGGTGCGCACGCCGATCGGCAAGGGCAAACCCGGCGGGGCGCTGCACGGCATCCTGCCCGCCGACTTACTCGCCCACAGCCTGCGCGAACTGGTCGCGCGCACGGGCGTGGACCCCGCCGAGATCGACGACGTCATCGCCGGCGCCGTCACCCAGGTCGGCGACCAGTCGGTGAACATCGCCCGCAACGCACTGCTCGGCGCCGGCTTCCCCGAGACGGTGCCCGGCACCACCGTGGACCGCCAATGCGGCAGCAGCCAGCAGGCCATCCACTTCGCCGCCCAAGGGGTGATCGCCGGCGCGTACGACGTCGTGGTGGCCGCCGGTGTGGAATCGATGTCGCGGGTGCCGATGGGCTCCAACGTGCTGCCCGGCAGCAACCCGTTCGGCGAGTCGATGGCCGGGAGGTATCCGGAAGGGCTTGTGCCGCAGGGCATCAGCGCCGAACTAATCGCGGCGAAGTGGGGTCTGTCCCGAGCACAGCTCGACGAGTTCGCCGCCGGCAGCCACGAGAAGGCCGCCGCGGCCACCAAGGAGGGCCGATTCGACAACGAACTCGTCCCCATCGCCGGACTGAGCACCGACGAGATCATCCGGCCCGGCACCACCGTGGACACCCTGGCGGGGTTGCGTCCCGCGTTCTACAACGACGGCTACGGTGCCCGCTTCCCCCAGATCGGCTGGCACGTCACGCCCGGCAACTCCTCGCCGTTGTCCGACGGCAGCGCGGCCGTACTCATCACCAGCGGCGCGGCGGCGCAGCGGCTCGGGTTGCGCCCGCTGGCGCGCGTGCACACCATGTCGGTGGTTGGCTCCGATCCGCTGTACATGCTGACCGGCATCATCCCCGCCACCGAGAAGGTGCTGCGCCGTGCCGGTTTGACGCTGGCCGACATCGACCTGTTCGAGGTCAACGAGGCGTTCGCGTCGGTGGTGCTGGCGTGGGCCGCCGAGACGGGGGCCGATCTGTCCAGGACGAACGTCAACGGTGGCGCGATCGCCATCGGACACCCGTTGGGCGCCAGCGGCGCCCGCATCATGACGACACTGGTCAACGCGCTGGAGCAACGCGGCGGCCGCTACGGCCTGCAGACCATGTGTGAGGGCGGCGGCATGGCCAACGCCACTCTCATCGAGCGTCTGTAGTCAGCGATTCCGGTGCGCTTGCCTACCGATCCGCGCAGGCAAGCGCACCGGCGTCGCTATCCGACGGGCTGGGCCGTGCGGGTGTGCGCCTGCAGCGACGCGTAGCCGCTGTCCTCCACCTCCCGGCAATGCTGCTGGTAGACCTGACCGCCGCCCATGTACACCAGGAATTCCTCGGGCTTGCCCGGCACGTTCTCGCCGAGGAACCAGGCCTTCGCCTTCTTACCCTCGGTGTACATCACCGTCGCCTTGCCGGTGCGTTCGGTCTCGGCGGCCCACCACACCTCCGACTCGGGGGTGGCCTCGAACCGCTCGACACCGTTGTCGCGCGCCCACTTCAGTGCCCGCTGCAGCCATTGGGCGCCCAACTGGATCGGCACCACCAGGTTGGAGTAGGGCGTCTGCGGCCCCAGCGACATGAAGAAGTTCGGGAAGCCGTGCACGCCGATACCCAGGTTGGAACTCAGCCCGTCACGGACCCACTTGTCGCGCAGTGTGATTCCTTCGCGACCCACGATGTCGATATTGGTCAGCGTGCCGGTCATCGCGTCGAAGCCGGTCGCGAAGATCAGCACGTCCAGCTCGTACTCCGTCTCGCCCACCACCACACCGCGGGGGGTCACCGCGGTGATCGGTTCGGCAGCCGCGTCGATCAGATGCACGTGGTCTAGGTTGAACGCGTCGTAGTAGCCGTGCCCGGTGGGCACCCGCTTACCGTTGAACGAATACGTGGTGGGGCACAACAGATCGGCGGTGGCAGGGTCCTTGACGATCTCGCGGATCTTGGACCGGATGAACTCCGACGCCAGTTCGCTGGCATCGTGATTGGTGGCCAGGTCGTTGAAGCACTCGTTGGCGAAGTGGAAGCCGCCCTCGTTCCACTTGCTTTCGAAGATGCGCCGGCGTTCCTCCGCCGACACCTCAAGAGCGCTGTACTGCGCCGGCTCCATCGCCACCCCGAACGGATGGTTGGCGGCCTTCTCGTAGATCGCGTCGTAATTGTCACGGACCCACTGCATCTCCGCTGCGCTGACCGCTTCGTTGGTCGTCTCCACGACGAAGTTGGGGGTGCGCTGGAAGACGTAGAACTCGCCGACCTGCGGGGCGACCGTGGGGACGAGTTGGATACCCGACGCCCCGAGCCCGATCAGGCCGACCTTCTTACCGGTGAGGTCCACTCCGTCCCGCGGCCAGTGCGCGGTGTGGTACTTCTGCCCGGCGAATGAGTCGACGCCGGGGATGTCGGGGTAGATCGCCTGGGACAGCACGCCCATACCGCTGATCAGATAGGTCGCCGACAGCGACTGGCCGTCGGCGGTGATCACCGTCCAGGTGTTGGCATCCTCGTCGTAGCGGGCGGAGTCGACGTAGACGCCCAGCCGGATGTCGCGGCGCAGGTCGAGACGGTCGGCGACGAAGTTCAGATACTCCAGCACCTCCTCGCCGGCGGGGTAGCGCTGCGACCACGACCACTCCTCACGTACCTCCTTGGAAAAGGAGAACGAGTAGTAACTGAATTCGCTGTCGGTGCGTACACCGGGGTAGCGATTGGCCCACCAGGTGCCGCCGACGCCGTCCTGGGCGTCGAGCACCACCGTCCGAAGCCCGATATCGCGCAGGTGGTGCAGGATGGCCAGGCCGGAGAAGCCGGCGCCGATGACGATCGCGTCGAACTCGGGGGCCTGCCGGGGGGTGTGTGTGCTCATGGTCGATCTCCTGTGAGTGGTCGGATGATGCTCAGGCGGAAGCGGATTGGAGGGTGGCGGGGAGCGCGGCGGCGCGGCCTGTGCGATACCACGCGGCCATCGCGGTGATGGCGGCGTCGGCGTCGGGCAGCCGGCCCGCCTGCAGCGGGAACACGTGCTGATGGCCCGCCGCGATATCGACCGTGACGTCCACCCCGGCGGCCCGCACCCGGTCCTCGAGCCGGGTGGCGTCGGCGTACAGCGACTCGACGTCCGAGGCGGTGATGTAGAGCCGGGGGAAGCCGGTGAAGTCCGCGTAGAGCGGGTTGACCAGCGGGTCGGAGGGGCTCGCCCCGCCGGATAGATAGCGGTCGATGTTGCCCTGCAACCCTTCCCGCGTGATGAGGAAGTCGGTGTCGTTGTTGGTTTCGATCGTCGTCCCGGAGTTCTCCATGTCCAGCCACGGCGAGATCGCGATCACCTGGCCGGGCGCCGAACGCCGGGCCGCCAGCAGGCGCAGTGTGGTGGCGATGGCGATGTTCGATCCGGCACTGTCGCCGACGAACGTGATGTCCTGCGCTCGGTGGCCCTGTGCGAGCAGTGCGTCGAACACCGCGGTGGCATCGTCGAGTTGCGCGGGATAGGGATGTTCGGGCGCCAGCCGGAAATCCGCGACGAAGGCGTACGCGCCGCAGGCCCGCGCCAGGTGCCCGGCCATCTTGCGGTGGCTTGCCGAGGATCCCAGAGCGAATCCGCCGCCGTGCAGCACGAGCAGAATCTGGCCCGGATCGGCATCCAGCGGTTTCACGAGAATACCTGGCACCGAACCGATCTCGGTCGAAGCGTAGGTCACGTCCTCGGGTTCGGCAGTGGCGCGATGCCAATCCTCGAACACCCAGCGCATGAGCCGAAGCGACATGCCGGGGTTGGCGACGAACTCCTCGGTCCATTCCGCGTAGAGCGCACCCAGCGGATCGGTCGGTTGGCGGCTGGCTGAAGCTGACATGGCTGGTCTTCTCCTGGAGAACTCGGGGCTTGACGGTGCGCCGGCCGGTGTGGCGAATCGCACGCCGACAGTCTGTGAGCGACCCGGGTCATGCCCGCCGAGGTGTCGCAAATTGACGCACGACTGTCTCAGCGTGGTCCAGATCACGCATGCGGCGATGCGACACGTTTGTCTCGATACGTCCCCTCGACATCACCAGGAAGGCCCCACCCATGAACCGTCTGGACGGCAAGGTCGCACTCGTCACCGGCGCCAGCCGCGGCATCGGCCACGCGATCGCCGAAGCATTCGCGCGGGAAGGCGCCGTCACCGTCGCCACCGGGCGCGCCAAAACCGACGAGTCCTTCGGGCCCCGCTCCCCCGGCATCGAGTACCGCCAGCTCGACGTCGCGCAGGAAGAGGACTGGGAGTCGGTCGTCGCCGATGTGGTGACGCGGCACGGCCGCATCGACGTGCTGGCCAACAATGCGGGGATCATCGCCTACCAGTCGCTGCACGAGCTGACGCTGGCCGACTGGGAGCGGGTGGTGGCCACCAATCAGACCGGAACCTGGCTGGGGATGCGCGCGGTGGTCCCCCATATGCTCGCCCGGCGGGGCGGCTCGATCATCAACATCTCGTCGATCTGGGGATCGGCGGCGGTCGCCGGCGCACACGCCTACCACGCCACCAAAGGTGCGGTCCGCAACATGTCCAAGAGCGCCGCGATCAGCTACGCGAAGGACAACATCCGCGTCAACTCGGTGCATCCCGGCTTCATCCGCACCCCGCTGACCGAGGCGCAGGACCCGGCGATCAACGAGTTCGTCGTCGGCCAGACGCCCATGGGCCGTGCGGGTACCCCCGAAGAGATCGCCAACGGCGTGGTGTTTCTGGCCTCCGACGAGTCCAGCTTCATGACCGGATCCGAGCTGGTGATCGACGGCGGCTACCTGGCCCAGTAACCGGGCCCGGCCCGTCAGCCCGACAGGTGGTAGGTCTTCATCTTGCGGTGGATGGTGGCGCGCGAGACACCGAGCAGTTCCGCTGCGCGAGAACGGTTCCCACCTGATTCCTGCAACGCCCGGCGGATCGTCTCCATCTCGGTGCGTTCGATCATCGACCACGCCCGCTGACCGCGTGCCGAGTCGGGCAGATCCTCGACGCGCACCACCCCGCGGCGGCCCGAGGCCACCACGTGGTCGACCACCGCGCGCAGCTCGGCGAGGTTGCCCGGCCACGGGCTGGCCTCCAGTGCCCGACGCGCCTCCTCGCCGAGTACCAGGCGAAGGCCCGGCGCCCGGCGTGCGGCGAATGCGTGCCACAGCACCGCGATGTCGGCGGCGCGTTCCCGCAACGGCGGCACCCACTGCACCGCGACGCCGAGCCGGGCGGCGACGTCCTGCGCCTCCGCGGGCGTCGCCGCAGTCAACGTCAGCAGCAGCGGCGACCGTCCGGCATGTGCCTCGACCAGCGTGCGCAGCGCGGCCAGGTGCCCGTCGAGGTTCTCCACACCGCGAACGACGACCGGCGCCGAACCGCCCACCGCCTCCGCCAGTCGCTGCAGCCACGCCCGGTCGCCGGTGATCTCCCGCTCGGCCGCGTGCATGATCACCACGCCGTCGACGCCGACAGCCGGCGCGTACGGCCGGCCGAGCGCCAACGACGTTTTTCCGCTACCGGACTCGCCGGCGATGAGCAACGCCTGGCGGGCCGCGATACGCCTGCTCACGTGGTGGGCGATCGACTGCCACGACTTCGACTGGCCCACCAGCCCGGCGGGTGCCGGCGCGGTCCGCACCCCCGAGGACCGTGACACCGGCCGCAGGGCGGCGACCACTCCGGCGCCGCCGTCGAGTGCGGACACGTCGACCAGGACCGTGCCGATGGACAGTTCGGCGCTCACCTGTGCGCTGCGGCGCATCCCCGCGCACAGATGACCGATCATGTCCACATCGGTCTGGGTGAGGTCGCCCGCACGCTGACTGCGCATGGTCAGCCCGTCGGGGCCGAAGGCGACCACCGGGCCGGCGTGACGCGCCGAGGTCTCCAGGAACGCCGCCAGCATGGCCCTGGCACCGGGTTGGGCGACGTCGAGGACGTGCTGCTCCAGTTGGGTCGCCACCGAGTTGGTCAGCGGCAGCAGCAGTCCGCTGCTCTCACTGGTGGTTGCGGACACCGTCACCACAGCGACGAGCTTGCCGGTGATCGGATGCCACACGGGTGCCCCCGTGCACAGCGCCGTCTGGTAGAAATCGGCGAAATGCTCGGCGCCGGCGATCTGAACGGATTTGCCCGTGGCGATCGCCGTGCCCACCCCGTTAGTGCCGACCGCATCTTCGGACAGCACCGCGCCGCGCACCGTGCCCAGCCGGTCCAGATAGCTCATCGCGGCCGTGTCGTGTGACCATCGCTGCAGGATGCGGCCCTGCGCATCGGCCAGCAACAGGCCCATCCCCGAGCCGTGCAGGTCCTCGGAGACCCGGGCCATCGGTGCCTGAAACATCTCCAGCAGATGGCTGTCGAGCAGGTCCTCGTCCACCCGCGGCACATCACGGACATTTGCCGGAACCCCGAGCGCCTCTTTGGAGCGCAGCCACGACTGCAGCAAGTGGGCGGGCACGGCCTGCCCAGGATCGGCCGCGGTCAAGAACTGCGCTCGCATGTCCTCGATACGCGGCGCACCACGCCGTGTGGACAAACCCCTACACCTCCGGGATTTCGGGACCTCCGATCCGGAACCTGACATGCGATCCGGATCACAGTCACTGTAACCCCGCCCGATCACCACATCGCCCGAATGCCGCCGCGGCGAGGTGAACTGTCTCAAAAAGAAGCACCGGGGTGACACGCGGTGGACGGGTCCTAGCGTGGCGCCCAGATCACCCACGATCTTCCCCGCCGTCACCCGTCACGAGGACACCATGACCATCACCCTGCCCACCCGGACACCCACCACAGAGATACGCGGCCACACCGTCCCCACCGGGTTGTTCATCGACGGGCACTGGCGTGCAACGGAATCCGTGTTCAGCGTGGTGGATCCGGCGACCGGGGACGACATCGCGCAGGTCTCCGACGCCACCCCGGGCGACGCGCTGGCGGCGCTGGACGCGGCCCATGCCGCGCGCACGCCGTGGCGCCGTGTCGCACCGCGGGCGCGCGCCACGCTGTTCGCCGAGGCCCACCGCCTGTTGCAGTCGCGGGCGGAGACGTTCGCCGCGGTCATGACCGCCGAAAGCGGTAAACCGCTGGCCGAATCGCGCGCCGAGTTCGCCCTCTCGGCCGAATTCTTCCTCTGGTACACCGAGCAGATCGCCCATCTGCACGGCACCTACGCACCCGCGTCACACGGCGGGTACCGGGTGGTCACCACACATCAGCCGGTCGGCCCCGCGCTGCTGATCACCCCGTGGAACTTCCCCATGCTGATGATCGCCCGCAAGGCGGGCGCCGCGCTGGCCGCCGGTTGCCCGGTGGTGGTCAAATCCGCCAAGGAGACACCCTTGACGTGCGCGCTGTTCGTCGAGACGCTGCGCGAGGCGGGCTTTCCCGACGGTGTGGTGAACCTGGTGCACACCACGGCCTCGGCGGCGGTGTCGGCGGCGCTGATGGCCGATCCGCGGCTGCGCAAGATCAGTTTCACCGGATCCACCGGTGTCGGATCGACCCTGCTGGCTCAGGCTGCCCCCGGAATCGTCAACGCGTCAATGGAACTGGGCGGTGACGGCCCGTTCATCGTGCTCGAGGACGCCGACGTCGAACACGCCGCCCAGCAGGCCGTGCTGTGCAAGTTCCGCAACGCCGGGCAGGCGTGCGTGGCGGCCAACCGCATCATCGTGCACAGCGCAGTCGCCGACCGGTTCACCGACAGGTTCGTGCAGCTCACCGAGAAGCTCACCGTCGGAAACGGTTTCGACGACGCCACCGATATCGGGCCGATGATCTCGGACCGCCAGCGCCGGGGGGTGGTGGACCTGGTGGCACAGCTCGGCGACCTGGGTGCCGAACTGCTGACCGGCGGCTCGGCGCTTCCGGGTCCCGGATACTTCTTCGCACCCACGGTTTTCCGCATGCTCGCACGGCCTGCCGAACTGTGCGGACGCGAGCTGTTCGCCCCGGTGGCCACCGTCTACGAGGCCGCATCCACCGCCGACGCGATCGCATTCGCCAACGACACCCGGTACGGTCTGGCGGCCTACGTGTTCACCCGCGACCTGTCCCGCGCGATGACCGTGGGCGAACACCTCGAATTCGGCATGGTCGGTGTGAACCGGGGCATCATGGCCGACCCCGCCGCCGCATTCGGCGGGATCAAGGAATCCGGACTCGGACGCGAAGGTGGGCACGACGCCATCTACGACTACCTCGAACCGAAGTACCTCGCCGTCACCGTCAACGAGGAAGAAGGGTTGGCATGACCACCACCGAAACCGCGGCCGTGCCGCGGCCGCAGCGCACCCGCAACGACCTCGGCCTGGGACTGCTGCGCCAGCCTGGCACCGTGCTGTTCGGTCCCGGGCAGCGCCGCCAGATCCCCCGGGTGGTCGCCGAGATCGCCGAACAGGTCCTCATCGTCACCGATGCCCGGATGGCCACCAGCGCCGAGTTCGCCGAGATCGTCGAGGGCATCACCGCCCGCGGTGTGTCCGTGCTGACCTACAGCGGCACCGAACCCGACCTGCCCCGGCGCAACGTCGTGGAGATCACCCGGCTCTTCGACGAGACGAGGATCGACGCGATCGTCGGCATCGGGGGTGGGTCCTGCCTGGATCTGGCCAAGGTGGCGTCGGTGGTGCTCACCAACGGCGGCGATGTGCGCGACTACTACGGCGAGTTCGCGGTGCCCGCACCTGGGTGCCCGGTGATCACGGTGCCCACCACGGGCGGCACCGGCGCCGAAGTCACCTGCATCTCGGTGGTGTTCGACGAGGACAAGGGGATGAAGGTCGGCGTGGCCAGCCCCCACCTGGAGGCGCACTGCGCGGTGATCGACCCCGAGCTCACACTGACCTGCCCGCCCGGACTGACGGCCGCCGCGGGCGCCGACGCGCTGTCTCACCTTATCGAGGCGTTCACCGGCCGGGCGAAGAACCCCGGCGCCGAGGCCATCGCGACCACGCTGTATGCCGGGAAGAACCTGCTGGCCGACACCTTCGCCCGCACCGGGCTGGCCCTGCTCAACACCTCGCTGCCCGCAGTCGCCGTCCGCCCCGGCGACCTGCAGGCCCGCTCGGACACCCTCTTCGGCGCGTACTGCGCGGGAATGGCGATCAACACCGCCGGCACCGCGGGGGCGCACGCGATCCAGTCGCCGATCGGGAACCTGACCCACACCGCGCACGGTTTCGGCATCAGCGCGCTGCTGCCCTACGTCATGCGATACAACCTGCCCACCCGAATCCCGGAGTTCGCCGAGATCGGCCGGATTCTCGGTGTCGCCGAACCCTCGGATCCCGAACTCGCCCAGGCACACTGCGCGATCGAACGCATCGAGACGATCCTGGCGGACCTCGGCGCACCCCTGGACCTGCGCACGCTCGGCCTCGCGCCGCGTGATTTCGTGTTCGTGGCCGAGCAGGCGATGCTGGCCACACGGCTCACCGCGAACAATCCTCGCGAACTCAGCGTCGAGGCGATCGTGGCGATCCTCGAACGCGGATACGCCGGCGACCGCTCCTGGTGGCTGCTGTGACGACCGCCCCACGGTCGGTCGCGGTGCTCGGGGCGGGATCGATCGGTGTCGCATTCGCCGTGTTGTTCGCGGGCAAGGGTTTTCAGGTGCGCCTCTACGATCCCGTCGACGGCGCGCCTGCGCGCGCCGGCGCCGAGCTGACCGCGCGACTGGACGCGCTGGCGGCGCGCGGGCTGTTGGGCGAGGACGCGGCGACCGTCGCCGCGCGCGTGCGGTTCACTGCTGACCTGGTCGAGGCGGTGTCACCGGCCTGCTTCGTGCAGGAATGCGCGCCCGAACGCGTCGAGATCAAGCGAGAGTTGTTGCGGCAGAGTGGTTTGCACACATCGGCCGATGTGCCGCTGGCCAGCTCCACGTCCGCGATCGTGCCGGGCGCACTGGCCGCCGACCTGGGCGACGTCGCCGAGCGCATCCTGGTGGGCCACCCGGGTAACCCGCCGTACCTGCTGCCGGTGATCGAAGTGGTGCCCTCGAGCCGCACCGCGGCGCCGATCGTCGAGACGACGATGGGCATCTACCGTGCCAGCGACCTGCGCCCGGTCCTGGTGCGCCGTGAGGTCGAAGGATTCGTCTTCAACCGGTTGCAGGGCGCCCTGCTGCGGGAGGCCTACTGCCTGGTGCGCGACGGCGTGGCCGACGTCGACGATATCGACGAGGTCGTGCGCAGCGGACTGGGCCGCCGGTGGAGCGTCATCGGGCCGTTCGAAACCGCCGACCTCAACACCCGCGGCGGGCTGGCGTCGCACGCCGAGAAGATGGGCCCCGCCTACGAACGGATGGGTGCCGAACGCGGACAACACGACCCGTGGACACCCGAACTCGTGGCCACCGCCACCGAACAGCGCCGCAAACTGCTCGACCTCGCCGACTGGGAGGCGCGGGTGGCCTGGCGCGACGAACAGCTGATGGGTCTGCGCGCCGTCCTGGACCAGCCCTGACCCCCGCGATTCCGGCGCTCTCCGCTACGCCACGCGCACCTGGGCGCGCCGAAATCGCTACGAGACGCGGGTCAGCTCGAACAGTGGGATGGCCCGGTCGGTGTTCTTCTGGTATTCGCCGAACACCGGCTGCTGAGCGGCCACCTTCGCGAACGCCCGGTCGCGCTCGTCGCGGGGCAGCTCACGGGCCATCACGTCGTACGAGTCGGCGCCGACCTCGACGTGCACCTGCGGATTGGCGCGAAGATTGTGCACCCATGCGGGATTCTTCGGCGCCCCCGCGTATGACCCGACGATGAGCATCTTCCCGTCGACGGTCAAGTACGCCAGAGGTGAAACGCGCGGAGTACCCGACTTGGCGCCGACCGTGTGCAACAGCAGCAGCGTGCCACCCTCGAACGGCCCACCGACCTTGCCGCCATTGGCCCGGAACTCCTCGACGACGTTGCGATTGAAATCGTCCAGCGCCGCGCTGTCGGCGAGCAGCTTGTCCTTGTCGAAATCACTCATGCCTGCTCCAGCTTCTTGGGCTTGGCATCTATTCCCGATTCCTTGCGCTGCTGGGCGGTGATGGGCGCGGGCGCATCGGTCAGCGGGTCGACACCGCCGCCGGTCTTGGGGAACGCGATCACCTCGCGGATCGAGTCCTCGCCGGCCAGCAACGCCGTGATCCGATCCCACCCGAATGCGATGCCGCCGTGCGGTGGCGCCCCGAATGTGAAGGCGTCCAACAGGAATCCGAACTTGTCCTGGGCCTCGTCGTGATCTATACCCATCATCGCGAAGACCCGTTCCTGAACGTCGCGGCGGTGGATACGGATCGACCCGCCGCCGATCTCATTGCCGTTGCACACGATGTCGTACGCGTCGGCCAGCGCGGTACCCGGATCGCTGTCGAAGGTGGCCTCCGACTCGGGCTTGGGTGAGGTGAACGCGTGGTGCACCGCCGTCCACGCCCCGGAGCCGACCGCCACGTCACCGGAGGCAGTCGCCTCGTCGGCGGCCTCGAACAGCGGCCAGTCCACCACCCAGGTGAACGCCCACGCAGCCGGGTCGATCAGGTCGAGGCGCTTGGCGATCTCGATGCGGGTGGCCCCCAGCAGCGCGCGCGCCGTCTTGGCGGGCCCGGCCGAGAAGAACACACAGTCGCCCGGCTGGGCGCCGACGAACGCGGCCAGCCCGTCGCGTTCGGCGTCGGACAGGTTCTTGGCCACCGGGCCGCCCAGAGAACCGTCCTCACCCACCAGGACGTACGCCAGCCCCCTGTGCCCACGTTGTTTGGCGAAATCCTGCCAGCCGTCCAGTGTGCGCCGCGGCTGCGACGCCCCGCCGGGCATGACGACCGCCCCGACGTAGGGCGCCTGGAACACCCGGAAGGTGGTGTCGGCGAAGTAGCCGGTGCATTCCACCAGTTCCAGCCCGAACCTCATATCGGGTTTGTCGGAGCCGAACCGGCGCATCGCGTCGGCGTAGCTGATCCGCGGCAGCGGCAGCGGCAGGTCGTAGCCGATCAGCGCCCACAGCGCGCGCAGCACCTCCTCGGACACCGCCATCACGTCGTCGGCGTCGACGAAGCTCATCTCCATGTCCAGCTGGGTGAACTCCGGTTGCCGGTCGGCACGGAAGTCCTCGTCGCGGTAGCACCGCGCGATCTGGTAGTAGCGCTCCATCCCCGCGACCATGAGCAACTGTTTGAACAGCTGCGGGCTCTGCGGCAGGGCGTAGAACGAACCCGGCTGCAGCCGGGCCGGCACCAGGAAGTCGCGGGCGCCCTCGGGGGTCGACCGGGTCAGCGTCGGTGTCTCGATCTCGACGAAATCGTGTCCGGCGAGCACTCCGCGCGCGGCGGCATTGACCTGGGACCGCAGCCGGATCGCGTGGGCGGGTCCGCCCCGGCGCAGGTCCAGGTAGCGGTACTTCAGGCGGGCTTCTTCACCCGCGGTCTCGTCGAGCTGGAACGGCAGCGGCGCGCACTCGCCCAGCACGGTCAGCGACGTCGCGTTCACCTCGATGGCCCCGGTGGCGATGTCGGCGTTGGCGTTGCCCTCCGGACGGATCTCGACCACCCCCTCGACGGCGACGCAGAACTCCGCGCGCAACCGGTGCGCCTGCGCCAGCACCTGCCCCTCCTCCAAGGCGTCACGGAACACCACCTGGCTGACTCCCGACGCGTCGCGCAGGTCGATGAAAATGACTCCGCCGTGGTCCCGGCGGCGCGCCACCCAGCCGGCAAGGGTCACCTTCTGACCGGCGTCGGCGCTCCGCAACGAACCGGCGGCATGACTGCGCAGCACAAAATCTCCTTGTGAAAAGGCCTGACGAGAGGACTGCAACAGTGTAGAGGGGGCCGTTCGCGCCGAACCGCGGCGATCACGCGAACCGTCAGTACATCCCCGCCCACGCCTCGCGGCGGGCGGCGTCGGGATCGTCGACCACCGCGTCGCGCGTCGTGCGGATGATGCGGGTGCGCCGCCGCACGGCGTCGTAGGGCGGCCAGTCGTCGTGCCACATCCCCGGCGCGCCCGGGTCCGGAGACCACGTCGTGTCCCCGGTGGAGGCGAAGTCCAGCCACGTCCGTTGCATCCGCCGGCCCACCGCGGGCTGCACGTGGCGTCCCAGCGGATGCAGCTTGCGTCCTAGATACGACGAGTAGCTGTGCTGGATGTGCACGATCTCGCTGCCGTGCGTGGCACCCAGCCCCAGCGCGCGCAGTGTCCAGGTCGCGTGGTCGAACCGGTAGGCGAAGGTCGGCGCATGCGCACTGTAGGCATCGGTGAACGCCCAGGTGGGCGCCCCGAACATGACATCGGAGCCGAATGCGATGAGCGCGCGCCTGCGCGGAAAGTCGGGGTAGGCGCCCAGCAACGCGTCCCTGGTGTGCGGCGCGACCCGGTTGAGATACGCCTCGGCGCCATCCGGAGTGGTCGGGAGCATCGGTGGCTTGCCCCACGCGAACATCGACGCCTCGTGGCTGTTGGTGCCGATGATCAACGGCACCGGCAGCACCGCACCGCTGCGCGCGGCCTCGATGGGATGCTGCGGCAGCAGATCGACGCCATAGGTCAGCCCGTAGGCCAGCGTGGGAGTGTCGTCGGCACTGTCGCGCTGCAGCATCCCCGCCGCCCGGCGCAGCGGCCGCTGGGGCAGCGACTTGACCTCGTCGACCCCGACACCGAGCCGCTCCAGGAATCGGCGGGACCGCTCGGCGCGGGTCTGGCGGTCGGCGATCAGCGGCAGCGCCGGACTCTGGGCGATCGCCCGGGTGAACAGCCCCCCGGCGGCCGGGCTGGACAACAGCGCCAGCACCGAGGTGGCGCCCGCGGATTCGCCGAACACCGTCACCCGGTCCGGGTCGCCGCCGAACGCGGCGATGTTGTCGCGCACCCAGCGCAGCGCGGCGATCTGATCACGTAGGCACAGGTTGTCGTCGAAACCCTCACCCAGATCGCCGAGTTCGAATCCGCCGAACACCCCGAGGCGATAGGTGACGTTGACGACGACGACGTCGCCGTTGAGCGCCAGCCGCGAGCCGTTGTACAGCTGCAGCTGACCGGCGCCGTACACGAACGCCCCGCCCGGTATCCACACCATGACGGGCAACGAGCCCGCCGTATCCGGCGACCACACGGTCAGCGTCAGACATGCCTCGTCGCGCATCTTGGGATCGTCGCGGCCACCGCCGACGAAGGACCGGCCCTGCGGCGGCAGGGGGCCGTGTTCGACGGCGTCGCGGATGCCGCTCCACGGCTCCGGCGGCGCGGGTGCCAGAAACCTGCGGTCGCCCAGCGGCTGACGGGCGTAGGGGATGCCACGCCAGACGCTGACGCCGCCTTCGGTGGTGCCGCGCAGCCGACCCAGCGACGTGTGCGCGATGACCGAAAGTTCCGTAACGACGGACACGTCTGAATCGTAGTGTGGGAAGCTGGGCACCGGCGTGAACGCCGAACGGAGAGCGGCCTCACGAGCGGATACGGAGCGGTGCGATGACCTTCAACGAGGGGATGCGGATCGACACGAGCACCACGTCGACGAGCGGCGGGGGTGGCGGTGGCGGCAAACGCATCGCGATCGGCGGCGGTGTCGGCGGGTTGCTGATCCTCGTGGTCGCCCTGCTGCTCGGGGTGGACCCGGGCTCGGTGATGCCCCAACAGCAGGAGATCGGCAGCACCCAGGGTGTCGAGGCCCCCGGATTCGACCTGAGCCAGTGCCAGACGGGCGAGGACGCCAACAACATCGTGCAATGCCGCGTGGTGGCCACCGGGAACTCCGTCGACGCCGTGTGGCAGCAGCTGATGCCGGGCTACACCCGCCCGCAGGTGCGGCTGTTCACCGGCCAGGTCGACACCGGTTGCGGCCCCGCCACCAGCGATGTCGGGCCGTTCTACTGCCCGGCCGATCAGACCGCCTATTTCGACACCGACTTCTTCCAGGTGCTCGTCGACCAGTTCGGTTCCAGCGGCGGCCCGCTCGCACAGGAGTATGTGGTGGCACACGAATTCGGCCATCACGTCCAGAATCTGCAAGGAGTGCTGGGACGCGCACAGCGCGACCCGCAGGGCGCCCAGGGCGCGGGCGTGCGCACGGAGCTGCAGGCCGACTGCTACGCGGGGGTGTGGGCGCACTACGCGGCCGTCACCAAACAGGAGAGCACCGGCGTCCCGTTCCTGGAACCCTTGAGCGACAAGGACATCGCCGATGCGCTGTCGGCCGCGTCGTCCGTCGGCGACGACCGGATCCAGTCGGCGGCCACCGGCCGGGTCAATCCGGAGTCCTGGACGCACGGATCCTCCGAGCAGCGCCAGAAGTGGTTCACCACCGGCTACCGCACCGGTGACCCCAACCAGTGCGATACGTTCGCCACCAACAGTCTTGGCTAGGGCGCTGACCGCCGTCGACGCGGTCGCCGAACGCTATCTCGACACATTCGCGACGCTGGACCCTTGCACGGCAACCGAACTCGGCATCACCGGCCATGACGACGAGATGACCGACTACTCCCCCGCCGGTGTCACCGCACGCGCCGAGGCGGCCCGCGGCGCGCTGCGCGAACTGGAGCGGGCCGAGCCCGTCGACGACGCCGACCGAGTGACCGCGGCGGCCATGCGCGAACGTCTCGGTCTGCAGCTGGAGCTGCACGACGCGGGACTCGACCTCGGCGAACTCAACGTGATCGCCTCACCGTTGCAGACCATGCGCGACGTGTTCGACCTGATGATCCCCGACGATGCGCACGACGGCGCCCAGGACTGGTCGACGATCGCGCGGCGCCTGGCGAAGGTTCCCGACGGCGTCGCGGGCTACGCCGAGGCGCTGCGGGCAACCACCGCCGCCGGACGCCCGCCCGCGGCTCGCCAGGTGAGCCGCGGCAGCGCGCAGGCCCAGCAGATCGAGCAGTTGTTCATCGACATGGTGGCCACCGCGGCGCCGGACGACCCGGTGCTGCACAACGAGTTGCGGCGCGCCGCCGGCGCGGCCGCCGCCGCCTACCGGGAACTGGGCGCCGTGCTGCGCGACGAGATCGGCCCCCACGCGCGGGAGCGGGACGCCGTCGGCCGCGACGCATACCGCTTGTTGTCCAGATCGTTCCTCGGCGCGGCGGTCGACCTCGACGAAACCTACGCTTGGGGACTGGATCAGCTCGACTCGATCGTCGCCGAGCAGGTCCAGGTGGCCGGTGCGTTGTATCCGGGCGCCTCGGTCAGCGAGGCTCTGGGCCGGCTCGACGACGAGCCGCGCTACCTCGTGACGGGCACCGCCGCACTGCAGAACTGGATGCAGGATCTGTCTGACCGCGCCGTGGCGTCCCTGGCCGGAACGCATTTCGACATCGAGGCCCCGTTGCGCCGCCTCGAGTGCCGGATCGCACCGACGCAGACCGGGTATCTACTACACCGGCCCGTCGGAGGACCTGAGCAGGCCCGGCCGGATGTGGTGGTCGGTGCCGCCCGGCGTCGAGACGTTTCACACCTGGCAGGAGACCACCACGGTCTTCCACGAAGGCGTGCCCGGCCACCATCTACAGATCGGGCGCGCGGTGGTGCTCGCCGACCGGTTGAACCGGTGGCGCCGGCTGGGATGCTGGGTGTCGGGCCACGGCGAGGGCTGGGCACTGTACGCCGAGCGGCTGATGGCCGAGCTGGGCTGGCTCGACGATGCGGGCGACCGGATGGGCATGCTCGACGCGCAGCGCTTCCGCGCCGCCCGCGTCGTCATCGACATCGGGGTGCACTGCGGAATCACCGCACCCGACGGCGCGGTCTGGGATGCGCAGCGGGCCTGGGATTTCCTGCGCGCGCACTGCGCGCAGACCGAGGAGACACTGCGTTTCGAACTCGACCGCTACCTCGGCTGGCCCGGTCAGGCTCCGTCCTACGCTGTGGGACAGCGGATCTGGCAGCAGCTACGCGACCAGGTGCTGAATCGGGGCGTCGGCCTGAAGGAATTCCACAGCCGCGCACTGGATCTCGGCGGGTTGCCACTGGACGTGCTTCGCATGGCGCTGCTGGGTTGACAACGGGCTAGAACAGCGTCGGCTGGGCGACTCCCACCGCGACGGCCGGCGTGCCCGCCTGCGGCCGCATGGCGCGTTCACCGCGGCCCAATCCGTGCTTGGCCACCAGCGGCGCCACCCGGCGATGCAGCAATGCACGATATTCGGACGGCAGATACGCTCCGCGCCGGTATAATTCGCGATACCGTCCCACAAGTTCGGGATGACTGCGCGCCAGCCACGCCATGAACCAGCCCCGCGTGGAGCCGCGCAGGTGCAGACCGAACACCGTCACGCCGCTGGCGCCTGCCGCGGCGATCCGGCCCAGCAGGTCGTCGAGGTGGGCCACCGAGTCCGTCAGGTACGGCAGCACCGGCGCGACCATCACATGGCAGCCAAGGCCCGCCTCGGCGATGGCCGCGATCAGCCCCAGCCGCGCGTCCGGCGACGGCGTACCCGGCTCGACATCCTTGTGCAGCAACGGATCACCAACGGCCAGCGACACCGCGACGCTGACATCGACCCGTTCGGCAGCCGCCGCGATGATCGCCAGATCCCGGCGCAGTAGCGTGCCCTTGGTCAAGATGGAGAACGGCGTACCCGAATCAGACAGTGCGGCGATGATTCCCGGCATCAGGGCGTAACGGCCTTCGGCACGTTGATAGGGATCGGTGTTGGTGCCGAGCGCGACCGTCTCACCGGCCCAGGAGGGGCGGCGCAACTCCCGGCGCAGAACGTCGGCGACGTTCGTCTTCACCACGACCTGCGTGTCGAAATCCCGGCCACTGTCGAAATCCAGGTACTCGTGGGTGGGACGGGCGAAACAGTACCGGCAGGCGTGCGAGCAGCCGCGATAGCCGTTCACGGTGAACCGGAACGGCAGCATGGCACCTTCGGGCACCTTGTTCAGCGCCGACTTGCACAGCACCTCGTGAAAGGTGATGCCCTCGAACTGTGGGGTGCGGACGCTTCGCACGAACCCCAGCCGCGCCAGGCCGGGCAATGCGCCGTCGTCGACGCCGACCCCCTGCTCGTCCCACCGCACACCACTATTCGAACATCAGTTCGATATACAGTCAAGCGCGGCGGCGGACGCATCCGGATGTTTGACTGATCCGCGTGAGCGAACTGCTGTTCTCCTACGGCACCCTGCAGCAGCGCGACGTGCAGCGCAGCACGTTCGGGCGCGAACTGGACGGCAGGCCGGACGCGATCGTCGGCTACCGGCTGAGCCACGTGACGATCAACGACGCACACGTCATCGCCGCCAGCGGCAGCGACACCCATCCCATCCTGATACCGACGGATCGTCCCGGCGCCGCCGTGGAGGGCACCGTATTCACGGTCAGTGCCGACGAACTCGCCGCCGCCGACGAGTACGAGGTCGACGACTACCGCCGCGTGAACGTCCCGCTGCGTTCGGGGGCGCACGCCTGGGTGTACGTGTACGCGGACTGACCGCGCCTCACCACGCCTTCAACTGGCACTGCAGGTTGTACGGTGCGTCCTGCTGCACGAGGACCTGACCGTCGACCGCGATCTCACAGTGCGGATTCGGGGCGGCCTGCCCGCCGCGAGTCGTGCTGCTCACGGTCAGGATCGCCCACTGCGGGTCGTCCAGAGTCGTTTCGAACACCCACGGCACCCCGGGTGCCAGCGTCACCGACTCCTTCTTCAGGTACGCGTAGGGGTCCGCGTCATACGCGGCCTTGTCCGGCGGCTGAGTGGTCAGGTAGTAGAGGTCGAACGGCGCGGCGCCGCCCGCCGTCAGCGAGTACCGCACCTGATGGGTCCCCGGCGCCGGCGCCGTGGTCGCCTCCGGTTCGGCCGGCGCGCCCGATTCGGTGGGTGGCGCGGGCTGGATCGTCATCGTTGATTCGGTGACCGGGGCGGGTTCGGGGGTCGGTGCCGGCTGCGCACCGGCCACCGGGGTGAGCGCGACACCGGCGGCCGCCACAAGCGCACCCACGGCAGCCGCAATCCCGACTCTGCTCGTCGCTGTTCGCATGTTCGTCACATCGCCGCACGCTACCCGATCGTTACACACCCCCCGGTCACGCTCGAACGCGCGGCGAAACGGCACACCAACACCAACCCATCTGCAGGTTAATTTGATCGTGACACACAGACATTGCACAGAAACACGGGCGCTCTAACGTGCCGATTCGACACCCGATCGGTGTCTTCTCTTTCGTTCTCCGCCGCGGTACGCCGGGGCCGCAATTGATGCTGATGACATGACGAAAGGTTGTTCATGCGACTTTCACGACGCTCCTCCCTAGCGCGGTCGGCACTCGTCGCGGGAAGCGTGGTCGCCGCAACCAGCCTGGTGCTGGCCGGCTGCGGCAGCAAAGCCACCGACGAAGAAGCCGCTGGTGGCCAATCCTGCGTCGACACCTCCGGCGACACCATCAAGGTGGGTTCGCTGAACTCCCTGTCGGGCACGATGGCGATCTCCGAGGTGACGGTGCGCGATGCCATCAAACTCGCCGTCGACGAGATCAACGCCGACGGCGGCGTGCTCGACAAGCAGATCCAGCTGATCGGCGAAGACGGCGCGTCCGAGCCGACGGTGTTCGCGGAGAAGGCACAGAAGCTGATCAGCAGCGACTGCGTGGCTGCGGTGTTCGGCGGCTGGACGTCCTCGAGCCGCAAGGCCATGCTGCCGGTCTTCGAAAGCAACAACGCCCTGCTGTACTACCCGGTGCAGTACGAGGGCCTGGAGTCGTCGCCGAACATCTTCTACACCGGCGCGACCACCAATCAGCAGATCGTGCCCGCGCTGGACTACCTCAAGGAGAAGGGCGTCAAATCGCTCTACCTGGTCGGCAGCGACTACGTCTTCCCCCAGACCGCCAACCGCATCATCAAGGCCTACGCCGAGGCCAACGGGATCGAGATCAAGGGTGAGGACTACACCCCGCTGGGTTCGACCGACTTCTCCACGATCGTCAACAAGGTCCGCACCGCCGGCGCCGACGCCGTGTTCAACACCCTCAACGGCGATTCGAACGTCGCGTTCTTCCGCGAGTACAAGAACGTGGGTCTGACCCCGCAGCAGATGCCGGTGGTGTCGGTGTCGATCGCCGAGGAGGAGGTCGGCGGCATCGGGGTGCAGAACATCGACGGCCAGCTCACCGCGTGGAACTACTACCAGACGGTCGACAACCCGGTGAACAAGGAGTTCGTCAAGAACTACAAGGCGGCGTTCGGCGAGAACAAGCCGACCTCCGATCCGATGGAGGCCGCGTACGTGTCGGTCTACCTGTGGAAGAACACCGTCGAGAAGGCAAACTCGTTCGACGTCAAGGCAATCCAGGACAACGCCGGCGGCGTCACGTTCGACGCCCCCGAAGGCCTGGTGACCATTGACGGCGAAAACCACCACATCACCAAGACCGCCCGCATCGGCGAGATCCGTCCCGACGGCCTGATCTACACCATCTGGGAGTCGCCCGGCCCGATCGAGCCGGATCCCTACCTGAAGTCCTACCCGTGGGCTGCCGGGCTCTCCGGCTGACGGACGCTCGATGGATGTCCTGATCGGGCAGCTGACAACGGGATTGAGCCTCGGCTCGATCCTGTTGTTGGCCGCCCTCGGCCTTGCGCTGACCTTCGGTCAGATGGGCGTCATCAACATGGCGCACGGCGAGTTCATCATGGCCGGCTGCTACACCGCGTACGTGGTGCAGCAGATCGTCACCAGCGCGGGCGTATCCCTGTTCGTCTCGCTGATCGTGGGCTTCCTGGTGGGGGGCCTGCTCGGCGTCCTGCTGGAGACCACGCTGATCCAGCGGATGTACCACCGCCCGCTGGACACCCTGCTGGTGACCTTCGGGGTGGGCCTGGTGCTGCAGCAGGTGGCCCGCGACATCTTCGGGGCTCCCGCGGTCAACGTCGTTGCGCCGTCGTGGCTGTCGGGCGGGGTCGAGATCCTCGGCGCCGTGGTGCCCAAGACCCGGATCTTCATCCTGGTGCTGGCCATCCTGTGCGTCAGCGTGCTGGCGATCGTGCTCAAGGTGAGCCCGATGGGACGACGTATCCGCGCCGTCGTGCAGAACCGCGATCTGGCTGAGACCAGCGGGATCTCGTCGCGCCGGACCGACCTCACGACGTTCTTCATCGGATCGGGCCTGGCCGCCGTCGCCGGTGTGGCGCTGACGCTGATCGGATCGACGAGTCCGACCATCGGGCAGAGCTATCTCATCGACGCGTTCCTCGTCGTGGTGGTTGGCGGACTGGGACAGATCAAGGGCACCGTCATCGCCGCATTCGCGCTGGGCTTCCTGAACTCGTTCATCGAGTACAACACCACCGCGTCGCTGGCGAAGGTGATCGTGTTCGTGCTGATCGTGATCTTCCTGCAAGTCCGCCCGCAAGGCCTGTTCACGGTCCGGACAAGGAGTCTCGTATGAGAAGGCCTCCGACGCGAGGAGCGCGATGAAGACGATGGTGGGACGCTGGCAGACCTGGGCCGGCTTCGCCCTGGCGGCGGCACTGCTGTTCGGGGTGGCTCCCGCGGTGCTCTCGACCTTCCGGCTGGGGCTGCTCGGCCAGTTCCTGTGCTATGCGATCGTGGCCGTCGGCATCGGATTGGCCTGGGGCCGTGGCGGAATGCTCGTTCTCGGCCAGGGCGTGTTCTTCGGGCTCGGCGGCTACATGATGGGTATGCACCTCAAGATCGCCGACGCCCAGATCGCCGGCCAGAGCGTTCCCGACTTCATGCAGATCGCCGGGGTGCGTGAACTGCCCGCGTACTGGGCGCCGTTCGCCTCGCCACTGGTGACGCTGCTGGCGATCGTGCTGATCCCCACGGGTATCGCCGCGGCGCTGGGCCTGGGGGTCTTCAAACGCCGGGTCAAGGGCGCCTACTTCGCGATCCTGTCGCAGGCGCTGGCCGCCGCGATGGCGATCCTGCTGGTGGGTCAGACCGGGCTCGGCGGCTCCAACGGGCTCAACGGGTTCCGCACATTCTTCGGGTTCCGGCTGTCGGATCCGGTGAACAAACAGATGCTCTACTTCATCGCCGCGGGCACGCTGCTGGTGGTGGTGGCCGTAGTGCGCCAACTGATGCAGAGCCGGTACGGCGAACTGCTCGTGGCAGTGCGCGACGGCGAGGAGCGGGTGCGATTCCTGGGCTACGACCCCGCCAACGTCAAAGTCGTCGCCTACGCCGTGGCCGCGTTGTTCGCCAGCATCGCCGGGGCACTGTTCGCCCCCATCGTCGGATTCATCAGCCCCTCCCAGGTCGGCATCCTGCCCTCCATCGCGTTCCTCATCGGTGTCGCCATCGGTGGGCGCACAACCCTGTTGGGTCCGGTCCTGGGTGCGATCGGCGTGGCGTGGGCGCAGACCCTGTTCTCCGAACGCTTCCCCTCGGAGTGGATCTACGCCCAGGGCCTGCTGTTCATCGTGGTCGTCGGCTTCTTCCCGGCCGGTCTGGCCGGGCTTGCGGTGGTGTTCACGCGGTGGCGGCGCGCGAAAGAGCCCCCCGCGCCGGATCCTGATCCCGATCCGGCGCCCGAGAAGGTGGGGGCGGCGACATGACGGAGACCGACAAGGCTCCGATCGCCGGCGGGAACGCCGGCATGGGTACCGAGTACCTCGAAGTGCGCGGCCTGACCGTGGATTTCGACGGTTTCAAGGCCGTGAGCGGGGTCGACCTCACCCTCTTCCAGGGCGATCTGCGCTTTCTCATCGGGCCAAACGGTGCGGGCAAGACCACCGTCATCGACGCGATCACGGGTCTGGTGCCGGCCACCGGGTCGGTCAACAAGTCCGGCGCCGAATTGCTCGGCAAGAAGGTGCACCAGATCGCCAGAAGCGGAGTGGGACGGACATTCCAGACCGCGAGCGTGTTCGAGCAGTTGACGGTGCTGCAGAACCTCGACATCGCCGCGGGCGCCGGACGCTCGATATGGACGCTGCTGCGCCGCAGGCCGGGTGTGTCGCCGGCGATCGAGGAGGCACTGGACACGATCGGGCTGACCGACCTGGCCGACAAGCCCGCCGGTGTACTGGCGCACGGCCAGAAGCAATGGCTGGAGATCGGCATGCTGCTCGTGCAGAACGCCGACGTGCTGCTACTCGACGAACCGGTGGCGGGGATGAGCCACGAGGAACGCGAGGAGACGGGAAATCTGTTGCGCCGCATCGGCGGTGAGCGCACCGTCGTCGTCGTCGAACACGATATGGACTTCATGCGCGCCTTCGCCACCTCGGTGACGGTGCTGGCCCGCGGCCAGGTGATCGCCGAGGGGTCGGTGGCCGAGGTGCAGGCGAATCCGAAGGTGCAGGAGGTCTACCTGGGCACCGCGGCGGCCGGCGCCGACGACATCCCCGCCGAGCTGATCGAGGAGAACACCTGATGCTTCAGCTGGTCGACGTGCGCACCGGCTACGGCCGTTCGGAAGTCATCCACGGCGCCACCGTCGAGGTGCCCTCCGACGGGGTCGCCGCGGTGATGGGACACAACGGGGCCGGGAAGACGACGCTGCTGCGCGCCGCGGTGGGCCTGCTCAAGTGCAGCGCGGGCAAGGTCGTCCTCAACGGCGACGACGTCACCAAGCTGCGCCCGTCGGCGCGGGTGGCCCGCGGCCTGGCCTACGTGCCGCAGGGCCAGCAGTCGTTCGGCCAGCTCACCACCGCGGAGAATCTGCAAGTGGTCGCCGACGGGCGCAAGAACGGCAAACAACTCATCGACGAGCAGCTCGATCTGTTCCCCGCACTCAAGGAACTGTTGACCCGCCGCGCCGGGCTGCTCTCGGGTGGTCAGCGCCAGCAACTGGCCATCGCCCGCGCGTTGATCACCGCACCCAAGATCCTGATTCTCGACGAGCCGACCGAGGGGATCCAGCCGTCGGTGGTGGCCGAGATCGAAGCCGCGATCACCGCGCTGACGAACCGGGGCGATCTGGGCGTGCTGCTCGTCGAGCAGCACATCGGCTTCGCGCTCGAATCCGCCCAGCAGTACTACATCCTGGAGTCGGGCCGCGTCACCTCCAGCGGTAGCGGCGGCTCGGCGTCGGAAGCCGACGTGCGTGCCGCGATGGCCATCTGAGCATGCGCTCAGATCGCTGCGGCACTGCGTAATTCGGCGATCTCGGCGGCGCTGAATCCCGCCTCGGACAGCACCTCCTCGGTGTGCTGGCCGTGCAGCGGCGGCGGGGTGCGGACACTGGCGGGGGTCTCGTCGAGTTTGTAGGGCACGCCGAGGAACTTCAGCGGACCCGCGGGAGTGTCGAGTTCGACGACCATGTCGGCGTCGGCCACCGCGGGGTCGGCGAACGCATCGGCCATCGACCGAACGGGTGCGGCGAAGATGTCCTGCGCCTCCATGAGCTCCAGCCACTCGGCCGTCGTCCTGGCTGCCAGCGCCTCTTCGACGACAGCGGCGAACTCCGCACGGTTGTCGAAACGCGCCCAGTAGGTGGCGAACCGTTCATCGGTGGCGAGATCCTCGATGCCGAGAATCCGCGACAGCAGCGCGATCTGACGCCCGCTGGACAACGCGATGTGCCCGTCCTTGGTCGCGTAGAACCCGTACGGCGGCGGCGTGTAGGGACTGGCGTGCCCCGGTTGCGGCCGAACCGGCTCGCCGACGGGCGCGTTGAGGAAGTGAAATCCCCACTCCGCCATGCCCGCGATCGCGCTCTCGTACAGGCTGGTGCGAACCCGCTGCCCCTCCCCCGTTCGCACCGCATGGACGATTGCGCACACCGCGCCGAATGCGCCGTTCATGGCGCCGAGAGTGTCGGCGATGGCGGTGGCCACCGGGACCGGTTGTCCATCGACCGCGTTGAGGTACCCCCACCCGGTGCTCGCCTCGACGAGCACGTCCTGACCCGGCTTGGACACGTGCGGTCCGCGGGGTCCGTAGCCGGTGGCGGAAACGTAGACGATGCCCGGGTTGAGTTCCCGGCAACGCCGGTAGCCCAGCCCGAGACGGTCCATCACCCCCGGCCGGAAGTTCTCGTACACCACGTGGAACTGCGGCACCAGCCGTTCGACAGTCGCGATGCCCGCCGCGGACTTGAGGTCGACGGTGATGCTGCGCTTATTGCGGTTGTTGGCAAGGAAGCCGGCGGCATAGATGGTCGAGTCGTCGTGATCGGTTCCGTAGCGGCCGTTCTCGCCGTACCGGTCGTCGCTGCGACCGTCGGCGGTCACCGCGGCGCGGCGCTCCACCTTGACCACGTCGGCGCCCATATCCGCGAGCATCTGCGTCGCATAGGGCCCCTGCATGCGCTCGGTGAAATCCAGGACGCGGATCCCGGCCAGCGGGCCTGGCCGTGGCTCGGCCATCAGATCACCTCGCGCTTCCGCAGTTCGGTGATTTCCTCTGGGCTGAAGCCGGCCGATTCGAGCACCTGGTCGGTGTGCTCGCCGTGTCGCGGTGGCGCCGACCGCACCGAGGCCGGCGTCCGTGACAGCCGGTATGGCGGTGCGGGAAGCCGTAACTCGCCTACCGGCGAGTCGATCGTGGCGATCATGCCCTGGTGCGCGACCTGGGCGTCGGCGAACGCTTCGGCGAAGGACTTCACCGGAGCGGCGAACAGTCCCGCGGGCTCCATCAGATCCATCCACTGCGCGGTGGTCTTCTGCCGCAGCGCCTCCTCCAGCAAGGCCTCGAACTCGAGGCGGTGCTCGTTGCGCGCCGCCGGGGTGCAGAACCGCGGATCCGCTGACAGGTCGGGTATACCGAGGATCCGGCACAGTTCGGGGATCTGCCTGCCGCTGGACAGTGCGAGATACCCGTCTCTGGTCGCGTAGAAGCCGTACGGGGCGGCGATGTAGGGGTGCGCATGCATGACCGTGCCGCGCACCGGCTCGCCGACGTCGGTGTTCATGAAGTGCACGGCCTGCTCGGACTGTGCGGCGATCGCGCTCGCCAGCAGGTTCACCTCGACCCGCTGGCCCTCACCGGTGCGGTCCCGGTGCCGCAGCGCCGCCAGCACGGCGATGGCGCCGTTCATCCCGCCCAACAGATCCGTGATCGACATGCCGACGGGAGTCGGGCGGCCATCGGCCGCGACGTTCATCGCGCCGAAGCCGCCCACGGCCTGGGCCAGGACATCCTGCCCGGGCCGCCGCTCGTAGGGACCCTCTGACCCGTAGCCGTACGCGGACGCGTAGATCACCGCGGGGTTGAGGGCCCGGCAGTCGTCGTACCCCAACCCAAGGCGGGACATCACCCCAGGGCGGAAGTTCTCGTAGACGATGTCGCACATCCCCACCAGTCGTTCGGCCACGGCCTTGGCCGCCGCATTCTTCAGGTCGAGCGTGACGCTCTTCTTGTTGCGGTTGGCAGCCAGGAAACCGGCGGCATAGAACGTCGTGTCTTCCGGATCCTGGCCGTACCGGCCGTTTGGTCCGTATCTCTCATCGGGCCTGCCGTCGACGGTCAGCGAGATACGACGCTCGACCTTGATCACTTCGGCACCGAGGTCGGCGAGAATCTGTGTGCCGTAGGGACCTTGCATCCGCTCGGTGAAATCGAGCACGCGGACATCGGATAGCGGCCCCGGCGGGTTCCCCTGGGTCATTCGTCTCCTCTCATGGGTTCGGCAGCGGTCACGTCGGCGACGGGCTGAGCGACGTCGGCGATCGCCCGACGTCGCCGCCGGGAACCGCCTGCCCATCGCTGCTCACCGGGCCCGACGAGGTCGACGGGGTCACCGGCGGGTGCCCGCGCCTGCGCCGCCGGGTATCGACGATGAGCGAAGCACGCGGATCGATCCACGCGTAGGTCAGATCGATCACGAGATTCACGATGATCACCAGCATGGCAATGACGAACACGCAGGCCAGGACGAGCGGGAGATCACGCCGCTCGATGGCCTGGATGAACAGGCTGCCGATACCCGGCCACGCGAAGATCGTCTCGATCACGACCGCACCGTTGAGGAAACTGGCCAGCTCGTCGCCACCCACCGTGATGATCGGGATGAGACTGTTCTTCAGCGCATGCCTGCGCACGATCCGACCCTCCGACATGCCCTGGGCACGCAGAGCGATGATGTAGGGCTTCTGCATCTCCTCCACCAGCGCCGACCGGGCCACTTGCGCCAGGCGCCCCACCGGCCGGAACGCGAGCGTCAGCGCGGGCAGGATGACGAATTCCAGCCCGCCGTAGCCGGATGTGGGCAACAGGTGCAACTGCACCCCGAACACCAGGATCAGCATGAGGCCCAGCCAGAAGTCGGCGATCGACACGCCGGCCAGCGACACCGCCGTGAGCGTCCGATCCAGCAGCCCGTCGGGACGCAATGCCGACAGCACTCCCAGCGCGAACGCGACCGGCAACGCGACCGTGAATGTGGCGAGGGTCAACAGCAACGTCGCCGGCACCCGTTCCAGCACGAGCGGCAGCGCGGGTACCTTCTGCCACAACGAGTTTCCGAAGTCGGCGTGCAGCCAACCCGAAAACGACCGCCAGAACTGTTCCCACAGTGGGTCGTCGAGGCCCATCGCGGCGCGGGTGTCCAGATAGAGCTGGTGGCTGGCCGAGGGCGGCAGGATCAGCCGCGCCGGGTCACCGATCTGGTTCACCAGAATCCACACCACCACGAGGACCGCCAGCAGTACGAGAACCGCGTGGAGCACCCGCTTCAGGAAGTAACGCGCGTACATGTCGGGCTTCCTTCTTAATAGGTTGCCGCGCCGTCGGCGGCCCTGCGCGACCCGGAGACGGCGACGCTCAGTTGCTCGCGTGCCGCGCCGGCGATCAGGCCGGCATCGGAGAACACGGTGACGAAGTCGAATCCCTTGTCCACGTAGCTCTTCGCGACGGCACCGGACGACGTGTGCATACCAACGGCGACGCCGTGCCTGCGGCAGGTGTCGGCGATGAGCTGGATGGTCTGCGCGAGGATCGGCGCCGTCGAACCCGGCTTCTCGCCAATCGCAAGCGCGAGGTCGCTGGGACCGATGTACACACCGTCGACCCCGGGTGTGGACACAATCGAGTCCAGGTCATCAAGGGCCGCCGCTGTTTCGATCATGATGATGCAGGCGACGTCCGCAAGCACGTCGGGGTCGGTGCTGCCCATGACGTCACGAGCTCGGATGGGGCCGTAGGAGCGCTGCCCGTGCGGCGGGTACCGGCACGCCCGTACCGCGGCGAGGGCGTCGCTGCGGGTTTCGATCATCGGGACGACGACGCCCAGTGCACCGGCATCCAGTGCGGACATGATCGACGCCGGATCATTCCACCGGGTACGCACGACCGGCGCCGCGGGTGTGGCCGAAATCGCCTGGATCATGGGAAAGGCCGTGGAATCGTCGATCATGCCGTGCTGCTGGTCGACGGTCACGTAGTGGTAGCCCTGGCGCCCGAAAATCTCCGCGGCGAACGGATCAGGCAGCGTGCACCACGCCCCCACTACGGGCTGGCCCCGCCGCCAGGCGGTGAGCAGCGGGTTCTCGTATGTCATACCGGCGTCCTTCTGTGTCCGCCGCCGGGCAGGTGGATCACCTGCCCGGCAACGTATTCGGTCAACTGTTGAAGGTCATTTCCTTGAGCAGGATGAACCCGTCGATGCGCGGCTTCCAATTCAGGCGTTCGGTGAGCCCGAAGTTGAAGTTGGGCTGTCCGATCGGCACGACGGGCACCTGGTCGTAGACATACTTGGCGATGTCGGCCAGCGCCTGCTGGCGTGCATCGCCGGAGGTGCCGACAGCCGCGGCGAACATCTTCTCCAGCTGCGGATCGCAGTATGCCGACGTCGCACCGCCGCAGCTGTAGTAGCCGACGACACTACCGGAGTAGTCCATCAGTTCCTGGCCGTGTTGCTGAACGCCCAGCAGCGCGCGATCAGCCGGGATGTTGTTGTAACCCAGCGTCCACTGCTCTTCGAATGCCGCGGTCTCCTGGGTCTGACTCGTCACCCCCGTCAGCCCGACCGACCGCAGACTGTCGGCGACGAGTTGGACGATCTCGTTGGCCCGCAGGATATAACCTTCGCGGGCGGAGACGGTCATGGGCTCGTCGACGTTCACACCATCGGCCTTCGCCTCGGCGATCAACGCCTTGGCGCGCTCCGGGTCGTACGGATAGGGCGGAAGATCGGCGTAGCCGACAGCCGACGGGCCGACGATCTGACCGACCACCTTGCCGCCGCCGAGGATGTCATTCATGATCTTCTCTTTGTCGAAGGCCATCGAAATCGCTTGGCGGACCCGTATGTCGGCAAGGACAGGATTCTTGGTATCCATGCGCAGGATCACCGTCTCCACCGTGGGCGTCGACTCACACCGCGGCGCGGCCTCGCACTGTTCCTTGGTGAGTTTGGGAGCGAGATCGGCTTCGCCGCGCTGCACCATCGCGGCACGCACCTCGGTCTCGGGACGGAACACGTAGGTGGCCTTGGTGACCGTCTGCCGGCCACCGGCGTCCGGGACGTCCTTACCCCACCACTCGTCATTGGGCACCAGCACGATGTTCTGGCCACGGTTCCAGGAATCGAGTTTGTAGGGCCCCGTGCCCACCGGATTGGTTTCGTAGCTGCCCAGGTCGTCGGTGATCTGTTTGGCCGACGGAATGGTGACGAAGTACAGCCGGGTCGGCAGGATCGGATCCGGAGCCGCTGTCTTGACGTTCAGCGTGTACTGGTCCACCGCGCTGGCCTCGATGTCCGGGCCGAGGAATGTCCGCATCGGAAAGGCGTTCTTGGGGTCCAGGACATAGTTCAGCGATGTCGCCGCGGCATTCGCGTCGAAATCGCTGCCATCGGTGAACTTCACTCCTTGGCGCAGGGTGAACTGCCAGTTCTGCGGATCGACCTGACGCCACGACAGGGCCAGTTCCGGCACCAGGTCGTTGGTCCTGGGGTCGCGGTTGATCAGCGCCTCGGTGATGTTTCGCAGGACCGGATGCCCGTCATTGGAGTACGCGTTCCAACTCGCCAACGTCCGGGGTTCTTCGGGCAGCGCGATGGTGACCTCAGTGCCCGAACTGCCACCTCCGCCGGTGCCGCCCGAGCAACCGGAAAGCACGAACGCTATCGCCATGAAAACGCCGAAGGAAACGGCTCGTATTCTCCGCCATCGGTTCACCGGCCCCGCTGCCGACCGTGAGTTCACCTTGATCTCCTCTCTAATGTCGCAGACCATCGCCGTCCCTGACGAATCTCTTGGTGGCAGCCGCATATGACGGCTGCCGGTGTCCGGCATCTCCGGCCAACATCTGGAAAGCGGCGACGAGGCCGCGGTCGGCGAGCGGTTCCGGGTTGAGCGCAACCTTGGCCAACCGCAGCGCCAGCGGGCTCTTGGCCGCCAGTTCGGCCGCCAGGGCGACGGCGGCTGCCCGATGCTCGCCTGCGGACACCAGCCGGGTCACCAGACCATGGCGCAGGGCTTCGGCGGCGTCCACCCGGCGTCCGGTCAATATCCAATCCGTGGCGACACCGACTCCGACCAGCCGCGGAAGCCGTTGCAAACCACCGGATCCGGGCAGACTACCCAGACTCACTTCGGGCATGCTGAAGAGCGCGTCCTCGCCGGCCACCCGGAGGTCACAGGCGAGCGCGAGTTCCAGTCCTCCGCCGACGCAGTGGCCCTGGATCGCGGCAATCACCGGTTTGGTGCATGTCGCGATCCTGTTCTTGGTCGCGAAATCCAGTGCCACATAGTCTTGTTCGGCCTGGCCGGTCAGTCCGCCGATCTCGGCGAGATCCGAACCCGAACAGAACGCCCGGCCCTCACCGGCGATCACCACTGCGCCGACGAGATCGTCGCGTTCGAGGTCGGTGATGGCCCGGGCCAGCGCCAGGTGGCTCGCCGAATCGAGCGCGTTGAGCACCTCCGGGCGCCGTAACGTGATGACGGCGACCCGGTCTGTGGTCCGTTCCACGGTGGGTGTGGTCATGACGGTGACCCCGCTCGCGCTGCCGCGGCGGCCAGCCGGCGCTCTCTGGCACGTTCACGCGCCACAGCGGGGTCTGGTTCGGGCACCGCCTGCATCAGAGCGACGGTGTAGGGATCGCGAGGTGAGCCGTACACCTGTTCCCGGGAACCGATTTCCTTGATCTGCCCGCCCTGCATGACGACGACGCGATCACACAGGTGCCTGACGGTCGCGAGATCGTGCGCGATGTAGACCATGGTCAGGCCCAGTCTCTCCTTGAGATCGACGAACAGGTTGAGGATCTGCGCCTGAATCGAAACGTCCAGCGATGCCACGGGCTCGTCGCAGATGAGCAGGCTGGGCCGCACCGCCAGGGCTCGGGCGATCCCGATGCGCTGACGTTCTCCACCGGAGAACGCCGACGGCCGGCGCGCCAGATGGTCCGGGCGCAATCCGACCAGCTCCAGCAGTTCCACGATCTGGTCGCGAACGGTGGCCCGCTTCTCGGCGGGCCGGTGGATGCGGATCCCCTCGCCGATGATCTCCTCCACGCACATTCGCGGGTCAAGTGACGAGTACGGATCCTGGAACACCATCTGCGCCCGCGCCCGGTAGGCCTTGAGCTTTCGCCGGCGAAAGCCCAGGACGTCCTCGCCCTCGAAGCGGATGGAGCCCGAGCTGGGTTCGATGAGCCGCAGGATGCAGCGTGCCGTCGTTGACTTTCCGGAACCGGATTCGCCGACCAGTCCGAGGGTTTCGCCTCGATTGACCGTGAAACCAACGTCGTGCAGGACGCGTACCGCACCCCGTCCCGACCCGAAATCTTTGACGAGGCCCTCCACTTCGACGATCGGATCGCTCATCGCAGTTCTCCCGGTTGTTCGGCGAGCCATCCCGCGAGATGGCATGCGCTCGGATGCTCCCCGTTGGCCGGCGCACGCAGTGCGGGGGTCTCCGCCCGGCAGATGTCGCGCGCGTAGCGGCATCTCGGATGGAACGCGCACCCCGACGGCAGATCCGACGGCGAAGGAGGCCGACCACCGATGGTGGCGAGCTTCTCCGGAATCGGCCCGGTGATCCGCGGCAGCGACTGCAGCAGACCCAGCGTGTAGGGATTGATCGATCGGTAGTAGAGCTCGTCGGTACCGCAGCTCTCCATCACGCGACCGGCGTACATCACCATCACCCGGTCGGCGAACCCGGCCACGATACCCAGATCGTGGGTGATGAACACGACGGCCACGCCACGCTCCTCGGACAGCGTGTACAGCAGGTCGACGATCTTGGCCTGGACGCGCACGTCCAGCGCCGTGGTCGGTTCGTCGGCGACGACGAGCCGCGGCTCGCCCACGAGGGCCATGGCGATCATCACCCGCTGACGCATACCGCCGGAGAACTGGTGCGGGTAATCGCCGTATCGTCGCGCCGGGTCGGGAATACCCACGGCGGAAAGCATTTCCAGCGCGCGCGCCTTGGCCTGCTTCTTGCCCACGCCGCGGATACGCAGCGGCTGACACACCTGCTCACCGATGGAACGCACCGGATCCAATGACGACAACGGGTCCTGGAAGACGTAGGACATATCCCAGCCGCGCAACCCGCGCAGCTGGGAACCCGGCATCGTCAGCACATCGCGTCCGTCGAATTCAATGCGCCCCGAGATCGTCGCCGCGGGCAGCAACCCCAACAGCGCCTGGGCCGTCACGGATTTCCCCGATCCCGATTCACCGACGATCGCCACCCGCTCCTTCGGCGCCACGGCGAAACTCACGCCGTTGACGGCCTGCACCGTGCCGTTCGGGCTCGGAAAGGAGATACGCAGATCGTCCACCGCGAGCAGCGGTGCGTGCACGTCCTGTTTCGCCGGCTGGGCCCCGTGCGTCATCGCTGTCGTCACCGCCATCCTCCTGACGTTTCGTTGCCGTCCCGTCCCGCACGATCCAACCCGAATTCGCGCGTGATCTGGCTCGTGTGCTCACCGTGCCGGGGCGGGGCCAGCCGGATACGAGCCGGGGTCCTGGCGAACCTCGCGGCGGGGGCGACCAGTCGCAGCGGTCCGTCCGGGCCGTCGACGCTGACGATGCGCCCCGTCGCGACGGCCTGTGGGTCGTCGACCGCGTCGCGAAGGGAACAGACCCGCGCCGCGAAGATGTCCGCCGGCTCCATCACGGCCAGCCAGTCGTCGGTGGTGCGCTCCCGCAGCGCCTCTTCGAGGATCGCCTCGAACTCGGCCTGGTTGCGGCCCCGCTTGGCGTAGGTGTCGAACCGTGGGTCACACGAGAGGTCTGGCAGACCGAGCAGTTCACAGATCTCGCGCACCTGCCTGCCGCTGGACAGCGCCAGGTATCCGTCTTTGGTGGCGTAGAACCCGTAGGGCGGTGGAATGTAGCCGTGACCGTGCATCGGCGTGACCCGGACCGGTTCTCCTGCACCGTTATTGAGCATGTGCACGAGGTGTTCACCGAGCGCGGCGAACGCACCACCCAACAGATCGACCCAGACCTGTTGTCCCTCACCGGTTCGTTCGCGGTGCAGCAGCGCTGCCAGCGTGGCCGCCGCTCCATTGAGGCCACCGAGCACATCGGTGATCGACATCCCGATGGGCGTCGGCCTGCCCTCTGCGGATTCGTTGATGACGCCGATGCCACTCATCGCCTGAACGAGGACGTCCTGCCCGGGCTTGTTCACCCGCGGCCCGTCCGGACCGTAACCCGACGCGGATACGTACACGATTCCGGGGTTGAGATCGCGGCACTGTGCGTAGCCCAGGCCGAGCCGGTCCATGACCCCCGGGCGGAAGTTCTCGTACACGATGTCGGCGGAACGCACCAGAGTCCGCATCGCGGCCAGTCCATCGGAGGACTTGAGGTCCACGGCAAAGGAACGCTTGTTGCGGTTATTGGCCAGGAAGGTGGCCCGGTACAGGGAATCGGGTGCCGGTCCGGCACCGGTTCGGTAGCGCTCGTCGGGCCTGCCGTCCGGGGTGACCGCGACGGGGCGCTCGACCTTGATGACGTCGGCACCGAAGTCGCCGAGCATCTGGGTGGCGTACGGTCCCTGCACCCGTTCGGTGAAGTCGAGAACGACGACTCCGGCCAGCGGTCCCGTCACCGCACACCTCCCGCCATCGATTGGAAGGACACGAACCGCACGTCGGTCATCTCCGACGCGGTGTAGGCCGGGCCTTCGCGGGTGTTGCCGGATTCCCCCACCCCGCCGTAGGGCTGCTGATCGAGCCGGCTGGTGGGGATGTCGTTGACGAGCACGCCGCCGAAGTCCAGACGCGACACCGCCTCGAGTGCCAGATCGAGATCGCGGGTGAACAGACCCGCCTGCAGGCCGTAGACGGTCTCGTTGGCCAACGCGAACGCCTCGGCGGGCGTGTCGTAGGGAATCACGGTGAGCACGGGACCGAAGACCTCCGCGTCGCGCAGCCGCGTCCCCCGCGGCGCCCCGTCGACGACGGTGGGCCGCAGGCAGGGGCCGACGAGTTCGCCGCCGGCCACGACGGTAGCGCCGGCCGCTGACGCCTCGCCGATCCAACTCGTGACGCGCTCGGTGGCGGCGGGTGCGATGAGCGGTCCGACGTCGGTCGCATCGTCGAACGGGTCTCCGACAGCGAGAGTTTCGGCACGTGCGCGCAATGCCTCACGCAGATGCTCGTGCACCGCGCGGTGGGCGATCACCCGCTGCACCGAGATGCAGCTCTGCCCAGCCGTCGAATATGCCGCCGTCGCGATCCTGGCCGCCGCGGCGTCGACGTCGGCATCCGCAGCGACGATCACCGGGGCATTGGAGCCGAGTTCCAGAGCCACCTTCTTACGGAAGGCCGTGGCCGCGATGCCCCAGCCGACCTGGCTGCTGCCCGTGAAGGTGATGAGTTTGGGTACGTGGTGACCCACCAGTGCGGGTCCGGCGGAGCTCCGGTTGTCGGTGACGACGGTCAGCCAGCCGGCCGGCAGTCCCGCTTCGACGAGCAGCGCCGCTAGGGCCAGCGCCGTCAACGGTGTCTGGTGCGCCGGTTTGAGAACGACCGCGCATCCGGCGGCGATCGCGGGAGCGACCTTGTGCATGACGGTGTTCAGCGGAAAGTTGAACGGTGTGATCGCGGCGACGACACCGATCGGCAGCCGCACGGCAATGGCGAGTTTGCCCGTGCCCGTGGGCGTCGCATCGGCGGCGATGTGCTCTCCGGACAGCGTGCGGGCGACGGCGGACGCGAACCGCGCCGTCTCGGCCGCCCTGCCGACCTCGGCTCTGGCATCGCGGATCGCCTTGCCGCTCTCCAGGGTGATCAGCGCGGCCAGCCGTTCGCAGTCGCGCTCGACGAGAACTGCGAGCGAATCCAGTATTCGAGCGCGCCGCCACTGCGGCAAACCCGCTTCCTGGGCGGCGGCTGCCGCTCGACACGCCGCGTCCACCTCTGCCGGGCCGCATTCGGCCACCCGCGCGACGACCTCACCGGTGTAGGGGTGGCGGATCTCGACCGCGTCGGCGTCGGGGTGTTCCCCGACGTTGGTCGGCGCGGTGGCGATCGCCGCCTCACGGCGGGACAGCGCCGACGGCGAGGACCCCCCTAGCTCGGGGAGGTATGCCTCAGGCAGTGGCACCTTGGGCCCTTTCTGTGGTGGAACCGGTTCGTGCGTAAGTCGCTTGGGTCGAGCGGCTGCGCAGCCAGGTCGCGATGATGTTGACGCTGAGGGTGGTGAACAGGATCGCGAAACCGGGCACCGCCACCAGCCAGGGCGCGGACGTCAGGTATTCGCGCCCTTCGGCGAGCATCAGGCCCCAGGACGATTCCGGTGGCTGGATGCCCAGGCCGAGAAAACTCAGCGAGGCCTCGGTCAGCATCATCACCGCGAGCTCCAGGGTGGCCAGAACGAGGATGGGCGCCATCAGATTCGGTAACAGGTGACGGACGATGATCCGCAGGTTCGACGCCCCGAGCGCGCGCGCCGCCTCGACGAACAGCACTTCACGCAGTGACAGCATCAGCCCGCGTGCCACGCGTGCGTAGACCATCCACCGGGTGACCGCAAGTACCAGAACGATATTGAGGAAACTGGGTCCGGCCAGGTAGAGCACCAGCAGCGCGATCAGTAGCGAGGGCACACTCATCTGAAGATCGACGAGCCGCATCACGACGTCGTCGAACCAGCCTCTGTAGTAGCCGGCGATCAGCCCGATGGTCGTTCCGATCAGGCCCGAGACGATCACGCTGGCCACTCCGACGGTGAGCGAGATCTGGGCTCCCAGCATGAGTCTGGACAACTCGTCACGGCCAAGGGCGTCGGTGCCCAGCAGGTGGGTGCCACCGTCGGAATGCGACATCGGGGGCAGGTTGCGCAATGACAGATCCTGCACATACGGGTCGAAGGGGGCCAGTTGATGGACGAACAATGCACTGATGACAGCGATTCCGAACACGCAGAAGCTCGTCGTCACCATCTTGTGTGTCCAAGCGAACCTGGCGGCCCCGCGCAGCGTCTTCATGGTCTGCTCACCCCAGCATCGAGACGCCGCCGTCGACGTACACCTCGACCCCGGTGATGAAGGAGGCGTCGGCGGAGAGCAGGAACTCCGCGGCAGCCGCCTGTTCGTCCGGTTCGGCGAGGCGACCCAGCGGTATACCTGGGCGGAACTGCTCCAGTGAACCCCTGAGCTTGTCGGTCAGCACCCCCGGTCCGTCGGTGCGAACGGCCTGCTCGATCATCGGCGTCGAGGTGACACCCGGGCACAGGCAGTTGACCCGTACACCGGCACCGGCGAGCTCGATCGCCACCTGCTTGGTCAGGTGCAGTACGGCCGCCTTGCTGGTGGCGTAGGCCGATTGGTTCATCCGCGCGGCGGCAGCGGTGACCGAGGCCACGGTGACGACGGCGCCCTTGGCGGCAACGAGATGCGGTGTCGCGGAACGGATCGCGATGAGGGTGCCGGTCACGTTGACCTCCATGATGGTTCGCCATACCGCGAGATCGATGTCGTCGAACCGCGCGGCCGTCTGGCGGATCCCCGCCGCGGTGACCAGGCCATACAGTCCGCCGAACCGCCGCACGACGTCGGCCACCGCACCTGCCATCGACTCCTCGTCGGTGGTGTCGGCGGGAACGCCGATGACCTCGAGTCCTTCGGCACGCAGGCGCTCGGCGGTGTCCGCAACCGCCTCGGGTTTCAGATCGCACACCGCTACCCGGGCGCCGGATCGCGCGAACCGTCGCGCCATCGCCTCCCCCATGCCGCCGACGCCACCGGTGACGAGCACCGGCTCACCGTTGAACTTGGTCGTAATCGCCATATCGCGTTACCTTCCTGCAGCCTGGGATGTGGGGAGTCGTTCGATCATCGCCGCGGTCACATCCGCGGTGGTGGACTTACCGCCGAGGTCGGGCGTCATGATGCCCTCGGCGAGAACGGATTCGATGGCGGCCATCAACGCGCTGGCGGCCTGTGGTTCGCCGAGGTGCTCGAGCATGAGCACGGCGGACCAGAGTTGACCCACGGGATTGGCGATGCCCTGTCCGGCGATGTCGGGAGCCGATCCGTGGACCGGTTCGAACATCGACGGGAATCGCCGCTCCGGGTTGATGTTCGCCGAGGGCGCGACACCGATGCTGCCCGCCACCGCCGCCGCGAGGTCGGTCAGGATATCGCCGAAGAGGTTGGAGGCGACGACGACATCGAAGCGCGCGGGGTCGAGCACGAACATCGCGGCGAGCGCGTCGATATGATATTGCGCGGTTGCGATTCCCGGGTGGCGGCCCGCCTGTTCGGCGAACACCTCGTCCCAGAACGGCATGGTGAAAACGATGCCGTTGGATTTCGTGGCCGATGTGAGATGACCTCGGCGGGTCGCGGCGAGATCGAATGCGTAGCGCATGACCCGCTCCATCCCACGCCGGGTGAAGACCGATTCCTGGATCGCCATCTCCGCATCGGTGCCGGAATAGAGCCGTCCGCCGATCCTGGAGTACTCGCCCTCGACATTCTCGCGGATCACGACCATGTCCAGATCTCTGCTGCGCGACGGCGCAAGCGGACTCGGCACACTGGGTAACATCCGCGCTGGACGAAGGTTGACGTATTGGTCGAACTCGCGCCTGATGGGAATCAGCATGCCCCACAGCGAGATATGGTCTGCGACACCTGGTGCGCCGACGGCGCCGAGGAAGATGGCGTCGGCGGCGGACAAGTGATCCAGCGCATCCTCGGGCATCATCCGGCCGGTGCGCTGGAAATACTCGCATCCCCATTCGTAAGTCTCCCAACGAAACCGGATACCGTGACGGGATCCGAGCGCATCCAGGACAGCGGTGGCGGCCGGCAGCACCTCGTTTCCGATGCCGTCGCCGGGAAGTGCGGCGATGTGGTAGTCGCGCGGCGATGCCGTCAAATTCGTTCTCCCATCTGGATCGTTCCGATAGCAGTCGTCGTCCGATGTCCGTCGACGTCGATCGTCCACAGCTCGACGCCTACCTGGCTGAGGTCGGTGTCCAGCGCCGACACGCGGCCGCGGCAGACAATAGGCGCCCCGACGAGGTCGACGCCGGTATAGCGGGCGCTGAAGCTCCGATACCACGCACCGTGCCCGGCCCAGTCTCGGGCCAGTTCCGCCAGGAATCCGGCCTTGAGGAATCCGTGGACGATGACGCCACCGAAGCCCCGAGCCCGGGCTTGGTCCACGTCGTAGTGAATGGCCGAGAAGTCGTGGGCCGCACCGGCGTAACGAACCAGTTGAGCTGCTGTGGTGGTATGTACCCTGACCGGCAACTCCGCTCCGATGCCGGCCGCGACGATATGGTCGGGAATCATCGCTGCCCCCGAACTCCGTCGATGCGGTAGCTCAACACATGGCCGCAGCGGCTTGTCGCGACCAATGCGCCGTCGGCGTCTCGCATCTCGTTCTCCCGAACGCGAAACAACAGGGTGCCTCGTGAGCCCGCCTTCTCGTACACGTCGGTGTAGCGGGTGACGACGGTGATGACATCGCCCACCCGGATCGGTCGTTCGTACGTCACCTCGTTGAACGCATTGCCGCCTCCGGTCATCGGGAACGGCAACCGGTGCAGGAAGGCGTCGAGATCCAGATCTCGGCGCTCCACCGGATCGAGGGCGGCGAAGTAGGTCGCCGGTGCTTCCAGATCCGCGCTTGCGCCGATCGCCGCGGCGAAGGCCTCGACGTCATTGGCCTGGACACGGTAGGTGAAGCGGCCGGCTTCTTCGCCCAGCCGCAGCGCGGCTCGCAGCCGCTCCATGGGCAACCGTTCACCGCTGTCCGGGGTGATCGTTGCGACGGCCTCTCCCTCGACGGTGACCCGTCCCCGGTCGTCACGCACCGACAGCGCGCAGTGCACTTCGGTGGCACCGTCGGAGGTGGGTGCGCTGCCCACGACATGTCCGGCGAACTGCAGCGCCGACCCGACCGTGTCGGGATTCAGATAGCGGGTGCTCAATGTGTGGATCTGCGCGTGGGGGCCGAGCCACCGGGTGAGCAGGATGCGCAGGACGGCCGCTTTCCAGGGCCCGTGCACCAACGGGCTGTCGAAACCTCTGGCGGCGGCCGCGTCGCGGTCGAAATGGATCGGTGAGAAGTCTTCAACGGCAGCAGCCCAGCGCAGCAGGAGCTCCGTGGTCGGTGCGACCGAACAGGGCGCGAACGTCGGTTCCGGAGCGGTGCTCACAACAGCTCCCCGACATGGAGGCTGGTGCCCGCGGCGGTGCCGACAGCCACCCCCCTTGAGTCGGTGAATTCGGTGCGGTAGACGATCCGCACGAGACGCCGACCGTCGCGGGTCGTCCGTTCGACAATCTCGGCGACCGCCGAGACCGCGAAGAGCTGGTCGTCCCCGACCGGGCGGAGGTCGGTCCACGTGCTGCCGCCGTCGATCATGCGGCCGAGCGTCAGCGGCCTGGGCAGTCCCGATTCCAGCGCGAACACCAGGGGGTCCGGACAGATGTCGGCAAGGCTGAGCGGCGCGTCCGTGTCGCCGAGGGCGGCGCGCAGCGCCGACCGCAATAGCTCGACGCGTTCGGCTGACACCGCGACACGGCGTGGCGGAGCCACTTGGCCGACATGTACCCCTGCCGCGCCGGCCAGGGCAGTCCAGGAGCCGGGGACCCCGGCGGACGATTCCGAGGACGTCATGGAGCCCTCCTTTGAAAAATCGATTCCAACTGTGGTCTGCCGTTGAGCATCTACAAGTACCGGATCAGTAGCCAAAACTGTTTCTTCCCAAGAGAAAACGGAGGTGATTCGGCAAACTGCCGGGTGGCTTTTCTGCCGCGTAGGCGCCATCAAATCCCCGGAACCGATTTCAACTGCCGACGCTATGAGACTACGGTCACAGTACGAATCCGTGCAAGCACGAAATCGCGACTCGAACGAGTACGTCACGATGCCCGCACCGCCGTGGCCAGCGTCCAGTCCGTCGACGGACGGATGATCAGGTGGGTCGGCAGCACGACCGTGTGCACCCCCACGGTGCCATGTTCCAGACGGTTCAGTAGCAGATTCGCGGCACGACTTGCCAGATCCCCGACATCTCTGGATATCACGGTGATGCCCGGCGTGTGCAGGGCCATGAGAGGCGCGTCGTCCGAGCCGGCGAGGGCGATATCCTCGCCGATACGCACACCGCGGCGGCGCAACTCCGCGATCACCCCCGCCACCGCCGAGGTGTTGCCGTTGCCGATGACGATCGCCGTCGGCGGATGGGGATCCTCCATGAGCTGGGTGACGGCGTTCACCCCGAACTCCTCCGAACCCCGCCCGGCGATCTGGAATTCGGGACGCAGTGGCACCCCGCGCTTGCTGAGAACCTCCCGCAGTCCCTCGACGCGTGATCGGCTGGGATGAGCAGACACCGGTCCGCTGATGATCGCGATCTCCCGATGGCCACGTTCGAGCAGGTGCTCCCCCAGTAGCCGGGCACCCATCCGATGATCGCTGATCACCGCACTGAACTCGTGGGAATCGATTTCGCGGTCCAGCAGTACCACCGGGATCGGAAGTGCCGACAAGGTGGCGGTCAGCTCGGGGTTGCGATCGTCGGCGAAAGACGTCAGGAGGGCGTCGACGCGACGCTGATGCAGTAGCCGGACGTTCTCCACGTCATTGGCCGACTGCCCGTGGGAGTTCGCCAGGATGACGCCATAACCGGCCTTCCTGAGCTCACTTTCGACGATGTCGATCATCTGCGCGATGACCGGGCTCAGGACGTCGTTGACGATGATGCCGACGGTTTGGGTGTATCCCCGCCGCAGGCCCGCCGCGACCAGATCGGGCTTGTACCCGACCTCGTGCACCGCGGCGAGCACCCGGTCACGCAGTTCGGGACTGACATTTGGATGCCCGCTGAGCACGCGCGTCACCGACGACGGCGCAACACCGGCGCGGGTGGCGACATCTCGAATCGTCGCCATGTCAACAGCTCCTCATCGCCCGCGCCGCGAAGTTCACGACAGCTTCGCACAAATGGCGAGCGCCGGTAAAGCCAGCACGACGACGACAAGCAGATAAGGAAGGTTTCGCCGGGCAACCTGGAAACCGCTGATTCCGAAGCGGCCGGCGAGGAAGACGTTCAGACCACTGATCGGCCCCACCGCCGCCGCGGTACCCCAGGCGATGGTCCCCGCCAACGCGAACAGCGTGGGTTCGCTGATCACCGGGCCCAGCACCGAGGCGACCGTGGCGATGGAGATGAGCGGATGAACGCCGACCAGGGCGACAAGAGTCATCCCCACCACCGACAACCACGCGAACCACACGGTGTAATACCCCGCGGGCACCGTGAAACCGGAGACGTCGACCAGGGCTCGCAGCCCCACGGCCAACACACCCGCCGCCGTGAACAGGACGGCCTCGCCGTGCATCGGCCGCAACCCCCGCACGACGTGTCCACCGGCTATACGCGGCAGATGCCGGGTCTTCGTGACCGCGAGCACCACCAGCGGCACCACCAGCGACACGATCAGTACGACGACGGCCAGCTTCACGGCGGGCAGCGTCAGGTGTAGGCCGATCACCAGCACCGCCAGCGTGATCGGCAGTACCAGCACCCGGGTGGTGAGCGGATAGCCGTGGTAGTCCGCGAGACGGTCGCCGAAGGCGGGCAACGTCATGGTGATGCTGATGGCGAAGGCGCTCACTGCCAGCAATCCGCCACAGATCAGCAGCACACCGGTATCCGCTCCGATCGCATACGTCAGTGCGGCCGCGCTTGCACCCCAGAACGGCGACCAGAACGCGCCCGGCGAGTACCCCCGCGACAGCAGCAGCGCATCGGCCATTCGCAATTCGCCCTTGTGCCGCAGACGATCTCCGACCAACGTCACCGCACCCACGTTGATCACGGCGCCGAGCAGCTGCACGATGCCCGCGGTGCGCCACACCGCAGGCGCGCCCGTCAGCCGCGGCGGTCGCCCGGGATGGTCGCCCGCGATGAGGCGAACGAACGACACCGCGGTCAACATGCCGAGCAGGGTCTGATTGAGCGCCAGCAACTGGGCCGCGGACGGCCTGGCCCCGATCACGATCGCGGCGGTCAGCGCCGCCGACCCGGCGAAGATCAAGGTCAGCGCGAGGAGTCGCTGCGTGCGACCGACGCCGAACAGGCCCACCAGCGTGGCGACCACCGTCGCGGCCCCGGCGGCGAGGTCGAGCCGCGGCACGACGATGGCAGCCGGAACCAGAATCATGTTGACGGCCAACGCGATTCCGAACATCGCGTCGGTCCAGCGCCGTCCGCCGGGGCCTATCGTCCATCGCCGTGGCCGTTTCTGTGCGTCCGTTGATCCGCTTCCCCTTGACGTTTCACTGCTCCAACTGCACCAGGACCGGGCGGAGCGACGATTTGCGCTCCAACCCGATGCCGGGACCTTGGCTGGGCGCGACGTAGCCGTCGCGGACCTCGTCGCCGTCGGCGAAACCGCCGAACGGCTCGAAGATCCCCGGATACGATTCCGCGCCGCCCAGCCCGCAGCCCGCGGCGATCGCAAGGTTGAACTGGTGGCCGCCATGCGGTACGCACGAACTTGCCGACCAGCCACTCTTGTCGAGGTTCGACAGCGTCCGCTGGTATTCGGTGAAACCGTAACTCAGCGCCGAATCCATCTGCAGCACATCCCGATCGGGGCGCAGTCCACCGTAGCGGACGAGATTGGCGGCATCCTGCGACGACAGCAGGTTCTCGCCCGTCGCGAGCACACCCGGATAGCGGTCCGCGACTGCCGACAACCCGTGGTAGTCCAGCGGATCAACGGGCTCCTCATACCAGTGCAACGGCAGCGCCGAGAGCGCCTCGGCGTACTGGACCGCGCGGTCGGCGGTGAACCGGCCGTTGGCGTCGACGGCCAGGGAACAGCCCGCGGGCAGGATGTCGAGCACCGCCTCGATCCTGGCGAGGTCTTCGGCCAGCGGGGCCCCGCCGATCTTCATCTTCACGGTGCGGTAACCCGCGTCCAGATAGCCCGTCATCTCCTCGCGGAGCGCCACCGTGCCGCGGCCCGGGTAGTAGTAACCGCCCGCCGCGTAGACCCACACCTTGTCGAGCGGTGTGCCGCGACCGGCTGGTGACCGCTGGGCGATGAGCTGGGCGACGCTCACCCCGCCGAGTTTGGCGGCCAGATCCCACGCGGCCATGTCGAGGATTCCGACGGCCACGGCGCGGTCGCCGTGGCCGCCCGGCTTTTCGTCGCGCATCGCCGCGGCCCAGATCCGTTCGGGATCGAGGTGGCCGGTCGCCGGATCGATCAGCGCGTCGGGTGCCGCGGCGAGCACCCTGGGAATGATGCGGTGCGACAGGATCCCCGGCTGCGCGTACCGCCCATTGGAATTGAAACCGTAGCCCACCAACGGTTTTCCGTCTCGGACTTGGTCGGTGACGATTGCCAGCACACTGACGTCCATCTTGGCGAAGCTGATGAAGGCATTGGCCATCTCGCTGGCGATGGGCACCGTGATGTGCCGGATGTCAAGGATCCGCATGATCAGGCGCGCACGCCGAGCTCGACGCCCGCGGTCGCCATGGCGCGACGGATGTTCTCACGCGCGCCCTCCTCGAGCGGCTGCAGCGGCGAGCGCACGTATGCCGACCGCAGAATGCCGCGTTCGACCAGGCCGAGCTTCATCGCCGGCGTCGACTCGATGTGCGAGCTGCGGTGATACACGGCCTTGGTGATCGGCAGCATCCTGTCGTGGACCTCCTTGGCGGCGTCGTAGTCGTGGGCCTTGGCCTTCTGCAGCTCTTCGACGAGCAGCTCCGGGATGAGTGCTCCGTAGCCGACGAGCGCACCGTCGGACTCCCACATGGTGTGCAGCAGGAACTCGTCCTGACAGGTCAGGATCTGGATGTCGGGGAATTGCTCCCGGATGACCGGCACCTCGGTGTCCCACCGGATCATGTCGCGAGCGCCGTCCTTGATCGCGCACACCCCGTCGAGCGCACACAACTCCAGCAGCAATGGGAGGGTGAACGTGGCCTTGGTCGTGTTGGGGAATTGGAACGCGATCATCGGCAGGTGCGAGGCTGCCCAGACGGCCTTGTAGCGATCCTGCACCGAACCGGGCTGGAACCCGAACCGTACCGACGACGGCGGAGGGAACATCAGCGCCGAGTCGGCACCTGCAGCAGCGGCGCGCTCCGCCTCATAGGCAGCAAGGCGCGTGCCGTCCCCGATAACGCCCGCGACGACATGCAGATCCGGAAACTCCGACTTCACCGTCCGGACGATCTCCGCCCTTTCGTCGCTGGTCATGGCGCTGCCTTCACCGGCATGCGAGTTCAGGACGATCGCCACCACGCCTGGAATCGTTTTCATCCAGGAGACGTAGGAGATCAAGCTAGCGAAGTCGACGTCTCCCCGGTCATCGAAGGGAGTCACGATGGCGGGAATCAAGCCGCGAAAGTTGGGGGTGGGCATCTTGGCCTCTCTGACGAGAATCGGATGGCATCGAGTGACGAAGCCCATTGAATCAATGGATGTCGCTGAATTGCAAGCTATTCACCGGAGAAGTCGGAGTGGGACGCGTGCGGTTGCGCCCTTGGCGGGACGGGCGGCGCCGGCGTGGACCACGGCGCACCGACGCCCCGGCGAGGATCGCGGAACTACCGTCTAGACGAAACCAGGACAGGCGTCGTAGTGTTTGGAATCGATACGATAGCCGATCAGAGGAGAGTCCAGTGGTAAACGCCGATGCATACGACGTCGTGGTCGTGGGGGGCGGGGGTGCCGGTCTGGCCGCCGCTGTCACCGCGGCGGAGCACGGCGCGAGCGTGGCGTTGGTGGAACGCCGCGACGAGCTCGGGGGCACTACCGCCTATTCGGTCGGCTCCCTGACCGCGGCCGGCACCCCACTGCAACGCCGACGCGGTATCCACGACGACCCGCTGGAACTCGTCGAGGACATGTGGGCGTTCGACCAGACGCTGCTCGAGGGCGACAACCCGGCGCTGCGCAAGCTCTACGCGGTCGAGTCGGGTCGCACCTACGACTGGCTGGTCGCCCACGGGGTGGTGTTCTCCGGCCCCTACCCCGAGCCTCCGCACCGGGTACCACGTATGCACAACGTCATCCCCAATTCGCGGTCCTATATCGCCAGACTTGCCGAGGCGGCCCACCGGTCGGGAGTGGACATCATGGTGCGCACCCAGGCCGTCAGGCTGCTCACCGACGAGAACGGCGGCGTCACCGGCCTGGAGATCGACGGGGACCGGGGCCGCCGCCAGCTCACCGCTCTGCGTTCAGTCATCTTGGCCAGCGGCGACTTCAGCGGAAACGCCACGATGCGCAAGGAGCATCTGCCGGAGAGCGCCCACGGTGCGATCCCGATCAACGAGGGAGCACTGGGACTCGGGCACCAACTGGCCGCTGACGTGGGTGCGGCACTGGTGCGCATGGATCAGCTGTTCGGCCCCCAGCTGCGCTTCCCGCCCCCGCCCAAAGCCGGTCTCATCGAACGACTCCCGTTGTGGCGATGGCTGTGCCGGCTCGAAGGGATGGTGGTGCAGACCCTTCCGGCGGCCGCGCTGCGCCCCGTCGTGAAATCTCTTCTGGTGTCCCATATGTCGCCGAGCAATTCGCTGTTTGAGTCCGGAGCGGTGCTCGTCGACTCGGCGGGTATCCGGTTCGGGTCGGAGCAGGCACCCGCCGAGGAACTGTCGCGGCGGCCGGACCGGCGCGGCTACATCGTGCTCGACGAGACCGTCGCCAATCGGTTCGAGCGTGAACCCAACTACATCTCGACCGCACCGGGTATCGCATTCGCCTACTTCTCGGACTACGCCCGCGGTCGACCGGACCTGATCACCCGCGCACCCGACGCCGTTACCCTGGCCGGCGCCATCGGCGTGGAGGCGACGAACCTCAAGAAGGCGGTCGCATCGTCGAAGCTGCGCGGACCACTGGTGGCGATGGGCCCGGTGTACAGCATGCTGACCGTCACCGAGGGCGCGATCGCGGTGGACACCCAGCTGCGGGTACTGCGGCCCGACGGCACGCCGATCGCCGGTCTGCGCGCCGTCGGCGGCGCCGGGCAGGGCGGGATGCTCCTCAAGGGCCACGGTCACCACATCGGATGGGCCATGACCTCGGGCCGGCTGGCCGGCCAGGCGGCGTCGCGCAACCTATCCCGTCCCGACGCGGTGATCGAGGGCGTGTGACCGTCCGCGTGCCGACCGCCGATCAGCTCGCATTCCTGGGTTCCGTCGACAGCCCGACGATCGCCAACGCGATCGAACGGTTCGGTGTGCGCCCGCGGGGTGAGGGGTTCATCGGCGGATCGGTCCAGTGCGCCTTCCCCGAGCTGGGACCGATGGTGGGGTGCGCACTCACGGTGACCATGCAGAACCCCCACGACCGCGCCGCCTCACGGGACGGCTACTGGCAGATGTGGGAACGGCTCGAGGCCATGGACGGTCCGGTGGTGCTGATGATCGCCGATGCGAGCGGAGCGCCCGAACGGGTCGCCTACGCCGGCGAGATCATGAGCAGGCTGGCGATGCGCCTGGGTGCGGTCGGTATGGCGACCGACGGCGCGCTGCGCGACGTGAACGAGGCGCATGCACTCGGCTTCCACTACTTCATGCGCTATCCGGTGGTGTCGCACGCGAACTTCGAGATCGCTACGGTCGGCCAACCGATTCACCTCGACGGGCAACGGGTCGAGACGGGCGACCTGATCCACGGGGACGTCAACGGCATCGTGCTCATCCCGTGGGAGGTGCTCACCGACCTGCCCGCCGCCGTCGAGAGTGTCCGCACCAAAGAGGCCATCGACATGGCCTACATCGACAGTCCCGAGTTCACCCTCGACGGCTTCAGGGGGCTCGGCGGCTACGGGTCGCGGGGGTAAGCCGCGACCGGGGTGTTCCCCGCTGGACCGGATCCGACGTTCGGGCTACTGGTAGCCAAGCAGGAAGGTCCTGTGAGTTTGCTGACGGCGACTCGACGTTCTCGTCAATTTCGAATATTTTCAGCAAACTGGTAGACGATTCGTCTTGCCATTCACCACTGGCATGAAAGGCGCTGGTTTCAAGATCGAAAATCGTTCGGGCGCCTTCGAATACCGCATCTCCCCGGGCGTGGATCGGTCCGCGGCACAGGTTAGCCATTCGACATGAAAACGCAGTTTTGGCAATAGTCTGGCCAACCCCCGCTGACCGGTGCTACCGTCCGGGTGACGGTTCGCCGCCGGTCTGGAGTGCTCACCTTCAGCAAAGCACCTCTGGGGAAGGGTGCGCACCGGCGAGCGCGCCCTCGAGGGGAGGCAGTCAGTGTCGTCAGATCAGTCGAACACCATGTCGGCGACCCTCCGCCGCGCGCCCACCTCCGGGGCGCCACCACGAAGACGGCAAATTCCCCGCCCGCAATCCAGCTGGCGACAGGCCAGTCATTCGCCGGACGGCAAGGGTGAGTTCTGCATCCCCGCCGTATCGTCGCATCAGAGTTTCCTCGACACGATCACCGCGCACTACGCGGGCGCCCACTCGGCCGGGCCGGTGCGATGGTTCAGGACAACCGAGTCGGCCACCGTCACCCTGGTCGTCCGCGGGGGCTACCCGGCCGACGGCATCGCCCAGCTACTCGACGGCATGCCCCCCGAGGTGGACGAGGTGCTGGTGCTGGGCGCCGACACCGGCACACCCATCACCCTCGGCGGTCGCCTCGACGTCCGCGTCGATCCCGGCCGGGGTGTGACCGACGCGCGGGGCGCACTGGCCGCGGCAACCGGCGACATCATCGTCGTCGTCGACGCCGGCGGGGGCCTCGCACCACGCGAGATCCGCCACCTCCTGCACTTCCTCACCAACGGCTACGACTTCGTCAAAGGTTCGCGGTTCATCTGCGGCGGCGCTTCTGCCGAACTCACCGGGTTGCGGCGGCTCGGCAACCGGTGCGTCCTGGCAGTGTTCCACTGCCTGTACCGCAGCGCGATCACCGACCTGTGCTACCTGTCGTGCGCATTCCACCGCCGCGACCTGGAGCGGCTCGGTCCGGAAAGCCTCGGCGAGGACCTCGGCGCCGAACTGACCTTGCGCGCCCTGCGGGCAGGCCTGCGCATCGCCGAAATACCCATTTCCGAACAGCCTCAGCCCCGGCACAAGTCCAACGGCCGCGTGTTCCGCGACGGCGCCAGGGTGCTCAAGACGATCATCCGCATGCACGGATCGGCTCACCGCGGGGCGCCGGGGATCAGCGCAGCCGCGTGAGCACCTCGGTGACCACACCGTCGGCGCCGACATCCACCTGCGCACCCGTCGAGAGGTCCTTGACGCCGACCGTGCCCGCCTCGATATCGCGGTCACCGGCGACGAGCGCGATGCGCGCCCCCGACCGGTCGGCGGAGCGCATCGCACCCTTCACCCCACGGTCGCCGTAAGCCAGATCCACCCGCAGGCCCGCCCCACGCAACTCCGCGGCCACCACGGCCAAACGCAACTTCGCCTGCTCCCCCAGCGGGACGCAGAACACCTCCACGCGCGCGGTGTCCCCGACGGTCTTCCCCTCCGCCGCCAGCGCCAGCAGAGCGCGGTCGACACCGAGCCCGAAGCCGATGCCCGACAGATCCTTGCCCCCGAGCTGGCGCATCAGGCCGTCGTAGCGGCCGCCGCCACCGATGCCGGACTGCGCGCCCAGCCCGTCGTGGACGAATTCGAACGTGGTCTTGGTGTAGTAGTCCAGCCCGCGTACCATCCGCGGATTGATCACATAGGGCACCGCAAGCGCATCCAGGTGGGCCAGCACGGTGTCGAAGTGCTTCTTGGCCTCATCCGAGAGGTGGTCGAGCATCAACGGTGCGGCGGCGGTCATCTCACGAACATGCGGGCGCTTGTCGTCGAGGACACGCAGCGGATTGATCTGCGCCCGCCGGCGCGTCTCGTCGTCGAGATCCAGCGAGAACAGGAACTCCTGCAGCAGCTCCCGATACTGCGGCCGGCAGCTGTCGTCGCCCAGCGACGTGATCTCCAGCCGGAAACCGTCGAGTCCCAACGACCGGAAGCCGGCGTCGGCGACGGCGATCACCTCGGCGTCCAGCGCCGGATCGTCCACCCCGATCGCCTCGACGCCCACCTGCTGCAACTGGCGGTAGCGCCCCGCCTGGGGCCGCTCGTAGCGGAAGAACTGACCCGAGTAGCACAGTTTGACCGGCAGCGAACCGCGATCCAGGCCGTGCTCGATCACCGCGCGCATCACCCCCGCGGTGCCCTCCGGCCGCAGCGTCACCGACCGGTCACCCCGGTCGGCGAAGGTGTACATCTCCTTGGTCACCACGTCGGTCGACTCCCCGACACCGCGGGCGAACAGCGCCGTGTCCTCGAAGATCGGCAGTTCGACGTCGGCATAGCCGGCGCGGCGCGCGGCGGCGAGCAGCCCGTCGCGCACGGCCACGAACTGCGCCGAATCCGGGGGCAGATAGTCCGGCACACCCTTGGGCGCGCGGAATGACGACGGTGTCGACGGGGGCGTTGACGATTCGGTCACAGAGTCAAACCTTCGAGGAACGGGTTGGTGCGGCGTTCGACGCCGACGGTGGACTTCGGGCCGTGCCCAGGTAGTAGCACAGTGTCGTCGTCGAGCACCAACAGTTTTGTCACGATCGAGCCGAGCAGGTCGCGTCCGCTGCCGCCGAACAGGTCCGTGCGCCCGATCGACCCGCGGAACAGCGTGTCACCGGTCAGGACCAGCGGTTGCGTCCCGTCGGTGACCCGGAAGACCACCGACCCCCTGGTGTGGCCCGGCGTGTGATCGACCGTCACGCCGACTCCCCCGATGTCGATCGTGCCGCCGTCCGCGTCCAGCTCGATGACCTGCCGGGGTTCCCGGAACAGCGCTCCCAGCAGCATCTGGCCGATCCGCGGACCGAACCCCTTGATCGGGTCGGTGAGCATGAACCGGTCCTCGGGGTGGATGTAGGCCGGGCAGCCGTAGGTGTCGGCGACCTTCTGCGCCGACCAGATGTGGTCGATGTGGCCGTGGGTCAGCAGCACCGCCGCCGGGGTCAGGCGATGTTCGTCGAGGATCCGCCGCAACGGGGCCATCGCACGCTGGCCCGGGTCGACGACGATCGCGTCCGCCCCGGCCCGCGGCGCGAGCACATAACAGTTGCACTGCAACATGCCCGCCGGGAAACCGGTGATCAACACGGAGCCCAGTTTCCCATCCGCCGATGACGCGGGTCGTAAGGGCCACGCTCAGCAATGCCTGGCACACTCGTTGCGGATCTCCGAAGATGCACGACCCAAGACACGAAGGGACACCGGCGGTGCCGACCAACGAACAACGGCGAGCGACGGCGAAACGCAAACTCGAGCGGCAGCTGGAGCGGCGGGCCGCCCAGGCGCGCCGCCGCCGGATCTACACGATCGCCGGATCGGCGCTCGCCGCCGTCGTCGTGATCGGAGCCGTCGTGGCCACCGTCGTCATCACCAACCGCGATTCGGGCACCAACACCGCGGAGGCGGCCACCACCACCGAGACCACGTCGGCCCCGCCCGTCCCCGCCAACGGACAACTGCCGCCGTTCGTCGCCCCCGCCAATCTGGGTGGGGACTGCCAGTACCCGGCCGCGGCGGCCGCGAGTAAACAGAACAACCCGCCGCGGACCGGCAAGGTGCCGACCGACCCGGCGCAGGTCAGCGCCAGTGTGAGCACCAATCAGGGCAATATCGGGCTGCAGCTGGACAATGCGAAGTCGCCCTGCACGGTCAACAGCTTCGCCAGCCTGGCTCAGCAGGGATACTTCAACGACACCCCGTGTCACCGGCTGACCACCAGCGCCGGCCTCTCGGTGCTGCAATGCGGCGACCCGACCGGCACCGGCACCGGCGGACCCGGCTACCAGTTCGCCAACGAATACCCCACCGACCAGTACCAGCCGGGGGACCCGGCGCTGCAACAGCCGGTGGTGTATCCGCGCGGCACGCTGGCCATGGCGAACGCCGGTGAGGGCACCAACGGCAGCCAGTTCTTCCTGGTCTACCAGGATTCGCAGCTGCCACCCAACTACACCGTGTTCGGCACGATCGACGAAACCGGTCTGGCCACGCTGGACAAGATCGCGCAGGGCGGTGTCGCCGGCGGCGGCGCCGACGGCAAGCCGGCCACCGACGTGCAGATCAAGTCCGTTCAGCTGGACTAGGTACGGCCGCCGCGCGTGACCGTGCCCCCGCCGTACGGCGGATACCCTCCACCCGGCTACCCGGACCATCCCGGCTACCCGGCGCAGCGCCCCACCAACGGGATGGCGATTGCGTCGCTGGTGTGCGCGTTCCTGTTCGCCCCGCTGGGCATCGTCTTCGGGCACATCTCGCTGGCGCAGATCAGACGCACCGGCGAAGAGGGCCACGGGCTGGCGATTGCCGGGCTGGTGATCAGCTACCTGCTCACGCTGGTGTCGGTCATCGCCCTGGTGCTGTTCACGGTCTTCTTCGTCTTCCTGGCGAGCCGGGCCAACGAGGCGATGGAGGACTGGAACCCCGGCGACTATCCGAACACCGCAGCCCCGCTGCCGGGTGACGGGCTGCCGCCGTTCAGTCCGCCCGCCGGGCTCGGCGCCAACTGCCAGTACCCGTCCGACGGCGAAGCGGCGAGCAGACCCGCGACGCCCCCTCGGACGGGCCGGGTGCCGACGGATCCGGCTCAGGTCAGCGCCAGTATGAGCACCGACCGGGGCGACATCGGGTTGCAGCTGGCCAACGGGATGTCACCGTGCACGGTCAACAGTTTCGCCAGCCTGGCCCAGCAGGGATTCTTCGACGACACCCCGTGCCACCGGCTGACCACCTCACCGCAACTGGGCGTGCTGCAGTGCGGCGACCCCTCCGGCAGCGGCACCGGGGGCCCCGGCTACCGCTTCGTCAACGAATATCCGACCAACCAGTACCGGCTGTCCGACCCCGCGCTGCGCAGCCCGGTCGTCTATCCGCGCGGCACCCTGGCGATGGCCAACGCCGGGCCGGGCACCAACGGCAGCCAGTTCTTCCTCGTGTACGCCGACTCCCTGCTGCCGCCGACCTACACCGTGTTCGGCACCGTCGACGAGACCGGACTGGCCACCGTCGACAAGATCGCCGCGGGCGGTGTGGCCGGCGGCGGCGACGACGGTGAGCCCGCGACGCCGGTCACGGTCACCTCGATCCGGCTGGACTGATCCCAGGGCACGCCGAGCGTGGGCCGTGTGCACGCTCGGTCGTGGTTCGGCGTGCACCGGGCCCGCAATCGGCGACCGGAGCACCGCACGACGAAACACTCTGTCTCGTAATGCCTCTGACATCGGCGGCCACGGCGCGGGGTGCGCCGATCGCGGCGCGCGACTGCTAGCGTGCACCGGTATGCCCATCGAAAGCGACCTGTATCCGCCGGTCAAGGCGCTGCTGGAAGCTCAGGGCTATGACGTGAAAGGCGAAGTGCGTGGCTGCGATGTCGTCGCGGTCCGCGGAACGGAACCACCGGTCGTGGTCGAACTCAAGACCGCGTTCTCGCTGACGCTGGTCCTTCAGGGTGTCGACCGCCTTGCCATCACCGATGCGGTGTACCTTGCCGTTGGCCGAATGCCCAAGCGGCTCAAGGATGTCCGCAAACTCTGCCGCCGAATCGGGCTCGGGCTGATCGTCGTCGACGGCGGTCGCGCGGATGTCGTGCTCGACCCGCTGCCCTACACACCGCGCAAGGACAAACGCAAGGCCGGCCGCCTGCTCGGCGAACACGCGCGGCGGGTCGGCGACCCCAACCGCGGCGGCTCGACGACGCGGGTCCCGATGGTCACCGCCTACCGGCAGGAAGCGCTGCGCTGCGCCGAATTACTGCTCGCCGGACCGATGCGGTTATCCGATATGCGCGCCGCCGCTGACGTCCCCAACGCGGCCAAGATCCTGCAACGCGACTACTACGGCTGGTTCGAGCGGGTGGATCGCGGAACGTATGCCGTCACTCCGACGGGACGCGCCGGGGTTGCCCACCACCCGCAGGCACTTCCGCGAACGTAACGCCACGGCGGCGAATCGCCCGATTCTCCACCATGGGGTTACGTTCGTGGCGCAACCGCGATTACGCCGCCGAGGTCACCCGGTAGACGTCGTAGACGCCCTCCACGTTGCGCACCACGCTGAGCAGATGTCCGAGGTGCTTGGGGTCACCCATCTCGAAGGTGAATCTGCTGATCGCCACCCGGTCGTTGGACGTGGTCACCGACGCCGACAGGATGTTCACCTTCTCGTCGGCCAGCACCCGGGTCACATCCGAGAGCAGCCGGTGCCGGTCGAGCGCCTCCACCTGGATGGCGACGAGGAACACCGACGACGGCGACGGCGCCCACTCCACCTCGATGATCCGTTCCGACTGCTGCTGCAGCGACGTGGCATTGGTGCAGTCGGTGCGGTGCACGCTGACACCGCCGCCGCGGGTCACGAAACCCATGATGTTGTCGCCGGGAACCGGGGTGCAGCACTTCGCCAGTTTGGTCAGCACACCGGGCGCACCGGGCACCGCCACCCCGGTGTCGTCGGTGTTGCGCTGACGCACCGGCATGGTCGCCGGAGTGGACCGCTCGGCGAGTTCGTCCTCGGCGGCGTCATCCCCGCCGATCTGGGCGAGCAGACGCTGCACGACGTGACGCGCCGAGACGTGTCCCTCCCCCACCGCGGTGTACAGCGCGGACACGTCGGCGTAGCGCAGCTCCCTGGCCATTGCCGCCATCGTCTCGGCATTGAGTAAGCGCTGCAACGGAAGTCCGCCGCGACGAACCTCACGGGCGATGGCATCCTTGCCCGCCTCCAGCGCCTCCTCCCGGCGCTCCTTGGCGAACCACTGCCGGATCTTGGCCTTGGCCCGCGGCGACACCACAAAGCTCTGCCAGTCCCGCGACGGCCCCGCGTTGGGCGCCTTGGACGTGAAGATCTCGACGACCTCACCGTTGTCGAGTTTGCGCTCCAGCGCCACCAGCCGGCCGTTCACCCGCGCCCCGATGCAGCGGTGCCCGACCTCGGTGTGCACCGCATAGGCGAAGTCCACCGGCGTCGACCCCGCAGGCAGCGTGATCACGTCGCCCTTGGGGGTGAAGACGAAGATCTCTTGCACCGCAAGGTCGTAACGCAGCGACTCCAGGAACTCCCCCGGGTCGGCCGCCTCCCGCTGCCAGTCGAGCAGCTGCCGCATCCAGGCCATATCGTCGATCTCGGCCGCGGAGTTACTCGGCGGAACCCCGTTGCGGCCCTTGGCTTCCTTGTAACGCCAGTGCGCGGCGATGCCGTACTCGGCGGTGCGGTGCATATCGTAGGTGCGGATCTGCACCTCCAGCGGCTTGCCCTCGGGGCCGACGACGGTGGTGTGCAGCGACTGGTACACACCGAACCGCGGCTGGGCGATGTAGTCCTTGAACCGTCCGGCCATCGGCTGCCAGATCGAATGCACCACACCCACCGCCGCGTAGCAGTCCCGGATCTCGTCGCACAGGATGCGCACGCCCACCAGATCGTGGATGTCGTCGAAGTCGCGGCCCTTGACGATCATCTTCTGGTAGATCGACCAGTAGTGCTTCGGCCTGCCCTCCACCGTGGCGTTGATCCTCATCGCACCCAGCGCCGAGGCGATCTCGGCCCGCACCTTGGCCAGGTAGGTGTCCCGCGACGGCGCCCGGTCGGCGACCAGCCGAACGATCTCCTCGTACCTCTTCGGGTGCAGGATCGCGAACGACAGGTCCTCGAGCTCCCACTTGACCGTGGCCATCCCGAGGCGGTGCGCCAGCGGCGCAATCACCTCCAGCGTCTCGCGGGCCTTGCGGGCCTGCTTCTCGGGCGGCAGGAAGCGCATCGTGCGCATGTTGTGCAGCCGGTCGGCGACCTTGATCACCAGCACGCGCGGATCGCGGGCCATGGCGATGATCATCTTGCGGATGGTCTCGCCCTCGGCCGCGGTGCCCAGCACCACCTTGTCCAGCTTGGTCACCCCGTCGACGAGGTGGCCCACCTCGCTGCCGAAGTCAGACGTCAACTCCTCCAGGGTGTAACCCGTGTCCTCCACCGTGTCGTGCAGCAGCGCAGCCACCAGCGTGGTGGTGTCCATGCCGAGCTCAGCCAGGATGTTGGCCACCGCCAGCGGGTGGGTGATGTAGGGGTCACCGGAGCGGCGCAGCTGGGACGCGTGCCGCTGCTCGGCGACCTCGTAGGACCGCTGCAGCAGTGTCAGGTCGGCTTTCGGGTAGATCTCTCGATGTACCGCGACCAGCGGTTCCAGCACGGGATTGATGGCGCTGCGCTGCGCGGTGATGCGGCGGGCCAGCCGCGCACGCACCCGCCGCGACGCACTGGAAGACGTCTTGGGGATCTCCAGCGCGGCGGTGTCGGTCACTGCAGACGCCGACTGCACCGCCTGCCCGGAACCGGACTCGGTGTGAGTATCGCCTGCCACCGCCACCTCCTCGTCGCGCCGCCGTGCCCAACCAGACTTCGAGGATATCGCTCAGATCGTGTGCAGGCTGCTGACCGGAAGCGGATGGACGACGTCACGACCGCGCAGCGCGGTGAGTTCGAGCAGCACCGCCGCCCCGGTCACGGTGGCGCCGCAGCGCTGCAGCAGACGGTGCGCCGCGGCCACGGTGCCGCCCGTGGCCAGCACGTCGTCGATGATCACGATCGTGCGGCCGGCGAGCTCGATACCGTCGGCGGGGATCTCCAGCGTCGCCGTGCCGTATTCGAGCACGTAGGACTCGGCATGCACCGGAGGCGGCAACTTGCCGCCCTTGCGCACCGCGAGTACCCCAGTGCCGAGTTTGGTGGCCACCGCCGCGCCCAGCAGAAACCCGCGTGCGTCGATACCCGCCACCAGGTCGGCGCCGGCAGCCGTCTCGGCGAGCGCGTCCGTCACCGCGGCCAGGCCGCGCGCGTCGGCAAGCAGCGGTGTCAGGTCCTTGAACTGGATACCGGGCTCCGGGAAATCCGGTACCTCGCGGGTCAGCGCCGCGATCAGCGCCGACAGCTCCTGCCCGCGGGAGCTGTTCCCCGCGTCGCTTCGCTCCCGCCCGCC